>NZ_JBBORH010000002.1:0-1626064 GCF_038004525.1 Paenibacillus sp. FSL R5-0914
GGTTGGGGATCAGTATCCCGGGATGGTTAGAAAACGAGTTGAAATACTCGAACGATATTTTGGATAAATCCATTCAGCTATCTCAAAAAATATTTGAAGAACTATTTGAGTTCGGGCTGGAGAAGGGAATTCCAATTGGATGCAGCATTGAAAGTGTTTCAACAACTAAGTTGGAAATTGAAGCATCCATTCAGCTTGCTAAAGATGTAAAGGCATTTCTAGATAAAAAGCTGTTGAGTCTAGAGAGTAGATGATTAATTGTTTTAAGGAGATTAGAAATATTAACGTTATCGCATTGAATTTTCTAACAGTGAATTCTCGTTTAAAATGAAAAACCACAAAAACTTACTATTCATTGAGCCGGTAATCCTTTCTGTTAAGGGTTACCGTTTTTTTATAAGTTAATAGGGACATGATCATCATCTCAATAGCTTGTCTAGTGTCTTTCTTGCATATTATTCTAGCTAAATCCTTCATCGAGGATGGTTATGTCATTGGATAATATGGATCTTCGGGCGTTACCGCATGCTGTCGGTGGTGAGAGATTCTGTACAAGCTACTAGATTTCGGCTACGATTCTTATATAACAGATTGACTGAATGGATGGTAGAAATATGTATTGTAAACTGTCAGAAGCATCACCAATCACCATCGGACTGCTAGCACATGTTGATGCCGGCAAAACCACCTTCGCAGAGCAGCTCCTATACCATGCTTCCGGAATTAAGACTCGGGGGAGAGTCGATCATCAGGATGCCTTTTTGGATAGTCATGAGATGGAGCGGGCACGGGGGATAACGATTTTTGCTGACCAGGCGGTGATGAAATATAACGAACAATCGTATCAGCTCATTGACACACCGGGGCATGTCGATTTTTCAGCTGAGATGGAGCGCGCTTTACAGGTCATGGATTATGCGGTAGTCATCTTAAGTGCTGTGGAGGGCATTGAAGGGCATACTGAGACGGTCTGGCAATTGCTACAGGAATATGGCATACCCACTTTTATATTTATTAACAAAATAGATCGTACCGGTGCTGACGTCCAGCGTGTGCTAAAAGCGTTAAGACAGCAATTTTCGCTGGATATGTTGTATTTGGCAAAAGGTCTAGATCAGAGCATGCTGCCTGAAGAGGTCATTACTGCCGTTGCTGAGCGAGATGAAGCCTTGATGGAGGCATATCTCGAAGACAACATTTATCCTGGGCAGGTATTGGCTACGCTGAAACAAATGGTTAAAGAACGGGTGGTTTTTCCCGTTATGAGTGGAGCAGCTCTATTGGATCAGGGGATTGCGGAATGGATGCAGACGATGCAACTACTAATGGAATCGACTTATGAAGTAAACGCAGTGTTCGGGGCACGAGTATATAAGGTGCGTCATGAGCTGCAAGGCACGCGACTGACTTTTATGAAGATATTAGCTGGAAAATTACGGGTACGGGAGGATCTCTGCTATAGCACTTCAGAACATGAGGAGTTAAGCCAGAAAATCACTTCTATTCGTATCTATCATGGGGGGAAATATACTTCATGCGATGAGGCCTCCGCGGGACAGCTTGTTGCCGTTACGGGCCTAACTGATGCAGCCATTGGACTGGGTATAGGTAATCATTCAGATCAAGTAGAATCTCGTCTTGTGTCAGCGTTGAAATCCAAAGTTGTATTCAATTTGGGGATATCATCCAGAGAAGTGCTACGCTATTTCATGATCCTGCAAGCCGAAGACCCTACGCTGCAAGTGACATGGGAGGACAAGCTGGAGGAGATTCATGTTCATGTGATGGGAATGATCCAGCTAGAGGTACTTCAGCAGGTGGTGTTAGACCGTTTCCAGCTCAAGGTATCGTTCTCCAAGCCAGAGATATTATACAAAGAGACGATCGCAGACATTGTGATTGGTTGTGGGCATTTCGAACCTCTTAAGCATTATGCAGAGGTGCATCTCCGGCTTGCGCCTGCGAAACGTGGTGAGGGAATTACATATCGCAGTACATGCCATGTGGAGCAGCTCAGCACAGGGTATCAGCATCTCGTCGGTCAGCATTTACTTGAAAAGGACCATCGTGGAGTTCTTACCGGCTCTCCCGTCACCGATCTGTATATAACGCTTTTAACCGGGGCGGCGCATCAGAAGCACACTCATGGCGGTGACTTTCGGGAGGCGACACTGCGGGCACTGCGGCAGGGATTGGAGCAAGCGAACAAGATTCTACTGGAACCCTATTATCAATTCAAAATCAAAGTCGATGCAGAGCTTATCGGACGCGTAATGTCTGATATACAGCTGGCCCATGGTGAATTTGACCCGCCAGAAATGCTAGGTGAATCGATGTTTATTCAGGGACGTGCGCCTGTCGCGACGTTCATGTATTATGCAGTAGAGCTTGCATCATTCACGAAGGGCAAGGGAGCAATCTCGATGAAGTTAGGCGGTTATCAGCCATGTCATAACCCGGAACAGGTCATCGCAAGGATTGGATACGACCGCAGCGCTGATCCTGAGTACACCTCCAGCTCTATGTTCTGTGCAAAGGGAGCGGGATATAGCGTTCCTTGGGATGAAGCGCCTTCGTATATGCATTTGGAGATTCAGGAATAGGAGTGAGAAAGCATTCTAGGATTTATCCTTCACCCCAATATTTCTTTGTCCCCATTCAACAACGGATTCAATTAAAGGCACTAATTCTTTTCCAGATGAAGTCAGAGAATACTCAACTCTTGGTGGCACTTCGTTATACTGCTCCCGATGAATGATTCCATATTCTATAAGATCCCTCAGTGAGTTGGTTAAGGTAGTCCCTGTTATTCCATGCAGTCTTCTTTTTAACTCGTTATAGCGTATGTTGTCGTTCTCACTAAGAATGGCTAGGATCGGGAGGTTCCACTTTCCGCTGATTACATGGAATGCGAAGGTTGCAGGACATAATTGATCAAGTCTAAATTCGTATTTCATACATAACTCCTGTCCAATAGTATTATTAAAGATACTTAGTATTAAAAATAAACGTACTTGTTTGAATTTGTATTGGTATTATAATACTCCCATACAAAGAACTTCTACAAGAGGGCACTTTCTTTGATTCTCCAGCGAAAGGTGATTTATATATGAATAATTCAAATATGATGTGTGACCTTAAAACCGGTGTCTGTGGGCCAGGGGATGAAGAGCAAATGGAAATAATCGACTTTAATCTACAGTCCCCCAAAATCACACTTTACTATGCAACAGATCCGATCTGTTCCCACTGTTGGGCGCTTGAGCCGGTACTCAATCGTTTTATTCTGCAGTATGGTCAATATTTTAATGTGAAGACGATTATGGGTGGTTTGCTTTCTAGCTGGCATGGTTTTGCAGATGTCTCCAATGGCATTCAACAGCCTTCAGATGTTGCGGAGCATTGGAGAGAAGTCGGTTTACATTCACGTATGCCTATCGATGGTTCTTTATGGAAAAACAATCCGATTCATTCTTCGTACCCGCCATCTAGAGTATACAAGGTTATACAAAATATATATCCGGGTAAAGAAAATGAGTTTTTGCGTCAGGCAAGAGAAGCTGTATTTGCCTTCAATCAGAATATTGGAGAGGAGAAAACATTAGTTGATATAGTCAACAACATTGGGCTAAATGGCGAAGAAATAGTGGCGAATGCTGCTCTTGGGTCGGCACAAGATTTGTTAGAGCAGGATTTTGAGTTAGCAGGTAGACTTGGTGTACGTGGATTTCCAACCATTATCTTGGTGAATGAAGAAAATAAAGGTGTTAAAATTGTGGGGGCACGATCATTAGAAGCCTATGTCGACGGACTTCAACAAGTTTACAATGGTGATGTAAAAGCTGAAAATGTTCCACCTCTCTCTGAACTTATCAAGGAAGGAAACATTTTGTTCTCCAAGGAAATTGAAGTGTTGTATGATATTGAATCTAGTGATATGGAGTCATTTATAGCCACGGAAATGATAGAGGGGTCATACAGTATTAAGCATGTTTTAGGTGAATCATACGTTGTATCTTAATTATATTGAAAGAAGCCAATAACCCAAGATATCTTTGGACTTATTGGCTTCTTTGGCATTTGCTTTGATAAACCAAATAGAGGAGAAAATAATGGGAAATGATAAATTAAATATCGGAATGATCTTGGGAAGCACACGTCAATAAGCTAATTTGAACGGGAAGGTGTTCGAGATTTCTTTCGGTAATTCTGAGGCGTCAAACCAGTCTCATTACGAAAAACTGATGAAAAATAGCTCGCACTTTGAAATCCGCAGTTCATCGCAATTTCACTAATCGATCGATTAGTTCCTACCAGCATCTCGGAGCTCTTTTGAATACGATATCGCACTAGGTAAGTATTAGGCGTTTGGCCAATGTATGTGCCAAACAACTCGCAACATCTGCTCCTGCAAACAGACCCAGCGGTAGCGATGTCATTCAGGGTTACTCTAAGGTCAAAATGATGATGAATAAATCCTGTCATTTTCCAAACGGCAATCCATGACTGGTCATCATTTATCTGCCCAGGAACCCTCTGTATATGATCTCCGACGTCTGCACAAAGTGATGTAGCCAGTGAAAGAAGGCGTAGTGGGTTGCAAGGAATGCTGTTCATTTCTTCATAAATCCGATGTAAGGAATGCAGGATTTCCTTTCCCCACGTGCTTTGCGAAGTAATCATAATATAGTCTTCAGTTTTAGAACCGAATTTCTCGTCCCAATATACTTTGCCTACATGTGTGTTTATTCCGAGTAGTGAAGGATGGACAGCAACGACAATGAATGTACAATCCAATTTATTGGTGGAGAAACCATAATGCATACGCTTGCTATTAACGAATATTCCGTTACCTCGTTCAATCAGTACAATTTCTCCGTTTACAAAATACTCCATCTCCCCATCTAGTACTAAAATAAATTCCAAGTCCGGGTGCCAATGGCATGCTGCTGCATATTTATCGAAATGATTAAGTGCTCCTTTTCGTACGTATAGCGGAAAATCAGGAAGATTATAATTTAGTTCTTCCGATAAATCAGAGAATACTTCCAGCTCTGCACTCACAATCACATCTCCCTCAAACAAAATACGATTTTAATAGAATTATATTTGATTTCGGTGGATAGGACTACATAGAAATTATACAATTTTGATATTGCTCGACAATAATACAAAATCCAAAAGATATTATAAGGAGCCAGAAATATGACGATGAGAGAACGTATTGCCTCCGGTAAACTATTTACTGATTACTGTGAAGGACTGCCTGAAGACAGACTACAGGCAAAAAGAAGAATGCATGCCTTTAATATAACAGCGCCAGATAATCTAGAAAAACGTACACAACTCATGCAAGAGATATTTGGTAAAGAAACAAAGGTGTGGATCGAGCCGCCCTTTTACTTTTGCTATGGTACGAACATTGAGATTGGAGATGGAACGTACATTAATTTTAATTGTAATTTTGTTGACGACACTAAAATTATTATCGGAAAAAATGTTATGTTCGGTCCATCTGTAACGATTGCTACAGTGGGACATCCAATCCATCCAGATTACAGAGGATATATGTATGCTGATCCGGTGAAAATTGAGAACAATTGTTGGATCGGGGCGAATGTTACAATTTGTCCAGGGGTCACAATTGGAGAAAATACCGTTATTGGTGCCGGCAGTGTTGTAACAAAAGATATTCCGGCTAACTCTATTGCTGTTGGTAATCCATGCAGGGTGATGCGCACCATTAATGAACACAACCAAAAATACTATTACAAAGACAAAGAGATCACTAAGGAAGATCTGGATGAAGAAGCACGTTTGAGATGAGAGATAAGCATTTCAATCGTCAATTGCTTAATTTGGTCATTCCGATTGCTTTACAAAACCTCATTTCATCGTTAGCCGTGACAATAGATATATTCATGTTAGGTTTTATAAACCAGTCTACAATGTCTGCTGTATCGTTGGCTGGGCAAATTACATTTGTTTTAACACTGTTTTACATGGGATTGGCAGCAGGTGTAGGGATTTTGACTGCACAGTATTGGGGAAAGAAAGATTTAATGACAATTGAACGAGTCTTTAGTATTGGATGTACGATGTCTATTATTATATCCGCTATCTTTTTTGGGATATCGCTGTTGATGCCGGATCAATTAATGCGATTTTTCACAAATGACGTCGAGTTAATTCAATATGGATCGAGTTTCTTGCGAGTGATCTCGTTCTCCTATCTGATAAGCGGAATATCTCAAATGTACTTTAGTGTCATTAGAAGCATGGAAAATGCCCGTGTGAGTGCCCGGATCAGTTCTATGTGTCTTATATTGAACATTCTCTTGAATGTAATAAGTATTTTCATACTTTATCCGGGTAATTCAGAAAAGGCTATAGTGGCAGTTGCTTTCTCTACAGTTTTGGCACGTATCGTTGAATTTGGTTGCTGTATCATCTACTCGATCAAATCAAATATAAAGTTTAGGTTACCTTTACGTGACATGGTTCAGCGTAATTTGATTAAGGATTTTTTGAGGTATACACTACCCGTCCAAGGAAATTATATTGTTTGGGGATGCGCATTAACTGTGACATCTGCAATTATTGGACATATCAATGCAGATATGGTCGCTGCAAATTCAGTTGCCTCGGTCGTTAAGAATCTGGTCATTGTATTATGTGGAGGTATTGCAAGTGGTGGCTCCGTACTTGTTGGTAAATATCTAGGCAATGGCGAAATTGAAATGGCTAAAAGAGCTGGGAAAATATTAAATGTATATGCTATTTTGTTTGGCATTGTTGCAGGTATTACTTTGCTATTACTGAAGCCTATAGTGTTTCTACTTGTTAATTTGGATGATCAAGCACAAATATATTTGAGTGGAATGCTTCTTGTCTGTGCTTATTGTTGTATTCCGAAATCGATAAACTCCACGACGATTGGAGGAATATTTGTTGCTGGAGGAGATTCTAGATTTGGCTTTTGGTGTGACACGATTGTAATGTGGGGCATCATATTACCATTAGGATACATGAGTGCGTTTGTGTGGCATCTCTCCCCTCTAACGATATTTATTATCATCAATTTAGACGAGGTTATTAAAGCCCCGATTGCCTTAATGCGTTATTTTAAATTTAAATGGCTTAACGATATTACGAGGAATTATGTTCGAAACTAATACATATAGGGACGGAAAGGAGATTTTTATGAAAATTGAACATATTGCTATGTATGTACAAGATTTAGAAAGCTGCAGACAATTTTATAGTCAATTCTTTAATGCGATGTCAAATCAACAATACCATAATCCCAAAACGGGATTAAGAACCTATTTTCTCACGTTTGAGGGCGGCGCGAGATTGGAGATTATGAGCAGACCGGATATGGTAGAAGGAGTTCATGATCTCTTGCGGACGGGCTTAACTCATTTAGCTTTCAGCTTAGGCAGTAAGGAACAAGTCGATCTACTAACCAAGCAATTGGCAGAAGCGGGATTTAGAACGTTAAGTGGACCACGGACCACAGGTGACGGATATTATGAAAGCAGTATTTTAGGGCCAGAAAACATTCAAATTGAACTAACTGTCTAAAAACTAAAAGAGGTGAACAATTTGACAGAAGAAGAACGAATATTCAAAGGGATATTATACAATCCAGGTAACATAGAGCTAAAGCGTAAAAAGCTTCTCGCCCACAATTTGAGTAGTCAATATAGCCGAACATTTGAGGATCAGACAGAGGAGCGGGAAGCGATATTGTCACAGTTACTTGATAGCATAGGGGAGCATTGTTTTATCCAGGGTCCCATTTTTTTTCATTATGGTGTTCATACAAAAATTGGTGATCATTTTTTTGGAAACTATAACCTTACAGTCCAGGATGATGCACAGGTTACGATAGGTGATCATGTGAGTTTTGGACCTAATGTAACCATCGTTACGCCTATTCACCCATTCGTTGCCTCCGAGCGTAGACAAATGCTTGATCAAAATGGTGATGCTGCGTCTTTATGCTATGCTAAGCCTGTTAGCATTGGTAACGATGTTTGGCTCTCAGCAAATGTAACGGTATGTGGAGGTGTTACGATTGGTGATCGATGCGTAATAGGTGCAGGTAGTGTCGTGACTCAGGACATCCCAGAAAATTCTTTTGCTGCAGGTGTACCGTGTAAGGTGATCCGTAAAATAACCAATCAGGATAGCATGCGCCATAAACCGGAAATACTTTCAGATTGCGATATAATCGAGTAGAAATGTAGCATCCCAAACCATAGACCAGATTTTATTATGCGAAAATCATGAATACTCCGAAAGTCCCCTTTTTCTCAAGTTAAGTGAAAAATATGATGGTCCTTTATTTGTAACAGGCCCTGTGACAGGTTATAATTTAATTGGTATGACTAAATAATCGTTATTTAACGACCAATAAAGGGGATTTCAAATGTACAGAACAGTTCAAGATTTTCTAGGAGAATGGGCAAGCGCTTCTGCAGGGACAATTCGCGTTCTTGAATCACTTACCGATGACAAATTAGATCAGGTAATTGTTGAAGGTCACAACTCATTGGGATGGTTAGGTTGGCACTTGGCAACCTGTCCGATGTTTTTTGGTGGTCAGGTAGGGTTAACACTTACTCCAGTAGGCAATCCGAAGGAAGTTCCGGCTCATGCGGCTGTGATTGTTGAAGCGTATAAGAATATCGCGGCTAATATTGCTTCTGAGGTTGAGAAATTAACGGACGAGCAAATGGTTGAGAGTGTACAGACCTTTGCTGGATTAATGCCTCGTGGTGCAATGCTTAGATCGCTTATAGATCACCAGACACATCATCGTGGTCAAATGACTGTTCTCTTACGTCAAGCAGGTCTTCGTGTACCTGGCGTAATTGGTCCTACTAGAGAAGAACAAGCTCAAATGAAATAGTTACTTGTGTTTACGATAAAAATCTCGTTTCTTAGACATTTGTCTTGGAAACGAGATTTTTTGTTGTCGGACGGAGTGTCACTATTATTGCTAAAGAATGCTGTTGCTTTTTGGAGGGGCCGGCGATCACTATCAGCCTGCTTCAATTTGTTGCATATATTCTCTGGGTGAGATCCCCGTCACTTTCTTGAAGACCTTACTGAAATAGAAGGCACTTTCATAACCGAGTTTTTGGGAAATTTCGTAAATACGACCTTCACCGCGCATCATCATTTCCTTGGCCGCAGTGATTTTAGTCTCCGTGATATATTCTACATAATTGACCTTAGCGACTTTGGAGAACAGATGGCTCAAATAGTTTGGACTGAAATTGAAGACATCTGCTACTTGATTCAGTGAAAGCTTAGTGCCGAGATTTCTTTTGATGTATTCCTGGACATTTTTGACGATTTGTTCTTTATAGCTTTGTCTTCGAGTAGAGAGAATTTCCGAGCAGCCATCACGGAACTGAATCAACCAGCCGGCGATCTCTTCGATTGTATGCATCTGATAGATGGCCCGGTAGCCTTCCGGTTCATTTTCAAAGATATGCTCTACAATGTTTTCTCCATCCGCAAGAAGCGAAGTGGCCATATACAGAATATTGCAGGCAGCATCGGTGGCGGGCACCAGTAAGTCAGGTCGGTCTTCGAAGATTTCAATCATTTTGGAGATGATGGTGTATAAAGCAAGGGTATCTAGTTCTTCAAAAGCACGGCGGATCTCCGAACGAGATTCAGAGAAATCAAACAACGGATGTTCCTGCTCTAGAGGTTCATTCTCATCGAAGAAAACAAAAGACCGTTCTTGCACGGCAACTGGCAATGCCTTTCGAGCTGCTAGGTAGCTCTCCCGCATTAAATAAGGGTCCTCGACGGCAAACCCTATGGCACCAATAATCGTTACATTGAAATAGTTATGTAATACGGATGCCATGTCGGTAAGTTGCTTCTCAATGTCAGACATCCAGTGACGGGGATCGACTTCGGGGACAGGTAGAGCAACGGCGAAATTACGTAAGTCAAGACTGGTTACATAACAGGGTTGTATAGAAGTAAGCGTATCCTTTGCCATTTGCACAGTGCTTGAGCATAAGGCAACCAGCTTATCTCCACGGGGAGGAACAGTGTCTGGGCCCAGAATGCGGCAAGTACAGACTAGGTAGGCGGGCTCGGAAAACTCTAACGCCAAATCCTCTTTCTGCAGGAGATACTGGTTCTTATTCTCGAACAGGTTATTGAACAGACGAATGAAGAATTTATCACGCTGCGCCTGAAGGTTGCCACGGTGAACCAGCTTTGGGTAGCTTTCCATCGTCTGGTAACTCTCTAGAAAGGAAATAGCCTTTCGGATGGATTCGGCCAGTGCTTCCGGAGTGAGTTCCAGCTTTACTAGATAATCCGTGGCCTGCACCTCTATAGCTGCGCGTGCGTATTGAAATTCTTCATAACTAGTCAACATAATGAATAGCGGAAGTCGACCATATTTTTGGCGTATCGAAGCGGCAACCTCTAAACCGCTCTTAATTGGCATTTTGATATCGCTGATTACGATGTCCGGGCGGAGAGTGTCAATCATCTCTTCTTCTTGAGCACCGTTGTGCGCGATACCGACAATCTCTATATTATATTGCTCCCATTTTAGCATAGACTGCAAGCCGATACAGACAAGAGCTTCGTCGTCGGCAATTAATAATTTAATCAATTTGACCACATCCTTGCTAGATTTGCCATTCTACTCTTTTTGTATAAATGGTAGAAGGATTTTCATTAGAGTATACTGGCCCATTTCACTCTCAATCGAAAGACCGTAATTCTCCCCAAAGGCTAGCCGTAAACGCTCATTTACACTATGGAGTCCAACGTTCTCGAAAACTCCCCTAGTTCCATCCTCCGAATCACACAGAATGGTGGAGATTTGTTCTTCCTTCATGCCTACACCATTGTCTTCAATCGTGACCAGGATATCGGCAAAGCCGCTTTTTTTCACCGTGATGAGAATATCTCCTCTACCTTTGGGCTCGATGCCATGGAAGATAGCATTCTCAACCAGAGGTTGTAACGTGAAACGGGGAATCAGGCCGGAGAGTAGTTCCTCATCTTCAATTTCCTTCACCATCGAGACTGTACTGCCATACCGGTATTTCTGAATCAGAAAATAGTCATCGAGCAGGCTTAACTCATCATTCAGTGGCATTAGTCTCCGGTTGTCTTTGGCGATGCTTCGCAGCAGTCTGGAGAGTGAAGTAGTCATTTCTGCAATGCCGGTAGCATTCTGAATCGTAGCCATCCATTTGATCGAATTCAGTGTGTTGTACAAGAAGTGGGGATTGATCTGACTTTGCAGCATCCTGTACTCTAGCTCCTGTTTCTGCTTCTCGTCAGCGAGCCTGCTATCCATGAGCGCAACAATGTCCTGTGATAGGCGGTTGATACCTCGACCAACATCACCTAGTTCACTGTTCCATTCGATATTGCGGTCCAGCAAGAAGTTGCCCTGGGCAATCTTATCAATTCGCTTCTTTAATTTCTCTACCGGGAGACTGATGTTACGGGTTAAGTACAAAGTAATAATGCCGCTTAAGACGATGACTAGTAAACAAACGCCAAGCATTACCAGAATCCATATATTTGCTTTGGGAGCGAATTGATCATTGGATAAGGTCTGCGACAGAATCACTCCACTCCGCACGGGATAAGAGACCACAATTTGGCTTTCTTCATCCTCCAGCTTGATCATGGACAGCTCGGTTTGTGGACCGACAGGCTTATCATCGGTGTAGGCCACAGGTTCATATGGCGTAGTCATTGCAGTCACTTTATCGCCAATGAGCTGATAATGATGATTGCCGAGCGTCAGCAGCATTCGGGAGTTCTTTGGCAGGGAATACCCCTTCAACTTGTCGGTAATTAAGGAGGTATTGGCGAGTAAGTAGACCGTTCCAATCCGGGCAGCCCCATCTCCGTAAATAGGTAGAACAAAAGGAATTCCGTTCGTGGTGGAGAGCGGGTCCTTAATTACTTGTTCCCACTGCTCCACAGCATCTTTATTTAGTCCGGGAATTTGACCTATATTGTGTACAGTAAGTGGAATTGAAGTGCTGACGGAATTATCCACCTGCAGGAACTTTCCGTTGTTACCCGTAACAATCAAGCGGCGGACATAGCTATTGGAGCGATTGATCCGAAAGTCCTCCTGCATGGAGTTAAATACATTAACAGCATCCTTGGCGCTTGCCTTTGGAGATACAAAATAATTAGTGAGTAATGTATTGGTGGACGAGTTGGTGCTATTGGTCATCGCTAATGAGGAGAGATTAATCAAATCTTGTTCAATAATATGGGAAACTAGCTGCAGGTTGAACTCAGTCGCCTGGATGGTTGTTTTACGCTGATAATAGGTAATCAATTCATAGCTGAAAAAGGATAGCAGAGCGGCGATTAGTAGCGCAAAGATGGTCATGATCAGAATAATGCGGCTCTTAATGGTTGATTTTCTTACCGTATTGAACACTCCTCTACAAAATGCAGAAAAAATATAAAGCGGTTTCAAAAATATCTTTCAATTAATGCATGTTCAAAGTTAATCTTCTATTTATAATATGCTTAACTAGTTTACCGATATCCATATTAACACCATAGCATATTCCTGTGATTCCATACAGTGGACGGCAGAGGAGCTGAGAAAATTACATGTTTTAAATAGGATTTTACAGGTTTGAAGCAAGGAGGAAGAGAAGAACAAAGAAAAGTGAATGAACTGAGTTTGAAAATACATGCCATTCTAGATGGGAAAGTCTTAAACTTTGAAATAGATCGGATGAGCCGATCAGTGTAAACAATCAGAAGGAAAAGGGGATTTTTATATGAAATTGAAAAGATTCTATGGCATGACTTTTGCCACAATACTCTCCCTAAGTGCGCTAGCCGGATGTTCCGGTAATAACAACAACGAAGGCAGTGCTGCAACAGCTGCTCCAGAAACGGGCAATACTGCAAACGCTTCCGCTGAACCGAAACAGGACCCTGTGACCTTGAAATGGGCATTGTGGGATTGGGAAGCCACAGCATACTATCAGCCGTTGATCGATGCCTATAAAGCTGAGCATCCGAATGTAACGATCGAATATGTCGATCTTGGTTCCACCGACTATATGACAATGCTAAGTACACAGTTGTCCGGTGGTGCAGATCTGGATGTTCTTACGATTAAGGATATTCCTGGATACTCAAACCTTGTGAAACAAAATCACTTGGAGCCGCTCAAGGGATTCATGGGAGACAAAAACATTGATCCATCTGTCTATGGCGGTACTGTAGAACAGATCGAAGTGAACGATGAAGTGTATGCGCTTCCTTTCCGGAGTGATTTCTGGGTTGTCTACTATAATAAGGACTTGTTCGATAAAGCGGGAGTGGAGTATCCAAGTAATGATATGACATTCGACCAATATGATGAACTTGCTAGAAAAATGACCTCCGGCAGCGGTTCTGAAAAAGTATACGGAGCCCATTATCATACTTGGCGGAGCGCGGTTCAATTGTTCGGTATTCTTGACGGTAAGAACAACGTTGTCGGTGGAAACTACGATTTCCTGAAGCCAACCTATGAACGGATCTTGAAAGAACAGGAAGATGGTATCGTTATGGATTACGCCACACTAAAGACTTCAAGCACGCATTATTCCGGTGTGTTCTACAACAATTCCGTTGCGATGATGAACATGGGCAGCTGGTTTATAGCGACTCAAATTGAAAAGGTGAAGAGCGGCGAGTCTCAATCAACCAACTGGGGAATTGTGAAATACCCTCACCCGGATGGTGTGGAAGCCGGTACAACACTGGGTACAATTACTTCCCTGGCTGTAAATCAGAAATCCAAAAATAAAGAAGCGGCACTTGATTTCATGAACTTTGTGACTGGTGAAGAAGGTGCTAAGGTCATTGCTTCCACCGGAACCATTCCAGCGATTAAGAACGATGAAGTTATCAGTTCCATTACTTCCATTAACGGTTTCCCTACGGATGATAACAGCAAAGCGGCACTGACTACGGTTCAGACGTATTTGGAAATGCCAATGCATGAAAAGAGTGCGGACATTGAAGTAATTCTAAACGAAGCCCACGATAACATTATGACCAAAAACGCTTCGATCGACGAAGGCTTGAAGGATATGAATACGCGCGTACAGCAGCTCTTGAACAATTAACCTGAAGAGAGTTGGTGAATTCTAAGGGCGGGTGAAAGCCCGTCTTTTATAGAAAGGTTTGGAGGAGAAAGAATGCAGAACGAAACCATATTGGATACAAAAAAAATCCCTAAACGTCATTTGTCAAAAGGTGTCCGGGAAAACCTGGTAGCGTACAGCTTCATTGCGCCGAACTTTATCGGATTTGCCGTGTTTACACTAGTACCCATGTTTTTCGCCTTTATCCTAGCTTTTGTGAAATGGGATGGGGCCAATCCAATGAAATATATCGGATTGGACAATTTCACCCGGCTTATTAAAGATACAACATTTCATAAAGCATTATGGAATACCATTGTTTACACTATTGGCGTAGTACCGTTCACCATGATTGTTGCACTGGCGCTGGCTATTTTGCTTAATCAGAAGATCATGGCCCGCAATTTCATGAGAACCGTATTCTTTTTCCCATATGTGGCATCCTTGGTAGCCGTTGCTGCCGTATGGAACTTTATCTTCAGCCCTACGATGGGGCCGATCAACAATATTTTGCATACCCTTACCGGTATCCCACTGGAGGATCTTCCCCGCTGGGCGGCGGATAAACAGTGGGCGATGTTCACAGTAATACTGTTCACTGTGTGGAAAAACATGGGTTATTACATGGTCATTTACTTGGCAGGTCTACAGGGGATCAACCCTGAGTTGTATGAGGCTGCTGAACTTGATGGTGCTAACGCCTGGAGAAGATTCCGCAATGTGACGGTCCCTCAACTGGCGCCTACATCCTTCTTTGTGCTGATGATTCTAGTCATCAATTCGTTCAAAGTCTACGATATTTTTATCAACCTATTTGCCGGCGCTGATAACCAGTTGAACGATTCTACAAGGGTTATGGTTTATCAAATCTACAATACGGCGTTCCGTTCGCTTGATTACGGATATGCCAGCGCCATGGCCATTGTATTGTTTCTGCTGGTACTTGGCATCACCATCGTCCAGTTCCGCGGCGAGAAGAAATACGGACAATAGGAGGATTCAAAAGATATGGTGGGTACAAATAAAGGAATTAGAATCGGCACGATGGTGCTAGTGTATATTTTGTTGTTTGCTACGGTGCTCTGTATGCTTGTTCCGTATATATGGATGTTGTCATCTTCGCTCAAGCTGAACAAGGATGTGTTCTCGTTCCCGATGCAATGGATTCCGGCGAATCCGCGCTGGGGAAATTTCGTGGATATCTGGACCCGTATTCCACTGGACCGCTTCATTTATAACACGGCGAAATTATCAATTATCGTAACGATTTTGCAGCTATTGACTTCAAGTTTTGCTGCGTATGCATTCTCCAAACTGCAATTCAGAGGGAAAAATGTTTTATTCCTTGGATATATCGCTACGATTGCGATACCTTGGCAGGCATATATGGTGCCGCAATTTATCTTGATGCGTTACATGGGACTTAACAATACCCATCTGGCAATCATTCTATTGCAGGCATTCTCGGCTTTCGGAGTATTTCTGATGCGCCAGTTCTATCAGGGTGTCCCAGATGAATTATGCGAGGCGGCCCGAATCGATGGCTTGAGCGAATATGGGATTTGGGCGAGAATTATGCTGCCACTATCCAAGCCGGCTTTGTCCACCTTGACGATTTTTACCTTTGTTGCTACTTGGAATGACTTCTTGGGGCCGATGATTTATTTGACGGATACGAAACTCAAGACTATACAGATTGGACTACGAATGTTCATTTCGCAATATTCCGCCGAGTACGGTCTGATAATGGCTGCAAGTGTGGTTTCCATTATTCCGGTTGTGATTGTTTTCTTGGCACTTCAGAAGTACTTCGTTCAGGGCGTCGCAGCATCTGGTATTAAAGGCTAGACAGGTTTGAACCTGGCAGTTGCACTTTTCGCATGCTGCCAGTTTTTTTTAGCTTATCAATGAAATGAATGCGCTTTCTTTGTTTGCTGGGCGATAAAGTCAAATCAAGCATGAAACATGCCGAGAGACCATTTATAGCAAAAGGAGGATTAAAGAATGAGCAGAAAACACTCCGTTAGAAAAAAGCTATTCTCAATGATGATGACCACTGCGCTTGTAGTTGGAATGTTTCCGGCACTCCATATGCCATCTGTATCTGCGGCTACGGTGGATACTATTTTCGCAGCCGCCTTTATGGGGGCGAAGACATCTGCTGACACTACTTTGCCTGCTAGCATTGACATTGGAGGCCAGTCTGCGACTGTGAAATGGAATATAGGTGAAGATACCTTTGCCGTTCCTTATGACACAGTGACAGTCACGGGTACAGCGAATGGTGGGCCGGTTGTTGCCAATGTAGAAGTTATTCCACCTTCAAGGAATCCATTGGTTTACTTTGTGGATAGCGGCAGAGGGGGCGATTCCGTAGGTAATGGTCCTACTTCTTCGCCACTGTACGAAGCAGTCAATACGCTGTCCGGTAGCGCGTTGCTCAACCAGTCACCAGATCAGAAATATATCAGCGGAACGACTGCCTGGGGATTTGATGATTCCATAAACAAGGTGAAGAACTCCAAAGACGGAGGACTTACCGATCCTGCAACTGATCCATCCATATGGACAGTAGGACTTCGTGCCGACCCTACTAGCAATCATATTGTATATAAATTAATGGCTCCAGAAGCTGGAACCTATACACTCAGTAGTGGTTTCCATGATTGGTATGGCAGCCGCACTCGAGTAATACAGCCTCAGATCGAATATAAGGATACAAATGGTGTAACAAAGACGATCTCGTTTGCACAATTCAATACTAATGTGACTCCGCTTATTTCCGGCGAATTCACTATTCCCGGTGATATCGACGCTAGTAGCCCTATGACATTGACCTATGCCTATGTTTCCGGTGAGAAGCCAATCTTGAGCTGGTTCGCCGTTGCCAAGGGCGGGATTCAAAAAGAGATCGAAGATGCTCGGCAGAACGCAGCTTCCATGGTCAAGGTTCTACTCGACGGCAACGATATTAAAGCGGACAATGTCAACGGCCTAACGTTCAAGGGATTTGGCGTACTAAGTGCCAACAGCACCAGTGCCCTGTTGATGGATTATAAGGCTGAGCATCCGGAAGCTTACGCAGAAATGTTGCGGATTCTGTTCGGTGGAGAGCATCCCATCATGACGCATGTGAAAATCGAGATGGGCAATGACCGTAACAACTCTACCGGCCCGGACCCGGCTACTATGCGTACGGCCGATGAAGAAGCCAATGTCACTAGGCATCCCGGATTCCAGCTTGCGGCTGACGCCAAGGCTACGAATCCGGATCTCAAGGTCAGCATCCTGCGATGGAGTGCTCCGGCCTGGGCAAGCAACAACGATAAAATCTATACCTGGTATAAAGATACAATTCTTGCTGCTTACCGTGAGTATGGCTATATGGTCGACTACGTCAATCCCCATATCAACGAGCATACGCCGGATTTGACCTGGACCAAACAGTACGCTGAGCGTGTTAAAACAGATAACGAAGGTTTTGCAAGCCCAGTAGAGCAAGCGCTCTATAACCAGATCAAAGTTGTGATCTCTGATGAAGTAGGGATTGGTTCATTTGGCGGCAGTATGGTAAGCGACGCTTCTCTAAGGGATGCGGCTCCGATTGCCGGATATCACTATAACACTGACGACGACAGCGCAGGCAATTTCAAAAAGCTCGCAGAACAATATGATATTGAAGTATGGAACAGTGAGGCGCAGTCCACCTTCAGTAACTCTGCCTTCCGTCCCAACAATAATGTGAAGGACCCTACAGTGGAAGGAACCGGCATCGGCGGTGTTGGCAGTCCACTGGAGATGAGCAATACGATTATTAAAGGATTCGTCAATTCCCGCCGGACGCACTTTATTTATCAGCCGGCCATCGGCTCCTTCTACGAAGGTGGACAATATTCGTTTAAGGAACTACTTAGCGCACGTGATCCGTGGTCGGGATGGATTCATTATGATGCAGGTCTTGTTGCTCTGCAGCATTACAGCTGGTTCGCCAATGTGGGCTGGGAGAACGAGGATAATACGGCAGGGATTTGGAGAGCAGTTCCTAAGGCTAGCTCCACGGGTGCGACAGGCACTAACCCTGTTAGCGGTCGCAACGGTTCTCCTAGCTATATGACGCTTGCTTCACCTGACAGAAGCGATTTTTCAACCGTTATCGTGAACGATAGCGAATATGCCAAAACCTATAAGCTTCAGACGGTAAATATGAACTTTGTGGGTAATCCCTCATTGGAAGTATGGGAGACTCGTGCAGCAGACGCGGGCGAAGCTTTCAACAGCAATTATATGAAATATCTCGGGGATGTCGCTGTTGATGGCAGTGGGGTTTATACCATTCATGTCAAACCATATTCGACATTGACTGTGACCACTCTGAAGAACAAGGACAATGAGGCGTATCAAATACCGTTACCTGTAGAAGGCGACCGCATCGTGCTTGATACCGACGCCACAGGGAGGATTCAAAATACAGCGGACAATATCCTGTATGCCGATGATTTTGACTACTCGAATCAATCCGTTGTGAAGATCGGGGCAGGTGGGCAGAATGCTGGCACCCAAAGTTATATAGAATCCCGCGGCGGCTCTAAAAGTGTGATACCGCGCTATACGCATGACCGCAACGGTGCATTCGAAGCGTATCTTCCGGACGGCTCTGACAACTATGTTCTGCGCCAACAGCTGGATACGGAAATTATGGGGCTGGGTGGCACTTGGAACGGTGGAGATCCCGTAACAGCTATAGGTGATAACCGGTGGACAAATTACAAGGCCAGTGTAGATGTTTCGTTCGAGACGAACAGTACGCAGGGCGGAGCCAATTATGCTGCGATTGGCGCACGGTATCAAGGAGGCGGCAGCTCTCACACTATAAACGGCACACCTTATGTACTGAAGTTCTGGTTTGACGGAGGTTGGCAGCTGCTGGTCAATAATAGCGCAGTAGCGAGTGGCAATGTAGTGAGCGGTTCCGGTGGAGTAAAGCTGGATGGATTTAACACCGCACATGATGCCTGGCATAACATTGCCATTCAGGTTGCAGGCGATAAAGTGACTGCCTATTTGGACGATGTGAAACTGGCTTCTTATACTGATCCGAACCCTGAATTGTCTGGTCGGGTAGATTTAGCCAGTGGATATTATCATGTTCGTTTCGATAATCTGAAGGTCGAGACGATTGACGGCTATACGCCATACTATTCCGAATTACTGGATAATCTTGAAATGTATGATTTGGCTGCTACACCAAACCCTAAATTAAAATACGGCGGTTTGTGGAGTCATCAAAACGGGGCTGGTATGTATATTTATCAACGTTCCCTATCTACCAGTCAAGGTGCAGCTGCTACGATGGAATATTCTTTTGAAGGCACCGGGTTAGATATTCTGGGACCGAATAATGGATCGGCTAAGTTAGAAGTGACTGTTGATGATGATATTGTCACACTGTCAGCCGATACGATGGCCTCTAAAGAACTCTACCAAACGTACACGCTTCGCGGACTTAAATATGGACAGCATAACGTTCAGATAAAGGTATTAAGCGGTACTTTGGTAGTGGACGCGGTGGCCGTTGTTTCCGGTGAAGTAAAAGGTGCAGCGGACACAGCTGCTCTTCAATCAGCGGTAATAGCGGCGAAAGAAGTTACCAAACTGGATGAATATTCGGATAGAGACTGGCAGCTTTTTGCAGCCGCACAGAACACCGCCCAAGAAGCACTAGACAATGCTGCTGATTTCAGACTGGATCAGGAAGGAGCTGTGCAACTCGCGGGACGTCTGATTTCTGCCCAGAACCAATTGACAACAGGGGATATACGGGAGCTTGCTGCTCCTCAGGATATTGCCACTTATGTCGGGAAACTGCCGAATCTTCCAGATAAGTTGGAGGCTACCCGAGAAGATGGATCCAAATTGCAGGTGTCTGTGAAGTGGAATTTAGACGCGGTCAGCTTCAACACACCCTATGAAAGAGTAGCTGTAACCGGCACTTATGGCAATCTAAAAACCACTGCTAATGTGGAAGTAGTGCCAGAAGGTCTCGTGTACTTTTTGGATGTCGGTGTTTCGGCGGATGTCGTCACACCACCCTATACGGTGATCAAGAATTTCGTGGGCGACAGCCTTCTGAATAGCACCGCGGATCAACTATCAACAGGCGCTGTGTGGGGTCATATCAATACAGGGGCAAATTATAATCTCAAAGGGCTTGGCGGTGCCGTGGTTATCACGGATAAAACTCAGACAGGTGTCTACAGCTCGAATACAAAGAATACACCTCTGATCTACACCCTCCCTCTGAGCGCAGGAAAGTACACGATTACATCGTTCCATCGGGACTGGTGGAATATGAGCAACCGCACGATGGATATCACGCTTAGCTACACTGATGCTGAAGGGAAGACAGTGAACGAAACGGTCAAGACCGGTGTACTCGCAGGTCCTAATGGCGTCACGATCACTCATGACTTTACGCTACCGGTGAGCGGCGTCGTGAAATATTCGATAAACAATACGAATAGTCAGGCATCTGTGATCAGTTACTTAGCAGTGGCGAAGGACAGGGTCAGCATTGTCAATGAGCAGGCTGTAAACGAGGCTAAAAGTATTATAGAAGGTGCTGCATATAGCGTGCAGAAGGAAACAGCTAACAGCGAAGATGGAGTCCGGACCTGGCTGCTCCAAACGATGAACGGTTTAATCGGGTTCAGTGATACGGGGGTTACGATGGGTGATATCACCCTATCTTCGTTCCAGGAAGCTACTGATGACACAGCCGGCAGCTTCAGCTTCACAGTATTACTGAACAAGGGCGAGGCGAAGGCAGAAGCTGCGGCCAGCGGAACGATTAAGCTATCGGAGCCAGATATGAAGCAGCCGGAGATTACCTTGATAGGTGAAGCCATAGTCAACCTGCAGATCGGTTCTGAATATACGGATGCAGGAGCCACTGCGTATGACGACCAAGACGGTGATATCACAGACCGCATCAATACAACGGTCAGCAGTGAAGTGTATGGTCTGACTGAGTTAGATACAGCGCAAGCGGATATCTACACCTTCCATTACAATGTCAGCGATGACGCAGGCAACACGGCTGCGGAAGTCACCCGAAAAGTAATCGTATCGGAAGATCCAGATGTACTGAAGCCGGTCATTACACTGCTTGGTGAACCATCTGTTCAACTGGACAATGGTGCAAGCTATACAGATGCCGGAGCCACCGCAATGGATAACCGCGATGGCGATATTACAGAACGTATTGTGGCGACGATTACGAAGGATGGGAATCATACGGAGACACTAGATACCTCATCAGCAGGCACTTACATTTATCATTATAATGTGAGCGATTCCGCGGGCAATACGGCTGTTGAAGTTATAAGAATAGTTACAGTGGGAGAAGCACAGCATCCGCCGACTTCAACACCAACGGTAGAACCAACACCGACAGTTGAACCCACAGCAAATCCTACACCGACACCTGTACCTGAAGTAACCTCAGGGCCGGTGTCGACCACAGCACTGATGGTATCGCCAACACCAACACCGCTGCCGCAGACCACGCGGATTCTTAACAGTGACGATTTCGCGGCTCCGGTTGGAGGGGGAATAACAGTTCAGATCACAGAAGCTACTGATTCCGTTCTGCTTCCTGTGGGAGTGTCAAATATTGTCGGAGTGAACACGCTGCGTCTCGTATGGAATACATTTGCTATCCAACTGACCCCAGAAGCGCTAAAGAGTATCCAGGAGAAAGCTGCAGGAGGTCAAGTTGATGGAGCACGAATCAAACTCTCGGCCGTGAAGGCATCAAGAGTTGCCGTGGAACAGCTTATGAATAACCCAGCTGTCAACGGCTCGGTTCAGTTCTCTGCTGCAAGTGATGTAATTAACTTCAGTTTGGAAGTTATTAGTACGAATGACACTGCCGTACCGGTAGCCCGTTTTGACAAGCCACTGACGCTTACCTTTATAGTAGATTCAGATTCCAATCCTAATTTGCTCGGCATCTACAATATAGCCGGGAACGGAGCTCTTGAATTTATGGGCGGAACGCTAGCTGATGGAAAATGGAGTACGGAAATACAGCATTTCAGCCAGTTTGCAGTCCTGGAATATGACAAGACATTCTTGGATGTCAGTACGGATAGCTGGGCTAGCGATGTTATTAAGATAATGGCGGCTAAACATATTATCCAAGGTATTTCCGATACTGAATTTAATCCGCAGGGGAAAGTGACAAGAGCACAATTCGCGACCATGATTGCAAGAGCACTAGGCTTAGAGGCGGGAAGTCATTCAACGTTTGTTGATGTGGACTCCAGTGCTTGGTATGCCGAATCCATTGCAGGCGTAAGCGAAGCGGGTATTGTGCTCGGACGTAGTTCGGATTCATTCGCACCGGACCGCAGCATTACCCGCGAGGAAATGGCCGTAATGATCGTTAGAGCTTATGAATATTTACAAGGCAGCAAGGTAAATGAAGTTTCCGCAGGCTCGTTCAGTGATTATTTCCTGATTCATGTCTGGGCACAGAAATCAGCAAGTTTCGCTGAGCAGGCAGGGCTGATAAAAGGACGAGGCAATATGCAATTCGCACCGCAAGAGATGATGACCCGTGCCGAAAGTGCGCAAGTCATCGCCAATCTGCTGGGATATTTGTAAGCCGCACTTCCATGAACCTGGCAGCTGCATTTAGCGGGTGCCAGGTTTTTTTATAAGTTCAAAGAAGGGTTTATACAATTGCGAGGCGTCGATAAGTGGCAATGTCAGCTTTTTTTGCCGTATTTTCCAGGAGGAATGCCCGTGATGTTCTTGAAAGTACGTATGAAATTGGCATAGTCATTGAAGCCGGATAGATAACAGGTATCGGATACGGAGTTTCCGGCGGACAAGAGCTGTTTGGATAAAGCGATTTTTTTAAGCAGGACGTAACGGTAGATCGTTCCTCCTGTCTGCTGCTTGAACAGGTGACTAAGATAATATTTATCGATGTTTAATTCACCAGCGATCTGCTCTAGCGACAGATTCAGATGCAGATGGTTATCGATATAGCGCATGGCAGATTGAATATGCGATGAAATAATACTGGGTATGGTGGAACTAGTACGGCTATATAGCTCATTAATGAGGACCAAAATCTGGATCAGATAAGTTAAAGCCAGAACCTCACTGCCGTATTGAGGATTCTCCAAGATTGCAATCAGGCGAAAGGCAAGGGCCATGTACTCTGCAAGCAGTGTTTCATCCATTTGAGCGAGATTCTGCTCTCCAGGCTGACGGTTCTGGAAACAGGCGAGCAGATTTGTGGTTGCGGTGCAGAAGGGATATACAAGTGGAGCTTTGAAATGAATTGTTAATCGTTCGTAAGGCTCCGGAGATAAATTAATGATTTTATGAATCTCGTGATTGTTGAATAAGAGCACATTGCCACGTTGAAGCGGATAGCTGTACTGATCCACAAATCCGTTCACCGTGCCGCCTAAAAATAGGAAGATTTCAAAGTGATCATGAATATGAAAATCTTTGGTGGGTGAGATCGGTGAATTGCCGATGCCCGCCAGTATGTCGCCTTCGAACGGCTGATAATACTGGGCATGTTTCATTCTGATAACCCCTTTCAGATTAATAGCAATAAACGCAATAAATAATCATTAATCGCAAAGACATTGCAATAATACAACACTAAACTATAGAAGAAGATTACGCAATAAACCAAGTATACAGCTGGTCTGAACATGAGTAGTAGGGATCTGCATCTGCTGAATAGACGCAATTGAAAGGGTGGATGGTGTATGAATAGTACGAAACACCGCAAATATTGGCTGGATACGATGCTACAGATCGGGAACCCAGTACTTGACGCTTTGTCGCAAAGAAAATTAAAGGAACGGCTGCCCACCGAGTTTCATAGTGACAGGAGCAAGTTTGCGCATTTGGAGGCATTCGCCAGGTTGGCCTGTGGAATGGCCCCATGGCTAGAGCTTGAAGGGCTGGAGGGTGAAGAAGATGAGCTCAGGGCTCGTTATGTCCTATTGATGCTGGAATGCATCGATGCTGCTGTTGATCCATCATCACCTGACTATATGGATTTTAAGTCCGAAGGCCAACCGTTGGTCGATGCGGCATTTCTCGCTCATGCGTTGGTGCGTGCACCGAAGCAGCTTGCCGGGCGGCTGAATGAGCGGGTCAAAGGTAATTTAATAACAGCCTTGAAGCGTACGCGCCGGACTGCACCCAGCGGGAGCAATTGGCTGCTGTTTAGCGCAATGGTTGAAGCAGCTTTGTATATACTCGGCGATTCAGAATATGACCGGATGCGTGTTGGTTATGCGATCCACATGTTCATGGATTGGTATAAAGGCGATGGTATCTACGGGGATGGCAAGGACTTTCACTGGGATCATTACAATAGCTTTGTCATTCAGCCGATGCTTGTGGATGTGATTACACTCTTTGAACGGGACTCGGAGCAATACTCCGCATTGAGGCCATTGATTCTGGAGCGGGCACAAAGATACGCAACTGTTCTGGAACGGATGATTGCGCCGGACGGAACGTATCCGTTTATCGGGCGCTCTATCGTTTACCGTTTTGGTGCGTTTCAGCTGCTATCACAAGCGGCGCTACAGCATTTTCTGGAGGATGCGCTATCACCCGCACAGGTACGCTGCGCCTTGACCGCTGTAATCACACGGACTATGGGATTTCCAGGGACGCTGGATGAGGACGGGTGGCTACGTCCGGGGGTGTATGGTTACCAGCCCGAGCTTGCGGAGAGCTATATCAATACGGGAAGTCTCTATTTATGCGCTTCAGTATTTCTTCCTCTGGGGATACTTCCTTCAGATCCTTTCTGGGCAGGGACAGAACTGAAATGGACAGCACAAAGAATCGCAGCCGGAGAGGATGTTATGAGAGATCATGCCTTGAGTAGATAGGGGGATCTGATCTAATCGGTCAAAGGGAGGGGAAAAGCATGAACAGACAGGAGCTTTTCGGAATTGTCCAAGAAATGAAGCCAGCAAATCTGAGCTTGTATTATCCTGATGGAGAGTCGGATGCTTTTTGGAAACAAGCCTTATTATCCGAGACATTAAAGGAAGATATCAGCGAAATCCGCGAGGAGGCTCAAAGATTAGACAGCCAGCCTATATCAGAGCTGACGGATACGCTATTTTCAATTTTTGCGCGCACGGGTTCGAGGTTAGAATATGAACGGGTCTATTTCGAACGGAGAAGAAGGCTGAATACATATGTATTTATGACCTTGCTTGAGCCGGATAATGTCAGACTTCTGGAGAACCTGGAAAATATCCTATGGTCTATATGCGAAGAGTACACATGGTGCCTGCCAGCCCATCTTCCTGCAGATCATAATACAGAGAATATTGATCAGTTTATTGATCTGTTCTCCTCGGAGACCGCTTTTACCCTTGCCGAAATTTCTCTATTACTGGGAGTACGACTTCCGCTGCTTCTTCGATCCCGAATCAGACATGAAGTAGAAAAGAGAATATTTCGACCTTTTATTGAATGTGGTCCTTATGAATGGGAGACTGCACGTCATAACTGGTCAGCAGTGTGCGCAGGGTCGATCGGGGTAGCCGCCTTATTGATGTTGGATGATCCTGCTGCGCTGACGAATATCCTGCTGAAGACAGAGCGCAGCATGAGCTACTATCTGGAAGGCTTCGGGGATGATGGGGCCTGCCTGGAAGGTCTGAGTTACTGGAACTACGGATTTGGCTATTTCACGTATTACAGCGATCTTCTCGGGGTTAGAAGTGAGGGAAGAGTAGACTGGTTTGCAACGGACAAAGTGCGAAGTATCGCTCAGTTCCAACAGAAAGTTTTCATCGGTGGCAATTTTGTCGCCAATTTCTCTGACTCAGAGCCTCGAATTCACATACATATGGGCTTGTCCCATTATTTAGCTGATACCTATCCAGAAGTAGAATGTCCTCCGCCTGTGCTTCGCACTCCTTACGCTAAGGATCACTGCAGCCGCTGGGCTCCGGCTTTTCGAAATCTCATCTGGAGAAGGACCGGCGATGAGAAACAGGATCAGGATTGGGGAGCCGCCAGTTATTATCTTCCTGATGCGGGATGGCTTGTCTCGCGTTATCAGTCCGGAGGAAGTTCGTTCGGCTTTGCGGCTAAGGGAGGGCATAACGCTGAACCTCATAATCATAATGATCTGGGACAGTTCATTCTGTCAGGTGGAGGCGAAATCTATGCAGCTGATCTCGGCTGTGGAGAGTATACGGCTGAATATTTTAGGGCTGGCCGTTATCAATATGATTGTAACGGCTCGCAGGGACATTCGGTTCCGATCATCGGCGGCCAGTATCAACTGGCTGGCAGGAAGCATAGTGCTACAGTTCTGTACGCGTCGGCTGCGGTTGAAAAAGATGAACTGAAGCTGGAGCTGTCTCAGGCATACGAAGTGGAAGAGCTTCAATCCCTGATCCGCTCTATGGTTTGGTACAAGGGGCAGCATCCTCGCTTGGAGTTAATGGACGAGTACCAGTATAACGGTAAGTCAGTGAGCTGGACAGAGCGGTTCGTTACCTTGCGTCGTCCGAAAATGCTGCGTTCTGGTGTTGTGCTGCTGCCCGGAACTGGAGTAGGCGGAGTGGAACTGACTTATGATGTTCAGATCGTTGAGCCAGAGATTACTGCACGTGATTACCGGGATCATTTTGGCAGGGATACGGTCTGGCATACGCTAGACTTTCATGCTCTTCAGCCCGGTTCTGAAGGGAAATTAGTATTCACCTTTCAATTTATATAAATGATGAAAGAAATAGTGAACCATTCTAAGAAGGCGGTGTTTGAAATGAATATAACGGAAAACCCAACTTGGCTGGATGAAGCTTGGAACAAGGCACTTGAAAAGACAAGATGTAACAGTGGAAAGATCGGTGCAGAATTTCCACACGCGAGTCAAGATGGTAAATACTTGCTTGAAGCGCCGAACTGGTGGACAGCAGGGTTCTGGCCGGGAATGCTCTGGCAGTTTTATTCTGAAAGTGGGGACGAAAGCCTTAAAATGATCGCAGAGCGCTGCGAAGAGAGACTCGACGAGGTACTGGACGGCTACGTTAAGCTGGATCACGATTTAGGCTTCATGTGGATTCTTACCAGTGTGGCAAATTATAAGTTAACGGGTAGCGAAGCGTCGCGAATTCGGGCATTAAAGGCGGCCAACTATCTGGCAGCCCGCTTCAATCTGAAAGGGCATTATATTCGGGCTTGGAATCCATGGAGTGAAGGGGAGGACAACAGCGGAGTTGCTATTATCGACTGCTGCATGAACACCAGCCTGTTGTTTTGGGCTTCCGAGACAACGGGTGATCCCCGCTATCGTCATATCGCAGAGGCGCATATGGATACTGTGCTGGAGCATTTTATCCGACCGGACGGCTCTGTGTACCACATCGTCAAATTCAACCCGGAGACGGGTGAAGTGGTGGAGAAGCTTGGTGGGCAAGGCTTTGCGCCCGAATCGGCTTGGTCACGCGGCACGGCTTGGGCTATTTACGGCCTAGCGCTTGCCTATCATCATACGGGAAAGCGAAGCTACTTGGATGCAGCCAAGCAGGTAGCGCATTTCTTCTTGACCCGACTGCCGGATGATCACGTTCCACATTGGGATTTTCGCGCTCCCGGTGAAGTCGGCGAGATACGTGATAGCTCCGCTGGTTCCTGCGCAGCGAGTGGATTGCTGCTGCTAGCCGACCAGGTGGATGATTCGGAGTCCCATGTGTACCGGAACGGGGCTATAAGAATAGTGGAATCTCTCTACAGGAATTATGGCAGTTGGGACAATGCGGACGAGGAAGGGTTGCTGCTTCATGGTACAAGTAACTACCCTGAGAACCGGAATATAGATGTTCCGCTTATCTACGGTGATTTTTTCTATGTCGAAGCACTGGCTCGGCTTAAAGCAGCAGGACCCTTCTATTGGGAATAGGGGGGATTATGATGAACAATGAGAAATCTTTTTTTCGTATTGGAGATAATCCGCTAAAGACCCGTGAGGATCTGGTGATCGCACTTGAGCAGCTTACGGATCCACTTCGGCCGTTCTACAGCAAAGGTGGCTCACGACTTAAAATTGGCAAAACAGGGGCGAGCTATTCGGCAGCAACTGCTGAAATGGAAGGTTTCTCGCGGGTGTTGTGGGGTTTGGTACCCCTGCTCATTGGTGGTGGAGACAGCGAACTCTGGGACATCGTGCTGGATGGCATTCGGCATGGCACCGATCCTTCTCATGAAGAATATTGGGGAGAGGTGAAGGACTACGATCAGCGTTTGGTCGAAATGGCGGTCTTCGGCTTCGCATTGGCAGCCATTCCGGAACAGATTTGGTTGCCGCTTGCTCCGAATGAGCAGGACCAATTATACCGTTGGCTGAATCAAATAAACGCCCATCCTTGCTATGATTGCAATTGGCTGTTCTTTAACGTTCTAGTCAATATCGGATTCCGCAAAATCGGTCGTCCCTACGACGCAGGACAACTGGAGAGCAATTTAAAGCGCATGGATGATTTCTATTTGGGAGAGGGCTGGTACAGCGACGGGATTAATGGTCACAGCGATTATTACGTACCTTTCGCTATTCATTACTATGCACTGCTGTACGCAAAGCTGATGGAACAGGAAGACCCCGAACGTTCCCGTGTGTTCAAAGAACGGGCTCAATTGTTTGCTGCTGAATTCATCGGCTGGTTCGCACCCGACGGCTCCGCACTTCCTTATGGGCGTAGCTTGACTTACCGCTTTGCCCAGTCGGCATTTTGGAGCGCCTTTGCCTATGCAGACGTTGAAGGATTTTCTGCTGGTGTGGTAAAAGGTGTGGTGCTGCGAAATCTGCGTTGGTGGTTCAGTCAGCCGATTGTTGACGCCGATGGCGTACTGACCATCGGATATACTTACCCGAATCTGGTCATGGCGGAGAATTACAATGCTCCCGGATCTCCGTATTGGGCGTTAAAGACTTTCTTGCCGCTGGCTCTAGGGGCGGATCATCCGTTCTGGAAGGAAGAGGAACTGCCGCTACCGTCCATTCCGGCTGTCATGGTTCAGAAGCTTGCACATCTTGTCATCGTCCGCGAGCACGCTTCCGGTCATGTAGCGGCCTTCAATAGCGGACATTTATACACGAATGAACATACCCACACCTCGGCCAAATACGAAAAATTCGTGTATTCAACAGGCTTCGGCTTCAGCGTGCCCCGCTCCGAATGGGGGCTCTCCCAAGGAGCGTTCGACGCTATGCTTGCGATGAGCGAGGTCGGAGACAACTTATACCGGGTACGACGCCAGAATATAGAGTCTGAGATGATAGACAACGTCCTTCGTTCCGTCTGGAAACCGTGGGCCAATGTCGAGGTTCAGACTTGGGTTGTCGCCGGACTGCCTTGGCATATTCGGATTCATCGAGTCGAAACTGGACGGTCGCTGGATACCGCAGAGGGTGGATTCGCACTTGGTCAAGAGAATGAAATAATATCGAAGATCGATGTGGCTGGTGCGATGGCCTCCACTGCTTGGGGAACCAGCGCAATCAAGGATTTGCTAGGTTGTCGGAAGGGTGAGGTGGTCTGGCCGAACGCCAATACGAACCTGCTTCACCCTCGAACGGTGCTACCGATGTTGACGAGCACCCTTGAGCCGGGAATTCATTGGCTCGCTTCGGCCGTCTATGGTTGTCCTTCAGAGGGGGCTTTGGATATTCAGGCTGATCAAGCTGATGAGGTCCTCAAGCTTTCACCTGAGCAAGATTTGAAAGTTAAGTTCAGCGAGGGAACGTTAACCATTGTCACTCATTTTGGGAGAGAAATCGTTCTTAATATACAATGAGTTGTTTGAATATTTCTCACACTAATTGAAAAGTCACAACAACAGCCCTGATGCAGAACTGCTGCATTAGGGCTATTGTTTTTATGTGGATTTTTATGATTTTATCTTTTAATTATTGAGTTTTTTATCAAATGTTTTCTTAGATGGACAATTATGCTATAGTACTCTATCTAGTCATTTACAGAAGTATTGATTTATCAGACGATGAATAAACTGACTTTTGGCAAAACTAGAAATACCGACATCTATAGAAAGATAAGAAAGGCAGGAACTCCTTATGGACAACGGCAGTCTGGTCACGTGGATACTTTCATTTGTTATGATTATAAACATATTGCTCTCTGCTGGTTTTTTATTTTTTGAGAGGAGAGATATTGGTTATACGTGGGCGTGGCTTATGGTTTTTTATTTCATTCCCATTTTGGGCTTTATTATTTATCTCTTTCTTGGTCGTAATTTAGCAAAAAAGAATTTCTTTGGCCTTTCAGCTGAAGAAAGTAAATATCTACAATCAACTGTAGATCATCAATTGGCTACATTAAAGGATCAACGCGAGAATCAGAACGCTTTGTTAACGAAATATGCTGATTTAATTCATATGAACCTTGTTTCATCGAATGCGCTAATGACAACAGATAACGAGATAGCTATTTTTAACGATGGTAAACAAAAGTTTGACTCTTTATTTAATGATATTAGAAATGCCAAAAAAGAGGTCAACATTCAATATTACATCATCCAGCCTGATGATTTAGGGACAAAATTAAGAGATGAATTAACTAAAAAAGCCAAAGAAGGCGTAAAAGTGAGGGTTCTCTATGACGAAATCGGCTCCAAGAGACTTTCTCTTAAGTTCTTTAAAGAACTACTTTCTGCTGGTGGAGAAGTAGAGGTATTCTTTCCATCACTGCTTAGACCGATAAATTTTCGGATGAATAATCGAAATCATAGAAAACTATGTATCATCGATGGGGAAATTGCTTATATTGGTGGATTTAATGTGGGAAATGAATACTTAGGGATAGATAAAAAGTTTGGATATTGGCGGGATACACATTTTAGAATGAAGGGTGGTTCCGTTAATCAAATTCAAGGCAGGTTTCTTCTGGATTGGAAACATGCCCGGAAACACGAGCAGGTAAGCTTCGATCAATTTTCCTTTACTACTGGAGGTCATGCCGGATCAAGTCCCGCTCAAATTGTGTCTAGTGGTCCTAACTCGCTAGTTGAGCATCTGAAAAATATGTATATTAAGCTGATCTTGAACGCCAAACGGAGTGTGTATATTCAGACGCCATACTTCATTCCAGATAGCAGTTTTATGGATGCATGTAAAATTGCACTCCTATCCGGTGTGGATGTACGGATTATGATTCCAAATAAACCTGACCACCCTTTTGTATACTGGGCAACTTGGGCGTATGCAGGTGAATTATTGAATTATGGAGCGAAAATTCTGTTATATGAAAATGGTTTCTTGCATGCCAAGACGATTGTGGTAGATGAAGAAGTAGCGTCCGTAGGGACAATGAATATTGATTCCCGGAGCTTTAGACTCAATTTCGAAGTTAATGCAATTGTTTATGATGAGCAAGTTGCTAAACAGCTTCAAGAATTGTTTCAGGAAGATAGCCAGTTAAGTACAGAGCTTACCCCTGAGCGTTATAAAGAAAGGTCCCTTATAATCAAATTTAAAGAGGGGATTTCTCGTCTTTTTTCGTCTATCCTCTGAATACACAGACCCTATACTCCGTACAAAAGGCGAGCTGTGGACTTGTAAATGCACAGTTCGCCGCGGCATATAGATTCTACTATGCTTCACACCATCCCTTGTTTTGATTTCATGCACTTGAGATTGTATGTGCGACCGTATACTTTTGCATATCTGACAATTCGGTCAATCATACGGGTGTCTTTCAGCTTAGTAAACGGGCACGGATCGGGAGCCGTATTCACTTCCAAGATCCATGGCTTGAGACGTTGATCTAAGGCAATATCTACACCGATTTCCTGAAGGCCAGGATAGACAGTGCTAAGCTGTCTGGCGGATTTCACTCCAATTTGCTTCAGGGATCGGATCAATATTGTACAATTCTCTGTGTTTGTGTAGGCTTTCAATAATTCCTCAACCGGATAAATCGTTCCTCCTTGACTCCCGTTTGTAACTACTTTGCGAGGATGCGCCACGCGTCCTGCAACCCCTGTTGCTTCCCACCCACCTTTAGAATTTCGCTGCACCATCACCCGGATATCGAATGGGCGGCCATCGTACACCAACAGCCTGATCCCCTTTTGAACTAAATAGGACTTTCCTTGGGCTTCTCGTAAGAGGGCCCGATATGCCGTGTCGTAATTAGAGAATTTGTGTACGTGGGTACCGGACTGATAGCTGTATTGTGCACGAGTAAGTTCAACCCGTATCACGCCCTGTCCTAAAGATCCGCAGCAAGGCTTAATGTACACCATCTTATATTTTTGTAGCATTTCATAGAGAGTGTTCTTATCCATTTTTTTTGTAAGCGGGACATGTTTATTTAACTCTTGATTTCTAACCAGCACCCTTGTCTTCGTCAGCTTATTGGATATACGACTTATCTGCTTCATCATTTTGTCCCTCCGTCTCAAAAGATCCATAGGCTATATTACGGAAATGCCTCAGCTTTTGATTGGGCAACCACCGAATCGTAGAACACACTGAAAGAACTCTACATATGATTATGGTAGGTATTTATCTATGGGCTGCAGCTAGCGGTCAACAGGAGGCGGCCATCATGCTGCTCGACAAAGACAAATTGCAGGATAAGTTATTTGAAGTAATTGAGGCATTTCCCTGGTATAAGGGGCTGATCGGCGGCGAAAGAGCGAATTCTAGCTTAGAGACGCTTCCGCTTATGACGTCGACAACACTAGATAATTATTATTATAATCAACCTTTTGATCCTTCTTTGACCGTATATAGGACGTCGGGTACAAGCACTGGCCGTCGAAAAGCGATACTTTACTCTAAGGAAGACGATAAGCACTATATAGATATTAAAACGAAGCTGTACGGTGATCTTATTGCGGGAAGCGGATGTGTTAGCGCTTTGGCGGATATGGGTACTGGGCATGCGGCGAACACTGCGCTGTCCATTTTTGAGCGGTTAGGATTGGAACATCATTCAATTCCCTTCGAATTGCCGATTGAGCAGCATATTGAACAGCTTCAAACCTTCAAGCCTGACTTACTCTACACAATGCCTTCCATCCTTGATCATATCGTACATGCTACTAGAGATCCGCAGGCTTTTGGAATCCGAAAGATTATTTTGGTAGGGGAAATCGCCTCATTAGGGTGGCAGCGGAATATGGCCCGTCTGTTCGGTCTTGAACCGCGCGACATCATTGATACGTATGGCTCTATTGAAATAGGCACGATTGCTTATTATTCACATGATCTTGGCAGGTATATTTTTGCTGATGGGATTTTTGCGGAAGGGGTTGGGGCGCAGGAGATTGGCGAAGAACTAAGTCCGCTTAGTAATGATGAAAGTGTTCTTGTTCTTACCTCCATGGTTCGCAAAATGCTGCCAGCTATTCGTTTCGTTACCTATGACGTTGTAAGGGACTTTAGGTCTGTGATGATAGATGGTGTGGAGAAGCAGAGCTTTAGTTCCATCGTCAAACGGGTGGGTCGGGAGCTGAAGCACGGGGAGAAAATAAGCCTGTACGATATCGAACAGGTCGTATACCGACATCTTGAAGATGCGATCATTCGGGTCAAAGTGAGGAAGAACGCGCTGACCGTTTATATCAAAAGTAAATCTGCGGATAACACCATTGTCCCGAAGATCAAAGAGGAAATTAGGGAATGCATTCCGGAAATCGGCATGATGATTCGAAACCATCTGCTGGATGATATTGAGGTCATTATAGTAGGCAAAGACGAGTCAATGGACAGCGGAAAGGTTAAGAACAAAAAGCTATATTACCAGAAAGATAAAGATCGCGCAGAGATGGACTTCACTGATGGTATTTTGTCGACTATCGGAAATACACCCTTAATCAAGCTGAAGAGCTTGTTCTATAAAAGTGAGTTTGACGTCTATGCAAAAATGGAGCTGATGAACCCGGGGGGAAGCGCCAAAGATCGTCCCGCCCTGCGGATGATCCAAGAGGCATGGAAGGAAGAAACAATAGGCCCGGGAACCACCATCATTGAATCAAGCTCTGGTAATATGGCGATCAGCTTGGCCATGATTTGTAAGTATTTGGGGATGCGTTTTATCAGCGTTATTGATCCTAGAACCACGGAAACGAATCTGCAAATTCTGAAGGCGTTGGATGCCAAAATCGACTATGTCGCCAATCCTGATCCCGTAACAGGGGAGTTTCTTCCTGCTAGACTGAAACGTGTGCAGCAGTTGTTGGCGGAGATACCGGGCAGCTACTGGCCGAATCAGTATGCGAACGCAAATAATTATTTAGCCCACTACCATACGACAATGAAAGAAATCGTGACTGATCTTGAACGAGTGGATTATTTATTTTGCAGCGTTAGTACATGCGGAACCATACGGGGTCTTGCGGAATACGCAAGAGATCACGGACTTCGGACCAAGATCGTGGCTGTCGATGCAGAGGGAAGCGCGATTTTTGGCGGAAATAAGAGTACACGGCGCTTCCCAGGACTGGGTGCCGGCATCGTGCCACCTTTCTGCAGAACAGATATAATCGACCATATCGTGCATGTCTCGGATTCAGATATAGTAAAAGGTTGCCGGATGTTGGCGCAGAACGAATCCATCCTGGCTGGCGCATCCTCCGGTGGAGTCATTGCCGCCGTGAAGCAGATGGAGCCAGAATTGACTCCGGGAGCTGTCTGCGCAGTCATACTGCATGATAAGGGAGAGCGTTACCTCGATACCGTATATTCTGACTCATGGATTCAGAACCAATTCGGTCAGGAGCTGTTGGCTGAATGTGACGATCTCCCTGAGATGTAAGAAACGATATGTTTCATAAGGAGGTGACAGTATGCTGTACTTAAATGATCGAGATATACGGGCAGTAGGTGTTGATTGGCCTATTCTTGTGGAGTCGGTAGAAACCGCTGTGGGTATCATCGATTCAGGTGATTATGTCCAGCCGATAAAGCCTTACCTAAGGTATAAGAGTCCACAAAACCGAATTATTGCAATGCCCGCTTACGTAGGGGGAGAGGTGAACGCGGCAGGGATAAAGTGGATTTCTAGCTTCCCAGATAATACTGAGGCTGATCTTCCTCGCGCGCATAGCATCATTGTATTGAATGAACCAAGTACAGGCCGGCCTTCAGCCGTCTTGAACTCTCCGCTTCCCAGTATTATTAGGACGGCTTCCATCAGCGGACTGATGATTCGTTACTTTTTGCTGGCGCGTTCAGTGGAGCGGATTCATCTAGGCATTATCGGCTGGGGACCAATTGGGCAGTATCATTGTCAAATGGTTACGGCTTTGTACGGGGATCGAGTCGAACGTATCCGGATTTTCGATATCAAGGGAGTAGACTTATCAGGAATCTCATCTCTCTTTAGAGATAGGATGGAAGTGGCTAAGACGTGGGCGGACGTTTATCAGCATTCGAATATCTTTATTACTTGTACTGTATCCGAACATCGGTATATCAATCTGTATCCTGAAAAAGGTAGTCTTCTGTTGAATGTTTCACTGCGCGATTATAAGCCGGAGGCGTTAGCTTCGTTAAAAGCCATTATCGTCGACGATTGGGATGAAGTGTGCCGTGAGAATACGGATATTGAGCAGCTTCATTTGGAGCAGGGGCTCACTCGTGCTGACACCCAGATGATTACCGATGTTGTCTTGCGCCACAGCCTAGCTGAATTCGGCGAAGATGAACCGATCTTCTTTTGCCCGATGGGGATGGCCGTCTTTGATATCGCTACAGCGGTGTATTACGTGAACAAGGCGAGAGAAAAGGGGATAGGGACCGAGCTGGAGTAAGGAGAGCAAGAATGAGAGCAATTCTGTCCATTGTGATTGGTTGATTAAGTCGGCATTGTTTATTTGGCGGTATATTAGTGGGAAATGGACTGAATTCCAAGCGATACAATAAAGACAGCCCTGATGAAGAATACATCGGGGCTGTCTTGCAACTGATTAAAGGGTATAACCGAAGCCTAGTATAGTAAAACACTTATCCTGATCTTCGGGCACCATTTTGATTTCTATCTGATGCTCACTGCTAGCTTCGTTTTGATATAGAATTACCGGATTGCAATGTGTCCAGTTGTTCACGTGAGGATCAGCAGTAACTGCAAGGCTGCCGTCTACGAAGATATCCGCCTTGCCGAATTCGCTGCTGCCGGAATCCTTGTATACGAGGATGAGATTTTTACTCGTTATTGTCAGCTTGAAGCTTTCTTCTCCAGACGCTCTTGAATGCATCCAATTATGAGGGAATTCCGGAGTACCGTGAGAGTCAGCATCCATTTCTACCCGCTGCAAATCGGTATCGATCCCCGAAAATCCGCCTACTTCGATCTTACCTGCGTCAAAATAGTTTTTTCGATCCAGCAGGAGGGTTCCTGCAAAATCATTCCCGATAACTGGTCGTTGATCCAATAAGATCTCATCTTCATTCATTAATGATTTATGGGTTTCGGTGAATAAATAAGCGAGACAATCAGCCATTACCCGGTGCCCCTCATTTGTCGGATGATAGATATCATAGAAAAATTGCCGTTTAGAGATGATGTTGCCTTCAGCTTTACTCAGGCGGAACTGCTCGGATACGGCATCCTTTACACTAACCATAGGAAGATTATAATGGCGGCCAATGGGGGAGAGCCGATCCTGCAGGTTCCAGTCATTCATAAACACACTGAACAGAAGGATTACGGCTGGCTGATGATCGGCGGAAAGTATTTTTAAGCATAAGCTTTCAAAACAATTGCCTTTCGTTTCATCCCCTTCGTCGTTTACCGCAAATTCCACTACCACGATATCTGGTGTTACGGAACCGTCTCTAAGAATATCTCTTTCATAGCGGATGACGCCAAGCTCGGAGGGTGTTCCGCCGACCCCAGCCTTCACAAAATGGATGTTCTCGCCACCATTTGTGCCGAATAAGTCTTTAAATCTTAAATACGACTGATAGGCATAACATTCCGTGTGTATCGGCTTAGCACCGGCTCCTTGAGTAATGGAACCTCCAATATAAGCGATCGTGACTTCCTCGCCCTTTATAGCCTTATTCATGGCAGCTTTTAATCTTTTATTATTGCCAGCGTGCAGCAAGGATTGTGTAATGATCTTTTGGTACTCATTCGATTCAAAAGCAACTGGTGGTTCAAGGATTAGCTCTGGAACAGAATAACCGTCATGCAAATAAAAAATAACACTCGCAATCGCCAGTTCGCCTGCGTGATTAAATTCAAAAGCAAATTTTCCGAGCACATCATCTTCTTCAGAACCCGGATTATCTGCTAACTTCAAAATAACCTCTGAACCATCGGCGGGGCAGGGTACACGTAAATAACTGCCGGTTTCATATTTACTAGTTTTGCCCCAGTGCTGCAATAAAAAAGTGACAGGATCTTCCTGCGCGTTAGTCCTTCTCACGGATACTCCAATACTGTGGACTAATTTGCGAAATCCTGCACTGCTCCCCAGAAGCTCCAGAATTGCTTTATCTGTGACGCCGCCTATAAATCTGGTCTTATCGATCAGATAGCTGCCTTCCAGATAAACTTCTTGTGAAGGTTTTCCTTCAGCTCTTGCTGTTGCTTCAATTGCTGTTTCATACAGCACAAAAAAGCCGTTTCTACGATCAGCCGGGTCCTTTGGAGCTTTCGGACCTTCAATCTGTTCGCCTGCAATGAGTTCGTTATTCTTTTCCATATGGATCATCCTCGCTTTATAAGGTTCTCTTGTTATGGATGCGCTTGCAAAGAAATGATTCTGTTACAAGGGAATACCTGTTAACAGTAACACCAAATATCTAGATTGTTCAACCAATAAACAAAGTTTCATTTAATAATTACAAAAACTTGCTAGTTTACACATGGAAGTTGAAATCGCTTACTTATATAATGTGCCTAGTCATACGAAAATAGGATGCTTAAGGGGAGAATAATCATGCCTACGCAGGAATTAATCCTTGTGAAGCAGGGCAAAGCTGCTAAGATTTACGTGGATCCCAAAGGGAAAGATTATGCCGGTTTGCGCCGCGTGGCTCAGTCTTTTGCAGCAGATGTTAAACAGGTAACAGAGGTTGAACCTGAAATACATACACAATTGAAGGCATTGGATGGAACCGTTATAATCGCTGGATCGATCGGCAGTAATGAGCTTATTGATCGTTTAATTGCGGAGGGGACAGTGGATGTGTCTGCCATCCAAGGGAAAAGGGAATGTTATAGGATTCAGGTAGTAGAAGAACCGACAGCAGGAGTGGACAAGGCGCTCGTCATTGTGGGAAGCGATAAACGCGGGACGATGTACGGGATTTATTCTATCTCTGAAAAAATTGGTGTTAGTCCGTGGAAATATTGGGCAGATGTTATACCAGAGAAAAAAGCAGATTTGATCTTACCTGATAGCCAGCTACATATGATTTCCAAAGAACCTTCGGTTAAATACAGAGGGATTTTTTTGAATGACGACTGGCCGTCCTTGGGCTCTTGGGTAACTCAAAGATTTGGTGATTTTAATGAAGATTTCTATGACAAGGTGTTTGAACTAATTCTTCGATTAAAGGGGAATTATTTATGGCCAGCGATGTGGAGTGCCGAATTCAGCCTTAACGGTAAAAGCAATCCAATCGCCAACGCCCAGCACGCACAGGAATACGGCATTATAATGGGAACCTCCCATCATGAACCTTTATTTCGGGCAGGCAGTGAATGGCAGAAGGTATACAACCAATATGGAACAAGTAACTTATGGGATTTTGCCCGAAACAAACAGGCTATTACGGATTTCTGGGAAGATGGAATCAAACGGAATCAGGATTTTGACAATTTAATTACATTAGGGATGCGGGGAGAAAGTGATTCTGCGCTGGAGGGCTCCGACCAGGAGAATATTGACCTACTGAAGGACATCATCCTTACGCAAAAAGAATTATTAAAGAAATATAATCTTGAGCACTCGCCCCAAATTCTAGCCGTATACAAGGAAGTGGAGAAGTATTGGTATGGCACTGCTGAGGTTGAAGGCTTGAAGGACTGGGAAGTCCTGAATGAGGTTACGATCCTGCTGGCAGATGATAACTTTGGCAATCTCCGCAAAATCCCAACGGAACACGAACGCGATCGAAGTGCAGGGTGGGGGATGTATTATCATTTTGACTATCATGGGGGTCCACATTCCTATGAATGGTTAAACACGATTCCGCTGGAGAAGGTTTGGGAGCAAATGTGTATGGCATTCGACTATGGCATCCGTGATGTATGGATTGTGAACGTCGGGGATTTGAAGCCTATGGAATTGCCTATTTCCTACTTTATGGAATTGGCCTATGACTTTGAAGCTTGGGGTACTGGAGCGATTAACCGGACTGTGGAATATACCAATCGTTGGGTAGAGCAGCAGTTCGGATATGCACTGGAACATGAGAGATGCCTGGGCATCGCGCAATTGCTGAATGAGTATACCCGAATGAACGGCCGCCGCAAGCCAGAGATTATTTATCCGTCAACCTTCAGTCCAATCCATTACAATGAGGCACAGAGAGTGCTGAAGCAGGCGATTAGGATGGAGAATGCCGCTGACCAATACTATGCTCTTATTCCTGAATCATTAAAAGATGCGTACTACCAGCTTGTATATTTCCCTGCTGCTGCATCAGCCAATGTGCTCAAAATGCAAATATATGCTGGACTTAACGAGCTATATGCTGGACGAGGCAGTGTATTGGCCAATACCTACGCTACCCTGACTCATGAAGCCATCGATAGGGATAAACACCTGGAGCAGGTTTATAATAGCGGAATTACAGAAGGAAAATGGCAAGGAATGATGAGTTCCCCTCATGTCGGGTATGTTCACTGGAATGCAGAGGGGTGGAAATATCCAGAGGTGAGCACTTTGATTCCTGACAAAGGTTCTATAATGATTATTGATGTGGAAGGTACGGAGGAAGCGTATATTTCGGGTACGGCAAAGCTTCCTGTATTTACAAATCTGCAAAAAGAAAACTATTGCATTACTATCAGCAACGGTGGAGAAGCGGGCTTTGAATATCAGACAAGTAGCAGTGCAGCTTGGATCAAGCTTGAGAAAACATCGGGGTGGATCAAGGCTGGGGAGACCTTACAGGTTTCTGTAGATTGGGAAAAGGTTCACGAGATATCGACGGGTGAAATTGCACTCTCTGGTGCCGGGGGCATCGTTAAGGTGAATGTAGCTGTGGACTGGACTGACATTCAGGATGTGCCAGCGATGACCTTTATCGAGACGCATAATAGAGTGTCCATTGAAGCGGAGCATACCTCAAGTCGTGTTGCACAATCAGGGGTGGAATGGAAGACCATTGCTAACTATGGGCGTTATTTATCCTCGGTTAAAATGTTTCCGGATACGGTATCTTTTGAACAGCTGGAGAATGCGCCTTATCTGGAATATCAGGTTTTAGTACAGCAGAATGCAGATTACAGCTTAACCGCGTATATTGCTCCGACAAACAACCTGTCACAGTTCAGTGGATTAAAATATGCGGTAGGCTTCGATGCACAGACGCCAGTGATTACTGATGCTTTACCTACGGATTTTGCGGGCGGCAATCATGATAATGAACCGTGGTGCCGCGCGGTTATGGATAATATTCATACCGTGACCACAAGTCATGCGTTAACAAAGGGGATTCATACCCTCCGCTTTTACGGATTGGATGCAGGCCTGGTCCTGCAAAAGCTTGTGTTGTCCGCTGCGGAGCTGCCTTATTCCTATTTGGGTCCGGAGGAGAGCTTTCATACTAGAGGGACGTACTAATTCATAGTTAGATCTAATTTGAGGGTTGAATCTCCGAATGGTTCAGGGTCCTCCGTTATTTCAAGGCAAATGACGGAGGATAACCCTTGATATTTTTGAAAACATTACTGAAGTAGGCGACATCTTGATAACCACAGTGCTCTGCTACTTCGGACACATTGAAGCCACCTGCGGACAGAATCATCTCAGCATTGTTCACTCGTACTTTATTTATGAATTCCTTATAGGTGGAACCGGTGTTTTGCTTGAACAGCTTGCCAAGATATACAGGATTTAAGGCAACCAAATCAGCTAGTTCCTTGATCGTAACTTCCTCCGAATAATGATCCATAATATAGGTCATTACTTTTTGGATTCTCAGATCGATCAGAGGTGTCTCTTGATGGTGGGTTATGCTTAACAGGCGATACACAATGAGTTGAAAAATGGCTCTGGCCTTCATTTTATAAAAAGGCTGTTTGCCCATCCATACATGCGAGAAATCTTTGATGTCCGCTAGGATCTCTTTAGTTCTCCAGTTTTTGGTTACGGTCTCAAAAGGGAGCTGCACATGATTGTCCTCCCCTTCCCAGAAGAAATTAAACGCAAAAGAACGCATGGGTGCCTCCTTAAAAGTCTGCGCTTCCCGAATACTTCCGGAAGGTGCATAGAGCATATCACCAGCTTCAACCGTAAATTTCTCCCCATTAATAAAATAGTTTGATTTCCCTTCCACAATGAAGGTAAGGTCATGGAAATCAATTTTGCTCCTCGTTATCTCCCAATCCGGGAAGGATCTGCGGTCGACGAACAAAAAAACGTTCGGAACTAGATTCTCATATTTGCCAATGTCCATTTCAGCCATTGCTCCTTCCATATAACTAGAGCCGTACGAATACCGATTGGTATATTATACCGAAATGAAACCTATTACGAAAAGACTCTTTTAATCATCGGGAATACCGTACGCCATGCATAATGAAATCCTTGAATTGTCGGTCTGTTGCCCGGTCTTCCTCCGTGACCACACCGCCCCGCTGATGCGTAATAATAACGGCTTTTTGTAAATACATGAAATACAGGTGGGTGGACTTCTGCAGAATGTTCAACCACTTATTTTTTTCCTCCGGAGCTACTGGTATTGTGTCAAGCAGTATAAGTCGCGAATACCAGCCTTCCATAGCCTTCTTAAAGTCAGGCAGTTCTGCAGGATTCTTAGAAAGCGTGCTGTAGTAAACTCCAAAAATGGCATCATAGTAAATCAGTGATTCCTGATGATCTCTTAGCGCCAAATATTTATCCAGAATGTTCTCCAGTGATTGTACCGGCTGTTCAAAATCAAAATCAAACAGCAGCTGTCCAAACATCCGCTCCAGGTTAAGGACATAGATTTGAGAGGCTAATTCTTCTTTGTCCTTATAATGATGATACAAAGTGCGCCGGGAGACCCCGGCTTGTTCTGCAATTTGAGCCATATCCGTGCGCTCAATACCTTGAGTACAGAACAAGCTGAGCGCTGTATCCTTAATGATCTCCCTCGTCATTTGCATCTGCTTTTCACGCAAATTCATTAATTTTCTCTCCTGCCTTGTGCGAGTATTTCGCTAATTCTGTGCTATTTCTGAGCTGGTTTCGATGTTATGAGGAACTTGCTGCCCACTGAATAGGGTTTCTGATGGTTGACTGCATCACCTAGCCATTTCAGAAGCTTCACACCATCTTGTTCAGCCTGAAAGAAGGTCTCTCTGGTTGCAAAAGTGTGCGGGGTTGTACCCGTCTTAGCATTTAGCCCATAGTCGGTCAGATAGTAATAATAATTAGGTAAAGTGGCAGCCAAAGATGATACAGATTGCCGCATTTCCTGTGACCATTCATTAATAATGCGTTGATCTCTGGGCCCCTTGTAATCGTTGATGTTGTTCTGAAAGTGGATCAGAATCTCGTCAAATACCGAGTAGGATTGCAATATTACCGTATTCGCAGGCAGTAGATGAGCGTTCGCTTTAAATGCTGCCCCAATGATATCCGCTTCAGGGGTATACCCAAAATTCTTAACGAAGTCTGCCTGCCATTCCTTATTCACAACATTTGGCCACTTGTCTGATTTCAGGAAGGAACTGTCTGAATATTGGAAGATCTCGGAGTCTTTGTAATGAGAGGCGATCTCCGGAGCCCAGAAGGCGGACCCGAATCCACCAGCACTTTCACCTGCAATTAGCAGTTTGCCGGGCTTTTCCACGTTGGCATATATCCAATCAAGGCTGCTTCGCACATTATTGCTGCCGTTATAACGCATTGTAAAGGTACTGCCGTCCTCTTTTTTATATTCAGCCGTACGGTTACCGATATGGAAATCACCCGTCGAATAGGGAAGGTAGACCACATTCCATCCATGAAAAGGATTGGCAGGGTTATCCGTATCCATCATGCCTCTCAGCAATGTCAGCATATAGAAGGGGATGTTCTGGAAATAGTTGCCCGTATCTCCACCTTTAATGAAGTTCATTAGCTTGATTGGGTGCGCGGCGCTTTGGGCATCCCAACTGGCCCCTCCCCCGGAAAAAAAGATAATCCAGTTATTAGTCTCTCCCTTTTTATTCCAGATAAAATACTCTGATCCATCACTTGAAATGACATTTCCGTCCAGCTTGACTTTATTCCACTCATAAGGCTTCACTTCCGTGATTACGGGGGTGGCGGTGGCCGGTCTCTTGATCACAAAAGCGCTAATCGCAAGAATAGCAATCAAAGCAAGGCTCAATAATCCAATGCATGTGAATAGCGTAATTTTCCCCATTCTTCTCATATACATCTCTCCCTTAATTGGAGTATACGCTACGTTAACTCATTGCGCAATGTGTATACTTAAATTCAAAATAAACAATCATAATCGAAAAACGGGGTGTCCTCGCAGCCTTTTATACATGGCTACAGGGACACCCCGATTTTGTATGTTACTTCATTTAATTAGATTCTACACTTCGATTTCAAATGTTCTAATTTCGTAAGGTTCAAGTACAAAGGTAATGACAGGTTCAGTGTGAACCTCACCTTCAGGACGTTCCATTAGATTACACTCTTGCCACGAAATAATGTTCAAGTCGCTCGTCATATCAATCTGCTGGCGGCTTCCGGAATAGTCGTGAACACGTACAACTAATTTTTGACCATCTTCAGATTTCTTAAGGGCAGATACCATAACCGTATTCGTAGAAAGACGAATCATGGACTTTGTTTCTACTTCAGCTTGCCCCATGGTGCTCCGCAGTGGATTGTTGATGGACCAGGCTTGACGGACGGTATCACCTTGTAGCCAATCCCCAGTATGAGGCAGGATAGAGTAGGTGAATGAATGTTCGCCTTGATCCGCATCAGGGTCAGGGTGTGTTGCCGATTTGATTAGGGATAGACGCATCACATTATCCTTGATGTCGTAGCCATATTTGCAGTCATTCAGCAAGCTAACGCCATAACCACGATCTGATAAATCTGCCCACTGATGACCCACAGTCTCGAATCTAGCGTAATCCCAGCTAGTGTTCCAGTGTGTTGGACGCTTAACATTACCGAACTGGATATCATAAGTGGCTTCGGTAGCTCGTATCGCAACAGGGAAGGCTACTTTCATTAGCTGTTTTTTCTCATGCCAGTCTACGTTCGTCACGAAGTCGATACGACGATGCCCAGCGTGTAAGATCATTTGCTGTTTAATCGTGGAATCCATATAGCTCCATGTGAATTGCACAATACAACGCAATGAACCATTTTCTATGACTTCAATGCTAGTGCAGTCGATCACTTCGCGCATTTTTTGCTGATAGTAGATGTCAATGTCCCAAGCTTCATGTGCTAATGGTTTATCCTCAAACACTTGGAACACATTACCGTGACTTCCATTAGCTAATACTTGACGCTGTTCGTGTTTATCATAGATGGATGACAATTGACCTTGCTCGTTCCATGCTATTTCAAGGTGAGGCGTTGAAATTCCTGATTCATTCAGCTTGAATGGAGTGCTTAGTGGCTCAGAATTCACATCTGCCACGAAGGAGATGGTGGTGTATCCGAGAGAAGGAATGTCGGACACTTCAATGATCCAACGGTCCCCTTCACGCTGAGCTTGTAATGGTTTACCTTCTGTGTTTATCCAATGTCCTGTTTCCATGCCAGGCTCTATAGTAATTTCTACGAGCTCAGTTAATTCCCAAGAAGCATTGTTCCAGATGGTATATTTACCGGCTTCACTTCCGTTCACTAGTGCCTTCGTAGATTGTTCCCATACAGATTGACCAATGGCTTCGGCTTGAGCATATTCAATCGTACTGTCTTCGTACACTTCACGAATTGAAGAACCAGGAATAATATCATGGAATTGGTTACGCAAAATAATTCTCCAACCCTCGTCTAAATCGGTCTGACGATAGTTCGACCAATCTTCAGACACCACACTTTGCAGTGCGTTTAGCCATTCCGCCTCGCGGTATAGCAGTTCAAGCTTGCGGTTCATCCGCTTATTGTAGGCTTGGCTAGTGTACGTGCCACGGTGATATTCTAAGTAAAGCTCACCATCCCATACATGGACATAACGATCTGTATTAGCAACGGTTTCTTGCAGATTACGGAAGTAATCTCCTGCTGTTCCTGTTTCAATCTTCGGTAGTCCTGGGAGATCGTTGAGTCTGCGGCGCATCTCGAGCATTTCGCGGTTAACCCCGCCGCCGCCATCACCATATCCGTAAGAAAGTAATAAATTGCGATTCACTTCTTTATCCCGGTACGTATCCCAAATTCCTTTTACAGTCTTAGGAATGATGCGGCCATTATAGGTGTAGAACCAAGAATCTTCTTCAGACCAAGGCTCTGGTGTTGTAATGAAGTGTGTTAATACTTCAGTGCCATCAATACCGCGCCATTGGAAGGTATCATGTGGCATGCGGTTGTATTGATTCCAGCTAATTTTCGTGGTCATGAATGTATTGATTCCTGATTTTTTTAGAATTTGTGGCAAGGACCAGCTATAGCCAAATACGTCCGGCAGCCATAAATAATCACATTCAACACCAAATTCATTACGTAAGAAGCGAGTACCATATAGCAATTGACGGACAAGAGACTCACCTGAGGTCAAGTTGCAATCTGCCTCGAGCCACATACCACCGCCAGCTTCCCAGCGTCCTTCAGCTACACGTTCACGAATCTTCTCATAGATTTCTGGATAATCGTTTTTGATGTATTCATAGAGCTGAGGTTGAGTCTGTAAAAAAGTATAGTCAGGGAACATTTCCATCAGACGGAGTACGGTCGAGAAGGAACGCGCACATTTCTCACGGGTATGCTTCAATTGCCATAACCAAGCAACATCAATATGGGTATGACCAATACAGGTAACAGTAACTGGCGAAGACTTTTCCATTTTATTAATTTCATCACGCAAATAATTACGAGCTTCCTCGATCGAAGCGTAGAAGACCTCTGAACCTGGACGAGACCAGTCAATCAGAAGAAACGAGCGATCTACTGTACTTAGCAGCTGTGTATATTCTGGTGTTTTTGAATCGAGTACGTTCAGCGTCTCAACTACAGCAAGTGCAGTAAAGTAGAAATCATCCGTTGCATCGTCCAGCCAACAAATTTCTGCCATACGAATGCCATGTGTTTGATCTTTTTTAGGACCGCCACCTTCTAGACCCGACCATAAACGGAAGGTAAGTGGAAGCTGCGTACCTACCGTTTCATCCGGCAAGAACACTTCTGTATGATTGGAATCTACACCTTGATAGGGTTTACCATTGTAAAAGAATAAAGATTCAAAGCCGGAGTTGTTTCCGGCACCTGTCTCGCCAAAATCAAATCGACCCAGTACCCTGCGTCCTGCCCAAGAGGCGGGTACGTCTATCTGTGTCGTTAGCCATAAATACAAATCACGGCCTTTCCAGGTATCGCCAACTTGTAGCTTAGACCATTCTCCATCCACGGGTGGTTCCGCTGCAATTTCACCTTGTTCGTCAATCATAGAATTGAAAAAAGGAATGTGTATTCGATCCCGGTAACGATATTCGGAAATCTCGTTTAGTTGGGAGTTGAGTTTACGTTTGGTTAGAAACATGAGTAATAGCCCTCCATTATCTTGATGGGGGACGAGGATTATAAGACTTATAGGGTGATTACAGGTTTGTTTGGGGGGTAGAAACCAACTATAGACGATTTTTAGCGAGATGTAAACTCATGATAAAGAAAAAGGTTGCAAGGAGGAAAGATTTACATCTAAAAATGAATGCGCTCCCATTGCACAAAAAGAAAGGTGGTGTTAAGCTTCTAATCCTAAAGGCTAGATTTTGAAGGAAGGTGAATTTGTTGAATATAAAGAAATTTTATCAAAATCATTTACGAAAAAAACTGTTTAATAAAATTTTAGCTATATATTCATCCATCATCATTATTACGCTTATTGCCTCTTCCATTACCGTTTATAAATACTATGAACAGACGATCACGCGTCAACATGTTGATGCTAATCGAGAGGTACTGGATTACGTGAGTTTATATATGAATCAGCAGTACGAAGGGATTCAATTGGCCATCCAGCAAATTTATAGTGATGCTTCTGTAAGTGAGGATTTGTCCTACTTTTTGCAACATGATTATGGAGATTATCTTAAATATCGTTTAGATCAGTTTGCTGAAATTGGGAGCTTCGTACCCCATACATTCGATACTTACTTCAAAACGTATTTGAATCAGAAAAGTGGTATTTCTGACGTTATCTTATACAGCACTGAGAAAGAATTTTATTATTTATATAAAAATAATACACGACAGCTCTACAAAAGAGATATAGATATTTCGGAGCAAAAATCACCCATACCCAAGAATGGTTGGGTTTCGCATGAAAAAAAATTATTACTTAAGGAAATAAGGGAAGACAATAACAATTTGTATACGATGACTAGGGAGCTTAAAGATCCGATTTCATTGAAAACGATCGGTATGCTCATTATAGATTTTGATGCTGAACTTATTTCAAAATGGCTTGGTACGAAAGGTACAGAGAATAATGGTCAAGTGTTGGTTCTAACACCAAGCGGTGACGTCATATATGATTCCTTAGGAAGGTATATGGGACAGCAGTATCCGCATATCGCTGGTCTTTATTCAGACAACTGGACTGCACTGGATGGATTATCCAAAGTTAACTTAAATACAACGAATAGCTCAGGTCTTATTGTGGCAGGAATCATTCAGAAGTCGCAGGTCAATAAAGAAATGGTGGTAGTACGAAATTGGATTATCGGGATTACGGCAGCACTAATTGTTGCGGCAATGTCCATTACATACGGAATAATTTTACGTTTCTCTAAAAAAGTGAAGATCATTGTCAAATCTATGAAGCGCTTACAGGAAGGCGACTTAAGCACGCGCATTCATCTTAACCGGGAGGATGAATTGCAGCTTATTGCCAACAATTTTAACTATATGTGTGAAAGACTAGAGCTGTATATTAATAAAGTTTACATTTCAGAAATTACGCAAAAAAATGCAGAACTCGTTGCTCTTCAATCGCAGATTAATCCGCATTTTTTATATAATACGCTTGAAGCTATAAGGATGCGGGCTATTTCGCAAGGTGCGAAGGATGTAGGTCAGATGATTTACATTTTATCTACGTTATTCCGAACGATGATTAAGAAAAGTATGGTTGTTACCATCGCTGATGAGATTGAATATTGCAATCTATATCTTGAGCTGTTTCAAATTAGGCATAAAGATAAGCTTCAAATCGAGTCGCGAATAAGTCCAGTGGCTATGAATTGTTCTATCGTTAAACTGCTGATTCAGCCGGTCATTGAAAATTATATTGTTCACGGATTCAGGCCCGAACGCTCCGATAACTTAATCCGCATTGAAGTAACTGAATCAGACGGTAGCATTCAAATTGCTATTAGAGATAACGGAAATGGGATTATTCCCAGCAAGCTAACGGAACTTCAAAAAACACTTCAAGTCAGTATGCGAATGGATGCACCACCTTCCTCGCTTGGACTATGTAATGTGAATGAGCGAATTAAGCTTTATTATGGGATTGAATATGGATTATCGATTGCTAGTGAGATCGGTGTAGGAACAACAGTCATCATGAATATACCAGTGGTAAGGGAGAGTATTAAATAATGCACAACATACTTATTGTGGATGATGAACCTCTTATTCTCGAAGGATTACGTTCAGTGATCGAATGGGAAGATTATGGACTAAGAATCGCAGGGCAAGCGAGTAATGGGGAAGAAGCTTTAGAATTTTTGCATAGCCATAACGAAGCCATTGACATATTAATTACAGATATTACGATGCCGAAGCTAACGGGACTTGAACTCATTCAACAAATTAAGTCTTTTGATTCAAAAATGAGATTTATTATCTTAAGCGGCTATGAACAATTTGAGTATTTAAAAGCTGGAATGAGTCTAGGCATTGAGAATTATATTCTTAAACCCATTAACATAAAAGAATTGGAATCGACCATTGAGCAAATTGTTGAGGTCCTCAATCAAGAGGATGTTGAACAATTTCATGCGAAGGAGGATCAGCAAGTTTTACGTAACAATATACTAAATCGTTGGGTCACTGGAAATATAGATCGACAGGAGCTATTGCATCGTTCTAAAGTCTTAAATATTTCTCTGGACTGTTCATGTTTTACGGTGGCTGCGATTCGGCTTATTACGGAACATGAGGAGGATGAGGGTCAACTGCACCCTAATCAACTTATGGAAGAATGTTATCGTATCGCTGTGCAGTCCGTAGCAGAGCGCGGAACAGTTATTGTATTTATAGATATGGAAGGTGATCTTGTTCTTATTGTTGCGGAGTCGGCTGAAGATGAGAACAAAGAAGAAATGTATTGCATGCTGCAACAAGTGCAATGTGAGATTATGCATGAATTAGGAAAGTCTGTCTGGATTACGATAGGAAGTAAGGAATATACTTTTCAAGAAGTACCACAAAGTTATAAAAAAGCGAAAAGTTTATATGTGGATCATCTGATGCTGCCGGGCTACCCGATTATAGATGTGGACCAACTGTCGAAGATGGTGTTACATGAGGAAAAGCTCGAAATTGATTATGAAGCATTTACTAAACTATTATTATCTGGAGAGCGTGAGGCGGCAAATCAATTTATCGCAGAAACATTCCAAAAGCTGTTCGGATGTGGCGTGATTACACGCATTGATAATTACAACGTGGCGATTGAATTAATGTTGATCGCTAAGAATATGGAGAAAAACTGTAATTTCAGTGCTGTGTTTAATCCTTTGCTACGCATCCATACCATTGAGCAGTTGCTTCATCATGTGCAGGAAAGTGTGAATGAAACGCTGGACCAATTATCGCTAGTGAGTGATGAGCTCAGTCCGAATATGAGATATATGGTGGATCAAGTGAGCAAACATTATAGAGAAGAACTATCTCTGAAGACGCTCAGTCAGCGAATGAATATGCATCCTACTTACTTGGGACAGCTATTTCAGAAGGAGATGGGGCGAAGCTTCTCTGATTATGTGAACCAATTCCGAATTGAAAAAGCAAGACAACTGCTGCTTCAAACTACGTTATTAACCAATGAAATAGCAGCTGAAGTAGGGTATCTAGATCCAGCGTATTTTTATCGCCAGTTCAAAAAATCAGCAGGCATATCTCCAACAGAACTTCGAAATATGTATAAAAAAGAAAAGGCGTAGGATTTAGGAAATGTTCCCGGGTATCACGTTCAAGTGGAGGGTTCACGAACGTTGGTCACGAGAATGTTTCCTTTTTTTTGTTCAAATCTTAAGGGATTTCAAGCCTCACGGAGGTCATTTTTTCTTGCGATCTTTAATTTTTACATATCATTCTGGAGTTTTTCAACTTTATGAAACCGCTTTTATAGCGCAGAATTAAAGATAGTTAAAGGGGCAAGGAAATAAGATCGAAAGGGTATTACGGGGATTGTTTGGGGATAGAGAAGGGGGATGTGGAATAGTGTCTGCATTTTTCAAAAGCTTAAATAAGGATAAAGTACTGTGGTTTATGGTATTACCAGGGACAATATGGTTCCTAATCTTTTGTTACTTACCGATGTTCGGAACCATTATTGCATTTAAGGATTTCAAGATTCATCGGGACGGATTCTTTGCAAGCGTTTTAAATAGTAAGTGGGTTGGCCTTGAAAATTTCAACTTTTTGTTCTCGACAGAGGACGCCTATATTATTACAAGAAATACGATACTGTATAACGTGGCGTTGATCTCTCTCGGTTTAGTTCTTGCGGTGGGCATTGCAATCACCTTGAACGAACTTGTGAACAAACGGATGGCCAAAGTTTATCAAACGGCGATGTTTATGCCTTATTTTCTTTCTTGGGTTATTATTAGTTTCTTTACATTCAGCTTCCTAAGTGTAGATAAAGGGATCTTGAATCAAGTGATTGTTTACTTCGGAGGCGATCCTGTTTCCTGGTATGGTGATACTCGCTTTTGGCCATATATCCTAATTTTCATGGGAATTTGGAAATCAATTGGTTATTCAAGTGTTGTTTACTTAGCGGCTATAGCGGGTATCGACAAGTCCTACTATGAAGCGGCAATGATTGATGGGGCCAGCAAATGGCAGCAAATTAAGTTTATTACACTTCCTTTGCTTAAACCTTTAATGGTAACGCTAACTATTCTAGCGATTGGTGGTATTTTTAGATCTGATTTCGGTCTATTCTATCAAATACCTCGGGATTCCGGTGTTCTATACTCCGTAACGAATGTTATCGATACTTATATCTATCGAAGCATGAGTACGACAGGAAACCTAGGGATGAGTACAGCAGCGGGTCTATATCAATCGATCGTTGGATTTATCATGGTAATTGTAACGAATTCTATTGTGAAAAAGATCAGCAAAGAAAACGCGATATTCTAGAAAGGAGTCAATTGACGTTATGGAAGTATTCAAACGTAAGCCGAAAGAAGTCGACAACAACGCCATTACTCCTTTTTGGAATGTGGTACTCAATATTGTGATTGGAGTTTTCGCCTTTACCTGTGTGTTTCCGTTCTTGTTTGTCATAGCCATTTCTTTTACAGATGAGAAAGTACTCGCTTTAAATGGATTTAGCTTAATTCCAGAAAAATTTAGTATGGCGGCGTATCAGTTTATTTTTAACACAGGTGATCAGTTATTTCGTTCCTTTGGAGTTACCTTACTTGTTACTGTACTAGGTACGCTCATTAGCTTATTTCTAATTACAACTTACGCCTATGTTCTTTCTCGAAGATCATTTCGCTATCGTAATTTTTTCAGCTTCTTCGCCTTCTTCACGATGTTATTCTCAGGCGGAATGGTTCCAAACTATATTGTGGCCACACAGTTTTTACATTTGTACAACACGATATGGGCTTTAATATTGCCAATAGCGATGAATGCCTTTTTCATCCTAGTGATGCGGACCTTCTTCCAGACTTCAGTGCCTGATGCACTCATTGAGGCAGCCAAAATCGACGGTTCAGGGGAGTTTCGGACATTCCTGCAAATTGTACTTCCGATCTCATTACCGGGGATTGCAACGATTGGATTGTTCTGTACGCTGGGCTATTGGAATGATTGGTTTAATGCGCTGCTGTATATAGATGATGCGAGTCTTGTACCGCTCCAAGCGATGCTGATGCGAATTCAGAATAATATGGAGTTTGTTATCCAGAACAGCATGCAGATGGGATCAAGCTTTGAGATTGCTGCGACATTGCCGACAGAAACCGTTCGTATGGCGATGGTTGTACTGGCGACCTTGCCTATAGCACTAGCGTATCCCTTCTTCCAAAAGTATTTTGTAAAAGGCTTAACTGTTGGCTCTTTAAAAGAGTAACACTACTAAGATGTATTTATTCGAATCGCTAGAACAGGAGTCGATATAAATAAAGAGTTAATTAAACTAAAGGGGGAAAATAGAAATGAAAGTGAAAAAAAGTTTAACGCTCGCTCTTGCTGGAACAATGCTTTTCTCTGGCCTTCTTGCTGGATGTGGTTCGAATAATAATACAAATGCTGCTAAAGAAACAAACAATTCAGCGGCAGCAGGGAATTCAGCAGGGAGTACATCGGAATTAAAGCCATATGAGCTGAAGATGTATTTAATTGGTGGACCTCAAAAGGATTTGGATCTTGTATTAAAAGAAGTTAATAAATATACCCAAGAAAAAATTAATGCGACGTTGAACATTACGATGTTCGATTGGGGTGATTACGATAAGAAGATGCAAGTCATTACCGCTTCTGGTGAGCCTTATGACATTGCCTTTACCTCTTCTTGGACAAATGATTTCCGCCGTAATGCAGCTAACGGTACCTTCTTGGGTCTGAACGATCTGCTAGATAAGTATGGAAAGGAAACGAAAGAAGTTTTGGACCCACGTTTCTTAGAAGGAACTAAGATTAAAGGTGAGATCTATGGTGTTCCTGTAAATAAGGAGCTTGGACAGCAATGGGTATGGCGCTTCAATAAGAAATATGTAGATAAATATAACATGGACATTTCCAACATTCGTACATTGGATGATCTAGAGCCACTTCTTAAAACGATTAAAGAGAATGAGCCTGCGGATATTACACCGCTAGCTGTTCCTAAAGGCTTTAAACCATTCATGCCATTTGACTATGTATTAGGTGATGAGTTACCTATTGGGGTCTATATGGATTCCACAGATGGCAAGGTTGTTAATATTCTGGAGACACCTGAACTTGCAACATCGTTAGATACGATGCGCAGACTTTACACAGCAGGTTACTTACGCCCAGACGTTGCAACACTTGAAGGTATTGATAACATTAAGACAGGTAAATGGTTTGCCGATCGCGAAATCACACAGCCTTATGCAGAAAAAGGTTGGTCTCGTTCAGCAGGTTATGAAATTGTAACTTCGCCTATGCATGAGCCTTATGTGTATACACAGTCCGCTGCAGGTTCGATGCACGCTATTTCCGTAACCTCAGGTGATCCTGAACGGGCTATGATGTTCTTGAATCTTTTGAATACAGATAAGTACTTACGCAATTTGCTCAACTATGGTATCGAAGGCACTCATTATAAGAAAATTTCCGAGAATGTCATTGAAGATCTGCCAGCTATGCAAGATAGCTATGCAATGCCAGGCTTCACGCTTGGAAATATGTTACTGACTTATCTGCATGCTGATGACCCTGCTGATAAATGGGATGCTTTCAAGAAGTTTAATGATTCATCAAAAGAAGCCCCTACCTTCGGTTTTGCATTTGATCCTACACCTGTAAAAACAGAAGTAGCGGCCATCAACAACGTAACTAAAGAATTTATGCCAGCGCTATACACAGGTTCTGTTGATCCTAAAACATATCTGCCAAAAGCAACCAAGAAATTTAAAGAAGCTGGACTGGATAAAGTCATTGCTGAAGTTCAAAAGCAGCTTGATGAGTGGAACCAGACAAAGAAATAAGCTTTGAACGTAACAAAACGCCTACGATTAATCTAAAGGTAACGCAAATAGGATTAGTGGAGACGGGCAGCCATGCTGCCCGTCTCTCTATCTATACTCATTTTTATCAAGAGGAGTGGAAATATGGAACAATTCAGACTGCCAACCATCTCAATGCCGAAGCTTCCGCTTCCACAAGCGATTCAAGAAGTATTGAACGAAGCAGAGGAGAAGTTAGCTCATCGGCCTAAACTATTGCAGCTTTTCAAGAACTGCTTTCCGAATACACTTGAGACTACGACTAAGCTCATGGATGATGGAACAACATTCATCATTACTGGTGATATCCCAGCTTCCTGGTTGCGAGATTCTGTGGAGCAGGTTATGCACTATGTGCCATTTGCGAAGAATGATCCGGATCTTCAACGTATCATTAGCGGTTTAATTAAACGACATATTCAGTATATACATATTGATCCGTATGCCAATGCGTTTAACGAAACAGCGAATGACTGGCATTGGAGCACTAGCGATATTACGGAAATGTCCCCTTGGGTGTGGGAACGTAAATTCGAGATCGATTCTCTCTGTTTTTCTATGCGTCTGGCTTATGCCTATTGGAAAGAAACGGGGAAAACTGATATATTCGACGCCGGATTTAAGGCAGCAATGGTCAAAATATACAATTTATTTAGAACAGAGCAACGCCATGCTGAATTATCTCCTTACCGCTTTATGCGTAATAATGGAATACCTGAAGATACGTTACGCAGCAACGGTCTTGGTATGCCTGTAAATTACACGGGGATGGTCTGGTCCGGGTTCCGATCAAGCGATGATGCTTGCGACTTCCATTACAATATCCCAGGGAATATGTTCGCCGTTGTTGCATTACGTCATATGCAGGAATTCGCAGAATGGGTATTCCGTGATCTTGAATTTCTAAAAGAGCTTAAAGCATTAGAAGCGGACATTGATCATGGAATCAAGCTGTATGGTATTTATCGTCATCCGAAATTTGGCCCAATATACGCCTATGAGACCGACGGCTACGGCAACTACTGCTTGATGGATGATGCGGGAACACCGGGACTCATGTCGATTCCTTATCTAGGCTATGTTACAGCAGATGATGAGATTTATCAGAATACACGCCGATTTGCGCTGAGCAAGGAGAATCCTTTTTACTTCGAAGGAACAGCAGCGAAAGGGATTGGCAGTCCACATACTCCGAAAGATTATATCTGGCATATGGCATTGTCTATGCAAGGTTTGACGGCTTCCACGAAGGAAGAGAAGCTGGACATGCTTGCGATGCTAGAGTCAACGGATGCGGGGACTGGTTTTATGCATGAAGGATTTCATGTCGATGACCCGAATATGTTCACTAGAAAATGGTTTGCCTGGTCCAATAGTCTGTTCTCCCAACTAGTCTATAAATCGATGAAGGAAGGACTACTATGAGCAGACCTGTAATCATATTCTATGATTCTGATTTCCCAATTTCCAATTCGATTCCTAGTGACGCGATTAAATCCATGCGTGAGTTCGGTACGATCGTGAATGCGAATCAGCTTTCGGCAACGCTTAAGGAAATCGAAGGTGGATGTTTCATTAATCTGCATGCACCCTATTTCCCAAAAGCGGCATGGATAGACATTCTTGGATATTTGCAAAGAGGTGGTGGACTGATCAGCATTGGAGGTGCCCCCTTCAAACAACCCGTTCGCTGGAAAAATGAACAATGGCATGTGGAAGTGGAACAGACCTCTTATCATCAAGAGCTGTCTATTCATGAGGTACTGCGTGTTGATTGTTCTCGCAACCAGTCCTTGCTTGCATCAGATGTCATTCCTCTGCTTAAGGGGCAAGAAGCTCTTTTTATAGCGAGTGAAGAGACATGGAACCTTGTGCCACATACGACGAAGACGAGTGATTTACCCCATCAAATGGGGTCAGCAGGTCCGATGAGCACACGGATTTACCCGCTTTTGAAGGGAATTACGCATGAGGGGCGGGAAACTGCTGCTCCAGTAGTTCTTTGGGAGAATACGATTGGTTTATTTGCAGGCTCACGCTGGCTGTTCGTAAATACGGCTGCAACGGCTTCTTTATGGAAGGAAAAAGGGCTGTCCGCGATGTCTGAGTGGGTTCGTTTCTGTAGTAAGGGTGTAACGGAAATGTGGGTTAAGCCAAATTACGCTTCATATGAGTCAGGAGAACGGGCTTCTCTGACACTTCAGATTCAGCAGCTTGAGCGGGTAAAACCTTCTTTGCGAAATGAAGACAAATGGAAGTTTACAATGCATGTTGAGCATGAATCCGATCCCTCCTTACATTGGTCCCATTGTTTAGAGATGAAGGCTAATGCTGAGCTTAACATCGTTCGGGTGCCTATTCCTCTGGAAATTAGGAGTGGTCTGTTCCAAGTGGTCTGCGAAGCGGAAGCCAGTGATGGTGAGGTCCGCATTCTACGTCAAGGGTTCTGGGGGCATGCCCCTGAACTTCTGGCAGCAGGTGAACCGGTAACGAGTGGAAGAGATTATTTCATAAAAGATGGGCGTCCGCTACCTGTTGTGGGAATGACTTATATGACGAGTGATGTGGCACGAAAATTTCTATTTCTGCCGAACGTTGGGGTATGGGATCGCGATATGGGTCAAATGCGGAAGGCAGCGATTAACTGGATCCGAACAGGAATCTGGACTGCTTATCGTAATGTGATGCAAGACGATGGTCATGTTTCAGAAGAGGTACTGCGAGCGATTGATGCCTTTATCATGACGGCGAAGAAGCATGATCTTCAGGTGACTTTCACGTTCTTCTCCTTCACACCGGAAACGTGGGGTGGGGTAAATCCTTATTTGGACCCACAAAGTGTTGAGGCTCAGAAGCGTTTCATTCGTTCTATTGTATCTCGTCATAAAGCGTCTTCGAATGTAGATTGGGATCTTATTAATGAACCGTCGATGTTTGATCCGGCACGTATTTTCTCGGATGGTCCGAGTTCATGTCATGATCGCTTCGAGCAACAAGCTTTCATAGAATGGCTTCGACATAGACATGGGGAAATCGAAGTACTACAGGAACGTTGGAATATGACACCCGCACAGCTTCCGGACTTTGCATCGGCAGGGCTGCCAGAAGCGAAAGAGATGAACTTCGATGTTCAGGATATGCACAGTGCTAAAAGAGGGACGCGTTGGCTTGATTATTGCTTGTTCTCCATGGATATGCATAACCGGTGGGTGAGGCAGTTATATGACACCATTAAGGAGCAATGTCCAGATCAGATGGTTACGGTTGGGCAGGATGAAGGGCTAGGGGCTCAGCGACCTTCACCGTTCTTCTACGAGGAGACGGTGGATTACACCAATGTACATTCCTGGTGGTTTAATGATTATCTGGTGTGGGATGGCATCTTTGCCAAGACGCCTAATAAGCCAAACCTAATTCAAGAGACTGGCGTCATGTATGTAGAAACTCCTGATGGACGAGCCAAACGTTCGGAGCTAGAGCTGCGAAATCTACTCGAACGCAAATATGCCTATGCGTTTGGAACTGCTGGTGCGGGGGCCATACACTGGATTTGGAATACGAACTTCTATATGGATAATGCGAATGAGTCCCATATCGGAGCATTGAGAGCAGATGGAACCGAAAAGCCAGAGGCGGATGTCTCTTATGACTTCGGGAAATTTATAGAAGGCATTCGTGACGTATTTGGAGATCGGAAACTGGAAGAGATCGCTGTGGTGTTTCCGTATTCGAATGATTTCTCTAACCGGAAGCTGGCTTTCGCTGCTACAACAGAGCTTACCCGCATTCTTTCATATGATCTAAAGATGCCTTTTAGAGGGGCTTCTGAATACCACCTAGAAGATTTGGAGAACCATCCTGTGAAGCTTATTATACTGCCAAGCGCGCATAACTTCGATGATGCGGCGATGGAAAGGTTGTTACACATCGTTGAAGAGACAGGTGCGGTATTGCTTGCTACAGGCCCGCTCGACATTGATGCTTACTGGCGTTCTTCAGAGCGCTTAAGTGATATTCTTGGCAAGCGTGAATTGCGTAATGTACGCCGTGAAGAAGTGCTTAGCCTTCAAGGCCAACAACTCCCCGTCTCCTTCGGTCACCGAAGGATTGCTGAGGTATCGAAGGAAACGATGATTCACGAATCCGGCGGAAGCGGAAGCTCTACTATAGACTCAGTCATAAACATCCCGCTTGGCAAGGGTCGACTCCTATGGAGTCCACTGCCTGTTGAATTGAGCGACCGAAGTGATACTACTTCTGCACTGTATCGCTACGCGCTCCATGCTGCTCATGTGGAGTGTGACTTGGAGTGGATTAGCGGAGGGGACTTAGTAGGTATCTACGGACGAAAATTGAGCTTTGCTACGGGGGCTCTCTTCACCTTCGTATCGGAATATGCTCAGGATGCGAAAATCGAGGTGAAGGATTCAGCCACTGGCCGAACCTACGCGTTCTTGTTGGAACAGGAACGTTCAGTCCTGTTTGCTACGGACTATAAAGGTGATCTTCTTGGCGTGTATCGCCAGCAGGAAGTCGAAATCCATATAACTTATCCACATCTACTACATTAAGCATCTTAGTAGAGAGTACGTATTGCATATAAGGAGGTCTTTACATTGGAACGTTCAGATAAATCTATTAAACCTCAGACTGCCCATATTATTTCTCATACTCACTGGGACCGGGAATGGTATCTTCCATATGAAAAGCATCATGTACGCCTTATTAAACTGGTCGATGAATTGCTGGATCGATTGGATGAGGATGGTGAATTTAAGAGTTTTTATCTTGACGGACAGACAATCATTCTGGAAGATTATCTTCAAGTTCGTCCCGAGAATCAAGATCGTCTACAAAAACATATTACGGAGGGTCGTCTTCTGATTGGACCTTGGTATATTCTGCAAGATGCTTTCCTTACCAGCGGAGAGGCAAATGTACGTAATATGCAGATTGGTCATCAGGATTCGAAGCGTTACGGTGAACCTTCTAAGATCGGTTATTTTCCGGACACCTTTGGTCTAGTGGGTCAGACTCCACAATTAATGAAGCAATCAGGCATCAATAATGCCTTTTTTGGAAGAGGTGTAAAGCCGACTGGATTCAACAATACAGTATCGGACGGTGGATATGAATCTTCGTTCTCCGAGCTGATATGGGAAGGTCCGGATGGATCGAAAGTGCTTGGAATTCTATTTGCGAATTGGTATTCGAACGGAAACGAAGTGCCAGTGAATGAAACAGAGGCAAAAGAGTTCTGGGAGAAGAAGTTAGCAGATGCTCGGAAATTTGCCTCTACAGGCGAGTTATTATTCATGAACGGCTGCGATCATCAACCGGCTCAACTGGATTTGCCGGAGGCTATTGAAACTGCGAAGCGGCTATATCCAGATATGGAGTTTATCCATTCCAACTTCCCTGATTACCTTAAAGCTGTAGAGGATGTAATGGATCACAACAATTTGTCGACCGTAAAGGGCGAACTGCGGAGCCAGCACACTGACGGATGGGGGACGTTAGTGAATACCGCATCTGCTCGTGTCTATTTGAAACAGATGAATCAGGAAGGGCAAGTCTTGCTTGAAAAGGTGGCCGAGCCACTCGCTTCATTCGCACATGTATTGGGCAAAGATTACCCTCATCATCTGTTCACCTACGCCTGGAAGACGCTAATGCAGAATCACCCTCACGACAGCATTTGTGGCTGCAGCGTGGATGAGGTACATCGCGAAATGGTAACCCGGTTTGATAAAAGCCGTCATGTAGCAGAGACCATTGTTGATGATAGTAAGCGCATGATCGCTGAAGCTGTGGATACGTCCGGTTTTGCAGCATATGGTGAAGAAGTGCTTCCGTTAGTAGTCATGAATATGACAGGGTGGAGACGCACGGGTACAGTGAGCATAGAAATTGATGCGGCACGTCTATATTTGCGAGAGGGTTTCTCTCTAGAAGAAACGGCCAGCCGTATGAAAGATATTGACTTAAACGGTCGTGAATTAGTAGACGATCAAGGGAATGCCATTACATGCCAGATGGAGGATTTGGGTCTTCAGTTTGGTTATGATTTGCCTGACGATAAATTCCGCCAGCCCTATATGTGCCGCCGAGTAAGACTTACCTTTGAAGCTGTGCAAGTTCCGGCGCTGGGTCTTCGTGCATATGCGTGGGTTCGTCGTGCTAACGCAGGGTTGCCTATAGCTCCTGAATCTTTGCTTCAAGGGGATCGGGTGTTGGAGAATGAGACCATCAAAGTAGTGATCCATGATAATGGTTCATTTACGCTAAGTGACAAAGCCAGTGGCATGACCTACCGGGATCTTGGTGTGTATGAGAACACAGGTGATATCGGGAATGAATACATGTATAAACAGCCAGAGGGTGAACAAGCTTTAACGACCAAGGGACTACAGGCGAATATTTGCGTTCTGGAAAATACACCTTATCGAGCATCTGTGGAAATTAAGCATGACTGGGAGATTCCAGCCTCAGCAGATAATAAGCTGGACGAGGAACAGCGTGCCCTTGTGTACTACCCGGAGCGGAAAGCGCAGCGCAGTAGTGACACAGTCATTCTTAAACTTCGTACCGTAATTAGCTTGGAGCGGGGCGGGAAGGGGCTGCATATCGAAACGACGATAGACAATAAAGCCAAAGATCACCGGATTCGTGCGCTATTTCCGACAGATTTGAACACCGCCACACATCATGTGGATTCGATGTTTGAGGTTGCGGAGCGGAATATTGAGCCAGCTACAGAATGGATGAATCCGAGTAACACGCAGCATCAGCAGGCCTTTGTTGATATCAGTAATGAAACAGCCGGTCTAACCGTCGCTAACTTTGGATTAAATGAATATGAAGTGTTAAGAGATGGTCGTAACACCATTGCGATTACACTACTCCGTAGCGTGGGTGAATTGGGAGACTGGGGTTTGTTCCCAACTCCAGAAGCGCAATGTCTCGGAGAGCACGTTGTACGTATGGAGCTCATCCCACACACAGGAGATGGTATAACCTCAGGTGCTTTTGCTGAAGCTTATCAATTCCAAATTCCTTGGGTCGTATGTCAGACTGATGTACATGAAGGAGCGATTGCTCCGGTGTATACTCCATTCGAATGGGAGAGTCAGGAGCTCGCATTTTCCTCTCTAAAAATGAACGAGCAGACTGGAGACCTACTGCTTCGCTGGTACAACATGAGTCAGCAGAGTACCGACCTGACCATCCGTTCAACGATACCGCAGCAGTATTTCTATAAGACGTCGATCCTGGAAGAGGAGAGCCACCCACTCTCTAGCGAAGAGAAAGGTAGTTCGGCCTTACAGATCGGTCCATGCGAAATTGTAACGATTGGTATTCGGAGATAATATGAATATAAAGACGATAGTTAACCTAGGTATCAGCTTAGGAGCTATCGTCTTTTTTTTGAAAAAAAGATTGCCAAATATAACTAATAAAATTAAAATTAGTTTGTATAGAAAACTTGGTTTTGTATAATGTTTGAAAGAGGTGCTCACATGGACAAAAAATATTGGGTGCCTGCTTTGGAGAAAGCAGACGGGATTCTACGCCTTGTATCAGAGGAACCCTATAAGCATCGATTAATTGATTTATCCAATCAGCTTGGTATCCATAAGAGTTCTATGTATTCTATTTTGCAGACTATGGAAGTACTTGATTGGGTGAATAGAGATACTAACGATACTTATGCCGTTGGCTCCGCTGCGGGAAGGTGGGGAGATTCCTACTTGCAAGGTCAGGACTTAATCTCATCATTTCACCGAGAAGCTACCGCCACAAGAGATCGACTGCAAGAGACAGTTCAGTTGGCCAGACTTGAAGGTAATGAAGTGTTGTATCTAGCTAAGGAGGAAGCGCCGACTATGGTCAGGCTAGCATCCGGCCCCGGTATGAAGTTCCCTGCTCATGTGACTGCACTTGGAAAATTGCTCCTGTCGTTCATTGATGATAAAGATCTGGATTCATTGTACCCGATTCAAGAATTAACGAGCGCTACAGAGTATTCATTGAAAACGAAGGCGGATCTGGTTAAGCAACTGCGAATCATCCGTGATGAGGGGATTGCTTTCGATGAGCAGGAAGTTATCGTTGGGTTCAGCTGTGTTTCAGCCCCGATCCTATCTAAATCAGGTGAGGCTATCGCAGCAGTGAGCTGTACCATGCAGCAGCATATCTGGGAGAAAAAGAAGGATGTTGCGGAGGCTGAAATTCGTCATTTGGCGAATCGGTTATCGCTATACCAAGGAGGCAATCATTAATGAGATTAGCCAATAAAGTCATCTTAATTACGGGATCAGGTTCAGGGATCGGGAGAAGCACGGCATTGCTGTTTGCTCGTGAAGGTGCAACTGTAATTGTGAACGATTTAGATGAAGCTAGAGGTACAGAGACTTTGAAGGATATTCATGCAGATGGAGGAAAAGGTCATTTCATCCATGCGGATGTGACCCATGCTGAATCTGTAGAGCAGATGGTAGATCAAATCATTGAACAATATGGTCATATAGATGTGCTTTTTAACAATGCAGGGATTAGCGGAGTAGGCGCTTTGCATGAAGTTGAACCGGATGCATGGGAACGGGTAATTCAGGTTAATATTCGGGGGGTATATTTGCCCTCCAAATATGTGCTTCCTCATATGATGAAACGAAAATCTGGCAACATCATTAATATGTCCTCTTGCGTCGCAGAAATCGGGCTCGCCAGAAGAGCTTCTTATTCAGCTACCAAAGGAGCGGTATTGGCCCTGACGAAATCCATGCAAGTAGATTACGCAGCATACAATATTCGTGTAAATGCCCTTTTACCAGGTACAATCCTAACACCGTTCGTTGAGAATTACTTAAAAACCTCTTACGATAATCCGGAAACTGCGATTGCGTCAATTAAGAAGCGTCAGCTTAGTGAAGAGCTCGGCTTACCTGAGGATGTTGCCCAAGCCGCCTTATTTCTCGCTTCGGATGAATCAAAATTTATGATGGGTTCTCCTCTCTATATTGATGGAGGCGCAACTTTTGGGAAAAATGCCTGAATAGCATTAAAACGATAAAAGGAAGGGGAATTAATAATGAAGTTATTAACATTCGTTAACAATGGTGATTACCAATTGGGGGTCGTAACAGAAAAAGGGATACTGGATGTTGCAAGCGCTTTAATAGATTTGCCTACACAGCATGGATATTCCGTACCTATGACCGTTCACGAAGTCATTGACGGTGGTGAGGCAGCGGCTTCGAGGTTGGATCAATTCACAACTCAAGCACTGGATATGGCTGGAGAAGACTGTTCATACCTATTAGATGAAGCGAAGTTGACGCTCGGTCCATGCGTGACTCATCCAAATAAAATCATCTGCGTCGGTCTTAACTATCGCAAGCATGCGGTGGAAACGAACGCAGCAATTCCTGAGTTCCCGATATTGTTCAATAAATTCAATAACACGTTGACGGGACATGGCGACGATATTCCCCTTCCAAGAGTGACGAAAAAAGTTGATTACGAAGCAGAGCTTGTTATCGTTATCGGTAAATCAGCTAAGTACGTTACGAAAGAGGACGCGCTTAACCACGTATTTGGTTATTGCAACGTAAATGATTTATCTGCACGGGACTTGCAGCTAAGGACTCAGCAATGGCTGTTAGGCAAGTCATGTGATAAATTCTCTCCTCTTGGACCTTATCTAGTTACAGCGGATGAAATCGAAAACCCGAATGATTTAGAGATTAAATGTACAGTCAACGGAGAAATCCGCCAGCACTCCAATACGTCAGATATGATTTTCCAATGCGATGAGATCGTAAGTTATATTTCGCAACATATGACGCTTGTTCCTGGAGACATCATTCTGACTGGAACACCAGAAGGCGTCGTCCTCGGTTATCCGGTAGATCAGCAGATTTACCTGAAGGATGGTGATATAGTCACGATTGAGATTGAGAAGCTCGGCAAGCTGACGAACCGGCTCGTTAAGGAAGACTGACAATGTACTCAATTTGTGAGGTGAAAGCATGAGAATTGATGCGCATCAGCATTATTGGCAATTAAGTCGAGGAGATTACGGATGGCCTACACCAGAAGTTCCATTACTATATCGAGATTTTATGCCTGATGACCTGACAGAATCATTATTACGACATGGAATCACGAAAACTATTGTTGTTCAAGCAGCGGCTACTGTTGAAGAAACTGAATTTCTACTAAGTTTATGCGAGACCCATGATTCAATAGCTGGTGTTGTGGGCTGGTTGGATTTAGAGCAGGACAATTTTGCGGAAACCTTTGAACTTTTGCATAAATATCCTCATTTTATTGGCCTCCGATTGATGCTTCAAAGTATTGATGCTGATGAATATTTGCAACGTCCTCATGTTATTCATCATTTAAAATGGTTAGAGACGATGGGATTCCCTGTTGATTTATTGATCCATGCTGCACAATTCCCAGCCGTATTGAAATTGCTCAAGCTTGTGCCAAATTTACATGCGGTCATTGACCATATAGGTAAGCCACAAATTTCCCAGCAAGAATCCTCACCTTGGCAAGAGTGGGTTACGGAGGTCGCGCAATATCCGCAAATGTATTGCAAGCTTTCAGGTATGGTTACCGAAGCAAATATGGCGACCTGGGTAGAATCTGACTTTAACTTTTATATAAAACACGTCATACATGCATTTGGACTAAACCGAGTCATATTCGGTAGTGACTGGCCAGTGTGCCTGCTTGCAGCAAGCTATGATCAAACAGTAAGCATTTTGTTAAACAATTTACCTGAAGCGCTTACAGAGCGAGAATTAGACGATGTTTTTGGCAATAATGCGATCCGCTTTTATCAATTGGAGACATCACATTTTATTGAAACTGGAGTGTAGCCTATGCAATTACAAGGGAAAGTCGTTATTGTTACAGGCGGTGGCTCCGGGATTGGCGAAGCGACTGCCAAATTATTTGCCAGTGAGGGTGCTAAGGTGATCATTGCGGACTGGAATGAAGCTGAAGCTAAAAGAGTAGTTGAGGATATTCATTCAGTTCATTGTGGGGATTCTGTTGCTTATGCTGTGAAAACAGATGTTTCATCGGAGCTAGAGGTTAAACAATTGGTAGAATGGGTCCTAAATAAGTTTGGCAAGATTGACATTCTATTCAATAACGCAGCTGTTGTATTGCCGAAGTGCTTGGAGGATATTTCTGAAACAGAATGGACTCGTACCTTGGATATCAATTTGAAGAGTGTCTATTTGATGATTAAATTCTGCATTCCTTCGATTAGAGAAAACCGTGGCTGCATCGTGAATATGGCTTCATTAAGCGGATTGGTAGGCCAAAAGCAAAATCCGGTATACTCGGCTTCAAAAGGCGCAATTATTGCAATGACTAAAGCATTAGCGTTGGATTATGCGAACGATGGAGTTCGTGTCAATTGCATATGTCCAGCAGGTGTAATGACGCCTTTATTAGAAGAGTGGATCGGTCAACAGCCCAATCCGGCAACTACAGTACAAGATTTGATCGATATGCATCCATTGGGAAGATGTGCTTCAACGGAAGAGATAGCTAGAGCCGTGTTGTATTTAGCGAGTGATTTATCCGGATTTGTTACGGGTGTAGCGCTCCCTGTTGATGGTGGAGCAGCCTTAGGTTATTAATGAGTTATTGGAAAGGGAGGGGCGGAATGACTCGATATGGGAGTGTTATTCATGTCAAGGATGAGAAGCTGGAAGAATACAAAGCGTTACATGCATCTGTATGGCCAGAAGTGTTGGATAGATTAAGGAAATGCAACATTAAGAACTATTCCATTTTTTATAGAGACGGCTACTTGTTCAGTTATTTTGAATATACAGGGGATGACTATACGGCTGATATGGCCATCATGGCTGAAGATCCTCGTACACAAGAATGGTGGAGCTTAACAGATCCTTGTCAGTATCCTGTGAAGTCTGCATTAGAGGGTGAATGGTGGGCGAGTATGGATGAGGTTTTCCATTTGGATTGAGTATTCATTTCATTTAAAGCTAGGGAGATGAAAAATATGAAAATTACTAACGTAGAAAGCTTCGTCTTACACGTACCGATTACACCACCGATAACGGATGCAATTAATGTTGCTACGCATTGGGGACTTGCAGGCGTTCGGATTTTTACAGATGAGGGTTTTGTGGGGTATGGGTATACAGGAACTTGTGCACATGGTGATGATATGATCGTTGATACGATTGATCGTTATTACGCTCCTTTATTAATTGGCAAAGATCCGTTTATGGTGAAAGAGATTTGGGATGAGCTGCGTTTTGGAAAAATGCATTGGATTGGTAGAGCGGGAGTTACTCATATGGCGTTGGCAGCAGTAGATATTGCACTTTGGGATATTATGGCGAAGGCTTCCAATAAACCTTTGTGGCAGTATCTTGGAGGACATAAATCCAAACAAATAAAAGCTTATAATACAAACGGCGGCTGGTTGAACTGGTCCAAAGAACGTTTGATTAAGGACGTTACTGAAATTGTAGAGCAGGGCTTCACTGGAGTCAAAATTAAAGTGGGTAAAGCAGATTCACATGAGGACTATGATCGTTGCAAAGCTGTTCGTAAGGCGATAGGAGATCAAACCATCTTCATGATCGATGTGAACCAACAGTGGAATATCAATACAGCGATGACATGGGGGAAGAAGTTAGAGGAGTTTGATTTGTTCTGGTTAGAAGAACCCTTAAATCCAGATGACATCATGGGACATAAGAAGCTGGCCGATGCATTAAATGTACCTATTGCGTTAGGTGAACATGTCTATACGAAATATGCATTCCGGGATTATATCCATCAAGGGGCACTCGAATATTGCCAAGTAGATGTAACACGTGTTGGTGGGATTACGGAATGGCAACAGGTTGCAGGTTTAGCCGCTTCATACGATATTCCGATTTGTCCGCATGTTGGTGATATGGGGCAAATTCATCAGCATTTGGTTGCAGCAACACCAGGTGCGATCATGCTGGAATACATTCCTTGGATCCGCCATATTTTTGTGGAGCCGGCTACTGTAGTTAATGGGCACTACATACTACCTCAAATGTCGGGTGCATCAACGGAGATTATACCAGCGCTGTTTGAGCAGTATCGCGTGAGATAATGAAGTGATGGAAGGGGTTCATAAGATCACTCGCAAGGGTCTCTTCCTGTTAGCAGACTTTCTGTATCCGAACAATCTTGCTTTGATCATCGTCTTTTAAATGATGTTTTAAGCCTACGCTCATAAGTGCTTGATCGCTATACAGTCCTTCCAGTCCGTAAATTCGGAACATGAACAACAAACCCCGCTTTATGCATGTTATATGCAATAAGCGGGGTTTGTTGTTTTTAGCATTTGAGTCAAGAAGAAGACTTACTACGTGTTGGGGAACTGAGATGATCAATCTGCTCGTCTAGAACGGTGCTTGCTTTGCCTAAAAATTGTGAAATGAGGGCCAGTTCTTCATCCGTATAGGAAGCAGCCAATTTAACCATAGCGGTATGAAGTGGCATGTACGTGTCAATGACATCTTCTTTATTTTCATACAACGGGACAATAATTACTTTACGGCGATCATTAGGGTCATTTTGTCTGCGAACGTATCCGTTTTTTTCGAGACGATCTATTAATGCAGTAACGCTACCTGTGGCAAGTCCAGTTAGTTTGGACAGCTCTCCAGCGGTAATGGGGCCTTTTTCACGCAGGATATCCACAGACAAAAAATCATTATTGTATAACCCAAGAGAGGCGGCTACGTTTTGCTGGTATACCACCGTTCGGGTTCCTAGACCCCGCATGAGTAAGGTAAATTGTTCTTGCTCTGGTGTAGGTTGTGCTTGTTCATGGCTTGACAAAGGATAACGCCCCTTTTAAAATCTTTATATCTCGTTAATCAAGATATTTGATTATGAAGTTATTTTAAAATGTGTTATTTTACAAATACATTCTATCGAATTAAGCATACTTTTGCAAAAAAAGTAGTATGACAGCATTCGTAAATGGTTATGGATAAGAGATATATCTATGTGTGATTGCTTTAATTGAGAGGGGAATCATTGTGAAAGAAGCTATTGTTATTAAAGGTGCACGAGAGAACAATCTGAAGAATGTCTCGCTCACGATTCCTAAGTATAAGCTTATTGTTCTGACGGGACCTTCGGGATCAGGAAAATCGACGTTAGCTATGGATACACTTCAGCGGGAATGCCAAAGACAGTATTTAGATTCCATGGGCATGACTTCAGATACGATCAGTAAACCAAAGGTCGAGTCCATTGTTGGACTGTCTCCATCCATTAGCGTTGGACAGCATGTTACGAATCGTAATCCACGCTCGACAGTAGGGACTGTAACTGACATCTATACCTTTGTCAGGTTTATTTTTTCTAGATTAGGGGAGCGGATTTGCCCTTCTTGCAATGGTAGCATACCACCTTCTTTTGAAGCGAGGGGGCTACTAATAGAAGAAGACGAGGAAATGGAAGGTCAGTCGATGGGCTGTCCGCATTGCGGAGCTGAGCTTGAGAAACTTGGCATGTCACATTTTTCCTTCAATAAGCCGGAAGGGGCTTGTGAAGCTTGTGGTGGACTTGGGTCTGTGGCGACTATAAATGAAGCAGCGGTATTTAATCCAGAGCTTAGCATGAAAGAGGGGGGAGTAGCTTCTCTGAATGGCGTTCATCGGGATATACAGATGCGGATATTAGTAGCGGCGGGAAAACATTTTGGATTTGTGTTTGACCCGGATCAACCGTTGAAGGATTACGGTGAGATTCAGCGTGATTTGCTCTACTACGGTGTGGAGAGTGAAGCTTTTAAACGCCATTTCCCTAATATTAAGCCAATCCAAGGGACGAAGTTTGAAGGTGTTATACCCGGTTTGTGGCGGCGGTATAAGGAGAAGGAAGGGGAGGCTGGTACGCAGGAGAAAGATGGCGGATTTTTTCATGAGCAGCAATGCCCGGAATGCCTAGGAGCTCGCCTGAAAAAAGAAGTTCGTCTAGTTCGAGTAGCTGACGCATCGATCATAGATGTATCTGACTGGTCGCTTAGTGAGGTGTATGAGTGGACGAAAGGACTGGAGGCGGCACTGCCTGCCGAAGGTCTACATCTACTTGAGCCGATCCTTCATGATATGCCTACTAGACTAAAGCGGATTATCGATGTTGGCCTAGGTTATCTTTCCATGAACCGGCAGACAGTCTCTTTATCTGGCGGGGAAGCACAGCGCCTGCGTCTAGCATCACTGCTGGGTTCAGGGTTGACCGGTGTTTTATACATTCTGGATGAACCGACGACGGGACTTCATCCTCGGGATACAGTTGGCCTTATTCGTGTGCTTCAGGAGCTGCGTGATCTGGGGAATACCGTGCTCGTTATTGAACATGATATTGAGATGATGCGTGCTGCGGATCATATTATTGATATGGGTCCGGGTGCTGGATTGCATGGTGGAATCGTTGTTGGTGAAGGTAGTTTAGAAGATTTGATGGCAAGCGAGCTTTCGGTTACAGGAGCTTATCTCAGAGAAGAGTGTCTCGAAGTTCCCACACGTATTCGCCGAAAAGGGAACGGAAAGCAGATCACTATCCGGCAGGCACAGTACCGGAATATTGATATTCAAGAAGTCTCCATTCCACTTGGTTGTCTTGTATCTGTAACAGGGGTTTCGGGTTCGGGTAAGTCCACGCTTATATTTGATATCCTTGCGCAAGGAAGCTCTAATGGTCATGAACAAACAGGCTGTAAGGAGATTACGGGTTTAGGTGAAGTCGGGAGCATTGTGATCTTTGACCAATCACCCATGGGTAGAATGCAGCGTTCTAATGTAGCGACCTATACCGATGTATTTACACATCTGCGTCAGTTATTTGCGGCTTTGCCAGAGGCGAAGAAAAGAAAACTGACCTCCAAGCATTTCTCCTTTAACACAACGGGGGGACGGTGCGAAACCTGTCAGGGACTTGGTGTATTGTCCGTAGACATGAACTTTCTGCCTGATCTAGAAGTAAAGTGTCACGCCTGCAAAGGAAGACGGTTTACGGATGAGGTCTTACAGGTGAAGTATGATGGCTTCTCTATCTCAGATCTGTTGGACATGTCTATACAGGAAAGCTTGCCGATTCTTAAGTCGGAGGCCAAAATGGCCGGTATTATTGAGACGTTGTGTGAGGTGGGTCTTGGATACCTTAAATGGGGACAATCTGTCAAAACCTTATCAGGCGGCGAGGGACAGCGGATCAGGCTGGCCAAAGAGCTGAGCAAGCCATCTAAAAATCATACGCTCTATTTGCTGGATGAACCAACGACAGGTCTACATCCGTCAGACATCAAGCAACTTCATACCTTATTGAGCAAATTGGTAGATACGGGAAATACGGTTGTTGTTGTGGAGCACAGCTTAGAACTGATTCGGGAGTCTGACTGGGTGATCGACATTGGCCCTGAAGGGGGCACAGTTGGAGGTAAGCTTGTAGCTGAAGGCACACCGGAGCAGGTCGCTGAAGTACAGGAATCTTATACAGGGATGTTCTTGAAACGGATTCTGGCTGAGGGCTTTAATCCACTTTAAATCAGATATCCATTTGGAAAAAAGAGAGTGCCCCGAAGCCATACAATCCATGGCTTCGGGGCACTTCTTTGTGTGTTCCGGCATATTCACCAAGCCTAGCATTGAGCGGCAGAAGACGAAGCATCTAAACCTCCAAGAAAAATGAATTGAATTTATTGCTGTCGTCATAGTAACATTAGGTTAAGCGCTTAACTTATGTGAAGGGAGGATGCAAAGACTCCAATCCACTTAATACTTATAATGAGGTTAATGCCATGAAAACGACCACGATATATGATGTTGCCAGGGAAGCGGGCGTATCAATTGCTACCGTCTCCAATGCGATTAACGGTAAAGGAAAAGTAAGCAACAAGAAGCGAGATGAAATCCTTGAGGTGATGAAGCGGCTGCAATATCAGCCCAGTGTCATTGCTTCGGCACTAATGGGGAAGAAGACCTATACCATTGGTCTTCTTATTCCAGATGTCTCGAATCCTTTTTTTTCCGAGATAGCTAGAACCGTAGAGGATCTGGCACACTCCGAGGGGTATAGTGTTATTGTGTGCAGCACAGATAACAAAGATGAACGCGTAGAGAAATACATTCGGCTGTTGGATCAAAAAAATGTTGACGGTATTCTGATCGGAACAGGTGTGGGAAATGCGGATATCTTGGCGCTCCATGTAGAGAAATACTTCCCCATAGTTATGATCGCTCGGGAGACCGCAGGCATAGCTGTTCACCGTGTATTGAACGATGACTTCAAAGGAGGCACTATTGCCGCTGAACATTTGCTTGAAAAAGGTCATCGCAAGATGGCGGTTTTGTCCGAGGATTTCAATGTAAGCAGCAGCTTTGAGCGGGTCAGGGGTTTCCGCTTTGGATTATTTGAGGCTGGCATTTCACTGGACCCGAAGAATATCTTCGCGTGTGAGTCGAATATCAAAGACGGCAAACGGGTAGCATCCGAGATTCTCCACGGCGCGGAGCGTCCGACAGCATTATTTTGTTGCAACGACTTGCTTGCCATCGGCGCACTCCAGGCTGCGAAGGAAGAGGGAATATCTGTACCGGAACAGCTCTCTATCATTGGTTTTGACGATACTATTCTGTCAACCGTGACGAATCCAACGTTAACAACTATTGCTCAACCGATGAATCAGATGGTGAAGATGGCATTTGATTTGCTGATCGGCAGTCTGGATCATACAGATGATATCAAGCAAAGAATTGTATTGCAGCCTGAACTGGTGATCCGAGAATCCACAGGCAACTCACCCATTAAATAAAGAGGACGGTTATTGAGAACATGGACGAGAAAAGGTTAATTATCTTTTTTGACAGCGGAGATACCATTGTTGATGAATCGACTGAAATTAGGGATGAAGAAGGAATCGTACAGAGTGCGGATCTGATTCCGGGAGCAGATATCACGATTCAGACCCTGCATGAGAGAGGATACACGCTTGCTCTGGTTGCAGACGGTGATGCGCAATCCTTCAAAAATGTATTTAAGCAGCATGGACTAAGCGATTATTTCAGCGCCATGATTATTTCCGAGAATATCAAAGCAGTCAAGCCAAGCCCGCGCATGTTCAAGGCAGCTATTGGTGCGCTTGATTTGTCTGAAGCGGATTTCTCCCGTACCGTTATGATTGGCAACAATCTTAGCCGTGACATGAAAGGGGCCAATGGGCTAGGCATCACCAGCATTTTTCAGAGCTGGACGCCCCGTTATTCCCATGAGCCGGCAGATGAGTCTGAGCGTCCGACGTATACAGTTAGTGAGCCGCTGCAATTGCTAGAGTTGATTGAGAGGCTGAACGCTGAGCTCAAGTAAGCTGGAGGTCGTTCATTATGCTATTTTTCCATATTTAAATACAAAAAGAGAAACCCAAGGTCATGAGAATGACTGGGTTTCTCATCTTTTTAATCAATCTGCAAGAGTTACAAAGCAATCTTATGATCTAGCAGCTTAATAATTTAGAAGCCGTCCATGATCATGCCATTGACCGTACATTTTATTTTCTTTAGTGTTTGTTATAAATTTATCTAATTTACGCTTAAATAATTCTGGTTGATGTGTATTGCTTTGTATCGTGTCGATCCTGACTCTTTTATAAAGAGCGGGAAAGGTTAAGAAGTTCTCATATACTTGCTGCTCCTCTTTTAACCTTTGTTCTATAACCCTATCGACTTTAAAAGAAGCGAGATTCATATCCGGAAGTACCTTTCTTCCTTCGTCACTCATTAACCCCAGTTTATCGAGGCGGCGGACACGTTCTTTATTTAATTCTGTCCAAGAGCTTCGTTTGCTTCTGGGAGACAGTCGCTGCGCCAGCTCCGTTTCAGAAACTTTCTTTTTCACTCCATCGATCCATCCAAAGCACAAACATTCCTCAACCACATCCAAATATAGCAATGTTTCTGGGTTTGGCGTCATACTTACGAGTACCCAACAAGATTTTTCAGTCTTACAATTTTCCTGAAGCCAAGCTCTTAAATGTTCTCTCGATTTCACTGTAATTAGATTTTCAATCTGCATAAATTAAATAGCTTCCGCAGGCATCTGATACCAAAAAAGGGAATAGTCGTTCATGGTAGAAGCGTGTCCTAACTGACGTAACATAGTAGATATATTACCTCTATGATAAGTCCCGTGATTGGCGGTATGCAGCACAATTTCTGATAGGCGTGTTTGCCGGATTCCAGCGAATGGGTTATCAAGTAGAATAGTCTGCTCCAAATCGGTTTGGTTTTGTAACCATTCTTTGTATTGTTCAGATAGCTGGGCAAAAAGATTAGCGTATTCATCAACCGAATTTAGAATGCTCATATTTAGCGGGATACTTTTTTGAAAAGCCTCAGGCATACCAGTGCCTGTTAAAACCAGATACCACATCGTATCAACCGCATAGATATGGCTAAGGGCATGAGCGATGGTAGGAAAAGAGCTATTCACTTCTTGATTTAGCACAGAGGGAGAGATTTCCTTGATTCTTCCCAAGATCGTTTGGTTCGCCCAAATGTGGTAATTAAACATTTCTACTGGATGATTGGTCATTGTATGATCTCCTTTTGAGTTGTGATAGATTATTTTGTAGCTGTTGTTAATATAAAAGAAGAAGTATGACAGCAGACTGTCATACTTCTTCATAAAGATTTAGGGTATTTTGCAACTGCTTTTTTAAGATAGCTCGCAGTGCAAGAGGCTCGAGGACTTCAGCGCCGCTGCCGAAACTTAGCAGAATTGACCATAGCCAGCGGGCTTCCAATGGTTTATACACAGGAATTCGCATCGTCATGCTCTCATCGGTATGAAATTCCTTATCCACCTGGTGAAATTGGTCCAGTGCTTCTGCCAAAGCCTCAGGTCCCACCCGGATAACGACTTCCTCAACCTGATCGGCCCTGTTTGAACAACCGGCCTCTATTGGTACCTCATGTTGGGAATGAAAGGTATTCTGTGTCAGAAGCAAATTCATCATCCGGGATAGCCGGAACTCTCGATAATCCTGTCGTTCCTGGCAATAACCATAGATATACCAGTTGCTATATTTAAAATGAAGCTTTACTGGTTCCATATTACGGGTTGTGCGTTCGTTTTTTACATTGATGTAATCAAAACGGACAATATTTCGTTCCGTAATAGCCGTACGTAAAAGAGAAAGTGCATCGGGATCCATACGACGAGTTTCAAAATCCACCGCTAGACTAGAAGTCTGTTGTTCTGTTCCAATCGTTTGCAGCCGTTCAATGGTTCCTTGCGCTTGTTCGTCTTCAAACACGGAAGAGAGACTGTTCAGCACGGTAATCAAAGAAGTGACATCATAAGAACGGAGCAGGCTTCTATCCATTTTATATCCGTCCATGATGCCATATCCGCCTTTAGTTCCCTGATACGATACGACCGGGATGCCTGCGGCACAAATGACATCGATATCCCTATAGATAGTTCTCTGGGAAACCTGAAACTCTTCAGCCAGCTTGGAGGCAGATAAAACTTCGTGGTTCAACAGCTTGTAGATCATAGAAATCAAACGTTCCAATTTCATTTGTGTATTCCCACCCATTAGTCCATTTCGTGTTACTGCATGATTATAGCATAGATTTTTCAAGCTAATTTGGGGGAGGATTTTGGTGAGGTTGCACAGGAAAGTACTAATTGTACCTCACAGAGAAAAAAATATTGACAAAATATGGTTGGTGGGTTATCTTGTGAATATAAAATAAAATTATTCATAAAACCATAAAAGCGAGTTGAGATGTATGCCTAAGAAATTCACAGAACAAGAAAGAGAATGGATTAAACATAAATTGTTGACAGAAGGTCGCCGCTGTTTTGAAGTACATGGCATTAAAAAAACTAGTGTTGAAGAATTAACAAAAGCTGCCGGGATTGCGCAAGGTTCGTTTTACATGTTCTTTGGATCGAAAGAGGAATTGTTCTATCACATATTGCTTGAAGAGGAACAACGAATTCGTAGTACAATGTTCGATTCATTTAGCGTAGGCGTGCCTGTAAATAAGGAAGAAATCAGATTATTTTTACTGAAATCTTTCCGCATGATGGAAGAGAGTCCGATCGTCCGCCAGATGTTCGTAAGAAGCGAAATGGAGCAGCTATTAAGAAAGTTACCTAATGAGATGTTGGAACAAAATTTTACAGAGGATAAAGACTTTTTTATTCCTTTCATTCAATCATGGCAAGCCGAAGGTATCATGGTTGGGATTGACCCGGGATTAATCGTAAGCATGATTCGCTCTGTAGTCCTCCTGTCTTTGCATAAGGAAGAGATCGGTGATGAACGCTATCAGGCAACTATAGAGCTTTTGATAGGGGTTCTGGCTGAGGGGATGACTTCTTTGAAAGATAATATGACTGGGGGAGTATGAAATGATCGAAGTGAAGGAGCTTCATTTTACCTACCCAAAAATAAAAGAGCCAACCCTTAGTGGACTTAACTTTTCCATACCTCAAGGAGAAGTGTTTGGTTTTCTCGGTCCTTCGGGAGCGGGTAAAAGCACAACACAAAAAATACTAATTGAAGTCTTAAAAAATTATCTCGGCAGCGTTAACGTAATGGGCAAGGAAATAAGAAATACCGGATCGGAGTATTTTGAGCGAATAGGGGTAGCTTTTGAGTTTCCAAATTTCTATTCGAAGTTTACTGCGCTGGAAAATTTGCAGCTATTTCGCTCTCTGTATTCAGGGAGAACAGCGGAACCGAGGTTTCTCCTGGAGCAAGTAAATCTCACTGAAGCTGCAAATTTGAAGGTCTCCCAGTTATCGAAGGGGATGAAGATGCGGCTGAATTTCTGTAGAGCACTCTTAAATAACCCGCAAATTCTATTTCTGGATGAACCCACTTCCGGGCTCGACCCCGTTAATGCGAAACGAATGAAGGATTTAATCCTGGAAAAAAAGGCAAATGGGACGACTGTAATTATTACAACACATAATATGCAAGCCGCTGAGGAGCTCTGCGACAGGGTCGCTTTTATTGTAGACGGTCAGATTAAGTTGATTGATTCTCCTCGTGAGCTTAAGCTTCTAAATGGAAAAAAACGAGTGCGGCTGGAATACCGCCATCATAATGAAGTTAGAAATGAGGAATTCTCACTTGATGATATAGGGGAGAACGAATATTTCTTAAAGCTTGTTCGTGAACATCCAATAGAAACCATTCATTCGCAGGAGGCGTCTTTGGAACAAATATTTATTGACGTAACTGGGAGGCAGTTAACATGAGATTCAGATCTGCGTTTGCCTTTGACATCCGGTTTCAATGGCGGCATGGGTTTTATTGGATTTACGTCATTATCTGTGCGTTTTATTTGGTATTGCTGCATCTTATTCCTGATCATTATCGAGAACAAACGATGTTGTTATTGACCTTTAGCGATCCGAGTGCTTTAGGGCTTATTCTCGCAGGGGGGATTGTGCTGCTGGAAAGAGACCAGGGCATCCATGATCCTTTATTTGTTACTCCGATTCGTGTTAGGGAATATTTGCTTTCAAAAGCAGGCTCATTATCTGTACTCTCGCTGTTAGCCGCTTGGGTTATTCATGTAATAGCAAGCGGGATTCCGCAATCCCCGTTTGGCTTTTCTACTGGAATCATTCTAACGTCAAGCTTTATGACGCTATTGTCGATTGGAGTTGTGGCTCGTTGCCAGACAATTAATGGTTTCATTCTACTATCACAAGTATTCGCATTGCCTTTTATACTTCCTTTGCTTGGTTATTTTAAGGTGTGGAACTCCAAACTTTTTTTATGGCTTCCTACGGAAGGAACACTTCGCTTGTTGAGTTCGGGAACCTCGGCTATGTCATTTGGCAATTACATCTACTCCATATCGATATTACTGCTATGGAATGTTGTGATATACGTATGGGCAAAAATGTCCTTCGAAAATCATGTAATGATGCGCATAGGTAAGGGAGGAGCAAGAAAATGAAGAAGTATCGTATGCTTTTTATAAGCGATATCCGGCATACTGGTTTGGACCCAGTGCTGATGGTCGGCATCTTTGCTCCTTTAGCACTTCTAGTCGTCTCAAGATTTGGATTTCCAATGATAGCCGATTGGCTTACGAACGGTTATGCTTTCGATTTATATAAATATAGTAGCTTTGCTGCGATTTTCTTAGTCATGACCTTTCCCATGCTAACCGGTATGATGACAGGTCTTTTAATGCTTGATGAAAGAGATGAGAATGTCATCTCTTATTACGCGGTTACACCATTAATGCGCAGAGGGTACATGGTGTATCGTCTAGTTCTTCCATCTCTTCTCTGTACATTTCTTTCATCGCTATTTTTTATAGTCTCCGGCTTATCTAGCTTCCAATTAGAGCATATATACATCCTTATACTACTAGCATTTGAAGCCCCTTGTTTTGCATTATTCCTAGCTTCTTTCGCTGCAAATAAGGTAGAAGGATTAGCTTTATCAAAGATCGGTGGTCTGTTTATAGCAGGACCAATCGTAGCTTATTTTGTTCCATCACCATGGCAATTTATCGGGGCGTGGATTCCTACCTATTGGCCTGCTAAGTTATTTTTTGTTATAGAAGCTTCTAGTGGTTCTATTGTGCTTGCATACTTAATGGTGGGACTTCTATTTCACTTGAGTCTTCTGAGCATCATGATCAGGATTTTTATTAAAAGAGCTGATTGATTAACCTCCTCCAAGCAGCTTAGGCAACAGGGTTAGAAGCTTTTCACGTGTTAAAGCATCTCCATAGTTCCATTTGCTTCCGTCAAGCAGATAAGCTTGCCCCTTACGTACAGCGGGTATATTCTTCCATAGTGAGCTGTCTAGTAGTTTCTCCATAGCAACTCGCGAGTCTTGACGTTCCGGAATAAGCATAAAGATATGATCACCGGCGTAGGAAGGCAGCCTTGCTGGATCGACCTCTGCAAATCCTAACTCTCCATCGAGAATCGCTTTGATCTCATCTGTGGGCTGTAAACCGTTAGGGGCATAGAGAGCAGTAGACAAACCGGACATTCCCATAGCATATAGATGATTTCCATGGTCATAAATCAATGCAGAAGCTGTTTCTCCAGGTCGAAGAGTACTCATATAAAGCTGCTGCCACATGGCAGCATTTTTTGCTGCGAATGAATCCAGCCATGCTTCTGCTTCGTGCTGCTTACCCAACCAGCTTCCAAGTGTCCGCATACGGTGTTCAAGTGGAGCAAATGAATCAAAGGTAAGTGTCGGGGCGATGTCGACGACTGCTCGATAGGCCTTATCATCTGAATTAGCTATAATAATTAGGTCAGGATTTAATGAAGCGGTAAGCTTCGGATCCAGAGGAAAGCCAACGTTAGAGAGCTTTTTAAGTCGATGTTTATAGACTCTGTTCCATGCAAAGACTTCATCTCCTCCGATAGGCTTTATACCTAATGCGAGCAGATCGCCAAGCGTCTCACCATGGTACACAATGCGTTTTGGACGCTCCGGAATATCCACCTCATGGCCAGTCCAGTCTTTCACAGTAAGCTTCCGACCTTGCTGATGCGCATATTGTCCGGGTGTAATTCCAGTCTTTTGACGAAACCGGCGACTAAAATAATATTCATCGGAGAAGCCAACCAGACGAGCAATCTCACGCAGTGGTTCAGCGGATTCCAGAAGGAAACGCTTCGAATGGTTAATGCGCAGTTCGGTCAGGTAATCGAGCGGTCTTTTTCCGGTAAGCTTTTGAAAGATCGGAGTATATTGCCACAATGTTATCCCTGCGAGCTCAGCCATTTGCTTCACGGTGATACTCTCCGTATAGTGATCTTGCATATATTGGATGGTCTTTTCCACGGAATCCGCGGGACTTGGCACCTGCTCGGAAGGATAATTATGCTCAAAGATTAAGAGCAGCAATTCTTGGAATTTTAATTGCCGCTTAAAAAAATGCACATCATCGGCATTTTTTTTGCTCATAAGCAGATCTTCAGCAAGGCGGATTACCCTAGTGAACGGGTGGACAATCAGCTCCTGCCTACCTGGAAGGAGTTCCTCTGAATAATATTCGGGAAACTCGGCGTTATTAATTGCTGTAAAAGTGATGAGATAATAATAAAGAGTCGTCTCTTGATTGTCCGTGCTATAGGAAGTTCCAGGAGATAGGAGATAACATGTATCTGTAGTCAGTGTTATGGTTTGATCGCTAAGGATCAGCTGTCCACTACCGCCAGTGAATATTAGAAGTCTATAAAAGTGAGCTGAAAGAGCCTTAGAGCAAGAGCCTGCCGGTTGAATATGTAGTTCCGCATCAGTCAGCTGAAACAGCAACGAGCGGAGCGGTGCAGCGACGGGTAATGTTTGCAGCAAGAGGAAGCCTCCGTTCATTTGGTGAGAATCATTATCAATTAATTCATTGTATATAAAATAAAGAAGCATATCAACAGCTGTTGACATGCTTCTTGCAGTTTTCTATCAGCTAAGTGCCAAAGGCTTCATGAAGGTGAAAATTATTTCATATTCAAAAGCTGTGGGAGTTCACCGAGCAGCCATTCTCTTGTTGTTGCATCACTTGAAGTCTTCATAATATCTTGAGTATAGACATATCCGTTCTTGACGGCAGGGAGACCTTTCCAGATCGGACTCTTTAATAGAGTAGCTGTGGATTGCTTGGCTTCATCGGCCACAGGAGTTAGAATGAAAATCCGATCTCCGGCATATTCTTTAAGCACTTCCATGGATACTTCCTGGAATCCCATACCTTCATCAAGTACCTTCTGAATCGCTGGGGTTGGCTTGAAGCCATTCTCTCCATAAAGGACTTGCGAAAGTCCAGTCGTCGCCATAACAAATAGTCTGTCACCAGGATAATAAGTAAAGACCGAAGCTGTTTCTCCTTCTTTTATGCCCGCTGCCTTTAATTGTTCCCACATGGCATCTTCACTCGTTTTATACTTAGCCAGCCATGCCTCTGCTTCGGTCGTTTTCCCAAGAATTCCACCAATATCAAGCATCCGTTCATTTAGTGGGGCAAAGGTATCAAATATTATCGTGGGTGCGATTTTGGACAGCTGCTCGAAATCAGCTTCATCAGTACCTGCATAGATAATCAAATCAGGCTGAAGTTCCAGCGTCTTTTCCAGATTGATAGGGAACCCTACATCTTCGACACCTTGTAGCTGATCTTCAAAAACCTGACCCTCACCCATGGAAAGTGGATATCCTACCGCTTGCACACCAAGTGCGAGTAGATCACCATAGGTTTCTCCTGAATAAATCACGCGCTTCGGGTTAACAGGTATTTCTACGGTATGGCCTATGTAATCCGTGTAGGAGCGAGTAGTTGCCGCAGTTTCATTAGTGCCCTTGTCGGATGTTTCTGGAGAAGGTACAGTGGTAGCTGAAGTATTATTTCCGGCTGCGTTCGACGCATTGTTCTTGGCTGGTTGTTCTCCTGAGTTTCCGCAGGCGAGTAGTAATGTGGTCATCAGAAAGAGTACACATAATACGGCGAACGGTTGTCTTACCTTATTCATATAATATTGCCTCCCTAAAATATGTAGCGATCACCAATAATGATAATCATTCTCGACGAAAACTATCATAAATTAAAGTCTCCTTTTACTCAATGGACAAAACACATTAAGGCTATTTGATTTGTACAAGCCTATTGTTCTGACGTGGCTCAAAAAAGTCCTAATGTAGAGTAACTACATTAGGACTGCTGAGAAAACTTTTTTATCTTAATCTAACTCAATCCGTAAAACAACCGGAGCCTCACTGTGGACAGTGGACGTATAAATGGTTAATGCCTCATCTGTTCTTTCCCAAGTAGGCCGTTCATCAAATCCTAAGATATGGATATCTTTTATTATCCCATGGAAGTGGGTGGACTTTTCTTTAAGAGATTGGATATGAACGATCCCTTTCTCTGGATATACAAGAACGGTTGCATAAAGACAACTTCCTTTAACTGTAAAACGGATATCTTCACTAGTGAAAATCTTTGTGGTTCCATCCGTAAACTGACCTTCGATGATCTTAGTAGGGCCTTCACCGAAGGTGCGCCAGTAGGTCGTATCATAGATCGCTTCACCATTTACTTTTAGCCAATCACCAATGGTAAGAAGAATCTCCCGATCCTGAGCGGGGATGCTTCCGTCTGCCTTAGGTCCTATATTGAGCAGGAGATTGCCGTTTTTACTTACGATATCTACTAAATCTCTGATGATCTCCATGGCAGACTTATAATCATTATCCGCTGTATAACACCATGAATTTTTGGCTACAGCTGTATCCGTCTGCCAGAAATAAGGCTTAAGCTCGGAGAAAAGTCCTCTTTCAATATCTGGTACAGCTGAGCCGAACATAAATGCATCATGCTTATAATTGATTGCAACCGGAGTCCCCCATTCATCTCCCTTATTGTAATAATAAGCGGCGAACTTTTTGAGATAGGGTTTGAAGGCAGCTGTATGAATCCACCAATCAAAGTAAAAGACCTTCGGCTGATAATTGTCCACCAGCTCACAGCAGCGAATTAACCAATCCTCCAGAAATTCTTGATTCGGCGGAGAGCCGAATAAATCTTGATGATCGGGCTCGGGCATAGATGGCCAATAGAAATCTCCGCATACAAGCGGTTCTTGAATATCGGAATCAAATTCCTTTCCATGTGATAGGAAGAACCAGTGCTCTGCTCTATGGGAAGACACACAAAACTCTAACTCTTGCTGCTCGAAAGCAGTCTTCATTTCACGTATGAAATCCCGTTTAGGGCCCATCTCATATGTGTTATAATGGGAATATTCGCTTTTATACATTTGAAAGCCGTCATGGTGCTCTGCTACAGGCATCACGTATTTGGCACCAGATAATTTGAAGAGATTAGCCCATTCCTCAGCGTTGAACTGCTCAGTCTTGAACAAGGGGATGAAATCTTTATAGCCAAAATCTTTATGTTCACCATAAGTAGCAATGTGATGCTCATATTCGCTTGATCCCTGTATATACATGTTTCGGGAATACCATTCACTAGCGAAGGCCGGAATCGAATAAAGACCCCAATGAATGAAAATGCCAAACTTGGCTTTCTCATACCACGTCGGTACTTGAAATTGACTTAGTGAATCCCAATCGTCTTTGAATCTTCCATTTGAAATGGTATCGTCGATCACTTTTAAATACTTGCTTTTATCCATCATGTTGTGTTCATCCTTTCAAACGCTTATTTCTTACCTTCATTGTAGTGATTAGATGTAGGAAACAAAATGTAGGACATTAACTTTTAGATGTACAAAACTAACCTGATAAGGCGGAGTAAGGGATGGATAACCATGTTTTGCTTACAAATTATTTATCCAATTTAAAGGTTGATTTATTTATGGCTGATTACAATCTTTGTGGCCGTGACTGGAGAGATCTCGACTATACACCAGACTATAGTAAATTTTATTTTATTTGCGATGGGGAGGGTTGGTTAAAGATTGGAGATCGGGAATATTATCCGAAGCCTGGTCAGCTTTTTTTAATGCCTGAGGGAGTTAATCAATCTTATTCTTGCATAAGTGATCAACCCTTTGAGAAGTATTGGTGCCATTTCAGCGCAAAAGTCGGAGATATAAATCTATTCAATATGATAGAGTTAAGTCATGTATGCAGAGAAGTAGATCCTCATGTAATCCAAGAGATATTCAGCAGCCTAACGAGTCATATGAAATCTGATAAGGTGTATGCTCATTTGTTAGCCAAAAGTAAGCTAATGGAGTTATTTTCTTATTTTATTATGAACATAGATGTAGACGAAATCACCTTTAAAAATCTAAGCTCCATCGAAAAATTAACGAAAATATTAACGTACATAGACGCTCATATCGAGCGAAATATCACCATACACGAGCTTGCCGAGATTGCGTACATGCATCCCAACTATTTTATTCGGCTATTTAAACAGCAAATCGGAGTTCCACCCATTCAGTATATAACCAGAAAAAAGATAACTAAGGCCAAGGAGCTATTGAGGAGCACGCAACGTTCTGTCGGTGAGATTGCCCATGATCTCGGTTTTAGTGATCTTTATTATTTCTCCAAACAGTTCAAAAAAAATGTTGGACTGAGTCCTTCGGAATTCAGACAAGGAACAGTAGTGCTGAAATAAATAGAACAAGGCCGTCTTGTTTGGTAGAAACCAACCAGAGACGGCCTTTTTTAATAGATGAAATTAGAGAAGAGAAAGGGTGAAACGGAATGCATATGGGCGATTAGCCGGTAGAGTGAACTCTTCGTGGGTTGGTGCACCCCAGCTATCGTCACCCCCAACTCCCATTTGCTTGTAGTTGACTCTCAGTACGCTTTTGTTCGAGACTGGCAATTTATATACGTGATCATGTGCTTCCAATTCCTCGGGTTTCCAAGGCAGAGCATTAATCTCCATAGGGATTGCACTATCAAAATAAAGTCCTGATCCGTCGTTGCCATCTGTAATCGAAGCAAATCTGACATCCGTCTTATTGCCGCACTCCTGCGGTCTAAGATAAGGGGTGAACTGGTCACTGACTTTGCCCGTATAGCGGCCAAGTGGTGCTCCAGTCTGTCTATCCCAATAATTCTCATGGGGTCCGCGGCCGTACCATGTAAGGGTATCGAGTCTTCCAGCAAGCACGAACATCATTCCGAACTCAGGAATTTCTGGTAGATCGCTACTACCCGGATTCAGTTCTTGCAGGATCTCTAAAGATCCGTCAGGGCGAATCTCATACTGAACAAGAAGGGTGGAATACGGATTCGTTGGCAGAAGGTAAGTGGTGGAAACGAAACAGAGATTTCCTTCAGTTCTATATACCATGCTCAACAGATTCCGCTCATTAGAAGCCTGCTTCCACACTGCACAGCGCTTTGGCAATCCATTGCCAAGATCATTATCCGTGACCGCTCTCCAGAAGTTAGGTCTTACGGGCTCAAGCAGATGTTCTTTACCGGCAGCATGGTATGAGTTTAGCTCACCAGTTGTTGTATTAAAGTTTAGAGTGAAATTCCCACCCTGTACGGTCAATGCACCTTCATGTTCCTGCACATGTAACGTTCCATCCGTTGTCTTTGGAGCCTTTGTCACGATACGCGGGGACAGAATGAACTGTTCCCAAGCGATTTCGTGGTCAGCATCAGCCCAAGAAGTTTCTGAACGCTGAATAAAGGAGAGATTCAGAATAGCTTCATGATCACCTCTATGTGAAATCAGTTCATAAGGGATAGTGCATTCAACGATTTCTCCTGGTGCAGCAGAGATTTGCAGCAAACCTTCTTGCGCAGTTACTCCGTCTAAAGCAACTTCCCATTTAAGTTCGTATTGTTCAATGTCGGTAAATAAAAAGTTATTACGAATCTGAAAGAGACCTTCACGGATATTTAAAGCAGTTACTTTAATATTTTGATAGCATTTTTTGACCTCAAATAGCTTTGGAGTAACCGAACGATCGGCAAAAAGTAATCCGTTTCCGCTAAAGTTTCCATCATGTGGCGACTCACCAAAGTCACCTCCATATGCTAAATATGAGACACCTTCGGATGTTTTGGTTCGGATGGCCTGATCCACCCAATCCCAAATAAAAGCACCTTGAAATACATCGTACTTGTCAAACATATCGGTGTATAGGTGTAATCCACCGCAAGAATTCCCCATAGCATGGCTGTATTCGCAGATGATGTAAGGCTTCTGAGGATGACTTAGCGCATATTTTTCAACATCGTGCGGTTTAGCATACATAGTCGACTCTATATCACTAGCTGCTTCTGACTCTCTGCAATGGAAAATTCCTTCATAATGAACAGGTCGTGTTGGGTCAGCTTCTCTGAGATAGTCATGCATGGCGATAAAATTATCCCCACCGTAGGACTCATTCCCCAGTGACCAGATGATAACCGAAGGATGGTTCTTGTCTCTTTGCATCATGGAGTTGCAACGGTCAATCACATTGGCCCGCCATTCTGGTTTGCTAGCAGGTACATTTCCCTCATGTATACCTTGTTGCCCATACTGCCAAGTACCGTGTGTTTCCAGATTGGTTTCATCGATAACGTAAAGTCCGTATTCATCACAAAGCTCATACCAAACAGACTGATTCGGGTAGTGAGAGGTCCGAACCCCATTAATATTATGTGTTTTCATCAGTTTGATATCTCGGATCATGTCGTCTTTGGATAGCGCACGTCCTGTGTCACAAGAGAACTCGTGCCGGTTAACGCCTTTAAGTACGATTCTTTTGCCGTTGATCTTCATAAGTCCGTCCTTGATCTCAAAGGTACGGAATCCGACCTTACAGCTGACCGTTTCAGTAGTGTTTCCTTTATCGTCAATCATGGAGAGAACCAATGTATACAGATACGGTGTCTCAGCACTCCATTTATAAGGATCTTCTACATGCTCAGAAAGCTTGAAATGCTGAACGCCCTCTTGATCAATGGAAGTGACTGTAGATACTGGTGACTCCCATAGAGGTTGATCCTCTTTATTGTATAGCTGCATATGGAGTGTATAAGGGTTTAGTTTCTCGTTAAAATAATTCTCTACTTTGATGTCTACGTTTAAATCCGCATGTACGAAAGCTTCATCTAGCTCGGTTTTAACGAAAAAATCAGCAACATGAACGGAAGGGGCCGTGTACAGATAGACCTCCCGAAAAATACCGCTAAGCCGCCAAAAATCTTGATCCTCCAGCCAACTGGCATCACACCAACGATAGACCTCGACAGCTAGTTTATTATCACCAGCAATTAAATAAGGGGTAATATCGAACTCGGAAGGTGTAAAGGTGTCTTCACAGTAACCGACCCGTTCTCCGTTTACCCATACATAGAAAGCGGATTCAACCCCCTGAAAGCTAAGGTATACAGGCTGACCGTTCCAAGATTCAGGTACAGTAAAGGTTCGGATGTACGAGCCTACGGGATTATATTTTGTCGGAGCAAAGGGGGGCTTGAGATCAGGTTCAGATTCCGCCCAAGGATATCGGACATTCGTATATTGCGGGTAATCATACCCATGGAATTGCCAGTGCGAAGGTACAGGAATCGTAGCCCAATTGCTGGAATCGAAATCAGCTTTATAGAAATCCACGACCCGTAGATCAGGTGTTTCGGAAAAAGAGAACTTCCAAATACCATTAAGCGTTTTGTAGTATGGCGAGGTTTCTTTATCTCCCACCAGGGCTTGCGTTAGATTGCTATAAGGGATCATGGAAGCATGTGCATCCAAGCGATTTAGTTCGAAGATTTCCGGATTATTATTCCATTCTGGATAACCGTTTGCAGGAGGCTGGTAAACAAATTTTGCTCGCATGAGTAAATCTCCTTTATAATAGTGATGTTATTATATTCATATTATAAATTGGAGTAATGGTAAGAGATATAAAAGATTTTTCATCCAGTATAACAAAATATGAAACGAGTGATCAGATGGAGAGTAAAATAATCTTTTGCCAAACGGAAGATACGAATATGCTGCCGCTGTATGCTACAACCATTGGATTTTGGGAGCATCAGGCAGAAACCTTACGTCCTACCGGATTTCCAGATTATCAAATACATCATATTCACGAAGGCAAAGGCGAACTTGTCATTCAGGAGAAGCGATATATTGTGGGTTCAGGGGATGTATTCTTTTTGTTCCCGAATATTACGCATTCGTATGCCCCAATCAGCAGTAAGTGGAAGCTGTCATGGATTTCATTCAATGGTAGAGAAGCCGGTCAAATGCTGCTGTACGCAGGAATCCGCGAATCAGGCCCTGCAAGGTTGAAGGAGGATAAGTGGCTAAATCCTTTAAAAGACATGCTCAACTTGTCAGATAGTAATGAACTGGAAACGAATCTGGAACGATCCAAACAACTATACGCGCTGCTGCTGGATTTAAAAAGCAACCTAGTTTCTCCTCTAAACGAGGCTCTTGAATTGGAGCGAATTAAACCGGTGTTGCGACATATAGAAAGGAACCTTCATAGGACCCTCCCATTAAAGGAACTTGCGGAGGTTATTGCAGTGTCGCCACAGTATTTATGCAGGCTTTTTCAAAAAACAATTCATGATCGACCTGTAACCTATATCAACAAGCAACGTATAAACTTGAGTAAACAGCTAATGTTCAATGAACGAGATAAAAAAATGTATGAAATTGCTCAGTTAGTGGGCTTCGAAAATGCCAGCTACTTTTGTCTAGTGTTTAAGCGGTTGACTGGAATGAGTCCAGAGCAATTTAAACAGCTGCATGGTTTGGACTAGAGAGATAGAGTCGCCTCTTGGACTTATGATAAACGCTTACTTGTTAGCGTCTAGCACTCCATGATATAGTTTAATTGAGTTCATATGTTGTTTATTTCACGAATTCGCTCATTCTCTTGCATAATTAGTATGTTCACCTGAAATCAATACATAGAACCAAATTTTCGATAAGATATCTAGTTAAGCATCAGGAAGGAGTCATCAATTTGAATGAGAAGTTAAAAGAGGCATACGAACGTTTGGACTTGCCTGTAGACATTACCCGGGAGGAACTGAATAAAAAGTTTGATTTGCACTTGAAACGCCGTAAATCAAATTCCTCAGAAACTGAGGCTGCAGCCTATGAAGAAGAATTTCTGGCTTACAAAACGATCTTAGACGGCTTAGATCAGCAGGAAATTCAGGAGGCAGAGGACAAGCGGCTAGAGAAATGGGGAGCATTTTCCGGCATAGCGCGTAAATCGGAGAATTTTTTTAGGCTATACAAAGTCCATACATTTGTATCTATCGTTGTGCTGTTAGTGCTAATCTTTGGAGGTAACGCTCTTTATAATCAATATCAAGCCAAAAAATATGAAGCTTCTCTCCCGCCAGTGGATGTAACTATCATGTTCCTAGGAAACTATGAATCTCAAGATCCATCAGGTAAGGATGAAGAGCTTAAACAAGAGATCGTCAATCGTTATCCAGCTTGGAAGCGGGTAAAGACGGAAGTCGTATACCTTCCCTCAACAGGTGGAGAAGGTGGAGGCGCGTTAGATATGACTTATATCCAGCGCGCGATGGCGATGCTGGCGGCGGATCGTCCGAATATTCTTATTTTGGATGATGCTACTTTTGATTGGATTGGACAACAGCAGGGACTTAAGAATCTAGAGCCGTTTGTTAAATCAGCGGGACTTCCTCTAGATGATATTCGTTTGAAACGTATAAAAAATACGGAGAACGGTGAAGAATGGATCACAGGCGTAGATATCACAGATACGAAATTTGCTACAGACCTTCCAATTCATTCACGGAAGATGATCATTGGGGTGTTTGGAGAAGATGAAGATAAGAACAAATCAACTGATTTTGTTGAGTTCTTAGTAGGGCAAATGACTGCCAAATAAATGAGTAGGTATAAATGGACCTGTGTTATAAAGGCCGATGTTGTATGGATTCTCATACGATATCGGCTTTTTTGTTGTACATTCGAAGCATCTGAATTGACGAATGTGAAGTGAACTCACTATAATGATTCATATAGATGTGAACTAAGTAATATAAATATAAACTAAACTGAATTTGACAAGGGAGTGATGAAAGAATGAAGACAGAAGGAACTCTGACAATACATACACAGAAGCGTGGTGCAGCATTAGGTGATTTATTTGGAATCTTCTTTGAGGATTTAAATCATGCGGCAGATGGTGGACTTTATGCTGAGCTAGTTCAGAATCGATCCTTTGAATTTGATCCGATAGATCGGGCCGATTATCATGCGTTAATGGCTTGGGAGCCTGTAGAACGTGGAGATGGGAAAACCGTAATCACCGTGGAGGATAACGAGCCTTTTAATGATCGTAATCCACATTATGTTGCCATTGATATTGTGGCTGAAGGTGACGGCGTTGGGTTGATGAATCTGGGATTCAATAGTGGTATTCCGGTAAAAGAGGGCGAGAATTATAAGTTCTCGGTATATGCTCGTCGGGAGACAAGCTTTGACGTACCCCTTATCGTATCCATTGAAAGTACAAATGGTATCATTCATGGTGAAGCGGAAATCGCTGTGAATCACTCCGAATGGACTCGATACGAAGCAGTTATTAAGTCTAAGGCTACAGATACTAGTTCACGTCTTGTAATCGTTACCAAAGGCAGCGGGAGGGTATATCTGGACATGGTTTCTCTGTTTCCGGAGAAGACCTTTATGAACAGGCCTGGGGGCATGCGTGAAGATATTTCACTGTTGCTCGCCGACTTAAAGCCTAAATTCATGCGGTTTCCGGGAGGTTGTCTGGTACATGACGGTTCCTTAAATCCAGATGACAGAGATTCTATGTACAGATGGAAGAATACAATTGGGGATGTGGCACAAAGGCCGGCAAGGCGGAATAACTGGTCCTACAATCAGACGCTTGGGTTAGGATACTTTGAATATTTTCAGTTCTGTGAGGATATTGGAGCTAAGCCGATTCCCGTTCTTCCGGGCGGCTACGATCCGCATCATAAACGTATGGTGCCGCTGGGTGAATTAACACCCTGGGTTGAGGATGCACTGGATTTGATCGAATTTGCCAATGGAGACATTTCATCGAAGTGGGGAAGGATACGTGCGAACCTTGGTCACCCGGAACCTTTTGGGCTAGAGTATATCGGCATCGGCAATGAAGAGGTAGGTGCACCCTTTTTCGAGAGATATCCATACTTTCATCAAGCCATTAAAGAGAAATATCCGGATATTAAGGTCATTAATTCGAGCGGTCCATTCTCTGCTGGTAAGGAATATGAGCGGGGCTGGACATCGGCAAAAGAGAATAAGTCTGATCTTGTAGACGAGCATTATTACTGTACACCTGAATGGTTTCTGGCGAATCATCATCGTTATGATGACTTTAAGGCGGATGAACCGAAAGTATTCTTAGGTGAATATGCTTCATGGGGCAATACCTATTATAACGCATTAGTGGAAGCAGCTTTTATGACGGGACTTCAGAACAACGCTCATGCGGTTGGTTTGGCATGTTATGCTCCTATGCTCTGCAATGTGGATTATATCAACTGGAAGCCGGATCTAATCTGGTTTAATAATCATGAAGTGTACGGAACTGCGAACTACTATGTTCAAAAGCTATTCATGAACCATCAGGGAGATCAGCTACTGGAGATAAAAGCGAACGGCTTCACAGTACCTGAGGAACGCAAAGCTGAAGCGATCACAGGAGCGATTAGCTTGGGTGTGGATGCATCCGCTGCTCGATATTCAGAAATCACACTGGTCAACAATGTTACGGGAGAAGTGAAGACGTATTCTGAGTTGTCAGAAGAAGTATCAAACCTGCCTGATCCTGCTCAGAACGGAAGGGCCAAACGAACACTAGAGCTTGGAGAGACGGAGTGGGAGAGCTATACCTTGAATTTTAAGGCTACTAGAACCGCAGGGAATAAAGGGTTTGTGTTCTATTTTGGTAAAGCAGATGATCAGAATCATTTGTATTGGGAACTAGGTGGCTGGCAGAATCAGGATTCCATTGTGGCATCAATTATTAACGGGAGAAACTCTGTACTTACACATTCTATGTTTACTGTTGAAACAGACGTAGAATACGATCTGAAGCTAGAAGTATCAGACAGACATATTCGTACTTATATTAACGGAGAGTTGATCAATGAGACGGAGGACAAACTTCCGGTCATCGAACCGCTGTATTACACAGCAAGTATGGAGGATTCCACAGGGGATATCATTCTTAAGACAGTGAATGTACAAGATAACAGCGTTTCTGCTGAGATTATATTAGAAGAGATGGCAAAAAAGGACTTGTCCATCGAAGTATATGAACTGTCGGGATACCAGCTTAAGGATGAAAATAACTTCGAGAATAAAGAGCTTGTCTCTCCTAAGCAAACCAATTTTACGACGATGGGCAGCAGTTTTTCTTATGAGTTCCCTAAACAATCCGTGACGATTTTTAGAATAAAATAAAAACTAAAAACGCCCCTCTGAATCCTTAGTGTTAAAAAGGTTCAAAGGGGCGTTTATGTCCGGTTGTATAGCTGTTCACCCACAGACGTTCACATTCTAGGATATTCTCGGTCATGATAGGTGCAATATCATTAATAGCTGGCCGATGCAGACCATCTTTACACGGTTCACATGTTCTAGTAATGTAATGAGACAACAGCCACGACCAGTGTTCTTCTAGTGTGTATACATCTTCGAACTCTAATTTTCTTCTTGCTCTTTTTCTTAGCTTGAATATAATCACAGGTAGTAGCTACACTGCATCCATACTTATCTCGCTTATGTTAAATTAATGATTAATATTATTATTAACTAAGAAATTGATTTGTGAATACATAAAAATACTAATTCAAAGGCATAGGAGACAATAAAATGCACTTAACTACAGATACAGAATCGCTTCGAGTCTATGAAGCACTTGCAAGTGAAGTCAGGTTAAGGATTATCGAACTACTAGACAGAAAAGAGATGCATATTAAAGAACTGGCTGCCGAGCTCTATCTAAGTAGTGCGATGGTTAGCACCCATGTTGCCAAGCTGCAAAAAGCAGGCCTGATTAACTCTAAAATGAGACGTGTGGATGGAGGGACATATAAGTATTGCTCACTGTCTACGAACTGCTTGCAGATTAAATTATCAGGATCTCGGGGAATCTGCTAATCAGATATTGTGAATGATACGAAATAGAGAATTAATAAAAATAAAAAAACATATTGTAATGAAAACGTTTTTATGATAATTTAAATTTATAAAAACGTTTTTATTTGTAAAGGAAGATTGAATCGTTATGGAAAAGGTAACTATCAAAGACGTTGCTAGAGAGGCTGGAGTATCCATTTCTACAGTTTCCAACGCACTAAATGACGTTGATGTATTAAATCCGGAGACCAAATCACATGTGCTTAAGGTCGCGAAGCAATTAAATTATGTTCCAAACCTAAATGGCAAGCTCCTAAGAAACGGAAAAACTAAAATGCTAGGTTTTTTCACGACAAGTGTAGCGGGCCCGTACTTCTATAAGCTGGTGGAGTCCATGTCTCGTGAATGTGATCGGTTAGGTTATGGTTTAAATGTATTTGTTACAAAGGATAAACAAGTAATTATGAGCAATATTCTAGGCCGACGTGTGGATGGTGTCATTATCTACGAAGAGCTGAGAATAGATGAAGAAGAAATTGCCGCAATGGTGAAAGACAAGATCAAGGCTGTGTTTCTGGATCGACCACTTAAGAATGAAACGATGGGAAGCGTAATCTTTAATTCGTTTGAATCTGCTTACGAAGCAACTAAATATTTAATCAGTCTGGGACACAAGAAAATTGCTTACATATCTGGTGTAGATGAGATGTATGACAGTGTTCAGCGGAAAGAAGGATACTTGGCCGCCTTGCGTCAATATCAGCTTCCGACGAACGAAGAGTATATTATCCAAGGATATTTTGAGGAAGAGAGCACCTATAACGCTATAAAGTCTCTAGTTCATTTAAGTCCTGAAAAAATGCCTGATGCTTTTTTAGCGGGGAATGATTTGAGTGCCATTGGATGTATTCAAGCTTTGAAATCGAATGGATATGAAGTCCCGTTGGATATAAGCGTTATGGGGTTTGACGATATTGATATCGCGCAGTATTTCTCACCGCCATTAACGACGGTAAGAAATCAAATCGCCAGACAAGGTATTCTATCCATAAATCACCTGGTTCGCATGATTCAGAAGAAGGAACAGGGCGAAATGATGAAACTGCCAGGTGAACTAATTGTACGTGGTTCTACTCAAGTGAAGATTGATCGGTACTAACGCTTTCAAGAAGGGCAACAAGATAGTATCCGATCATTTTTATAATTTTATTGCTTTTAGGAGGTTTTTTTTAAAAAGAAATAAAAACGTTTTTATTGTTATGGGGATCATGATTTGGAGGGGAGAAGAAAAACGTGGATAAATTAGCCGTAGTGCCAGTGAACGGGAAGAATCCAATGAACAGTAAGAAACCTATGGGACAGAGGGTCAAAGAATTTGTGATTGATTATAAGAGGCAATGGGAGATTCAGTCCATGGTCATCCCGGGAATCATTTTTATGATTATCTTTTGTTTCATTCCTATTTACGGATTAACGATTGCTTTTAAGAGCTACACCGTAATAGACACGCTCGATTCTGCACCATGGGTGGGGCTTGATAATTTCAGAATTATTTTATCAGACAAATATTTTTGGGATGCTGTAGTCAATACCTTGGGGATCAGCTTTCTGAAATTAGCTATAGGTTTTGTTATTCCAATTATTCTATCCGTCATGATTTATGAATTAAGCGGTGGACGCTTTAAGAAAATAGTACAAACAATCTCTTATTTACCACACTTTTTGTCCTGGATCGTTCTGGGCGGGATGTTGATTGCTTGGTTCTCTTCCTCCGGTATGTTTAATGAAATCCTGCTCAATTTGGGGATCATTTCGAAACCGGTAAATATCTTGCTTGATGCGAACAAGTATTGGTGGATTGCAACGTTATCGGATATTTGGAAAGAGGCAGGGTGGGGAACGATTTTATACTTAGCCATCATGTCCAAAATTGACCCTACTTATTATGAAGCTGCCAAAATAGATGGGGCAAGTCGTATGAGACAAATTTGGAATATTACCCTGCCTAATATGAAGCCAATTATCAGTTTAAATCTGATTCTGACTGTAAGCGGTTTATTAGGATCGAATCTGGATCAAACATTGGTCTTGATGAATTCTCAGAACCGTGCCAAAGCAGAGGTAATCAATTCTTATGTGTATCGTATGGGTATGACGCAAGGTGACTTCTCTTATGCTACTGCTGTTGGTTTAGGTGTCTCCATTGTTTCTGTGATCCTACTGATTAGTGCCAACAAAGTGTCCAGCAAATTAAATGATAATCAATCAGTTCTGTAGAAGGAGGCATTTTTGTGAATCGTACGGTAGCTAAAGAAGATCTCGACAGTCGAATCTTTAACACTATAAATATTATTTTACTCTGTATCTGTACTGTAATTATCGTTGTTCCTTTATGGAATGTGGTCATATCCTCCTTAAGCTCAGGTAAGGCGCTCGCGGAAGGTGGATTTATATTCTGGTCTACTGATTTCTCCTTAGAGAATTACCGCGCAGTATTTAATGACGAGACGATAGGATTAGCCTTTCTAGTCTCCATTGCCAAAACGTTCATCGGTGTCATTACCCACGTATTCTTTTGCGCGATGATCGGTTATGGCTTGAGTAAAAAATACATACGTGGCCGCAAGCTATACGTTGCCATGGGTGTAATCACCATGTTCTTCTCAGGTGGTATGATTCCAACGTATTTATTGATTAAATCACTCGGTCTATTGAACAGCTTTTGGGTTTATATTATCCCGGCCTTGTTCAGTTATTATGACGTAGTTATTCTAATGAACTTCTTTAGAAACGTACCGGATTCACTTGAAGAGTCAGCCAAAATCGATGGTGCAGGTGACTGGCGTATATTCCTGAAGATTTTTATCCCTCTTTCCATGCCGGCTATGGCTACGATCGCGTTATTTAACGGGGTTGGGCAGTGGAATGACTTTATGACTACCAAATTATACATTACCGATCAAGCACTCTATCCGCTGCAGATGAAGCTCTATGAAATTATCGTTCAGTCGCAAACGCAATCCATGCAAAATGTCGGAGGATCTGCGATTATCGAAACTACTACTAAAGGGGTTCAACTAGCAACAATTGTCATTACAACTTTGCCGATTGTTGTGATGTATCCAATATTACAGAGGTACTTTATTTCAGGAATGATGATGGGGGCGGTGAAAGAATAGAAAGATTGGAGGGATTTTATAGCAAACACTTATGTACGAAATGATCCATCGGAAGTGTAGCTTGTACTATCAGTTCTACACTTCCGTTACTACCAAAACTTTTTTAGGGGGAAACAAGGGATGAACAAAGCATTTGGGAAAAAAGGACTCAAACTTTGTACTGCGCTTATGGTTGTTGTATTGGTATTTACGGGTTGTGGATCGAAGGGTAGTTCTGATAACTCCAGCAAAGAATTAAGCTCCATTGAAGGGCGATATACAATTGACCCAGAAACACCAGCTTGGAAGCTTGATAAAAAAGAAGAAACTACGGATCTCACTTGGTATGTAAATGCGGATTGGTGGAACACAGACTTTGGTAAGGACCTCGTTACTAAAAAGATTAAAGAGGACCTGAACATCAATATTAAATTCATTACTGGGGACGACACGAAGTTAAATACTATTTTTGCCGGTGGCGAAATGCCGGATATGTTGACTATCTTTGATTCGAACTCACCAGTGGTACAAAAAGCCGCAACTTGGGCATTGCCTTTGAATGATCTGGCGGATAAATATGATCCTTATTTCAATAAAGTAGCAGCAAAAGATACGATGAACTGGTTCCAATTAGCAGACGGTAAGACTTATGGCTATCCTAACTATTCTAATACGCAAAACGATTTTGACAGCGGTAACATTCCTGCTAAAACGGCATTTGTAATCCGCAAGGATGTTTACGAAGCGATTGGAAAACCAACCATTGGAACTCCTGAAGAATTCAAGAGTGTTATGCAGCAAATCAAAAAGCAATTCCCGGCAATGATTCCTTTTGGTTTTAACTCTATTGGCACAGGCACTGGTTCTTTGGGAGATGTTCTTCAGGATTTCATCGGCGTACCGATGGAAACCGAAAATGGTGAATTCTACAACCGTAACCTAGATGAGGATTATCTGACTTGGTTGAAAACATTAAATGAAGTCTACAGAAATGGTGACATCAGCGATGACAGCTTTGCAGATGACGGGACGGCTTTTGAAGAAAAATTGAAATCCGGTAAATATGCAACGCTGATGCTCGATGGAACACCTCAACAAAGTGGTAACCTGCAAATCTTCATGACAGAAAATCCAGACAAAGAATATATCGCTATTGATGGACCGCAAAGCACAGTTGGACATGAGCCAACGTTGAATCAGTCAGGAATTACAGGCTGGATGATTACCTATGTCACTAAAAAGGCTAAAGACCCTGCCAAAGCGATTCAGATCTACACTTATCTATTGAGTGAAGAAGGACAAAAGCTTATGAACTATGGTATTGAAGGGGAAACCTATAAGGTTAACGAAGCGGGTAAAATTGAATTTTTACCTGAAATCAAAGATCTTCAATTGAATAATGCCGATAAATTTAAAAAGGATTACCGGATGGGCGAATTTATGTTCTTTGGACATGACCGCGATAAAGCTCTAAGTAATGACGCATTCGCAGATTCTATTAAACAAATGCAAGAGTGGGGTAAAGGAAAGCTGAAACCACACTTTATTCTTGAAAATATCAACCCGGCTCAAGGAACGCCTGAAGCTCGTAGTCTATCTGCAATCGATACAAATTGGAACACTACGCTTGTGAGTATGATTCGTGCTAAGGATGAAGCAACATTTGATAGCACCTTGGCTGCTTACAAATCATTCTTGAAGGATAACAACTGGGATAAGATTGCAGAAATTCGCACTGAAAAAATGAAGAACAACAAAGAAAAATTAGGTCTTAAATAAGTAAAAGGCTGGATGGGGCCCCTTTACCGGGGCCTTATCATACAGAAACATAGCAAAATATATAGAAAAGTGGAGGGAAACAACATGACAAAACTTAAAATTTATCAATCTACTGGGGAAAATGAATTGTTCGTAGAGCAAACGCTAGAACAATTGACTCCAATGGCTTCAGATGAGCCGGTCACTACTGTAAACCTCGATGAGAATCAAACCTTTCAGGAAATGGATGGCTTTGGGGCATCCTTTACGGATTCATCCGCCTACTTGATTAACCAAGTCCTGAATAATGAACAGAAAAAAGAAGTCATGAGCAAGCTTTTTGATTCCCAAGATGGAATTGGCTTGTCCGTATTAAGAAATCCAATGGGAGCATCGGATTATGCTAGAGATATTTATAGCTATAACGATATGCCTGCTCAGGAAACCGATACAGAATTAACTCATTTCTCCATCGCACATGATGAAGCTGATATTATCCCTTTGTTACAACAAGCACTGGAACTTAACCCTGAGATCAAGCTGATGGCTTCACCTTGGAGTGCACCAGGCTGGATGAAGACTAGCGGATCGATGATCGCCGGTGAACTTAAACAAGAATATTACCAGGCTTATGCCGATTATTTTGTACGATACATTCAAGCATTTGAAAAGCATGGTCTGCCAACTTATGCGGTAACCCCGCAGAACGAGCCTCTTTTTGAACCAAAGCACTATCCTAGTATGTTAATGCTGCCTGAGGCGCAAAGAGATTTCATTAAAAATTATTTGAAGCCTAGCTTCGTGAAAAACAACATCCATACAAAAATTCTCTGCTATGATCACAACTGGGATCGTCCGGATTATCCACTCACGGTGCTCGATTATGCGAAAGATGAAGTGGACGGTGTTGCCTGGCACTGGTATGGCGGGAATGCGTCAGCACAATCAGAGGTGCTGAAAGCTTTCGCGGATAAAGAAGTGCATTTCACAGAAGGTTCTGGTGGCGAATGGATTCCTCCGTTTGAACAAGCCTTCTCGAATGTCATGAGAACAGGGATTGATATTCTCAGAAATCATAGTAAATCCTTTGTCTTGTGGAATATGGCCTTAGATGAGAAGAACGGTCCAACTGTACCGGGCTTTGGTAAAAGTACTTGTCGCGGTATTGTGACGGTCAACCAAGAGACTAAGGGACTTACGTATACACTGGACTACTATGCACTTGCACACTTCAGCAAATTCATTCGTCCTAAGGCTGTACGTATTGACGCATCCACTAATCAAGAAGTGATTCGTTCCGTAGCTTTTAAGAATACAGATCACTCTATTGCGGTTGTTCTGTTCAACGATAGTGAAAAGGCTGAAAATGTAGCTGTGAAATTGCAGGGTAAGGATGATTTAGCGTTCCGTTTAGGCTCTAAAAGTGCTTTATCTATTTTGATTAAATAATATGTGTATGAAGTGCTCGAATTTAGATTCGAGTACTTTTTTTTGCCAAAAAACGCATAAAAAATCAGTGTTCGTAAATCTTAAACGCATACCTATAGCGAGGAGATATGAGCATTGAATAGAAGGTTTGTGCTGACGCTGCTAGTTCTGTGTTTGATGATTACTGGTGGCTCTAGTATTTATGCGGTTAAAAGTATGCTACCTGTAAAGAGTGAAACAACCAAATGGGCAGTGGAGCTCCATAAAAGTAAACTGCCTTCGCCACAGCCGGAAAAATATAAGAGCTACGAGTTATTAGTCACAAATTTGAGTGAAGATACGATAGATGTAACCTTTGAGTTGTATCGACCAGTACAAGACGCTAATCAGGAACAAATCATCTTAGCTGATCCAATTAGCTATGATATGAGACCCAATGAGACGGTTAGCTTTAGTCAATTTTTTATAAAGAGTGGGGCAAAAGAACTGGAAGTTGTTCTCTCGTGGAATGATCAGAATAGACGTAAGCATAAGCAAATTATTAGATTTACTGATTTTGAATAATGGATCATAGAAACGCTAAATATTAAAGGGGATAATCCAATGGAGTATGCTGATTTTCCAGGGTTTAAGTAATTATACTCGCACAAAAAATGGCAGTTCAGTGCTGAAATACAGCATCTGGACTGCCATTTTTGTTTCAGGATCTGTAGCTTAGAGGTCTAACGTTCTAAACGATAGCCACCATGAAATACAGGACCCACATATTCATTGAATGCAAAGCCATTGCGAATGGCTGCGGAGACAAAATCTTTAGCTTTTGCTACAGCTTCATGAACGGACAGACCGTTAGCTAAACCGCCTGTAATGGCAGCGGCGAAGGTACATCCAGCCCCATGATTGTGAGCAGGCTCGATTTTGGCTGTTTGAAATACGGTGTACTCAGCACCGTCGAAGAAGACATCAATCGCTTGATCGCCCCCGAGTGCTTTGCCGCCTTTAACCACGACATTACTTGCTCCGAGCTTATGAATCAGACGAGCAGCTTCTTTCATATCCTCTAGGGTAGAAAGTTTGCCAAGACCTGAAAGAACGCCAGCTTCAAACAGATTTGGTGTAACTACAGTGGCAAGTGGCAGCAGTAAATCACGAATAGCCTCCGCGCTGTCTGGGTTCAAGACTTCATCTTCACCCTTGCAGACCATGACCGGATCAATCACTACATTGGTCTGTAGATTTTCTTTGATCGCTTGCTCAGCAACACGCACAATTTCAACACTTCCCAGCATACCCGTCTTCATGGCATTTACTGGACCACCTGCGAAAATAGTTTTTAGCTGCTCAGCAACAATGGAGGCGTCAATTGGATACACATTATGGTGCCAGCCGTTGTCCGGGTCCATTGTAACGATAGTTGTCAAGGCACTAAAGCCGTAGGTACCATACTCTTCAAATGTTTTTAGATCCGCTTGGATGCCTGCGCCACCACTGGAGTCGCTGCCTGCAATAGTTAGAGTTTTAATAATTTGAGTCATGGTAACGTCCCCTTTATATATGTCTGAATTTATAAACAACGCAATGCATTGATTATAACAAAAAATAGTACCTAAGTCTTTCTAAAAAGCAAGTGTAGGATTCCATTTCACTAACTCAGCATATCAATATAGAAAGAAATTTTAAACAAAACGCTTAGGAGGGCGAGTATGGTCACGATTAGTTTATGTATGATTGTACGAAATGAAGAAAAAAGCCTGCATAAATGTTTGTCTAGCGTTGCAAGTCTTGTAGATGAAGTGGTTATCGTGGATACAGGCTCGACGGATAAGACGAAAGAGATCGCAATGTCCTACGGAGCTGTGATTTACGATTTTGAATGGATCGATAACTTTAGTGCCGCACGTAATTTTGCCTTCAGTAAAGCTACTCAGGAGTATATTTTGTGGCTGGATGCGGATGACTATATAAAGGAAGCGGATCAGATTCTGTTTAAAAAGCTAAAGGAGATTCTGCCAGGACATTTTCACAGCGTGAACATGCAGTATAATTTGGCTTTTGACGAGGCGGGGAATGTCACAGCTAGCTTGCGTCGGAATCGGCTAGTTCGCCGGAGCTGCAATTTTCAATGGATTGGCCCAGTACATGAGTATCTAGAGGTAAGTGGCCCTTCCTTTAGTAGTGATGTCTGTATTACCCATGAGAAGGATAAGGAATATACAGACCGTAATTTGCGGATTTACCAAAAAAGAGTGGCCGAGGGTGAAACATTCTCTCCAAGGGATCAGTATTATTATGCGAATGAATTAAGGGATCATGCTATAAATGAAGAGGCTTGCAAATACTACGAGCTGTTTTTGGCGGGTGGACAGGGCTGGATAGAAGATAATTTTCAAGCTTGCTTAAGGCTTGCCGAATGCCGGGAACGGCTGGGGGATAAAGACGGTGCATATGAAGCATTATGCAGAACGTTACAGTACGATAAACCACGTTCAGAGTTCTGCTGCCGACTTGGGGCCCTTCTATTGGAAAAGGGTCAATTGCACCCAGCAACATACTGGTATGAGCTTGCGATACAGCTGCCACGGGATAACGATTCGATGGGGATGAAAAATGGGATTTTTTATACCTGGCTGCCGCATCTCCAATTGGCACTCTGTTATGATCGCCTTGGCCAACACGAGTTAGCGAATCATCATAATGAAACGGCGCTGAACTTTTATCCGTCCCATCCTAGCATGTTATATAACCGCACTTATTTTAAAAATTTGCTTGGCGACAAATATGTAGCGATTCAAGCTTAACAAAAATGCCCCCAGTCGTCATGATAATGACTCTGGGGGTTTTCGTCGTTAAGACACCCTCTTTTTAATATGCTGGATTGTATTGTTGTTCTTTTTTGTAATCGTTGGGAGGGAGTCCGACCTCTTGTTTGAATAGCTTAGAGAAATAGGAGTAGTTGTTATAGCCAACCTTGTTTGCGACAGTATAAACAGACATATTTGTGGTTTCCAATAGATGCTTTGCAGCCGCGATTCTAACTTGGATGACGTAGCTGCCTAATGAAACACCAGTTTCTCGTTTGAATATTCTTGCCAGATAATCAGGATTGAGGTAGACAATTTCGGCCAAATCATTTCGCGATAGATCATCACCGTAATGCGAATGAATGTATTGTTTGATTTCCTCCGCGACGGATTTGGTCTGTGCGGCAAACTCACGGTATTTCATCGCTGTAGTCACTAGATACTTAAGATATTCTTCCATATCCTCGATCGAGTTCAGAGAGTGCAAGGATAATTTATCGTTAGTTTTGCCGGAGTATAGTTTATGTGACCGTATCCCTTTGAGGTTGAGAAATGAATAGACTAGCTGAACAATATCTAAGCGGAACAAGCTAAGGACAGCGGTCTCCAGAGTTCTATTGTTAAGCATAACCCTTAGAGATTTCGTAACTTCCTCAAGAAAAGTAGTGAACTGATTCTGGTTCAGCAGCTCTTCCAAATAGACAAGATCCGGTGGCGTATAGCCAGTTTTATTTTGATAGAGATAGGCTTCCACTAAAAAAGTCTGATTTCTGCATCTCGTAATTTCCTCATCCATGCGAAGCGATAGTTTCAGAACATTCCCCACATGATTCAGTTTATCGTATAAACCAATATTGCAGCAGACGTCGCATTTTAAATAAGGAATCGCCTTTTGAATAAAGGAAGAGCATAATTCTTCAAGCAAGGGCGTGTCTGGTGTCTGGTTCCATTTTAATATGGCGATCCAATTATAATCTTTATATTCCAGAATGCTCTCGATGGTAAAGCAAGGACTCTGTAACAATTCATATAATACGTTCAGCAGAGCAAAATCAAAAAGATCCTTCTCTTCTTTTCCCATACTGCCGTTGTAAGGAAATAGGTTGAAGATTAAAGGCTGCAGAGTGTCACTCATTTGATAGGAGAGGTTCTGTTCCTCAATGGCAAGGGTGATGTCCGCTAATTTAATCGGAAATGATGTGCTTCCACTAACCAACTTCCGCCAAAAATGCTCGAGAATCTTCGCCTGGTTTTTTTGCCAAAAGTAACCGCCTTGAATGGCTTTTTCATTTCTTTGCTGCTCTTTTGCCTGTGTGATAGCCTTGTGGATAATCAGCATCAGCTTATCAAATTCGATGGGCTTCAGAAAATATTCAAAGCTTTGCAATTCAATCGCTTTCTGGGCATAGTTGAAATCCGCATAATTAGTAAGAAGTATAGTCTGAATACTATAATTCCCTTCGCGAATCCATGCCAGTAATTCCAATCCGCTACCCTGAGGCATTTCAATATCCGATATCAGAATTTGAATAGAATGCTTTTCTATTATTTCACGTGCCTGAGCGACATTATTTGCTGTATAGACAGTATCAATGTGTAACGATTCCCAATCTATTCTCTTTTGCAATGCAGCAATAACATAAAAGTCATCATCAACAAGCAGTACATTCATAGTTAGCTCTCCATTCATTTAGATTTTTTTAGGAAGCTCCGGAAGAGATAAGATTACACTAGCGCCGCCGCTCTCCAAATTGGAAAAGGTGATAGTTGCTCTTTTTAAATAGAGATATTCCAGCCGTTTAAGCGTATTCATAATGCCGATCTGCATACCGTTGCTTTGATCCAAGGGCTCACCAAGATTAAGCTTCTCTAACACTTGCGGTGGAAAACCGGGACCGGTGTCGGTGAGCTGGATAACGAGCATGTCTTCCTCTTCAATCCGTAATCGCTGGACTGTAAGCCTGATCTCTACTTCATGTTCTCGTGAAATCGCATATTTAATAGAATTTTCAATGAAGGTTTGCAGCACTAATGGCGGAATTTCCACACAGCTTGCCTGATCCTCTTGCTCAATATTGTAAATAAATGCATCCTGATATCGTTGCTTTTGAATCTCTAGATAGGTTCGGACATGCTCGATTTCATCCTCCAGCCGGACAAAATTCTCACCATTTTGAAAAATATAACGGAAATATTTCGACGTAGATAACGTCATATTCTCAATTTCTTTATACATTTCAATTTGGGCCATGCTATAGATGCTAGTCAGGCAATTTAAGAAAAAGTGGGGCTTGATCTGTAGCTTCATATAATCCAGTTGTATCCGCTGCTTCTCCAGTTCCTGCTCGTACATAGCGATTTTGAAGGTTTTGATTTGATCAACTAAATCTTTAAACTGTGTGTTTGCTTGTTCCAGCTCTATAATCTCACTGCTTTTGAAATCTGCGGGTTGCCCAGCCTCATTAATGAAAGCAAGGTTCTCAGAGAAGCTTTGAATCGGGCCTAGTACTCTTTTCTTGAAAAACAGCAGAACGATGCATAAAGTGGAAGTTACAATGAAGAAGAGTAACATTATAAGCAGCTGAGCAATGATGATTTTTTCGAATATGCCATATTTAATGACCATTTTAGTGCTGAAGGTGGTGTCCGAGAAGGCGCTGTTGATTGTTGTACGCGATTGCAAAAGATTAGAAAAGCCTCCCTCTTTCGTTATCAGCTTTCCGCTGTTTGATATGGGACTCGATAAAGGCTGTTCATTCTCATCTACGAGAGAAACATAACCATTGGCACCCAGATTAATTTGGCGTAGAGGACGGATCAGATTATCGGCGGAGATCAGTCCAATTAAATAACGATTGTAATAGGGAACGATATTAATCACGTAGTAGTGGTTGTTAACAAGGATAGGCGTCCATTTGGAATAAAACTTCTCATACATCTCCTTATCATCAATATAAGAAATAATCTTCGTTTTGAGTTGCCTGTAATCCGTATAGGTCACACTGATCGGTGCACAATTTAAAAAGTAGTTCTCATTTTTCAAATAGTAGAAAAAGTTGTACTCATGTCCGTAGTTTTTTTGCAGCTCGGTAAAGCGTTTATGCAGATTATCATTTGCCTTCAAGAACTCGATACTGTTGACCCCGTAAGTATTCATCGCAAGTAAGCTCTCATCGTTCCCAAGCGTCCAGCCCATATAGTGATTAATGTAAGCAAAATCATGATTGATACGATTAATGTAGAGTGCCGCAGTATCCTGTAAATTTCGAGTGGACTGCTGCTTAACGATAGAAATGGAAGTAATGCTGATCGCTAAATCCAGAATGAGGACTGTGAACGAGACTGCCATCATGACTTTTATATAATGACGAATGGGGTAGGTTTTGTGCTTCGCTGTTTTTTTGTTCATAAAATCATTATAAGACCTCTGCAGGAAAAATACAGGAGAACTCGCTAGCGATTTACCGCAAAGTCCGGAAAGCACATACAGAAGTCGGGATACTGTTATTAAGTCCCTTCAAGCGAAGGCTTTTGATTTTGTGTTTTTTGTAAGCGGATTCAAAGGTCTGGATAACCGTCTTAAAGGGTCCGGAATACGAAAAAATAAGACGTTATGATTAAGCTATTCAGATAATCTTTGATTAATTGAAATGGGGGATTAAGAGGATGAGTCAACACAGTAAGAAAAAGACGGCAAAGAAATGGACTGTGGGTCTGCTGGCTGCGGCTATGGTATTTGGTATTGCTGGCTGCGGCGGAAAAGACGGGAATAATGCTGCGACTAGTGAGACGAGCAGTTACAACAAAGAAGGTCTGCCAATTGTTAATGAGCCTGTAACGCTTAAGGTGCTGACCGTACGTTGGGGAAGCATGGGAGACACGTTTACGCAGAACCAATGGCTGAAGGATCTGGAGAAAAATACAAATGTCAAAATCGAATGGCAAGTGATGTCCTCCAATGACTGGGCCGAACAGAAGTCCATTCTGCTGGCTAGCGGTACACTTCCAGATATTATCCTCGGAAATCAAACCTTCGGAGATTCCGATATCGTTAATAATCTAAGCTTTTTTCGGCCGTTAGATGATTATATTGAAAAAAATATGCCAAATCTTAAAGCGGCCATGGAAGAAACGCCTGAGTTGAAAAAAATCAGCACTTTTCCTGACGGGAAAATCTATTCACTGCCAACAAGACTTCCATCGCGTCCAAAAAGCTCTCGTCAGCCTGTGATTAACAAAACTTGGCTCGATAAATTGGGCCTGAAGGCTCCTGAAACGATTGATGAGTTATACAACGTACTTAAAGCTTTCAAAGAACAAGATCCAAACGGAAATGGCAAACAAGATGAGATTCCGTTTATTGAAATTGGGAATGACTTGATCAGTCCTTTCGGAATTGCCGACTTGAATAACAACAATATGATCATCAAGGACGGAAAAGCGATCTATTTCCCTGTTTCGGAGGAGTTCAAAGAAGGCCTTAAATGGGAAAATAAATTGTATGCGGAAGGATTGTTAGATAAAGAGGTATTCACTCAGGATGATACGATGAGATCGGCGAAGTTCCAAAATCCGGATGCTCCGATTGTGGGCTTTACTTACCAGTGGACCCCGGACGCTGTGTTTGGTAAATGGAGCGATCAATATGTGACGATTCCACCGATTGCCGGACCGGATGGTAAGCGTTATACAATCGGTAATCCAATTGGGATGAGTCTTAACCGTAATGAACTGCTGATTACTACTTCGAGTAAGTATCCAGAGGTTGCTGCGCGTTGGGCAGATCAGTTCTACACGAACGAAGCGAGCATTCAGAATTTTTGGGGTGCGATTGGAACTGTAATTAAGAAGAATGATGACAGCACCTATACATTGATGGATCCACCTGCTGGAACCAGCGCAGATGCCTGGTACTGGGATCAGTCTCTACGAGATTTCGGACCGAAATATGTGAGCCCGTCCTTTGAACAGAAAATCGTTCTTAATCCTGAAAGTGGAGATGGACTGAAATTGCAGCTGGATAAGCTGGGTAGTGAATATGTGACAGAGCCTTTCCCTAACGTTATGTACACCTCCGATGAGTTCGAGGAGCTACCAACCTTGACCACGGATATCGACGGTTATGTGAATACAATGCGCGCTCAATTTATTAGCAAAGGCGGAATTGACGAAGGCTGGGATGATTATGTCAAACAGCTTAATAAAATGGGGCTTGAAAAATTAGTTAAGATTCGCACAGATGCTTACAGTCGTTATATGAGTGTGAAATAACCTATTCGTCTTTCGAAAAAGGTGCTGCCCTACATAAATTTGTGGGGTAGCATTCTCTATTTTTAATAAGGAGGGGATGTTATGAAATCTGATCCAATTCATTTGAGTCGGAAACTCGGACAAATCAAACAAAACTGGGGTTTATATACGTTGCTTTTTCCTGCAGTAGTCCTTACGTTATTATTCGCATATAAACCCATGTATGGGGTGCTCATTGCCTTTAAGGATTATAGCCCGGCGTTAGGAATAGGCGGAAGTCCATGGGCCGGATTCAAATACTTCGAGAAGTTCTTTAATTCCTATCAATTTTCTGCCACGATCAAAAATACGCTAATCATCAGTGTGTACAGTCTGATTACGTTTCCGATTCCGATTATACTTGCGCTGATGGTTAACCAGATGAGACCAAACCGTTTTAGACGGTTTTTTCAGACGGTATCCTATATGCCACATTTTATCTCAACCGTAGTTATGGTGGGCTTAATGATGATTCTGTTCTCACCTAGCACCGGACTACTGGGCAATGTATATAGTCTTTTTGGAAAAGAAGCTCCTGATCTAATGGGCTCTGCTGGATTATTCAGCAGTGTGTACGTCTGGTCGGATGTGTGGCAGCATGTCGGCTGGGACAGCATTATCTTTATCGCTGCTCTCTCTGCTGTTGATCCTAGTTTGTATGAGGCTGCAACCGTAGACGGCGCAAGTCGGATGCATAAAATTCGTTACATCGATATTCCGATGCTGATGCCAACAGCGATAACATTGCTTATCCTGCGGGTCGGGGGACTGCTTGGGGTTGGATTTGAAAAGGTGTACTTAATGCAAAATGACTTGAACATCACTTCAAGTGAAATTCTGTCTACTTATGTCTACAAAATTGGTCTGCTCAGCAGTCAGTATAGCTTTTCGTCGGCGATCAACCTGTTCAACACGGTCATTAATTTTATTTTATTGATCATGGTCAATCAGATTTCTAAAAAATTAAGCGAAAATAGCTTGTGGTAGAAGGGAGGAGCATTGAAATGGGAGGTTTAGAGACAGCGACTAAAGGAAATGTAGGAAAAATAAAGAAGAATCGCTCCTCAGATACTATAATGGAAATTGTGATGTACGTTATATCGGCAATTTTTCTAATCATCCTGATCTATCCGCTGTATTTTATCGTCATTGCTTCGTTTAGTGATCCTTCCGCGGTTGCTGGAGGTCAAGTTTGGCTATTTCCTAAAGGGTTTACTTTTGATGGTTATAAAGAGCTGCTTCGTCATGAGAATATTTGGATCGGGTATTGGAATACCATCCTGTACACGGTGGTTGGGACTGCAATCGGTTTAGTAGTTAATATCTCAGCTGCCTATGCGTTGTCAAGAAAGGACCTTGTGGGGCGGAAATATATTTCGCTGTTTTTCATATTTACAATGTTCTTTAATGGGGGGTTGATTCCTACTTTTTTAACGGTTCGTGATTTCCATCTCTATGATACTTTCTTGGTTATGGTACTGCCTTTCGCAGTTGGAGTCTTTAATATCATAGTGGCACGAACTTTTTTCCAGACTAGTATTCCGGGCGATTTATGGGAAGCAGCGCAAATTGATGGTTGTGGCAATCTCCGTTATTTTGCACAGATAGTTCTACCGTTGTCGAAGGCTATTATTGCAGTGTTAGGTTTATGGATCGCTGTAGGTTATTGGAATTCATATTTTAATGCCTTGATTTATTTGAAAAATCCTAATATGTATCCTTTGCAGCTGATCCTGCGAAATATTCTGATTACCAATCAGATGCAGTCTGGTATGGGGACCGGAGAAGCCGCACAAATCGCGTTACGGCTCGCAAATATGATGAGGTATTCGGTTATTATCGTAGCAACTGTTCCAATTATGTGTGTATACCCATTTGTGCAAAAATACTTTAACCAAGGGGTAATGATAGGCGCAGTGAAGGAATAAGCTCTTCTACTTTTCAACTAACATTTGTGAGGGAGCAAGACCGTAATGAAAAAGCAACCCAAAAACAGTATCAATAGAACAATCACCGTCATTCTTCTAGTGACAACGTTGCTTGCTGGCCTTACAGCCTGTAAAGGGGATAAAGGGGTAAACTCTGTTGAATCTGATCCGGGTCAATTTCATAAAGAAGGTTTGCCAATCGTGGATAAGCCCATGACGCTGAAGGTTCTAACGGTTCGGTGGGGAAGCATGGGAGATAACTTTATCCAGAATCAATGGCTGAAGGATTTGGAAAAAAATACGAATGTCAAAATCGAATGGCAGGTGATGTCTGCTAATGATTGGAGTGAGCGGAAGTCCATTATGCTGGCAAGCGGTACACTTCCAGATATCATTTTAGGGAGTGAGACCTTCGGAGATTCGGATATCGTCAATAATTTAAGCTTATTCAGGCCGCTTGATGACTATATCGAAAGCTATATGCCTAACCTCAAAGCAGCCATGCAGGAAGAGCCTGAATTGAAAAAAATCAGTACTTTTCCTGATGGGAAAATCTACTCTTTGCCTGCAAGATTACCTTTACGTCCTAAAAGCTCACGCCAACCCGTGATTAACAAAACCTGGCTGGATAAATTGGGATTGAAGATTCCCGATACGATTGATGATCTATACAACGTGCTAAAAGCATTTAAAGAACGTGACCCTAATGGGAATGGAAGGCTGGATGAGATACCTGTTATCGAAGTAAGTAATGATCTCATCAGTCCCTTCGGAATCACGGATCTGAACAATAACTTTATGGTCGTCCAGGACGGAAATGCGGTATATTACCCTGTTTCAGAGGCGTACAAAGAAGGGCTCAAATGGGAGCATAAATTATTTGTCGAAGGTTTGCTTGATAAAGAGTTATTCACGCAAGATGAAACGATGAGATCAGCCAAGTTTCTTAATCCGGATGCTCCTATCGTAGGATTCTCGTATCAGTGGACGCCGGATGCCGTGTTTGGCAAATGGAGTGATCAATATATCACGATTCCTCCGATTGCAGGACCGGATGGTAAGCGCTACACCATAGGAAATCCGTATGGAATGAATCTGGAGCGTAACGAGCTGCTAATTTCCACTTCTTGCAAATATCCAGAGATTGCTGCCCGCTGGGCTGACCAGTTCTATACCAATGAAGCAAGCATTCAAAATTTCTGGGGAGCGATAGACACCGTTATTAAGAAAAATATCAACGGTTCTTATACATTGATGGACCCACCGATGGGTACCAGTGCTGATGCCTGGTATTGGGATCAATCACTCCGGGATTTCGGACCGAAATATGTCAGTCCAGTGTTTGAAAAATCCATCTTTCTAAACCCAAAAACCGGAGATGGACTGAAGCTGCAGCTCGATAAGCTGGGAAGTGATTATACAACGCCACCTTTCCCTGATGTAATGTACACCGCTGAAGAGTTTCAGCTGCTGCCGACTTTGACTACGGACATCGATAGTTATGTCAATACAATGCGTGCTCAGTTTATAATTACAGGTAAAATTGACGAGGGCTGGGCTGATTATGTGAAACAGCTGCGGGGAATGGGACTGGAGAAGCTGGTTAAAATTCGTACCGATGCTTACAGTCGTTATGTGAATGTAGAATAGAGCATTATGTGAAATACTGACGGCTAGGCTGTAACATCCTATTTCACTTATTTAAACAAAGGAGGTTCTCTCTATGCGAGTGGCATAAAGAGAACCTCCTTATTCTTTTTACTTTATTAGCAGGGTTTGAATGGCATGAGCCGGAATCATGTTCTCAGCCAAGTTGTTATGGAAGCGCAGGGTGAAAGGAAGCTCTTGTTCCGTGCGGTTCATAACGATAACAGCAATGGTGCCATCTGGGTTACGGAAAGCCGTTGTTTCAAGCTTATCAGTATATTTAGAGTGCCCAATTCGTTTAGCACCTGGGCGAATGTATTTACTGAAATGCCCGATGTAATAGAAGGAGCTCTCAAATATTATTTCATCGTTTTTCGTATCTCCAATGATTGGAGCATCGCAGTAGTTACCTACATGGTTAGGGCCCCCTTGCTCGTCCAAGACAATATTCCAGTCCGTCCAGCTTGACATCCAGTTATTCAGGTTACCAATGATATCATGGCCGTAACGTTCGCCTGTATTCCATGAGCCGAGATGAACGCCACCTTCTTGGCAACCTTCGCTGAAGAACAGCTTCTTGTCTGGGAAGCGATCATGAACGGCCGATAGGGCTTCGAAGTGATCTCCGGAGTACCAGTGGAAGCAAATTCCCCAAATGTATTTGGAAGCTTCTTGATCTTCAAAAGCAACCTTGGCACGGTCGTACACGCGCTCCTTGTTATGATCCCAGATCATAACCTTTACATGAGCCAAACCGGCTTGTTCCAAGGCTGGTCCCAAGTAATCACGAACAAAATCTTTTTCTTCTTCGGCAGTATAAAGGCAAGAATCCCAGATTTGAACAGCCTTTGCTTCATTCTGAACACTAACAGCCCAAATATCGATGCCTTCAGCTGCGTAAGCCTGAATATATTTTACGAACATGTTGGCCCAAGCCTCACGGTATTCAGGCTTAAGAGCTCCACCACCGTTCATTTGACCGTTCGTTTTCATAAAAGCAGGCGGACTCCAAGGAGAGGAGAACAAACGGAAATCTTCACCAACAGCTGTTGCAGCATTTTTGATTAGGGGGATAATTGACTCTTGATCTCTGGAAATATCGAACGAACGGAGCTCTGCATCGCCTTCTTCTACATAAGCATAGTTGCCCAGTGAGAAGTCACAGCTCTGGATATGCGAGCGGCAAAGGGTATACCCAATTCCGTGCTCAGGATCAAAATAAGCGTCGATGATTTCTTTTTGTTTAGCTTCACTTAGTTTAGCGATGGTAACAGCAGAAGCCTCAGTAAGTGCACCACCGAAACCTTCCATTTCCTGATACTCCAGATCATCATAAATATTGATGAGCTCTGATTCGACGCCTGATGTGTCAGGGAGGAAGATCAGAGGGTCTTTTTCTGTCAGACGGTCGGTAGTTTCTTTTGCTGTTTGAATGACGCGAACAATTTTACTCATAGTGGTTGGTAACCTCCTGTACATATAAATTCTGTCTTTATTATAGAAGGAGATTAACTGCTCTTTGAAGAAACAATATGGCTAAGAACCTCAACGATCTGGTCATCGACTACTTAGTGAAGAGGAGTGAATGCAATGGAAACTAATTGTGTCCAAATAAGCCTATGCGGCTTTATTTGCCATACTCAGCCTTTTCGGCAATTATATCGCAGTGGGCTGGATACCTATATCATCAGGCTGCAAGCAGAAGGGGAGTGTGAAGTACTGATCGATGGGGACATGGTAACCGTGGTGCCTGGTGATCTGTTATTATTTAAGCCTCAAGATATATATGATCTGAGAATCGGGGAAAAGAAGAGTCCGCTGGGACATAGTGTGGACTATTTTGTAATGTGTACAGGGGAATGGGTGGATCAATGGTGGAACCTGCGCGAAAGACCGAAGAAGGTTAGAATTGCGGATGATGGCAAGCTGCAAAGTATATGGCAACAGCTTGATCTGGAGAATAGAAGACTAGATGGGGGTAGCCCTGAAATACTTGAGGCGCTGTTTAAAGTGCTATGTCTGCTGTTAGATCGGGCAATGGAAGAAGCACCTGCATCATCATCAGCCTCACTGCTACACGGGCTTAAGATGAAGAGTTATGTAGAGGAGCATGCTACATCAGAAATCAGGCTAAAGGATGTAGCTGCCCATGCCGGAATTAGTGTAACGAGAGCCGTGCATGTATTCAAAATTCAATTCGGCTACTCTATTATGCAATATGCTGGGCAAATTCGGCTTGCAATGGCACTTCGATTAATGGACAACACCAATTATACCTTAGAGCGAATAGCAGAGGAGACGGGGTTTGGAAGCTACACTTATTTCCATAGGGTATTTCGGGAACGTTATGGCGTCTCGCCAGGCAACTATCGTAAGAGAGAGTAGCCTTCACTATTTTTAAGATCGTCTAGTTTTTAACAAGAAGTCCCTAACCGCTTGCTCAAATAACCTGACACTATTTGCCCATGTCCATTTGAGGGAAGATCTTTCACCTTGTACGGCTAATTTAGTTCTTAAGTTTGGGTCTCGAATTAGGCGGATGACATCTTCACCAAGCCGATTCTCGTACCGATAGGAGAGCAGGCAGTTCTTCTCGTGATTTGCGTATTCCATATTTCCGCCTGAATAAACACAGACGAGTGCTGCGCCACACCGCATGGCTTCAAGCCCCGGCAAAGAACCCGTATCAAAAATACTAGAACTAACAAAGATATCTGCACCGTTGTAATGGTAACAGAGCTCCTCATCATTAGCAGGTGTGAAGAATCGATATTTGCCAGTAGCTTTCATTCTTTGGAGAACTTCTGAAGTATTGAACTCGTCGGGCGGACTGATAAAGTTAATATTTACATTGGGACATTGATTTTTCACATGATCCAGCTGCTCTATAAGATAGTCTTGCTCACGGTGCCATGAGAATCCACGTTCTGCTTTTCTTAATATAGCTGTTATGTTTAAAGGCTCCTGAAGACTGTAACGGATATTCATATTCTTGAAGGAGGAGCTAATGCCAATGGGCACGATTTTTCCTGTGATCCCATGATTTAAACGAATCAGCTCCTGCTGCCAATGCGATAAAACAATTAGATGCTCTGTGACATGATAAGAAGGGAACGACAGTGAACTATCTGGTAAAAAGGGGGGTTCATAACATAATGACAATCTTACATGAATTCCTTTTCCTTGATTGCTAGCTGCTTGAGAGGTAGGGACTGTCGTATGAAAATTAGAAACAATAACATCGCCTGAGGGATAGTCCTGTTCTTGAAGCTCCATATGTGTGGAACGGATTAAGATGGAGCGGACATCATAGGAAACAACCCCATCCACAGGCATGAGGATAGTAACCTGATGCCCCATAGCTGTTAGCCCATTGGTGAGTTCTACCAGCATGCGTTGAGCTCCACCATGAGATAAGGTCAGAATAGGGAATGTGAATCTCATCGGTAATCCCGTCCCTTCCAAGTTAGGGCTTAATCATCAAACGATGTTACTCAATCGTTCTGTTTCTTATTTTATTCAACTCGCTTAGAAAGGTACCATTTATCCAGTTTGGAAAGCATTATTTTTCCAAAGAAGCAATATTCTTCAGTAAAGCAACGGTCTCATTAATCTCGAGGTTCGTTATATCTTCTAAAGATAGGTCGATCATGGGCTTGAATTTTTGGAGTTTGCTCAGGAAAGTTTCGGTATGGAAATGCCCTCCACCAGCTTTACCGTGGTAAATTCTCTCTCCATCTTGATAGATGTCTTTTAAATGCGCCAAAATGATCCGATCCCCGAACAACCTGAAGGCGTCATCAACAATTTGATCCTGCATATCTACAGCGTCACCAATAAAATTGCATGGATCCAGGACAACCCCAATATTGCCAGAGGGAATTTCATCTAAGATGCGGCGCATCTTGTCTGGTGTAGAAAGAGTATGTGTGCAGACCCCCTCCAATCCCAGAAAAACACCCCATTTTTCAGCTTCCTCTGCAAGCTCTTGTACAGTTGCCTTTAATATATCCCAGCCGATCTCTTCGTAATGGAGCGGATCTTGTGCTTGGAAAGTAGTCAGTGCGCCCGTCTCCGTAGCCACCATAGGGGCGCCGAATTGGCGGGCATGCCGTAGATGTTCTTTAAAGCGATCTATTTCTAATCTCCGAATAACAGGATCCGGGTGAATGGGATTGATATAACAGCCTAACACTCCGATACGTATACCTGCTCTGTCAAATTGTTCGCCAATATAGTTTGCGAGGCCTGGACTTAATTTACCTGTGGAGGTATCGATGTCCTGAATAGCTTTGGATAAAGCAAGTTGAACAAAATCGATATCATAAATCTGAAGCGTTGCTGTCAACGATTTGAGGGGTAAACAACCAAATGTATGCGCTAATGTTCCGTATCTGATGGAAATCATCTCCTTATCTAGGGTAGGTATGTGTAATTACAAACATAATAGTAGCGCTTTCATCTGGATGCAAGTGATTTATCCTTATCGTCTATCAGGAAATTGATGATCTCAGTGTTTACTCTATCCGGTTGCTCATGATTAATCCCGTGTCCCGCATGGGGGATGACTTGGTAATAGAACTTTCCATCTTCTAAAATATTTATGAAATCCTTCGATTGTTTTAGCGCGTGTTCTCCAACTAGAAAAAAGAGCTTGTCTCTAACTGCGACAGCAGTGTTTATATCGTATGGATGAAGCTTATGCACAAACATAGCTTGCTGATTATGAGTGCGCATTAAAAGGATCAGATGAGCAGCTAATGCTGGATGGTTGTCAAATAAAGCGGAGTGAGGTGCGCTTAACTTCTTCAGAACTTTCAGTAAATTGCGATCCGTTGGAATCAGAATCTCCGGGAACATCATCATTAAAGTTTGGATCATGGCTTTAATCGGTGCAGTGACCATCCCGCCCTCCAAACAAACGACACGGTTCACTTTGTCCGGTTGCTTGGTCGCATAATTAAAAGCAATATAGGCGCCATTGGACACACCCGCAATATTAAAGACGTCTATATTCACATACGTCGCTATTTCATTAATCCATTTTACTTGCTCAAACTTCTGTTTGTTAAACTGCTCGTTAGGTATGCTTTTTCCGGGTCCACCCAAAGTATCAATCGCGATACAATAAAAATGCTTCGAGAACTCCTCGATATTTAAGATCCACATGACCGCCGAGTTATCACCAACACCATGAAACAGTAGTAAAGGTGGATTACTCTTTTGACCAGCAAGGATACAATGCGTCAGTCCATATGTGGTTGGAACATCGATCTCCTCAAGTGGAATGGGCCACTGCTCAACCATCTGCTCATAGGAGTGCCACACTCGTTCTTGCGCCTTGGCATTCTTAAAGCTATTTACCATCTCAAACCTCCTTATCCAAAATAAAACATCTGTATCTTATTCCAATTAGTATACTACGAGAGTTCGCAAGGAGGAGATAGAAATAGAAATATTACTGTGAAAAAGAGGGTGAGAGCAGATAAGTGTATTTAATACAACTAAACAGCTACTTTACTCCGGTTATTGTGATATAGATGTACTTTGTACAACTATATCTCTGGAAATCAGCGGATACAGCTTAATTGGGGGAATTTAGTTGCACAAAGTACACTTAACGATAGACAGGCGTGCTGAAGTTAATTTTAGTTGTAGAAAGTGCGATTAAATAATGCACAGGGCTCTTTTTTGCAGTAAAATTTTTTGATATGGTAAGCATTTTTGTGTTCTAGGGGGGATTATGATGTTAATTGAGCTAAAGGAAGCGAGTTTATCAGATGGACGCGATATTTTTGAAATGATTATGGAGATCGGCCCTGGGGAGAATGGATTCGTTAACAATGGGTTTGATTTGGCTTACAGTGAATTTCCTGATTTCATCAGAGATCGGATAGCACTCTCAAGAGGCGATAATCTCCTACCAAACTATGTCCCGCAAACCAACTATTGGTTACTGATTGACTCTTATCCTGTTGGTGTTGGAAAGCTAAGACATTCCTTAAATGATCAATTAAGAAAATCAGGTGGACACATCGGATATAGCATCAGGCCTAGTGAACGAGGAAAGGGCTTTGGCAAGATTTTTTTAGCAGAGTTGTTAAAAAAAGCTGCGGATCTGGGGATTGATAAGGTCATGCTGACTTGTGAGCCGAACAATGTAGCTTCGAGAAAGGTTATTGAAGCGAACAGAGGAATACTTAGCGGTATCGAGGATGGGAAATGTAATTACTGGATTAGTTTATGAGTCGAGTCGGTGCTGAATAGTGGGGGTGAAGGAGTTGCTAATTGGCAACTCTTTTTATGTTTTTTCGTAACGGAATTTCAGTTCATCCAAGGTGGATTCGTCTAACTTGTGAAATAAATTTTAAATTTTGTTGAAAACGCTCTATTCAAACACAAACAAATAGATTAAAATCAAAACAAACAAAAATAAACAAAAAAATAAACATTCAAAAACGGAGGTATTCACAAATGGTACAAAGTTTATGGGATTCTGCACGGGAAAAAGTCATCAACGGAGGTCTGGATGCACTGGTCTATCGCTCCAATCTGTTGGGTGAAGATCGTAGAGTCTGTAATTTTGGAGGAGGGAATACCTCTAGTAAAACTATAGAATTAGATTTCCGTGGTCGTGAGGTTGAAGTCATGTGGGTGAAGGGTAGCGGCTCTGACCTAGCTACGATGAAAGCAGGCAATTTTACCGGATTGCGGCTTGAGGATATTGCGCCATTGTTTGATCGGGAGGAAATGCCTGATGAGGAAATGGTGGCTTACCTCGCGAATTGTATGATTGATCCTAAGCATCCGCGTGCTTCAATTGAGACGCTGCTGCATGCTTTTTTACCATTCAAACATGTAGATCATACGCATCCAGATGCGATTATCAGCTTATGCTGTGCTCATAACGGTAAAGATATTGTGCGGGAAATCTATGGGGATCGTTTCGTATGGGTGCCTTACATTCGTCCTGGGTTCACTTTATCCAAAATGATCGCTGAAGGCGTACTTGCTAATCCTCAAGCAGAATTGGTGTTGATGGAGAAGCATGGCCTCGTGACTTGGGGGGATACGCCGGAAGCTTGTTACGCGAAGACGATCTCTATCATTAATGAAGCAGAGCGTTACATCCAAGATAGAATTGAAGATGGGAACCTGTTCGGAGGTCGCAAATCGGAAGCGCTTCCGGAAGAAGAGCGGCGGGCTGTAGCAGCTGCAGTGATGCCATTGATTAGAGGCGCAGTTAGTGATGAGCGCAAAATGATACTGACCTTCGATGATGCAGAGGATGTGCTGCGTTTTGTAGGTGGAGTTAACTCGGAGAAATTATCCAGTGTAGGTGCAGCTTGTCCGGATCATTTGGTACATACCAAAATGCTGCCACTATTTGTGAATTGGGAACCAAATGCCAGTGATATTGATGGTTTGAAAACGAAGCTGAACGAAGCGATTACCGCATACAAAGAGCAGTACAAAGCGTACTTCGATCGCAATAAGCATGAGGGAGATGTAATGTTCGAAGCCGCACCGCGTGTGATTCTAATTCCCGGAGTGGGAATGATCAACACCGGCAAAAGCTGGAGCAACTCTAAAATTAGCGGTGCCTTGTATCACCGGGCGATTGCTGTTATGCGCGGAGCTACCGCATTGGGAGATTTCGTCTCTCTAAGTGAGAACGAATCGTACAATGTGGAATATTGGCCTTTGGAATTATATAAATTGTCGCTGGCACCAGCAGAAGCAGAATTCTCGCGTAAGGTTGCGTTCATTACTGGTGGCGCAGGAGGAATCGGGAGCGAAACCGCTCGTCGACTAGTGTCCGAAGGGGCGCATGTTGTGCTGGCAGATCTCAATCTGGAGGGCGCACAGAAAATTGCCGAGGAGATTAACGATAAATACGGTGAGAATCGTGCGTTCGCTGTTAAAATGGATGTAACGCAGGAGGAGCAAGTTACCGCAGCTTATGCAGATACAGCACTTTTTTATGGCGGAGTAGATATTATTGTGAACAATGCTGGGCTTGCGACTTCCAGTCCTTTTGATGAGACTTCATTAAAAGAGTGGAACTTGAACATTTCCGTGCTAGGAACTGGATATTTCCTCGTTGCACGTGAAGCCTTCAAGATGATGAAGGAGCAAAAGATCGGCGGTAGCATGGTATTTATTGGCTCTAAGAACTCTGTATTTGCTGGAAAAAGCGTATCGGCTTACAGTTCTGCCAAAGCACTCGAAGCACATTTGGCTCGCTGTATTGCAGCTGAGGGTGGAGAGTTCGGTATTCGCGCCAATACAATTTTGCCGGATGCCATTCTACAAGGCTCAGCGATTTGGAATTCGAACTGGCGGAATGAACGGGCTGCTGCTTACGGGATTGAGCCGGATCAACTGGAGGAACATTATCGTAAACGCACAACACTGCTTGTAAATATTTATCCACGTGATATTGCTGAAGGGGTGGCTTTTTTCGCTTCATCCAAGTCAGAGAAGACTACGGGCTGCATGCTGACGATTGACGGTGGAGTGCCGGCAGCTTTTACTAGATAAGTGGAAGATGGAATATAGATAGATATAACGGAGGGAAGCCATGCTGATTGCAGACAGATATGAAAGAATCGTAGAACTAGTGAATGAACGTGGCAGCATTCGTGTCTCGGAACTGAGTACATTATGCCAAGTGACGGAGGAGACCATCCGCCGGGATCTTGATCGCTTGGAAAAGGCGGGGAGGCTGCTACGCTCGCACGGCGGTGCAGTCAGTCTACGTGATCGTCAGCCAGAGACGCCATATGCTGAACGTGAAATTATGAACGCAGCGGAGAAGCAGCAGATTGCTCGTGAAGCAGTGATGATGATAAAGCCGGGAGATCGGATTTTGCTGGATGCTAGCACAACTGCATGGTATATGGCCTCACATTTGCCGGATATGCCACTAACTGTACTGACTAATTCTATTAGGGTAGCTGCGGAGTTAAGTGGGAAGGAACGAATAGATGTGATCTCAACTGGCGGTCAACTGAGCCGCAGATCGATGTCCTTTGTTGGTCATTTAGCCGAGCGTTCGCTTGAGTTGTATCACGTGGATAAGATGTTTTTTTCCTGCAAAGGATTTCATCTCGAACGCGGTGCCAGCGAATCGAATGAGCTGCAAGCGATGGTGAAGCGAAAGATGATTTCTATCGCGGAGCAGGTGATCCTACTTTGTGACTCCAGCAAATTCGGAATCCAAGCGTTCACACATGTTGCCATGACTAGTGAACTGGATGTTGTGATAACGGATTACAGCCCTGCCACAGAACAGCTAAAGCAGCTACAGGAGCTGAACATCGCAATAACAACCGTGTAGAAAATAGTGTTGCAGGAGGTGAAGACATGAAGGTATCGATGTTTATTACTTGCATCAGTGATGCTGTGTACCCGAAGGTCGGAGAAGCGATGGCACGTCTGCTTGCCAGATATGGCGTACAGTTGGATTTTCCCGAAGTGCAGACCTGCTGCGGACAGCCTGCGTACAATAGTGGCTATTGGAATGAGGCACGTCAAGCTGCACTTACGATTTTGCAGGCTTTCGAAGACAGTGACTTTGTCATTGCTCCTTCCGGGTCTTGCACCGGGATGCTTCATCATTACCCGAAACTGTTTCAGGATGATCCGATTAATTTGGTCAAGGCGCAGAATTTGCAGCGTAAATCCTATGAGTTCAGCCAGTTCATGGTACAGGTGCTTGGCGTAACGGATCTAGGGGCAGTATTTCCGCATAAAGTTACCTATCATCCTTCCTGTCATGGCACTCGGATTCTGGGGATTCGTGATGAGCCTATGTTACTTATGCAGAATGTGAAGGCGATGGAGCTAGTGCCATTACCTTTTGCTGAGGACTGTTGTGGGTTTGGTGGAACCTTTGCCGTGAAGATGTCTGATATCTCCGGGGCGATGGTCACCGAGAAGTCAGATCATGTGCTGGAGTCGGAAGCAGAAGTCTTAACGGGTCTGGATATGGGCTGTCTCATGAATATTGCTGGGAATTTGCGTTATCGCCACAAACCGGTCCGAGTCATGCATTTAGCAGAGCTACTGTATGAGGGGGTGAGTGGACAATGAGTCAGAATGCCGCTCAGACTAAATCGGAATCGATTAATGTGAAGCCAGCTACGGTAAAAGAGCGTGCCGACTTGGCGCTGAATAATGACTTTTTGCGCAAGGCGGTTCGCTTTACTACGGAAAGGCTGCGTGACGGGAAACAGAAAGCGGCGAACGATCATGGACACTGGGAAGAATGGCGCGAACGTGGGCGGCAAATTCGCCTGCATACGATCGCTCATCTGGATTATTACTTAAATCTATTTGCGGACAATGCAAGAGCGAACGGCACGCATATTCATTTTGCGGCAACGGGTGAAGAGGCAGTGAAGATTGCTTTAGAGATTGCACAGCGAAAACAAGCGACTTCCGTGGTCAAATCAAAATCGATGGTGACTGAGGAGCTGCATTTGAATACGGCTCTTGAATCCATTGACGTGGAGACGATTGAGACAGATCTTGGTGAATATATTATCCAGCTTGCCGGAGAAACTCCGTCTCATATCATTATCCCAGCCATCCATAAGAACCGCTATCAGATTGCTGAGCTGTTGTCCAAGGAGGCAGGGGAGGAGCTTTTGCCTGAGACTACAATCCTTGCAGGATTTGTACGGCGCAAGCTACGGGAGAAATTCCTAGAAGCGGATATTGGGATGACGGGATGCAATTTTGCAATTTCAGAGACAGGTTCCATGGTGCTATTCGAGAATGAGGGCAATGCTCGCATGGTCACCACCTTGCCAAAGACGCAAATCACTTTGATGGGGATGGAGCGGATTATTCCTTCTTGGAGCGACCTTGAGGTGATGGCTACGTTATTACCTCGTTCAGCAACTGGCCAGAAGCTAACAGTGTATATGTCCGGTATTTCAGGACCCCGTAGAAAGGATGATGGGGACGGACCGGAAGAGCAGCATATTATTATCCTTGATAATGGTCGATCTGAGCAGCTCGGCGATCCAGAGTTTCAGGAGCTACTGAACTGCATCCGCTGTGGAGCTTGTCTGAATGCCTGCCCTGTCTATCGTCATATTGGCGGTCATGCCTATGGTGGAACTTATAGCGGACCAATCGGAGCAGTGTTGACCCCAGCACTGAACAAAAATGTAGATCAATGGGATGATATCGCAGGTGCATCGAGTCTATGCGGTGCGTGTTATGAAGCTTGTCCAGTCAAAATCCCTCTGCATGATATGCTTATCTATTTACGGCGACGTAAGGTAGAGAGAGGTTATGGAGACAAAGCGGAAGGTCTTGGCATGAAAGGTTTTGGTGCGATTATGGCGAAGTCCCAGCGATTCAGTAGTGTGATGAAAGTAGGCAGAATCGGACAAAAGCTACTTGTGAGAGACGGCGGAATTCCGTCAAAGCTTGGGCCGCTGAAAGGCTGGAATAACTACCGGATCGCTCCGAAGCTGGCGGATGAATCCTTCCGCGAGAGCTGGAAAGAGCTGCAGGAGGAGTTAGACAAAAATAGTCGCGAGATGGACCCGTCGATACAGAAACGGATGGAAGATTTATTAGCGAAGCGGAAGGCGGAAGAACTGAAAGGAGAGCCCGGATATGACTGAGGAAACGCACAGAGAATGGCTGGAGCGTATGGACCATGATTCTCGTGAGAAACAGCAGGCATTCATGAACGATATCGCTCGTCGTCTGAAGCGGCCAAGAACGACTGCGGCTCCGGTACATCCTTTTCGCGGTGCTCCAGATTATTGGCAAGAATTCCAGTGGAGTCCAGAAGAACGCATCGATCAATTTACTGCGAATTTTCAAAGTGCAGGTGGACATGTGTTTCGCATGGCAACGATGGATGAAGCTAAAGCTTTTATCGTCAATAAAGCGAGTGATATGCTCGCCCGTTATATTCTTCGGCAAAATGTAGCTGAGCTTGCGGCACTTCGGCTAGAAGAAGAACTTGTAGATTCGCGGGTATCTGTCTGGAATACGGATATGCAAGAAGCATGGAAAGCTAGGGCGGCGGAAGCCGATATTGGGATTGTGATCGCGGATTATGCAGTTGCTTATACAGGCTCTATTACAGTGTTATCTTCTGCGGATAAAGGGCGCTCTGTCAGCCTGTTGCCAACCGCATTAATTGCCATCGTTCCGCTGGAGCGGCTGAAGACTCGTCTGGGTGAGGTGCTTATTGATTTTGATGAAGCGGGACAATCGGGTCTACCCGCAGGTATTCACTTTATCTCTGGACCTAGCCGTTCAGCGGATATTGAGAATGATCTGACGATAGGTGTGCATGGCCCTGGAATCGTATTCGCCTTGCTGGTAGGCTGATGAGGAGATAAGGAGTGTTGTTTAAGAATGAATGCTGGGGCACATAAACAGGGTCAGAATCATATTGCTATTGATATTGGAGCCTCTAGTGGGAGAGTCGTTTGCGGAACCTTGCAAGAACCGGAAGGAACCTTATCATTAACAGAAATTCACCGTTTTAGTAATGGGTTCTCTGAGAAGAATGGTAATCTTTATTGGGACGTCGATTATTTATTTGCTGAAATTGTAAAAGGTTTGCAGAAGGCGAAGTCAAAAGGAATTGAGCATTGTACCGTCGGAATTGATACTTGGGCCGTGGATTACGTACTTCTAGATCAGAAGGGTACACGAATTCATGAAGTTTTTTCTTATCGTGATTCCCGAACAGATGGAGCGGTACAAAGCGTACATCGCAATATATCAATCGAAAGCGTTTACAGAAAGACGGGGATACAAGTTCTCCCGATTAATACGTTGTACCAGCTGTTTGTGCATGATCAGGCAGATCTTGAAGCAGCACATTCAATCCTGTTGGTCCCTGATTATCTCTACTATCGGCTTACGGGACGAAGAATTAGTGAAGTCACGAATGCTTCAACCACGGGTCTGCTTAATCTGCAAACTCGGGATTATGATACTGATTTACTGGCACTGCTTGGTCTTTCAAAAGAGCAGTTTCCTCCCTTAACGGAACCTGGGGAACGAATTGACGGATTGACTGATGACTTGGTGGCACGCGGTGATCTTCCAGATTGTGAGTTCATAACAGTTGCCACACATGATACAGCATCAGCTGTACTAGGCGTTCCTGCAAGTAGCGACAAATGGGGATTTCTCAGTAGTGGTACTTGGTCACTCATCGGGGTGGAACGAGCTTCAGCCATTACAAGTCCCGAGGCGATGGAACGTAACTATACGAACGAATGGGGCGCCTTCGGTTCGTTCCGTTTTCTTAAGAACATTATGGGGATGTGGCTGATCCAAAAGGTTCGTGAGGAATATGGCGGGCAATACAGCTTCGGCGAACTGGTGGAGCTGGCAGAGCAAGAGATTCCTTTCAGATCCATCATCTACTGCAATGATGAACGATTCATGAATCCATCCAACATGATCAGCGAGATACAGAGCTATTGTGCGGAAGTCGGACAGTTGGTACCAAAGACACCAGGGGAGATCGCCAGATGTGTGTTTGACAGTCTTGCTCTTTCTTACTATTTCTATGTTCAGGATCTTCAGCTATTGACCGGCGAGAAGTGGGAGCGGCTGCACATCGTAGGCGGAGGGGCGAACAATGGATTGCTATGCCAAATTGCGGCGGATTTGCTAGAGATGGAGATTTACGCTGGTCCAACGGAATCCACCGCATTAGGTAACGTAGTTATGCAAATGATCAGCGTGGGTACAGTCACAGATATTAAAGAAGCAAGAGAAATTATATTTCGTTCATTTGATGTAACAATCTATATTCCACAAGAGATGGACTCTTCCCTAAAAACCGCGGCATTAGCTGAGTTTGCTCGACTGCAGATCGTTTAAGAGTAACTAATAAAGTTATGGGATGACTATTAGATAGCTAAGGGTGAGCAAAAGAGGTACAAAAATCCCCTACATTGAGCGTAAATAGCGGAAAACGAGCAAAAGAAGGGTATAAATCCCCCACATAGAGCGTAAAAAGTGGAAAACGAGCAAAAGAGGGGTATAAATACCCCTCATAGAGCGCAAAAAGCGGAAAACGAGCAAAAGAAGGGTATAAATCCCTCTCATTGAGTGTAAATAGCGGAAAACGAGCAAAAGAAGGGTATAAATCCCCCTCTTTGAGCGGAAAAAGCAGAAAACGAGTAAAAGAAAGTTATAAATCCCCCTCATAGAGCGCAAAAAGTGAAATACGAGTAAAAGAAGGGTATAAATACCCCTAAATGAAATCACTAAGAAAATATCAGGAGGCTCAAGCATGGTGCAGAATACAGAAAGCTTAAAGAACATTCAGACGAGCTATAATGAGGCGAAAAAGCTCTACGCACAGCATGGCATTGACGTAGATAAAGTATTAGAGCAGCTTGCAGCAATCAAAATTTCATTGCACTGCTGGCAAGGAGACGATGTAAAGGGCTTCCTGAATAAGGAAAAGGAACTAAGTGGCGGAATCGCGGTCACGGGCAGTTACCCGGGGCGAGCTAGAAATCCGGAGGAGCTGCGCCGTGATTTGGAGCAAGCACTAGCACTTATCCCCGGACGTCATAAAGTTAATTTACATGCTATTTATGCCGATACGGAAGAAACTGTAGATCTTGATGCGCTAGAGCCTAAGCATTTTGAAAGATGGGTGCACTGGGCTAAGGAGCAGGGGCTTGGATTGGATTTCAATCCCACTTGCTTCTCTCATAAAAAAGCTAATGATGGCTTCACACTAAGCCACTCGGATCCTGAAATCCGCAACTTCTGGATTGCTCATTGCAAGGCTTCACGCCGAATCTCCGAATCTTTCGGTCAGGCACTAGGTCAGCCTTGTGTAACCAACTTCTGGGTTCCAGATGGATATAAAGATACACCGATCGACCGTCTGTCACCGAGAGTGCGACTTCAGCAATCACTGGACGAGATCTTCAGTGAGGAGATCGATCAGCAATATAACATTGATGCTGTAGAAAGCAAGCTGTTCGGAATTGGTTCAGAAAGTTATGTGGTAGGTTCGCATGAATTTTATATGGGTTATGCACTAAGTCGGGGCAAAGCGGTTTGCTTCGATGCTGGGCATTTCCATCCGACCGAGACCATCTCGAATAAACTATCCTCTTGGCTGCTGTTTGGTGATCAATTGTTGCTGCATGTTAGCCGTCCAGTACGCTGGGATAGTGATCATGTGGTGATTATGGATGATGAACTGCTGGAGATTGCTCGTGAACTAGTTAGAGGTCAATTCCTAGAAAGAACTCATATTGGACTCGATTTCTTTGACGGAAGTATTAATCACATTGCCGCTTGGGTGATCGGAACACGTAACACAATCAAAGCCCTGCTACGTGCGATGCTGGAACCGATAGTGCTATTGAAGCGAATTGAACTGGATGGGGATTATACTACTAGACTTGCACTGGTAGAGGAATTGAAATCTTATCCGTTCGGAGCTATTTGGGATTATTATTGTGCGACGAATGGTGTGCCTGTCCGAGAAAGTTGGCTGAGCGAAGTGAAGCAATACGAAGTAGATGTTTTATCAAAGCGATAAAGTACTTGTAATGGCGGTTACCACACGGTAGCCGCTTTTTATGTTCATGATTCGTACTTATTTGAAAAGATATGTGATCTCTGATATGTTTTATCAAAAAGAGAGAGAGGCGTTATTATGGAGAAATATGGACCGAATCCGAATGTGCTCTATCCGAATGAACAGATCAAAAGCATCTGTTATATCAAAAATGTGATTACAAGAAAAAATATTACGATTGGCGATTATACGTATTATGATGATATAGACGGTGCCGAAAAGTTTGAGGAGCATGTGACTCATCATTATGATTTTATTGCTGACAAGCTTATTATTGGGAAATTCTGCGCGATTGCCAAAGGTATTGAATTTGTCATGAATGGTGCGAACCATCGAATGAATTCTGTTACGACCTACCCTTTTAATATCATGTCTAATGGCTGGGAGCATGCGGTTCCAGAACTATCAGATTTACCCTTAAAAGGAGATACGGTGATTGGCAACGATGTGTGGATTGGGCAGAATGTTACGGTTATGCCGGGTGTACATATTGGTAATGGAGCCGTCATCGCGGCCAATTCAACAGTTGTCAAAGATATCCCGGCTTATAGTGTCGCTGGAGGAAATCCATGTAAAGTAATCAGACAACGTTTTGATGATGAATTGATCGAACATCTAGAAGCGCTTAAGTGGTGGGATTGGGATGCTGAGCGAATCTTTAAGAATCTTGAAGCGTTATGCAGCAGTGATTTGAATAAAATCAAAGAAATTAAATGATATTGTGTAAGTTTCATAGAAGGAGCTATAGTTTATCTTAAAGATATAAATAATAGCTGAGGGTATACTGACTGTATGTACTTCATATGAACCTTGCGGAGGGAAAATCTAATGAAGAAAGATGATGATAAGATCACTGCGGAACTCACAGCAGAGAAGTTTCCATACAGTAAAGAGAACGAGGAGATGGTGACGCGGAATTTTTGGACTAAAACTAAAAAGTTCGCAGGCAAGATCCCATTTACTAAAGATGCTATTGCGATGTATTATTGCGCAGTCGACGCAAAGACCCCTTTATGGGCAAAAGGAATTGCCTTCGGAGCGTTGGCTTATTTCATCTCCCCGATTGATGCGATACCCGATGCGATTCTCGGCCTTGGATTTACAGATGATGCAGCGATCATTGCAGCAGGCATTAAAGCGATATCTGGTCAGGTAACCAACGAACATAAGGAAAAGGCCGAAGCATTTTTTGAAAAATAAAAGGTGCAGCTTTGAGCTACACCGTAATATTTGTACCTTCTGGACAGCTTTCTGCGGAAAGCTGTTTTGTTTTGTAAACCTCGCCCCAGTCTTTCATGAGTTTAATAATAGGGGTCAGTGTCTTGCCAAATTCAGTTAACGAGTATTCGACTTTCGGGGGAACCTGATGGTAGACCTCGCGGTGAACAACTCCATCTTCTTCCAGCTCTCTAAGCTGCAAGGTTAACATGCGTTGAGTGATTCCTGGGCATATCCGGCGAAATTCGTTAAAGCGTTTCGTTCCATCCATCAAGTGATAGATGAGAATTCCCTTCCATTTTCCTCCTATAACATCGAGCGTAAATTCCACAGGGCAAGCTTCCTTATTGCCTCCTGGGAAATCTCCGAATCCACCTTTTCGATCACGCATAGCCGTTCAACTCCCATAGTATCATTTTGTATACTACATAACATTAATGTGCGTACTTTTAAAGAAGTGATATATATTCTAATATTAAGCATGAGAACGGCAAACAGTCAAATGGGTCGTTGATTCTAAGCAAATAAAAGGAGTGTTAAATATGGATACTTTATCATTAAACAAGAATGAAATCTTGTCTGCTTACCAGTTCAGACATGCAACTAAAGAATTTGATAGTCATAAAAAAATTAGTGAGTCAGACTTTCAGTTTATTCTGGAAACAGGACGTCTGTCACCAAGTTCATTCGGATTCGAGCCTTGGCGTTTTGTCGTAGTACAAAGTCCGGAAATACGTGAGAAATTACGTGCTCATGCCTGGGGAGCACAAAAGCAATTGCCAACCGCAAGTCATTTTGTATTGATTCTCTCACGTCTTCCTAAAGATATGGCTGCTGATTCAGATTATATTAAAGGGATCATGGAGCATGTGCAGGAGCTACCTCCAGAAGTGATGGAAGGTAAAGGTAATATGTTCGATAAGTTCTTGAAGGTTGATTTCGGATTGATGGAGAATGAGCGTGCAATGTTCGAATGGAGCTGCCGGCAGACTTATATAGCTCTTGGTAATATGATGACATCAGCCGCTTTAATCGGAATCGATTCTTGCCCAATGGAAGGTTTCGATAAGGCGAAGATAGAGCAAGTTCTTACCGAAGAGGGGATTATGGATGCCGAACATTTTGGAATCTCCTGCATGGTAGCCTTTGGGTATCGTTTGAATGAACCACGTGGAAAAACAAGACAAAGCGCAGAGCAAGTCGTTCAGTGGGTTTAACTAAGCTGGAATCTCATTTTTGAGCTGCATAACGAAAATAATGAAACCTGCAAAGTCTCCAGTGTCTTGGAGATCATGCAGGTTATTTTTGTTTAATTCTTACAAGATTCGAAAAGTAATTGAAATTTTCATGAAAACTCTGATACTCTTATTGAGGTGACCCATTTTAAGCTTTATCGAGTTAATTTAATAATGAAGGGATCCTGCATCATGAAAATCATTCGCATAATTATCCAAGTGTTCCTGCTTTATTTGTTCTACTTGGCTGGAGACTTCCTGCAAAAGCAGCTGCATCTTCCCGTTTCTGGGAGTATCGTCGGATTACTTTTGCTCTTTGTTTTATTGCTATTCAAGGTTGTACCAGTGAAGTGGATTGAAGATGGTGCAACAACAATATTAGCTTACCTTCCGTTATTTTTTATTCCAGCGACGGCTGGGATCGTGAAGCATATGGATATTTTTAGTGGAAGAGGTTTGCTCTTAATCTTGATTCTTATCGTTAGCAGCGTCCTCACAATTGCAGCAGCAGCACATACGAGTCAATGGCTTTCAACCTTGAAAGGAAAGAGCAAGGCGGGCTGGAGCAGCAAGAGCTTAAGCGAAAAGGGGAAGGAATTATAATGTTTTTTATCGCGACAGGAATTGTCCTGCTTAATGTTGCTATTTATTTGATGATGTCCGTAATTTATAGACGTTTTCGGTTTCCTGTACTGATTCCCGCGTTAACAGCAACAGTCCTTGTTGTAGCAATACTTCTATATTTTCATATTCCGTATGATACATATATGATAGGCGGTCAGTGGATCAATCAGTTACTCGGTCCTGCTGTAGTGGCGCTAGCCTACCCATTGTATAAACAACGTAATGTGTTAGTTGAGAATCTTCCGGCCATCCTGGGGGGAGCGATTGCAGGTCTGTTATTAGGGATGTTTAGTGGTCTGCTTTTGGCGGCTGGTCTAGGATTCTCTAAATTGTATGTTCTGTCCATTTTGCCAAAATCGATCACAACACCTGTGGCGATACAAATCTCAAATGGTTTAGGTGGGGACTCCTCGCTAACCTCCGTATTTGTAATGATTGCCGGATTTACAGGTGCGATTGGCGGTCCTCTCATTATTAAACTGTTTAAGATTCGAAGCGAAGTTGGGATTGGGATCGGGTTAGGAACGGGTTCTCATGCACTTGGAACTGCAAAGGCACTGGAATACGGTGAACAGTCAGTTTCAATGAGCTCCGTAGCGATGACCGTTTGTGCTATTGTCGGTTCATGTATCGGTCCGGTGGTAGCTTGGATCATGTACCCTTAAATTCATTCATCGTAACTATGTTTGCAAAACACTCCATCGGGTAACTATAACTAAGGAACAAATAAAGCAAAGCACCTGAGGAGGATTTCACATGTCAGATTATTCTCAAGATGAAGCGGAAATCCGCAACAAGGAAAATAAAGACGGCGATTCATTAGCTGAAATTAAGAAGATGGAGAATGGTGTGGACATCGAGCCAGAAGCAGACGATTGGGTAGCCAAGCCTGCAGAGTCCTCGCATCCTGATCCGCTTCCTAACGATTTGGACTAAATGATTCGGAAGACAGGCTGTCCTTCATTGGGCAGTCTGTTTTTCTTGAGATGATTTTAGAAATTATTGTATAATGAATTCAGGTACAACCTCATCAGAGAGTTTTCTCCAAATTCTTAGTAGCTTTTCGCATATTTCACAGATCTCAGCCATTCTTGTAGCAGGGAGGAAATGAAATGCGTAGTCGGAATGAGAACAGCCGATATCGGCAAAAACGTGGTGAGGCTCTTGTAGGCAACTTTGAGAAAAAGTATGGTTCAAACTTTGGCGTACGTAGTGAACTTACAACGGATACGTTAAAGAAACAAGACGACGATCAGTCGCTAATATCGGCTCAGAATCACGAAGAACGGCTTAAACCATAAGCGTGGATGGATAGAGAATCCGCTTCACTTTTTATAATTTGTAATGAAGACATAACCTTTGGGTTATGTCTTTTTTGTTGCGCATATCTCCTGAAGGATTAAGGCATAATAGGGCCGGATGGATATTTAAGAAAATAATGACAACTAGGAGCGGTGTATAAACATGATGACTTCTATATTTTCTTCAAGCGGAGATTCTGCGATGGCAGTGGCTGGCCAATATTTCTTTTATTTTATGATCTACTCTTTTTTAGGCTGGATATTGGAAGGTACATATAACTTATATAGTAATGGAAGCTTTCGCAAAGAAGGCTTTCTAAAAGGCCCTTTTAAACCAATGTATGGATTTGCACCACTGCTTCTATTGATTGCCAGAGACTTAACCCTGCCTTTCCCAATTTTCCTCCTGCTTGCGTTAGTCGTTCCTTCAGCTGTTGAATACGTAAGTGGTTGGGTGCTGAAAACTGTGTTTCAAAAGCAATGGTGGGATTATTCAGGGATGTCTTATCAACTGCAAGGGCATATTTGCCTTCGATTCTCCCTATATTGGTGGGCGCTATCGGTAGCTTGTGTATATGGGATTCAGCCGTTTATGGAGCGTTTGTATTCACTAGTCTATAATGTTTGGGGAATTATTTTTCCTTTCGTGGGACTCTATCTTATGGCTGATTTATTGTGGACTTGCTGGAGTCGGTATAGAAGTGAGAAGACCCCCCAATATCAAGATTAATGATGCCTATATGAACATAATAAGCATTCTTTTGTATATGAAGCACAAAGATTTCAGTGACAAGCATTTCGATCTTGCATATCAGTTTTGTGTCGTAAATAATATAGCCATATATTAAATACTAGACGGACTGGTGGAGATAACGATGACAGGGAAGATTCTAGTAAGCGCATGTCTGTTAGGACATAAAGTGCGTTATGATAATGGTGATGTACCGTGTCTCGATGCTCGTTTCTTGAAGTGGTATGAGGAAGGGCGTTTTGTCCACATTTGTCCTGAGGTAGTCGGAGGGTTATCAACGCCTCGTCCTGATGCCCAGCGGCAAGGTGAGCGGGTGGTAACAGGTGCAGGTGTGGATGTTACGGAACCTTTTATGAAAGGTGCTCAAGCAACGCTGAAGCTGGCTACAGAACATCAAGTTATATTAGCGATATTAAAACAGGATAGTCCTTCTTGTGGTAGTCTTTATATTTATGATGGTACTTTTATGGATACGAAGATGTCAGGAGAAGGTACGACTACGGAGTTATTACGGCAGAATGGCTTTAAAGTGTTCGGCGAAGATCAACTAGATGAAGTGGAGAAAGAAATTGCTCGTATGGAGGGGTAAGTCAATCTTAAAGTAATAATTGGAACTCATGTTACATAGTGTGTATAAGGGGAACGAAGCAGTGTCCTTGGGAGAGGAAATGCCGTCCGAAGAGCCATCCTTCATTTGGGATTGGAGGCGGACGCAAATGAGTATTGATCAGCTCATTTCATTGCTTGTTCTTGTCATCATGATCGTACAGCTTGCCGGCTACAAAGGGAAACATTAAGCTCAAAGTCTCACCTCATTGTAACTGCTTCCGGACCTCAGAAAGTATTGAGCCGTTCGGAAGCTTTTTTTGTTCCACGCTAAGCATATTACCGAATCTAAAGGATTCCATCACAGAGATGTCTAATATATACATAATGTGGGTTTTTGGGAAGCCGGAGGAAAATAGGATGATGTTCTACAAAACGGTGTGAGAGGATGGATGAATAGCGTGCCGATGTCTGAGTATTATCAGGAGATCCGAGGAAAAGTCGGTTCAGAGTTATTAATGATGCCTTCCGTAGCTGCAGTAATAAGAAATAAAGAAGATGAAATTCTATTTATTCGAAAACCTGAAGAGTCCTTGTGGGGATTGCCAGCAGGCGCCATCGAGCCAGGGGAACGGCCGGGAAGAACTTTGCGCAGAGAAGTATATGAAGAGACTGGATTAATGGTGCATCCTACTTCCATTCTTGGGGTTTTTGGTGGAGGGAAATATAGATACGAATATAACAATGGAGACCAGGTGGAATATACAGTCATCGTATTTGAGTGTTCTATCATCCGTGGAACGCTGAGAGCAATGGATGGAGAAGTCGAAGAATTTAAGTTCTTTAAAGAGAGTGAGCTGCCCGAGATGGCCATTCCCTATCCAGTGGAGATTTTCAAGAAAGAGCGCGAAGTGGCAAAAACGATATTTGAATGAGCTGGAGAGGAGTAACTCATGAAGACTTTTATTTATATGATTAGGCACGCGGTATCACCTTTTGTGCTTGGAGATGAGAGGGAACGAGGATTATCTGATAAAGGGCATGAGGACGCTTATAGAATTAAAGAAATATTGGCAGAGGAAGAGATCACACATTTTGTCTCCAGTCCTTATAGACGAGCCATCGATACAATTAAGTATTTGGCTGAAGCTTCAGATCAAGAAATTAAGCTGTATGAGGAACTTAGAGAAAGAGCCATCGCAAGTGTGGAAATTGAGATCAGTGAACAAGAATTTCTTCAAGGTATCCGGGCATCATTCACAGACTTACAATATAAAATGCCAAATGGTGAGAGTACTCAGGAAGCGCAAGAGCGTGCGATCCCCATCATGAAGCAATTGATCCAGCAAAATAAAGGCAGCAAAATTGCACTAGGTACCCACGGGAATATCATGACCATTATCCTGAATTACTTCAATAAAAAGTATGGTTATGAGTTCTTTGAACAGACTTCGAAACCAGATATTTATAGGCTGGAATTTGACGAATTAGAGCTCACTAGTGTGGAACGAATGTGGAACCCCGAAGTACTTAGGGTTTGTTTGGATGACAAAAAAATATTTGATCGGTAAAAAATCCATGTATTTCACTACGATCCTGTGGTTTCCCTATTTGGTTCTGTTTATTAATTTATTCGCAGCATGGTTCCCAATTACAGAAGCTGCGGATAGACCAGTCCCGGTAACGGGGTTAATCATAATAGGGGCCATGATTATTTATCCGTTTTATATCGTGATGATTAATATTATATCAAGCATAAATTTCAAGTCAGACGCAGGATAGAGGATGGAAATGAGAGTCAATGCTTTAAAAGAAAGAGTTATTTATGGATGCATCTGCTTAATTGTTATTGTACTGGGGTTATGCTCTAGAGCATTCTCGGAACAGCTACCTTTGTTTGTAACGAGACATTTTGGAGACGCGCTTTGGGGCAGCATGGTTTACTTTATATTTCGTGTACTGCTAGTGAACCGGAAGCTGTGGATCGCTTTTATGTGGAGCCTGATGTTTAGCTTCGGCATAGAATTTAGCCAACTGTATCAAGCAGAGTGGATCAACAGCATCCGTGCTACCGTACTCGGTGGGTTGATTCTCGGAAAGGGATTCCTATGGATTGACCTTGTTCGATATACCGTTGGAATTACGCTTTCTTACGGACTGGATCAATACTTTCGCCCAAAACTGCACCGAATAGATAAATAGCTTTTAATGGAGATGAACCTAAAAATGGTAAATAGCTTGATTGTAGTATGCTTGCTTACAATGATTATTCATACAGCAGAAACCTTATCTTATTCGGTAAGATACGCCGGGGTGAAGCTGAACAAGATAGCTATTGCTTTGTCTCTGACAGGCATTATTGTTCTCGTGTCAAGAACTGCAAACATGATTCAAGCTCCACTGACGGCTAAATTCGTAGATTATGCCAAAATACATTCTGATTTCCCGCTTCTTAATTACTTGAGAATTATATTGTTAGCTTCTTCATTAGGGACATTAATTGCCATTGCTATTTTCCCTACTTTTGTAGGCTTGTTTGGGAGAATCATCTCAAAGCTTGAAATCGAAGGTTCTATTCCCAAGCTGCTTACGAGCGTAACGATCGGGCAGTTAAAAAATACTAGAAAATACATAAGAAAACCAAAAGTGAATCTATATAACTTCAGATACCTGGGGATTCCTAAACGTTTTATTGTTATGAATGTTTTTGTTACAGCCTTTTACACCGTAGGGGTCATATCATCTTTGTATGCTGCTCATCTGATGCCTCAATATAGCACGACTGCTTCACAAGCCTCAGGATTGATTAACGGAATGGCGACTATACTGTTGACCATATTTATCGACCCACAGCTTGGTCTTATTACCCATAAAGCCACTGAAAATGTAGAATACCGTGATCAGCTAGGAAAAATATATGTGGTATTGATGGGTTCACGATTTATAGGTACTATATTTGCTCAGCTCCTAATTGTGCCCGCAGCCCAACTAATTAGTATGTTAGTGAAGCTGATATGAGCTGGTGGGAGCGAATCATTATGGAAGCTTAGACTCTGCAGATCGTAGAGCTAGGGAGATCTTCTGCTCCCAGCTGTAAATATTCTGATGCATGTCATGAATTCGTTTCATTTGCTCATAGGATATTCTCATTTCTGATACTGCCTTAATTGCATCCCCTTGTTTTACAGCCGATTTATATTGTTTATCTGCTTCTGAACGAACTTTCTGTGCTACAGCGATATTCTTGTTCTCGGCGGTGATTTGCTTCTTCAGTGCTGTGATTGGTGCCAGAGCATCTTTGATAGGCTTGATCTTGGCAGCTGTTTGCTTGCGGGCAGTTGCCAAAGCGTCTGTCTTGGCCTTAATTTCAGTTCGAGCGAGTGTTACCGCAGCTTTTAGCTTATTGCGTCTTAGATCCAGGAGAGTGGCTGTCTTAAAGTCCTTAGCTTTCTTGGCTGCGGTAGACTGCTTACTGAGTGTGCTGTATTGGTCCAGTAGAGGAGCATGTTTCTTCTGAGCCGACATTGCTTCAGATGATAAACGACTCAGCAGAACCTTATCTGTTGACTCTATGACAGAGTGAATAGATTTCAGTGTTTCATTGTTCTGCTTACGTAGCATTTGAATTTTTGAGCTATCGGACTTGAGGGCTACTTGAAGCGAGGTATAATTACCATGGAGACCGTTAATGTCATCTAAGGCTGAATCCCAGTCTGTACCTGCAGAAGCTAATGTAAGGTTGATGTTGAGGAGAGCTACTACTAGGATTAATTGGACAAACCTCTTTAAATAACTAAAATTGTGAATAAACATTCATTTCAGCTCCTTAATTAGTCTATGTGCGCAAAAAAAGCACCTCCAAGATAGGCATGAATGCCTATCTTGCGAGGTGCTTCTCCCGCAGAAATATAAATGATACACTTACTATAACTTGAAATTAATGGATAGTCAATCCGAAAAAGAACATTTGTTTGCTTTTTTGAAATAATGAAACATAAGGAGAGTCAAAGATGAATTCACATCTAGATCGAATGCATGATCGAGTGGCCTTAATAACCGGAACCTCTAGTGGATTTGGACTGCTCACAGCCCTTAAACTAGCAGGACAGGGATTCAAAGTTGTAGCAACCATGCGCGATTTGAGTCGTAAAGGCGAGCTTGAACAGCAGGCAGAGCATGCAGGACTCTTGAAGCAGCTTCATTTTATGACCATGGATGTTACCGATAGTGATTCTATACAGGCGACTATAACCTCAGTACACGAAACATTCGGAAGAATTGATGTTTTGGTAAATAATGCAGGCTTTGCTATAGGCGGCTTCATAGAAGAGATATCCATGGAAGAATGGCGTCAGCAAATGGAGACGAATTTTTTCGGATTAGTCGCGGTGACAAAAGCTGTGCTGCCAGTTATGCGAGAACAGAAAAGTGGTACGATTATTAACGTGGGGAGTATAAGCGGGTTGTCCGGGTTTCCAGGGTACGCTCCATATGCAGCTTCCAAATTTGCAGTAGAAGGATTCAGTGAAAGTCTGCGTCATGAAATGTCTCCTTATGGAATACGTGTAGTATTAATTGAACCTGGCTCCTTCCGTACTTCGATTTGGGGAAAAGGAATGGCACAAATTCGTCAAGTCGAGGATTCTCCTTATAGAGACCGTCTGGACGCTGTGCTACGATATTCCAAGCATACCGCTGAAACTGCACCTGATCCAAAGCAAGTGGCAGATCTCATCGGTCGTATTACTGAAATGAAGTCACCGAGGCTTCGGTATCCTATCGGCAAAGGCACCCAGATCTTGATTTTAGGCAAAACGCTGCTCCCGTGGAAATGGCTGGAGAGAATTATTGCGAAAGAATTGAGGTGATGGAATGGAGCAATCCATAAACTTAACAATCATTAAACTCATTGGATATGTATCCAGTTTGATGACCGTTTTTTTATGGTTTATATTTATATTCATTAATCCGTATTCTGAGGTTACGAATCAATCCAGTATTATAATAAGTATGGTAATGTTGGTGTTGCCTGCCGGATTACTTGCGATAGGTGTCTCTTTAAACAGAAGCCTTCTCATGCTTCTCGCCTTTATTTGGAGTTTTCCATACAGTTTATATATGTTATTAACGCCGGGAATCTTCAGGTTGTTCGGGATTACAAGCTTAATGTATTTATTGTGTTTTGTGTTATTTAGAATCATCAAGATCAGATTTTGAATAGAATTGAGGTGTGCTGATGCTAGATTCGTCAGGACTACATATTTGCTTCGATCCAGCAGGCCGTGAAATTGAAATCCTTGATGTTACTCCAGTCGGTAAAGATAAATACCGCATCGAAGAGACGCCGATCTTTAATCCAAGTGTTACAATGGGTGATATTATACGGGTGAAAGAAGAGCTAGGGATCTATTACTATCAGGAAACTGTACAGAAATCTCATTTCAAAAGGTACGCTTGGCTCCTCAGTAAAGAGGCTGTTGATTCAGCAGCCATTTCTGCTTTTAAACAACGGATCACAGAGAATGATGGGAAATGTGAACAGATCTTTGGCGGTTTGTTGGTTATTCATATTCCTAAGAATACTATGATGGACGTAGATGGGGAAATGAATCGCATTATTGAGCGGTTTTAGAAGTGTGGGTACGTAAATATTAACGAGTATGAATAAGAAAAAAAATGCTGCGGCATGAAATGCAAGGAAGCTTGCACATGATGCAGCAGCATGGAGAATAGGTGAAACGGTTTAGACAATCTGAGCGATACAATCTATACTTATTTTATTTCTTTCATAAATGTCTTAAAATTTTCGGCGATTTCTTTTGATTTGGTATGGTGCAGATAATGTCCTGCATCAAGTTTTACCAATTTTCCTTGTACGGAATTTTTGACTTGCTCTTCATGCAATGATATCCAATCTTTTAAGAGAGTATCATCCCCTTGAACAAAGAGCAAAAGGGGGAGATCCTTTGGAAAAGTTGAATTTAGAGCCCCTTTATAATTAGAAGACATATGTTCCACTTCATTTAAGTTAGTGTAATTATAAGTGTTTCTAAGCGTAAGCAATCTCAATTGTTCTTTAGTTTCATCATCAAACGGCAATTCAGCATAGGGATTTCCACTTGATTTAAATAACAATCTGCCCAAGCCTGATTTTCTAAGTAGTTTTAATTTTCCTGTTGGTATTTTAACACCTATTCTGTCTTCCGTTGCAATACTATTATCAATCCCGACAAATGCACTCACTTCGTTTGGATATTTGTTCACATAATTCAAACTGTACATACCGGAAATAGAGTGAGCCATTAGAATATAACGGTCAATATTAAGCTGCTTTACAGCTTCATGAATTTCACTCACAATATTTTCCGTGGTTCGCTCTTTTTCAGTTCTATCACTTAATCCATAACCGAAAGGCTCAATCACGACAACTTTGTAAAATGGAGATAGTTCATCTATTAACAGCTTAAAATCAAGTCCCGGTGCCACCGTCCCATAACCAGGTAAGAGCACGACTGTCTCTTCACCCTTTCCTTGAATCAAAACGTTCATATTTTTACCATCGACGCTTACAGACTGACCATAGGGTTTTATTTTAGCTTGGTCCGATTTATTGAGGAAAATATTAGCGACAAAAACAGTCACTAGAAAAAGTACTATTGCAGTTGCTAAAGCCCCTATGGAAATAAGTATAATTTTAAGCGGTTTATTCATCCTTTTTTTTATAACCTCTTCTTCTGGTTTCACTCGTATCTTCTCCTGTTCTAATCGCTTTATTTTAGTTACCTTAACGAATTGCTAAAGGAAGCTTACCCGATGAAGATGAACTATACATGACGACAATATGAACTGAATATGAACGAGCGAAAAAAGCTTCTGCACCGATCAAAGAGTTTATAAAATGAATATGAGGTGAGCAATTATGTTGAAATTTATCAAACAATATTTGCCTAGTGTTGCTATCGCAGTGGTCCTATCTTTGTTTGTAAGAACTTATGTTGCTGAAGCCATGAGGGTTCCTACTGGCTCTATGATTCCTACAATTGAAATTAATGACCGTCTAATCGTTGAAAAAATGTTATGGATGACGACACTCGATCATGGAGATATCGTCGTGTTTACGCCTCCGGTAGCAGGTGATGAGAATAAAAGATATGTAAAGCGGTTGATAGGGTTGCCAGGTGATACCATTGAAATTAAAGACGGAGCCCTTTACAGAAATGGAACGGAGATCAATGAACCCTATCTTAATGAGCGGATGGACTATACTTTTGGACCCGTTACGGTTCCGTCGGACCATTACTTTTTTCTCGGAGATAACCGGAATATAAGCTACGATGCTCATCTCTGGGCTACTCCTTTTGTAGCGAAGGATCAGTTGATTGGAAAAGTGATAGCGGACTTTAGTATTCCTTTTTAGGTGATGTTGCGGGGGTCTTTTGAACTAATTGAGAGTGTTAATGAGACTTTAACCATATTGTGACTTTGGAATAATTTAGCTATCCTTAAGGTAAAATATACCTATTGATAGGAAGGGTGCAGAATTTTGAAAGCTCATGTCACGGATCTCAAACATGGCGATTGTCTTATGTTGGACACTTTTAATAGTGTTGGTTTACACGTGCTCCCAAAAGGGACAATTGTTTACCAAGAAGAAATCACCCTCCTGATGAGACATCGTATCGATTATGTCGATATTGAACCTCGCAGCATTGCGATGGATAATGAGGGAACGAATCTGGAGCAAAGCTTAAATGGAAACTTTGATCTAGCAATCCAAAACTATGAATCTATTTTTCTAGAAGCACTCAGCAAGGGCAGTTTCACGCAGTCAGATGTTGATCTTACGTTGCAGCCCTTGCTGGAAAAAATGGATGAACATAAGGATGTAGTTTCCTTATTGCTGTTGCTTGAACGAGAAGACGTTGGTACATACAATCATTCATTACAGGTGGGACTGCTATCATTTTACATAGCGACTTGGTTAGGTTATACCAAAGAAGAACGCTACGAGATTAGCCGGGCAGGGTATTTACACGACATAGGAAAAAGTCAGATCGACCCATCTATCTTAAATAAGACGGGGATCTTAACCCCTGAGGAAACTGAAGAACTAAAGCGTCACACTTCGTATGGATACGATATTATTCTTAAATCTATGAATGACGAGAAGACCGCTCTGGTGGCGCTTCAGCATCATGAATTCGAGGATGGGACTGGTTATCCTAATATGCTTCGTAAGGCGGACCTGCACCCGTATACACTGATTGTGGCTGTTGCTAATGCCTATGTTGGGATGACCTCTGCAAGAGTGAATCAACCCAAACAAGGGCTGATTACCGTTCTGCGCAAGGTGCATGAGCTGGGCTTTGGCAAGCTGAATGGAAATGCGGTACAAGCTTTGATTGGACATTTACTGCCGAACTTCGTAGGTAAAAGTGTTCAGCTTAGCAACGGAGAGCAAGGTACGATTATTATGAACAACCCTTTGGATATTTTTAAACCGTTAGTGAAAGTAGATGAAACTACGTTTAGGGATTTATCCAAGGAGCGAAATTTGACCGTTGAGGAAGTATTTATTTAACGAATAGTTTTATCTGGATAAATGGAAAGGCTATCTCCTGATTCAAAATCAGAGGATAGTCTTTTTATGTTATAATCGAAATTGGGTTAACAACCCTTTAATATGAAGTAGGAGAGTGCTTATCGTGATTATCAAGTTCATTCGTTTGCGTTAATTCGAGGTGCAATTCAATGACACCAACATCCATTTATTTCAAAATGTGACGGGTCTTATTTAAGTGTGCATTCTTTGATTACCAAATTCGAATGAAATGAGGAATAAACAATGAGCGAAAAGATATTTAAAGTAAACGGAATTGATATATGTTCGGATAGTTTTGGAGACCCTAGCAATCCTGCAATATTACTAATTATGGGTGCCACTTGTTCAATGGTTTATTGGGATGAGGAGTTTTGTCAACGATTAGCAGATACAGGACGATATGTTATAAGGTATGATAACCGGGATGTGGGACGTTCTGTTGTATATGAGCCTGGGAGTTCTAATTATACGGTAATTGATATGGCCGATGATGCTGCTGGGTTACTTGACGCTTATAATATAGAACAGGCAAATATCGTTGGGATGTCCTTAGGTGGAATGATTGCACAAGTCCTTGCTATACGTCATCCCCAAAAGGTTCTAACCTTAACATTGGTCGCATCTAGCATTTTTGAATCTGATGATAATGACCGGAACTTACCTCCAATGGATGAGAGGATCCTCGCTTTTCATGCAAATGGAGCTAGTCTGGATTGGTCAGATGAAAAAGCGGTCGCAGATTACTTGGTTTCCGGTTCCAGCATACTCTGTGGATCAAAACATAAATTCGATGAGAAAAGAGCGTATAAACAAGTTAGGATGGAAATAAAACGTGCAAACAACTTGCTCAGCATGTTTAATCATTCGCTTCTTACAGGAGTGGATGACTACGAGGGGAAGGCGAAAAATATCATAGTTTCTACCTTAGTTATCCACGGTACAGAAGATAGCGTACTTCCCTTGGAGCATGGTCTGGCGCTTGCCGATGAAATTCCTAATGCGTCGCTACTAACCCTAGAAGGAACGGGTCACGAAGTTCACCCAGATGATTGGGAAACAATAATTAATGCTATTTCGAATCATACATTAGGCAGTAATAGTTAACGAGGCTTAAATAGTTAGATAAAGAAGGGTTACAATACGGTGATGCCGATTGTAGCCCTTTTTCTACTTCTCCTTAGGAATTAAAGCGTTTAACTAATTTTTCCTTATGTGCAGTAAATGCCTCTTCTAAAGTGATACCATACAAATCGGCTAACAAGGCTATATTGCCTAGCACATCACCAATTTCCTCAATCAAGTCTTGTTTCAGTTGCTCTGGTGGAGGGGTAGATTCATCTGGGCGATCTCTTCCGATTTCATAGGATCGTACTGCCCGTGCAACCTCACCTGTCTCTTCCATAAGAAATCCAACCCGTATAAAAGGACCATAATCGGTCCAGCCTCTTTGTCCATAATAACTTTTAATCCATTTCTGCACTTCATTGATCTCCATATTATGTAGCTCTCCTTAATCTTTTATATGATTTATTCTCCAACATATAGTATATTAGATGTCGGATATTATCAATATATAGTTTGGAGATGAGGATTTGAAATCAATTTGTGTTTTTGCAGGATCGAATTTAGGGGTGCATGAGGAATATAAAGTCAAAGCTGTTGAACTTGGAAACTACATGGCTATGAACGATTATCGCTTAATTTACGGGGGGTCAAAAATTGGATTAATGGGTGAAGTCGCCAATGCTGTTTTGAACGGTGGAGGTGAGGTGATCGGAGTTATGCCTAGGGGATTGTTTAATGGAGAGATGGTACATAGAGAATTAACGCAGCTGATAGAAGTGGACGATATGCATGGACGTAAAGCAAAAATGGGAGAATTGGCGGATGGGTTTATTGCTTTACCCGGCGGTTTTGGAACGTATGAAGAGCTGTTTGAGGTTTTGTGCTGGTCACAAATCGGTATACATAAGAAACCGGTAGGGGTTTTAAATATCAGGAATTATTTTGATCCTCTGATGAATCTAATTCAACATAGCATTAACGAGGGATTTTCTAACGCTTCGCATCTTAGCTTGTTAAATATAGATCAAGAACCCTTGGAACTATTAAAAAAATTAGAAAGCTATGTCCCTCAAACGTTGGAGCAAAAGTGGAAACAGCTTAACTAAAGAACAGTTACTGTAACAGATGAAAGGGCTGCCGAGAGGGAGCTCTTTTTCTGCTAATCATTGGTTGTGGTAGAATATGGGTATGCTTCAAGGAGGTGTGCGAATGAACGTAAAAAAGAATGTACTATTCATTTTATGTTTAGTTGTAATTGTAGCTATTATTGGATGGATCACTATAGAAGTTGGGCATTCCAAATGGAATTTTGAACGTCAGTTAAATGCGGAACTACAGGGACTCCAAACCATAAATCAAGTAAATTATAATTCCGATGCTGATGCAGTGAAAGAAATAAGCCTAATGAAGCATCCTTTGAACATAAAGGTCCTTTCTACAACTCCTGAAGTAGCACCAAGACCTGATTATTTTCGCGATGTAATGGTTGAAATTAATGATAAGCCTTTTAAAGTACGAATGGCTTGTTATACTAAACCCTTGTCTAATACCCCATTTGAAATATGGGATTTGAATCAAATTAACTTTGAATAACCTCACATTCGCTCGCTGAATTTGAATTTCACTAGTGGATTGGCTATGATAAATATAGAGAAAAGCTACAAGAGGAGAAATGGATAATGACCCCCGAGAATCAAATCGAACAATTTAAGAAGCTTAAGCACGAGATCACCCGGTTTATGTTGATTTATAAATTTGCACTAGATGAGATGGAGACGAAGATTGAGATCCTCAAACAGGAGTTTCAGTCTCTTCACGATTACAGTCCTATTGAACATACCAAATCGAGAATCAAGTCTCCCGAGAGTATTATGAACAAAATGCTCCGAAAAAATGGAGAATTATCTCTAGATTCTGTGAGAAATTGTATTAAAGACATTGCAGGTCTACGAATTACCTGTTCTTTTATCTCAGATATTTATCATGTAAGTGAAATGCTTCAGAAGCAGGACGACTTAACGGTTCTTGAAGTGAAGGATTATATTAAGAATCCCAAGCCTAACGGTTATCAAAGTTTGCATTTGCTGATTCAGGTACCTGTATTTATGTCAGATCGTCAGGAGTTAGTGTGCGTTGAGGTACAAATTCGTACCATTGCTATGGATTTCTGGGCAAGTCTCGAACATAAAATTTTCTATAAATATAATAAGTCAGTACCAGAGAGTATGACGCGTGAATTGAAAAATGCAGCGGATGCCGCTCATGCACTTGATCTGCAAATGGAGCGACTGCATCGGGACATTAAGGAAATCAAAGACGACGATGAAGATGACGATCTTAGTTCCTTTGAGGAGCTTCGCCGTATAGTGATTCACAATCAGCAATTCACACTTCCAGCTAACTTTATTAAGCTGCTTGGAGACAAATAAGCTGATCATATCACCTAGAGTTACCGTTTCTGGTTAACTCTAGGTTTTTTTATTGTAGTTATCATTGCCACGTACAACTAGAATAGAGTATTCTCAACTTGAAAGAGAGACTTGTAATCATTGGCTTCATCAAATTGATATGAAGGAGAATGAAGATGAGTGAGCGTAGACTCCGAACCATTACTGTAAATCAAATCGGATATCCGGTGGGTGGAGAAAAGATTGCAGTGTTTACTGGTGCTGGACATGACTTTCAGGTTGTTGATGTTGATCATGGAAATGTTGTATTCGAAGGGCAGACAGGTGCTCCCAGATTTGATGAGGCAAGTGGAGTAACTGTACATACAGGTGACTTTTCTGAGGTTCATGCAGTGGGCAGATACCGGATTGAGCAAGGTGAGGGGATAGCTTCGGCATCATTTATAATCTCAGATAAACCTTATCAGGAGCTTCAACAGGGCTTGCTGAAGGCCTTTTATTATTATCGTTGCGGGGTTGAGTTGACTGAAGAGTATGCTGGAGATTGGAAGCATAAGGCATGTCATACAGCAGAGGGAATTGTATATGGTGAAACGGAGCGTCGGCTAGATTGTTCTGGAGGCTGGCATGATGCAGGTGATTATGGTAAATATAGTGGACCCGGAGCCAAGGCCATCGCCGATCTGTTACTAGCCTATGAGTTATATCCATCTGCTTTTGTAAGCGCTATCCCGATTCCTGAAAGTGGGGGGATAACTCCAGATATATTGCTGGAATGCAAAGTGGAGCTGGATTGGTTATTCAAAATGCAAGACTATAGAACAGGTGGAGTGTATCATAAACTGACTACGCTGAGCTTTCCAGATTTAGATGTGATGCCAGAGGCTGATACAGCAGATCTATATTTCTCACCGGTGTCAGCAACCGCCACTGGAGATTTTGCTGGAGTCATGGCCATGGCAGCGCGGATATATGAGCCCTTTGACTCAGCCTATGCGAAGAAATGTCTGGATGCCGCAACACTAGCTTGGGAATGGCTTGTTCAACATCCAGATGCGCCAGGGTTTATAAATCCGCCAGAAATTAGCACCGGTGAATATGGAGATGGGAACGACAAGGATGAGCGGTATTGGGCAGCTGCGGAGCTCTATCGTACGACGGGGAAAGAAGAATACCATCAAGCTGTTCTGCAACTGGTGCAGTTGTCTTTTTCAAAATACAGTCTAGGCTGGGCAGATATGGGGGGCTACGGCACGCTTGCGTATCTATTAAATGGTGAAGATCTAGCAGACCGTGCTTTGTATGCTTCCTTAAGAGAAGGACTTCTATCTGAAGCGGAACGGTTAGTGGAACAGAGTCGTGAGGATGGTTATAGGATCTCCTTAAAAGAGGACGACTATATTTGGGGGAGCAATATGCTAGTAATGAACAATGCTATGTTGCTAGTTGTGGCTGAATATTTTAGTGGCGATACGAGCTTTGCGGACTGTGCGTTAGATCATTTACACTATCTGATGGGTCGCAACGTACTGGATATCAGTTATGTTACCGGATTTGGCGATCATCCCGTGATGCATCCGCATCATCGTCCATCTGTTGGTGACCATGTGGTTGATCCTGTGCCGGGTCTTGTATCTGGGGGGCCAGATCGTGGGCTTCATGATGAATATGTAGTAGAACATTTACACGGAAAACCAGCCGCTCAGTGTTTTGCTGATCATGAACTTAGTTATTCTACGAATGAGGTAACGATCTACTGGAATTCACCTGCGGTGTTCGTTACAGCTCGGTTTAATCAATAAATTAATTAATATAAGGGAAAGGCGTGTCTCATGGGGGGAGATGCCCTTCTCTTTTTTTATGTAGTTAAATGCTATAATACGAAATGGTATGATATTTTTTCGTTTGGCAATAGGAGGTAAAGCATTGAGCAGTATTTTTGAAATTCAAAGACTTGCAAAATTGAACTGGAAAAGCAGCGAACAAGCTTCGAAATATCTATTCTCGGACATCTCCGCTGAAATATCTGAATCGGACCGAATCGCTCTGATCGGTGCCTCGGGTCAAGGTAAAAGCACACTACTTAGAATAATGGCTCTGCTGGATGCTCCAGATGAAGGGGATATGCTTGTCAAGGGCACTTCATTCAAAAATATGGATTCAAGGCTGTGGAGAATGAAAATCGGGTTTGTGGCTCAACAAGCGGTTATGTTGCCTGGCAGTGTGGAGGATAACCTAAGAACCGTCAGCAAGCTGCATGACAGACCATATGACCATAAATTAGTTCAGCGGTTATTGGAACAACTAGGGTTGGAACAATTGGATTTAAGTAAAAAAGCAGCAGATTGCTCTGGCGGTGAAAAGCAGCGGATATCCCTGATTCGGTCATTGCTGCTACGACCTAATGTTCTACTGCTCGATGAAATCACTGCATCACTAGACATTGACAGCACTCAAAGGGTAGAGGATCTACTTGAACAGTGGCATAAAGAAGAAGGGACTTCAATGATTTGGGTGACCCATGACCTTAAGCAGGCTAGCCGAATAAGCACTACTACATGGTTTATGGGGAATGGTAAGCTGGAACAACACTTGAGTGAATCTTTTTTTGCTGAATCTGAGGAAGACTTGGCAAAAAGATTTATTCGACCGTTAGAAGGAGCGTCATTCTTATGAGTTATACTGCACTGAGTTTTACGCTTCTGTTTGTGTTAGGGACGATGTTGGTTTCGGTATGGCAAAAGCTCGGACTTGAAAAAGATATTATTGTAGGCACTATAAGGTCGGCGATTCAATTGCTTGCGGTCGGATATGTACTGCAATTTATTTTTAAAACCGATCAGATGATCTATGTTATTTTGATAATAATCTTCATGATAAGTGTAGCCGCATGGAATGCAGCGAAAAGAGGAAAAGGTCTTCGTGGATTAGTCTGGAGAATTGGACTTGCGATCGCTACTATGGAGCTCCTTATGATGGGGATTCTGCTCGGCTTACATATTATTGAGGCGACCCCACAATATATCATTCCCATTAGTGGCATGACCATTGGTAGCGCTATGGTTGTCTCGGGTTTGTTCATTAACCATATCAAGCACGAAATACAGCAGAGCAAAGGGGAAATCGAGACCCTGCTGTCACTCGGTGCAACGGTTCCACAAGCGATCCATGAAGTTAGAAAAAGATCTGTGAAATTCAGCATGATCCCTACCATCGACGGAATGAAGACAGTAGGACTTGTCCAGCTTCCAGGTATGATGACGGGGATGATTATAGCAGGCGCTGATCCGGTAATCGCTGTTCGCTACCAGATTCTGATTGTGTTCTCATTCACCGCTTCTGCGGCCATAACAAGTATACTGCTCAGTGTACTGAGCTACCGACTCTTTTTCACGCCTGATCAACGGCTTAAACAATCGGTAGAACGATAATAGATTTCTATTTCTCACAAGCGATTCCGTTATTGTCACGGTCGCTTTTTTTGTTGGCATTTTGGTTACATAAAAGTTAGCGATAACGGGGAATAATTAGAATTCAATTCACATGAGGTGAAAAAGCTTTCTATGAGGTGATTCTGATTAGTAAAAAGAAATTGGCGGTTACCCTGATCGCAGGCGTATTGCTTCTGCCAGGAATCGCAATAGGTGCACCTGATAACGGAACGGTGATTCAGTCTAATGGAAAGCTGCTCTCAGCCATGCCTTTGCCAGCCCCGGAGTCTAAACGAATCATATTACCAACAGCATTTCAAGCGGCTGAGTTATACGGGTTCGGTTTACAGCACAGGAATGCGTCGATTCAATATTCGATCTTTTCCAAAGAACTCAAAAAGGTTATGTATCCACAGTTTGTTGAACTGAACTGGGTAACTGGTGTATCCAGCCCATGGATCACAAAGTACGAGGTTACTAAAGAAACAGTAATTAACCCGAATTCAGAGGTCATAGAAATGCGCATAGATTCCGCGACTTCAAATGGTCCGGAACCATCCATGCTACTGACGATCTCACTTGTTAAAGATCATAATAGCTGGGTGATTACCGGAGTGAAGCCGAATCCTTAAATGACATGCGGAGAATTGTAAAAAGAGCAAGCGTAGTAGGGAACATTCCCGTACGCTTGCTCTTTTTTACTGACTGAATGCATTATTCCGCTATTACGCGACTAATCTCTACCCGCCTTGACCATCAATTCCGCCATCATTTTTGGCTCGGTTCGGACAGTGGTCATATGATCACCTTTGCCCTCGATGAAGCGGAAAACGCCCAAATGACTGGATTGAGTCGGGTGAAACCCATATGGACCTTGTGGGATAGCCGTGTCTTCCGTCAAATAAAGATAACTTTTAGGGATTTGGAGACTGTAGAATTTCTTGAGATCCAGCTTTTCAAACAGTGGGGTAGCTGGTTCAGGCGGAGCTTGTTTATAAAAGGCTTGTGCTTGCGCAAGACTGGCAGTGTTGACGAAGGTATCCCGGAAGAGCGGGAAAGGGAGCGTGATGGTGTTATTACCGGAAGCGTCTCTTAGCTGTTCAAAGGATTTAAGTGACTCAGCAGGAAATTGATCTGCCACACTTTGTCCGTCAAGCGGAGCGAAGGCATCAAAGAACACGATCCGTTTGATCCGATCAGGTACTTGCTGGGAAACTGTTTGAATGACTGATCCGCCAAAGCTATGTCCGAGCAGAATAAAATCCTTCAAGTCTTTTTGTTTGATATAGTCGACAACGGACTTTGTGATTTGCTCATGTGTTACATTATTATTCTTATCCGCGCCATGTCCTGCATATTCCGGTGTGTAGACGGTGTGCCCTAACTTACGAAGCTCTGCGGCTGTTTCATCCCAAAAACCTGCTGTAGCCCAAGACCCATGGATCAGAACAAAGGTTAATGGAGTCTGTTTGGTAGAGGATTTGTGGTTAGCGGCTGCAACCGCGGGGTGTTGATTCAAAGGCTGCAACCCCATAATGGTGAAGATAGAGATGCATAACGCAAATACTATTTTAATGTGAATCGATTTCATACTTTGCCTCCTGTATAGTGTGAGAATTTAACATTATAGAGGATGCCCCGATTGACAGAGAAAGATGAATTTTTATTGGAGTCAGTGAATCTCCGGCACCTAGGCATAGGCAAACGCATATGTTGTTCTAGGAAATCAAAAATTTACGGGAACAGAAGGGTAGGAATAAACAGTGACTTCATACATGGATTATACGTCCCCTAATACACAATTTACTTTTGATGTGAACACTAATACTCTCTTTAAAAAGGATGCCAACAACTACATTAATTTACTGTCGGTTAAGCAGTTGAACACACTGGAGAATACCTCACTCCTTGATATTTTTCTTAGCAAATCGAATGTGGTGGAGCCTCATTATCATCAAAATGCGGCAGAGCTTGTCTATTGTATCTGCGGTTCAGCAGTAGTGTCTATACTCAATCCGTTTACAAATGAACTTCTTCATTTCCCAATATGTCCAGGTCAAGTGGCGAATGTGCCGCAAGGCTGGTGGCATTATGAAGTAGCTACTGTCGATAATACACATCTGCTTGCCATTTTTGACGCACCTATTCCTGAGGTTATCTTAGGCTCGGATATTTTGAGCAAAACTCCGGCAAATGTATTGGCCCATACTTACTGTTTGAATGAAGCATTGGTAAAGGAAGCGTTAGCTCCTATTAAACCTGGCACCTTTATCGGCCCACCTGCCGACTGCTGTGAGGAAGATAAAGTAAAGGGAGTCAATAATATGGCACCAAATATGTCTCCTAATATGAATATGCATGCAAATATGAAACCAAATATGCAACCTAACATGCATCCAAACATGCAGCCATATGCTCATATGCAAGCTCAGCCCATTCCTATAGCTTCTCAAATGCCTCCAGCGACGCAAGCTTTTAATTATCAGCCTTACCCAATGCAAGGATACTACACTCAAGGCTATGAACAGCACTATCGCCAACAGCCTTATGTACAACAACAGCCGAATTATCAATATTCAAATAATCAAGAGTAACAACAAAAAACCTCCTGAGATTAAATCTCCCGGGAGGTTTTCTTGTTAGGGCTTAAGATAAACGGACAAGCACTCTGCCTCGTGTGTTTCCTTGCAGAATATCTTCCAATGCTTGTGGCAGTTCATTCAAGGTTACTTCACGATCTACAAGGTTCTCAAGCTGTGCAGGCTTCAAATCTGTCGCCATCCGTGTCCACACCTTTTCGCGTAGCTCAGGAGGACACTCTACGGAATCAATACCGAGCAGGTTAACCCCCCGAAGAATAAAGGGAAGGACGGTAGTTGGAACAGAAGTACCACCGGTCAGGCCGCTTGCAGCAACAGAACCTCTGTAGGAGATTTTACTCAAAATCGACGCAAGTGAGTTTCCGCCAACGGAATCTACAGCACCTTGCCATAGTTGCTTCTCTAATGGTTTGCTAGATCCGCCGGTAACCTCTTCGCGTGAAATGACTTCTTCCGCGCCAAGAGTTTTCAAATATTCGTTAGCTTCTGTATTACCAGTGCTGGCCACTACGCTATAGCCTTTTGTGCTAAGCATAGCGATAGCCGATCCACCCACACCACCGGTCGCTCCCGTTACGAGTACTTTGCCTTTATCTGGTGCTAAGTCATTGTTTTCCAGAGCTTGAATGGACAAGGCTGCAGTTAATCCAGCTGTACCATAGATCATGGCTTCTCTTAGTGTAAGTCCTACCGGAAGTGGGGTGATCCAAGCGGCAGGAATTCGTGTATATTCGCTATATCCTCCAAAGTGAGATACACCCATACCATACCCTGTAGCGATAACTTGCTGTCCTTCATGAAACCGCTCGTCTGTAGAAGACATCACAGTACCGGATAAGTCGATGCCTGGAATAAAAGGGTATGATCTTACAATTTTTCCGTTAGGGATACTGGCTAATCCGTCTTTATAATTCACACTGGAGTATGCAACCTTAATTACAACTTCTCCTGCGGGTAGTTCTTCTAAGGTAACCGGCTTAACAGCGACGGAGAACGATGATTCTGTTTTGTCGACAACTAATGCTTGAAATGATTCTGTCATTAAGTGTAAGCTCCTTCAACTACGTTATAGGTAAGACATGTATATAATATTTATTCTGATCAGTCAACTCGTCATTGTCTATGATATAACGCAAGTTAGACGTAGTGTAGGACTCTTTGGTTGTGTATTGTAACATTATAATCGAACTATCCATGTTATTTGTACAGTGGACGTGTTAAGTTCAGACTGCTGGTATACAACTTGTTTTTAAGGGAGAATTGTTGAAATGTCTATTATAAAGTTAATTCGTGAACATGAGATCGAACCGTATTTGGAACTCTTAGCTGAGGTTGAACATATCCATCTGGATAGAAACAATCCTAACCATGAGCAGTGGCTGAGACGCCGCATACAATCACATTTTCAGCGGGGGGCGTTGTTTTATGCCTATCATGAGAAGGAACAAGACGATGCTTTTGGTATTGTTGCCGTTCTGCATGAGGAGGCACCGATTGGCATTCCCGCGCTTGGAGCAAGAGCCGAAGTCCTAGATATTGGAGTATGTAAAGATCATCGCAGAAAAGGAATAGGAGGTATTTTACTACAGCATGTAGAAGAAGTTGTTAAGAGTAGGGGAGCTTACTGTTTACTTATGCTGACCTATGCAGAAGATTATGATGTGATTGCTTTTTACGGTAAAAACGGCTTTGTGCCCGTCGCTACAATCCCTGATGTATTTGGTCCGGGTGCCGAAGGGAATACTATCTTAAGAAAAATACTAAGGTGATCTATTCAATAGGAAGAAAGTTTGTTTAAATGGTATAGTATAGTGTATTTGAAATCTTAGGGTTGAAGAAAGAGAGGCTAATTCATGGCTATTGCAACAACGATGATTGTCAGGCTCGAAATTCGGAAATCGGTTGCTTCTTTTGGTGATGTTGCTTCAGGAATTGCCACTGCAGGTGGAGATATCGTTGCTATTGACGTGATTCGTGCAGGTAAGGATGTAACAACTCGAGATATAACAATAAACGTGCAAGATGCCTCGAATGGAGAAATGATGTCTATACTATCGAAGATGCCAGGAGTCAAAGTAATTAATGTATCAGATCGAACTTTTCTAGCTCATCTTGGCGGAAAAATTGAAATCACACCTAAAATGCCTATCAAAAATCGGGAGGATTTATCGCTGGTGTATACACCGGGAGTTGCCCGAGTGTGTACGGCGATTGCCGAAGATCCGAACAAAGCCTATTCTTTGACGATGAAGCGGAATACAGTAGCCGTCGTTACAGACGGAACGGCTGTGCTTGGACTAGGGGATATTGGACCGGAAGCGGCTATGCCTGTTATGGAAGGTAAGGCTATGCTGTTTAAGCAATTAGCGAACATCGATGCTTTTCCACTATGCTTAAATACTAAAGATTCAGATGAAATCATTAATATCGTTAAAGCAGTATCTCCTGGATTTGGGGGAATCAACTTAGAAGATATCAGTTCTCCGCGCTGTTTCGAGATTGAACGTCGGCTTGCCGAAGAGCTGGATATTCCGGTATTTCATGATGATCAGCACGGTACATCTGTTGTAGTTTTGGCAGGTCTTTTGAATGCGCTTAAAGTAGTAAATAAATCTATCGAAGATGTTCGAATTGTCGTTGTGGGTATAGGTGCAGCTGGTGTGTCCATCTGTAATATGCTTCTGGCGGCAGGAGCTCGCAAAATCTACGCGGTAGATCGTGAAGGTGTTCTTAGAAAAGATCTTCAGTATGATAATCAGGAATGGCGGAAGCTTGCTGATTCAACTAACCCGGAAGGTATTGAAGGTGGACTGACGGAGGTTATGCAGGGAGCAGATGTCTTTATTGGGGTGTCACGTGGTGGGATTCTATCCGTCGATCATCTCAAGAGTATGGCCAGCGATAACATTGTGTTTGCAATGGCTAATCCGACACCGGAGATTGAACCAGATTTGGCCGAGCCTTTTGTTCGCGTATTAGCGACAGGTAGAAGTGACTATCCGAATCAGATCAACAATGTGCTGTGTTTTCCGGGTATCTTCCGTGGCGCACTGGATTGCAGAGCAAAAACAGTGAACCTTGAAATGAAGCTGGCCGCGGCAAAAGCGATTGCTTCAGTCGTTCATCCGGATGAGGTTAATGAGCAATACGTAATCCCAAGTATTTTTAACGAAAAAGTGGTAGAGTTAGTGCGTCTGGCAGTGATCCATGCAGCTATTGCAACGGACGTAGCCCGCCGGATCCCTAAGGATATTGATAAGGATATGGAATAAAAGCGATACTATAAATGGACTGCTTTGCTTAGTGAGAGAGCAGTCTATTTTTTTATACATTGACACATAACTGAGAGGCGTATCATAATTAGGGCTAAAAGTATTTATTCCCATTTTAGTAAAGTGGCTGATATAATTACAATAATGTATGAGATGTAGAAAGGGCATCCAAGTGGGTGCCCTTAAATTTTGCCTCTAGAGAGGGTAGTATCCAAAAAAGGGTTAAATTAATATAGAAGTGGTGAATTCATGAAAGAGTTTTACAGTCAGGTGAATCGAAAAATCTATTACATTGTAATGTTATTAAACATTACCCTTATGATATCTGGATTAATACTGTCTACAACAGAGTTGAAAGGGATTAATTTTGGATACATTGTACAATTTTTGTGCGTGATGATTCTATCCATTAGTTTATGGATCTATCCTAAGTATGAGACATATACCTTTAGAAAGATCATCATTCTTTTTGGATTTGCTTACTTCTATACGCTTTTCTTTTTATATCCTCAAACTTGGACCACCTATATTTTGATTTGCCTAATTCCTGCACTTTCTATACTATTTTTCGATTTAAAATTGTTCTACTTTTCCTTTATTATAAATGGAATATTGATGGTAATTACTTTTAGTTATGTCATCTTCATTGATAAAGGTGCATTATATAGTTACTTACATCATGACATTATAGGCAACATTATAAATATAATAGCTGTTCAAGCATTATTATTTTTCATTTTCCATCTATCATTTAAACGGATGAAAAAGCAGCAACTGTATTATGAACAATTACAGCAATCCGAGCGGTTAAAGATGGTTGGACAATTAACAGCTGCTGTTGCACATGAAATTCGAAATCCTATAACCGTGGTTAGAGGTTTTTTGCAATTGTTCAAAGAGGACGATTCATTTGATGATTCTAAAAAAAGTAAGTTCAACTTAATGATTGATGAATTAAACACAGTAGAACAGATTATCTCTCAATTTCTAACCCTATCCAAACCAAATGGAGATCAAAGACTAGAGAAAGTGGATGTGAAGGATGTCCTTCAAAGTGTTACGGGTCTGCTTCATTCCTATGCCATGCTATCTGATAACCAAATCGATATAAAGGTAGAGGAAGATTGTTTTATTTCCATTAATAAAATTGAGTTTAAACAGTTACTCATTAATATTATAAAAAATGCGCTAGAAGCCTCGGATGTAGGGAAATCCGTCTCAGTCATAGCAAATAGAAATAATAATTTTATCGAGATCATGATCACCGATGAAGGAAGTGGGATGTCCGAGGCTGAGGTTAAGTCGCTGGGCACGCCCTTTTATTCATTAAAAAGTAATGGAACCGGTTTAGGGTTAATGATTTGCTTTAATATTGTAGAAAAATATGGTGGGGAAATTTATTATAATAGCTCTAAAGGTAAGGGGACAACAGTTACTATTCGCTTTTTATCAGAATCGGGAGGGATCTATAATGATTAAGAGGCTATCCGCACTGATGCTGTCTGGAATAATCATAGTTCTTCTTGCTGCCTGCAATACAACTACCTATAAACACAATTACACATTTACAGGTGAAGGAAAAGTATGGTCGGCTGAATATGTTCAAAAGGCAACGGAGAAGTTCATCGATAAAAAGGGTGAGAGACCAGATTATGAAACCTCGCAGCAATCTACATTTGAGCTTAAATATAAAGGTGAACAAACGGATCTTGATAAGATTAATTCTTTTAAATATAGCTTCAAGGGAACATCAGGTGGAGGAAGTAAAACCTTAGAAGATGTCGAGGGAGTAAGAAAAAGTGAGCTGAAGTCCGAAAGAGCTGGAAGCGGGGCGTTTGAACACGAGGACTCGATTATTAAGGTTGTTGTAGAGTGGGATGGGCAGAAGGATGAATTTGAACTGAAGGTTCGTAAATAGTGGAGCATGTATGAGAAAGATTCTTAAATTAAAGAAAGCAGGTTGAACATTTATGGTCGTTATTAAAGAAATAGAATTGGAGTCTCTCCATGAACTTGGTGATTTATATCAGGAGCTGATGAATCAACCTTCTGATCTTAATAAAATGGAACAAGTATTTAAAGTAATTAAGACAGATCGTCGGTACATATTGTTGGGCGCTTTTGTGGACGGGGAGTTGATGGGGTCTTTGATGGGTATCATTTGTCATGATCTAATAGGAGATTGCAAACCGTTTATGGTGATTGAGAATGTGGTAGTTTCATCGCGTGCCCGTCGTCAAGGTGTGGGCAAAAAACTGATGCTCGCCATTGAAGAAATAGCTCAGGAGAAAGACTGCTTTTATATCATTTTAGTCTCTGGAGAGAAACGTAAGGAAGCGCATATTTTTTATGAATCGTTAGGGTATAGAGATGAGAAGGTAGAAGGATACCGAAAATATCTAAGTTCCCATTAAAAGGAGGCCTTGATCTGCAAACATTCTTTCAATATAACTGGATGGTTCGTGAACAATGGTACGAATGGTGTGAGAGTATTTCTGAAGAAGAGTTGCTTGGGGCACGTACTGGTGGTGTAGGCAGCATATTGAAGACTCTCTTTCATATTGTTGATGTGGAGTGGAGCTGGATTCAAGTGTTGCAAGGTAAACCGGATTTTCAGGAGGATTTCGAACATTACAAGTCTTTGCAGCAGGTAAGAGAACTGGATGCGAAATTCCGGCCCGATGTAGAGCCCTTTGTACTTTCTTGGCATGCGGGTTTGGAGCAGAATATGTTTGAGGATCACCTGGCGGATGGCCGGATCGTGACAGATACTTGGGGTGAAGTGATGCGCCATGTGATCGCTCATGAAATTCATCATGTCGGACAGTTGTCCGTTTGGGCAAGGGAAATCGGGAAGGAGCCGGTTTCTGCCAATTTGATTGGAAAAGGGCTCCAATGATTCTGCAATCGACTGGGCATTGCGTATATCATGAAGTACTGTCGCTGGAGATCAGCGGCGGGAACCACAAATGACGAAGATCAACCCAGCCCTGACTATTGAAGCTTACACCTCGGACCGAGGGGAGATAAGCAGTTTGGGTGGGTTTTTCATACAAGATGTGCAGATGATGTTCCTCAAGAAGACGGTTTTCGATCATACTAAAGCTCTCAGATCTAGCCTCAGGGTTAGGTTCTCGTGCAATGGTATAGAGCCAGCCTTCAATATCCGCACGAGTATGCGGTTCTATATGCTGGGAAAGCGTGAGATATAGATCAAATAAACGAAGCTGTTCATCCTCGTCACGAAATAATGAAAAAACAATCAGGTCGGACTCCAGTCGGATCGGGCCCTTGAACTCCTCTGGAGACACGGAAACAACCGTACACGGATAACCTTGACGCTCTAGTTTAGCAGCAATACATTCAGCATCGTTAGCATATTGCGGAATGGTGGTTATTTGCAAGGTGACCTCAAGGTCTTCCATCGACTTAAGCGTTACAGACTCTGAATCATCTTTTAAACAGGATACGATCTTTGCCCGAAGAAGGGGGTCGCTAAGCGGTCCTTTTTTTTGTGTGTTGCAGGTAACAAATTTACGGATGTAGGACTCTGAATGAATCCGACTCCAAGAAGAAGAATTGTTGGATGAAGGATTCTGAATCACATGAAAAGCCGACCCAGTATCTGAGGAATCGGACGCAGTATCCCACGGAACATACATTATTTCGACTCGATCTAAATGAGCTCTTCCTAGAAAATAATAAGGAAAAACCTCCAGCACACAAGTGTCCTCATTCATGTCCACAACCTTAAATGGTCCTGTCCCCACAGGTCTGCGGCCAAAGCTAGGTTCGTCCATTCCTTCTAAATCACGCGGAACAATTGCCGCTCTACTCGTACATAAGAAAGGGAGGAATAGCTCATTGGGCTGTTTAAGTGTAATTTGAACGGTGGATGGGTTTAGTGCGGTAACTTGCTGGATTTCTTTGAAAATATAGCTATAGAGTGTCCGCTTTGAGGTTTGCATCAGCCGTCCCAAGGAATAGACTACATCTTTTGCCGTCAGTACTTTTCCATGATGGAACAACACTTCTTTGCGTAGAAAAAAAGTCCAAATCGTACGGCCCTCATCCACTTCCCAGGCATGAGCAAGACTAGGCACAATCTTATCCCGTTCCCCGCTGCGTCTCACTAATCCGTCGAAGACATGACTGGAAACAAAAGACTCTGCCAATAGATTCATATGAAGCGGGTCGAAGGTATGTAGCTGCTGGGTGATGGGAAGCCGCAGGGTATCAATCTGTTTGTCACTCCGGATTTCAGAATGATGACCAAAATAGGTCAGAAGCCAGCCTTGTAAGGTATCTTGCAGCGAGGAAGAGCTGGCATGGGTTTTGATGCCATCAATAGCTTTGTGAACATCTTTACGGCTGATAGCCTGCATCATGGATTGAAGCGCAATTTCTTCAGAAGGGACAAGGAACTGTAATAAGGAACGACTTCCACGTCCGCGCTTAGGCGTCCATTGGACCCATTCTAGCTGCATCATTTTATTCACAATATGCATGGCATTGCGGTGTGTACATCCGAAGGTCAAGGCTAGCTCATCCATCGTAACTGAGATTTCTGTGACTCCCCCAAACTGAGAGTGCATCTTTAAATATTGGCTATGCAGCTTCATGGTTTAAGTCCCTTTCAGAAAATAGGAAATTATTAAAAAATTCTTTCTCTTTTTTTTCTTATTTTATCACTTAGAATAAGGATAAGAAAGTAAGAATATGGGGGTGTTTACCATGACCGATGAAACGGAGCTTAAGCTTAATCGATCACTTGCCGCTTTAATTGTTGCCTTCTTACTGGCGATTGTTCACCAGTTGTTGTTCTACGGAAAGTTGTCAGGGGTTTCTTATCCTATCTTCGTTTGTCTGTTTTATGTGTATATGCTTTATTACGCTAAGGCTAAAATGCGCAAACTGACCAAACTCAGTTATTTTTGGTTTGGAGCGATTTTTCTACTCTCGATGACCTATGTGTTGTTTCATAATCTTTTCTACTTTGGGTTGAACCTATTAGTAATCCCTGTGCTGATTCTATTACATATGACTTATTTGCTAAGTGATAAACGCCCCTCTTGGAGTCAATTCAGAATACTTTGGGATACACTAGAGCATTTGCTTCCACAGAACTTTCGCCACTGGGGTACTGTGTTCAAGGACTTCAAAAGTAGCAGTGATAGTAAGGTGAAGGATGAACGCAAGCAAGTGCTGGGGAAAGTGTTTACAGGACTTGCGATCTCTTTCCCGATACTACTTGTTGTAATTACCCTGCTGGCCTCGGCCGATGGTGTGTTTCATCATGTGTTAATATGGCTGCCAAATATGCTGGATCGAATTTCATTTGGTGAAATTATTGTGCGGACGTTGTGGATATTCCTGATGGGCATGGGATTGTTCGGCTTAGTATGGGGCTTTGTAGATTCGAAGATCTATGACTGGAATGTGCAACCAAGAGAGTATGGACCTGTGCAGGCGCCTATGACCTTTAAGGTTGATCCAGTAATTATGACGACAATTCTTATAGCTATTAACACGGTATATGTTCTGTTCGTAATCGTCCAATTTTCTTACTTGTTTGGAGCTTGGGAAGGGATGTTACCAGAGGGTAGTTCCTATGCTGATTACGCTCGTAGTGGATTCTTCGAGTTAATTATGGTGACCACGATTAATTTCGTGATTCTAATGCTGGGGTTGGGATCAGAAGGAAAGAGGGGCGGACTGCTCCAAAAAGTCATTAATATTATGCTGTATATCTTGGTCGGCTGTTCAACTGTCATGTTGTATTCTGCCTATACTAGACTAACCCTATATGAAGAGGCGTATGGATATACTACGATTCGTTTCCTAGTTCATGCATTTATGATATTTATGGGTTTGCTGTTGATTCTTGCAGCTGTACGGATTGTAGTGCCCCGTTTGCCGTTGGCTAAATGTTATATTGTGCTAGGTCTGACCTCTTATGTTGTTATGAACTATATAGGTATGGATGTCATTATAGCTAATAAGAATATGGAGCGTTATGAGGTGAGTGGTAAGCTGGATGCAGATTATTTGGTTGGTCTGTCACCGGAAGTCATCCCTTCTCTGATTAAGTTCAGTCGTAAGGAAGACGGGATGCTAGATCAATTTTTGAAAAACAAATGGTGGGACGGTGCTCAGCGAGAGCGGAAGTGGCAGTCCTTTAATTTCCCGGAATATCAGGCGCAGCGTGAGCTGGAGAAGTATTTTGCACAGTAAAGGTTAGAAGAAGGTGTGAGGAAAGTGAGAAAAAAGCCATTTAGTAACGGCTGGTTATTTATCATCATTTTTATTACGGTAGGTTTAAGTTATGGGATCTATCATATTTATTTATACAATGCCCCAAGACAAAGTCATTACTCTCATGTATCCAGCAGCAATTTAGAGCAGGAACGTCTTGGAGACATCCAGCTGCTTCAGAGTCTCGAATCGCTCATCCAGGCACCTAAACCACGTGACGATATTGAACGGTATCAATATTATCATTTGGACAACGAAACAACAGTAGCCACAGCGCGTGGTGACGATAAAATCATTCTAATTAGCGTCTATTCCGATCTGAAGATGAGTACTGCCAGAGGTATTCACGTGGGGTCTTCTACAGATGATGTGATTGAAGCTTATGGCTCTTCTTATTATAAAAGAGGGGAACAAGGGGCTGATATTATCGGGTATGTGGATAAAATCAATCATCGGAATTTAGAATTTTGGTTACAAGATCAGAAAGTGAATATGATCCGATATAGTGTGGACTCTGTTGTGATGTAAGATGTTTTGGGATTTCCTTACAAGCATAAACGCCTTCGGCTTCCTTTACAAGGTCGGTAAGCGGTTAAGCGAGAAATATAAGAAATATAGTATTGTGTGAAACTTATACTTTCTTATATTATTAAAAAGGACATATGTCCTTTTTTTGTGGGGTATTCTAAATTACACTTATTTGAGCAAACAATAGAGGGGGGCACCACATGCAAACGATAAATGACCGTGAAGCTGTCCGTGCCTTGGCAGTGAAGAACGGTCTGGACGGAATTTTTAGCCCGCTAGTCACATATAAAATGGAATTGAGACGTTATACGGATGAAGAGAAGCTGTGTTTGGTTGGCGATCAGTTGGATGGGATGTTCATATTGGTTGAGGGCAAGCTCAAAATTCAGACACTGCTGCCGAACGGCAAATCTATGCTGGTGCGGTTTACAAATCCGATATCAGTGATTGGGGATGTGGAGCTGCTTCATCGCTTTCCTGTCAAGAATCAAGTGGAGTCTGTGGGTGAGAGCTTAATTCTTTTTGCCGGGAGAAGATTACTGCTGAGAGAGCTTGAGGAAAATACAGCTTTGTTACGTTTTCTCGTAGGGGAACTTAGTCACAAATTGCATACGCTCGGTCAAGCCTCCGCACTTAACCTGTTGTATCCGGTCGAGAATCGATTTGCCAGCTATTTGATGTCTTTATTCGCCGATAAAAACGGTGACCGACGTGTGGAGGAGATTCGGACCTCTAGCCTTATAGAGACAGCAGAGTTGTTAGGTACAAGTTATCGGCATCTTAACCGGATCGTGCGTCGTTTTATTGATGAAGGAATTATTGCAAGAAATCGTGGACGCTTAAGCGTACTGGATGAAGGGAAGCTGGCGGAGCTGGCAAACGGAAATTTATACGAATAAAAAGATCTCTAAAGACCATTAGTTCCAGCCTTGGGCCGGACGTAGAGGTCTTTTTGTTTTTTTAAGCGAACATTCAGTTCAATTTCAGAGAAGCTTAAGGGAACAATAGTAGGGTAAAAGTACCAATTAGAAACCTACTATACATATAGAGATGAGGAACAACGATGTTCAGAAATATCCGCGGAAAAATGATATTGGGATTTACTGCTGTGATTGTGGTCTTTCTAGTGGCAATAGCAGGAAACACATGGTTTCAAGGAAAGGCTACGATGCTGACGGATCAGGTCAATCGCAATTGGAACAAACTGTCGCTTGTACAGGGATTAACGGATAAAATTCGTACGGCAGATGAGCTAGGGGCTCGTTATGTGATGAGCAACACAGAGGCTGAGCGGAAATCATATCTTTCTAAGTACGAAGAGACGCTCCCATTGATTGAGAATGCCATCAAGGAGCTGGAGAGTGTTAGATTAAGTGAAGAAGAACTAAAGGGTGTAACGGAGCTGAAGGGGAAATGGAATGATTATTTGATCGTTTTGAAGGAAGCCTTCGCCATAGCCAAGGACGGAAACTTCCCGGAAGCGCAGAAGAAGTTTACCAATTTATCTTTAGATTCAATGATTGAATCTCAGATTGTATTCCAGAGCATGCTCATGGAGGAAATACAGAACGGGCAGAGTCAAGCAGAAGCCCATCGTAATAACGCTATGATTACTAGCTTTGGTGTGACCGGATTATCGGTTGTTCTTGCCCTAATTCTTGCACTATTAATATCTGGACGAATTATTAAACCACTTCGTGATGTGAACACACAGCTGAAGGAGATTGCAGATGGAGATGCCGATCTTACTCGCAAGCTAAACGTCCGGTCAAAAGATGAGATTGGTGAACTGGCGTTTAATTTTAATAAAATGACAGAAAATTTGGGCTTGATGATTGAACAAGTGAAGCTATCGGCGAATAGTCTCGCGAATTCCTCTACAAATCTTACCTCGGATAGTGGAGTGACAGCAGGTGCGACAGAACGAATATCGGATATTATGGGTGAAGTAGCTTCGGGAACTGCTAAACAGATGAATGATCTACAGACCAATACAATAACAATTTCAGAAATATCGATTGGAATCGGTCAAATTGCCTCTAGTGTTCAGGATATTTCTGAAGCCTCGCATCGCTCTGCGTCATTTGCTATTGCCGGAGATGAATCACTTCAGGCAGCAGGGCAGCAGGTGGAATCCATTAATCGATCTATACATTCTTTGTCACAGCAAGTCCAAGGCTTTGTGAATCGATCACAGGAAATTGGCAGTGTTGTAGGAGTTATAAAAGGGATTGCTTCGCAGACAAATATGCTGGCGTTAAATGCGACAATTGAGGCAGCCCGCGCGGGTAAGCAAGGGAGAGGCTTCGCTGTAGTTGCCGACCAGGTTCGTAAGCTGGCAGAGCAATCCGCAGAATCCGCTAATCAAATTGCGGAAATGGCGAGCGGGATTCAAAGTGAAGCAGATAATGCGATGAAAGTCATGATGAGTAGTATGAGTGAAGTAAGGGGAGGCACGGAGATTATTCAGCAGGCTGGACGTTCCTTTGGTGAGATTCGGTTATCTATAGATTCACTAGCCGAGCAGGTTCAGGAAGTATCCGGAGCTGTGGAAGAGATAACAGCGGCTACGGAAGAGATTGTGGAATCGCTTCGAAGTGTTACGACAATTGCAGAAACGACTGCAGCGAGTACACAACATGTGTCGGCAGCCTCACAAGAGCAAAGGGCTTCGGTGGAACAAATTGCTTCCTCTGCAAGTGAACTAAACTTAATGGCTCATGGACTACAGGGGCTGGTAGCTAGATTTAATATATAAGGCGAGCTTCGGAGAGTTGAGGGGGAATCCCAGTGCTCTCTGGAGCTTTCTTTTTTTATTTGGTTGAACGTAATATCCCACATACTAAGCATAGAAATTGCCATCGACGTCCACCTGCCTATAACTTATATTATTACCATTATTAGTTAGTTTGTGGTCAACCTCTGGGTATAGATCAGTGACTTATTGAAGTCAGAGTCAAGGATACGGGAGGACAGGCAGCTAATAATAAAGCGATTGTTAAGTCTCGTTGAAAACTATCAGGTCCATTTTAGGAGGCGAATGTCTATAACAATACTATTTTGAAAGCGTATTCTTATTGGCTGCATAGCTTCACAAAACTTTGGGAGGTGGTTCTCTAATGATAGCAGCTTCTAAAAAAATTACGGGTAAGTCGGCAGTAATGTATTTTTTGATTGTAATATTGTTTGTAGGTCAATTAGCGTTGTACCCCTCGGTGAGTTTAGCTGCGGGGAATTTAGCCCAAGGTAAAAGCATTACTTCAAGCTCATTTGGCGATGTTTATGTAGCAACTAATGCCAATGACAGCAATCAAGGAACGTATTGGGAGAGTGTAAGTAACGCATTCCCGCAATGGATTAAAGTGGACTTAGGCGACGTAAGCAGTGTCAATCAGGTTGTTCTAAAACTGCCGACGAACTGGGAAACAAGAACCCAAACGTTGTCGGTGGAGGGAAGCTCTGATGATTCTACTTACACTAATTTAGCAGCCTCTGCCAATTACACCTTTAATCCAGCAAGCGGATCTAATACTGTGACCATTAATTTTACAGCTGCGAGTGCTAGATATGTTAAATTGAACTTCACGGCAAATACAGGATGGCCAGCAGCACAGTTATCGGAATTTGAGATTTATGGCAGCACAACGACACTTCCAACAACAGGATATGAAGCGGAGAATGCTGCTTTATCCGGTGGAGCAAAAGTCAATACAGATCATACCGGTTATACCGGAACCGGATTTGTAGATGGCTATTTGACACAAGGAGCAACGACTGCCTTTAGTGTTAATGTTGCCTCTGCTGGAAACTATGATGCCGCATTAAAATATGCAAATGCTTCAGGCAGCACAAAAACAATAAGCATTTATGTAAATGGGACGAAAATAAAGCAATCTTCTCTTTTAAATCTGGCCAACTGGAATACATGGTCCACAAAGGTTGAAACGTTAGCCTTGAGTGCTGGTGCTAATACGATTACTTATAAATATGATGCAGGTGATACTGGAAACGTGAATCTGGACAACCTGATCCTTACTCCATCTTCAGCACCGACAGCAACACCATCACCAACGCCAACACCGACAGTAACCCCAACACCAACGGCAACGCCGACACCAACACCAACCCCAACACCGACAGTAACACCAACACCAACGGTAACACCGACACCAACACCGACACCAACACCAACACCGACAGTAACACCGACACCAACGGTAACTCCAACACCTGGGACGGGTTCAAATTTGGCTTTGAACAAAAGTATAACTGCGTCGTCCTCGGTCTTTACCTTTGTGCAGACGAATGCGAATGACGGTGATGTAACTACTTATTGGGAGGGGGCAGGGGGAAGTTATCCGAACACATTAACTGTTAATTTGGGCAGCAATGCTGATGTTACATCGGTTGTTCTCAAACTGAATCCTGCATCGGCGTGGTCGACACGTACTCAGACCATTCAAGTGCTTGGGCATAATCAGAATACAACGGCTTTTACGAGTCTTGTACCTGCGACCGTGTATACCTTTAATCCGGCAACCGGCAATACAGTGACGATTCCGGTCACGGCTACGGCTAGTGAATTGCAGCTAAAGATCACTACCAACTCTGGTTCAAGTGCTGGACAAATTGCTGAATTTCAGGTAATTGGTACACCATCTGCGAATCCAGATTTGACGGTGACTGCTCTTACATGGACTCCAACCTCTCCAATTGAGACGGATGCCATTACACTTATTGCAACAGTTAAGAATATAGGATCTCTAGCATCTTCTGCAACTAATGTGAATTTTTATTTGGGCACTACCCTTGTAGGTACTAGTCCAGTAGGTGCTCTAGCTGCTGGCGCATCAACTAGCGTATCTCTTAACTTGGGCGCAAAAGATGCAGCAACCTACTCATTAAGTGCAAAGGTCGATGAGAATAATACAGTGATTGAATCAAATGAGGGGAATAATAGTTTTACTAGTCCGGCTTCCCTTATTATTGCTCCAGTGTCCAGTTCTGATCTGGTTGCTTCCTCCGTCAGTTGGACACCTGGCAATCCAGCAGGCGGCAACACTGTAAGCTTCTCAGTTGCCATTAAGAATCAAGGTACAGCAGCTTCCGCGAGTGGTGCGCATAACATAACTCTGACGGTTTTAGATGCTACTACGAATGCGGTGGTTAAGACTCTAACAGGCTCCTATAACGGCGTGATCGCAAGTGGGGTGACCACAGCGCCTGTAGCTCTTGGTAATTGGACTGCAGGAAATGGCAAATATACTGTGAAGAGTGAAATTGCAGTAGATGCTAATGAGCTGCCTGTAAAACGGGCTAATAATATTCAGACGCAGTCACTGTTCATCGGTCGAGGTGCGAACATGCCTTACGACATGTATGAGGCTGAGGATGGAGTTATTGGCGGTGGGGCCGTGAAGCTTTCAGCCAACCGGACCATCGGCGATCCTGCAGGTGAGGCTTCAGGCAGAAGAGCAGTCACTCTGAACACCACAGGTAGCTATGTTGAATTCACGACAAAAGCCAGCACGAACACTCTGGTTACTCGTTTCTCGATTCCAGATTCAGCGAGTGGTGACGGCACAAATGCTACGCTTAACATCTATGTTAATGGTGTCTTTAGCAAAGCTATTAACTTAACCTCTAAATATGCATGGTTGTACGGTTCTGAGACAAGTCCTGGAAATTCGCCAAGCGCAGGTTCTCCACGGCATATTTATGATGAAGCTAACATTATGTTTGATAGTACCATTCCGGCAGGAAGTACGATCCGTTTACAAAAGGATACCGCTAACACTTCTCAATACGCCATCGACTTCATCAGTCTGGAGCAGGTTTCACCGATTGCTAATCCAGATCCGGCTAAATACACTGTTCCTGCAGGCTTTACGCATCAGGATGTTCAAAATGCGCTTGATAGAGTGCGGATGGACACCACAGGAAATCTCGTAGGTGTATATTTGCCACCAGGAAACTATCAGACCTCTAACAAGTTTCAGGTCTACGGCAAGGCAGTGAAGGTTATCGGTGCGGGTCCTTGGTATACAAGGTTCATTGCTCCAACTAACCAAGAGAATACCGATGTCGGATTCCGAGCAAGTGATACTGCGAATGGATCTACCTTTGCGAATTTCGCTTATTTCGGAAACTATACTTCTCGTATCGACGGTCCTGGTAAAGTATTTGATTTCTCCAATGTGGCGAACATTACGATCGACAACATCTGGACTGAACATCAGGTATGTATGTACTGGGGAGCCAATACCGATAACATGGTGATTAAAAACTCTCGTATCCGTAACACCTTCGCTGACGGCATCAATATGACAAATGGAAGCACGAATAACCTCGTGTCTAATATTGAAGCACGGGCAACAGGTGATGATAGCTTTGCATTGTTCTCGGCGATTGATTCCGGTGGTGCAGATATGAAGGATAACATCTATGAGAACCTCACTTCAATCTTGACTTGGCGTGCTGCTGGTGTAGCTGTCTATGGTGGATACGCAAATACCTTCCGTAACATTTATATTGCGGATACACTTTGCTACTCCGGGATTACAATCAGCTCTTTAGACTTTGGATATCCGATGAATGGCTTCGGAGCTTCACCGACTACGAATTTTGAGAATATTTCTATTGTTCGTGCAGGTGGGCATTTCTGGGGGGCACAGACCTTCCCGGCGATCTGGGTATTCTCGGCCTCCAAGGTCTTCCAAGGTATCCGAGTCAATGATGTGGATATCATTGATCCGACCTATCATGGAATCATGTTCCAGACCAACTATGTAGGTTCCACTCCACAATTCCCTGTAACAGATACCATCTTTAATAATGTTACAATTACCGGTGCGCAGAAGAGCGGCGATGCTTTTGATAGTAAATCCGGAGTGGGTATCTGGGTGAATGAAGCTGCTGAGGCTGGTCAAGGTCCAGCCAGAGGCTCAGCAACCTTCAACAATCTAAAGATTACGAACACGGTAACAAATATTAAGAATAATACATCTACTTTTACCATTAACGTGAATCCGTAAATTGTAGATCAGTAGTCAGTTATAATGAAGCCGCCTACCCATAAATTTGGGAGGCGGCTTTTTAACTTAGGGACCTTGCAAGCTCCAGAATCGACAGGAGGTGCCACTCAAGTTACAATGAAGGGTATGTAAAGTAATGAAGGAGGCGCTATATATGACACCACTAGTTGTTAACAATATAACTGAGCTGATTGGGAATACACCGGTTGTGCGACTAAATCGGTTGACCACCCCCCAAGATGCAGAACTATATGTAAAGCTGGAACGCTTCAATCCCAGTGGCAGTGTAAAGGATAGAGCAGCTTATAATCTGATCCTGCAAGCAGAACTAGCCGGGCTGCTGAAGCCCGGAGGGACCATTATAGAGCCGACAAGCGGAAATACAGGCATTGGATTGGCTATGAATGCCGCTGCAAAAGGCTATAAAGCGATTCTTGTCATGCCTGACAATATGACGAAGGAACGAATCAATATTCTAAAGGCTTATGGCGCTGAAGTTGTTCTGACTCCTGCAGCGGAGCGGATGCCGGGAGCTATAGCAAAAGCAATCGAGCTGGGGAAAGAAGTGGCAAACAGCTTTATTCCACAGCAATTTGAGAACAAAGCGAACCCTGACATTCACCGCACTACGACAGCTCTTGAAATTATGGAGCAAATGGAAGGGAAGCTGGACGTGTTCGTTGCTTCTTCGGGAACAGGTGGTACGATAACTGGAACTGGGGAAGTGTTGCGTGAGCAGCTTCCAGATATTCGTATTCTAGTTGTTGAGCCGCAGGGCTCACCAGTATTATCCGGTGGAAAGCCTGGACCGCATAAGCTGGTTGGAACCAGTCCGGGCTTTATACCCGCCATTCTGAATACAAAGGTCTACGATGAAATTGTTCAAGTTTCGGATGAAGATGCACTGAATACCGTGAGAATGCTGGCAGCACAGGAAGGAATTCTGCTTGGCCCATCAGGTGGAGCCGCAGTATGGACAGCATTGCAGGAAGCACGGCGCCTCGGGGCCGGCAAGCGAGTGCTATGTATTGCACCTGATGCGGGGGAACGTTACCTGAGCATGGGAATATTCTAACTTCGTTTGGAGGAAAAAGAATGAATAAGCTTATGGTAAGTTTCTTTATTGCTCTTATGTTGGTGGGTTGTTCCAGCAACAACTCTATGACCAGTGATGGCGATCATGTTGAGTCTACACCGGAACAAAGTGCTGAAACTGTACTGCCTTCACCAACGCTTCCTCCAAGCGCAGAGCCATTACCAACTCCAAGCAAGCAGAAGACTGAAGCTTATCTAGATACTGAGAAGCTGAAGACGAATTTTGGCTTTGCGGATGCAGAGGGGCGGAGTATTCTAGTTGCCGGGCATGAAAAAGGGCTGGATCAGGAGATGGCACAATTAAATGAGGCTATTGGTGATCAGGGGAATGTGTTAAAGGTTAAATTTAATAAATGGCAGGATGGAACAGAGAACAGCAATGGCCGGGAGATGGCACATAATTTTGTAAATCTGGCGGGTTATCTTTTTACGGTGGAAGAAGCAAGTGCGACCCCAGATGAAACCTACTATTTGACGGATCAAACAGACTTTAAGGTTGATGCGCTTTTGCCTATTGAATCCTTAGAGGGTCAAGAAGCTTTATCTACTGTGGAGGAAAGTGTTCGACAGCGTATTGTAGATACGAAAAAACGTGAAATTCAGAAAATATGGAAGCTGGCAGACTTATCTACAGATCGACAGCTGTATCTCGTTCAATTCGTAAGGCTGGATCAGGATATGTTATTTAGTCTCGTTTGGAAAGAAAAAGATGAATTTACCTTCATGGACTATCCAGCGGTGATTCAAGGAGATGAATATTCGGTCTGGCGGGTGGATGATGGCGGAGAGGTTATGCCTGAAATGTTCTCCATCCTTTTTGCTGCTGAAACCTCAGAGGGCCCATTACTCGGCCTGAATTGGTGGGGCTCAGAGGGAGTAAATACGTTTTTTCTGAAAAAAGAGGGAGATTCGTTTAAAGAAATGGATATCCAATATGGACGTTATACTTCACCACTTTAGGTAGGATTTCGCAGTAAAAGTAGAAATGATTGGGTGCATCGTGAGATGTATCTTTTTTTTGCTACAATATAAGAAAGCCTGCTTATGATATTATAAATGTCAGCAATCACCTTTTAAAATACTTAAATTTGTAACATTAATGGGTCTATATAGCCCGATCGAGTCATGTCGCTTAGATGAGACGGTGATATTGTTAAGCATAAGATGTGCAGGAGGGGACGGCAACGTATAAACAAATAAAGTATATGATCCTGTTATTGCCAACGCTAATGGTGGGGATCTGGGAAATTGTGCGTCACCAGTTTCTAATGCCTTATATTTCTATGGATTTGGGGAACTATTTGACGCCAGTCCTGGTGTTTTTAGTCAGTCTTGTGTTGCTCGTCCCTTTGTTCTCTCTTATGGAGCGGAATCAGCGGGAGCTGGAGCAGGAACGTGCGCTTAAAGATGCAATGAAGGCTCGGGAAGGACTTGCCAAAGAACTGCATGATGGAATGGCGCAATCTTTATTTCTCTTATCTGTCAAAATCGACCGGCTAGAAGCAAGCCGCAAGAATGGTGAGGTCAGTGAGGAAAATGTGGATCAGATCAAAAAGACGGTCCATGAGGTGAACCGTTATGTGCGGCAGGCCATTGCCAATCTGAAGATTCCGGTCTCAGAGCAGAGTTCTTTTTCATTGGAACAGTCGGTAAAAGATCAGCTAGCCCAGATGGCGAACGAGATTATGATCGAAGCCTCTCTCGAATGGAGCCTGCAAGATGATGCGCTCTCCCCTTCGGAAAAATCAGAATTGTTATCCTGTATTCGCGAAGCGATCATTAATGTTCGTAAGCATACACGAGCTGGACTGGTTTCAATTACTGGCGCTGGCGATGAGAAGAACTGGAGGGTAGTTGTTACAGACAATGGAGAAGGATTTCAGTATGATCCATTTGAAGTGAGTGGCAGCTACGGACTTCAGATCATGAAGGAACGTGTCGAGGGGATGGGCTGGAAGCTTAGGCTGACTTCTGGTGACACAGGCACCCAGGTTGAAATTACGAAAGGGGAAGTCAGTCCATGAGCCGATACCGGGTTTTAGTTGTAGATGACCATGCGCATGCACGTGAGGCGATGTGCGAGATTTTGTCCATGGATGATAGTTTTGAGGTCATTGGAGTAGTGGAGAGTGGTGCTGAAGCGATCGCTTTCACAGCCCAGTGGATGCCTGATCTCATCCTAATCGATATTCAGATGCCGGAAATGGACGGGCTGGAGACTACTCGCCGGATCAAGCAGGAATATCCTTATGTCAAAATCGTTATCGTTACCGTATCGGACGAAATTTCCCACCTCCTCGAAGCGCTAAAGCAAGGAGCACAGGGGTATTTGCTAAAGAATCTGGCACCTTCCACCTGGATTCAATATTTGCAGGCCATTGTTAATGAAGAAGCACCGCTTAGTCGGGAGCTGGCTTTTCAAATCTTGAAGGAGTTCACCGTCCCCTCTGTTACGGATGAAGGGGAGTCGTTGACGGCTAGAGAGAAAGAAATTTTAAGCTGTGTATCTTCTGGATCAAAAAACAAGGAGATTGCAGTGAGCTTGGGGATTTCGGAGCATACCGTAAAAAACCATTTGAAGAACATCCTCCAAAAGCTGCAACTCCAAAACCGAACGCAGCTGACGCGTTATGCCTTGGAGCAAGGGCTTGCTTCGCGTAAACGAGATTTTTCGAAAGATGTATAGCAGGAAGTTAAGGACGAAGATATATAATTATTGATGAGAAGAGGCTAACTATGAACAGATTATCTCGCAAAATAATGACGTTATTCGCACCAGCTGCAGCAACACTGTTATTGTTCGCAGCAGTGGCTAGCGCGCACGTAACCGTGGCACCAGCACAATCTAGCACGGGGGCATGGGAGACTTATACATTAAAGGTTCCTTCGGAAAAAGACGTGGCAACTGTACAAGTTGATCTACGAGTTCCAGCAGGTGCCGAGTTTAAACAATATGAGGCTACACCCGGATGGGATGTTACCATTGAGGGGAATAAGGTTAGCTGGATAGCTAATGGTGAGGGCATTCAGAAGGGGCAATTCCAACGCTTCTACTTTACGGCCAAGAACCCTGATGCCGCTGGCGACATTGCATGGGATGCTTATCAGCACTATGCAGATGGAAGCTTGGTGCAATGGTCCGGTGAGGCTGGAACAGAGAATCCGCATTCCATTACTACAATTGTACAAGCTTCCGGTGGGGATGAACATTCTCACGGTTCCAATGTGAAGAGCGATTCCATGAGCATGGAAGAGCATAATGCTATTATGAAAGATGAGGAAAAATCAAACAGTGTCAATCCAATGGTCTACATCGCAGTCGGGATATCTTTACTTGCCTTTTTAATAGCGGCTATAAGTATATTGCGCGGGCGAAAAGAGTAATAGGGGAGCATTATATTCCTTGATCTGAGTTGGATACTTGATAAGAAAAAAGTTTGAATTTATAACTGTGAACAGTCTCGAGTGAAGTTTGAGACTGTTCACAGTTTTTTTGTGGAAATTTGGCAATATGATCTTTAGGACATGAAAGAAGCCCCAGCCGATAAACGACGGGAGCTTCTTTTATGTTTTTATGTTGTGAATTACTTTTACTTGTCTACAGCCGTTTCCGCTTATAGAAGGTCACAAAGACTGCAGTCAGCAGTAAGAGAAGTATCGCGACCCCAGTAGTGATGGCTTCACTCGTGCTGCCTTTTTGCTGCATAGCGCCAGCGCCGCCGCCAAAGTTACCACCCATGCCAGCACCGCCAGGTCCGTTCCCGCCTTCAGGGATAGTAGGGCCACCCATAGCACCTGGTGCACCGCCAGGCCCTCCAGTGAATCCACCTTGAGCGGCTTGCCCGTCGGTGTTGGTCTGCGCACCCTGAGCGGCTTGCTCGTCGGTGTTGGTTTGACCACCTTGAGCAACTTGCCCGCCAGCTGTTGCTTGCGTGTTACTGCCGGGACCCGCGCCGGCATCAGGGATAGCCGGTCCGCCCATGGCACCGGGCTCACCGCCTGCGCCGCCCTGAGGAGCCTGCCCATCCGTGGTAGCTTGCCCGCTTTCGGCGTTCGGTGCAGCACCACCCGCGCTCTGTTCCGCCCCCGCGCCAGTCTGCTCGTTACCCGCGCCGTTCGTGCCTTGTCCAGCACCAGAAGCACCAGCGCCATTCCTAGCACCACCACCAAAGCCGCCGCCCATGCCACCACCCATACCGCTTCCTGATCCGTCACCGGAGGAAGGGATGGTTCCGTCGAGCTGCTGCTGGATATTTTTAGCCATGTTCGACATGAAGGTCTTAACAGACTTAATCCCTTCTTCATATTGCTCGAAGGTGTAGAAAGCAGAAGGATCTGCTTTGACATAGCTGGAAATCATCATGTCCAGCTGATCCATTCTAGTTTGGAACGTATCATCAGCTAGATAGCCATTAAGCATTTCACTGACGATCTCGTGATATTTCGCTTTGTATTCGTCGTTAGCAAGTAGCTTCGCAACCAGAGGACGTTCAGCCAGCGCGCCTTGTGTAGGCTCGTCAATCAGTACGTCTGCGCTGCCCATGCCGCCAAAAGCCATATTATAATCCCACGGCAGGATCGAGAAGACGCCTTCGTCTTCATATAAGTAATAATTTTGTTTATTACCACCTAAATAACTGTCCATATTTGCCGTGACCGCATTTAGAGCGATATACTTCAGCGATTCCTCTACGTCGATGTATTTTTCAAAATCGGTGCCGTTATTAAGCTCATTCAGCATATCGATCAGAATATCATCGTTAGATTTATCCGACTTCATTACTAATCCGGTATAGAGGGAAGGGTCGTCACCAAGCCAAGTCAAGTCACTACCCTGACCGGTCATTTCCCCTTTATAAAGTGCGCCGTAAGAGTTCCCGAAATTGCGTTCCAAATATGCGTCGCCGATCTGTTCTACCGCGAGGTAGAAGCCCTTTAGCTCATCGTTGACGTATACATTGACGAAGGAATATTTCGGCGTCGGAAGTCCGACACTTTCAGCGAGCTCGTAGGTCAGAAATTCACGCATATAAGAAGCATCGCTGTAATTGTTATTCAGGTTGATCTTAGTGATGCCAAATAAGTTCTGGTTCACATATTCATCAAAAGAAATTTTAAAGCTGTACCGATCAGAGTCTGTCATCTGTACTACACTTCTGAGACTAAGATTTCCTTTGGTCCGCACGGCAACGTTATCGAATTTAACGCCGTTGTACTCAACCGATGCGGTTTTATATTCTTCCGCGCTGGCATTATCCAGCATATCCTGAAAATCATCCGGGTCCAAAGTGATTTTGACATCGACGACCTTATCTTTTGGAAAGACCTGCTCGTCTAGATTTTTCTCGTCGCTCGAGACTACCTTATCCTGAGAATCTGTTGCAGTTTCGTTTGTTGCAGACGGACTTGCGTTCTGGCACCCAGCTACGGCGATGACCAGCAGCAGGCAACAAAGACTCAGCAGGATAGATTTACCTCTTGCTTTCATCTGGGGCACCGCCTTTCATCTTATTATGTTTAGGATACATAGTCACCGCTGTAGCTGATCAGAAGTGCATTTTTAACGCCCTTTAAGTCGGAAACTGTGTTGACAAAGCCACCTACTTTATCATCCAGACGAAGCTCTAGTGTTAATTCGATATTGTTTGCAGATACTGTTTTTTGCTTCACGTTGTAGCGTTTCACGGATTTGGTGATATGGCTGTGGACTTCACGTTCACTCTCGTCGCTATCACAGTTAATGACCAGCAAGTATGGTGTTTCGATAGAAGAATGCTTGATGAACAGAAACAGAATTAGACCAATGATGATTGAACCCACAATAGCCAAAGTGAAGAAGCCTGCGCCAGTTACAATCCCTGCGACTGCTGCCCAGAACAAGAAGATCAGATCTGTTGGATCTTTGATCGGCGTTCTGAAACGAACGATGGACAATGCGCCGACCATACCGAGGGACAGAACCAGGTTAGAGTTGATGGCGATAATGACAGTGGCTGTAATCATGGTCATGCCCATTAGCGAGACGTTGAAGCTTTTGGAGTATAACACTCCGCTAAATACACGTTTATAGAGCAGATAAATAAAGTATCCGATCAGAAAAGCCACACCTAACGTGATGAGCATTTTCGAGATGCTTATATCGGAGACAAAGTTGTCTATCACCGAGTTTTTAATGATATCTGAAAAAGTATTTGTGGTTGTATCTGTTGTTGCGGTTGCTGCCATTGTTGCTAGTGATGCATTCATAATCAATAATCCTCCCAAGTGTTGGTTTTTAAGAATTTGCGGCAGATCACATATTTTGAAGCGGACTGTCTGTTCAGCCCCTCTAACTGCAGTGCGATTTTAATGTATTCCGGAATGTACTCATCGAATTTCACCTCAAAAATAATGAAGTTCTCATCAATCGCCCGAATCGGATGCAAATCCTTATCAAAAATATCCGTCGAATGCAGACCGGTACGTAATTCTTTATCAAACGTGATCCGCACGTTGCCGTTGTGGCAAACATAGGGCTCGCGAACATAATCCACGATGACCTTCGGCCGAAGAAGGTTATGACGCATCTGATTGTATAATTCCATGAACAGTGGACTGTCCGGGACATTCAGGACCTCATAGTTACCTGCTATGATCTCGTCGTACATTTGACGGGTCAGCGGCTCTTTAATTTTGGCGATATAATCGTCCATTTTGATTTTTTTCTCAAAGTGAATGATGTTGTCTTGAATGTTGTAGATACGAATACGATATTTGGCGCGTTCTCTGAGACCTCCGAGTTTGTCGGCAAGCGCCGAGTTGTTGATGTCGTCAAAATACAAACTGCGGATATGATATTCGCCACTTTCATTGGCATGCTGGTCTGTATCAATCAAACTCTGTAATCGCTGGCGCAATACAAGATATTGATGATAGTTAATGAAGAATTTTAGCTCATGCCGGAATTGAAGCTTGTTACTCATTTTCCCACCTCGTTTCTATCTCTATCTCTGTCGTTGGCTAACCTTCTTGCACAACTAATTCTAGGAGACAGACCTTATGCTTAACTTAAAATAGACTGAATGTTAGCTGAATGTTTTACACTGCGTTAACAAAAGTATAGATCTATAGATTTGACTTCTGACTTTCTGGAAGGCTATCTTAGTTAGAAGACTAGAGAGAAAAATGAAGGAGGAGCCGTGATGAAAGACTATAAATTCGCCATCATCCTAGGGATAGTAGTGATTGTTCTGATCTTGGTGGCTGTTGGGATGGAGTGGTCCAAATCCGGGAGCTCCAAGAAATCATCAGCCCCGTATGATCTTGTTACCACCTTTAAGGGAGATGCGGGAACGAGTCGTGCGTTTACTTGGTATACTAGCGATTCCAATGCCGCAGGAGTTCTGGAGTTAGTAAAGGGACAGATGTCCTCTTTTGTAGAATCGGATGTACTAAGGATAGAAGCAAATAGTAGCACCATAAAAACGGACTATGGTACCAGAGGTGTTCACAAAGCGGAGGTTACAGGACTTGAACCTGGGACGTTATATTCTTACAGAGTGGGCAGCGGGCTTGAGGGAGGATGGAGTTCAGTTGCGGAATTCACCACGGAAGAGGTTGAACTAGATAGTGTTACGTTTATCAACGTCGCGGATTCTCAAGGGGAGAGGGCGGATGATTTTAAGCTGTGGGGGAAGACATTGAGCAAGGCCGTTCAGACCTTTCCAGAGGCGAAATTTATTGTGCATAATGGTGACTTAACGGAGAACCCAGAGGATTCGGCGGGCTGGGATCAATTTTTTGGTAACGTGCAAGGCTTGCTTTCGGGGATACCCTTAATGCCTGTTACGGGAAATCATGATCAGGTTGATGACGATGCGACGGACTTTACTTCTCATTTCAACCTGCCAGATAACGGGGCAAAAGGTTCTATTGCGGGCACCTCGTATTCCTTCGATTACGGTCCTGTACATGTGTCTGTATTGAATACGGAGAGCAATTTGAAAAAGCAAGCTGAGTGGCTGAAGCAAGATTTGAAGAGCACGGATAAGGAATGGAAGATTGTTGCGATGCACCGTCCGGCATACGGGGGCAATTCATATAAGAAGGTTGAAGATTGGACGAATATTTTTGATGCATGTGAGGTCGATCTGGTGCTGCAGGGTCATAATCATGAGTACTCCAGATCCTACCCTTTGCGGGCTGGAAAAATCGTTCCTGAAGGTGAGAATCCGGTAGGTGCTAAAAAAGGTACGGTATATGTGGTGACCAATGCTTCCGGAGGGAAATTTAACGAGAAAAAAGAGGATCAGTTCTATCATGCGGTGCATTTTCAAAACTACAAGCAAATGTTCGCAGGGATTAGTGTTACCAAGGATAGTTTGACTTATCAGGCTTATGATGTGGATGGTAAGATGCTGGATGAATTTGTGCTTACGCATTAACCAGTAGTAGCTTTCTTCACCGTTAGGGTGGAGAGGGCTTTTTTGGGATTCTTCTGGATTTTTGATTTGACACTCCTCTTAGGGGAGGCATTAAGCTACTTAAGGAAAGGAGGAATGAACAACATTGTACACGGTAAAAGAAGTATCGGAACTGTCCAAGGTTACAATCAAAACGCTTCATCATTATCACAAGATCGGTCTTCTCTTACCAAGCAGGATAAGTGATGCTGGATACCGGTTGTATGGAACGAAAGAGCTGGAACGTTTGCAAGAGATTCTATTTTACAGAGAATTAGAATTTTCTTTAGATCAAATCAAGGAAATGATGGATCATCATTCGGACAGGTACTCTATTCTTTCGCAGCAGGAGGAGCTACTCCTTGGCCGCAAAGCCAGGCTGGATACGATTGTTCAGACATTACGTAAATCTATTGGTTATTTAAAGGATGGGGAGCGCATGGATAATAAGGAAATGTTCGAAGGATTTGAAAGCGAAAGAGAATGGAAAGAAGCGCTGATCGAGCAAAATCAATATTTGAAGGAATCGTATGGGATGGACTCTATTGAAGTTTTACCAGAAGATGTTCCGGATATGAATGAACAAGCACTTGAAGGCATGACATTTATGAATAAAATAGCAAGTTCATTAAGAGAAGGGTTAAAACATAACGATAAGGAAATAGAGAATTTGATTCGATGTCATCTTGAATTTATGAACAAACATGGCCATAACATATCTGTGAAAGACTTTGCAGCGCAGACTCAATTTTTCTTAAGTGATGACTTTCATCTTAAAATGCTTGAGAATCAGCAAACGGGGTTGGCTTATTATCTTTCTGCAGCAGCAGAGTCGTTTGCGGCAATAAATCAATAAAGTTAATCGAGAAACGGATGCCATCTCAAAAGGAGGCATCTGTTTTTTTTTGAAATAGATTAATGTATATGCTTACGCTATAAATTATCCTTCTATTTCTCGCTTAACCGCTTACCGTCCTTATAGGACGCCTAAGGCGTTTATGGTTGTGAAATGTAATCTAAGGTGTGAAAATGGTACGATTTTTAGAGACAAACTTCATGAAAATACAACCATTTTCTATCGATTATGAAAAACATTACCATTATAATGAAAGCGTTATCAGAAAAATTTAAATAGTCGAATTTAGGGGGGAGGGAAGAAGCAGGGATACAGAGTAGGAGGAAAACAAAAGCAAACCAATAAAATTGTAGGAGGCGTAAAACGTGATTCGTAATCGTATCCGAAAAACTGGATTGTTAATCCTGCTTGGCGCGATGATAGGCTCTTTATTCTCTGCATTCCCAGCTACTACTCATGCGGCCGCAAGTGAACCTTACAATTGGAAGAGTGTTGTAACGGGAGCCGGCGGTGGTTTTGTACCCGGAATTATTTTTAATCAGTCCGAACCCAATTTAATTTATGCCAGAACAGATATCGGGGGTGCGTATCGATGGAATCAGGCTACCTCTAGTTGGACTTCGATTAGTGACTCCGTAGGCTGGGTCGATTGGAATAAGAATGGTGTAGATGCCCTTGCTACAGATCCTATTGATCCGAACAAAGTCTATATGGCAACAGGTACTTATACTAACTCCTGGGATAATAACGGTCAGATCATGCGCTCTAGTGACCGGGGAAACACCTGGCAAACCACTCCGCTGCCTTTTAAGGTAGGTGGCAATATGCCGGGCCGCTCTGCGGGTGAACGCCTCGTCATCGACCCGAATAAGAATAATATTTTATTCTTCGGAGCTAGAAGTGGTAATGGGCTCTGGAAAAGTACGGACTCCGGTGTTACTTGGTCGAAGGTAACCTCCTTTACGAATGTAGGAACATATATTCAGAATCCGACACTGGATTACGGAAATGATCTTGTCGGCCTATCCTGGATTACGTTCGATAAAAGCACAGGAACACTTGGCAATGCGACTCAAACGATATATGTAGGGGTTGCCGATACAGCAAGCAGCGTATATCGAAGTACAGATGGAGGCGTAACTTGGACAGCTCTGGCAGGACTACCTTCAGGCTACTTGCCACATCATGGCGTGCTTTCATCTACAGGCGATCTGTATATTACTTATAGCAATGGTGTAGGTCCTTATGACGGAAGTAAAGGTGAGGTTTGGAAATACAATAAAACAAGCGGTGCATGGACGAACATCAGTCCTTCAACCGGAACGGATAATTGGTATGGCTTCGGTGGTTTAGCTGTGGATGCACAGAATCCTAACACAGTTATGGTATCCAGTTTAAATGCTTGGTGGCCTGATGAAGTGATTTTCCGCAGTACTAACGGTGGTGCAACATGGAGCCGAATTTGGGACTGGGGCAACTATCCAGAACGAACTTATAAGTTCAGTATGGATATCACAGCAGCACCTTGGCTCGATCATGGAACGACTTCGACCTCGCTTGATCCTTCACCGAAACTGGGCTGGATGATGGGCGATCTGGAAATTGACCCTTTCAACTCTAACCGGATGATGTATGGTACGGGGGCCACCATTTATGGCTCGAACAATTTGACCTCATGGGATACCGGAGGCAAGGTGAATATCTCGGTTATGGCCAAGGGTGTGGAGGAAACGGCTGTGCTCGGACTGATAAGCCCACCAACGGGAACCTCCCATTTGATCACTGCACTTGGTGACGTTTCTGGTTTCCGTCATGAGGATTTGTCGGTAGCTCCAACTAAATTCCAGACCAGTCCTTCATGGGCAACAACAATGAGTATCGATTATGCAGAGTTGAGTCCATCTTATATGGTACGGGTAGGCAGTGCAGATAAAGAGAAGACACCAAGTATGAAATCCATTGGTATCTCTAACGATGGTGGTGTGAACTGGTACATGCCAAATTCAGAACCGTCAAATGGCACCAAAACAACAGTAGGGCATGGACAAGTAGCTGTGTCTGCAAGTGGGAACTCTATTTTGTGGAGCACCTCGGATATTGGTGTGTACTACTCCAAAACAACAGGTAACTCTTGGACAGCAAGCGCCGGATTACCTGCAGGAGCAAAAGTAGCATCTGACCGAGTGAATGCTAACAAATTTTATGGTTTTTTTGCTGGGGTCTTCTATGTTAGTGTGGATGGCGGAGCTACATTTACTGCCACTTCAGCTTCAGGTTTCCCAACCAATAATGTAGCTGGATTACAGCCGAATGAAGCTCAGATCAGCATGAAAGCAGTACCAGGTATTGAAGGTGACATCTGGTTTGCAGGAGGAAATACGACTGAGAATAAGTATGGTTTGTGGCACTCCACGAACTCTGGTGCGAGCTTCACGAAGTTAACCAACGTACAAGAAGCTGATCTCATTGGTTATGGAAAGGCTGCGCCGGGTCAAACTTATATGGCACTGTACACGGTAGCGAAGATTGATGGCGTGCGGGGTGTCTTCCGTTCCGATGATGTTGGCGCAACTTGGGTTCGTATTAATGACGATGCCCACCAATACGCCAAGATTAATATGGCGATTACTGGTGACCCAAGAATTTACGGACGTGTATATCTCGGAACGAATGGCCGAGGCACATTGTATGCTGATCCTGTCAATCTACCAGCTACAGGCTCAACCATTACTCCAACAACTGCAAGCTTCGATAAGAAAACAGCGAATCAGGCCGACGTCGCAGTAACGCTGACACTGAATGGAAATACGCTCAGCACGATCAAGAACGGAACGGCGACATTGGTTACTGGTACAGATTATACGGTCAGTGGATCTACTGTGACCATTAAAAAAGCGTATCTAGCGACGCAAGCGGTAGGAACAAATACGCTGACGTTTAGCTTTAGCGCAGGGGCTAATCAATCATTGGCGGTTGCGGTGACGGATACGACAATACCAGTAACTAACTCCACGATAACACCAACAACCGCAAGCTTTGATAAGAAAACAGCGAATCAGGCCGACGTCGCAGTAACGCTGACACTGAATGGAAATACGCTCAGCACGATCAAGAACGGAACGGCGACATTGGTTAGTGGTACAGATTACACGGTCAGTGGATCTACTGTGACCATTAAAAAAGCGTATCTAGCGACGCAAGCGGTAGGAACGTCCACGCTGACGTTTAGCTTTAGCGCAGGTGCGACGCAATCCTTAGCGGTTGCGGTGACGGATACGACAACACCAGTATCCAACTCCACGATAACCCCGACAATAGCAGGCTTTGATAAGAAAACTACGAATCAAGCAGACGTAGCAGTAACTATGACGTTGAACGGAAACACGCTCAGCACGATCAAAAACGGAACGGCGACATTGGTTACTGGTACAGATTACACGGTCAGTGAATCTACTGTGACCATTAAAAAAGCGTATCTAGCGACGCAAGCGGTAGGGACGACCACGCTGACGTTCAGCTTTAGCGCAGGAGCGACGCAATCCTTAGCGGTTGCGGTAACGGATACGACAACACCAGTAACTAACTCCACGATAACCCCAACAATGGCAGGCTTTGATAAGAAAACTGCGAATCAAGCAGACGTAGGAGTAACTATGACGTTGAACGGAAATACGCTCAGCACGATCAAAAACGGAACAGCCACCCTCGTAGCAAGCACAGATTATACAGTGAGTGGTTCTACAGTAACGATCAAGAAAGAGTATCTGGCAACCCAAGCGTTGGGAAGCACTACGCTTACCTTTGAGTTTAGTGCAGGAACCACACAATCCTTGGTTGTCACGATTGCGGATACGACAGTAGCTCCTACTGCAGCATTGAAAGTACAGATGTATAATAGTTCATTGTCTGCTTCCGGAAATACGTTGAATCCAAAGTTTAAGCTGGTGAATACGAGCACAAGTGCTGTGACACTCTCTGATGTGAAAGTGAGATACTATTACACTATTGATGGTGAGAAGGCACAAAGCTTCTTCTGCGACTGGTCACAGGTGGGAAGCGCGAATGTAACAGGAACATTTGTAAAATTGCCAACAGCTAAAGCAAATGCGGATTATTATCTGGAGGTTGGTTTCTCAAGTGCAGCAGGTTCACTTGCGGCGGGTGCGAGTATCGACATTCAGGTGCGTGTGTCTAAAGAGGATTGGACGAATTACACTCAAACCGGAGATTTTTCTTTTAATGCGGTGGATACTAATTATGTGGACTGGAGCAAAACACCAGCATACGTGTCAGGAAACTTGATTTGGGGTAGTGAACCTAACTAAAGACATCACCAATATTTATGCAATAGAGGCTGTCCTAGAAGTAGAGAATTCTACTTTTGGGGCAGCTTCTATCTTTATAAAATAGACCAAACGACGATCGTGTGAGCTAGAGAGGAATTAGGGAATAACTCCCTGAAAATAGCCGATTTTAGCCTTAAATGAACGAAAACAGGGAATTCCTCCCTAAAAATCAGGGGAATTTCTTTATTTTCCAGCAAATCAGCTAAATTATAGGGAGGTTTTCCGTAATTACTATTTGGATGAGTAGATATATCAGAATTATAGGGAGAAATCCCCTAATTATTCAATCGGCGCTTCAATTGATATGCCATTTGTTTAGTTGTTACAACGTTTGTCCACTATCTACCGTAATGATCTGTCCGGTCATTGCTTCCTGTTCGAGTGTCGCGCAGACGAATTGAGCGATATCCTCAGTGGATGATAGACGCTGGAGCAGCAGATTAGGTGCTAATTTATGCATCTGTTCTTCTCGACCAGACCACCATCTAGTAGCAACAGCTCCCGGTGCGACACAGTTCACTCTAATAGTTGGAGCTAGCGCATGGGCTAGAGATTTCGTGAGGCCATGAACAGCAGCTTTGGAGACCGCATAAGGAAGGGAAGAGCCTAAGCCAGTTTGTCCGGCGATGCTGCCGAGATTGACGATGGTGCCTGAACCGCTATGGTTCATATACGGAGCAACTGCTCTGGCGCAGAAAAACATTCCTTTCACATTCACATCATAGAGTTCATCCCAGACTTCCTCCGTTGCTTTTTCCAGATCACCCAGCGCAATATGTTTAGTAATACTGGCGTTATTCACCAGCAGATCTACCGTTCCAAAATGCTGAATAATCGAATGGACCATACTTCGCACTTCCTGATCCTTAGAAACATCGGCTTGTACTGCTATCGCTTGCCCACCTTGATTTATAATCGTATTCACGGTTTCATAAGCTTCTGCCTCGGATCTAGAATAGTTCACTGCAACAAGGGCTCCGCGTCGGGCTAATTCCAGACTTACAGCTTTGCCAATTCCAGTACCTCCACCAGTTACTAAGGCTACTTTATTGTTAAGATCCATCCTTATTCACTCCTTTGGTTGGCGTATGTTGTTGATATAGAGTATTCTATAGTGATTATCGGATTTCGTATAATTGAATTAATTGAAGCTTTGGTTCAATTTATTTGAATTAAGTAGTGGAGGGCTCAGGAATGGATCTGAAAACAATAAAAACCTTTCAAACCATTGTGATTTCAGGAAGTTTTAACCGTGCAGCTGAGGAATTGAATTATGCCCAATCCACGGTCACGATGCAAATGCAGAGGCTTGAATCCGACTTAGGGTGTCAACTGCTTGAGCGGGGAAAACAAATCTGTTTAACAGAATCTGGTAGATTGTTTTATGAAGAGAGCTTACATATTGTTAAGGATATGGAGCGGTTACAGAGCCGTTTGGCCGATTTGAAGATAGGTGAAGCTGGCAACATCCGCATAGGGGTAACGGATCCGACGGCGAGCTATCGTTTGCCGCAGCTGTTAAGCAGCTTTATGACGCAGTTTCCGAAAGTGAAAGTCTCCGTGGAGATCGCGGGAACCGCTGCACTCAGTGAACTGCTTTTGCGAGGCGAAATTGATATGGCTGTATGTTCAGCGCCAGAGCTGGGTAAGGAGCTTTATTTTGAACCCTTATTTACGGAGGAATTTGTGTTACTTATGCCAGAAGAGCATCCGCTAGCTTCCAAGGAGAATATCACGCCAGAGGATTTACAGGATCATAGGTTACTTATTACGGCAGCAAACTGTCCTTATCGCAAAAAATTAGAAAGTGTGCTACAGGAATCAGGTGGTGCACCGTTCGATACTATGGAGATTGGAAGCATGTCGGCTCTAAAATATTTTGTAGAAAGTGGCTTAGGCGTCGCTCTTGTCCCTGAGATAGTCTTGAATCCGGCCCCTGCAGGAACGGTAGTGCGAAAACTGGAGGGAAAGGTTATCGATATGACCTGCGGTATCCTATGTAAACTTTCGGATTATCCCTTGAAGCTGGCGAGCTCCAGATTGTATCATTTTTTAAAGCAGGAGCTATCCGCGACAAGGATATTTTGAATTTTAAACGAATTGTATGTATTAGGAAAAAAAGAGAGGGCGGTGCTTGATGTTTTTAAGGAGAAAATTCAGTTTCTGGTTTTCGATTATTAGTATCATCATCTGTCTGGGTGATTATTTGGGGATTGAGATCGCAAACATCATTCTTGTACGACTTAATCCAATTATAGATACGCTGATCTTCATGAAGCCCTTTGCAAACTGGATGGTTGATGTTAATAATACGGAATGGGCTGCAAGCAGTATATTAATCAGCGTCAGATTTCCCACGTATGTAATTCATTTTGGGACGTTCCTAATTTTAGGACTTCTTATAGATTATCTTATACATATATTTAAACAGAAGTAAAAAGCGAGCAGTATTAGCCGAGATGAGGAAAGGTGAGATGAGATGAGCGGAGCAGAGGGAAAGCTTGAGTTGGAGAGGATTGTTTTTATAGGAAGGACCTTTGAGGAGTATTTGCAGATGTTCAAATTGAAAGAAAAGGATCTTGTAGGCAGGCGGATTTTGGATTGTCCTGCAGGTGCCTGCTCTTTTACAGCGATATCGAATCAGTTAGGGAGTGAAGTGACTGCTGCGGATATCGCTTATTATTACTCTGCGGATGAGCTTGAAGATAAAGGTATTCAAGATATTGAGCATGCTATGTCTGAACTGGTTAAGGTACAGGGCAATTTTGTATGGGACTACTTTAAGTCTATAGAGGATTTGACACAAGCGAGGAGTAGGGCTTTAAACGATAACATCAGGGATCAGAGACAAACCCCGGAGCGATATGTTCCTGTGATTTTACCTAATCTGCCGTTCAATGATGAGGATTTTGATCTGACATTGTCTGCGCATTTCCTATTTATGTATAGTGATCGGCTGGACTATGATTTTCATCTAAAGACTATTAATGAACTTATGCGGGTGACTAGAGGAGAGCTTCGTATTTTCCCTTTAGTTGATCTGTCTTGTAAAAGATATGAGCATCTAGATCGCCTTATAGATGAGATGGTTCAACAAGGTTTCGCTGTGGAGGAGATGGAGGTTCCTTATGAATTTCAAAAAGGGGCAAATCAGATGCTGAGCATTAGAAGAATGAAGCCATAAAATAGTAGATAGCTATAGTTTGTAAAATAAAATACGAGGGCGTCTCTAAGCTATTTTCATCGCTTTGGAGGCACCCTCGTTTTTAAATATAACCCTATAAAAAATTATGCCACTTTCTCTTTACGTTCTGCTACATAACAAGCAATCCCCAGTACCAGACCGAGTCCTACCAGAACGGCACCGACCCATGGCAGCGAAGTAATCGCAAGATGAGAAATGACCCATCCGCCGATGAAGGCACCTGTTGCGTTTCCGAGATTACCTGCAGAATGACTGGTTGTAGAAGCGAGGGCAGGAGCGGCCTGAGCCAGACTCATGATCCGTATTTGTAATCCTGGCATGACCGCAAAGGACACCATACCCCAGAAGAATATTGTGATTACCGCAGCTACTGGGCTATGCATTGTGAAGGAAAAGATCGTAAGAATGACACTAACCGCGAAATAAAGTCCCACGATAGAAGGCATCAGCTTCCAATCTGCAAGCTTCCCGCCAACGATATTCCCGATGGTTACACCACAGCCGAAGAGAACTAGAATCCATGTCACACTATGCTCGGCAAAGCCGGTAACTTCCATTAGCAGTGGCGCTATATAAGTGAACACTGTGAACAAGCTGGCGTTACCAAGCGCACCGATCAGTAAGAATAGAAGCAGTTTAGGATTAGCTAGCGCAGAAATTTGCTGGATTACACTAGCGGGTTTGTCTTGTTTAATCTTTGGAATGAAAATAAGAATGCCGATTAGTGCAGCGACGCCCATGACTGCTATCGCAGCAAATGAGGCGCGCCAGCCCATGTTTTGCCCAATAAATGTTCCTAAAGGAACACCGATGATATTAGCAATCGTTAGACCAGCCATCATAATGGATACGGCTCCGGCCCGCCTATTGGGCTTGACCAGATTAGAAGCGATCACTGCACCAACGCCAAAGAAAGTCCCGTGTGTTAAAGCAGTGATGATACGAGCAACCATAAGAACGGTATAGTTTGGAGCAAATACAGAGATTCCGTTGCCTAGAATAAATAATACCATGAGCAGGCATAACAGTTTCTTTTGTGGAATTCGTTGTGTAAGGATGGTTAGAATAGGAGCACCGACGGCTACCCCAAGGGCATACATCGTGATGAGCTGACCTGCAGTAGAAATACTAACCTGTAAATCTTTGGCGACATTTGGTAAAATACCCATGATGACAAATTCAGTCATTCCAATGGCAAAAGCGCCTACCGTAAGTGAAAGAATAGAGATGGGGAAAGGTTCTTTGCGTGTTTTTTCCACACGGTCTGGTTCCTTGTTGAGGTTTGGAATTGCGTTCATGGTGCCGATGTTCAACCTTTCTTCTGTCTGTAATGAAGCTCCACCCTTATTAAGATGATAGATCCGACATGTAGTACTGCTTTATATTATTTAGTTTTCTGAAATTATTTTCAAGAGAAATATTTATTTCAGATATTTTCATTTTAAATAATCATTGAAGGGATGGATTGTTCATGATGGATGAAGGCCAAGTCCAAGTGCTTGAATTACCAGAAATGAAGCTGATAGGCTTGAGTATTACTTCTTCTTTTATAGGGCACGAGCCAGAAAGAGTAGAAGCGATGAAGCGAGAGCAGTATGTATATGCATTGACTATTGAAGTCTATCAGTTTGCTAATCCTACGTGGCCTGATGAGGTTGATGTGTACATTCCATTGCGATGAGAAATAATTATAAGCAAGCAGCTTTAATGGCGCTCCAGCACTTTGACCTCGATTGGACACAGATTCGTTTCAACCAACGATCGGACACTTGCACTTTTGTAATAGAGACAAATAAAGAGGGGACTTTTTTGCTGCGTCTTCATTCGGGGAGATCTAAAGAAGAAATTAACTCCGAAATCGCATGGCTGGAGCTTTTGAAGAGCAAAATTGATGTCCCCCTGCCGAAAGGCGTTCATGATCGAACGGGTTCTGTTGCGTTCAAAGTGGAGCAAGGTAATGAGGATGGTATATATGCATCGTTAATGCGCTGGGTTGAAGGCGAACATGCGAACGAAAGACTTACCGAAGAACAAATTTACAAAGAAGGCGTTCTATTAGCCAAGCTACATAAAGCGGCACAGCAGCTTGAGTTACCTCCAGGCTTTAATCGTCCTGTGTGGGATGAACATAGCTTTAGAAAAGCAATGCTCCGATTAAAGCTGCACTACCATAGTTTTCTTTCGGATGATGAGTTCGTGCTGTATCAGTCTGCGGCTGAGAAATTATACGGCTGGTTAAGCAAGCAGCATAAAAATAAGAACAGAAGGACTTATGGGGTTATCCATGGTGATTTACATCAAGGGAACATCATATTTAAAGAGGGTGAACCTCGACCGATTGATTTCGGAAGATGTGGCTGGGGATATTATCTTTATGATGTGGCACATACCATTCTAGGGTTGTATCCTTTACAAAGAGAACTGGTCATTAAGGGTTACGAAAGTGTGGCCAAGCTTGATGGGGAGTGGTTTCAGACTTTAGAGAATTTTACGGTCATGGTTATGATCGAAAATTATTGCCATCACGCACCCGACCCTAGAGAAACCGAGGGACTGAAAGCAGAACAGCCTTATGCGCAAGCGATTCTAAGGAATTATCTTAGGGGAGATCCCTTTCTTTTTAACACAATTGAGATTTAGCGTATAAAAATAGGGCCTCCTTGGGGAATTTATAAAAAGTTCCCTAAGGAGGCTATTTTGATGAAAAAAAGCTGGATTGCTCCTCTTCTTATCGCAGTTATGTTCTTGCTGGGGCAACAACCTTGCTCCGCTAATGGGTTAGTTCAACCGCAAGCCGAGGCTCCGTCCAGAGCTGATTCGGAACCGAAGCTTCCAGATCAGGATTCCCGCGAGCTCATGTACAAAGACACAATGATGCTCTTTCTTTTACCCCATATTGAGAAAAAAATGGCTGAGATTTATGCGCCACTTCTGACGGTAACTCCTACAGTGTATCCTTATTTAGTAGATGTTACAGATATAAAGCGAGTGAATGGATTTCGTCGGTTTGATTTCTTAATTACACTCAATATACACCCTACAGTGGGTCCACATCTTTCCGTTGGAGAGGATACTATGACTTTTAGAATCACTCCTGGTCCTAAGGTGAAGTTAGAATCATTCAAGCATTTGAGAGACCCACGAAAGTCTGACCTTACACCAAATTACCAGAATATCTTGAGATAGTGCGGTAATTAACTCTTACAATCACACTTTCGAACGCTTACCCAGCTAACCACACACTCCGATCTATGGGGTGTTTTTTTTTGTGTCTAGAATGGTGGTGGATTATTGGCATGTATGGTATTATGAAAATAGTGGATTTATTGATTTTAGTTACTAAATTCAAATTATGAGGTGTGAGGATTGAGTGATCATAAATTCGAAGACGAACACAGAGATGAAATTTTAAGTGAATTCAATTCTAAAATCACAAGCGATATCACAAGCAGCTCTAAGGATAAAGTTAAGGTAGGCGTAGCTACTAAAGACGGGCAGTTAGGGTTTCTTTTTACGAGGGGAGGTCTTCGGGAAGGGGCTGGCAGAAAAAGCACCGGTATAACTAAAAAGGTATCTTTGACGTTACCAGAAAACATCTGGCAGGAAATAGAGCAGGCTTGTGAGGAACAGAACGTATCTCGCTCCCAGGTATTTCGGAACATTATTGAGGCACATTTTGCAAAGGAATCTAAGGAGAGTTAGGTGAGGTCTTTGCTAATCCAAGTGTCAAAAGATTCTCTTAGCACTGCACTACAAGCAGCCTTAAAAGCTATATCCGCGAATAGTTCCTCCCGTGTTCTTTCCGGAATACATATTCAGGCGCAAGCGGAGGGTCTGACTTTAACAGCCAGCAATATAAGAATGACCATTGAATATAAGCTTCCTGTGAAGATGGATTCGATGATTGTACACAAACCAGGTGAGATCGTAGTGCCCGCACGTTATTTTTATGAGATCATCCGCAAGCTTGACCCTGGATTAATTAGGCTGGAAATCGCAGAGACATTGATTCTAAATATCCAATCGGGCAATACTCAGTTTCGTTTATGCGGGATGGACACTGCAGAATTTCCGAGAATCCATTACGTGGATCATCCAAACACCCAAAAGATACGCATGAAGAACACACTGTTGAAGCAATATTTAAACATGTGGTTTTTGCGGTCTCTTCGTTGGAAACAAGACCTGTGCTCACAGGTGTTTCACTTCAAATAGATAATCAAAACATTCGCGTAGTCGCCACTGATGGCATCCGCCTCGCTCAGCATGTTGTTGAAAACGTAGAAGATTACGGAGCAAGTCCTTTAAATGTCATTATACCGGGCAGCACCCTTGAGGATCTTTTAAAAATAATAAACGATGATGAGGGCAGCAGCACCCAAATCGAGATAGGTCAGAACCAAATCAGATTTATTTCTGATGGCTTGAGGGTTCAATCTGCGCTACTTGAGGGCACTTATCCCTATGTTGATAATTTAATTCCACAAGTATATATATCCGAAGTGATCGTTAAGACAGAGCGTTTGTTGCGTGTGGTTGAACGTATTGCTATATTGGCTGGTGAAAGTGTAACGCTCGGTGTATATCCCTCCGGTATACTTCATTTAATATCCAGGACCGCCGACGTGGGTGAGGCAAAAGAGGAGATTCCATTGGAGTATCTAGAAGGTGAATATTTTCGAGTAGCTTTTAACGGAAAATATTTCAGAGACATCCTTCGGGCGATCGATAGTGATAGGCTTAGAATAAGGTTTGCTGGAAAAGAAAGACCACTGGTGATACAGCCTGTAGACATGACTTCGTCCACACTTTTTTTAATTACACCAATGAGGACGCAGGATGGAGGATAGGCATATGAGCTTGCTAAGAAGAGTTCTCTTTGCTGAAAAAATATTATATTAATTACTTGGAGGGATGATCTATGAATCTGTTTCAGATGGGATCAAAGCCGCTTGGGACCGAACGAATCACAGCATTTTTAGAGGATAATTATGTGAGTATCGGATATCCCGGAATAGGGGATTTGGAGAACATCAGTAAAGTGGAGCTCCGTGATCGGATGATTCATGCATACCAATACAGTGAGTTGGAGCTTACAGAACATATACAAGCCATTCAACTCTTCGTACATACGATGCAGGATGGCGATTATGTGCTGGTGTGTGATGGAGATTGGGTACATTTAGGTGATCTAGGCGATTATTTTTACAATGAATTATTTGACACGCCAGACATCGGTACATGCCATCGACGTGGTGTAACTTGGCTGAAAAGTCTTCCTATAACCGATCTAAACGCAGGGATAAAAGAGTTTCTTAGCAGTAGTGGAGTGGTCAAACAGTATAAGGGGCCGATGCCTAGTGCTCGTGTGGATCTGTGGATTACAGGTTCTTCTGATTCAGAGCAAGCGATGAGTAATCGAATGCATGTGGATGAAGAGACATTATCAATGGCGCTCGATATTTTGAAGGAAGCTCTTGTTAGTGAGAACGCCGAACGACGGGAACGAGCAGCGATTGCAATTCTTCAGTATGCTAAGTAGTGAAGAAAGATTTAAGCTCCACATCCTTAGTAAAAAAGCGTTCCATCCGAACTTCAAATATCGGATGAAACGCGCTTTGTTGTATCTATCGATATCTTCCAATAACCCTCAGATAAATTCAACGAATTCATTGACCGGTTTACGATAGCCACGTGGTCTGATTTTATGTTTCTTGTCTTTGCCGATAGTGATCAGCATAACCGGTACCATATGATCGGGTAGATTTAAAGTGGATTGAATCGCTTCCGGATCAAAGCCGATCATCGGGCAGGTATCCCATCCTTTATCTTTGGCAATCAGCATGAAGTGCATGGCAGAGAGTGAAGCATTCCGAATAGCCTCATCTCTTTGGAAAGCATCATTTCCTTTGTATGCATTGTTAATCGTTTCTATCTCTGCATCATAATCCTCTTGACTCATAGCCCCTAAAGCTTTAAGTCCTCCGAAGATTTCTGGGGCTTTCAGATAAGCATTCTTATCCCCGAGTACCACTATTACCGCTGAGGCGGAGTGGATTTTATATTGACCGTAAGCCGCTTTACGAATCTCATCTTTTAAATTCTCATCAGAAACCACTTTATAATTGGCATGTTGAAGATTATATGCAGATGGAGCCAATCTGGCGTAAGAGAACATTTCCTCTAGTTCATTCTGAGGGATCTTCACCCCTTCAACAAAATTCATAGCAGACCTGCGGGATTCAATCAAATCTGTAAAAGCGCTCATGAGTTATTCCTCCATATGTTATGTATTTGCTTGTTAATTATAAATAAGTGATATTTATAAATGAACTAACTATTAGTTACTAACTCAAAATAGCACAGTTAATTATATTCGTCAATGATTAAATTCACTTCATTTACATTCAGCTCTCTAAGTACTTTGGAATGTCGAAGAATAATTACTATGTTGTAAAATATTGGGATGTAAATTAGGATATTAGGATACGAAAAATTTAAATTGCTTTTATTAATGAAAGGGTGGGAATGTTGAACGATACTAGAGAGCAGTTGATAATTGACTTGCAAAGAATTGAAGAGAACGATTACGAGCTTAAAAGTGGGGAGCAATTAAGGGATTATGTGAAATTGATGCTTGAGTACATAGGAGATCCACAGCCGAAGCTACGAGATGACTTGATCTATTCCACCTTCTACAAATGGATTAACGAGAAACAATGGTTTAGTGATGCGGAGCTTCGTGAACTACTTTTGATTCTCCTTGATGAGCAGCATTTGTTCTATTACATTGGCAGCAAAGAAGATCAGGCTGTGTTCACAAGAACGTTTTCGGTACTGATCGTTGCGCTGATTCTTCAGCGGCATAGGGAACAGGCTTTTTTAGCTAGCGCAGAGTTTACAAATGTGAAGGAAGCGCTGATTAGATATTATGAGGAAGAACTGGATTTACGAGGATTTATGCCAGAAGAAGGCTGGGCACATGCTGCAGCCCATGGCGCAGATGCCTTGGATGAACTGGTACTCTGCTCGGAGAGTGATGCTGCAATAAGAGAAGAGGTTTTGGCAGTCATCCAAAGGATGCTTTACAACGATCAGCACATATTTAGCGACGAAGAAGATGAACGGATCGCTACGATTGTAGCTACAATGATAGATCATCATTTACTTCCACAACAATCTATTGTCGACTGGATTCGCAACTTGGAGCAATGTGGGGGGTGGCCGAGAAGCCGTGGCCAGTACGTTGCTCGTGTGAACACCAAAAATTTCGTTCGTTCTCTGTATTTTAGATTGCTACCATTAAAGAACAATCCGGCAATGGTCGAGGTTTTATTGAAAGCGGAGATGAATTTGAATGAATTTACACAATAAGCATTTAATCATCTATGCATGTATAAAAAATATCGAAAATTATGACTAATTTATTTTAATGTAATAAAAATCACAAAACTTTAGAAAAAATCAAAAACTTTGTGACATTTATAACTTGATAAGTGCTATAATAGAAATATGGCGTTATAAGTTTTTATTTTTTTATTACTATTAAGCAGCAAAGCTTATTTGCAGAGGAGATTCGGATATGTCAGAAACAATCACTCAAACACAACCTGAGCAAGAATCACCAAAATTAGCTGTCACTCAAGAACAAATGAATGTTCTAGAGCAGCTATTGAAGCCTGAAGTTCAGGAGTCGTTAACTGTCTTAGTGGAACAGTTGCCAAAATTAACAGAGCTTGTCGGCGTGCTCACAAAGTCATATGACTTTGTTCAAACTGTTGCTGCGGATGAAGTCTTGAAAAGTGATACGGTAAGTGCAATTAAAGAACTTGCTGAACCAGTGGTTCATTCGGCGAAGAATATGGCAGCTACAGTGATCGAAGCGCAAGATCGTGCGAATGAAAATAGCGATGTGATCGGTGTATTTGGTCTTATGAAGATGATGAAAGATCCACAAGCACAGAAGCTTTTCCGTTTCGTAAATGCTTATCTTCAAGTTGCCGGCGAACGCAGTCAACAGAAATAATATTTTTTATATCTCATTCGTAAGGACGGAGGAAACATCATGTCTAAACATATTGTCATTCTAGGAGCAGGTTATGGTGGTCTACTAAGCGCCTTAACTGTACGCAAGTACCTGAAGAAGGACGAAGCTAAAATTACAGTCGTTAATCAATATCCTACACATCAAATTATTACAGAATTGCATCGTCTTGCAGCGGGTAGTGTTGCAGAAGGTGCTGTTGCTATGCCATTAGCTAAGCTTTTTGCAGGTAAAGATATCGACCTGAAAATTGCAAAGGTGAATTCTTTTTCTGTTGAAAACAAACAAATTACACTATCTGATGGTGTGACATTGTCCTACGATGCTTTAGTTGTGGGTCTTGGAAGCACTACGGCTTATTTTGGCATTCCAGGTCTTGAGCAATACAGTATGGTTTTGAAATCGGCAGCAGATGCTAACAGAATTCATCGTCATATTGATGAGCGTATCCGTGAATATGCGAAGTCTAAAAATCCAGCGGATGCAAGCATCCTAATCGGTGGCGGTGGCTTAACAGGTGTTGAACTTGTTGGTGAAATCGCTGATGTGTTGCCAACACTCACTAAGAAATATGGCGTGGATCCTAAAGAAATTAAACTGATGCTGGTTGAAGCAGGCCCTAAGATTTTACCAGTATTGCCAGATGCATTGATCGAACGCGCAGTGGCAAGCTTAGAAAAACGTGGTGTTCAATTCTTGACAGGACTACCTGTTACGAATGTAGCGGATAATGTCATTGACTTGAAAGATGGTCAAAAAATTATTGCTAACACCTTCGTATGGACTGGTGGCGTACAAGGAAATCCACTGATTGGTGAGTCCGGTCTTGAAGTGAACCGTGGTCGTGCAACGGTAAATGAATTCTTGCAATCCACATCACACAAAGACGTATTCGTTGCTGGTGACAGCGCCGTTGTCTTTGCCGAAGATGGTCGTCCATATCCACCAACTGCACAAATCGCTTGGCAAATGGGCGAATTGATCGGGTACAATCTTTATGCATACTTGAAGGATAAATCATTTGAATCCTTTAGTCCGATCAACTCAGGTACGCTTGCGAGCTTAGGTCGTAAAGACGGTGTAGCCATTGTTGGTGCTAGCTCAACTCCGCTAAAAGGATTACCTGCAACCTTGATGAAGGAAGCAAGTAATATTCGTTACTTGTCCCACATTAAAGGATTGTTTAGCTTAGCTTATTAATTGTATTATTGGAAAACCTGCTCTAATTTGAGCAGGTTTTTTTGTTGATCTCTAGTGGTTTCTACCATGAATTGTTAATGATTGTCCTAGTACGTAGTATTCATTTTTGATATACTATATTGGCTAATATTAACAGGGGAAAATAGGGGAGGATTACGTGATGTTATTCCGACAAAACGATGTCATTCTGTTTCAAGGCGACAGTATAACGGATTGGGGTCGTAATTATGATGATGCTTCATCGCTTGGTGTAGGTTATGCATTGATGGTCGCCGCTCGTCTGGGGCATTTATATCCTGAGAAGAATCTTACGTTCTATAATCGTGGAATTAGCGGCAACCGTGCAGTAGATTTGCAGGAACGCTGGGAGAAGGATTGCCTGAATCTGAAGCCGACTTGGGTGTCCATATATATTGGGATAAATGACACTTGGCGCCGCTTTGATTCTGGTCAGGAAACAACGCCTGAACAATTTGAAGCTGCGTATCGTGACCTGATCGAACGCACGCAGCATTCGCTGGCTGCTAATTTAGTCTTAATCGAGCCATTTGTGTTGCCTGTCCCAGAAGATCGTAGAACTTGGCGCCAGGATTTGGACCCTAAAATTCACATTGTTCGTGAATTGGCACGTGAATATGGTGCATTACTTGTTCCGTTGGATGGCCTGTTTGCTGCGGCATCCGTGAAAGCAGAGCCTGCTTATTGGGCTCCGGATGGAGTACATCCATCACCTGCGGGCCATGCACTTATTGCAGAGGCTTGGCTTAAGACGGTTAGCGCAATTCAAGCTTAATCGTCTGATCCTATCACTACATATTTACTTGATTCTATAAGACTAGAACCACTCATTGAAGGAGCAGGTTGTAGTCTTTTTTTAAAATATAAGAATTTATATGCTCCATGCTATAAATTATCCTTATATTTCTCGCTTAAACATTTCGGAAAGTCGATTTCTTTAAATTTATGGACGCTGTTATAATTAGGTTATGTTTCTTTTCTTGGAGGTGGTTCGCATTAGGAAATTACTATGGGTTGTACCCTTGTTCTTGGTTGCTCTTTTAAGCGGGTGTAAGAATGATGTGGGCTTCATCAATGCAAGGTGGATCGCCGGAGTGTCTTTAACTCCTGTAACAACTAGTGATCAGAACCAAGTTGATCGACCCGAACATTTTGAGACCCTAATACTGAAGGACTCCGCTCTGATTAAGGCGCTTTCGGAGGCTATGAACAAGAGCGATAAATTATTGGGAGAGCTGGATTGGGCTCCTGAATTTAAAATGAAGCTTGTTTATGGTGATGGCTACTCGAAGGATTATTACATAGCAATAGGTGATGAACCCGGCTATAAAGGAGTATTTACTACAGCTGAGAATGGTGGTCAGGGCTACTCTATTCCGGTGAAGAATTCGGACCAATTAAGGAAACTCATTTTTGGAACAGCAGATCAGGCGAACATAGAACAGACGGAGTCGCTGGAGTCTTCTGTTAAGGTTACAGGTCCAGTAACGATATCACATAATGATCTCTATCCCTTAACTAATAGAACTGGATTCTTGAATCTGCAGCTTTTAGATGGAACCTACAGTGAGGATTGGACAATACCAGGTCCGTTGATGGGAAGGAATTGGAGTGGCAGATTTGGGCTTGTTCTTATCGATAATCAAGGGAGAACTTTGAATAGCTTTCCACTCAGTGAATATTTTGAGGATCCCATAATATTTAATGATTTTTTTCAAATTCAGTTTGAGGACTATAATGGCGACGGCGATCCGGATTTTACGATTGGTCAGTACGGATCCAGTAATGGTTACTTCTACAAGCTATTTACGCTTAGAAAAAATAACGTTATAGAGGAATTAGGGATCAAACCCGACTCTGATTTATTTATCAGCAGTCCAAAGGGGTATTCGATAAAGCTTGATAAAGTGGATGATCATAGCTTCAAGAGAAGTTATTACGATAATGTAGCGGGTAAACAGATGGAAGATATTTTTCAGTGGAATGGAAGTGCATTTCAGAAGTTAGACAAGTGATTCATACCAGAAGTGAGAGGAATGTGTGATAGATGACGAGTGATACCATACAAGATTTAGAAGGGCTAAAAGCCATAGGGAAAGTAGTAGGACATACCATCGCCGAGATGAAAAAGAAAGTAACTCCAGGTATGACAACAGCGGAGCTTGATAAGATTGGAGCTGAAATTCTAGCGGAATTCGGTGCATCTTCAGCCCCAATGATAACGTATAATTTTCCAGGCAGCACCTGCATTAGTGTGAATGAAGAGGTTGCTCATGGGATTCCTGGTCCTAGAGTGATTAATGCTGGTGATTTGATTAATATTGATGTATCTGCTGAACTGAATGGTTATTATGGGGACGCCGGAGTTTCGTTTCAATTACCACCTTATAATGATGACATTCTTCGTCTATGCCAGAGTGCAGAGGAAACTATGATGAGCGTGATCAATTATCTGAGAGCAGGGATGAAGGTCAATGAGATTGGCAGAATGATGGAACTCGAAGCTCGGAAACGCGGCTATAGAGTGGTACGTAATCTGTGCAGCCACGGGATTGGCAAATCACTCCATGAGAAGCCTTTTGAAATCTTACCTTTCTACAATCCAAGAGTGACTACAGTGTTAAAAGAGGGACAGGTGATTACGGTTGAGCCCTTCCTTTCTACTGGAGCAGATTACGTGGAGCAGCAGTCGGATGGATGGACACTGAGTGTCGTAGACAATGGCCGGGTAGCACAGTTTGAACATACGATTATTGTGACTAAAGGTGAGCCTATTATCCTAACCAAGCCATAAGAGGAGAGTGCGAAATTGAAAATCGCCTTTATACTTTTTGACGGGATTACGTTCTTAGATTTTGCGGGGTTCTATGATGTTATTTATCGATTGGGGCAATTTGAAATCGGCAAAAATTTGTCTTGGGATATATGTGCAGCGTCGGAGGAAGTGACGGATGAGTTAGGTTTCACAGTTAAAGCTGGAAAAGTGCTGCCAGAGCTTTCGGAGTATGACATGGTATTTGTACCTGGAGGGATGGGGACACGGAAACTTCGTTATGATGAAGGTTTTGTCTCGTGGCTTGCTGGTGCTCACAATGTTCCTTATAAGGTATCTGTCTGCACAGGCTCACTGCTGCTTGGGGCTGCGGGGCTGCTAGGAGGGAAGAAAGCTACTACCCATCCATCTGCCTATGAATTACTAAATCCTTACTGTGAAGAAGTTGTGGGGACCCGTATTGTGCATGATGGTAATGTGATTACAGGTGGTGGAGTTTCCACTTCCATTGATCTGGGATTATATCTGATTTCATACTTGGCTGGAGAAGCAGCGATGAATTCGGTAAAAAAGCAGATTGATTATCCATACGAGATGCAGGGGATTGTTAGAATCTGAAGGTAAATACCGGAGGGACCAGAGAGGACTGGACAAAATGATGGTTATGCTGTTTCAGCGATGGGTAAGCGATAAGGAGCAGTGGGTACAGCTTAGAGATTTGCTGATGAAGGAGAGCAATCTTCCCGGACCACGAGTAAATTTGGAGCTCTCAGGCAAATTTGCCAAACATTTTGCCCATCCTAAACTAACGGAAACAGACTGGGAGTTTCTTAATTCATGGGCTAATCTTACAGAGGCAGAAGCTGGGGTGAATGATCCCCGTGAGTTTCTGCCGTTTTGTGCGGTTAGAGCGCTGGGCGCTTATTACAGCTACGCTGAAGAAGAGCAGCGAATTGTGATTCAGAGCATCATTAAGACAGCTATGAACGACTCCAGATGGAGGATGCGTGAAGCGTCTGCTATGGCGCTGCAAAGTATAGGGGAGGATGGTTTTTCTCTTGTCAGGCAGCTGATCGACATGTGGGAGAAAGGTGCGAATAGGCTTGAACAACGAGCCTTTGTAGCAGCGTTAGCGCATCCTCCTCTTTTAAAAAAGAAAGAGAATACGCTTTATTGTCTTCAGTTGGCTACTCGAATTATGGAGAGTTTGGGTAGTGGGGAAGTACAATATGAGGACGCTGAGCATTTTCGTGTATTATCTAAGGGACTTGAATACAGCTTAAGTGTATTTGTGGCTTGTGAACCTGAAGCGGGTTTTGCCATGCTGGAGAAATTCGCTAAGAGCCGAGATACCCGAATGATTAAGATTGTGAAGAGTAATCTTGGTAAGTCACGTTTGAGTAAAAAGTATGCTCTACAGGTTGCTGAGGTCCTTAAGAGTTTGACAATACAGGAGAGGACATGAGGAACAGCTCTCCATTGGAATTATGAAGTGTAGTTTTACATGCATTTAACATGCCACATATGCTTAAGTGATATAACAGAAGGAACTAGGTGAAAAGGTGGCTGTTAGATGAAACTAAGTAAAGAGGAAAAATCATGGATTTTATATGACTGTGGAAATTCGGCGTATTCGATGGCGGTTACAACGGCTTTACTGCCTATTGTATTTGGGATGTTTTCGAATGTTAACAACAGCATGGATTTGGGGTATTTTAATTCCATAGCGAGTATTCTGGTGGCCATCCTTAGCCCGATTTTAGGGACGATGGCAGATTATAAGGATAAGAAAAAACGCTTCTTCATATTTTTCTCATTGATCGGCGTGATAGCTACTGCTTCGCTGGCTTTCGTTGCACCTGCGAGTGGGCAGTGGCAGTTATTGATTGTATTTTATATTTTGTCAGTCATAGGATTTGCCGGGGCCAATATTTTTTATGATTCTTTTCTGGTGGATGTAACCACGGATGAAAGGATGGATAAGGTATCCTCAAAAGGGTTTGCTTTTGGATATATCGCCAGCGTTATTCCATTCGGTATCAGCCTACTGCTGATTCTGTTTATGGGGATGGATAAATCAATCGGCTATCAGATTGGATTTATAATCACTGCCCTTTGGTGGGGACTGCTGACCATGCCTATGATCAAGGATGTGCAGCAAAGATATTATATAGAACCTGAACCCAAACCGGTCATTAATAGCTTTAAAAGACTGGGAGACACGTTTAAAAATGTCAGACAGCATAAAGTAGTATTTGTATTCTTGATCGCCTACTTTCTCTATATTGATGGGGTAGATACGATTATTAAAATGGTAGTGCCATATGCCACATCGGTACTGGGTGCGGATGCTTTTGATACCTTTACTTTACTGGGGATCTTATTAGTTATCCAGATCATCGCATTTCCGTGTGCTATCCTGTACGGTAATCTTGCCAAAAAATACTCAGCTAGAACAATGATCATCGTGGGGATTTTTACATATATCATTTCTTGTATCGCGGCTTACTTTATTACTTCAGTGTGGCATATATTTATTCTGGGAGCGCTAATTGGATCTGCCCAGGGAGGGATTCAAGCGCTTAGCAGATCTTATTATGCGAAGATTATTCCTAAGGAAAAATCCAATGAATTCTTTGGCTTTTATAATATCTTTGGCAAGTTTGCGGCGATTGTGGGTCCTGCTGTAATGTCATTAACAACTACCCTAACAGGCAACGCTAAATTTAGTATTTTAGCGATTATCCCACTATTCATTATTGGATTCTTCGTATTTATAACTTTACCAAAAGAGAAGCTTGAACAAGATGAACCGAAGGGACTTATCCTATGAAGTCAAGCAAAGAACAAACGGCAATGGCCAAACATCTGATTGTCATCTCTTACGATGCCTTTTCAGAAGACCAATGGGAAATGGCCAGCTGTCTTCCAAACCTATCGAAATTGATTAAGAACGGAGCGCATAGTAATCAATTAAAAAGTGTATATCCCACGCTCACTTATGTGGTACACACTACGATAGCAACCGGTGTATATCCAGATAAGCATGGTATCCACCATAACAATCCATTTCAGCCGTTTGTGAAGGAAAAGGAGCAAAGCTGGTTCTGGTTCAGAAATGCGATAAAGGTGCCCACGATTTATGATGCTGCGCGCGAGCATAACATGAGTACCGCAGGAATCCTCTGGCCGGTATCAGGGAAATCCTCAATCCAATATAATATCCCTGAAATCAGAGCCATCAACAACGAAAATCAGGCACTGAAGGTGTTAAAAAGCGGGAGCCCGTTATATTGCATTGAAATGGAGCTGAAATATGGACGGCTTCGAAAAGGGATTGAACAGCCTTATCTGGATGACTTCACGACAAAGTGTGCGATAGAAACGATTAAGCGTAAAAAGCCTAATCTTCTTATGATGCATTTGATTGATCTGGATGACGCCAAGCATGTCTACGGCACTGACAGCGATGAAGTGAAGCGGGTAATCACACGTATGGATAAGAGATTAGGTGATATTATACAAGCAGTGGATGAAGCCGGGATAAAGGATGACACGGTTTTTTTAGTTTTGGGTGACCATGGCCAGTTCAATGTTCGGTATAAAGTGCATTTGAACAACCTTTTGCAGGAAAAAGGGTTGATCTATGAAGAGAACGGCGAAATGAAGTGGAGAGCTTACTTTCAGTGTGGGGGCGGATCCGCTTATCTGCATATTAAAGAAGGTGATGAAGAAGCTGAACAATTAGCGTTAGCTGTTATTCAGGAATATATGGATGATGACGCTTCAGGTATAGAGGAAATGTATACTAGAGAGCGGCTGAATCAACTTCATGTGGGCCCATCTACTAAATATATGCTTGAAGCTAGGAGAGGCTATTGTTTCGATGAGAGCATGGATGAACCTACGATTGTTGATTTGGACAAACAAGGGATTAAATATGCTACGCATGGCTACTCTCCCGATAAAGAGGATTATAGATGCAACTTGGTGATCTCAGGGAACAAGGTGAAAAGTGATTTTCCCATAGGGGATCTTAAAATGGTAGATATAGCTCCTACGATGGCAAAGATTTTAGGGATTGATTTTAATCCTTGTGACGGAAGACCTTTAGATGAAATTTTCATTTACTAAAGCAAGCTGTGAGAAAAGCATTCATAATTACTAGATAACGCGTTGGTAGAGAAGAGCCGTACTCTCGCCAGCGCGTTATTTGTTTACCTGGGAGGAGGAGAGCATGTGCTTGGTATAGATTGAATATATATAAAGTCGGAATACTTACTGGAGCTATATCCATATACAATGAAATTAAAATGGAGTAAGAGGAGAATTGGATATGGATGCTGATATTAGACAAAAAATTCTAAATAAAAATGACAGACTTATTAGTATGGTTATTGAACGTGCTAAGAGAGATTTTCCTGATGACATTGCAATCATTGGGCTTACAGGTTCTTTCAGTACCGGAGATTTTCATGAAAAAAGCGATCTTGATCTAATTATAATTAATAACACGGCCCAAGGCTGGGGGATATCTACGTGTTTTATTCTGGAGGATGTTGGATACGACATCTATTGTACGCCATGGGAAACAAGGATAGAAGATCAAGCGAATCTAGAGAGCCCAATGATTTCGTGTCTGATAGATTTAGAGCTGTTATATTGTGCGAAACCCGAATATCTGGAAAAGCTAAATTTATATAAACAGAGAGCTTTCGATGCTTTGGCAAAGCCTATAGGGAGTGAATGTATTAGTAGAGCGAAAAAGAATATAGACATAGCAAAACAAGAATATACGAATACATTACTTTCTGAAGATATCGGAGCAGTGAGGTATGCTTCATGTGAAGTTGTATACAATTTGGTAAATGCTCTAACACATTTGAACAATACCTATTTTAAAAGGGGACTTAAGAGATATCTGGAGGAAATAGCTACGTATCGTTATGTTCCTGATGATTTTGAAAATATATATATGGCTGTGATCGATGCGAAGACAATTATTGAAATCAGAAGTGCATCCTATAGATTTTTAGAAAGCGTCAATGATTTATATAATAAAATGTATAAGGATTTTGTGATTCAGCCTGTCCCTACCTATGATAATCTTGGTGGCACCTTTGAGGAATTATGGTGTAACTGCCGCAATAAGGTTATAGCAAGTGTGGAATTAAATGATAAATCTTATGCTTATTATGCAGCCATGGGCATACAAAATTTTCTTGATGAAATGACAGAATCAAGGGGAACAAAAAAGTTTGATATTATGCAGTATTTTGATTCAGATCATCTGCATTTATTTAAAGAGCAGTTCCTGCAGGTCATGGATGAATATCTTGAAGAATATAATAAGGTGGGAAGGGAAGTTGAACGATACGATACTTTTGAGGAATTATATAACGAATACATGAAGGTGTGATAGAGATAGAGAAGATTACCAGATTACGAATTTTCGTAGTCTGGTTTTTTCATTTTTTATGGAACGATAAGATTATTTTAAGTCATATGGGTAAAATAATAGATATCATACTAGCGGCGTCTGATTTGCCAAAGTGGTGACATTTATTATAGACTGTTTTTTGTCGGCTTTTGTCCAGTGGATGTTTTTCACTTGCAGTGATATAAAAAACTAATTTGAAGTGGGGAAATGGAATGCATGGAATAAGACAGCATCAAAAATCAAATAAGCTGAAGATATTTTCAAAAGTCATATTAATTATTATAGGGGCACTTATAACTTCATATGGCCTGGAATCCGTATTAATACCTAACAATGTTTCAGATGGTGGTGTAACAGGCCTAAGTATCGTTGGCTCACAGCTGTTTGGATTACCGTTAGGGCTGCTAATTGTTATAATTAACATCCCATTTGTTTGGTTAGGATATAAGCAAATTGGTAAAAGCTTTGCTATTTATTCCATTATCGGTATTGCCTCACTAGCCATTGGTACAAGCCTAATGCACCATGTGCCAACGATTATTGAAGGAGATACATTATTAATTACTGTTGTAGGCGGGATTATCATCGGTTTTGGTATGGGTTTAGCGTTACGTAATGGTGGGGCGTTAGATGGGATCGACATGTTGGCTGTATTGCTTTCACGAAAAATACCTTTTGGGACAAGTGATCTAATCTTATTCCTAAACATGTTTGTCTTTATTGTTGTTTCAACTGCATTTGGGCTACAAGGGGCGATTCTATCCGCACTTGCTTATTTTATTGCTTCTAAAGTGATTCATATCGTTGAAGAAGGTTTGAGCGGCTCTAAAACTTTCAAAATCATCACCGTTCAACCGGAAATTATGGTGGAAACGATTCGTGACCGATTGGGACGTGGGGCAACCTATACTGATGCATACGGTGGTTACTCCAATGAACAATTCAAAGAAATTACCTGTGTAATTAACCGTCTGGAAGAAAGCAAAATCAAGGAAATCATTCATGAAATTGACCCTAACGCTTTTGTCGTAGTTTATGATGTAGCAGAAGTTAAGGGTGGTAATTTCAAAAAGCATAATATTCACTAATTACGATCCTGAATTGCATCTCCTTCAGTGTTTGACAAATGCATAAAATGTAACTATTATTGTTGCATCTGATTAATGCACTTGTTGCTAGCCGGGTAGTATGGCAAAAGGAGAGATTTATAGTGAACATCAGCACCCGATTTGCGGTAGCCATTCATATATTAACGTTAATCGACAGTAATAAAGAGGGTAAAAGTACCTCGGAGTGGATAGCTGGTAGTGTGAACACCAACCCTGTAGTTATCCGCCGGCTAACTAGTATGTTGCAAAAAGCAGGACTAGTAACGGCCCGCCCCGGAGTCGCAGGAGCCTCACTTTCACGTAGTAGCGCTGAGATTACACTACTTCAGATTTATAAGGCAGTAAACGCGGTGGAGGAGGATTCGTTGTTCTCAGTTCATGAGCACCCTAACCCCGATTGTCCAGTCGGCAAAAATATAGCCAGCGCCATTGTACCGGTATTCTCGCTCGCGCAAAAGGCGATGGAGAATGTCCTTCAGGAGGTTACTTTGGAGCAGATTGTGAATGAAATGCCTGAAATATAACCACTCCATATCGCAACGTAGAATGAAGACCACAACATGTGCTAACGTGATTGTGGTCTTTTTTTATTGGAAACATATCAAGAGGCTCCGAATGGCTCGGGTCAGGAGAGTAGTGCCTTAAAGAAGGGAAGTAGGGCGTAATCATAGAATCTGTATTTAGAAGGCATAAAACAGATAATACTTCATATAGGGAAACTCTAATATGCTGAAGTGGAAAATGAACGGAGGATTTACAGTGGAACAAATCGCATTAATCTCAGATATTCATGGAAATATCCCGGCTTTGACAGCCGTATTAGAGGATATTAAGCAGCGTGGAATTAGTAGGATATTTTGCCTAGGTGATATTGTTGGTAAAGGACCAAATTCAGATCTAGCCGTTGATATCATTAAGAACAATTGTGAAATCAGTGTTATGGGAAACTGGGATGATTTAATGAATCAGGATGTTGATTTTGAAATGGCCCGGTGGAGTCGGAATTTGTTAGGGAAAGACCGCCTTGCTTATTTAGGTACATTACCGTTCTCGATTGAGTTTATGATGAGTGGTAAGTTTATCCGTTTATTTCATGCTTCACCGCGAAGCTACTATGAACGGATTCAGCCTTGGGACGATTATGAGAAGCGGCTGTCTATGTTTGGTTGTTCTGATCTCTGCCAGGAGCAGCGACAAGCGGATATCGTAGGCTATGGGGACATTCACAATGCTTTTATACAACATTTAGAAGGGAAGACTTTATTTAATGTTGGCAGTGTGGGGAATCCTCTAGATGTCACTCAGGCATCTTATGTGATTTTGGAGGGGGAGTATGGAGGCCTGACAACAGCATCTTTGAATATACAATTTGTAAGAGTTCCTTATGATATTGAGTTAGCCATTCAACAAGCCATAGATGCAGTTATGCCAGCTACAGAGCCCTATATTCGAGAGCTTAGAACTGCGCAGTATAGAGGGAATGCGCGGGGATAGAAGATGAACTTTCGAACGGTGACCTTGATTCACAACATCAAAAAGTAACGGAGGGAACGAATTGAAGCTTAGTCATGTATTTGAGCAATTCCCTACTTTGGAAACCGAACAACTAACACTGAAAAAAATTGAAGTTAGTAACCTTGAAGAGGTATTTGGAATTTATAGCAATGATCAAGTGTTTGAGTACTGCGGAATTATTCCGAAACATAATAAAGATACAGTAAAGAATATGATCGGACATTTCGAACGTGATTTTAATAAAGGGTTAAGAGTGAAGTGGGGAATTTTCCGTAAAAATAATCCGTACATACTGCTAGGTATCATCGAAGCTATGGATTTTAATCAAAAAGTGGATATGGTCACGATTGGTTATTTTTTGGCGGAGTCTTATTGGGGAAAAGGGATTGCAACTCAGGCCGTTGAAATGGTGAAAAAATATTTATTTGAGACGGCAGAGGTCAATCGAATCCAAGCTGAAGTCATGCCTTTTAATGAGCGGTCCAAGCGGGTCCTTTTGAAAAGTGGCTTTCTGAAAGAGGGGACGTTAAGACAAGCCCATGTATGGTCAGGTAAAGGGCTCATTGATTTGGAGATTTACAGCATTCTTGCAGAGGAATACGGAAAGGGAGAAAACAGATCCTAGTGAAAGTAGGGGAGATTATGGGGACTATCGTGGTAATCGGTGGGGGAGAGCTAACCGATTTAGAAACGCTTGAAATGGATCGTGAAGTTGTGAAGTTAACCCAGAAAGTTAATCCGAAAGCGTTATTTATTCCAACAGCTAGTAGTGATGCACCAGGTTATTGTGATACGTTCAACAAAGTGTACGGCGAGATTCTAGGATGTGAAACAAGTCATTTATTGCTTGTGAGCCAAACCTATACCCATGAAGAAATCGCAGAGTTAATTATATCCGCTGATCTGATTTATGTTGGTGGTGGTAATACCCGAAAGATGCTGGAGATTTGGAAAAATACCGGCGTAGATGCTCTTCTAAAAGAAGCGTACAACTCGGGGACTATTTTGGCAGGGCTGAGTGCAGGTTCCATTTGCTGGTTTGAATATGGGCATAGTGACTCTGAAGCGTTCGACGACCAAGGGAACTGGCAGTATATTAAGCTTGAAGCGATGGGGATTCTGCCAGGTATTCATTGTCCGCATTACAATGAGGATATTCGGGTTGAGGATTTTTCGCGTATGGTAAAAGACGGAGGTTTGCTCGGAATCGCAGTGGATAATAACTGTGCCATCATCTACAAGGATAATGAATATAAGGTGATGTCGACCAGAGAAGAAGCTAAAGCCTACCGTGTGATGGACTCAGAGCAAGGTGTTGTCGTTACGCAAATCGAAGAACACCCAAGCTACAGACCTCTTCATGAAGTGTACGGTGGAGGTGATCAATGAAGTCTAATCAAATCTCAATTATCGTGGCGAGTCTTATTCTAGGGATTTCATTTATTATTGGATGTTCAATAACTAATGGCGATAAAGAGTTGGAAGTTGATCAAGACCAGACTCCATCCATAGTAACGACAGATAAGCTTTTGATGGATATTAAAGAGACGGCCTTATACTTAAATCTGACTGAAGATCAAGTGATGAATATTATTAAAACGGAGCATGAGAATTTAAGTAGATCGGGCATTTTTCAAGGAACTATGTTTCCCTATATCAGAGTTGGTAATGAATATCTTTTTAACAAAGACTTATTAACAACATGGGTTTCGGATGCCTCCTTAAATAGGAGGGTTTATCTAAACCGATAAACGAAATAAGGTATTAATTGAATAAGGAAGGTGCTCTCTATTAAACTACTGTTTGTCTGCAGCCAGAATCGCTGGCGGAGTTTAACTGCGGAGAAGATATTTCAAGGAATTGATGGTCATGAAGTGAGATCTGCTGGAACAGAGGATCATGCCAGAATCAAACTTTCTGAAGGACATGTGGGCTGGGCGGATGTTATTTTTGTGATGGAGAAGAAGCATGTTCGAAGAATTCAAGATAAATTCAGAGACGGTGTAATCGGCAAAAGAATAATTTGTTTGAATATATCAGATGATTATAAGTATATGGATGAAGACTTAATTGGACTTCTTGAATCCAGTGTATCTGAATATTTACAGGAATGGCACTCCTAAGGATGAGGTGTTCTTATGAATCATGTTTGGCTGTGAATCAGTCAGCATGATTTTTTTGTTGGTAATTGACAAACATATAGAAGGTAACTATACTAAATATAGTTAATTTGTAACTGATTAAGTTACAGGAATAGTGGGAGGAAATATAATGACAACTAAAACAACACTTCATCCGGACGTAGAGATTGGTCTGGTACAAATTAGAGTAAGTAATTTAGAGCGTTCGCTCACCTTTTATCAGAACGTGGTGGGGTTAAGTGTCTTGCGGCAATCTGGTCGTGAGGTGGAAATGACTGCTGACGGTCAGAATGTGTTATTGATTCTGCGGGAGATTGAGAATGCAAAGGTTCTTCGTCCGAACTCAGTGGCTGGATTGTATCATTTTGCTATCCTTGTTCCGGATCGTCCTAGCTTGGGACTCGTTGTACGCAATTTGATCGCGTTGGGAATTGAAGTGGGTCAGGGAGATCATTTGGTGAGTGAAGCACTGTATATTCAGGACCCGGATAACAACGGAATCGAAATTTATAGAGATCGTCCTAGGGATACATGGAAGTATGATGCGGAAGGGCATGTAATGATGACAACGGACCCAGTGGATGTAGATGGTTTGTTGGCGGCTTCTGAAGGTTTTCAATGGAACGGGCTGCCAGCTGGAACGGTGATCGGACATGTACACTTTCATGTGGGTAATTTAACTAAGGCGAAGGAGTTCTACGTTGGTTTGCTTGGTTTTGATCTAGTAGCTAATTATGGCAGTGCGGCAATGTTTATCTCAGCAGGTGGGTATCATCACCACATTGGATTGAATATATGGGCAGGGCAAGGCGCACCTGTGGCACCTTCTGATGCAGTAGGAATTGATTATTTCACCTTACTTCTTCCGAATGAAGAGGAGCGTACGTCTGTAGTGGAGCGTGTTAAGCAGGCGGGTTACACCGTTGTTGAAGAGAATGGAGCCCCTACATTCAAAGATCCATGGAACATTGGAATCAGACTTATAGTGAAAAGTCATACGAAATAACTATTCACCAATCGAATTCACCTTTTTCTGGATAGAAAGAACTATCCATTTTTGTCCATTTATTTTATAATATTTGGAAAAAGATGGGCGGAAGGGTGAAGGTTGTTGGAATCATTCAAAATGGCGTATGTGATCCTTTGTCACAAAAATCCTGAGCAGATCAATATGCTAATCGATAGTTTAACTAATGACTCCGTCGAGTTTTTCCTACATGTCGATCAGAAGAGTGGTATTGAAGCTGATATTACTCATCGTAACGATATTCATTTTGTCAAAGAGCCTATTGATGTACGGTGGGGACATTACAGTCAGATTGAATGTGTTTTGAAGTGTTTTGCGCTGATCAAAGAACATGGGAAATTCAATTATATCCACATCATAAGTGGTCAGGATCTGCCCTTAGCTTCCAACGAAGTTATTCTTGATTTCTTTAAGAAGAATCAGGGGGACGAATTTGTAAAGTATCAGCAATTACCGAATACTTCTGAAACGTGGGGATGTTATGAGAGGGTGTCGGTTTATTATCCTAGATTCCTGATCTCAAGAACCAGGCGTATGGCTGCCATTAGGATGAGGTATATTAAAGCAGTAATGAACGTTCCATTCTTGCAAAGAAGGTTGGGTGTTCTGCCAAAATCGCTGTATAAAGGCTCTAACTGGATGTCTATCACAGGTGAATGTATGGAATACATCATGGAGTTTACTTCTACTTCTCCAGAGTATGTTAGATTTTTTAAGAACACATTATGTGGAGATGAAATCTTCTTCCATACGATTATTTTGAATAGTGCGTTTAAGAACAATGTACGGAGTGAAATTAAGAGGTATACAGACTGGGAAACAGGACCGGATTATCCAAGAACACTAACGATAGAAGATTATGACCGGATCACTCGTACGGGTACAGAATGCTTTTGGGGGAGAAAGTTTGATCTCGATATCGACAGAAGCATCGTTCAGGATCTCCTTGATATAAATACTAAAGTAAAAACATCGTAAACATATACAGGAGGAAATAATATGAAAATCGCAGTTGTAGGAGCAAGTGGAAAAGCCGGTAGCCGAATCACTCAGGAAGCGCTAGATAGAGGCCATGAAGTTACAGCCATTGTACGGGATGCATCGAAAGTTGCAAATCGTAAGGCAAAGGTCATCGAAAAGGATGTTTTTGCACTTACCGCTGAAGATTTGAAGGGTTTTGATGTTGTTGTGAATGCTTTCGGAGCACCATTTGGACAAGAGCATCTGCATGTGGATGCCGGAAATGTGCTTATTGAAGCATTAAAGGATGCCCCTAATACAAGATTGATTGTAGTTGGAGGTGCGGGAAGTTTATATGTAGATGAAGCTAAGACGCTTAAAGTGGTAGATACCCCTGATTTCCCTGACTTTATCAAGCCAACGGCTACGAATCAAGGGAAGAACCTGGAGATTCTGCAAGGTACAGACTCGCTATCTTGGACCTTCGTTAGTCCATCCGCTAATTTTGCAATTGGGACAAGAACGGGTTCTTATGTGAAAGGCAAAGATCATCTGCTTGTGAATTCCAAAGGTGAGAGCTATGTCAGCTATGAAGATTATGCGATTGCTATTGTAGATGAAATTGAACAGCCGCAGCATATTCGTGAACGGTTTACAGTTGTTTCGGAATCATAAGTGAGTATAACGAGTAGGGACTATATGTAAAAAGAAAGCAGAGCCAGATAAGGGCTCTGCTTTCTTGCATCAGTCTATTCTCTTGCTTCCGCAATTTCAGCAATCCGTTTGTTTGCGTGTCCGCGATAAATTCCGCCATGATAGCAAATGACCGTTTCAATCTCATACTCGGCGAACTTTGTCAGAGAGATTAAAGCTTGCTTCATGTCAGGCGTTGCCGAAGGAGTGGGGCCGTGCAGCTCATCGCCTTGAACGGTAAGAGCATCCGCGGCAATTAGCGTACGGCTATCATGATGGTATAGACTCAGATGTCCAGGGCTATGTCCTGGTGTATGGATAATCGTAATTCCACCGGCAAGAGGCAGTATTTCCCCGTCCACTATGGTTCGATCTACTCTTCCTTTAGGGGGATGAGATAACACGGATAGGAAAGCGCGGCGCCATTCCTCTGGTACATGAGGGGGGATCATGGCTTCTGCCGCAGCTAAAGCTTCAGGGGTGTGTTTAAGGAGCATTCGCTCTCCTTCAATATAAGGCTGCTCGATTTCGTGAGCCAGAACTGTCAGTTCTAGACATTCTTCTGACAGTAAATCAGGTAAGCTCCCGATGTGATCTAGATCTTGATGTGTGATGATTACGGTGCGCAGTTGTTCCCAAGGCACATGGGTTTCTTTTAGAGCTTCTTTGAATTTTGGGAGCAGGCCCGGAAATCCAGTGTCTACGAGTACAGCAGAATTTTGATCCCAGAGCAGCGTGGGGTAAATCGTGTCACTCCCGCCCATAACCTGTGTTGTAATCTCTAACATTTCTATTCCACTAGCAATATGCATAAGATCCCTCCATGATTGATGATAAGAGCGATGCCGTTAGGCTAATGCATATAATACTTAAAATAAAATGTAATTTCAATAGCGTAATTTATTATTATAACATAAATAAATATTTTTGTCAATATATATCTGATGTATTTTTTGTGTAATTTCTAGGGGACATTATTGTTGAGAACTTCTATTTCTATATTTTTCCCTTACCCGAAGCTTTACGATATAATAACCAAATAAAAAAGGGAGTTGATGTGGTTTGGAGACTTTTCTAGTTGTACTCGTCCTACTGGGCCTTATCGCAATTTCCAACATCATAAACCGATTTATTCCCTTTGTGCCAATACCGTTAATTCAAATTGGTCTGGGTGTAATGGTTGTGTTAATGCCTTTGGGAATACATATGACATTGGAACCAGAGCTGTTTTTCGTATTGTTTATTGCACCGCTTTTGTTCAATGATGGGAAACGGACGCCAAGAAATGAATTATGGAACTTACGGGGTCCGATATTAATGCTGGCGCTGGGATTGGTTTTTGCTACGGTGCTTATTGCTGGATATTCGATCAACTGGATGATTCCAACGATCCCGCTAGCAGCTGCATTTGCTCTGGCAGCGATCTTGTCACCTACAGATGCGGTCGCGGTCAGCGCAATCGCTGGAAGAGTGCATCTTCCTAAGAGTATTCACCGCATTCTAGAGGGCGAATCATTAATGAATGATGCTTCCGGGCTTGTTGCCTTTAACTTTGCCATTGCTGCAGCAGTTACGGGTATGTTTTCTTTACCGAAAGCCTCCATTAGCTTTGTAATTATAGCTGCAGGTGGGTTGATCGTTGGGGCATTATTGGCTTTTCTTCTGATTCGGCTAAGCGTAATTATTCGCAGACTGGGGATGGAGGATATCACAGTGCATGTGCTGCTGCAAATCCTAACTCCTTTTATTATTTATTTGATCAGTGAAGAGATAGGGGTATCTGGCATTTTGGCAGTGGTTGCCGGGGGGATTATTCATGCGGTTGAGAAGGACCGTGCCGTATCTCCGCAGTATAAGCTACAACTGGTATCCGCTAGTACATGGTCTGTTATGCTCTATATATTGAATGGGCTGGTCTTTCTTATTCTTGGCTTATCTATTCCAGATGTTATTGAGGTGATCTATCGTGATACGGCCGTGGATAATCTTATAGTTGTGGGTTATGTATTAGCCATTACTATGCTGCTGTTTGTATTACGGTTTGTATGGGTGTATGTGTTCTCTTTAGTAGGATCTCGTCTGCGGAAAATGGAGAAATCATCTGTTAAGTCGCTATTAATCCTCACGATTTCAGGAGTGCGTGGAGCGGTTACCTTAGCAGGTGCGTTCTCGATTCCCTTTTTTCTTGGGGATGGATCGCCATTTCCTGAGCGTGATTTAATCATCTTTATCGCCGCAGGCGTTATTCTAATGTCGCTGCTGATCGCTAGTATCTTTTTGCCAATTCTAGCAGGTAAAGGAGAGCCAGTTGCCGAATCAGGTGAGACAGGAGCCGAGCAGGCGGCCAAGTCTAAAGTTATTGCTGCCGGTTTAACCATGCTGCAAAGTATGATGACAGAAGAAAGTAAGGAATCCGCACAACCGGCTTTGAGTGAATTTAGAGAAAAGGTTTATAGTCTAAACCGTGAGGACCAATCGAATGATCCAGCACTCGAGAACTTCCGCCGACTGGGTGTTGAAGCGAGGATTGTGGGTCTGCAAGCTGAACGTAAAGAACTGAACCGATTGCTAGAGAACAATGAGATTCCCGCCTCAGTGGCTCAGAAGCTGGGAGAATTCTTGGATCATAGTGAGGTCTTTCTAGCCAGAAGTCTAAATTCACAAATCAGAATATCGTTTACCGAGATTAGACGGCTGTTTGCGGGAATGTTCTCAGGACAGAATGAAGGGGAAGCTAGCCAACAAATGCTGCAACAGGCTGAGTGTGCTAGAGAAGCGAAAATTGCCATGGCCCATGCTGCTATAGCTGCTATTAATGTCTGTAAGAACGAGAACAACCGAAGTGCAGCCGAGAAGGTTGCATGCAGTTATGAGCAGTTAATTTCTCGTCTGGAGCAAGGGAAAGGCTGGACAAAGGATGGGCTTGTTGATGATCAAAAGCTTGAAATGAAGCTGAAAGCCATTCAAGAGCAGCGGGATAAGGTGCAGCAAATGTATCAGGATGGAACCATTAACCGCAAGCTAGCCGGTAAATTACGCAAGTTCGTAGATCATTTAGAGACATCGATTTGGGAGGATTAGCTGTGCTGAACACCACGGCATCTTTTCACACGAGCCTTATTCGCTAGCTATCAGAAAATTATAGGGGGAGTCCAGATCTGAAACTTGCGGAAGCGTTAGTGAATCGAAGTGATCTAACCCGTAAAATCGCGCAGCTAAAGCAGCGGCTGGAGCGAGTCGTTAAAGTTCAAGAGGGTGAGGAGCCGGCTGAACAACCTGAAGCTCTTTTACAGGAGTTAGAAAGAGCTGTGAATGAACAGACGATTTTGATCCGAGCGATCAATCGATCGCCGATGCGCTAGCGGAACGGGACAAAATGCTACAGCTACGCAAGCTGCTTAGCGATTTGCTTGAACAGGCTTCCATTACTCAGGATCGCTTCAGTCGCTCGGAGGTTCGTTTTCAAAGAACAGTAGATGTCGCTCAGATTCAGAAGCAGATGGATGAGTTGAAGTTGGAAAACTGACAGATGCCGGGGGCAGGGATATTTTTGCTGTGGTTTAGCTTTTTCATAACATGAAGTGGCTCTATTAGGATAGGTATATTCGTCATATATAATGTGAAAAAATGTCGAATAATGTTGAATTAAATGGATTGAAATTTGCTTGAAAGGCCTGTTTTGCCTATATTAACGCTTGTTATCCTGTATAATTTACGAATACGCGGATTACTTAACCGCTGTTCAATTCTTAAGTTGATTATTCAGGGTGAGCGTGTGATTCACTGGTCAGAAATTATTGGCCCTTGTCTCCTCATTCATTCTACTATTCCTTTTTATGAGAGAGAGAAGTGACAAATGACCATGAAATCAATTGCCTGGGTAACCGACAGTACAAGTATCATAGATCCGGAGTTCGCTAAGAATAATCATGTATATATTATTCCGTTACGGATTATTATTAACAACGAATGTTATAAAGAGAATATAGATATTACGATCGATGACTTCTATGAGAAAATGCGCCAGCATGAAAAGGTAGGCAGCTCACAGCCTCCAATCGGTGAGTTTATTGAGCTATACGAACGGTTGAAGGAAGTATACGATGAAATTATTGCTGTACATCTTTCTTCAGAGCTCAGTGGCACTTACAATGCTTCGATGCAAGGCGCCGAAATAGCGGAGGCTAATGTAATTGGAATTGATGCCAAGGTTGGCGCTTATCCAATCCGAGAAATGATCATGCGCGGTATACATTGGCAGAAGAAGGGTCTTTCTGGACTAGAAATTAAAGCGAAGATTGAAAATATTATTCAGAATATGTCCTTTTACTTAATTCCTGCAAGCTTGACACAGCTTCATCGCAGTGGACGTGTTTCTGGATCACAATTTGTACTTAGCCAATTGCTGCGTATAAACTTGCTGCTTCGTTTTGACGAAGGGAAGGTCGTTGTTGTGGAGAAAATCCGTACAATGAAGAAAACGCAACAAGCGCTTTTGGAGATATTTAAACAGGATGTAGGGCTTGTTAGTGATGTATGTATCATGCATTCGAATAATTTAGAGATGGCACTCAAGCTAGAAGAGGACATAAAAGCAATGGCGCCTGACATACGAACTGAGATTATGACCTATATTCCTGCTGTGGCTGTTCATGCGGGTGAGGGTACTGTAGGGCTGTCCTGGATCAAGAACACTAGTATCAATAGTATTCATCCGGGTGCTGCGCCTTTAGTCTTCCCTGAAGCGTTATTTGCATAGAGATGAACAAAGAAATCGCTCCTTGGGAGATGGATGGGTGACCACCATTGTACCAACAGGCGATTTCTTTTTTTGGAAGAAGTATGCTGTTATTTGATTGCACGACGACGGAACATTTGTCCAATTACATCACTTAGCACGAGTCCAGCTGCAATGGCTCCAGAGAGCATTAATGCCCGAACAGCGATTTCTACAGCCAGAGTATAGTCCTCTTCCACAAATTTACGCATAGCATCGTAAGCGAGACCACCCGGAACAAGCGGGATAATACCACCTACACTAAAAATAATAACCGGCATTTTGAAGGATCGCGCAAAAAATTGACTGACGATGCCCACTATTACACTAGCTGCAAACGTAGCTACAACAGGTCCGAACTCTACATTAAGAAGCACATACACCATCCAGCCCACCATTCCGGCAAAACCACACTGTAGTAGTGAGCGCTTAGGCGCATTAAATAGAATACAGAAGGTTGCCGCGGCGATAAAACTGGTTATAAGTTGCAAAATCATGAAGGGCTAACCTCTTTCACATGGATATTAAAATAGTGATAGTACAAGCCCGATACCTGTACCGATCGCAAATGCAGTTAGAAAGGCATCGGCTCCCTTGGATATGCCTGAGACCAGATGACCGGCCATCAGATCACGAACGGCATTAGTAATGAGTAGTCCGGGTACTAGAGGCATAACGGAGCCGATAATGATTTTGTCCATCTCTTGACCTATCCCCAGCTTTACAGAACAGAAGGCTAGAAGTCCGATCAGGAAGGAAGCAGAAAACTCTGCGAAGAATTTAGTCTGCACTAAACGATGCAGATAGATGACCGCAGCGAAGCCTAGTCCGGAAATCGGCAAGGCGGGGAGAGCATCCCACAAACTGCCTTTAAACATAACGGTGAAGCAAGCACCAGTAAGGGCGGCTGCTAAGATCTGCAGCCATACGGGATAGACAGGTGAGGCTTCATCGACTTCTCCTAATTTTGCACGAGCTTCCTCAGCTGTAATCTGACGTTCGCTTAGACGCCGAGAAATGTCATTGACCTCCGATACCTTCTGCAGATCTGTTGTTCGCTCCGCAATTCTGTATAACTTAACAGGTTCTATTCTATTTGTGGTGAACATAATAACGGTTGGCGTCACATAGCTATGTGCTCCTGGGAACCCGAGAGATCCTGCCATTCGTGTCATCGTATCTTCAACTCTGGATGTTTCTGCACCATTCTGCAGCATGATCTTGCCAGCAAGAAGACAGAGATCAACGATTTCATAATACGTAGTGTTAGTGTTGCTCGTGCTATCCAACTTCTCCGGTCCTCCTCTGGAATGTGATTATCTATGTTTACATATTTCGATTGTCGCTTCATCTACGTGAAAATAACAACCCCAATATAGCATTATAAACGATATGGTGTGTATTTTAATATAGTTTTTATTTATAGTGTCCGCCGATCTTTCCAGATCTGTCCTTAAGCTGCCCGGCATCTGTAAAAGAAGCTGCTCGCCCAATGATCGTCTCCCCATATTTATTCTTGAGGGCATCGGTCGCCCGTTCGAGTTCACGATAGCGAGGGCGAGACTCAAATAGGGTTAGCTGGTACTGGCTTTCGTCAGATAGATTGGACAGGCTTAAGTGGATTCTACGCACAGGCTGACCGTCCCAGTGGAGCTTGAAGAGAGAAAGAGCTGCCTCATATACCAGCAGGGTGGCATTTGTAGGATCGCTCATTGTAGTCTGTCTTGAGAAGCCTGTGGGGTCATCAAAGCTGGCACCTTGGCAGCCGATAGACACGACTGCACCATGTACTTTCAATTTGCGGCATCGTCTACATACAAGCTCAGATAGCTCAAGAATGATGGTCTTAATATCTTGCAGCTTATAGTAATCCCTTGGCAGCGTCATTTGGTGCCCGACACTCTTGGGTGCGACTTCATAGGTGCTTGGGCTCACGGGGCTGTCATCGATGCCATTGGCTATCCGCCAATATAGCTCGGCGTCGATATCACATTTTTTGTGAAATTTCTCCCGCATGCGCCATTTTAGCTCGCTTAGCGGCATCTGTGCCAAATGTCCAATTGTCGTAATACCCATGCTTTGGAAATGGGCGGACATGCGGCGACCTACCATGAACAGCTCGCTAATGGGGAGAGGCCAGAGCACATTCGGAAGCTCCTCGTTAGCGAGGGTGAATATACCATCCGCGTTCTTCTTGGCCCACAGGTCGCAAGCCATTTTGGCGGTAACCTTGGAATATCCAATGCCGATGCGCGCACGCACACCTGTGTTTCTACGAATTAGATCCTGAATGGCGGTAGCGATCTCCCTTGGACTGCCAAATAAGCTGAGGCTACCGCTGACATCAATAAACTGTTCATCGATAGAATAGGGCTCTACCTGGTCGCTAAACTTACGTAGAATATCTGTGATTTGAGAGGAGACATCGATATATTGCTGCATATGTGGTCTGACCACGATGACTTCGGGGCATTTTGCCAGCGCTTCCTTCAACGTCTCAGCGGTAGTAATGCCATAGGATTTGGCTATAGGGCAGGCAGCCAGCACAATACCGCTCCGTCTAGCTGGGTCTCCAGCAACGATCAGCGGCTTATTGCTGTACTGCGGATTAGAGGCTTTTTCCACGGAGGCATAGAAGCTTTGGCAATCAGATAGCATAATGACACGCTCTTTATTCATAGGTTCACACGCTCCAGGTGAGGTAGAGATACCTTATATTTTTTCTCCTTATTATAATGCGAACGTATGATCGTGTATATTCTTATTTATTTCCATTTATTTCGTCTCAAGTGTGCATAGACCCGTAGCCACGCCCCCAGAAATAATCGTGAGGATGGAGTGGAAGAAGGTTTCCTTGGAAATCAGGAGTCCTCCCGCGCCGATAATCATAAAGTCGGTCAAAAAAATGATGAATCCAAGGTTCAGCGGGACATACCTTTTTATAAATTGAGCGAGCAGATCGGTGCCACCCGTACTTGCTTTAAACCGCAGCATAATCCCAAGTCCCGTTCCCATCAAAAAACCGCCAATAATGGCGCTAGAAATGGAACCAAACTCAAAATAATATAGAAAGTGATATTGGAAAGGACCGAGAAGCTCGATCAGAAATGATGAGATCAATAGGCCGAGTACACTGTTGTAAAAGATATCGCGTTCCTTTAACCAAGCGAGCAGAAAGATAGGAAAGCTGCAGAGAATTATAGCTACGCCAATTTTAGCGTCGGATAAATAATTAATAATGAGGGCTATCCCTATTATTCCCCCATCCAGGATTTTATATGGTACGAGAAAAAAATTAGTTCCCGCAGCAACGAGTAAGCTTCCTAAAAGAATGATAAGGTATCTTAATGGCCGCATATTTAACATCTCCACATTAAAGGCATGTCTATAAATATGCTTGTCACTTCCAAAAAATTGCAGTTGAACAAAAAAACCTGATTATGAATCAGGGTTAAAAAGTCTTATATTACATAGTGTGTGAGGAATAGACGGTTCCTAACGCTCAAAAGACACCAAGTAACTAAGCGTAAGCAAGTCAGAAATGAAAGTATGAATGTAACGGTAACGGTATGGAGGAAGGAGCACGTGTCCAATAATCGGAGACGTGCTGCTTGTGTTTTTAACGGGAGTAACGCTTACGAAAGCGAAGCGGAGAGATTCCGATCTGCTGAGCAAATCGACGCGAGAAGTAGGCGGCACTCTCGAAGCCGGTACGTTCTGCGATTCCGGCTATAGAAAGCTCAGTCTTAAGCAGCAATAGCTTAGCCTGTTCCAAACGGTAATCCGTCAAATACTCCATCGGAGTCAGCCCATATACTCGTTTCATGCAGCGAGTAAGGTAGTTATAGTGAAAATGCAGTGCGTCCGCTAGTGAGGCATTGGAGAGAGGCTCCGCATAATGATTACGGATATAAGTCTCCGTCTGCTCTGCAATTTCCACCGCGTGACTTTCTGAAGTATCATGCTGTGCCAGATCCATCATCCGCAGCATTTCTTCAAATATCCGTTGCTGCTGCCAAACTGCGCTGGAACGCCGGCCCGTAGACAGCTGTAATAGCATCTCAGCTTGTCCACTCCGTTCAAAAGGGTCAGGGAGAGGGCCGAACTGTGGCACTCGAATGGTATACGGAGGAGTAAGAAACTGCCGAAAATGTGTTTCACGGTTGATATACACGGGTCCACCCTCAGAGCTAGACCAATCTGCAAGGGTATGAAAATGAATCCATATAAATGAAGTGGTCTCATCACATGGCTTAACGGAGTAATGATAGCGATCGGGCAGCAATAGCAGTGTATGTCCCGCCGAAACCTCCCATTGATTATGGTCCTCCCCGATAAATAGACAGCCTTGTTCTACAATAAGTAGATCAAATATTCCAATATGGCTTCTATTCGGATGCTGATCTCCGGGTTGATAAACCGTGCGATTGCATTCTAGAAAATAAGGAAATGGCGGCGCAGCGAAATGTATAAATGAAAGGCCCATTTTGTAATTATCCCTCCTTTCTAAAGTGTGAAATAGTACAAAAAAGGGGTTGCTTCTGATCGTATTTTTAATCTATTCTACCCCCTATAATTATTATTAGCGAGTATGAAATAAGGCTGAGGGGAAGATGAGGATGAACAAGATTATACAGGATCAAGAAGTTGTAAAAGATCAAACTGTTACCATTCAAGATGATTTCTGGGGCGGATACATTAGGCTGGTCCAGAACGTTGTTATCCCCTATCAATATGAGGCATTGCACGATAGAGCTCTGGGAGCTGAACCGAGTCATGCCATTGCTAATTTTGAGATTGCTGCGGGCCGGAAGACTGGCGAGTTTTACGGCTGGGTATTTCAAGATAGTGATGTGGCTAAGTGGCTGGAGGCTGTTGGTTATTCCTTAAGCATTACACGTGATCCTGAGCTAGAGCGTCAAGCGGATGAAGTGATTGACCTCGTTGGCGAGGCGCAGCAGGAAGATGGATACTTAAATACTTATTTTACGATAAAAGAACCGGGTAAACGCTGGACCAATTTGAACGATTGTCATGAGCTGTACTGTGCTGGACATTTCATAGAAGCTGCCGTTTCTAATTATGAAGCTACTGGCAAAAGAAAACTGCTCGACATCATGTGCCGAATGGTTGATCATATCGATTCTGTGTTTGGACCGGAAGAAGGCAAAATGCAGGGCTATGATGGGCATCAGGAGATTGAACTCGCGCTCGTTAAGCTGTATCGATTGACAGGTGAGGAACGATATTTGAAGCTCAGCAGCTTTTTTATTAATGAGCGAGGTCAACAGCCGAATTTCTTAAAGGAACAATGGGATAATCTGGGGAAGATCAATTTTTTCACAGGTCGGAAGGAGGATCTTGATTTAAAATATTACCAGAGTCATCTTCCAGTAAGAGAGCAGAAGGTGGCTGTAGGCCATGCTGTACGTGCGGTTTATATGTATACTGCTATGGCTGATCTTGCCGCTATTACTGGAGATGAATCACTTCGTGAAGCATGCGAGAGACTGTGGAATAACATTACGAACAAGCAAATGTACATTACAGGCGGGATCGGCTCTACACATAGAGGGGAGGCGTTCACCTTCGATTATGATCTGCCTAACGATTCGGTGTACGCAGAGACTTGTGCCTCTATTGGGTTGATCTTTTTTGCACAGCGTATGCTGAGAATATCACCGGATGCACGTTATGCCGATGTCATGGAGCGGGCGCTTTACAACAATGTACTGGGCTCGATGGCACAGGATGGCAAGCACTATTTTTATGTGAACCCACTAGAAGTATGGCCTCAGGCATGCAGTTGCAACCCGGAGAAACATCATGTGAAGTCTGAACGTCAAGGCTGGTTTGGCTGCGCCTGCTGCCCTCCGAATGTCGCGCGTCTACTAACTTCGCTCAATCAATATATTTACACGGTTCATGGCGATACACTCTATACGAATTTGTATATTGGCAGTGAGCTGAGAACAAAGCTGGGCGGAACGGATGTCGCCATTCAACAACAAAGTACCTATCCATGGAAAGGTATAGTCTCGATGAAGATCAATCCGAAAGAGGAAGCGGAGTTTGGGATTGCTTTACGGATTCCATCGTGGAGTCTAGGAATGGAAATCAGAGTCAATGGTGAAGCGCTGAACACTGCTGAGAACATCGAGCAGGGATACCTCGTTATTCGGAGAATGTGGAGAGCAGGAGACATAATCGAAGTGAATGACCCAATGGAGGCACATCGCATTTATGCTCATCCCAATTTGCGTGCAGATGCTCAAAAAGTAACGATTCAACGCGGACCGCTTGTGTATTGCCTTGAAAGTATCGATAATGGTGAGCCTTTAAGCTCTATTTCTTTAAAAGAAGACGGTGAACTTACGGCGGCTTTTGATGAGACTTTGCTTGGTGGCGCTGTTGTTGTCGAGGCAGATGGACTGCGTGTTGATCAAGAGAGCTGGAGTGGTGGACTTTACAGCAGAGAGAAAGCACCTCTTCAATCCGTTAAGGTCAAAGCTGTTCCATATTACTTGTGGGGCAATCGTGGCAGTGGTGAAATGAAGGTATGGATTCCGGAAGGTAGTATGTGAGTTATGGGACAGGCGAAGTAATTTAAGGTTTAGGATAGCTGGGATTTACGCTTTATTGTATGCTATATTTGATCGGGACAAGGTAGCTGATCATTTTACAGAAAATATTGGAGGCATCACAATGAGCAAACGTTATCGAATTACACGAGCTATGCAAAATGATGGAGGTTCAACACAAACCATATCTTTAGAAGAGTGCAAGCAGTATTTCGCATCAAAACCTGATTTCACCTATACATCAGTTTATACAGTAGCAGGCGCCACTACGATGTCTATTGAGGGAGATTTCTTTATGTGGAGCTTTGGTGATACTACAATCCCATTTAGGCATTATCAAGGGGATATTTACGTTTCTGGAAATAATGAAGCTGTGATCCCGAGAATGCTTGAGGTTGCGAGTGATTTAAGAGCAGATGTTGTGGAAGGGTAAAAAAAAGACCCCTGAAGAGTTCAGGAGTCATTCAGCGTTAATTATAGATCCGCCCAATCGTTCAAGTGAACGGTTGAGCGGATTTTTTTAACCCAGTTCTACAACTACGTGGTGTACTGCACCGTCTCCAACTGGAGCAATGATGTTACCTTCGACAGCTGTGCCATCCAGGGTAAGACTAACTACACCTTTGGATACATGGTTCGGGTTCTTGATTTGAATCACATAAGTATCTCCACGGAAGACGCGTGTGATTTCAAAGCTATCCCATTCAGTAGGAATACAAGGATCGATCTTCAGACCATTGAAATCCGCTTGGATGCCAAGGATCGATTGAGTGATGGCTACATAGTTCCATGCAGCAGTACCAGTCAACCAGGAGTTTTTAGCTTCCCCGTGACGAACGGCATCTTTACCTGCGATCATTTGGGAGTAGACATAAGGCTCTGTGCGGTGAATTTCGCTGATATCCTCCAGGTAAGCAGGAGCAATTTTTGCGTAAATTTCAAACGCTCTGTCGCCATGTCCAAGTACAGTTTCAGCGATCATGATCCAAGGGTTATTATGGCAGAAAATACCGGCATTTTCTTTGTAGCCCGGAGGGTACGTAGAAATTTCACCCAGGTTCAGATAGTACTTGGAATACGGTGGCTGTTGCAATACGATACCGTATTTAGTATCCAAATGCTCTTGTACGGATGATAGAGCTTTTTCAGCTTGACCATTTTCCACACCGATACCGGCCATTACGCAGATCCCTTGTGGTTCGATGAAGATTTTACCTTCTTCATTTTCTTTGGAACCGATCTTGTCGCCATAGTGATCATAAGCACGCAGGAACCAATCGCCATCGAAGCCGTGCGTCAATGTGATTTCTTTCATGTTGTCAATCTTAGCTTCAGCATCCACAGCTACATCGTTAAGTCCGCGCATCCGGCAGATTTCAGCATAGTCCGGTCCAACGAAGACGAACAGACCCGCGATAAATACAGATTCCGCAACGCGACCTTCGATGTTGGCAGTAGTTTGGAAAGATTCACCTGGCTCAGTAGAGAAGCAGTTGAGGTTCAAGCAGTCATTCCAGTCTGCGCGCCCGATCAGTGGCAAGCCGTGAGGTCCGAGATTGTTAGTCACATGCTCGAAGGAACGTTTCAAGTGCTCGAACAGAGTAGCGGTGTTATTCGGATCGCTGTCAAAAGGAACCTGCTCATCAAGAATCGAGGTATCGCCAGTTTCTTTAATGTAAGCAGCCGTTCCTAGGATCAACCAAAGCGGATCATCGTTAAAGCCGGTGCCGACTTCGTTGTTCCCTTTTTTAGTGAGTGGTTGGTATTGGTGATAGGCACTGCCATCTTCAAATTGTGTAGCCGCAATATCGAGAATACGTTCTTTAGCACGTTCAGGAATTTGATGAACAAATCCGAGCAAGTCTTGGTTAGAATCACGGAAGCCCATACCACGGCCAATACCGGATTCAAAGTAGGAAGCAGAACGGGACATGTTGAAGGTAACCATACATTGATATGGATTCCAGATGTTAACCATGCGATCCAGTTTCTCGTCACCGCTTTGGATTTGATATTTAGACAGCAGGTTATCCCAGTGAGCAGCAAGTGCAGCGAGTGCAGCATCTACTTGAGCATCTGTAGCAAATTGTGCGATCATAGCTTCTGCTGGTTTTTTGTTGATTACATTCAGGGATTCCCATTTATCTTCTTCAGGGTTCTCGATGTAGCCGAGTACAAAGATGAAGCTTTGTTCTTCACCTGGTTCAAGCGTAATGTTAAGTGCGTGTGATCCGATAGGGGACCAGCCGCTAGCTACGGAGTTAGTAGGTTCACCTGCAACTACAGCTTGTGGGCTTTCCAGACCGTTGTACATCCCTACGAAAGCTTCACGATCAGTATCGAAACCAGCGATTTCTTTATTTACGGAGTAGAAAGCATAGTGATTTCTGCGCTCACGATATTCAGTTTTGTGATAGATAACGGAATCCTTCACTTCAACCTCACCGGTGCTGAGATTGCGTTGGAAGTTAGTCATATCATCTTGTGCATTCCAGAGACAGAACTCTGCAAAAGAGAACAGTTTCACGGATTTTTTAGCAGAGCCCGTGTTCTTCACTACAAGACGATGTACTTCTGCATTATGACCCATAGGGACAAAAGCAAGCTGGTTCACAGAAATTCCGTTCCGTTCGCCAGTAATGGAAGTGTAGCCAAGACCGTGACGGCATTCGTAGAAGTCGAGATCACGTTTTACTGGCATCCAGCCTGGGGTCCAGAAATCACCATCATCATAAAGATAGTAGTAGCGGCCGCCGGTATCCAGTGGGATATTGTTATAACGGTAACGGGTCAATCTTCTGAGACGAGCATCTCTATAGAAGGTGTAGCCACCAGCTGTATTGGAAATAAGTCCGAAAAATTGCTCATTACCAAGATAGTTAATCCAAGGGTAAGGGGTTTTAGGTGTGTTAATTACATACTCTTTTCGAGTGTCGTCAAAGGTTCCGAATTTCATGTGAGAAAGTCTCCTTTCGATTGTGAACGCGCGTTTATAAGTTTCAGAAAAAATTCCCTCGAGGGAAGGGAGTTTTTTCAATGCTTTTAAGCAGGACAATTAAAGCAGTAGTTTCGATACCGAATCAAATAGCAGCTTCACGGAAAAATATGTAGATTTCTTCAGCGAAGGATTGATCTTAAGCTATTTCTTCGGCGGTTGACAGGAATCTCTCTCCACTAAACGAGCTGGAAAGCTGATCGTGCTAAACGTCGGCTGCTGTGAATCACACAGCTCGATTACTTTTTCCACTGCAGCCTTAGACATTTCATAGATCGGCAAGCGTACAGAGGTCAGCTTAGGCTGAATACGGGATGCTAGCTGAATGTCATCAAATCCGACCATGGAGAGATCTTCAGGGACAATGATTCCGTGTTCGGAGAACGCTTCCATCGCTGATATAGCCATATCATCGTTGGAGGAGAAGAATGCCGTTGGCAAAGGATCTCCAGAAGCAAGGAGCTTCTTAACCTCTTCGTAAGCAGTCTCTTTCAGAAAATCACCTTTCAGAATAAATCTCTCATTTACAGGCAGGCCATGTTTCTTCAGCGTATCTTCATAAGCCGTATAACGCTCTCGTCCAGAGTACGTATTCATTTGCCCACAGATGATGCCAATCTCTTGATGACCCAGAGAGATCAAATATTCAATCGCTTCTGTGGTGCCCTCGTAATCTTTGGAGTTCACAATGGCCAGATGATTGCGGTCAAGATGCTCCGACATAATCTCAGAAATATCATAATCAATTAATACGAGAGGAGAGTCGAGCCCTACCATTTCTCGGACGATATTAATATCCTTCTGAGTGCCGACAATGATACCGCCGTCAATCCGTTTTTGAAGAAAAGCTTGCTTTACCTTGATGAAATCGTCGGGAGAGTAAACCGTATGAATCAGTACATAACATCCGCGGGCATTCGAGGTGTCGACTACGGCATCAACGAATGGAGCAAAGTAATTGTTCTGATAAATTCGGGTAGTATTCTCCTTCTCGTTCATACTGATGGCGAAGAGTCCGATCGTATCGGTCTTCTTACCGGCTAAAGCCCTTGCAAAGCTGTTCGGTTCGTACTGATGTTGCTCAATCACCCGCAGCACTTTGGCCCGGGTTTCTTCAGGGACGTTGGAATAATTGTTGATCACGCGGGATACCGTACTTCGGGAAACCCCGGCCAACTTAGCTATATCTTCGCTGCGCATGTTTCCCCTCTTTTCATAAACGCGCGTTTATGAGTTTATTGTAAGCGAAAGCATTGTATAAATCAATCGTAAATAATAAGAAATTTGTGAAGAAGGGAAGAAACTAGTTAATAGTTTGTATAAGATTTTTGCAGAGAAAGTGCATTGAAAGCTATAAAAGTCATGCTACTATTGTGATAATGATTATTGAGAATGATAATCAATGAAAATATAGCATTGGAGTGAAGGGATAATGGTAAGATGGGGTCGGAAGTTTTTATGGTCAGCAGTACTTATTATGGCATTGACCGCGCTGGCGGCATGCGGAACGAATAGCAATACTACGAAAGATAATGTTGCTAAAACAGAGAATGCAGAGGAATCAACCTCAGCTAGCAGCACACCGAGCGAAGAAAGTGGAAATGCTTCGGAAGAGGTTGCAACTCGGACGATTACAGGGGAATTCGGAGATGTTGAGATTCCAGTCAACCCTAAACGGGTGGCCGGGATTTACCTTGAAGATTATTTGAAGGCATTGGGGATTACCCCGGTGGTTCAGTGGTATCATCCAAGCTGGGGCAAACAGGATTACTTAAATCTCGATGTGCCAGAATTTGATATCACCGGAAGCTTGGAAGCGTTGTTGGAGAAAGATCCTGACTTGATTATTGCGGACGGAGGCGCGGATGCGGCGAGGTATGAACAATATTCCAAGATAGCACCAACGTATCGTCTCCCTGAGGCGGCGCTGCAGGACTCAAGACAAGTGCTTACAGCGATTGCAGATGCGCTCGGTATTCCGGAGAAGGCTGAGGCTGTGCTCGCCGAGTATGATCAGAAAGTGGCAGATGGAAAAGCTAAACTGCAACAGGCTCTGGGGCAAGATAAAGTAGCAGTGATCCGGCTCAACGTAGCGGATAAGACCTTTGCTTTGTTCGGTGTTAAAAACCGTTTTATCGGTGTGATTTATTCTCAATTTGGTCTGACACCCGTACCTATGGCTGCAGAAATGACCGAATATCAATCTATTATTTCCGAAGAACTTATTCCTCAGCTCGAAGCGGATCATATCATCGTATTCCCTGACAACGGGGGCTGGGATACTGAAGGGAATCAGGAAGCGATCCAAATTCTTGATGGGCCGCTGTGGAAGAGCCTACCTGCAGTGAAGAACGGGAATGTTTATAGAATGGAACGTTCCCACTGGCAGACTGGTGCCATCACGGCCAATTCGATGAAGCTTGATGACCTGCTGGAAGCTATGGTGAAATAAATGGCAGCCGCCTTGAAGGAATAGCAAAAAGAAGGTCTATCAGCACCCTTGATAGACCTTCTTTTTTGTTTTACACTGAAGTGAATGAAAATGGTTCTCAATTGGGGGCGGGAGAATGGCAAAAGATTTGCAAGACAGCAATAGAAGGAAGCTATTCTATAGCTTGATAAATATAGAAACCCAATCCCTGTCAGGAAGCGGACAGAGTGAGGTGTTTCAGGATCATACGCTACTCATTGTATCGGAAGGACAGGGATATGTTGAGGCTGAGTTGAGGCAGTTTCCACTGGAAAAAGGTACTGGGTTCTTGTTCGAACCAGGGTTATTAAGCAAAATCAATGCCGAGGAGCGGGGGCTTAGCTTTTATCGGCTTACTTTTGAAATCATCGAAACCGGGGCAAACAGGCAGAGTGAAATAGAAGGAAGGACTAAAGAGGACATCCTTCGATCTGGTTTGTTAAGCTGTAGACCCTTTTCACAATGTAAATTACTGCTAGAGGCTATCTACCATAGCCGTAGAAGCACAGATGAGATCGAATGGTTCGCAGGCCATACGCGCTTTCAGGAGCTGCTACTGCTAATCATGCGTGCAAATTCCTCTTTCGTTCAGGTCACGGGTGATCATGAGGCAATACAGCGTTCCATTCACTATATGGAGGAGCATTATAACCAAGCCGTAACCGTCGATCAGTTGGCTGAAGTTGCAGGTATTACACGTGCGCGGTACACACAAACATTTAAAGAGGTGACAGGGAGGGTTCCCTTGGAGCATTTGAACGGGCTTCGTATCGAAAGAGCGCAGCAGCAGCTACTGCTGACGAATGACCGTATGCATGATATCGCGGTATCCGTCGGATATAGTAATGAGTATTATTTTAATCGGCGTTTTAAAAGATCGGTGGGTGTTACTCCAGGCCAATACAGAAGCTTCCATCAGGATGGATTGAGGGTGTTTGCTCCTTTTTTGGAAGATTATCTATTGGCTCTGGATATTACGCCTGTGGCGCAATATTCTCACGCCGAGTGGGGGAAACAAGAGTACTTGGCTCTCCACAATGTGCCTGAGGTAGATATTTCGACTCGTAATTGGCAGGAGCTCTCCCGGTATACACCCGAATTGATCTTGCTGGATAATGGCTTTCATCGTTGGCATCTGGAGGAGTGCAGCCGGATCGCTCCGTTGTTCAAGCTGCCTGTTCATCAAGAGGATTGGCGTGCCACATTGTATTCCGCAGCAGCAGTCTTTGGCAGAACGGAACGTGTCCAGGAAGTGATCGACAATTATGAGCATCAGGCACAGCAAGCCAAGCAGCTGCTTACCCGTTCCGTCCATAGTCAGACCATAGCTTGTTTAAGAATCTCAGTCTACGGAATCACTCTCTATGGATGTGAGCATTTGGGGTATACAGGAAGCGTGCTTCATCATGATTTGGGCTTGCAACCCCATAGCTTGGTTCGGAAGTTGACCCGTGGAAAGAATCGGGTAAACCTGACTAAAGAAGAGCTTGCTAATCTGACTGCGGATCATTTGTTTATTACCTTTGATCGGCTTGAAGGGGGAGGACGGGAACTGCTGGATACACAACTCTGGCGCAACTTACCTGCTGTCCGTAACGGCTGCGTATATGAGGTGGATTTCATGGCCTGGATGAATTACGGCGTATTGTCGCATCAGCGTAAGATTGAGGATGTATTAAGAGCGTTAGGATAAGTCAGAAACTAGACCAGATAAAAAAGAGGACAATAAGTACCACTATACTGCTGACGCGGGTCATTAATAAATAAGCCTCACTCGGCTCAACGTCACCTTTGACCATCCATCCATATCTCATGTACCATCCGAATCGTGGGAAAAAGATGTTAAGTAGCGCTAACAGAACAAAGAGGAAAATAAAAAAGCCCATGATTTATCACTCCTTTATGTAATGTATACGCGAAACTGTATGGAGGGTGTCCCGATTCATGTGTGAGTTTCCATATATTTATTTAAGCTTACGCAATATAGACTGATAAAAAATGAAAATTGCTTAAGGAGCGGATAAATCGTATGGAACACACAGGTCTTTTTTTCGGAGGGGGAGTAGGTGTTTTGTTCTTTTTAATTTGGTTGATATCAATTGGCTTGGGAATCTACTTCTTCGTCCTGCTAGTAAAATTGGCACGTAGAGGAATAGTGGCTTTAGATTTATACATCTACGCTAAAAATCGTGAAATACGTACTCGTTATGAGTCGGTTCCAGACAGGTCAGAGGAAATTTAAGGCCATTAAATGATTAATGATACTTAAAGTATGAGATACCCTAGCTACCTTAACAGGTAGTTGGGGTATTTTTTGTGGAAATATTCAGGACTATGCTATCGATGAGGTATGTTTAGCGGTGTACTGTTGTGTTTACATAAAAAAGAGTTCGTTAAATAAAAAATGGTTTTCTAAAAATAAAGGAGGAATTGATCGATGTCTAACCAATATACGATGCAAGATCCTACCACTCAGTACACCAAGGCAGGACCTGAATTTCAACAGCAGCAACAAGAGCCGGGGCTTCAGAAGAAGATGAATCCCGTGCCTGATACAGGTGAAGATACCTATCAAGGCACCGGACGTCTGACTGGACGAAAAGCGATTGTTACAGGGGCAGACAGCGGGATAGGCCGAGCTGTTGCGATTGCTTTTGCTCGTGAAGGCGCAGATGTTGTCTTATCCTACATGCCGGAGGAAGAAGAAGATGCAAAGCAGGTTCTCAAGCTGGTGCAGGAAGCAGGACGAACCGCAATCGCCATCCCAGGTGATCTTAAGGACGAGGAGTACTGTGAACAGCTCGTCGATACTGCGGTCAAGCAGCTGGGTGGGATTGATATTTTAGCCAATGTAGCGGGCAAACAGCAATTCGTCCCCGATATTGCTGATCTTACTACGAAGCATTTTGACGATACCTTTAAAACGAACGTATATGCTATGTTCTGGCTGTGTAAAGCGGCAGTGAAACATATGCAACCGGGTAGCGCCATCATCAACACTTCTTCCATTCAAGCCTATAACCCTTCGCCCATCCTGTTGGACTACGCGACGACCAAGGCTGCGATCAATACATTCAGTAAATCTCTCGCTCAGCAAGTCGCTGGTAAGGGGATTCGAGTCAATGTAGTGGCGCCAGGTCCCGTATGGACACCTCTTCAGGTGGTGGGTGGGCAACCAGAGGAAGTGCTGAAGGAGTTCGGTGCGAGCACACCACTAGGCCGTCCGGGACAGCCTGCAGAGATGGCTCCGGCTTATGTATTTCTTGCTAGCCAGGAATCGAGCTATATTAGTGGCGAAACGCTAAATGCCAATGGCGGAACTCCAACCCCATAGAATATTTATTGGGATGTTGGTATTGTAAATATGGAGAATTATTCAAAAGTACCCTACTAATTATAGCTGTGGGGTGCTTTTGTTTTTATATGGAGAAAGGTGTATTATAGAATTTAATACTTTTTATCCCATTATTTTTATAGAATATGATCTAGAACTGATCAAGAATGTCGAATACATAGATTTCCTGCGATTACCCGAGAAATATTTGAGTTGGTACAAGGTTTAGAGTTTAGTGTAGACCATAGAAAGAATTAGGAGCTGTATTATGTGTAAAAAGAAACTAGCAATACTCATTTTTTCCTTTGTTCTGATCATGGCGTGTTTTTCATCAGGAGCAGTCTTTGCGGATAAAGGAAACGGAGCTGTAATGGATAGTGGAACAAAGGAAAGGCTGATGGAAAAGTATGATCTTGTAGAGCCTGAACTTACAAATCCAAAATCACTTTGGAGCCAAAGCGATTTTGGAGTCAGTAACCCTATTGCTATATTTGTAGGTATCAGTAGGTTATATCTGAATCCATATGTTTTTGCTGCGCAAGAAATGATTAATCATTTGATTGACCGAAGCCGTCAACATTAATGACCCATGAGAGGGTCATTTTTTAATAAGAGATAAATTAATCGCTCGTTATTTGTATATCTTTCAAAATATAATCCCAGCTATCATAATCGTTCATATCATCAGGAAATTCTAACACACAAATATGATTAATATTCCAATGGATTTCTCGTACTGATGTTAATTCACGAACGGGATAAAGGATAAGGACAGTGAATTCGTTCGGCTTTAATATATCAGACAAAATCGCTTGTAGCTCTACAGCCTGTTCGTATGTGGCGAACCATCTAATGAATAGAATTTTTTTACTGCGTAGTAATTTGTCCCAAAATCTCTTAATTCGTAAATCCAGCTTTGCTTTATAAGATGGATAGGTCGTAGACCAATGTTTACCTAAGGTGATAGGAAAATCATGTACCGAGATAATGTTATAAAAGGTATCCTGAATAAAATACGATTTCACTAACGTATTTCTTGTTTCCATTAGGATAAGCGGGCACTCCATCCTCTAGAAAAAAATGTGTCTCTTCGAGCATTTTCAGATTTGTTAACTCCATGAAATTCTGAAATCTATTTTTATAAAGTCTGTTTACATCAGTTAATGAATAAGAAATCATCCAGTCGAGAGGCATGGAGAATGTTCTCAAGTTATTTCTTTGCATATTTATAGCAGGAGCACAAGACATACCTAAGCTTACGATTAAATCATAGCTCTTCTTTACATCTTGTAAGTTCATGGACTCACCTAATTTCGATCAGATTCAGGTTCTATTCAACGTTAAAAAAGAGCAGCAACTTAGCTGCCCTCTGAAAATATTAATGGCGTTGTAACAGCAAATAGCCGCTAATCCTTGAAGTTTTTTTACGAAACACAACTTTAAAACCAATGTCATTATCTAATAAACAAGCTAAGGCGGTGTCAAGTAGCCCGTTGGGTCTTAAGCTAGGTCGACAAGGCTCAGCATTTCCAATGATGCGGACAGAAATAATCCTACGTGCAGAGCCACGAACCAAAGGATTTCTGCTCCAAGTGATCAATACCAAATCAGGTTGACGAGTTGCCATTCTGATCCACCCCTTTCTATTAAGCTTCTCTATATAAAATGCACAATAGATTGTAATGTGCTAAACAGAAGCGGAGTGCTATTTTGATCAGCGGTGAGAATTAAAGAGTTACTCTTGTTTAATTTAGGTTTTCAGAATACAATAAAGTGAATTTATGGGATTTTCGAATGGCGTAAACGTAGATGACCACAAGGGAGCATATATTCATAACACCGTACGACTGAGCAAGTATTTGATCAATGATCAAATACTTTTTTATTTTCGTTTATAAGAAGCTAAATAGGGGGACACGATGAAGATAGGGAAACCGATTAGAAAGAAGGTATACGGATTTATTTTGCAAGACAATGAAGTTGGAGAAAAGACCTTATTAGTTTATCTTAATGTACCAGAAGTACCCTTTAGATTAGTAGGTGGTAATGTCGATGCCGGGGAAACAGAAGAAGAAGCCTTATTCAGGGAAATTCAAGAAGAAAGTGGACTTAAACAATTTAAATTAGTAAAGAAAATAGGAACACAATATTATTATAAGGATTATATAGATGCAAATGTTGAAAGACATGACTACCTTCTGATTCCAGAAACAAGATTACCTGAAAAGTGGAGATTCACTGGAGAGGGTGAAGGAGAGGACTGTGGAACTGTTTTTAACTACCAGTGGATAAAACAAGATGAAATATACTTATTAGATAAAGAATTTAGAGAATATATGTCGGGAAAATACATACAAGAATTGTTCGGCAATGGCATTAGATGATCCTTACTCTGAGGTGATAGATATGAATAATCGTAAAATCTTCTCATTTCTTCCTTTGATCATTTTTTTATTTATAATATGGTACCTTTTGATGGCAAGTACTGCAGCTGTTGTTAATGTAGTGTCAGTAAATAAAAGAGAAATAGTAGTACAAAATATGAGCGGTGATCAAACTACAGTCACAATCCCAAAAGGAATATTTAAGTTGATTAATATAAATGAGGAGTACTTTGTTTCCTATAATAGTAGAATAGGGCAAAAACCTTTTTTAACTTCAATAGAACCAAGTGCTAAATGATTATTGGAAGCAGATTTAACAATAGAACTTATGAATAAAATGGCTGATATATAAAGCATAAAATTGGTGGGATTACTTTGCGTGTAGTTAAGCATATCATGTTATGGTTTGTTTCGACGATTCTGTTCACGTTGGCCTCTTTTGGATTAGAGCTCTTGGAAGGAAATAAGATCAGTACGACTGAATATTACGGGTTTCAAAATATAGGATTTGTTTTTATTTTCTTAGCATTTCTTTTTTCAGCCGTTCTTTACCCAATTATAATTTTTCCTTTCTCTTGGGTTGTTCAAATGATTGCAAATCCTTTGATTAGCCGCATAATGATATTGCTTCTGAGTGGTATCGGGGGATATGTTTTCTTTTACAAGGCATACGATGAACGCTTTATACAGGAATATCATTTGAATAGTAGTATAGCCATTATCCTTTTTGGTATTGCCGGTTCCATTTATGTCTTGGTGGATTATTATCTTGATCAGAGGAGTTGAATATATGAGCTATTTTGAAAGAGTTAATAAAATATCAAACATTTTATTTTGTGTTTTTGGATTGTTTTTTATTTTGACTATAATTTTCTTTTCTACTAGCAGCTTCTCAGAAATCTTGCGTTATAATTTCACAAATGACTTAAGAGGAGCAATGATTACAGTCATTTGTTTTATGATCTCTTTATTTTCACTTGCCCTGGGCATTACTTTGAAATGTCTTGTAAAAGACTCTGATGAAACGATCCAGCTTATTGCCACAAGAATAAAGTAGTTGTTGAAATCTCAGCAAGTATAACAAATCCCTGCAACCTGAGGGGTTGGCAGGGATTTATTTTAATCTAAGAATTGGATAATTTATCTACCTCATCACTAAAAGCATCCTGGTACTGATTGAATATTCCTGTATCTAATTTAGTGGTAGCATCATTTGCTATAGGAGGAGTATCTTGGATTTGCTTGTACATACGATCAATCTCACCAGAGAGCTTAGACCAGATGTTTTTAATTGAATCGTATTTTGCATCCAGGTTGTTGATGTAATTATCGTATTCTAATTTTTTACTCATCGCTTTTCCTAATTGTTCAATTGTAAAATCTATATCTATGGCTTCACCTGTAGAGCTAGTACCTGAACTTGCATACCAACTGATATCAACAAATCCAACATTCCAAATATCTGAAATGACAAAATTACTAATTTCTTTAAGTGTCGCTTCAGGAGACTGTTCAGTTGTACCTGAATCAGATGTGTTTTTTACAGGCTCTTTGAAGAATTTTCTCATTTCGTTAAAGGGTTCTTTATTCTTATCATTAGACGAATATCCCCAACCAATTTTATCATCCTTAATAAAAATTATAAGTTCACTATTGGAGGACGACTTTTCACCTTGAATTAGGACGATTTTGTCTTTTCCACCATCCTTGTCAGTATAATCAGCTGATTCTATTACTGAAGCGTTCTTAAGTTTGTTATTCTCAGGTGTCTCGGTAGATTCAGCCATTTGAAAAATTGGTTGTACATCAGGAAGTATATTTTCGGATACGAACTTCTTTTTCGTTTCGATATCTGAACCATTCAGGAAAATTTCCACATAATCGAGAGCTAATTTCTCGGATTCTGAAAGTTTCTTCTCTGGCACTGGTGTTGCAGCAGCTGTTTTTGAAGAGTCAGCTGTTGCTTCAGACTGAGTAACTTCTGTAGATGTTGTATTCTTTTCCTCTGAATTTGTTTTGGAACTACCACATCCTGTAAGAAGCACAATAGTTGCAACGATACATAAAAAAGCCTTTATTTTCAATCTCATATCCCCCTAAATCTGATAGTAAATACTAATTAATTCTACCAGATATAGGAATAGTAATCTATGTAATGATGAAACCATTATATTGGATATTCGTATTCCTATAAAATGATGTTGAAAGGTCGTGTGCGTGATGGATAATGGGTATTTTGTTGGATGGGGTACATTAGCATTAATAAATGCTGGCTTAGCACAAGGTAAAAATAGGAGTGGATTAAACTGGTTTTTAATTTCTTTGCTTTGTGGCCCATTGGCTACATTTTTTCTTGTGATATCGAGTAAGCTGCAAATTCATTAGCCCATTATATTTCGGGAGGGGATTTTTTGCTGAAAGCACTAAGGCTGTTCGGTATTCTATTTAGTACAGCAACAATCATTCTGGCAATACTATTTTTCCGCGGTCAGGATCAAGTGATCATGTCTTGGACAATGATGGGGATGTGTGGAGCTCTGATTTTTAATGGAGGAGCTACCTATTTTAAAACTAAAGATAAAATGGCTGCTCTGTCTTCGATTGTTGGGATGGTACTCTTAATATTCTCGCTTACTAAATTTCCATTTTAATAAAACACCCCATCAACCAATAAAGGTCGGTGGGGCTTTTTTACGTTTTATCTCTTTTTCAATCAAGTTATAGTAGGTTGCTGCAGGCTATGCTTATTTTTTTTTCTTCTTTGTGGGTCCAATCTGGCGCCTTACTTTATTGTTCTCATCAACCTCAATAATATAAATGTCCTTCACTGTACCGGAAAGAGTAAACCATTCACGTAGAGCATCAGCTTCAGTCATTGGTCCCAATATTCGTTTTCCCCTATAACATATAAAAAACACTCCTACTCCTTAGTGAGTTTGCGAAAATGCAATAATCCTCAAAACGATACTCATTAACGATTTTCAGTAAGTCTCATTATTTTATATTAATGCTAAATTATAGGAGATGCAATGTTGAGAGGTTGTTCCTGTTTAGTTCAAGTAACGTTTAGATAAGGAATCATAGGGATGAGACCCCATAAGGAGAGATAAACGGTTCCAGAAGAATGGAAATCAACGCTGTGCGAATTTGATGTCATCAAAGAAGGTTATTGGAAAGGTTGGGGACACCTTAGACCAGTGGTTTTCGTGGTTGTTTATAGATTCATGGCGATGTTATTTTTGACTTTTCGAAGTTTATGCGAAGCTATCAGCAAGCACGATATTAAACAGCGATTGACAAAATAGAAGAGCTGCCTAATACTAATTGATAATCATTATCATTGTTTAAGATGTAATTAACTTAAATAGATTGTGTAACGGATCGGAGTGAAATGCAAGATGAAGCTGGAAGATCATATTGCCGCATGGAATTATGCAGCCGTTAAAGTGCTGGATATTCGACATGCTGTGATGGAACCTGGGGACAAGCTGCAAGGCTATATATTGATTTTTCATATTATTCCGATATCTAATCTCTTGATAAGCAGCTAGATTTTGTAGTTGAGAAGCTAGTGTCAACGTATGAAAAAAATAGAAAGCTAGATGATAAAACAGCTGTTATCCCTAATTTAAGAGGGTAATCGTATTTCGGTCTGTTTTTACTCCTAGGAATATTGCTGCTGCTTTCAGTAGCGGCTTCTTTCTCTTTTGGTTCTGATTCCATGAGCCTGAAGATGGCATGGACAGCGATAGAATTGAAAGGATTGTAAACAGGCTTCCACGTATTTCATGTTGCAAAAGTGGGAAGGGAATTATATACCAGTAAAGCGGTATTTAGGAATTGGTTGAAGGGTAGAAGCGATGATATTTCCCAGAGGATCAGATGAACTGATACGAAAAGTAATCGCAATTCGTATCAAATTCGTATCACAGGGGTTTTTAATAGAATGATAAGTGAATAGAAAACAAAAAAAGCCTTGAAATTCAAGGCTTTTCGATATAGGACGGATGGGGTTCGAACCCATGACCCCTACCCTGTCAAGATAGTGCTCTCCCGCTGAGCTACCGTCCTGCGACGAATTTCATAATACCATACGATAGAGTAGGATGGCAATTCTTTTTTTACAATCTATAGGGATGATAGTTTACATAGTCTTTAAAATAATAAGAAAAGGGGATGCCGCTCCATCCCCATGAGCCACGTCAGATAAAGAACGGGAGTAGAAATATATCGCTTATACCGAAAAAAGGGATGCGTCGTGGAAAGAAGCGACGTCTTGGGAAAAAGCCAGGCCGGAAACCAAATTGTCTATACGCCGATTCGTGTGTAGGCATTCCGTTTAAACGTTCTACCATTTCGTTGCTAGGAACCGCAAGAGTAACATAGTTTTGATCTACATGGGCAATAAAGCCATCAAAGGACTGACCGTCAGTCGTTGTAATACCAACGTATTTGTTCATACAATTCCAACTGACCTGTTGATGTAAATTTGCATTTGTATCCATAAATAACCTCCTCAATTGAATAACCCTGATAACAGTTTATGGTTCGTAGCCTATAACGTTCACGGCGTTAGCCCATAAGGTAACCATAAAATTTGGGTTATTTTGTGTGAGGTGGTGGTTGTGTATTGGAGCGGAATCACTTTCTTCCCTTAAATAATAGTGAAAATTATCCATTATCTGTTTGTTTGACCTTGAAACGATTCTAAAAGTTGCGTCGTATACTTAGCCGAGTGCTTTTTTATGGAAATACTCCTTAAGCACTTATGATAAAATGGAGGGTAATGTACAGCAGTTAGATAAAAATTGAAAGAAAAAGGAGCTTGAGATCTTGCCGCAAAATGAGCAGAAAAAGAATTCTTCCACGCCATGGAAATGGTTGGGGGGCGGGGCGGCGATGCTCCTGTTTAAAGGAAAGGCGATTTTGTCTCTTCTGAAAATAGGTAAAATTGCCGGGCCGTTAATATCAATGATGATTTCAATATGGGCTTATGCTTTGATTTACCCGTGGGGGTTTGCCGTGGGCTTTGTCCTGCTCTTGCTAGTCCATGAATTAGGACATGTAATAGCAGCGAAACGGATCGGGCTTCCAGTCAGCGCTCCACTATTTATACCGTTTTTGGGAGCTTTAATTACAATGAAAAAACAGCCGCTGGATGCCCAGACGGAAGCTTATATTGCTTTTGGAGGTCCGATCTTAGGAACCATTGGGGCTACAGCCGTTTTTGGGGCGGCTTATTACATGGATAGTCCACTTCTCTATTCCTTGGCTTACATAGGTTTTTTACTTAATCTGATCAATCTGCTGCCGATTCACCCGCTTGACGGTGGCCGTATTGCAACCGCGGTGACGCGCTGGCTGTGGCTTGTGGGGCTCGTGGGTGGTTTAGCCATCATCATCTATATGCGTTCGATCTTGTTCTTTATTATTTGGGCGTTATTTGCTTACGATCTGTATAACAAATATGTGAAGAGACGCACTAACAATCGCCTTTATTCTGTAACGAAGAGTTTCTTAATTCCAGTAGAGCCACTTAGAGATGCAGGCTACATGATTCCAGGACCAGAGCATAGAAGAGATTTACCTTTTACTACTTACAGTGATTTGGAAAGACAGCAGTATGTAGGGGTGAGATGGGATCAACTGAACTACATTGGTAGAGCTACGCTTCCGCAACAATGCATCATTGAAAAGGTACGTATCTCGCAGCTAGAGCCTGTGACCTTAGAGAATGGGCTTCATCTTAAGATGAATTGTGATATTAGCTATTCGGTCTACGAGAACGATAAGTATTACGATGTGCCGGCTAGCTCACGCTGGAAATACGGTATCGCTTATTTTGTATTAGCTGGCTTTCTGGCAGGAATGATGTACATGGTCCATGCCGTTGGAAATGTGAATCTATAAGGGTTAGAATCGGGCAATGAAGTGATCCAATGGTTTATAAAACTCATGAACCGTCAAAGCTGTAATGAGAATAAACACAGTTGAACGGTGAAAGGAGTAAAACCATGCCTAAATTTTTGAAATGGGAAGTCGGCGTTTGTCTGCTGTTACTGATGGTTTTGGGAGGATGTTCCGAGGCGAAGCCAACAAAAGTCATGGAAATCAAAGAAATGACCAACCTAGATGGAAAGCCAAAAGGTCAGTACCCTCCATTGTCACCAGTGATGCAAGACACATACAATCGTTCGATTCCTGAAGAAGTATATTCTGCAGATTAGAGCAGCGTAGAAGATGATTTCTCATGCTCAGGCTTTTCTTTCTAGTCGAATTTTTATATAATAGACAACTATCGTTGGATACATAGAGAGAGGAGTTTGGGACTAACATGGCGGCAGAAATCTTACGGGTAACTACAGAGGAACAGCTTCAAATGGGGCTGGATATTCGTACCAAAGTATTTGTAGAGGAACAAATGGTACCAGCTGAGGAAGAAATTGATGAATACGATGTTATCGGTCCGAATGCGCACCATATTCTAATTATAGATGAAGGTGTACCTGTGGCTACGGGAAGATTGATTTATTACAAAGCAGGTACAGCCAAAATGCAGCGTATCGCCGTACTGAAAGATTATCGAGTCAAAGGATACGGACGTGTTCTGTTGCTAGCTATGGAAGAGCTTGCTCGGGAGCTTGGACTGGAAGCTTCGATTCTTGATGCACAGTGCCAAGCTGAGAATTTCTACAAGAAGCTAGGATATGAAGTGATTTCTACGGAACCTTTTTATGACGCAGGTATTCTACATGTACGGATGCAGAAAACTCTTTAAAAATAGTGCACATAATTTACCGTTCCATGAAGCAAGCTAGGATGTGCCATATGATGGCAAATCCAAGTGCAAGGGGCGAGCTGAAGTGCCAAATAACGAACGCGAAAGTTTCGTAGCTGTACAGAAAAATGGAGACGGAGATTTAACCAGTTTCCAGACCTCTACAGGACGTGTCCTGGCGTATGACCAAGCGCTTCAAGAAGTACAGGCCGGAAATATTGCCGGAGTGAATGCTTTTAAAGGTAAAGACGGAGGAACTTATATTCGCGGTGACGCGGATGGGGATCCAACCAACAATTTGGATAATCTTCCGAGTTTCTCATAGTTCTAAAGGTAAAGACCGTACATACGTCATCGGACGTCAATGTACGGTCTTTTTTTAATCATAATCAGAGTTTATAAATTACATGCTGCTCAATAAACTCCATCTCTCCAGTAAGTCCGACGAATTGAGGTTGTTCATCGCTATAATGCATGAGCTTGATGATACGTCGAACATCTTCAGGTAAAGACATTAACTCCTCCAGTGTGGTGTGAACAACACCTGATCCACCAAGCTGACAGTCATGCAGAATCATACGGATGCCGTGCTCACGGACAAGGCGTATAAGTAGATCCGGCTGAAAAGTCATGTCCGCGCTGTAGAAAATCTCATTATTTATTAGAAGGGAATAGCTATCTTTGCCAGGAATATGCGGCGTATGTATGATCTCGAGCGTAAGAGAAGGAGCGAGCTTGTACGTAATTCCGGGTTTCATAGGTTTAACCTCGAAGATATCGGTCAGGGAGGCTACTGCATCTTTTTGATATAATCCACCCTTTAAGGTGTTGTTCCAAAGTGGCTCAACAAGCGTCTCAGGTAAATGTAATCTCATAGTTTTCCCGTATACGTGCTTTAGTGTAAGTGCTAGCTCTTCCAGACCTCCAACATGGTCCGCATGAATATGCGTAATTAGAGTAGCGTTTACGTCACGGAAGGATTTCCCGATGGTATGTATGGCAAGTGGGGCAGTAATCCCGCAATCAATCAGTAGGGTATAATCATCAGCTAGTAGCAGGGCGTTATTGTTAAAAAAGTTTTTTGCAAAAGCATTGCCAGTTCCTAGCATTTGTAGGCTCAGACTCATAAGAAAGTACCCTCCTGAAATCGCTGTCAGCTAATATATCAACTTTGAACAAGTACATAATATCATTTTTCGGAAGATGAATGAAATATTTACCTACAATTAGCGCAACTTGCTGAGACAAAGTAAGTATACATTAATAGCATGAATTATTTGGAGGGTTTCAAATGAATAGATGGAAAAAAGTCACTTTATGTGTGTTTGCTTTTTCCTTGATGGGTGGCTCCTTATTGTTCGCCGATTCTGTGAGTAAGAAAATCAGGGTATGGAACAACGGGACGGAAATTGTAGACGGCGGTTATTTGATTGATGGAAAAACATATATTCCCGCAAGAGAAGCGGGCGGGGTAGTGAATTGGGATGGATCTGGAAAAGTGACGATTCTTAAGCCTAATGTTCATATTGTTCTTTTTAAGGATAATACGGTCTTTGGTAACGTAAACGTAGGCAAGCTTAAGATTAAAATATTAACCCAGGTAGATAGCTTAACAGAAGAGGTTTCAGCTGTAAAAGTAACCATAACGGACCCCTCTGGTAATGTTAAGGATATTCAGTCGCAGGAGCTTGAAGGCTCGCAGAAGGATAATTTCTGGTTTCCGACCTCGGAGTTTACTTATGATTTTAAAGAAACCGGCAAATACCGGGTAGGCTTCTACATGAAAGCTTCCAAAAATGCGGATTACGTTCTTGTGTCAGAAAAGGTAATTACAGCTCTTAATTAAGGGTTCTAAATTGACCTGAACTAATCTAACGTGGTAGTATACCAGATGTAGGATAATACAATTCAAAGTGAGGTATTACAATGAGCGATCACAAACATGAGCATGGTGAAGCATGCGGTTGCGGGCATGATCACGACCATGAGCACGAGGAGTTTGTGCTGACCTTGACGAACGAGCAGGGCGAAGATGTTGAAATGGTGTTGGTTGAAACTTTCGACATCGGTGAGAAACTATACGCGCTGCTGTTAGAAAAGGAAAATCCTGAAGCGGATGGCATTATTCTGCGTATGGAAGAAGAAGACGAAGAAATGGTATTGTACAATATCGAAGATGAAGAAGAATGGAAAGCTGTTGAAGAAGCTTACAACAATCTGCTTGCTCAGCAAGAATAGATTTTAGCGACTAAATTAAGCTGTTCTATTGTGTATATGACAGTTGATGTTTATATACAGAAACCCGATACTTATTATGGTATCGGGTTTTTGTATAAATGAATGAAGTTTTTTAGGAAAATGATGGGTCTTAGGAAATAGGATCGGCTTCTACAATCACTTTTATGTTAGTGATGCTGCGATCTTCAGGACCTTTAACCGGAAGTCCGATCTCCACATGGTCAATAATATAATCGATGTTATCCTGAGTGATAACTTCGCCAGGGAGAAGAATAGGAATTCCAGGCGGATATACATATATAAACTCTGCAATAATGTAGCCAGCAGATTCACGGAATGGAACTAACTGCGTATCCGCATAAAAAGCGTCCCTTGGAATCAGAGCAAGCTGTGGAATTTCTGGAACCTGAACCTTAAGTTCGTAGATTTCACCCTTGCTGTAATGAATGGCGGACAACACCCGAAGTGCAGCTAATAATTTATCTACTGATTCTTGGGTATCACCTGGGGTAATAAGGCAAAGAATATTATACATGTCACTTAGTTCTACTTCGATGTTGTACTTCTCGCGCAGCCAGTTTTCGGTTTCGTATCCTGTGATCCCTAAATGGCGCACATGAATGTTAAGCTTAGTTGGGTCATGATCAAATGTTGCTTCTGTCCCAAGGATCTCTTTTCCAAAGCTGTACAGGCCTTCGATCGTATTGATCGTTTCGCGTGCGTAGTTGGACAGTCTGATGGTTCTTTCCGCCATTTCATGACCGTTCAGCGCGAGATTACGTCTTGATGTATCCAAAGACGCTAATAAAATATATGAGGTAGATGTTGTAGTCAGCATGCTCATAATGGTCTGTACCCGTTGCGGGTTAATCAGACCCGTCTTAGCATTAAGATTCAGTACCGAGCTTTGCGTCATGGAGCCGCCAAGTTTATGCACACTAGTGGCAGCTATGTCCGCTCCGGCCTGCATGGCCGATACCGGCAGATCCTCATGAAAATGAATCAGTACTCCATGTGCCTCGTCCACCAATACGGGTACACCGTAACGGTGAGCCAGGTCGACAATCGAACGCAGGTCGGCGCATACACCGAAGTACGTGGGATTGATTACTAGAACTCCTTTGGCGTCTGGATGACGCCTTAACGCTCGTTCCAGCGAACTGGTCGTTATGCCGTGATCTATCCCGAGATTCTCATCCTGAACAGGCGAGACAAACACAGGCTTGGCTCCGGAGAAGATAATGGCCGACATCACAGATTTATGAATGTTGCGCGGCACAATTATTTTATCACCCGGTGAGCAGACAGAGAGGATCATCGTCATGATGGCATTGCTCGTGCCCTGTACGCTAAAATACGTATAGTCGGCGCCGAAAGCCTTCGCAGCCAGCTTCTGAGCTTCCTGGATTACTCCAGTTGGCTGATGTAGATCATCAAGCGGTGCGATGTTGATTAGATCGATGGATAGAGCGTTATCGCCGATAAACTCACGGAATTCGGCATCGGTTCCTAGCCCCTTCTTATGCCCCGGGATATGAAATTGAACGGGATTGCCGGCGGCATGCTTTTTTAAAGCTGTGAAGAGGGGAGTACGGTGTTGATTCATTTAATGCTGTCACAACCTTTCGCGAATATTAAAATTTAAGGCAAGCATCAGTATAACAAAACAATCTACAGAATACTAGGATTTGGATGTGATAGAATGTCCACGAAAGCTGCGCAACGTACACATATCAGTTTGACGTCGCCATTTATCATGGAGATGTGGGTAATTATTTTTTTAGTTGAGTTTGTTAAAGGGTCGCTACTTGTCGCTTTGTTACCCGTATATATGGAGAATATTTTGGGTCTATCTGTTACGGTAGTAGGCTTTGCCTTTGCACTCCAGTATTTGGGGGATAATCTATTCCGTAGTCCTTCTGGCTGGGTTATGGAGCGCATAGGGTTTCGCTGGACCATGACAAGTGCCTTGTTGTTGATCCTAGTAGCTGTTGGAATGATAATATATGCCAAAACAGCAGTTACGCTCTCGATTGCCTGTCTTATTCTTGGGATCGGGACATCCCCGCTTTGGCCTTGTGTGATGACCGGAATAACGGAATTGGCGGGATCTACTAAAAGCGGCAGCAGTGGTGCAGCTATGGGTGCTGTAGAGATGGCATCGCTCGCAGGAACGGGAATCGGTCCGATTGTAGTGAATTTTTTGATGGATCAGGGGGGACAAAGCTATCGTGTAGCCTTTTTGGTCCTGCTAGGGTGTGCTGCTGTAGTAGTTGTAGTTGCCCTATTTCTACCTAAAAGAATCTCGTCAAGTGGCACTCATGCAGTTGTTAGGGACATGCAGGGGCTTGGTGGAGTCGTTGAACGTAAAAAAATTAGTCCATTAGAAAGTATAAAAAGAACACTACATCAGGTCAGAACGACGCTTAAAGTCAGTCGCCTACTATATCCGGCCTTATTTCTTCAGGCTTTTGCCATTGGCTTGATGACGCCTGTAGTTACCTTGTTCGCACGTACGGAACTTCATGTTAGTCCAAATCAGTTTAGCCTACTTCTGATTGCCGGTGGTGGGATTACGGTGCTCGCTCTAATTCCAGCAGGAAAGCTGGTAGACCGAATAGGAACAACTGTGTTTCTGAACATTGGCTTTTTGCTCGCTGCCTTTTCGCTTGCCCTGTTCTCACAGGTGCGCTGGCTCCCGCTTGCTTTTATTGCGGTGGCATTGGTCGGTATAAGCTACGCGCTTATTCTCCCGGCATGGAATGCTTTTCTGGCTAAGCAAGTGCCTAAGGGGGAACGAGGGACTGTGTGGGGGCTTTTCTTGACCTTGCAAGGCTCAGGGATGGTGGCAGGACCAGTGATATCAGGGAGACTATGGGACCATGTAGGTCACGGTGTTCCGTTTCTGATGAGTGCAATTGTAATGTTGATGCTCTTTGGGCTGCATTTACTAATTGTACACAGAACGAAGTTGAAATTTAAAACTAGTTGATCTTAGATGTGAAAAGCCGCTGACAACCTGAGAATTAGTTGTCAGCGGCTTTTTTTAGGAATTAAAAGGACTAAAAGAAATAAAAAATTCAATCAGCGTTTGGAGAAAGTCTGTTGCGGGTAAAAATAGTCAATAAACCAAGTTACCGCTACATAAACTGAAGTATAAAATAAGACTAAGACGAACGCAAAAGTAACTACTACTTGAAGAGGTCCGGCAGCCATAAATAATCAAGAATTCAACAATTGAGTTGGCTTTGCAGATGTGAAGCAGTTAGGGGGGAGTGCCGTGAACAAAAACGACGAGGTGGAGTATTGTAACCTGGAGCTGCGTTTCGACAGACAGCATATCCAGGACCTGATCAAGGATTTGATTCAAAAAGGTTATTCCCTATATTGGAGCGAGAACGAACAGGTCTTTGTAATTTCGGTCCGTACGGGTCGTAAATTGGTGAAATTACGTTTTCAAAGGATCAAAGATGGCTATAAACTCGTGGGTGACTATATGATTCGTGATGCTCGCTTGTCAGAATGGATGGAGAAGTTAATTGGAGACATGCGAGGCCATGCCATTGTAAAGCGCTTCCGGGACCGTCAGATTATTATTGAAAATATTTTGTTCGGCGAAGTGATTCGTCTTGTCGAAATCTCGGGTTATCAGCAGCGAGTCTTATACCAGAAGGGTCCTATGCTCACCGATGAGGAGCTGACCAAGCTCTATTATTCTGTTGAAGGAGAGGAACGAATTCGCCAGCGCAGGATTGAAGTGGATGAGCAGCTGGATCGATTAAATGATGCACTTAAGGCTGAGGATATGATTCGAGCGGAGAAATGCCGAGCTCAGCTGACCTTTTTGACGAAGGAATTGTATATGTTAGAATGGTAAACAAGGTGCCGAAATAAGTTGCTTAGGGGCACCCCGAATTTCGGGGTGTCTTAGATTTGTTTGAGAACTTGCAGACAGGGGTTCACTTCTGGTGCTAAAAACGTTAAAATAGTCATTGTGATCATTTTCATATTGGCAATGGATTTGTCTATGAATTTGATCTTTATTCGCAGGGCAGGCTTTGCTGTCTCTGATAAAGGGTGGTATTCTTATACTGCGAGAAATGGATTTCCCAAAAATATAGGGTGCAAAGGGTGGAGGACCAGATGGCAAAACAACAAATCGGCGTTATTGGCTTGGCGGTAATGGGCAAGAATTTGGCTCTAAATATCGAAAGCAAAGGTTTTTCCGTATCCGTGTTTAACCGCTCACCGGAGAAGACACATGATCTTCTTGCTGAGGCGGAAGGTAAGAACCTCGTAGGCACATTTTCCGTTGAGGAATTTGTAGCTTCGCTGGAAACACCGCGCAAAATTCTGATCATGGTTCAAGCTGGTAAAGCTACTGATGCTACCATCGAGCAATTGTTGCCGCATCTTGATCAAGGCGACATTATTATCGACGGAGGAAATGCTTATTTCCCTGATACGGTTCGTCGCAGTAAATATCTGGAAGAAAAAGGTTTCCGCTTTGTCGGAACTGGGGTTTCTGGCGGTGAAGAAGGAGCTCTTAAAGGTCCTTCCATTATGCCTGGCGGTCAAGAAAGCGCGTATAAGCTAGTTGAACCAATCCTAACTGCAATCTCAGCTAAAGTTAACGGTGAGCCTTGCTGTACATATATCGGACCAGACGGTGCGGGACACTATGTTAAAATGGTGCACAACGGTATCGAATATGGTGATATGCAATTGATCTGTGAAGCTTACCAGCTGCTCAAAGACGTTCTAGGTCTGGATGCAAAAGAACTTCACAACATTTTTAAAGAGTGGAATAGCGGTGAGCTCGACAGCTACCTGATCGAGATTACTACAGATATTTTTGCTCAGTATGATGAAGAAACTGGTAAACCAATGGTTGACGTGATCCTTGATTCCGCTGGCCAAAAGGGAACTGGTAAATGGACAAGCCAAAGCTCACTGGATCTTGGTGTACCTTTGTCCATGATTACCGAATCCGTATTCTCACGCTTCCTCTCTGCAATGAAGGATGAGCGCGTAGAAGCAAGCAAAGTGCTTAACGGACCAGAAGCTACACCATTTGATGGTGACAAAGCTGAATTCATCGAGAACGTGCGTAAAGCATTGTTTGCAAGTAAAATCGTATCCTATGCTCAAGGTTTCGCTCAACTTCGCGTAGCTTCCGACGAATACGGTTGGGATCTGAAATATGGCGAGTTGGCTAAAATTTGGCGCGGCGGCTGCATTATCCGTTCCCGTTTCCTACAAAACATCACGGATGCTTACGAGAACAATGCAGATCTTAAGAACCTATTGCTTGATCCTTTCTTCAAGGATGTTATGGACAATTACCAATCCGCATGGCGTAAAGTAATCGCTTCAGCTGTAACGATGGGTGTTCCAGTACCTGGATTCTCCAGCGCATTGGCTTACTATGATAGCTATCGTACAGAAAGACTGCCTGCGAACCTGCTTCAGGCTCAACGCGATTACTTCGGCGCACATACGTTCAAACGTGTAGACAAAGAAGGCGTTTTCCACCACAACTGGATGTCTGCAGAATAATCTAGTATATTACGGTTATAAGCAATGACGCCTTCGGCGTCCCTAAAGGACGGTAAGAAGCGTTTATGCGAGAAATATAAGGTTAATGTATAACATGAAACTTGTACTTTCTTATATTTTAAAAAAGTGGCCCGAATTGCTTCACCAGAAATGGGGAGGCTTTCGGGCCTTTTTTGTTGAAGTTTTGATGTGGAATTACTAAGTGAAGCAGATTGTCTAATGTTTTGACCCTGTGTTATGATATGACAAATATCGCGGTTGGAGGATAGACATGGCTGGGGATACAGAAGAATTTAAAAAGTTCAACGAAGAGCAAAGAAATAAGAACATTATTTTAGTAGGGATGATGGCAACGGGGAAGTCAACAGTAGGCGCTATTTTGGCCGAGGAACTGGGTTACGAGCTGGTTGATCTGGATCATGTCATTGTTGAAACTGAAGGCCGAAGTATTGCAGAAATTTTCGCGGAAGATGGAGAGCATTACTTTCGAAGCGTGGAAACAGCAGTACTAAAGCGTATGCTAGAGTCTGAGAATAAATTAATATCTACTGGTGGTGGCGCGGTATTGGCGCCGGGGAATACAGATTTAATGCTGAGTAAAGGGCATGTGGTTGCGCTAACGGCAACAGAAGAAGAGATTATTGCCCGCGTTAGTGGAGATCAGAATCGTCCGCTGCTCGCCGGCAATGCAAAAGAACGGGTTAGACGTATCATGGAAGACCGTCGAGAAGCTTACCTGTTCGCGCATTACACGGTCGATACAACGGGACTGACAGCGGCAGAAGTGTCGCAATATATTTTAATGCATTACCGCGGCTGAGCTTTTAAGAGAGTGTTTCATTCCATTCAATCATACCGCCGCTTAAATTTGTAGCATGATAGCCAAACTGTTGTAGATATTCGCAGACACGCTGGCTTCGAGCACCGGAACGGCAAATAAAGATCACTTTGGCATCGCTTGGAATATCCTCAGTGCGGTGTGGAATTTCTCCCATGGGGATATGCTGTGCACCGGGAATCATCCCGAAGGCAACCTCTTCGTCTTCACGAACGTCGATGAGTACAAGGTCTTCCCCTGTCTCTAGACACTGCCGCAATTCTTGCGGTGTAATTTGTGGAACATTATGCATGGTTGTGACCTCTTTTCATCAGAAGAATGGTTTAATGATAACACAAGCATGGAATACCCTGTCAAACGAGCACTACATACAACTATATCTACTAAGGAGAGTTTATAATATGGACGTTATTGTTAGGCCAACGCCATCCCTGCAAGGAGAATTTGGGGCCCTCTCTTCCAAAAACTATACCACTCGTTATTTGCTGGTTGCCGCATTGTCAGAAGGCGTAAGTACGATTTATCATCCGGCACATAGTGAAGATAGCGATGCCATCCGTCGTTGTATTGCAGATTTGGGAGCTGTACTCACAGAAGATGATGAGAAGATTGTGATTCAAGGCTTTGGTCGCAAACCTAAGGATGTTAAGGAACTTAATGTGGGGAATGCTGGAGCAGTACTACGTTTTCTAATGGCTGTTGCTGCGCTGAGCCCTGAAGTTACATTCGTAAACACGTATCCTGACTCATTGGGCAAACGTCCACATGACGACTTGATCGTGTCTCTAGAACAGCTTGGTGTGAAGGTAGAGCATAATGAAGGTAAGTTGCCGATCACGATCCGCGGAGGCAAACCTGTTGGGGGGAGAATTACAGTTTCAGGTGCTGTCAGCTCCCAGTTCCTAAGTGCTCTATTATTCTTGACACCATTGCTTGAAGAAGATAGTGAAATTATTGTCCTTGATGATTTGAAATCAAAGGTTGTCGTAGGTCAGACGCTAGAAGTATTGGAGCAGGCTGGAATTGTGGTTCATGCGGCGGATGATTATATGTCCTTTAAAGTGCCAGGTCGTCAAGCCTATGCGGCAAAAAAGTATACCGTTCAAGGTGACTATCCTGGCTCTGCGGCTATTCTAGCAGCAGCTGCGGTTACAAAGTCAGATGTTAAGGTACATCGACTTGTGGAACAGAGTAAGCAGGGAGAAAGAGCCATTGTTGATGTGTTGCGTATGATGGAAGTACCGCTTACTCATAAAGAGGGAACAGTTCACGTACAAGGGAACGGCGTTCTAAAAGCTGTTGAATTCGACGGAGATGCTGCAACCGATGCGGTGCTGGCTATGGTAGCTGCTGCCGTATTTGCTGAAGGCACTTCACGATTCTATAACGTTGAGAACCTTCGGTATAAGGAATGTGATCGTATAACTGATTACTTGGCAGAGTTGACTCGTGCAGGAGCCAATGTTGAGGAACGCCGCGATGAAATTATCGTTCACGGCATGCCTGAAGGCGTCGAAGGTGGTGTGACGATTAACGCGCATTACGACCACCGTGTAATTATGGCGCTGTCAGTAGTAGGTTTACGAGCACGTAAACCACTATTGATCAAGGATGCTCACCATGTCGCTAAGTCGTATCCGCAATACTTTGATCACCTGCGTGCGCTTGGTGCGAATGTGGAGTGGGTACAATAGAAGTAAGGGAGCTAGCGAATTTAGCTTCAGTTAAATAAGGATCATAAAGTGTAACTATGGAAAGGGGCACTATGTATGAGCTTTGAGAATCCAAATCGGGAACAGATCGGAGATATCCTTGCTTCTGCTGGTAATATTGCAGTTGTTGGCCTGTCTGACAAAACAGACCGTACCTCCTATATGGTCGCGGGTGCTATGCAAAGTCGGGGATATCGGATCATTCCTGTAAACCCATTGGTTGATGGTGAAATACTGGGAGAAAAGTGCTATCATACGTTAGCGGAAATTCCAGAGCCGGTGGACATTGTTAATGTGTTCCGTCGAAGCGAATACTGCGCAAAGGTCGCACAGGAGGCCGCTGAAATCGGCGCACGTGTGCTCTGGCTTCAGCAGGGTATAATCAGCCAGGAAGCCGCTGAAATCGCCGCTGAGCATGGTATGACGGCGATTATGGACCGTTGTATCAAGGTCGAAGAAGCGATCACGATGCATGGGCGTACTCGGGCATAAGGTTCGGTAGTTCAACACTTTATCTGACTATTGAAAAAATGATGATCAGAGCGTGTATCAAGGGATTTCGAACGAACGAACCGACGAACGGGCAAACGATGAACTGACGAGCTTACGAGCCGACAAACGAACCAACCGAGAGAACAATGAACCGGCGAGCCGACAGACAAAAGAACAAACTAACAAACCAGCGAACTAAATTTTTTGACGCTGAAGTAGTTGCAAATTTAATGTTAAAGAACAGCCAAGATCAAAAGCATTGTTTGATTACGATTGGCTGCACAGACTGTGCAATTTCTAATGCAAATCACTAACTGAGCTTGTTATACTGAAGTTAGACGAAGAACGTCCTTTATCCGCATAATTTGCGGTGAAGGGCGTTTTTTTATTTTTATAGGGGAGGATACCATAATGGAATTTGAAGAAGCACATGGTATGTTCATTAACAAGCACTTGACTGAAAGATCAGGAGAAAGAAGGGGGAGGCTGGTTAGAGGGCATAATTATGCGGAGAAGTTGTTCTTGCAGAATGTATGGTGGCCATTGTTTGAGAGCCTTGATGATTTGCATCCAGAATACGAAGTGTACGACTGGAATCGTAAATCTCAGTTTCTGGACTTCGCTTTTCTTCCGCAGAGCGGCGGCAGTCTCGGGATTGAGTGCGACGGGTTTCAAAGTCATGTGAAGGACATGGACCGCGAGAGATTCAACTACGCAGTTAATCGGGACACTTTTCTGACCGGAATGGGGTGGAAAATGATTCATTTTTCTGTTGATGATCTTCAGCACCGCCCCGAGGTGTGCCGGATGCTTTTGCAATTGGTGCTGGCACCTCATTTGGCGCGCAAATCTGCAGGCGTGGATATTTTGTCTGAGGAGAAGGAGGTTCTGCGGTTGGCTTGGCGACTGGGTAGGGCGATCCGTCCAAAGGATGTGACTACCTATTTCAGCATTAACTTTCGAACGGCGCGCAGATTGTTGCACTCGTTGAGTGAGAAGGGACTAATAAAGCCTGTGATTACGGGAGAACGGGTTCGACAATACGAAGTGAAAGCTATGCGACCAGATCAAATATGGTAGGAGTGGGAGAATAATTGCACTATATACAACTATATCGGAAATATCTCTATTCTATTGTGGTTTAGTTGTACTTTGTACACTTATTACACACCAAAGGTTAGGAAAAGGGTGGAATTATTAAAAATAATTGCACAAAGTACACTTATATGGATTTCAGTTTTTATAGGATATAAATAGTTGTACAAAGTACAATTAACATCTTCTTTTATCATCGGCAGCAAAAGAAAGAGACTCAGTCAGCAGACAAAACTTCATTCAATAAATATAACTCATACACTTGAAGCATTATTAGAGACGCACATTCATTCAGAGTAACTTTTATCGGTTTTAACCAACTTTAGCATTGTTTACTTTAGTGCTTTGGAATCCTGAGCCCATAGAATGGTGTTTCTAGGTGATTTTATTGTGGAGTGAGTGTGTATTTGTTTTAAATATATCCTGATCTTTTCCTTCAGTTTATTTTGACAAAAACCCCCGCAGCGCTTACCATTCAATATAGAAAGAAAGGAGAGGGTAGCCTTGAATTGGCTCGGATCATTGCAGCAATTGGGCAGAGCCATAATGCTTCCTACCATGGTACTGCCGGCGGCAGCCATTTTGCTTAGTTTGGGCAGCTTACCTTGGTCTGCATGGGGACTTTCTTCGGTATCCGAAGTGGCTACATACGCTGGGCAGGGAATCTTTTATTTTATGCCTTATTTGTTCGCTGTGGGTGTAGCATGGGGATTATCCAATCAAGCTGGAACGGCGGGTCTTGCAGCACTGGCTGGAATGTTCACTTACGACCGGATTGTTACCCATATGGGAGACGGGCTTGTACAACCTGCAACACTTATCGGAATTTTGCTGGGTATAGTTGCCGGTATCGCTCAAAACCGGTTCAAAAATATCAAGCTTCCAGAGGCGATACAGTTTTTTGGAGGTTCGCGTTTTGTTTTGCTGTTCATGGGATTGTTTTCGGCTGGCTTTGCATGGGTGATGTTAGGGATCTCTCCACTGCTGCAAAGAGGACTGGATGATCTTTTTCAAGGGATATTGCAGACAGGCGGCTTTGGCGTTTTTATTTATGGAGTGCTATATAGAGTACTAACAGCCTTCGGTCTTCACCATATTCTCAACAATGTGTTTTGGTTTCAGTTTGGAAACTTTACAACTCCTGATGGTAGCACTGTCGTTCAGGGGGATTTGCCACGTTTTTTTGCAGGCGATCCTACGGCGGGCATTTTTATGGCGGGTTTGTTTCCGATTATGATGTTCGCACTGCCAGCCATTGCTTTTGCAATTATTCAGGAAGCGCGCGAGGACTTGAAGCCTAAGATTAAAAAGACTTTTATGCGAGCGGCTTTGGTCTGTTTTCTGACCGGGGTTTCGGAGCAGATTGAATTCGCGTTTTTGTTTGCTTCTCCGTATTTATTCGCGATACATACTGTAATGTCTGGCCTTGCTATGGTACTGACGTATATGCTGGGAATTCATCACGGGTTCTCTTATTCGGCAGGAGCAATTGACTTCTTTTTGAATTTGCATCTGTCACAGAGGGCTTGGCTTTTGATTCCGATCGGTATTGGTTATGGGATTGTGTATTATAATTTGTTCCGCTGGGCGATTCGCCGTTTTCAGATCCCGACACCAGGGCGTGAAGAAGGTTCCGAACTTGGTGATTGGGCAGGCAATATCCCTTATCAGGCACCACTGATCTTGGAGGCGCTTGGTGGGAAGGAGAATATCGTACAAGTACAATCCTGTATCACTCGTTTGAGGCTAACCGTCCATAATGATCGATTTATAGATACAGGGGCGCTTAAAGGTCTTGGTTCCGCTGGGATTATCAAGCTCGGTGGCGGGAATGTCCAGGTAGTATTTGGTACGTATTCAGAGTTGATCCGCGAGGAGATTAATAAGCTAATGCTTCGTGATTTGCCTCAGGTATTGTTCAGTTCTCCGATGCAGGGTAGAATGATGCCCATTGAGGAAGTGCCGGATCACATCTTTGCAGCGAAGCTGGTGGGTGATGGAGTTGCATTTTTGCCGGAAAAAGGGGAGCTTACTTCGCCTGTATTCGGGAAGGTTATGCACGTCTATCCTACAATGCATGCCGTTGGTATTGCTACGCCGGAAGGGCTGGAGGTGCTTATGCATATAGGGATCGACACTTCGCAGCTTAAAGGCCCATTTGAGGCGGTTGTAAAAGAAGGCGACAGTGTGGAACCAGGTCAATTGCTTGTTAAATTCGACCTCGCTTATTTGCGTGAGCATGCAGCTTCACTGGCTACACCAATGGTGATTACGAATCCTGATCGAGTAAAATCATGGAGCTATGCTCCATTTAAAAATGTTAAAAAGGGGCAATCTTCAGTAATGTCCGTAGTCTTACATGAAAGTAACGTTGGAGGGATAGAAGGATGATACAAGGCATAGGCGCAGCAGCAGGTGTAGCTATCGGGAAGGCCTTTGTCTTACCGAACTGGGAGTGGAGCTTACCAGACACACAAGTGAACCCAGTGGATCTAGCTAAGGAGTTTGAGCGTTTATACGAAGGTATCCGTACCTCTAAGGACGAGATTGAATTCATCAAAAAAGAATTCAGAGAAGTAGTCGGTCCGGAGGAATCCAGCATTTTTGATGCTCATCTGGCGATTTTGGATGATCCGGTGTTTATGAGCGAAATCCGGGGGATTATTGAACGCCAGTATAAGGCGGCGGAAGTGGCTGTTAAGGAAGCGATTGATCATTTTGTAGCGATGTTTGATCTGCTGGATGATGAATACATGAAGGAGCGGGCGGTGGATATCAAGGATGTCGGTAACCGTCTGTTAAAGCATCTTTTAGGTGCCCCTGAGGTCACGCTGCCATCGGATACACAGCCGTATATTCTCGTAGCGAAGGAGTTGTCTCCTTCCCAGTTAGCTCACTTGAACCCAACTTATGTTCTAGGTATTGTTACTATGATGGGCGGTAAAACCTCACATTCCTCCATTATGGCTCGTGCGCTGGGCATTCCGCTCGTAGCAGGTTTGGAGAATAATTTATCTAACCCAATTCAGACCGGAGACATGCTCGTGATAGACGGAGACACCGGATCAGTGCAAATTCATCCTGATGAGGTAACGATCAATGAATATGTTTCTCTTCGGAATAAGCAGCATAAAAAGAAAGAACAACTGGAACTGCTTGCTACAGTCGATGCCGTCACTAAAGATGGCGTTAACCTGCGTTTGGCCGGTAATATCAGCTCAGTCAAAGAACTGAATTTAGCGCTCAAGTATGGAGCCGAGGGTGTAGGTCTATTCCGTACAGAGTTTCTTTACATGGATCGCAGTTCTTTCCCAACCGAGGATGAACAATTCGAAGTGTACAAACAGGTTGTCGAGAAGGTAGGCAGCAATATGGTTGTGATCCGTTCGCTGGATATAGGCGGGGACAAGCATCTAGATTACTTCCAGCTGCCAGAAGAGCAGAATCCGTTCCTTGGCTATCGTGCCATTCGAATCAGCTTAAATCGACAGGATATGTTCAAAACTCAGCTAACAGCCATTTTGCGGGCGAGTGCGTATGGGAATGTAAAGCTAATGTTCCCTATGATATCTTCCGTAGAAGAAGTACAAGCAGCAAAAGCTGTACTGGAAGAAGTGAAGTCTGAACTGGAGCTACGGGGCATACCGTTTAATCGGAATATTCCAGTCGGTATTATGATTGAAGTTCCAGCTGCGGTTATGATTGCGGATTTACTTGCGGAGGAAGTTGATTTTTTCAGTATCGGTACGAACGATTTGGTGCAATATGTACTAGCCGTAGACCGAATGAATGAACAAATTGCGCATATGTATCATCCATATCATCCAGCGGTTCTGCGAATGATCCGTATGACTGTAGAAGCAGCGCGTAATGCAAAAATAGATATTAGTGTATGTGGTGAAATGGCGGCAGATGAGCGTTCTTTGCCACTTTGGCTGGAGTTAGGGATTAGTGATCTAAGCATGTCGCCGCAGGCACTGCTGAAGGTTAAACACCGTACCCTGAATACACTGGCTATAGACGCTACAAGGGTTGCCAAAGCTTGCTTCCATCATCGTACAAGCTCGGAAACGGAAGAAATCCTAAGTGCTTATGCTCAGAAAAGCGGTATTACGCTTGGAACGAGCGTGGAAACAAAGGAGAAAGCTTCTTCATAGTTATCAAGCGCTACATCATCAAGTCCACATCAAGGTTCGGCATTCTTGCCGGGCCTTTTTCTTTTGTACTAGATTGTTATAAAAAAACAAAACCGTTTGCGCTTCGGCGCAGTCTATACATAGAGCGAGTTGCACAGGAATGATTTATGCGTGAAAGCAAGGGGGGAGGACAAAACAAGCATGGAACACATTATTAATGACGAAATGGAAATAGTCGCCACGGATGAAGACATATTTTATGAGCTGGTAGCTGAACAGAAAAGAAAGCTATACAGCATTGCTTATAGCTATTTACGAAACGAAGCGGATTCGTTGGAAGTTCTACAGGAGGCAACCTGCCGTGCATGGATTAAACGTAAAAGCTTAAAAGACTCCGAGAGATTTGCTCCATGGCTAACACGTATTCTGATCAATTGCTGTAACGATGAGTTGAAGCGCAGAAAGAGGAACGCTGTCACAGAAGCTGCTCGAAGTGATGTAGGGATCATGGAGATGAAAAGCGACCGCAGATTAGACATGGAACAGGCGTTGGAAGGGGTAAAACCGAAGTATCGCCAGGTGCTTGTACTCAAATATTACAAGGATATGACCCTTGCAGAAATTGCAGAGGTACTGGATAAACCGGAGGGCACCGTGAAGACATGGCTCAATAAAGGTCTGAAACAGCTGCGTGACAGAATGAAACGGAAGGGGGATCTATTTTATGGCTGAGTCTGAAGAAAAGCTGCTTAACGATTATTTTCAGAGAATTGATGTCGAGGCTGAGGAGATCCCGGATGTTAAGCTGGATGCCGCGATTCGCAAGGGGATGCAGCAAGGTAGCCACAAAAGATTCTCTTTTAGAAAAAGATACGCTGTTGTTGCGTTGGCGGTCCTAGCCATCGCTTTATTAATTATTGTACCTTGGGCACATCAGATGGCCAATCCTGTTCGTGCGCAGTTACCACCAAAAAGCTGGGGGAAGCTTGAGTTATTTAGACCCATTATTTCTAATAATCTGACGATTAAATCAGCACTTGATGCAGGTATGCTGAAGGAGGTAAATGTCTCTTCTCCAGAGATTGATGGGATACAATGGACAGTTAACGGAATTATGGCAGATCGAAGAGGCATTGTTGTGCTCTATACCATCCAGAACAATACGGATCAGAAGTTGCAAATGATAGGCCTGTCATTGAAAAAAAATCAAAAGAATAATTACGACCTCACCGGATATAGCGGGTTTAGCAATTCTAATGCACAAGAGGCAGGTTCACCTGGGACGACCCGCATGTTAGAACAAATCGTCTGGGATAAATATCGAGAGGATCTGACAGATGAGTTGAATATTACATTATCTCTATATCCAGAATCCAAGGACCCTTCTAGGTCGAGCATGGATATTAAAAAGCTAAGTGTTAAAATTCCGCTGGAAGACGATAACAACTATTTTAAGGGAGAACTTGTTGATCTGAAGGATAGTCTGTCTATTGGTGGACAGAAAATAAAAATGGATAATGTCTATATTGGACCTACGGGTATTTACATGCGGGAAACCTTTGACAAAGAGAATACAATGAGGATTTTTAATATGCTTTCACCTAAGCTGGTTATCGGGAAAGGGGAGCATCAAGAGGAGTTAATGCGGGTAAGTGGTGGTTCTTCAGTAGTAGGGGGCTTGAAAACTTATATCTTCCACAATGACAATATGAGACTTGCTGAACCAATCAAACTAGAAGTTGAAGGAATCTCTGCTCTAGATCAATCAAAGGCCGAGCTTGTGATTAACACGGAAACACAGCAGATTCTAAAAGCACCGGATAACAATCTAACGATTTCAAAGCGGATGGAGAACGAAGAGCAGGGAATTCTGTTATTGGATTACTTTATTCCTAAAGATGATATGGAGGCGCTTGCTGATAGCGGTTTTGCATTGGACGATAATTTTGTGGATAGTACTGGAAGTGGGCATTGGTTGGGACGGGTTAAAGATGGCTACTCACGATATAAAGAATTTAATGAAGATAGTAGGGGAACTACAGTAACCTTTTTCTTTAACATAGGGGAGGAAAAGCTACCACAACCCTTGACTTTCAAATTTAATTCTTATCCAAACGTAATCAAGGAGAAAGCGTCCATTCGAATTAAGTAAGTAGCTCGAAAGTCGAGTGAAGCAAATCAAGAGCCCTGTTCCTCAAATTGAGAGACAGGGCTTGTTTGATTTTAAACTTTAATTCTACTGTTTATTCCCCAGCTAACGCATCACAAAAAGCTTTGCCATAGGGCGGCAGATCTGGCGGGCGACGAGCAGAAATAATATGTCCATCCGTAACCACAGCTTCATCTTTCCATATCGCTCCGGCATTCTCCATGTCATCACGGATGCCGGGTGTGGAGGTGACGGTTACACCTTCCAGAATTTTAGCGGAAATTAATACCCAACCTGCGTGGCAAATCTGCCCAATAGGTTTCTTAGCTGCATTGAAATCCTGTACTAGCTTTAATACGGCACTGTATCTACGGATTTTATCAGGAGCCCAGCCGCCAGGAACTAAAATCCCGTCATAATCTGCGGCATTAAGATCGTCCCAGGAGTACTCCGCTTTTGCAGGCACACCATATTTGCCGATGTATGTTTTATCTTTTTCCAAACCTGCCAAGTGAACCTCAGCGCCTTCTTCTCTTACTCGGTACACGGGATACCAGAGCTCCAAATCTTCAAATTCATCGTCTACGAGTGCTATGACCTTTTTTCCATCTAGTCTCATTTTGTTAAGCTCCTTTCGTATCACATGATCCTTCATATTCTATCAAATTTAAAATACGAAGTCATCTAAAGGATTGTAAATTATAGATGAATTGCCAATTTAATCATTATATGCAATTAAAGAGGGTTTTAATCGAGGGAGGTCGAATATAGAAATTGAAAAGTCATACTTTGTACTTAATTCATTTCTTGCAAGAGGTGTAGAAGATGTATACAGATAACTTAATGGAGAAGTTGTGTAGCTGTGGTGGCCTCATGAACTTACATATGCATTCATTGATTTTTAATACGAGGGTGAAGATTACACATGTCCCTGTCTATACTTGTCCGAAATGTACTAGTTATGAGCCCTTGTCGTTTATTAAAGCAGATTTAGGAAAGTTAGTGAAAGAATTGAACGCGGATGTGCCAAGGCAAGATTTTTCGTTTACTCAAAGAAATGAATTAGCTAGTGTCCTAAAAGAAGCTTTGACAGAGGTTATTGTCGGAGGATTTCAAGAATTAGAGTTGGCTATCCGAGAGAAAATTCAGGCTAGAGTGGATATGTTACTTGATCTATACCGACTAGCTGAGGGGCTTAAAGACCAGAATTGGATGGAAGAAACTAGTCGAAGACTGTCTCAATTAACGTTCCAAACGACTAAAAACGCAAATTATTAAAACATTCTGTGAAAATAATGAAAAACTTTCACGGAATGTTGGATTTTTCACTCACTTTTTGTTACGATAGATAGAAGTTACATGATTGTGCTCGTGAATAGGGAAACCTACACTAGTCAAAAATTGTAATTAGGGGTTACGTCTTCAGCCTTGAAAGAAATTTTGAAAGGAAAATGAAGCGTTATCATTGCACAATTGTACAAAGTGTCGTATCATATTTTTAATTAGTCGAACGATAAAATTTATCGCAATGGAGAGAGTAATTTGACGGTAACCATTTACGATGTAGCTCGAGAAGCAGGCGTATCTATGGCTACGGTATCACGGGTTGTGAACAATAACCCTAACGTGAAACCGCAGACCCGGAAGAAAGTTTTTGAAGCGATTGAGCGTTTGGGATATCGTCCCAATGCCGTGGCGAGAGGACTTGCCAGTAAGAAAACGACAACCGTTGGGGTTGTCATCCCTGATATTTCAAACTCGATTTTTGCAGAAATTGCACGCGGGATTGAAGATATCGCGAACATGTATCATTACAATATCATATTGTGTAACGCGGATAAGCGTAAAGAAAAGGAAATCCGTGTCATCAATACCCTTTTGGAGAAACAGGTCGATGGTCTGCTCTTCATGGGTGGTACGGTAACCGAAGAACATATTCAAGCTTTCCAGACTTCTGCAGTTCCGATTGTCCTATGTGCTACACGGGATGAGAAGGGAACTTATCCTTCCGTTGACATCGATCATGAAACCGCTGCTTTTGATGCAGTGAATACTTTGATTCGTCACGGTCACCGAGAAATCGCAATGATCAGTGGTACACTCCAGGATCCTGCGAATGGATATGCACGTTTCCATGGTTATAAGAAGGCACTTGAACAGGCTGGAATCGAGTATCAAGAAGACTTGGTACGTATCGGTAACTACCGCTATGAATCCGGTGTCGAAGCCATGAAGTATTTCCTTGGACTCAAGAAGAAGCCAACCGCTATTTTTGCCGCAACCGACGAGATGGCTATTGGTGCAATTCACAGTATTCAGGATGAAGGCCTGAAGGTACCGGATGACTTCTCCATTATTAGTGTGGATAACATCCGTATGGCTTCGATGGTTCGTCCATTGTTGACAACTGTAGCCCAGCCTATGTATGACCTAGGTGCGGTAGCAATGAGACTTTTGACGAAACTCATGAAGAAAGAGACGGTTGAGAATCCGCGGGTTATCTTGCCTCATGAAACGATTCTCCGCTTGTCTGTTAATCATCTGAATAAGTAATTTAAGAACTAAACAGTACTTCCGTAAAAAGCTCCTTTTGGAGCTTTTTATGTTTTTTACAGAGTAAATCATCGGAGGAGGCGTTATCTTTGCCTGAAATAATCGGATTAATTGGTGCGATGGATGAAGAGATTAAGCTATTACTAGAAAGGATGGAGAATAAGGAGACGAAGGTCAAGGCAGGAATTCATTATTACATAGGAAATATATTAGGAAAGTCTGTAGTGCTCTGTAAATCTGGGGTAGGTAAAGTAAATGCAGCAGTTACGACACAAATTCTAATTGATTCCTTTGGTGTGTCTCGTGTGTTGTTTACTGGGGTTGCTGGGGCTGTGCACCCTGAATTGAATATTGGAGATATTGTTATATCATCTACTTGTGTTCAGCATGATATGGATGCTACAGCACTTGGCTTTTCAAAAGGTGAAATACCTTATCAGGATAATTCTGTCTTTCAGGCAGACCCTTCATTGGTGCTACTTGCTGAGAGGGCGTGTAACGAGTTAGGCCAAAAGTACTTGGTCGGCAAAGTACTTTCAGGTGATCAATTCATTTCTAATGCGGAGATTGTAGCTAAATTAAGAGAGGAATTGGACGGAGCGTGCGTGGAGATGGAAGGGGCGGCGGTTGCACAAGTGTGTGTGATGAACGCCACTCCCTTTGTTATTATTCGTTCGATGTCTGATAAGTCTGACGGGTCAGCAAATGTGAGTTTTAAGGAGTTCACGGTGGAAGCCTCAGGGCGCTCACATTCTATCTTAGAATATATGCTGCAGCACCTTTAATACTCGTTTAGTACATGAAGCGCTGTCTAAAGCGTACCCTGTCGAAAGTCTCCTGTGAGGACATAGGTACCTCTTGTCCAATACGAACCATTAGGCAGTTTGCTGGATGTGAACAGATTTCGGGATCATCCGTAGCATACCAAACCATATTTACAGTTTTCATTAGCCGCTCCATCATTTGACGATAAGCCCACACATCAAGCCCACTTCCTTTTAAATCCCAGTGCCAATAATACTCTGTTGTAAAGACGATACAATTCTCCAATTGCTCTTGCTCAAAAGCAGTGGAAATCAGCAGCCGGCCTAGTCCGGCTCCCCTATAATCATTACTCACCTCAATAGCTCCAAGCTCAATTAGATCCATCATTCCACCCTGTGACCAAAGCTCCATTTCATCCGGATAATGAAAAGTTACATAGCCTATTATAGTGCCATCTTCTACAGCTGTAATTATACGTCCTTCTGGCAGGCTAGCAATCTCTATGAGAGCTTCGTGCTGTTCAATCGGCTTGCGGAAGGCGTCAAGATCATGATGCATGTGGAGGGCTTTAAGGTCCTCTGGAGATCGGGGGCCACTTATTGTTATTGTTCTACCTTTATATGAAAGCGTATGGGAAACAGGGATTTTACGATGCTCCATAGCCGTGCTCCTTTCGGATGATAAAATATGGAATGTAAACGTTTGCTATGTTATACTAATTCAGACATAAAAAATTCACATTCATTGCATTGACATCATTATCTAAGAGAAGAGTCTTACCCTTAAAGCTTAAATCAAACGAGTGAGGGAGGCAAGAGTGATGGGTCAAGTCCATAGCGAAATTTTGCCTGGCCGTGTGCAGAGCTCCAATATGTCTGATTACACCCAGGCAGTAGCCAATTTTAAGTGGGAGGATGTTGAACGTAACTTCTCATGGTATGACACTGGAAAGGTTAATATGGCACATGAAGCAGTGGATCGCCACGTTCAAGAAGGACGGGGAGCGGCAACGGCCCTGCTCTACAGTGATGCGGTGCGGGATGAATCCTATACATTTGCCGATCTGCAGGAACGGTCGAATCGGTTCGGAAATGTATTGCGTAAATATGGTATCGGGAAGGGAGATCGGGTATTTATTTTTATGCCTCGTCAACCGGAACTATATTTTAGTTTACTAGGTATTCTGAAGATTGGGGCAATAGCGGGCCCTCTGTTCGAAGCCTTTATGGAAACAGCAGTTAAGGACCGGCTGGAGGATAGTGGTGCGGTTGCTTTAGTTACTACTCCTGAACTACTTCATCGTGTGAAGCGAGATGAGCTTCCGAATTTGCGTCATATTTTTCTAGTAGGCGGTACCACTGATATCGAGCAAGGTAACTTAGGTTTCACTGAGGAGATGGATAACGCGTCTTCTGAGCTCGAATTGGAATGGCTTGACCTGGACGATGGCCTTATCATGCATTATACATCTGGTTCTACAGGAAAACCTAAAGGCGTTTATCATGTGCAAAGAGCAATGATTCAACATTATTATACAGGTAGAGTGGTGCTGGATCTACGTCCAGATGATATTTACTGGTGTACAGCTGATCCAGGCTGGGTGACAGGAACATCTTACGGAATATTTTCTCCCTGGTTAAATGGGGTAACGAATGTCGTGAGAGGGGGACGCTTTAGTCCTCAGGATTGGTATAAGACGATTGAACGAAATAAGGTTAGTATTTGGTACAGTGCACCTACAGCATTTCGTATGTTGATGGGGGCAGGAGAGAGTTCAATTCAGGGAATTGATTTGAGCAGCCTGCGCCATGTCCTGTCTGTTGGAGAACCGTTAAATCCTGAAGTGGTGCGGTGGGGAGATAAGTTCTACAATCAGCGCATTCATGATACCTGGTGGATGACAGAGACGGGAGCGCAACTGATCTGTAATTATCCTGGAATGGATATCAAACCAGGTTCTATGGGCCGTCCGTTGCCAGGCATTGAAGCAGCGATTTTAGATGATCGAGGCAATGTTCTCCCACCATTCTCAATGGGGAATCTTGCAATACGGACGCCTTGGCCATCCATGATGAATTCGATCTGGAACAATAAGGCGAAGTATGAGGAGTATTTCCGCATTCCTGGTTGGTATATTTCTGGTGATTCTGCTTATATGGATGATGATGGATATTTCTGGTTTCAAGGACGGATTGACGACGTTATCAACTCTTCTGGTGAGCGTATAGGACCTTTTGAAGTGGAGAGTAAATTGGTAGAGCATCCTGCTGTGGCAGAAGCGGGTGTAATTGGTAAACCAGACCTGGTGCGTGGGGAAATTATCAAGGCTTTCATTTCGCTGAGAGAAGGCTATACTCCTACAGCTGCTCTCAAAGAGGAGATCGCGGCATTTGTTAAAGCCGGACTGTCTGCGCATGCTGCGCCGAGAGAGATCGAATTTAAGGATAAACTTCCTAAGACACGATCAGGTAAAATCATGCGGCGTGTATTAAAGGCTTGGGAGCTTCATCTCCCAACTGGCGATTTATCAACGATAGAAGATTAGAATGGATCATAAAAAAACACCGTTCCCTAATGAATTTAAGGGAACGGTGTTTTGTTGTGTGAAGTTATTCTTCGGACTACCGGTTAATGGTTTCCAGTCGTATTGCCGGCTGTACCACTATTACTGTTTCCGTTACTGCTACCTTCGCCAGATGGCGTTGAAGTAGGCGTAGGTAGAATGGTTCCAGGAATCTCGATATCCTCTCCTGGTGTACTCTCAGAGCCTGTAGGAGGCGTTGTCTCCGGTTGCTGATCTGGAGTTGGTGTTGCTTCCGGAGTTGGTGTAGTGCCTCCAGCAACGCTACCAGAAGCTGTCTCATTACCTGCGACATCAACAGCACTGACATAGAATGTTGCATTGGCACTCGCAGGAGTTCCTGGCGAGAATACCTTGCTCTCGTCAGCCATAATTACAGCTTGCTTCTGGAAAGACCCGCCGTTTAAAGAACGGTATAAGCGGTACCCTACTACATCTGGAGAGCCGCTTGGGGAGAAGCTGATCACAGCTTTTCCAGTGCTGTATGAGACACTTACATTTCCAGGAGCAGAAGGCGAAGTACCGTCGTCCACGCGTGGATCGACTTCAGTAGGGAAATCTGTCTTAGCATCGGCTGGCATATAATACTCCAGCGATTTATGCTCCTTCATCTTAGGGAAGGCTGCCAAGAGTTCCTTAACTAATTCCTGGATCGGCTTTTCACGTTTAACGACGATTTTTTCTTTCAGGAAATCCTCTGGTGTACCTTCGAGTGGGATATAGTTGACGCCATTGTAAGTAATATACTTGGCTTTCGAAATCCCATCGTCGCTCTCTTTAGGTACATATTTCGCATTGAAAAGATCTGTTGTGAATTTGTCAGTTAGAGCCGTTGGCAGCTTACCGCTGTACGCGGAAACTGTCTTTTTGGTAATTCCTTCAGGTTGTGTGAATTTGTCTGTAACGAACAAGTCTGGCTGCTTATCAATAACAGCATTCATGACTTTAGCCCATAAGGTCTGTGCTTGTCGTTTTTGTGTATCTCCTGTAAGGGTATTAATTTGTTCCTTATAACCAACCCACATGCCAAGTGTGACATCAGGGGTGTAGCCCATGAACCAGACATCTCCATAGTTCTGAGTGGAGCCAGTCTTACCTACAATCGGAACGTCTTTAAAGTGTTTATAATCTCTTCTTACTGTGCTTGCAGTACCTTCTGTGATTACTGTACGCAGCATATCGGTCATTAGATAAGCAGTTTGCTCAGAGAATACTTGTTCAGGGTTAACCTTGTGCTGATAAACGATCTTGCCTTCCGAATCCACAATCTTCTCAATCATATAAGCATCATTAAATGCTCCCTTATTGCCAATGGCGGAATAGGCATTGGTTAATTCCTCAACGGATGTACCGTATCGAAGACCGCCTATAACCCCAGTCTGCGCTCTGTAATCATCTTCGGTGAGTGTAGTGATCCCTAGCTTTTTAGTAAAGGCCCAAGCATCCTCTATTCCGACCTTCTCGTTAAATAGTTTAAGCGCCGGTATGTTGAGGGATTTATTAAGTGCATAGCGAGCCGTAACTAAACCCTGATAGCGATTGTTAGCATTTTTAGGGATATGGAAGCCTTTCCCGCCATCCTTCAAAATGATTGGAGCATCATCTAAGATTCCAGCAGGTTGAATCAGTCCTGCATCTAAGGCAGGTAAGTATGCTGAAATCGGCTTCATCGTTGAGCCGGGTTGCCGGACCATTTGGGTTGCGTAGTTCATTTGCTCGATATTAAAATCGCGGCCCTCAATCATACCGAGAATGGCTCCGGTCTTGTTGTTGATCAAAATGCCAGCCGTCTGTTCAACACCTTTTGTTTTGCTGTCCTTGGTGAAATTACTACTATCTTCGGAAATACTGTGCATTGCACTGTATACTTTCTTATCAATCGTGGTATAGACTCGGTAACCGCCGGTCATTAACTGTTGTCTTGCTTCCTCAAGAAGTACGGCATTATCACTAGAGCTAGTGGTATCAGCTGTACTGTTATTCTTTTCATTTAGTGACAAAAGAATCTCAGATGCTTTACGCTCCGTCTCCATCATTAGGTATGGATATGTAGCATAGGCTTTCTTAGTGTGAGGAGCGAGAGAGCTTTTAATATCAAACTTGAGTGCTTCATCATATTGGGAGGTAGTGATCTTGTTCTCCTCTAGCATACGACGAAGTACAAGCTGTTGACGATCCATAGCTCTATTGAACGCCTTTGCGTTGAATTCTCCAACGCCATTGAATGCTGAATAAGCGGAGGGGAGCTGTGGAAGACCGGCCAAATACGCCGCTTGGGCAATATTCAACTTGTCTAGATCATCCAGACCGAATATACCTTTGGATGCAGCTTTAATCCCAAATACGTTATAGCCATTCGAGCCATTACCGAACGGAACCTTGTTCAGATAAGCCGTTAAAATCTCTTGCTTGGTCAAGAAGCGCTCTAGTCTAAGTGAAAGTAGAATTTCTTTTGCTTTACGATCTTCTGTTCGATCCAGATTGAGAAATACACGTCTTGCGAGCTGTTGAGTAAGTGTACTGCCTCCGGTCTGAACGGATTCATTTAATATCTTTTGTTTGACAGCACGTAAGGTGCCTTTGAAATCCACGCCATTATGCTCATTGAAATTATTGTCCTCTATAGCGAGAACTGCATCAATAATAATCTGGGGGATGTCATTGTATTGAATGAGCCTTCGATCTTCTTCTGTACGAAGCTGGCCGATCGGTGCGCCATCACGGAAGTATGCGAATCCGGTGATCGCATTTTGTCCGACTTGCTGTTGAATCATTTCCTCAGAGCGAACAGGTTCATCTTTCACCATGGAAGTGACATATCCTGCTGCTGCACCACCGACGAACAGAATGCCTATTATGCCAAGAATAAACATCCACTTAACTACAGAACCGAACCTGCTAAGCCCAGATCTGCGGGGTGAAGGCTTCTTTACGTTTTTTTTCTTGTTCTCTTGAACCATCGACGATAATTCCTCCTTTTAACGGAATTATTATAGCACAAATTGGCGATTTTGAATGCAGTCGGAGTGTTCATTACCTATTAGAATAACAAAAAGCCTCCGGATAAATCCGGAGGCTTTGGTCATACTCGCTATAAGCGAGATATTAACGGTTGTAGAACTCGACGATTTGTTTCTCATCGATATCCTGGGAAAGCTCGGAACGTTCTGGCAAACGAATGTATTTACCTTCGAAAGATCCTTCAGCAGATTCCAGGTAAGCTGGAAGGTGGGAACGGTTAGCAAGAGCTTCTTTGATGGAAGCCATGCTTTGGCTTCTTTCGCGAAGACCGATAACGTCGCCCAAGCTTACACGGTAAGAAGCGATGTCGACTTTTTTGCCGTTAACAGTTACGTGTCCGTGGGATACCAACTGACGTGCACCAGCACGGGAGTTAGCAAATCCAAGACGGTAAACTAGGTTGTCCAAGCGGCTTTCAAGCAAGAACATGAAGTTTTCGCCCGCAAGACCTGGAAGCTTTTGTGCTTTAGTGAAGAGAGTTTTGAATTGTTTCTCTCCCAAACCATACATGTGACGCAGTTTTTGTTTTTCCAAAAGCTGCATTCCGTAGTTACTTACTTTTCTGCGTTGGTTAGCTCCGTGTTGTCCTGGTGGAAAAGGGCGTTTCAAGTCTTTTCCTGTACCGCTAAGGGAAATGCCCAGACGGCGGCTGAGTTTGAATTTAGGTCCGGTGTAACGTGCCATGTTATAGTAGACTCCTTTATAATTGAAATTTCAGGGTAGGGCCTATTTGCGCCGCATTTCGTATCCGTGATTAGCATTAATGGCTTCCACACTGCCAGGGAAGTTCAGCCGCTGCCCTGGCAGTAACGAAATGCGTGAGGGTGACACAACGTTACGCCCAAGTAAGACTTGTTACAGTCTTGTTCAACAATAAATATTATATGAATACAGTATATAAAGTCAAGCGCTTATTAAAAGAGTTTTTGTCAATCTTTGTCGATAGTTCTTTGGTCCTAAAAAAAAGTCCCGGAAATGATGAAAATATAATGCAATGCACAAAGAAAGGGAGTAAAATATAGTTAATTAGTTGTTACTAGGGAAGATAGTTTTCTTAATCAAGATGCAAAGGGGATCTTCGTTATGTCAGAGCAGAAAGCATACGCCCATAAAGACAGCCGTATGCTGTTACAGGACAACTTACACGCTAGTAGAGATTCCGAAGATCCCACCGCCTGGCTTAGGGAAACGGAAATAGTAACGCATGACTTCCCTTATCTAGCAAATTTGATTGCAGACAGTTTCAATGAATGGTTTGGTGGGCTCAATGTCCTTCCATTCTCTAGATCATGGGAATGGTGTGTGCTGAATTTTGAAGGTAAATATTTAAACAATAGTTTGGATCAACAAGAACTATGGAGGCAGCAGTGGGAACAGGCGGCTGCTTCTAGCTTGATTTCAGAAACAATCTCTGCCGTTCCGTTAACCGTAGAAGGTAAGGATCTGAGTTTTTTTACCATACCGCTGTTCACTCGCGTCGACAATAAAATTTTTGCATTTTTGGGCTGTTCTATGCCTACGCAACAATATGAAATGGGTGGACGAGATACTGCAGAAGCTATGTCGCTGCATTACCGCACCTGTTTTTATCATAAGTTTGAACATATATTTGTAGCTGATCTTGCAAGTACCCATATTCATGCAGAACGTGAAAGCAATCGTCGTTCATTGTTATTTCAGATTGTTCAGCGGATGCATGACAATATTGATGTAGATGCTGTACTTTCGGAAGTCATTGATAGCATCTCTGCGATGTATCCTGGAGCCAGACTCGATCTGTATATGTCACAAGATCATCGCAGCACTAATCCGCAGGTCAAACCGTTACCTTTCCACATGTCCAGTGATGATGTCTGTGCCAGGGCGTTCAAGGATGGACGTGTTGCGCTGCACACTAGTGATGAAAATCACCGAAATGTAGAAATAGGACTTCCGTTAGGTGGTAAGCAGGGGGTTTATGGGGTATTCCATATGGTGATGGATAATCCAATCTTCCCTGACGTTGATTTACGGTTTCTCACAATGGTAGCCGATACAGCAGGGACTGCTTTTGAGAACGCCAAGCTTTATGAGCGCTCCAATCAGCTAATCCGTGAGCTTCGCATGAGTAATGAGCTTACCCAGCGTTTGAATCAAAGCTTGCGTTTAGGCGATATTTTTCAATTTGCGTTTGAAGAGCTACTTGAAATGTTTGGTGCAGATTACTGCTGTATCTTACATTTGAATGAGGAAAAGGGTGGCCTAGAAGTTATTGCCTGCAACCATCCCTCATTGCAAAATGAAGTATTAGAAGTAGGGGCAGGTTTAGGTGGAAAGGTGTATTCCACAGGTGAATCACTGATCATGTCTGACTACATAGATAATCCTAAGACAACTTCCCGACTAATGAATGCTACCGGTTCGCAGTCGTTGATTGCCACACCTCTTAGTGTGGGTGGAGAAGTGCGAGGTGCGATTATGCTGGCACATCGAGATTCTCATTATTTTTCCTATGACAACTACAGGCTATTGCAGGCGATGGCGGGACATATTGGTCTAGCAGTAGGTAACGCCAGGCTACATGCTGAAGTCAGACGTCTTGCGAATAGAGATAGCCTAACAGGTCTCTATGCTCGTCATTATTTGGACCAAGAGATAAAAGAAAGACAGTCTACGGACTTCTGCGGTTGTTTAATTGTTGTGGATATTGATCAGTTCAAAATCGTGAATGATACCTATGGTCATCAAAAAGGCGATAAGATTCTAAAAGAGGTTAGTGAAATTGTGAAATCTTCCATCCGTCAAGGCGACATTGCTGCGAGGTGGGGTGGGGAGGAGCTCTCCGTTTATTTACCGTTAATGGGAATGCAGCAGGCGGGTTATGTAGCTGAGCGTATACGCAAACGCGTTATGGAAGAAACCGAACCTAGTGTAACGGTATCCTGCGGAATAGCGGAATGGAGCTGGATGGACGATCGAGTAAGTGTTGAGTCATTATTTTATCGAGCGGATATGGCGCTGTATAAAGCTAAGAATAACGGCCGGAACCAAGTTGTTTTTGATACGAAAGAAAAGGATAGCAATATTAAGAACCCGTGAGGTAAGCCTTATGGGTTCTTTTTTTATATGCACAGTTATTCTGGCTCTAATTGCGGTATAAGGCTTGCAGGAAGGGAGAACCCTATACGTGGGTTGTACTTAAGTAAAATACTCCGAGAAAGGCCTGAGGTCCGTGAGAAAGCTATTATTACTTAAGGGAGGAGTCCCTCTAGTTCTGACACTGTATTGCCTGTTATGTAGCGGATGTAGTGTCATAAGAGACAAACCTGCGAAGGAAGATTTAAGTTTGGCGTTGGCAGGGATGGCTGGAAGTGATGAGGTTGTTTTTGAAGGGGCGAATATGCTGAAACGAGGGGGAACAACGGTTCCTGAATCCTTATTGTTCTACGGAGGCACAGTGGAGGATCATAAAAAGGTCAAGCTGTACACGCTTCTTCCAGATAAATCTATGACCAAAAAAACAGCAGCTGATGGCGTTAAAGACTTAAAGAGTAGCGCATATGCTCTGAAACCTTATTACAGTCAGTTAGAGAAAAAAGAGGGCAGATGGGAACTTCAGACTACTGAAAATTCCTCGGAGGAGGGAAATCCATTACCTGCGCTAAATCCGCTAAAGCAACTTGAGGAGCTTGAGTCCATGGAGACGAGTGTAACCGAAGAGGCTGGAGCTGGCAGAGGGACAAGTGTGCTGCGAATCGAATTGACGCCTTCAGAGGCTAGAAAGCAGCTGTCAGCTGAATTGGAGAAAGAGATGCAGAACCTTCGTCCTAAAGTCCCCGAATCCGCTGAGAACAACGCAGAGGCTGATCAGGCAGTGACGAAAGCTTTGGAGAAGCTGTGGCAGAAGAAAAATAATGAGCTACAGCAAAAGCTGAAACAGGCTAATGTAGAAACGGTCTACCACCTAACGGTTGATAAGAAGCATAATCTTCCCAGAAGGCTTACCTTGAATCGAAAAGTAAGCTATTCCGGTGAAATGATGAATAAATCTGAAAATGAAACTTATGTATCTAAGGTGGATTTCACAGGCTACCGTTAATCTTTACATGGTTATGCAGGTCTTGCGCTCCATAAAGGGCGTGCTACAATAGAAAAGCATGCTTATTTTTCAGACAGAGGAAGGAAGAGTACACAATGAAAGATCCCAGAATTCAAAAGCTGGCGGCAAATCTTGTAGGTTATTCCGTAGATGTTCAGCCAGGCGAGAACGTGCTTGTAGAAATGATTGGCAATGAAAGAGATTTAATCAAAGCTGTTGTTGAGGAAATCGGTAAAGCTGGCGGTCATGCTTTTGTTCAGTTGACAGATCGTACAGTCCTACGCAGCATGCTTAAATATGCAACACGTGAGAGTCTTCAGACATGGGCTGAAATTGACTTGAACCGGATGAAGCAAATGGATTGCTATATCGGCATCCGTGCAGGTGAGAATGTAAATGACCTGTCCGATGTTCCAGAAGAAAATATGAAATTGTATAATTCTTTGTATTCCCATCCAGTGCATAGTGAACAACGCGTGAAGCATACGAAGTGGGTAGTATTACGTTATCCCAATGCGAGTATGGCTCAGCTTGCAAATATTAGTACAGAAGCATTTGAGGACTTTTATTTCGAAGTGTGTAATTTGGATTACGCCAAAATGGACAAGGCTCAGGATGCATTGGCTGATCTCATGCGCAGAACAGATAAGGTACATATTTCAGGTCCTGGAACAGATCTTAAGTTCTCCATCAAAGGAATCGGTGCAGAGAAATGCTCTGGACAAAAGAATATTCCGGATGGCGAGGTTTACAGCGCTCCTGTTCGTGATTCTGTAAATGGAACGATCAGCTATAATGCACCATCCGTTTATAACGGAGTGACTTTTGAAAATATCAAATTCAAATTCGAGAACGGTAAAATTGTTGAAGCAACAAGCAATGACTCCGCTCGCTTGAATGAAATCCTGAATTCAGATGACGGCGCACGTCACATTGGAGAATTTGCCATAGGCTTTAACCCTTACATTTTGCACCCAATGAATGACATTCTGTTCGATGAGAAAATTGCAGGCAGCCTGCACTTTACACCAGGACAAGCATATGATGTTACAGATAACGGAAACCGGTCCTCCATTCACTGGGATCTTGTATTAATCCAACGTCCAGACTATGGCGGCGGGGAGATTTATTTTGACGATGTATTAATCCGTAAGGATGGAATCTTCGTGTTACCAGAACTGGAAGGTCTGAATCCTGAAAACTTGAAATAAGCTGTAAAAGTAAGAAAACACCTTGCACAAGTAAGCGGATTCAAGGTATCATAAGAAATGATTACAAATGACTTATGTTTCATAATCAAGTTGCGGAGGGATTTCTATGTCCAGTAACAATGCGGCAATCGTTGATATTGCTCAAACGGCAGGTCAGTTCAACTCTTCAATCGTTCTTCAAGCGGACAACAAGTACATTGATGTTAAGAGTATCCTTGGTTTGTTCACGACTTTGGTATCAAGCCAAAGCTACGAGCTTCATGTTCACGGAACAGATGCAGAAGAAGCTAAGAAGGCAATGAGTGAAGTTTTTGCTAAACACGGTTTGAACTTTACAGTTGTAGCTGAGTAATAGTTGTATGTAAAGACGTCCTACCGATTTACGGTGGGGCGTTTTTTCTAGAAATAGATGAGGAATTAATGCCATCCCTTATAAACAACATAGCTGCTTCTTTCAAATAAATGGTTAGTATAAACAGAATTGTTGTATTGATATCCGATTTCGACTAATATTAAGTAAAATAGTAAAAGCAGCTTAACTTTTGGACATGGGGGGGAAGAGGCATGACTTCGTCGGAATTACAGGAACAGTTTAATCTTAAAGCGATCAATCTTCTACAAGAAGATGCCGATAAAATTCAGCAACTTATTGAAGTGCAGATGGAAAATCTGGCAACACGCTACTGCCCTCTCTATGAGGAAGTGCTCGATACCCAAATGTACGGTTTCTCAAGAGAGGTCGATTTTGCGGTTAGAGCAGGTTTGGTGCCAGAGATTACCGGTAAAATGGTGCTGAGTAAGCTGGAGCGGAATTTAGCAGTACTCTATGAGGCATTGAATAACAAAGCAAAAGAAGAATAAGTTTTGATTTATAGTATTCATAGAAACGCACATGAGGACAGATCGTCACTCATGTGCGTTTTTTTTGAGAATTATAGAATGAATAGGTAGGTATTTATACTAGATAAAAGGAGACTCCGAGAATTAGATAAACCGTTAATAGCAAGAGACCCTCATACCAGTTGGTCGAGCCATCCTGAGTGATTGATTTGGCAATAAAGACCGCGACGCCAATGGCGACAATTTCGATCGTTGTAAACACAATGTCCATAGTATCACCCATGAAATAACTGGCGAAGATAAGTACAGGCGCTACAAATAGTGCAATTTGAAGACTGCTCCCGACAGCTATTTCTACTGCCGCACCGATTTTGTTCTTCATGGCTAGCATAATGGCTGCACTATGTTCTGCGGCATTACCGATGATTGCCACGAGGAAGGCGCCTACAAACAGTTCACTAAATCCAAAGCGCTCAGTTAGAGTCTCAAGCGTCCCTACCAGCCACTCACTCACAAAGGCTACCATTACGGTAGCAAGAAGTAGATAAAGGATGGATCTGTTTCTGGACCACTTAGGCGCATGCTCATGAGCCATTTCTTCCTTACCGGCTTCTGTAACGTCCTCTAGATGTTTCTTGTGCGTAATCATGGAGAAGACCAGCCAGGCCATGTACGAAGCGATGAGCAGCCCAGCAACGATTAAACTCAGCACGTCTGTATCTTTTTCAGTTATGGAATGGGTATTGAAGAACATAGCCGGTACAAATAAAGCGATCACCGCTACGATCATAAGGGAACCGTTCATACCGGCAAGGGTTACGTTAAAGTTCTGTACTTTGAACTTCATTCCGCCAGCGAAAATACTTAAACCGAGGACAAGCAGCAGATTGCCAATAATGGAACCGGTAAGACTGGCTTTCACCATGTCGAACAGTCCTTCCTTCACTAGGAAAAAGGCAATGATTAGCTCTGCGGCATTACCGAAGGTAGCGTTTAGGAAGCCGCCTAACCGCTGTCCAGCATAATGTGCTACACTTTCTGTGGCGCGGCCCAGAAAGCCAGCCACAAACACAACGGCTACTGCAGAGAGAACGAACTGAAGCGTGTGGTCCCAATCTGCATAATGTCCTATGGCACTAAGGATAAAGGTGATTGCCAGCAAAGCTGGTGAAATCCATTTTTTCAATGTAAAGTACACTCCAATCTATGTATTCAGGATCAATTCATAATCAATATACCCAAATTATTCCTAAGTGTAAACGAGAAAGCGAGAAACTGATTTGCTTTTTAGCCTGTTTAGGAATTACAATAATTGATAATGAGTTAAGGGGGGATATGGCATGGCAGAACAACTTCAATTGGAAATGGGAAATATACGAATTTCAAATGACGTCGTCTCGAAAATTGCCGGATTGGCTGCCTTGGAGACTCCAGGTATTGCAGCCATGTCAGGTGGCCTATCAGAGGGCTGGGCAAAGCGTCTTAGTGGTAAGAACGTCCAAAAGGGCGTTACCGTTGAAGTGGGACAGCTAGAAGCAGCAGTAGACCTGCGTATTATAGTTCTCTATGAAACTCCGATACATGAAGTGTGCCGGATGCTTCAACAGAACGTACGCGAAGCTGTGGAGAGCATGACTGGACTTCATATTGTTGAAGTGAATGTCAAAGTTGAAGGCGTAGCCTTCAAGAACGATGAAATTGCTTAATGCAAAAGAGCTTGTACACAAAAAAGCAGTCCAAGATATTTAACTTGGACTGCTTTTTTATATATTCTATTACATCCGGATTTATGAATCTTACCTTGAACGAACTTGTCTAACCGTAGTTACAGATTTCGTGACTTCCTCTTTAGCTGGAAGATTAGTTTCTCTTGAAATGCTCAGCATAATTCCCATGGACAGCATACTCACAAGAAGTGAAGAACCGCCGTAGCTGATAAATGGCAAGGTTACACCAGTAAGCGGAATCGTCTTCGTTACACCACCAATATTGACAAAGGCCTGAATGGCAATGAGGCCCATAATACCAATGCCCACTAGTGTGCCAAAGGGATCCTTACACCTTAATGCGATTAAAATACCTCGCCAGATAAAATACAGATATAACATCAGAAATAATGCCGTTCCTACAAAGCCGAATTCTTCACCAATCACAGGGAAAATAAAGTCCGTATACGGGTATTTAAGATAATCCAGCTTTTGAATGCTTTTGCCAAAGCCAGAGCCACTGACTCCACCTTGTCCGAGAGCGGTCAAAGACTGAATAATATTATATCCTTCGCCTTCAGGATCCTGATAGGGATCTATGAAAGCTTGAATACGGCCTTTTTTATAGTCTTGATTGGCGGCTACTTTGTCGGTTGCGGGGGAAAGGGAATCAATCGCTGCTTTAGCCCCCATAACAATTCCTACCCCTAGCACCAAGAGTGCAATAGAGCCCAGGATATGCTTCATGCTGGCACCGCCTGCATAAATGACAAGTCCACTGGTAGCCACGAGAATAAGGCATGAGCCCAAATCTGGCTGCATCATAATAAGTCCGGCAACTATACCCACAATGACCATTACAGGGATATATCCTGTACGGAAATCTCTAAACCGTTCACCTTTTTTGGTAATTAGTGCAGAGAGATACAGGATAATTGATATTTTGGCCAGCTCGGTAGGTTGGATCCCTAGCGTCCCGATACTTAACCAGCTCTTGGCGCCATTGATTCTTTCGGAAAAGGCTACAAATAGCAGGAGAATTATGGTGATGATAAAGATAGGCACATACCACTTCTTGAATTTACTGTAGTGAATGTTCATGGCTGTAAACATAACAACGATTCCAAGTACGATCCATATCATCTGGCGTTTCATGAAAAATAGAGGGTCATTACTGAACTTCGAGCTTGCTAAGGTCAAACTGGAGCTAGCACTGAAGACCATGACTAGACCGAAACCCACAAGTAGTAGTGTTAAGATAAGTAGTTGGAAATCGGGTGTTCCTCTTTTGGGCAGGCTGACATTTTGTTTCGTCTTTCCCTTTCTGTTACTCAAGCCTCCAACATCTGCTTTAATTCGAGAATCCGAGTAGCAGCAGTGTCCAATACTGGTTTAGGTACCGGGGAGTCATACTCCAGGCCATGGGGGAATGTTGCTTTCCCTAAGTATACGGCTTCAATTGCAAGTACGGCATCAGCTTTCTCCAGCTTCCCCTCGACAGCGCGAGTGTTGATGCGTAGAAAGTATTCGCCACCATCCTGTGGGTCTTCAATTTTGCAGTCGTAAGTGGCACGATAGTATTCCCATTGCCAGCGAATGAAGCCAGCCTTTGTCGCACTCTCGTCCAGATAGAGAAGATCACTCTTCAATCCTACGAGGCCCGTGTTCTCAAAAATCATAGCACGCATATCCCCCTTATGAAGTATAATGATGAATTCATGATCCGTTTGCTGATGTTCTACCTCATGATAGTATGTTTCTAAACGTTGTGCAAGAGTAGGCACCTCCTAACGATACCCAGTTTTTTGCGTTTCTGCTACAATAAAAGAATTATAGCCGTATACGGCTGGAACAAAGTGTACAGGACTGCTGTCGCATGCTATTGATGCGGGTTTATGAAGAAGGGGATGGAGAACGTATGAAGAGCTTAGCGGTTGATTCGCTCATGCCGGAGATCGTGGAATGGAGACGCCATTTACACCGTCATCCGGAGTTGTCTTTTCATGAAAAGGAAACGTCAGCATTTATAGCAGACAAGTTAGCAGAATTCGGCATCGAAGTTAGAAGAAGCACGTCCGGGTATGGTGTAACAGGTATATTGCGAGGACATCGGCCGGGGAAAACGGTAGTCCTTCGCGCGGATATGGATGCACTACCTATTAAAGAGGAGAATAAGAATGACTACGTTTCGCAAAATGAAGGGGTTATGCATGCCTGTGGGCATGATGGACACACTTCAATACTGCTGGGTGTAGCCTTTTACTATAGCAGCCGCCTTGAAGAGTTAGAAGGGGAGCTGCGTTTTCTTTTTCAGCCTGCGGAGGAAGTATGCCCGGGTGGAGCACAGGGGATGATTGCCGAAGGCGTGCTGGAAGGCGCGGATGCGGTGTATGGTTTGCATTTGTGGACTCCGCTTCCAATGGGGACCGTGGGCAGTGCGCCAGGACCTCTTATGGCATCTGCTGATGAATTTTTCATTGATATCATCGGCAGGGGCGGACATGGCGGTATGCCGAATCGCACGATAGACAGTATTGTAGCCGGGGCAGCGCTTGTGACTCAGCTTCAGAGCATCGTAAGCCGCTCTGTGAACCCGCTGGAGCCCGCTGTTCTCAGTGTAGGAACCATTCAAGGGGGATTCGCCCAGAACGTCATAGCTGAGCGTTGTCGCATTACAGGAACCGTACGGGCGTTCGACGAGGAGACCCGTTATCTGATCCGCAGCAGAATCGAAGAAATGACAGTTTCAATAGCTGGCGCATACGGTGCAGAAGCTAAGATAGACTATGTTATGGGATATCCGCCACTCGTAAATCACGAGGGGGAATACCAGCGTTTTTCCGAGGTGGCACCGGGAGCACTAGGAGAAGCTGTTCAAGTGATTCGCATGGAAAAGCTGATGCCAGCTGAGGATTTTGCCTACTATGTAAAAGAAATTCCTGGCTGCTTTATGTTCGTAGGGGCTGGGAATCCAGACAAAGATGCAGCTTACCCGCATCATCATAGCAAGTTTGATTTTGACGAGGATGCTATGTTGCATGGGATGAAATTATTGATCGCTATGGCGAATTCCTGTTTGCAAGAGAAGACAATCGTATAATTTCGTTTCATAGAGGAGAACCTATTCCATAACATGGAGATTATGATTAGGAGGGTTCGTTCTTGAAGACAGTGAAAGAGGTTATGACGAAGGAGCCTGTAGCAGTCACACTACTGGATAATGTGTATGAAGTCGCTGTTAAAATGAGAGATCATGACACTGGATTTATACCAGTCATTGATAATGAAGATGATAAGACATTACTCGGTGTAATTACAGATCGTGATCTAGTGATTAGAGGTTACGCGGCTAAACACCCTGGATCAACAGCTGTGGAAAAGGTAATGAGTAGAGAAATTCAGACCGTCTCAGAGAATACATCTGTAGATGAGGCTGCAGAACTGATGTCGAGCTGGCAAATTCGCAGATTGGCTGTGACTAGTGGCCAGAAGCTGATTGGTGTAGTGTCCATCGGTGACTTGGCTGTGCGCAACATTTTTGCGGACGAGGCTGGCGAAGCACTTCATGATATTTCGCAGCAGCATTTACATTAAATAGTTTGATAGGGAAGCTCATGACCGTTATGCGGGGATGAGCTTTTTCCTGTTCAAATATAAGAAAATATAGATTTCAAACTATACATTATCCTTATATTTCTCGCATAAACGCTTAACGCCCTTTTGGGATGCCGAAGGCGTTTTTGCTTGTATGAATGTAAGCAGATTACATAGCGCAGGCTTGAATAAAATTAATGAATGGGGAGGGAACGTTATGAATGAAACAGGGGCTTGCATTGTGCGAAGGGATCGGACAATTCTACTGGAATGTGCACATCCTGGTTTTGAGAAGGCAAGGAAAGAACTGGGAACCTTTGCAGAGCTCGTAAAGAGTCCTCCGGCTTATCACACTTATAGAATCACTCCATTATCATTATGGAATGCAGCAGCGCTTAATTATACAGCTGAAACGATTATTTCAAGTCTTCATCAACTCGCGCGCTGGGGTGTTCCTGCCGGGCTGGAGGACGAGATCGCAACTCTTCTCTCTAGGTATGGGAAGCTCACCCTTCACGGTCAGGAGACTTCGAATGAGCTCGTTACGCTTAGGGCTGAGACAGCTGAGATTCTGAATGGACTAGTTGATGAATCAGGTCTAAAGGAGTTAGGTTTGCAGAGAATAAATCCACTAGAAAGCTCATGCCGTGCGGAGAACCGAGGGCTTTTAAAGCAAGAGCTGATGAGACTAGGCTACCCTGTACTGGATTATGCTGGTTATCATGTCGGACAAGCTCTAAGTTTGACCTGGAAGGAGTCTCGCAATCACGCAAAGGATAGAGCGAAAGGTGAAGCTTTTGGACTGCGTGAATATCAGCAGGAGGCTGTCCAGATGTTTCAAGGCATAGAAGGGCAGGGAGGCAGCGGGGTAGTTGTGTTGCCTTGTGGAGCGGGTAAGACGGTAGTGGGATTGGCCGTTCTTGAAAGTCTACAATGCGAAACACTGATCTTAACTTCAAATACAACTTCGGTAAGGCAATGGGTAGATGAGCTGCTTGAGCGAACCGATTTGGCTGATGAGTCTATTGGCGAATACTCCGGTGAAAAAAGAGAAGTGCGGCCTGTTACTATAGCTACCTATCAGATATTAACGCACCGTCAATCCAAAGGCGGTCCTTTTCTCCATATGAAGCTGTTCAATGAACGCAACTGGGGTTTGATTATTTATGATGAGGTTCATCTGCTTCCAGCTCCAGTATTCCGGGCTACAGCAGATATTCAGGCTACTAGAAGACTAGGTCTCACTGCAACTCTGGTTAGAGAAGATGGGAAGGAAGGGGACGTATTCTCTTTGATTGGGCCTAAACGTTACGACATGCCTTGGAAGGAGCTGGAGCAGCAGGGCTGGATTGCAGAGGTAGAATGTGTCGAGATGATCGTACCGATGAGCTCTGAGCTGAGACAGAAGTATTTGTATGCTGAAGCGAAAGAGAAATTTCGTATGGCCTCATGCAATCCTGCAAAAGCTGAGGTTATAGTCGAGCTTCTAAAAGCCCACCAGGGATCATCGGTTCTGGTTATTGGACAGTATCTCGACCAATTAATTGAACTGTCGGATAAGATCGGTGCACCTCTGATTACGGGTAAAACGAAGCAGCGAGAAAGAGATGAGTTGTATGCAGCTTTTAACGAGAGAATAATACAGGTGCTTGTTGTCTCTAAAGTAGCGAATTTTGCGGTGAATTTACCAGATGCGTCGATTGCTATTGAGGTTTCAGGAGCTTTTGGATCCAGGCAGGAGGAGGCCCAGCGCTTGGGTCGAATCTTGCGTCCGAAGGCGGGTGAGAACAAAGCGTACTTCTATTCGCTGGTATCTGAAGATAGCCGGGAGCAGGAATTTGCTATGCGCCGCCGGATGTTTTTAACAGAACAGGGGTATGAATATGTCGTTAAAATGGTGCCGAACGGAAAGGAGCGAACGATCCATTGAACCAGCTATCAGCGGAAGCCCTAGAGGTCTTAAAGCGATTATGTGCTGCTTACGCGGCCCAGCCCTTTGACGAGGGAAAAGAAGAGCGTTGGCGTCCTTCGACGCTCTGCCGGGCAGAGCAAAAGCTTGCAATGAATGAACTGCGGCGCGCTGGGTTGTTAACTGCGAGGCATAAAATATTGGGGGAGAAGCTGTATCAGATTCCTGTTGAACAATTATTAGTGCTAGAACAAGAATTCTTCCCATACCAGCCTAAGTTTATTGAGGGTTATTCAGTGAATCTATCCATGGAGGCGGGTGCTGGACTGGCAGTAGATCTGTTTCGGGCCTTGCTGTTCATGGCTCGTGAAGGCTTGCCTCTGACCGCTAAGGGAATTATTCATAAAAAGAATTTAAATCGTTTAGCGGCTCAGCTTTCTTTTCAGGAAAAGCATTTAGCGGGGCTCTCTATGGGCACTCCTTCGAATGAAATGGATGCTCTGTCAGCGGCTCTTGTAGTAGATATCATGTTGTGTCTTGGGCTTATTACCAGACTGAAAACAGGCTATAGACTGGACAAGGATATGCTGGGAAGTTGGTTGCAACTTCCTGAGACAAGAATGACTGACATCCTGTATGGGATTGTTATTCATCGTTTTGGAAACATTGGGCCTGCCGATCAGCATTTTCGCTATTTAATATCCAGCAATGCTTTTGTATCAGAGAAATGGACAGCGTTGCCTGAGCTTCTGGACTGGATGGCAGATATGAATTTAACCGGAACAGTTACCCGGAAAGAGCTGGAACAATCAAGCTTGAACTGGCTTCGTTGTCTAACAGGCTTTGGATGGTGTGAACTGGGGAGCACGTCTGAGGGTATCCAGTGTTTTCGCTGGACTGCTGCAAAACCGAAGCTGATGTACAGTAGTGAGTCCTTCCCTGATTCTGTGGCAGAGCATTCGAATGACCAGTTTATTGTGCAACCCGATTTTGAAGTCTTGATTCCACCGGATGTTCTCTATACTGTGCGCTGGGTTTTAGCTGAATGCGCTGAACTTCTGCAAACAGATACGATGTGGAGCTTCCGACTGACTCGTGAGATGCTCGTGCATGCATCAGAGCGAGGGATGCCTCCAGAAGAAGCGATAACTTGGATTAAAGATCATGCACTGGGTGGTCTGCCATCTGTGGTAGAGCTGTCTTTAGAGCAATGGGGAAAGAGCATTGGCCGAACATCACTCTCTGAAGTGATTCTGTTGACTTGTCAGACGGAGGAGGACGGAGCGGCTATTGCAGCCCATCCGCGACTGCAAGAGAGCCTTAAACGTATCGGACCGCTTCATTTCCTTGTATCTCCGGAGTCTGTGGAGCAGATGCGTAAGGAGCTGTTCTTAGCAGGATTGGCCCCTTCTAGGATGATTGGAGGACATGAGGAAGAGGTGGATGCTGAATGGACTTCTTTTCATCAAGAAGCCGAAACCGGGCAAGCGTTGTATTCACTTCCAGCACTAAATGCTGAACTAAGGCTACTCGACAGAGGGAATCCCTTTTTAAACCTACCAGTTATTTCTCCTGAGCAGGAGGAGGATATCTTATTAGGTGGAGAAAATGTACCACAGATCTGGAGCAAGGAATGGCGCCATTATCATAGCTCAACCGCTCAGAAAGTAATGGAACAAGGGTTGAAATGGGGAATTAAGGTGCGGTTTTCCTTAAAGGACCAAATGTTAGATTTCATCCCCTCCAGAATAAAAGGTAATCCTTGGAAAGTGGCAGGACATCTGCTGTATAACGATGGTGAAACGGTTGAGGAAATAGAGCTGACCCCTGAAGACTGGAAGGAAATGAAGTTAGTAATTCCCAAAAGGCGAAGAAATTCCTCTTCTGCTGAAGCGAGTGATTATGGTATGATAGAAAAGTCTACTGAATTCGGTAGAACATTAACGTAGAAAAGAGCTGAGTTCATGAGCGTAGCGGAATTAAATACGGTCGATATGGCTGAAGTGCTGACATACGCCTATGAATTAGGCGATATGATTAATCAATCCGCCGAAGTGTCGGATTACTTATACTGGAAAGGACGGGTTGATTCGAACCCAGAAATTCAGGCCATGGTCAAACAGCTTCAAGCCAAGAAGGAGTTGTTTGAAGAAACACAGCGATTCGGACATTTTCATCCGAACTATCATTCAGCGAAGGATGAGGTTTCGGCAGTAGAAGCGGAATTGGAGAAGTTTGAAGAGGTCGCTCGTTTTAAGCAGGCGGAGAAGACTCTTGATGACATTCTGCATTCCATGTCGGAAGCGATTGCTTTTTCAGTATCGGATAGCATTAAAGTACCAAGCAATGATCCTTCCCCTAAAGGTGGATGCGGTAGCGGGGGAAAATGCTCCTGCGGATAAGCTTCCCTTAGGATTTAGAGAGAGAAAGGCGGTTTAGCTTATGTTTGCGGAACGGACAGGATACATCATTTGGGTAAGTGACGTTAAAGCGGCACGTAACCTTGAGAAATACGGAACATTACATTATGTTTCTCGGAAAATGCATTATGCAGTGATGTATGTAAATGCAGAACGTGCCGAGGAAGTTATGAAGAATGTCCGCAGACTCTCCTACGTTCGTAAGATCGAAAGATCCTATCGAAACGAAATTAAGACAGAGTATACCAGTAATGGGCCGGACAAGTCCCGTAATTACGGTATGTAATTCTTGGAGGTGAACAGGTGCTTAAGTAGCACCTGTTTTTTTATGCGCAGCTCTCGGGTAACCGCGGTTTCTTCCGTGCTCTGGAACTTGTACAACTTTCAGCAATGAGGTAAGATGACAACATTAAGTACATACAAAGACCCTTATGGTGGAGTGTGATGATGATGCGCAACAAAGGGACGGATTGGCCCAGTTCTTACGAGCCCTTCCACATCATGCTGAACGACTACAGGGTCGCTGACATCGTTATAACAAATCATGCGAAGAGTCGTTATTTGGACCGGATCGGTAAAGGTGTAAGCGATGACGAAGAGGTCGCCGCATGGATGTGGCAGTGCCTGATGCAGAATCGGCTCAAGCCCTTTTCAGACAGTGATTTTAACGCGTATTTAATTGACGATGACTCTGTAGTAATCGCTGAGTTCACGGAATTGATAGGTGAAAAAGATATTTCAGGTCAGCCATTATATTCTATGATCATCGTTTCGTTTCTTGGTAGAATCTCTGCGACTCCACAGTTGAGAGATTTAAAAACTTACTTTTCGCTGCTGCGCAATTCCCGCCGCACTAAGCTAACGAAGAAGAAGCGTAAACGTAAATAGTGTATAAAGAACGAACAGGAGGCATGCGGCGGTGGCTGCATGTCCTTTTTGAAAATAAGAATATATAAGCTTCATATCGTACATAATCCCTTACTTAAGTTTCTTTTATAGACAGCACAAGGAGTTGCAGAGCATGAACTTTCATCAATTACATATTTTTTATACTGTCTTAGAGCGAGGAAGCTTCTCGGCAGCGGCACAGACATTACATATGACTCAACCAGCAGTGACCATGCAAGTACAGGCGCTAGAGGATTATTTTGGAACCAAGCTCTTCAATCGTTCTACCAAAAAAATCATGCTCTCCGAAGCAGGTCATACGTTAATGCCATACGCGCTGCGCAGTATCCAATTGATGCGGGAGACGGATCAAGCGATGTCGGCGTTTACGCATATGTTGGAAGGGCGCTTGCAGCTTGGGGCAAGCCTTACCATTGGGGAGTATGTGCTGCCACGGCTCTTAGGTCCTTTTGGAAAGCAATATCCGAACATTTCAATCATGATGAAGGTCATGAATACCTCGCAAATTATGGAGGAAATCCTAAAACATCAGTTGAATTTTGGTTTAATTGAAGCGTCGGTAACACATCCTGATATGGTGATTGAGCCGGTGATGGGGGATGAATTGAAGTTGATTGTGCCCTATGATCATCCGCTTGCAGAGCAGCAAGAGGTCACTTTGGAGGAGGTGCTTCAGCACCCTTTTGTTCTGCGTGAGCAGGGCTCAGGAACGCGGCGTGTGATGGAAGAGCAGCTGTTCTCGAAGGGGCTTGATCCGGGATCGATGAAAATAGTGATGGAGCTTGGTAGTACGGGTGCTGTGAAGTCGGCAGTGGAGGCGGGTCTTGGGGTTACTATTATCTCGACTTCTTCTGTTAAACATGAGGTTGCGCTTGGACTACTGAAAATCGTGAATATCTCGGATGCCTCATTTAAAAGACAATTCTACGCCATTCATCTAAAATCGACACTGCTGCCAATTTCTGCAGTGACGTTCTTGACTTTTTTGCGCGAGCATTCGAATGATAACTAAAGCAATATGACCAGAGGCAGGAAACTTAGAAACTAGCGATAGAGGTGATAGAAATGGAGAATGAAACTAGACTGGATGAACTGAAGGGCGACAGACCGGAGAATATTGACGCCTCACGATGCGATCTTCACACGCATACTCAAGCCTCTGATGGCATGCAGCCACCGGAGGAAAATGTACGTCTCGCTAAAGAGAAGGGACTAATCGCAGTTGCCATTACGGATCATGATACTGTGGCTGGTGTGAAGGAAGCTCTCGAAGCAGGAGAGAAGTACGGAATCACTGTTGTACCGGGTGTAGAGATCAGCACTCGTGCTGGAGGAAAAGATATTCACGTCCTTGGATACTACATAGATCCAGCAAATGAGTTGTTTCTTTCCCGTTTGGAAGGGCTAAGAGAAACCCGGGCACTAAGGAATGATGCGATCCTCTCAAAATTACGTGGGCTTGGGATTGAAATTACGCTTGAGGCAGTTGTCGCGGGAATTGGACGGGAACTGAAGCCTGATGAGAGTATTGGTCGACCACATATTGCTGATGAGCTGGTTCGTCTTGGAGCAGCTACGGATATGAGAGATGCGTTCAATAAGTATTTAGCCGAAGGTGCAGCGGCTTACGTGTCACCCCCACGAATCACGCCCGAGGAAGCCTGTGATTGGATTATCGAGGCGGGTGGGTCTCCAGTATTGGCGCATCCAGGCCTATATGGTGACGACCAGTTAGTACGAGGGATTATGGAGCGGGGGGCTTTTAAAGGGATTGAGGTTTATCATTCGGATCACGAACCCGCTGATTCAGAGCGTTACCTAACCATGGCTGAAGAATACAGCTTAATTATAACCGGTGGCTCGGATTTTCATGGTGCTCGTCAAGGTGTTGTATTTCATGGAGATATCGGTAGTGTTACGGTTTCTGTTGAAGCTCTGGAACAGTTGAAGAAGGTTGCTGGCATGTTACGTCAAAACTAAGTTCAATCAGTTGAACATAATATACTGAAAAACGAAAACCGGCTGTCATCCACAAATGGACGACAGCCGGTTCTTTTTGTTATTTAGCTTCTCAGCGTATTTGGAAGACTCTTAATGCGATTTTCATCTGGAGTGACAAACAATGTTTTCTGATGATCATAGATCACAAATCCGGGTTTCGAGCCACTCGGTTTGCGGACATGGCGGATCAGTGTGCAGTCTACAGGCACACTGCTTGACTGCTTCGCCTGACTGAAATAAGCGGCAAGCTGGGCGGCTTCTTCCAGTGTGGCATCTCCAAATTCCTCACTACGGATGACAACGTGAGAACCAGGAATATCCTTGGTATGCAGCCAAGTGTCATTAGGTGAAGCCAGTCGATTAGTGACGTATTCGTTCTGTAAATTATTTTTTCCGACATAAATGTCGATGCCTTCAGACGAGGTGAAGACCTGCAATGTAGGTCTGGTTGCTTTTTTCTTTTTCTTGCCTTTTTTGCTTCGGTCGCGAAGATATCCTTGACTTACAAGCTCGTCGCGGATCTCTTCAATGTCATTCAATGAGGCATGGGCAAGCTGTTGAAGTAAACTTTCCATGTAGGATATTTCCTCATGGGTCTTAATCAGCTGCTCATTAATGACAAGGAGGCTGTTTTTATATTTGTTGTACTTTTTAAAATAACGTTGTGCATTATCCGATGGGCTTAATAAAGGGTCGAGTGGGATGACCATTTCTGCCTGATTTTCGTCATAATAATTGACCAAAGAGGCTTCTTTATCTCCTTTGGACACGGCATGTAAGGACGCGAATAGCAATTCACCCCAAATACGATAGCGATCTGCGTCTTGCGCTTCGTCTAGATCCTTCTGTAGATTGGCAAGCTTCTTAACGTTTTTGCTACGTTCGTTGCTCAGGAAACGGATCAAATCACTTACCCGTTGCTTCACCGTATCACGTTCAGCTTTATCCCCGTAATAATCCTCCATGCACTCACTAATCGTGTTATATTGCTTCGCATTCTCACCCAATAGAGATAACGGAATCGCGGAAAAAATCATTTTCCCTTTCGTATTCGCACCTGAAACAGGAGAGAATTCGCAATTATGGACAGGTCCCATTACAGACTGGAAGGCGTCCCATAACTTTGTTGGAAATTCTGGTGCAGATCCCTGTGTATCACCTATCGCAAGGTCATTTCTGAGACGAAGAGCAATCTCTCCGGCAACAAGTGGACTCATTCCGCTGAAGGCATGCACCATCCAGCCTACCGGGTCAGCTGATGGGGAAGGACCGCCTGAGCCGTCAGGTTTCTGTTCAACCTCTTCTTTTGTAATCAGGTTGGCGAGCTCACCTTCAATGATTTCTTCCGGTTCGGCCTCCTTCTCATCTTCTTCCAGTAGAGCGGATTCTTCAGCAGCTGAGATCAAATTGAGAAATCGTTCTTTATCGATCTCCAGAGGGTTCAGCTTGTGTTGCTGAGGAGGCTCTGTGTAAGCGACACCGGGCATTACGATCCGGTAGCTGCTGATTGATGGAGTAACATGATGAATGCCGTCTATGATCGTTCCTGTGCTGAGCTCAGTAAGGATGATATTACTATGCCGTCCCATGAGCTCTATGATGATCTTTTTGGCAGAAACGTCTCCAAGCTCATCTCTAGTCTTAACATTTATGTGAATAATTCGTTCCATGCCTACCTGAGTGATACTCTCAATAGCCCCACCTTCACAATGCTTACGCATGAGCATGCAGAACATAGGTGCTTCTGATGGGTTTATGCTGCTTCTTTCTGTAAGATGCAGACGCGGATATGTCGGATTAGCAGAGAGCAATAGCTTGCCGCCGCCACCGGCACCCCGCAGGTTGAAGATAAGATCGTGATTGCTCGGTTGATATATTTTGCCTATACGCGCACCGATGAATGATTGCAGTTCGTGCACGATAGCTCGGGTAACAATGCCGTCTAATGCCATGATAAAGCTCTCCTGTCGACGTGAATTGAATTTCTGAAAATATAAGAAAGTATAAGTTTCACATCATACTTTATATCTTATATTTCTTGTTTAAACGCTTACCGCCCTTATAAGAACACCGAAGACGTTTAAGCTTACCTCTCTATGATGCCATACTTTGGGACATTCGCGCAAAAGGGGAATTGGTTAGGCGGTGATATTATTGGACGACCTTGAATACACTTGGTCATGAACAGGTGGAAAAGCTGTGCGCCGCCGGAAGTCAAGAAACGACCGGGAGGGAAAGAAAAGTCATGGAACAAAACAGTTGGCACCGGCTCGGTGCAGAAGAGCTGCAGAAAATGTTCAATGTCCATCCGAGGACGGGCCTCAGTGGAGAGGATGCCGCGGAGCGACGGAAGCAAAATGGGTATAACGAGCTGTCCGAAGGAAAGACCGTATCCCCGTTTACCCTGCTGTTGAACCAGTTTAAGGATTTCATGGTGCTTGTGCTTATGGGTGCGACGCTCGTATCCGGTTTGCTTGGCGAATATTTGGATGCCATCACGATCATCGCGATTATCCTTTTAAACGGAGCCCTTGGGTTTGTTCAAGAGTTCCGCGCCGAACGTTCGCTAAGAGCTTTAAAACAGCTCTCCGCACCTTCTGCCAAAGTACTGCGTGGGGGGAACAGCGAGGTTATTCCAGCAAAGATGTTAGTACCAGGTGATATTGTCTTGCTGGACAGTGGTGATCGAATACCCGCGGATATTCGATGGCTGGATTGCAGTTCTCTATATGTGGAGGAATCCGCGCTAACTGGGGAATCACTGCCTGTCTCGAAGCATTCGGATGTGATCCGCGCGGAGGAGATTCCGCTCGGCGATCAGAAGAATCTTGGGTTCATGGGCACAATGGTAACCAGGGGTACTGGTAAAGCTATCGTAATTCGTACGGGTATGGACACAGAGATGGGTAAGATTGCAGACCTGATCCAGAATACAGAATCTCAGGAAACCCCCCTTCAGCATCGTCTCGAGCAGTTAGGGAAAATTTTAATCTATGTATCACTAGGTTTAACTATTGTAGTTGTAGCAGCCGGTATTTTACATGGACAGCCTGCCACAGCAATGTTCTTGGCCGGAGTAAGCTTGGCGGTCGCTGCGATTCCGGAAGGGCTTCCGGCCATTGTAACCATCGCACTTGCGCTGGGCGTGCAAAGGATGATCAAACGAAAGGCCATCGTTCGTAAGTTACCTTCAGTGGAAACCTTGGGCTGCGCATCCGTCATCTGTTCGGACAAGACGGGTACATTGACTCAGAATAAAATGACGGTGACCCGATTATGGACGGGCGGACGTGGCCTTGAAGTAACAGGTGAAGGTTATGCTCCGAACGGACAGGTTCTGGAGAAAGGTAAACCGGTAGATCTCAAAAATGATCAGAGTTTAAGACGGATGCTACAGGTGGGTGCTTTGTGCAGTAATGCGGAGATTATTGAGACCTTTCCGACCGAAGTGCGAGGTAAGCGTAAAGGGAAGGATAAGGGCATTGTAGTTGATAAATCTTCTGACAGCTCATCGATCTGGGAACTCAAAGGAGATCCAACGGAAGGAGCTCTAGTAGCGCTTTCAGGGAAGATGGGTTTGACCGCCCAAACGCTAGCCGTAACCTACTCCCGTGAGAAGGAATTTCCTTTTGATTCCGAGCGGAAGTTAATGTCAGTTATTATTGGTCATCCCGGAGGACGGATGGTATGTACGAAAGGCGCGCCTGATGTGCTGCTTAATCGCTGTTCGTATATGCTCTGGGAGGGCGGTGTCGTGCCTTTAACGCCAACATTGCGGCAGAAAGTACTTGATGCCAATGAGCAAATGGCTTCAGGTGCACTTCGTGTCCTAGGTATGGCTTATCGTGATATGCGTCCAAGTGAACATGTGGATAGTGAAAAGGATGCGGAGTGCCAACTTGTCTTTATCGGATTGGCTGGAATGATTGATCCACCGCGGCGTGAAGTTCGCGATGCCATTAGCGTCACACGCCGAGCAGGAATTAAGACTGTGATGATTACTGGGGACCACGGAACGACTGCAGAGGCCATTGCTCACCAATTAGGAATTCTGCAACGTGGGGGCACAGTATTAACAGGGGCTCAACTGACTCGGATGGATGATGATGAGCTGGATAAAGTATCGGATAATGTGTACGTATTCGCCCGCGTTTCTCCAGAGCATAAGCTTCGTATCGTGAAGTCTTTGCAGCGCCGTGGTCATGTTGTGGCTATGACCGGAGACGGAGTCAATGATGCTCCAGCCATTAAAGCGGCAGATATAGGAATATCTATGGGGATCACCGGAACAGATGTGACCAAGGAAGCATCTTCATTAGTGCTAGGGGATGACAACTTCTCAACCATTGTTGCTGCCATTGAAGAGGGTAGAAACATCTATGAGAACATTCGTAAATTCATTCGATACCTGCTCGCATCAAATGTAGGGGAAATCTTGACCATGTTCTTTGCCATGATGCTCGGTCTGCCTCTGCCATTAGTGCCTATTCAAATTTTATGGGTCAACTTGGTGACAGACGGACTGCCAGCGATGGCGCTTGGTGTTGACCAGCCTGAGAAGGACTTAATGGAGCATAAGCCGCGTGGTGCAAAGGAAAATATTTTTGCCCGTCGTTTAGGGTGGAAGATCATAAGCCGTGGATTTTTAATCGGTTTATGTACGTTAGGAGCATTTTGGCTAACCTTACGTGTAGCACCAGAGAATCCAGCGCAGCTGATTCGAGCACAATCTGTAGCTTTTGCAACACTCGTTATGGCTCAGTTGATTCATGTCTTCGATTGCCGCAGTTCTCGTTCGGTGTTCCATCGAAATCCGTTCCAGAATAAGTACCTAGTTCTTGCTGTATTGTCATCCGTGATTTTGATGCTGGCTGTTATGTATATTCCATTTCTCCAGCCCGTCTTCAAAACAGTGCCGCTTAATTTCCGTGAATGGTGTCTAGTATTCGTAACAGCGGGAATTCCGACCTTCTTGATGGGGGCTGGCAGTGTTTGGGGCGGTAAACGAAATCGAGGTCGTAGCGGCAGTAATTCGATGATAAAAAGTACAAAAATTTCGGCATAAAGTTAATAGTAACGCTCCATTCCTAAAGGTATACTTGTTGCAGTTAATAGCTCGTATCTAACTTAACATAACCTTTAGGAGTGGACTTTCAATGGAATTTACAAAAATGCACGGCCTAGGCAATGACTTCATCGTAGTTTTCGGCGAGCAAGAGCTACCAAGTAATGCAGCGGATCTTGCTGTAACGCTATGCAATCGGTACTTCGGAATTGGTGCTGACGGACTAGTATTTATCCTACCGTCTGAACGTGGCGATTTTATGATGCGCATTATGAATTCTGATGGCTCGGAAGCGGAGCAGTGTGGAAATGCCATTCGCTGTGTATCTAAATATGTCTACGATCATGGCCTGGTAAACTCCGAGCAGATTGTTATTGAAACGATTGTTGCCGGAGAACAAAAGGTTACCTTGAATGTAAAAGACGGTGTAGTGGAAACTGTAACGGTTGATATGGGTGAACCTGTGTTGTCCGGCCTTCAAATTCCGGTAGCTATTGATACAGAACCCGTGCTCTCAGAGCCGATTGAATCGGACGGAACCGAATTTAAGTTTACTGCAGTATCTATGGGTAATCCTCATTGCGTTATTTATGTAGAAGATGCCGTATCTTTCGATCTTGCGACATGGGGACCTAAGCTAGAGGTACATCCATTGTTCCCGAGAAAGGTAAACGTCGAGTTCGCGACGGTTCTGGATCGAGGCAGAGTAGATATGCGGGTATGGGAACGCGGAGCTGGACCAACACTTGCTTGTGGGACTGGAGCTTGCGCAACTTTAGTATCTTCTGTGCTAAATGGTCTGACGGACCGAGCAGCTTGGATTAGTCTAAAGGGTGGCGATCTGTTCATTGAATGGAATGAAGAGGATAACCATGTGTATATGACAGGTCCTGCTGAGGTTGCATTCACAGGTAGTGTAGCCATTTAGAAAAATACTTAAGAAGGCAGCCCAAGAGAATCTCTTGGGCTGCCTTTTTGTGTTTCCACATCCTTGCGACTTTATGTAGCCGAATAATGGAAGGGATAACCGAGAATAATACCCCTAAGATTGAAAAAAGGGGGGACCTTGTTGAACATAAACGGGATAAATAGAAGAAACAAATCCGCTAAGGAACAACAAGGAGCCTCAGTTCATGAAGATACTCGAATTCCGAGGCTTACCGATGATTTGGACCAAACGCTCGACCAAATAGATAATGAGTTGGGTCATAGTCCTGATCTCAAAATTCGTCAGGTAAAGATCGGAGGTGAGAGCCCCGTTCAAGCAGCAGCGATTCATCTTAACGGTCTAGTCAACAAGGAAACGGTCGATGAATTCGTAATCGGTTCGTTACTCGGAATTACAGACGAAATGCTCAAAGAGAACATCTCTGCAACAAATGATCTTAAGGAATTCGTATTGAACCGTGCTTTGGAAATAGGTCAAGCACAGCTGCAAGAGGAGTGGAATGAGGTTCTACTGGCGATCCTTTCTGGCAAAACGGTCATTCTGATTGAAGGTTATGACAGTGCAATTGTGTGTGAGACCGAAGGAGGAGAAGCTCGCTCCGTCAGCGAACCATCCACCCAGCTAGTCGTGCGAGGCCCAAAGGATAGTTTTGTTGAATCTGTAGCTACGAACATTTCCTTGATTCGGAGAAGAATTAAATCTTCTAAGCTAAGACTAGAACATTTTAAGATCGGAAAGGTAACTCACACAGATGTGGCCCTCATGTACATTAAAGACAATGCAGACGAGAAGTTGGTAGAAGAGGTGAGAAATCGGCTACAACAGATTAATGTCGATGCCATCATGGAATCCGGTTATATTGAAGAACTAATTCAGGATAAAACCTTCACACCTTTTCCAACCATTAATAATAGTGAACGGCCTGACGTTGCAGCGACGAACCTATTAGAGGGTAGGGTTGTGATCATTATAGATGGCACCCCGTTTGTATTGATTTTGCCTGCGGTATTTACACTGTTTTTTCAGTCTGCCTCGGATTATGCTCAAAGGTTCGATATTACAATTCTCATGCGTCTTGTTCGATATATCAGTTTTATTGTACTAATTCTTGGACCTTCCGTTTATATAGCGTTAACCACTTACCATTATGAGATGATTCCTACAACCCTGTTAATCAATCTATTATCACAACGTGAAAATGTACCTTTTCCTGCTTTTGTGGAGGCAATCCTGATGGAAGGAGCGTTCGAGATCATTAGAGAAGCTGGAGTAAGAATGCCGCGTGCAGTTGGACAGACAGTATCCGTTGTTGGTGCTCTTATTTTGGGACAGGCAGTAGTAGAAGCAGGAATCATCACACCGGTTATGGTTATTGTAGTAGCGCTGACAGGGATTGCGAGCTTTGCTATACCTGCTTATAACATGGCGATAGCAGGTAGAATTATCCGTTTCGGATTTTTAATGCTGGCCGGTATGTTTGGTTTTTATGGGATTACTTTAGGCTTAATTGTTTTGCTTGCACATATGAATAGTCTGCGTTCATTCGGTGTCCCTTATCTATCCCCTATAGTGCCTATATCCTCACATGGTCAAAAAGATGCGTTCTTAAGACTGCCCTTATGGGCTTTGAGAACGGAGCGAGTTTCTACAACAAAGAGGCAAGAAGGCATTTCGGAAGGAAAGAAGATCTCAACAGGACATGAACAGAATGTTTCTCCTAAAATCCTTGAAAAATCTACTGGGGCAGAGCATCCAAAAAAAGGAGCGCAGGATGAAGAGTAATCGCACTATTTTTATTGGGGTTGTCCTGCTATGTTTATTGATATTTCTCAGTCTTACAGGCTGCTGGGACAGTGTGGAGTTAAATAGAAGGGCAATCGTTTCTGGAGTGGCTATTGATAGAGGTCCTACAGATGAGGAAAAATATGTATTATCTTTTCAGATTATAATTGCTGACGAAATCTCTGGCGAGAACGCCAGAGGTACTTCGCCAGTCGTAGTATATAAAGGCAGTGGACGTACAATGTTTGAAGCGTTGGCTAATGCCTCGCGTCAGACTGCGCGTTTCTTGTCCTTAGGACATATCCGAGTGATCGTTATTTCGGAGAAGTTTGCTCGCGAAGGTATCAAAGATATGATGGATGTCCTAGAAAGAGAGAGTGAAACTAGGCTAAGCAGTTTTATTTTTATATCAAAGGGACAGCCGGCGGTAGATAGTATGACGACCATGACTACGTTTGGCAAGATTCCTGCCAATGATCTAGTGGAGAAGCTGCAGACGACCTCTAAACAGTATGGATATAATTACCGGATGGAAGTAGACGATATAATTCGTGGTATTCAAATTCCAGGTGGTGGGCCTATCGTCAATGGGGTAATGGTAACAGGCGAATTGGACAAAAAAGATAATAACGACAGTTTGAAAAATATAGATCCTGAGGCCATTCTTAGAGTTACAGACTTCGCTGCATTTAAAGAGGACAAGCTGAAAGGCTGGCTACGAGGTGATGAAGCTATAGGCACTGCCCTGCTAAAGAATAAAATTACACAAATTCCAGTAGTGGTTTCGATTGGTGAGGATGAATATGTAGCGTTCATCGTGTATTTATCTCAGGTACATATTCATGCTGATGCGAAGGACGCGGAGCATCCGGTAATCACAATAAATATCACTGAGCAGGCAGGTTTAAAAGAATCGCCTAATGCTTTGGATTTGACAGATCCCAAGGTCTTAAATAATCTTTCGGAACTTCTAGAACAGAGTATCAATGATAAGTTACATGCAGCTGTCTCAGCAGCTCGTTCGTTAAAAAGCGATTATCTTGGATTTGGTGAAGTTGTAGAACGAGAGAATCCGCGGGGGTGGAAGCAAGTAAAAGATCATTGGGATAGCATATTTGCAACCTGTGAGATCAAGTTTAATGTGGATATAGTTATTCGGCATACCGACATGCGGAGTGATTCCTTTCAGTCCAAAAAGAAATGATAATTTAGGAGGGCAGCTATGGGAAATATAAAAATAGGACTACTTCAATTTTTCACCCTGACAGTGTTGTTTGAACTAGGGACGGCGCTGGTAGTGAATCTTGGAATGGAGTCTGATAAGGATGCTTGGATTTCCATATTGCTGGGGAATTTGATAGGATTAATTGTTTTTGCAGGATATGCCTATCTTTATAGAAAGTTTCCGAATCTGCCCCTTACGGCATATATCCGGCAACTATTTGGTAAATATGTGGGTTCGTTGATATCCATAGCTTATATCGTGATATTTCTTAATTTGGCTGGTCGTGATCTGCGAGATGGTAGCTCTATGCTAGTTATGGCTACTATGCACAGGACGCCGTTATTCATTGTAGCGATGTTAATGGTATTATCTAGTGCTTATGTATTGCATAAAGGAGTAGAAGTGCTGTCCCGAACTTCGTTGGTGTTTGCGGTGATTGTGATATTAATCGGTTTATTTTGTTCGAGCATGTTAATGTTCTCGGGCTCCATTAATTTGAACCGTTTGCTCCCTGTTTTTGAGAATGGAATTAAGCCAATTGTTTCTTCTGTTTTACATCAAAACTACATTTTCCCTTTTGGTGAAATGATCTGTTTTACTATGCTTATGCCCTATCTGAATAACGTTAAAAAAGGTCCTTGGGTAATCGCAGCGGGCATATTTGTATCAGGTATACTGTTAAGTATGACTATGGCCTTAAATATATCGGTGCTTGGTACAGATATTGTCAGGCGTTCTCCGTTCCCCTTAATGCCTACGATCAGTAAGATCTCTATCTCCGATTTTATTCAACGTGTGGATATTCTAATTGTCATGGTGCTAATAATCGGTGTTTTTTTCAAATTGTCTGTTTTTTTTGCAGCAGCACTTATTGGGATTTCAGAATTGTTCAAGATTCCTTACCGAAGAATGGTGTATCCGGTAGCTCTAATAATCCTGTTCAGTTCGATGCTGAATGCCCGAAGCTTCACAGAACATATTGAAGAGGGAGGGAAACTGCTATACACGGTCTTTCCCTTCTTTATGGTGTTGATTCCATTGCTCCTAATTATTATTACAGCGATAAGAAGTCACAGTTCCCCTCCTCGTTCTGGTTGATGCCCCGTCTTCCAGGCTAGGATATCGGGAATAATCAGGCATAGCAATAAAATACAAGCAGCGACTTTCTCAGAGGGGGTATATAGCAAGTAATTTAGAATATAACCGATATTGCCCAGACCATATCCGTACATCCAATCTCCCAAATACAGAAATAATAAGCAGAGAATGCATAAGAGTAGAATTACCGTGTATTTTCGGATCAGAAACTTTCTTGTTTTTTTCTTCACTTAAATACCCCTTTTATTGTTTTTAACGTTAGTATGAGGCTTTTAATACTTGATCATTCATACCACTGGGGGGTTGATTTCTTTTCTTATGAAAGCTTATCATCCATAGCGATTTATGTTACATTAGTATGAAACTAAAGTAGAACCTAATGTGACAGGGGAGGATCTTGCAGTGAAGCCGGATTTACGTTCCGCATGGGGAAACAAAGTATTGGTCGGAGACGGAGCGATGGGTACCTATTTATATCAGAAGGGTTTCCCTGTCGGCATTTCCTACGAAGAATTAAATTTGACCTCTCCGGGGGTTATCGAAGATGTCCATCGCAGCTATATCGATGCAGGAGCAGTGCTGCTAGAAAGCAACACCTTCTCAGCGAATTTTGACAGGCTGTCCAAATATGGTTTGGAGTCCAAGGTTGAAGAAATTAATCGCGCCGGAGTAAGAATCGCTCGTAAAGCTGCTGGAGATACAGGCTATGTATTAGGTGCTGTAGGCTCTATTCGCGCCGGTAAGCGTGCAAATCTCTCATCGACAGAGTTGAAGAAGTATTTTACACAGCAGATTACAGCATTATTAGAAGAAGAAGTAGACGGTATTATGCTAGAAACCTTTTACGATGTCGAGGAACTGCATCTTGCGCTAAGAACAGTACGTAAACATAGTACTCTCCCAGTCATTTGCCAATTTGCTGTGGATGAATCGGCACGTACATTAGATGGATTGACTTTACCAGAGGCTTTCCGGATCTTAGAAGGTGATGGAGCGGATATCATCGGATTTAACTGTAATACTGGCCCAAACGGGATTAAGAGAGCACTAAAAGCGGTACAAGGCAATCTTATTCTGCCTACCTCGGTCTATCCGAATGCGGGCGTTGCGGATTATGTAGATGGAGAATATCGGTATGGAGCCTCACCGGAATATTTCGGACAAATGGCAGTTACTTTTGCAGAAATGGGTTGCAGAATTATTGGGGGTTGCTGTGGTACTACTCCGCAGCATATTGTTGAAATTTCTTCCGCATTGAAAGATTACGTACCTCAGCCACTTCCAGAACCGACGCTTCCGACTGTGGAGCGTGTATCTTTGCAGGAGCATTTTGGCGAAGATGAGGGAAGAGATGGTCGTGAGCCGAACCTGCTTGATCTAGTCAAGGAACGTCATACGGTTATCGTTGAGCTTGATCCACCTCGTGATTTGGATATCGGCAAGTTCATGAAGGGTGCAGAAGCGTTGAGAAGAGCAGGTGCGGATGCGCTGACACTCGCCGATAACTCACTGGCTGTTACACGGATGAGTAATATGGCTTTGGGCCATTTGGTGCATGCTAAAACTGGACTCCGTCCACTAGTGCATATTGCTTGTCGCGATCGCAATCTGATTGGTACCCAATCGCATTTGATGGGTTTTGATGCGCTAGGAATTGATCATGTGTTAGCGGTGACTGGAGATCCAGCGAAATTCGGAGATCTTCCCGGCTCAAGTTCGGTTTACGACTTAACCTCTTTTGAGATTATTCGTATGATTAAGCAGTTGAATGATGGCATTTCCTTTTCAGGTAAACCTTTGAAGCAGAAAGCAAATTTTGTTATTGGTGCTGCCTTTAACCCGAATGTGAAACATTTAGATAAGGCCGTACAGCGACTGGAGAAGAAAATTGCCTCTGGTGCTGATTATATTATGACTCAGCCTGTCTATGATCAGCAGCTTATCGTAAAGATCGCTGAGGCAACTGCACATCTGGATATTCCTGTGTTTATTGGTGTGATGCCACTGGCTAGTGGGCGTAATGCAGAGTTCCTGCATAACGAGGTTCCGGGAATCCAGCTTACGGATGATGTCCGGAATCGCATGAAGGGACTTGAAGGAGAAGCAGGAAGAGCTGAAGGGGTCGCCATCGCTAAAGAGTTGTTAGATGTTGCAACTGCCCATTTCAATGGGATCTATTTGATGACACCGTTTATGTTCTATGATATGAGTACACAGTTGATCGAGTATGTATGGGAGAAATCAGGACGTAAATTGTCCCCCTTGTTTCGCTAGTAATAATCAATTACAATAGTGTAATGGATGTGATTCCGTTGTCATTTAGCATGACCGGATACGGTCAATCGTCCCTGCAATTCGGCGGCTACAAGATTATGTTCGAAGTGAAATCGGTGAATCACCGGTACTGCGAAGTTGTACTGCGGATGCCCCGGGATTGGACGGGTTATGAGGATGTGCTGAGAAGAAAGGTTCAGCAGCACGTCAAACGGGGAAGGATAGATGTTACCATCAATAGAGAGCACGATGAGTCGTCTTCCGGACCGGTTCTGAATCGCTCTACTGTCATGACTTATCTTAAGGCAGCAGATCAGCTTAAGAACGAGTATGGTTTGTCCGGTGAGTTGACTCTACGTGATATACTTTCTATACCCGGTATTATGGAAAGCAAAGATGAGGCTGCGGGTGCCGTGTCCGCGGCCTTAGAAGACTACTCTGAAATGTTGGAGACGGGACTTGAGCAGAGTTTGCAGTCTCTGCTAGAGATGCGCGCCCGTGAAGGCAGTTTTCTAGCCGCTGATATTGAACAGCGTCTCAATCATCTCGAATCCATGCATGCTGAAATGGTCGAACTTGCACCTGTTGTAATCATTGAATATCGTGACAAGCTTCGTCATCGATTAAATGAGTTAAATGATGGGACGTTCGCTTTTGATGAGCATAAATTCGGGATGGAAATCGCTATTTTTGCAGATCGCTGTAATATTGATGAAGAGTTGACCCGGTTGTATAGTCATTTCGAACAATGCAGAACCCTCCTGAAGGGGAAAGGACCGGTAGGACGCAAGCTGGATTTTCTCATTCAGGAGATGAACCGGGAGACGAATACAATCGGATCGAAATGTAATCATTTAACACTCGTGGGTCTTGTGCTAGACATGAAAGCTGAGCTGGAGAAGATTCGTGAACAAGCGGCAAACATAGAGTAACCGGGAACAGGCAATAGCATAGAACTTTATGGGGGGAACTACCGGAACATGGCAATCAAACTTATCAACATTGGCTTTGGGAATATTGTGTCCGCCAATCGCATTATTTCCATCGTCAGTCCGGAATCTGCACCAATCAAACGTATTATCCAGGAGGCTCGAGATCGACATATGTTGATCGACGCCACCTATGGCCGACGGACTCGTGCCGTAATCATTACAGATAGTGATCATGTCATTCTGTCGGCTGTACAGCCGGAGACTGTAGCGCATCGCTTATCCAGTAAAGATGACGACAACGACGAATAACAACTAAATGGAGTGTATTATGTCAAAAGGATTGCTCATCATATTATCCGGACCTTCCGGCGTGGGTAAAGGTACTGTATGTACTGCGCTACGACCGAAGATGCCCGAACTTGTCTACTCAGTTTCAGCTACTACTCGCAGTCCGCGTGCGGGTGAGGAAGACGGCGTGAATTATTTTTTCAAAAGCAAAGAGGAGTTTTCGGCTATGATAGAAGCCGATCAACTGCTTGAATATGCGGAGTACGTAGGTAATTTTTACGGTACTCCACGTGATTTTGTAGAGAGAACTCTCAATAACGGCAAAGATATTATTCTCGAAATTGAGGTTCAGGGAGCTCTCAAAGTTAAAGAAAAATTTCCTGAAGGTATTTTTGTGTTCCTTCTTCCACCTTCTATGGATGAGCTGAAGGACCGCATACGCGGACGGGGTACGGAACATCCAGATGTGATCGATCACCGCATGACTGTAGCGGAGGATGAGATTAATCTAATGCAGCATTATGATTATGCTGTTGTAAATGATGAGATTGATCTGGCCTGTAAGAGAATAGAAAGCATTATTATCGCCGAACATTGTAAAGTTAGATAATGAATGCTGCAAGGCTGAAGGTATTACCAGTAAACTATGAAGAGGTGTCCCAGTGCTATATCCATCAATTGATGAAATGATGACCAAGGTTGACAGTAAGTATTCGCTCGTTGTAGCCGCAGCACGTCGTGCTAGACAATTGCGTGAGGGTGGCAAGACAGATGTGAAGAACCCTAGATCGCATAAATTTGTCGGTGTTGCTCTTGAGGAAATTTACGAAGATCGCATTACGCTTACCCGTGGTGAAGAGTAGTCTCAAGTTTATTTAGATATGACCTTTTGTAGAAACGGATACCGCCTATTTGTTATTAGGCGATGCCGTTTCTTCTTGGGTTATGGAGCAATTATGGGTCTTTAATGAATGCTGATAGCCCAAGACCGGGCTGTTTCTGACAACCGGAAGGTTGTTATTTTTTTCTCAAAATATAAGAAGTTTAAGAAATAGATCATTCGTTGTAAGAGAAGGGAACAGGGGGGAGATCATGTTGAAGAGCTTGAAGGGGAAGACTATTTTACTTGGGATTACAGGGGGAATTGCCGCTTACAAAGCAGCAGCCCTGACCAGTAAGCTTGTCCAAAAAGGAGCCGAGGTTCATGTCATTATGACAGCTTCGGCAAAGCAGTTCATTACAGAATTAACTCTACAGTCACTGTCGAAGCAACGAGTATATAGCGATACATTCCAGGAACGGGACCCATCCTCCATCTCGCATATTGATTTGGCTGATTCGGCGGACCTTGTGATAGTAGCACCAGCAACTGCAAATATTATTGCTAAAATGGCGCACGGAATTGCGGATGATATGTTATCCACAACGTTACTCGCTACTACTGCACCTATAATGGTGGCACCGGCTATGAATGTTCATATGTATCAGCATCCCGCTGTACTTAGCAATTTGGATACCCTCGCTAAACGAGGTATTCAGTTTATTGAGCCTGGAGAAGGTCTGCTGGCATGTGGTTACGTGGGTAAAGGACGTTTAGAGGAACCAGAGACTATTGTAAGTAATGTTGAGGATTTTTTTGCGTTGCAAGAAAGTGTGAAGTCTAGTCCACTCAAGGGTAAAAAGATCGTCATCACAGCTGGTGGTACAGTAGAACGGATTGATCCGGTACGCTATATCTCCAATGATTCCTCCGGTAAGATGGGTTTTGCATTGGCACGTGCTGCACGTGCAATGGGTGCTGAGGTTACCTTGATTGCTGCGCGAACAGATGAAGCGCCTCCGCAGGACCCGGATATGAATGTCATTCGTGTTCAATCTGCACAAGAGATGTACGATGCGGTTACTGCGCAGTGGGATAGCTGCGATATCATGATCAAGGCGGCTGCTGTATCGGATTACCGGCCTAAGCAAAGTGAGCCATCCAAAATTAAAAAAAGTGGAGATACACTGACTCTTGAGCTTATAAAAACAACGGATATTCTGGAAACGCTAGGTAAGAACAAAGACAAGCAGTTCTTGATCGGCTTTGCTGCGGAGACGGGAAACACAGAATTTTATGCAAAGGACAAGCTGGTCCGCAAAAACTGCGATCTCATTGTTGCAAACAATGTAGCGGCTGCAGGAGCCGGATTCGGATCGGATACGAATATTGTATCGATTTATGATGTAGATGGATTGGTGCTCGAATTGCCACAATTGTCTAAGGATGAGGTCGCTCGCCGCTTGCTGACGCTCGTGGCAGAGCGGATTACTGGAGCTTCATTATAATGGATATTGCCAAGGTCATTGTGGATGTGCCTGTACGCAGCACTGACCGGCCATTTGATTATAGTATTCCAGAATCACTAAAGTTATGGATTGAAGTGGGCAGCCGAGTAGCAGTACCGTTTGGACACCGCACGGTGCAAGGCTTTGTCGTTTCTCTGGAGTCAGGTGAAACAGTAGTGAATCCTGGTCTTAAGGCTATTCAAGAGGTGCTGGATTTGCTTCCACCTTTATCTCCTGAATTAGTTGAGCTAGCGGACTGGATGAGTAAAAGATATGCATGCAGACGAATTTCAGCCCTGCAAGCGATGCTGCCCACTGCTCTAAAAGGGAAGGCAGAACGACTGATTTCGCTAGGAGATGTGGAAGAAGAAGCAGCATTTTCTGATGATGAATTATTCCCTATGTTTGCAGATACAGGGAATGAGGAACGACTAATTACTGAGTTTATCGGACGTAATGGCGAAGTTTCCATGAAGCAGCTCACCCGTGCATTTCCGGAGGCTGCGGAGACGGTGAAGTTCATGCTAAGACGTGGAGTTCTTGTAGAGAGCCAATCGATTAAAGATAAAATGGGCAAGAAGAAGCTGAAAGCAGTAGATCTTGCGATAGGGATCACCGCTGCTCGTGAGGCGTTGAATAAATTCCCCAAAAAGTCCGCGCGACAGAAGGAAGTACTTAGCTTTCTGATTGAAAGGGAAGCTACACTCCCAATGGCGCTTAAGGAAGTCTTGTCTGCACTTCAAGTGACGGCAAGCACCGTGAAGGGTTTAGAGGAAAAAGGCTTTATCGAAATCAGTGAAATCGAAGTCTATCGCGACCCTTATCAAGGACGTGATTTTAAGCCTACTACGCCTCTGCCACTTACAGCAGAACAAGAGATTGTATACACACGTATTTCACGAACGCTAGAAGAACAGCTCCATGAAGTTTTTCTGTTACATGGCGTTACGGGGAGCGGTAAGACAGAAATCTATTTGCAATGTATCAAACGTTGTCTGGATCAAGGTAGACAGGCCGTAGTGCTCGTCCCGGAAATCGCATTAACGCCGCAGATGGTGGAGCGCTTTAAAGGGCGCTTCGGAAGTGGTGTCGCGGTAATGCACAGCCGATTATCTGTTGGCGAACGTTACGATGAGTGGCGCAAAATCCGTGAAGGAAAGGCTACGGTTGCCGTTGGCGCCCGTTCAGCGGTGTTTGCCCCGTTCTCTAACCTAGGTTTGATTATTATGGATGAAGAGCATGAAACCTCATATAAGCAGGAGGAAAATCCGAAATATCATGCCCGTGATGCAGCGATTCGCAGAGCCGAACAGTGTGGGGCAGCCGTGATTTTAGGCTCCGCCACGCCTTCGTTAGAAAGCTATCATGCTGCTAGAGCGCAGAGTGATATTCATTTTTCACCAGTCCTTCTAGAGATGCCTACCCGCGCGCTTGGTAACGAACTACCGAAGGTAAATGTCGTGGATATGCGGGAGGAGCTTAAAGAAGGTAATCGCTCAATGTTCAGTCGAAAGCTTCATGCTGCATTGGCTGAAAGATTGGAACGTGGAGAACAGACCGTGTTATTGCTTAACCGTAGAGGTTTCTCGACGTTTGTTATGTGCCGGAGTTGCGGATATGTAGCAGGCTGCCCCGAGTGTGATATTTCATTAACGTACCATAGTCGTAGTGACAATTTGCGTTGTCATTATTGTGGTCATGCTGAACCGGCACCTAAGCTTTGTCCAGAGTGTGGAAGTGAGCATATCCGGTTCTTCGGAACGGGGACGCAGCGGGTGGAAGAAGAGCTTGGTAAGTTGTTTCCTGGGATACGGGTGATTCGTATGGACGTGGATACAACGACAGAAAAAGGTTCGCATGAGAAGCTGCTGAATCAATTCAGAGACAAAAAAGCGGATGTTCTGCTAGGCACTCAGATGGTAGCAAAAGGTTTGGATTTTCCTGACGTAACTCTTGTTGGCGTAATTACAGCAGATTCAGCGTTGAACCTGCCCGATTTTCGTGCAGCGGAGAAGACCTTCCAATTGCTTACACAAGTTGCTGGAAGAGCAGGTCGGCATCAGCTTCCGGGTGAGGTCGTTGTTCAGTCCTATACACCAGAGCATTATTCTATTATTCATGCTAGCGGGCATGACTATCTCTCTTTTGTAAGGGAAGAGCTGAAGCATCGCAGAGGGCTACATTATCCGCCTTATTGCAGACTGATACTCGTTACATTATCCCATGAGCAGTTACCGCTACTACTCCGGATGGCAGAGAATTACGCTATGAATCTGCAGGGGAAGGCCAGAAATCTAAGATGGTATGGGAGTCTAGATAAGCTAACCACGGATGTACTAGATCTGTTAGGTCCCGTAGCTTCTCCAATCCCTCGCTTAAAGGGTAGATATAGATTCCAATGTATGATAAAATGGCGCGGCGCCATCGATGTGATAGGGCTTGTTCGACAAGTGGCTGAGGAGTTGGAGGATTCTGTACGGGATACAGGGCTTCAGATCAGCATTGATGTTGATCCGCAAATGTTGATGTAAATCGTTATCATGTTACAATGTAAAAAAAGAGCTAGATCAATAAACTCTAAATATAGAGATGTACAGAACGGGAAGGTGTTTTTAATGGCGATACGTATGATCGTTAAGGAACCGGATGAAGTGTTGCACAAAATAGCAAAAGAAGTAACTGTAGTTACACCTAATGTTAAAAAATTGTTAGATGATATGGCTGATACGATGTATGACGCTGAAGGTGTAGGGCTGGCAGCTCCACAAGTTGGCATTTTGAAGCGCCTAATTGTGGTGGATGCAGATGAAGAGCACGGGCTGATCAAAATGATTAATCCGGAAATCATCGGTACAGAAGGGGAGCAGCTAGGACCTGAAGGATGTCTTAGTATTCCCGGATTAAATGGTGATGTACGCCGTGCAGAGACAGTAACCGTACGTGGTCTTAACCGTGAGGGAAAAGAAATTACCATTACCGGCAGTGGTTTACTTGCTCGGGCTTTTCAACATGAGATTGACCATCTAAACGGAGTACTGTTTACCGATATCGCTGAAAAAGTATACGAGATGACAGCTGAACGCAATGAGACTGAGGAGTGAGGATATGAAGATTGTATTCATGGGAACCCCAGCCTTTGCGGTACCAAGCTTGCAAATGCTGATGGATGAAGGCTATGAAGTTGTAGCAGTCGTCACCCAACCAGATCGACCGCAAGGACGTAAAAAGATCTTGGCTCCTTCACCAGTTAAAGAAGCCGCATTATCTCTCGGTTTACCTGTGCTCCAGCCTGAACGGATGCGCAAACCTGAGGCTGTCGCAGAGTTAGCTGCATATGAGCCTGACCTGATTGTTACAGCTGCTTATGGTCAAATTTTGCCTAAAGCTGTATTGGATTTGCCGCGTAATGGTTGTGTGAATGTTCATGGTTCACTACTTCCTAAATACCGGGGTGGCGCACCGATTCAACGTAGTATCATTAACGGTGAGAAGGTTACCGGCGTTACCTTGATGTATATGGCTGAAGGACTTGACACTGGAGATATGATCTCGCGCGTCGAGGTGGCTATCGAGGATGAGGATACTTCCGGCACGATGTTCGAGAAGCTTAGCCTTGCTGGACGTGATCTCTTGAAGTCTGAAATGCCGCGATTAGTAAACGGCCTTGTTCAAGCGACTCCGCAAGACGACAGTCAAGCGACCTTTGCTCCTAACCTAAATCGTGAGGATGAGCGTTTGGATTGGAACGCTGGCTCACGTGATAACTATAATCGAATTCGTGGATTAGTACCTTTTTCCGGTGCGTTTACGCTTTGGAATGGAGAGACCTTCAAAGTATGGGCTTCAAAAATTCCTGCTGAGCAGAAATCAACTGATAGTGCGCCAGGAACGGTACTTTCGGTCACTGAACATGGTGTCGAGGTTAAGACAGGAGACGGAAGTCTGCTGCTAACTACGGTTCAACCTGCTGGTAAGAAAGCGATGAGCGCTGCGGATTTTAGCCGTGGCGGTGTCATGAAACCAGGGATGGTGCTAGGTTGAGCGCGGGCGGTAACGGTGCGGGCCGATCAGGAGTAAGTCATAACTCTGGTAATAAAAATAGTAACGATCATAAAGCAGTGAGTGGTAAAAAGGGCGGTAGCGGAAATAAAGGTAATGCTGCTACAGCTTCTGCCCGCGATATCGCTCTCGATATCCTGGTTAAGGTCGAACAACAAGGGGCTTACAGCAACTTATTGCTGAACAGCAGTCTGCAGAAGTCTGCACTTAGCAGAGAAGATGCTGGACTAGTTACAGAGCTTGTCTATGGTACCATCTCTCGGATGAATACACTTGATTATGTGCTCGAGGAATTTGTTAGCAAAGGGATCGCTAAATTGCAGCCCTGGGTGCGTAATTTACTGCGTCTAAGCTTATATCAAATTATGTACCTGGATCGCATACCATCTCATGCAGCTGTAAATGAGGCTGTTAATATAGCTAAGAAAAAGGGCCATCAAGGAATTTCGGGTATGGTTAATGGCGTGCTTCGTAATGTGCTGCGCGCTGGAAATCTGCCGGTAATACCTGATGGATTGGGTCCTGCGAAACGGATATCTATTCAGTATTCCCATCCTATATGGTTAGTGAAGCGCTGGATTACGGAGTATGGTGTTGACACTGCGGAAGCTATTTGTGCTGCTAACAATGAGCCACCCGCTGTCAGTGTACGCGTAAATACTACGATGATTAGCCGTGAAGCCCTGTTGAGTCAGATGATTGAACAAGGTCTGCAAGCTTCTGCTTCTGAAGTAAGTCCTTATGGTATTGTTGTAAAAGGCGGCGGTAATCTGGCTCTTTCATCCTGGTACCGGGATGGATATCTATCTGTTCAGGATGAAAGCTCCATGCTTGTAGCTGAAGCTGTTGCACCTGAGCCTGGAATGAGAGTGCTTGATTGCTGCGCCGCGCCTGGGGGCAAAACGGCCCACATGGGTGAGCTGATGAAAGATGAAGGATCTATTTTCGCTAACGATCTGCATCCACATAAAGCTAAGCTTATCTCGGATCAAGCTGCACGGTTAGGTCTCGAAAGCGTAGTAACAGGCAGTGCAGATGCACTGGAGCTTGAGCATACCTTAGAGCATCATTCCTTCGATAGAATTCTTTTGGACGCGCCTTGCTCTGGGCTTGGTGTAATCCGCCGTAAGCCAGATCTCAAATGGCGTAAGCAGCCTGAGGATGTTGTAAGTGTAGCATCACTGCAGGGTCAGCTGCTACAGTCGGTTTCTAAACTGTTGAAACCGGGTGGTGTTCTGGTTTATAGTACCTGTACGACTGAGCAAACGGAAAATAGTGAGGTTGTAGCTGCCTTTTTGGAGCAAAATCCTGATTTCACTTCTATAACATTTGCTTCCCCGCTGTGGGGGAGATTGGAAGGTACTGCGCTGGCTGTAGGTGAGGGGATTCAGTTATTGCCACATCATTATGGCAGTGATGGGTTCTATATCTCCAAGCTTCAAAGAGTCTTGTAATATAGCAAATTTACTGACAATCGTTGTATCTTCCGCCCGCCGGGCTAACGTACGGCGGGCTATTTCTTTTACCGTCTCTGAAATTTGTGTTAAAATAGGAAGAATGAGAAATAATACGCATATCCTTATGAAAGAACAGGTGCTAATAATAATGAAACCTTTAATATATGATTTTTCTTTAGAAGAGTTACAGCAGTGGGCGAAAGATAACGGTGAGCCTGCTTTTCGTGGTGGACAGATTTTTGATTGGTTGTATGTAAAACGTGTAAGTGACTTCGAATCCATGAGCAATTTGTCTAAAGGACTTCGTCAGAAGCTGAACGAGCAATTCTCCATTGCAGCGCTCACTGAGATTACTAAAATGGAATCGAAAGATGGAACAGTAAAATTCCTGTTTGGATTGCATGATGATCATGCGATCGAGACAGTTATCATGAAACATAATTATGGAAATAGCGTTTGTGTAACAACTCAAGTAGGCTGCCGAATCGGCTGTACTTTCTGCGCCTCTACGCTTGGTGGATTGAAACGTGATTTGACAGCGGGTGAAATTGTAGCTCAGGTTGTACGCTCTCAACAGATCTTGGATGAGCGGGGTGAACGTGTCAGCAGTATTGTTATCATGGGTACTGGTGAGCCGTTTGAGAACTATGATGCAACAATGAGATTCTTGCGTCTTATGATTCATGAGAAAGGTCTAAATATCGGACAACGGCATATTACTGTTTCCACTAGCGGGATTGTGCCGAGCATTTATAAATTTGCAGAAGAAGATACACAAATAAATTTGGCGATTTCGATTCATGCACCTAACGACAAACTGCGTTCGAAGCTAATGCCAGTTAACCGCCGCTTTCCGTTTGATGATGTGATTGAATCTTTACGTTATTATCAAGCTAAGACGGGGCGACGGGTCAGCTTTGAGTATGCATTGATCGGCGGGGTGAATGATCAGCCGGAGCATGCTGAGGAATTAGCAGGTGTGCTTAAGAACATGCTATGCCACGTCAATTTGATTCCAGTAAACCACGTGCCAGAGCGGAAATATGTACGTACTTCACGCAATGATATCTTTGAGTTTCAACGTATTTTGGCTGACAACGGCGTGAATGTTACCATTCGCCGTGAGCAAGGCCATGATATCGCGGCCGCATGCGGACAGCTGCGTGCCAAACATATGGAGTTGGGGTGAGGATATTTGATCAGAACAGTTCATGCCAGCGATATTGGCCGAGTGCGCTCTGTCAATGAGGATTCGGTCTGGATCGGCGCGACGCGCCACGGTTATACACTCGGCATAATTGCCGATGGGATGGGTGGACATCAGGCTGGTGAAACCGCGAGCAGGCTTGCATTGGAGACGATGAGGAATACCCTAGACGGGCTCTTGCCTGAGCTTCAGGACGAAGCACTGCGTGATGCGTTATCAGCTGCTATTTTGGAAGCTAACAGCACTGTCTTCAAGGAGGCTTCCAGCGACGAGAAGTACCACAATATGGGTACTACTGTCGTTGCTGCCCTGATGAATGGTTCAAACGGATATATTGGCCATATCGGAGACAGCAGAGCCTATTTAATAAAGGACAGTGCAGCAGTTCAATTAACCGAAGATCACACGCTAGTCAATGAGCTGTTCAAGAACGGTCAGATCAGTGTGGAGGAATTAGATAATCATCCGAGACGGAATGTGCTGACGAGAGCACTTGGAACAGATGCTGAGGTGCTGGTTGATTTAGCCCCTGTTACCCTGCTACCTGGGGAACTTTTGCTTCTCTGCAGTGATGGTTTAAGTAATTTTGTTAACAATGAGCATTTGGGCAAGGTAGCGGGAATACATGAGATACCGTTAGAGGAAAGAGCGGACCGCTTACTTCAGTTGGCACTGCTTGCTGGCGGCGGCGATAATATTAGCGTCGCTTTGTTAGAACATCATGGAGAGGCCGCTGTGCCCGAAACAAAGGAGTGGGATTGATGATCGGTCACGAACTGGGCGGCCGTTACCAAGTCATCGAACGGATCGGCGGAGGTGGAATGGCGCTCGTCTATAGAGCACATGACATTCTTTTAAACCGAAACGTCGCCATTAAAGTATTGCGTAATCAATTTGTTCATGACGAGGAATTTATCCGCCGTTTTAGGCGTGAGGCGCAATCAGCTGCATCTTTGTCTCATCCGAATGTGGTTAGTATTTACGATGTAGGACAAGAAGACGAAATTCATTATATTGTCATGGAATATATTGAGGGCAAGAATCTTAATGAAATTATAAAAGAACGAGCGCCATTACAGGTTGACGAGTCCGTAAGGATCGCTTCACAAATCTGTGATGCACTTGATCACGCTCATCAGAATCAAATTATTCATCGGGATATTAAACCACATAATATATTGATCGGGCGCAATGGCCGGGTGAAGGTAACAGATTTCGGTATTGCTCGCGCGGTAACATCTACTACCATTACTCAGACAGGCTCTGTAGTAGGTTCCGTTCATTATTTCTCACCAGAGCATGCTAAAGGTGTATCAACAGGAGAGAAATCCGACCTGTATTCATTAGGGATTGTACTCTATCAAATGCTTACCGGAAGTCTTCCATTCTTAGGGGAGAGTCCGATTAGCGTAGCTCTAAAGCATCTGCAAGAAGAGTTTGAAGAGCCAAGGCTCATAAATCCACTTATTCCGCAAAGCGTTGAGAATGTAATTCTAAGATCGATGCGTAAAAATCCGGAAGAGCGTTATCAGTCTGCAAAGCAAATGCTGCAGGATTTAGAAACCTGCTTGTTGCCGGAACGCCGTAGTGAAGCAAAAGTTCTTTTTAACGATGAGGAAGACGAGGATCGAACGCGGGTCATACCAGCGATTAAACCGATCCAAAGAAGCAATGGAAATCGTAATCATCGCCACGACCGGATGGATAATGATGAAGATGATGATGACGATCCGGTACCTGTGAAAAAAGGTAAAAAACAATGGACTAAACCTGCATTATGGATTGGCTTAACTTTAGTGTTACTGCTGGCTATGGCCAGTCTCGTGTGGTACGTTAAATCCCAATTAGTTGTTCCTGAGGTATCGGTTCCTTACGTGGTCGGTAAACAGCTGGAACAAGCGAAGACTGAACTTGAGGATTTGGGGCTTGAGGTTGCTGATCCTATACTGTATGACTACAGTCCGAATTTCGAAGAGAATGTGGTCATGAAGCAAAGTAGGGAAAAGGACGCCAAAGTGAAAAAGGGAGCCTCCCTAATACTAACTGTGAATACGGCGAAACCATTAACTAAGATGCCAGATGTTACAAATTTAAGCTTTGACGAAGCGGTTAAAGCGCTAATAGCAAAGGGTGTACCCCAGAATCAAATTAAGAATGAACCTCTCTTCGATGAAAATATGGAGGTGGGTAAGGTTGTAAAATCAGACCCAGCCATTGACAGCGAGTTTGATCCAGAGACGGTTTCAATCACCCTCTACGTTAGCAAAGGAGAAGAAAGTGTCACGATGCCAGACCTCATCGGTAAGACGGAGAGTGAAGCTAAGGCGCTTTTGGAAGAATCCAAACTGGTCCTCGGAGATGTAAAGGAAGAATCCAGCTTCACAGTTGATGAAGGTAAGGTAACGAAAACTTGGGCTTATGAGAAAGGTACCTCTGTTCCACCTGGAACAGCGATTACGATTTACTTAAGTACAGGTTATCCACCTGAAGCCCTGAATTATACCTTTAATGTACCAGTAGCTCCTGCACAGGATGGAAAGAAGAGCAAGATTCGAATTGAATTCGTTGATGCGCGCAATAATGGTGAAAAACAAGATTGGGGAACGCGTACCATTGGAAAGAGCCAAGTGCTGTCCGTTAATCTAGTGCTTGCTCCGAATAAAGATGGCTCTGTTATTGTTACCCGAGATGGTGTGCTTTTAGACACTTATGTGATTCCATATATTGATGCCAAGAATGGCACGGTGCAAGAACCTGAACCACCGACGGTTCCGACTCCGCAGCCGACTCAGACACCGATAGATCCTACACCTACTGCTGAACCAACCATTGAGCCTGAGATCCTGCCTCCAAGTTCAGACAACGAAGGGTCTACTAATACTGGATCAGTCAATCAGACGGGATTCCTTACTAACAATTCGGTGAATAATGAATCGACCAATAGTGGTAACAACAAGAACAGTAATAAAAATGATGACAAGCATAATAATAAAAACAAAGACAAATCTAAAGATAAAAGCGATAACTAATCAGGGCAGAAGTGCTTGAATAGTTGTGGCAGCGAAGTGACCCGGGGATTTTCAAACTTGGGTCATTTTCGCAAAATCAGGAGAGGAAGGCTCACTATGTATGCCTGAAGGAATAATAGTAAAGGCGTTAAGCGGATATTATTACGTAAAACCGCTTCGTGAAGGATTAATTGCAACAGAGGAAGTTTCAGTTCAATGCAGAGGCCGAGGCATACTTAAGAAAAAGGGGATCGCTCCTCTTGTAGGTGACCGCGTGATCTATATGCTGACTGAGCATGGTGAAGGGATGGTGGATGAGCTTCTCCCTAGAGAATCTGAGTTAATTCGTCCACCTGTAGCGAATGTAAGCCTTGCCGTTCTATTATTTTCTGTGCGTGAGCCTGATATGAACCTGAATCTATTGGACAAGTTCCTAGTTCATATTGAGCACTCGGGACTGGAACCCTTAATCGTTCTGACCAAACAGGATTTGGCTAATGATAATGGTGAAGCCACTAAGTATGTTAAAGAGCTCTATGAGGATATTGGTTATGAAGTGATGGTTACAAGCTCAATTACAGGAGCTGGCAGTGATGAACTAAGAGAGCGGCTTACTGGTGGTATTAGTGTATTTGCCGGACAATCTGGGGTAGGAAAGTCGACCTTATTGAATCGTATTGTGCCAGGACTTAAACTGGAGACAGGTGAGATCAGCTTACGTCTGGGCCGTGGTCGTCATACTACCCGCCATGTAGAATTGATGGATATTGGCGGGGGCGGCTTTGTAGCGGATACCCCTGGTTTTAGTCAGCTTGATTTTCTTGAGCTTGGGGTTGAAGAGCTCTCTACTTGTTTCCGTGAATTTGCTAACTATGCTGGGGATTGTAAATTCCGTGGTTGTAGTCATCAGCATGAACCAGGCTGCCGAGTTATCGAGGCATGGAAAGCTGGGAATATCGCTGATAGCCGGTATGAACATTACAAATTATTTTTTAATGAAATGAAAGATAAAAAGCGGAGGTACTAAGTCATGATACGAATTGCACCATCTATATTGTCTGCCGATTTCGCAAGTTTAGGTTCAGAGGTTGCAGAAGCTGAGGTCAGTGGCGGGGATTGGATCCATGTGGATGTAATGGACGGGCATTTTGTGCCGAATATAACGCTTGGTCCACCAATCGTAAAAGCGGTCTCGTTACATACCAAGCTTCCACTAGACGTTCACTTAATGATTGAGTCTCCAGAACGTTATATTTCTGATTTTGCTGCCGCAGGCGCTAGTGTGATTACTGTCCACGCAGAGGCTTGCGTTCATTTACACCGTGTGGTGCATCAGATCAAGGAATTGGGTCTTAAGGCAGGAGTAGCTATTAATCCTGGCACACCGGCATCAGCGGTGCGTGAGGTGCTTGAGGATGTGGATATGATTCTCGTGATGACTGTCAATCCTGGCTTTGGAGGTCAAGCATTCATTCCTAACACGTTGCGCAAAATTACTCAAATTAGAGAATGGGCGAATGAAGTCAATCCAGATCTACTTATTGAAGTCGATGGTGGTGTTTCGGAAGCTACAGCGCCATTGGTTGTCAGTGCAGGAGCGGATGTTTTGGTTGCAGGAAATGCAGTTTTTGGCCGGAGTGATCGTGCTGCAGCGATCCTTGAGATTCGAGAAGCAGCGGAAGCGGCACTTCGTTAAAAAAATAGGCTATTACGACTAAAGGTATAGGCCAAGTCCTCGACGCATAAATATGGTTACATGAGCAGAAATCTCATGTAGCCTTTTTTGTTTTGGCAGGGAGGACTGCAGTACGTTACCGTTAGAACAAGAAGAAAGTCTCCTGCGTACGGCATGAATTGATGGGAGGGTAAACCATGAAATTTTACACGTTTAAGCTGCCAAGGTTTTTGGGAGGTTTTGTTAAAGCGATTTTGAACACATTTCAGAAGAGTTGATCTTGGGCTTGGAACAGAAAAGAAAACATGAAAAAAAGCACCTTACAAATGTAAAGGGTGCTTTTTGCTTCATATGAGTGATCGCTCGGTCTTTAAAATTGCAAAAGACTAAACGCGTTCAACTTTACCGGCTTTCAAAGCACGGGTGCTGACGTACACGCGTTTTGGTTTACCGTTCACGAGGATACGGACCTTCTGAACGTTAACTCCCCAAGAACGACGGTTGCGGTTATTGGCGTGAGACACGTGGTTGCCGCTGCTCGGTTTCTTGCCTGTTACTGCACATTTGCGGGACATAGATTACACCTCCTTATTCCTAACACCTGCATAAAACAATACTTATCTATAATATCACAGCAAATTTTGCTACGTCAACCGATTCAAAAACATTTATTTCTTTTAATACTTATAGTACAATGTAAATTAGTGCATTATGTCCTGTTAATCATAGAATGATTAGGCATGAAGTTAGGAAGGGGAATTCTCAATTGAGTAAGCGTTCTATAAACGGAACAGATTTTACCGCTATGGTATTGGCTGGAGCGGATAAGCTGCAACAGCATGCAGAACACGTCAATTCCCTAAATGTTTTTCCGGTTCCAGACGGAGATACCGGAACTAACATGAATTTGACGATGACCGCAGGTTCGAATGAATTGAAGAAAAATAATACAACGTCTGTCGGTCAATGTGCAGGTGTACTCTCTAAGGGCTTGTTAATGGGCGCACGGGGGAACTCCGGAGTTATTTTATCTCAATTGTTCAGAGGCTTTAGCAGATCTGCAGCTCAACATGATGAGCTAAACACACAGCAATTTGCTGCTGCATTGCAAAGCGGAGTTGACGCAGCCTATAAAGCAGTTGTAAAGCCTGTAGAAGGAACTATTCTTACAGTGGCTAAAGAGGCTGCAAGACATGCTGTCTACTATGCTCGCCGAACTACAGATGTTACAGAGCTCATGACAGAGGTATTGGCCAAAGCAAAGGAAGCCTTAGCCTATACACCGGAACAATTGCCTGTCTTGAAGCAAGTCGGTGTCGTAGACTCTGGCGGTCAAGGACTGGTCTATATTTATGAAGGGTTTCACCAGCATCTGACGAGCGGAAGCTCCGGTGTGTCTGAACCTGTAAAAGGACAACCTCAGGCACCAGTCGTGCCAACACCGGTACCGGTGTTAAAGAAACCTGAAAGCGAACTGTCTTCTGTACAGTCTTCTGCACAATCACAGCTTTCTACAGAGGACATAGAATTTCTATATGATATGGAGTTCTTCATTAATCGCCAGTTAGGTGGTAACGTGAGAACGGATTTTGATGAGGAAACCTTTAGGAAAGCGTTGTCAGTAAATGGTGATTCCATTATTGTAATTTCGGATGATGAAACCATTAAAGTGCATGTGCATTCCAAGGCTCCAGGTGAAGTTTTGAATCTGGCACTTCTCTATGGGGAAATTACGCAGATTCATATTCTCAATATGCGTGAGCAACACCGTGACTTGTTAACTGCAGGGATGGATATTGCACCTATGCCAGATGTTTTCGCCGATATGCCGGATGAACAGAGCCGGGTACAATCAGCTCCAGCCGAACCACCAGCAGATGATTTGGCACCTTACGGCTTCATCGCAGTATCATCAGGCGCTGGGATTGCAGATATTTTCAAAAGCCTCGGTGTGGACGTAGTCCTAGCTGGAGGTCAGACTATGAACCCTAGCACAGAGGATTTCGTGAACGCGATTTCTTCCATCTCTGCGAAGCATGTTTACATTCTGCCGAATAACTCTAATATTGTTCTTGCCGCTCAGCAAGCTAAGGAGCTCTTGGAAGGCGAACGTGAGATTACGGTTATTCCAAGCAAAAGCATTCCTCAAGGAATCGCTGCAGCCTTCGCGTTCCAAGAAGAGGATTCTGTGGAGACTAATTCTGGGAACATGCTAGAAGCAATCTCACAGGTCAAGTCGGGACAAGTAACAAATGCTGTCCGTGATACAAGCTTTGATGATCTGGAGATTAAATCCGGGCAATTTATCGGAATTTCGAACTCCAAAATTGTCGCTGCCGCAGATGATCTGTTAGCTGCAAGTCAGGCGTTGCTGTCCAACATGCTTGAGAATGGCGATGAAATCGTTACGATCCTTATTGGAGCAGAAACTGATTCTGAGGTCACAGATTCCTTAAGCGAGTGGCTGGAAGAGACTTACCCGAATGTGGAAGTAGAGATTCATGAGGGTGGCCAACCCCTTTATTATTATCTTTTCTCCGTAGAGCCATAGGTAGATGCTGAGGGTTCTATAACAATTCAGGAGCAACTTGCTAATTACGTAGTTGGCAAAATTATAGTATGGGGGAGATAATCCATGAATCGTACCATTATCGTCACCGACAGCACATCTGATATCCCGCCAGCAATGGCGGAAGCGTATGGCATTGAGGTCGTCCCTTTGACCTTGATGTTCGGCGAAGAGGCTTTCCGGGACAATCTGGATATGACGCCGGAGCAGTTCTATGAGCGACTTCCCCGCTCGTCACAGTTGCCGACTACTTCTCAACCCTCACCGGTTGAATACATGAATGTGTATCGAGATATTTTGGAACGTTACCCGGGAAGTCCTATCCTTTCGTTTCATATTTCTTCTGGACTAAGCGGTACGTACCAATCAGCACTATTGGCTAAATCGATGTTGGAGGAAGAGGGAGAAGGGATCACTGTAGTAGATTCTCTCTCCGCTTCTTACGGTTTTGGATTTATGGTGGTGGAAGCCGCCAGATTGGCTGCTGAAGATAAGAGTCCCGAAGCGATTCTTGAAGCTGTAGAAAGTCTGCGCCAATCTCGTAAGCTTTACTTCTTGGTAGATACACTTGAATATTTACAAAAAGGCGGGAGAATCGGAAAGGCCTCGGCCATTCTGGGAACGCTTCTTAATATTAAGCCGATCCTGTCTATTGATGCAGAAGGAATAATATATGCGGTAGAGAAAGTTAGAGGCCGTAAGAAGGCTATTGCCCGTATGATTGAATTATTTAAGAAGGATATTCAAGGTGTAGACAAAATCAATGTGGCCGTGGGTCATACGGCTGAACCGGCTTCCGGTGAAGAGTTCCTGAAAGAGCTGTCAGGACATTTTACACTAGAAGAGAAAGTGCTGACGTACGTCGGCCCTGTCGTGGGCAGCCATGTCGGAAACGGTACGTTAGCTGTATTCATTTGGCCTGCAAAATGAGGGATGAATATGACACTGTCATTAAATCAAATTGAAGTAAAAAACATAACTGGCGTGAGTGCTCAAAAGCAAAGCGAGCTTCACGCCTTTGGCGTCTTTACAGTAAAGGATTTGTTAGAGTATTATCCGTTCCGTTATGAGGATTATCGCCCGCGCTCGCTGAGTGAAACCAAACATGGGGATAAAGTGACTACAGAGGCTAAAGTGATCGGTATCCCTGTACTGCAACGTTTTGGAGGCAAGTCACGACTTAGTTGTAAAATGGTTGCGGAGCCTTGGATGTTCACAGCTACATGGTTTAATCGTCATTACGTGCGTGAGCAACTTACTGTGGGAAGAGAAATTGTACTCACAGGTAAATGGGATCAGAAGCGAAATCAAATTACAGTGACGGATTTTGAATTCCCCGATCGTGGGGAAGGGAAGACAGGGACCCTACAGCCGGTATATTCCGTCGGTGGTAAGATCACGCAGTCGTGGATCAGGAAAAGTATTAATCAGGCGCTTCAGCAGTATGGAGATCTAATTCCTGAGATACTACCACATTCTATTATGCGGCAATATGATTTTATGCCCCGTAAACGGGCGATTGCTACCATTCATAGGCCAGAGGATACGCGTGAAGGGCAGCAGGGACGCCGCAGGATGGTGTATGAGGAGTTGTTTCTGTTCCAGTTGAAGATGCAGGCATTCCGGGTACTTAATCGCGGTAGGATGGATGGTGTAGTCCATACTGTAGATAACGCAACCGTGCGCCAGTTTGTTCGCAGCTTACCTTTTGAGCTTACAGATGCTCAGAAACGAGTGGAGCTGGAGATCTTACATGATCTGCGATCACCATATTGCATGAATCGACTGCTTCAAGGTGATGTGGGTTCCGGCAAAACGGTACTAGCTGCCGTCGCGCTTTTTGCCACCGTGCGATCTGGTTTTCAGGGTGCGCTTATGGTGCCCACTGAAATTTTAGCAGAGCAGCATATGCGTTCACTTACGAAGATGTTTGAGCCGTTTGGAATTACGGTTGGTCTGTTAACAGGGAGCGTAACTGGACGGAAACGTAAAGAATTGTTAGCTTCACTACAAATGGGGATGCTCGATATTGTTGTAGGAACGCATGCATTGATTCAGGAGGATGTATTTTTCCGTGATCTGGGTCTTGTAGTTACGGACGAGCAGCATCGGTTTGGTGTAAACCAGCGAGGTGTATTGCGGCGTAAAGGATATAATCCGGATGTACTTACGATGACTGCAACACCTATTCCACGTACGCTTGCGATCTCTGTTTTTGGAGATATGGATGTATCCACGCTGTCGGAAAGACCGAAAGGCCGAGTGCCAATAACTAGTTATTGGGTCAAGCATGATCTCATGGATCGTGTCCTGAATCTGATTAAGCGTGAAATAGAGCTGGGACGTCAGGCTTATCTGATCTGTCCGCTCATTGAAGAATCGGAGAAACTGGATGTACAGAATGCTATAGATTTACATATTCAGATGAGCCAAGCTTTTCCTAACTATAAAGTTGGGCTTTTGCATGGAAAGATGTCTCCAGCTGAAAAAGATGAAGTGATGCGAGCATTTTACAACAATGAACTGCAACTCTTAGTATCCACAACGGTTGTAGAGGTGGGTGTAGACGTTCCTAATGCCACGTTGATGATTATTATGGATGCAGACCGGTTCGGATTATCACAGCTGCACCAGCTTCGTGGACGGGTTGGTAGAGGTCAGCATGCCTCTTATTGTGTACTAGTGGCTGATCCGAAATCTGAAATCGGGTGTGAACGAATGACTGCTATGACGGACACCGATGATGGATTTGAGATTTCGCGGAGAGATTTGGAGCTGCGTGGTCCAGGTGATTTTTTTGGAACCAAGCAGAGTGGATTACCGGAGTTTCGCTTGGCGGATATGACGGCTGACTTTGAAGTGCTGGAGCAGGCGCGTGATGATGTGGCAGAGCTGCTTAAGGATGAGAAGTTCTGGACATCTCCTGAATATGCACCTCTTCGGCATTATTTACAAGGCGAGCAAATTTTCCAAGGGGAATTAATTGACTAAGTAGGCACATCTAGCTCCTAAGCCTCATATACTGTGAAAGATTGGATATGACGGGAGGTGCTACACTTGGGTTATCAACAATTCGGAATTAGCCCTCAGCTCGTGGAACGCATCAAGCTGAAGATGAAAAACGCGACTGTCAAAGATCGTATTAAAAATATGATTAACGGCGTCTCGAAACAAGAGCTACAGGACACGGCAGTTGTTCGCAGGTTGGTACGGAATGCGTCAGGTGTACTGAACGAGAAACTGACCTCGACGCAGGAAGACCAAATTGTGAAATTTATTATCGCTCAGAAAATTGATCCAAACAACACCTTCCACTTGATCCGTTTGTGGGGAATGTTCCGTTAGGAAAGTTTGCTAGCGAGTATAGGCTAGATCTTAGGTCTAATTCTCAGCTAGCTAAAGGAGTAGAGGCTGTCTCAAAAGTAGTGAATGCTGCTTTTGAGACAGCTTTTTTTTGTGTGAACCAAGGATGAATTCTAGGGAAAAGCAGACAAACAAACACTGGCTCATTAACGTTGATTAATGAACGCCGACTGACGAATGTAGACTAACCAATAATTTTCCGGCGAAAATCCTGCAATAGTACATCTTTAGATGATACGAGGAGGGTTAAAGTATTGATTCCTGCAAATCAGCAGGAATTCTTGCGTCAGAAGAAGCTTTTGAGCTATAAATGAGGATATTCCTGTACATTTGCAGTATTTGGACTTAATAGAGCGGAAATCTGTGCAAAAAGATGTATTTTTGCAGGATTTCGCAATTCCAGCGAAAGAACCTCGGTTGATAACGCAAAAGTAGCGCTCCCCCATACACGGGAGAAACGCTATTTATCTTACGTGGAATAATAAAGTGTACCTTCAAACAAAGAAGACGTAATCATCCTACTCACCATGCTCATCATTCTGCCCTATTAGTTAGGATGGCAGGTTACTCAATCTTTGATCACTGGCAGCTGATTTGAGCACAATTTGGCTGTCAGGATCACAATTAAGGACGATGGTCCGCAATTGATGTTCTTCCATTTTGTTGATGAGACAAAACAATGTGCTCAGCTCTCCATTTTGCCCGGAGCCTTCAGCAAGCCCAACTTCTCGATTTAATGAGTTTTCGAGAGCTTCCTGGATATCCATGCAACAATTGCTGGTAATCCATGCAGCGCGTGAATCGGATAACCCTCGGAGTGAGAATCTCACACCTTCGAAGGCCAATAAGTAAGCAATAATGGAGTACATGGCTTGCTCCCAGCCAAATAGTGTGCCTGCTATAAGCAAAATAGCACAGTTCAGAATCATGATGACGACTTCGGTTGACTTTGGCGGTCCACCACTCAGAAGTGAATATCCTTGATCACTTGCATGTTTGTTCACACCACCAAATCGGACAGATATACCGATACCGAGTCCTAAACAGATGCCACCTGCCATAGCAGCAGGTAAAGGATCACTAATCACTGCAGGAAAACGGTGTAGAGCAAGAGAAGCGATGGTCAAGCAAGCTAATCCTAGAACGGTATACAGAGCAAAGCGAAGATTCACTTGCTTTCGAGACATGAATATAAAAGGTAGATTGAATAGAAAAAGAAACAATCCCAACCGCATTTCAGTGGTATGAGCGAATAATGCCGATAAACCTGTGATTCCACCAACTACAAGCCCATGTGGTATGAGAAATAACTCTAATCCTACTGCGGCAAGTAGTGCTCCTGCAATAACGGTTAGAACTCGTAATACTGAATTTTTACGTAATTGTTTATGTTGTGTTGTCTTAGTCTGCAATGTTTTTCCTCCTTTAGCAGGGGAAACAACTTTATTCATTTTCGTAGGAAGCGACAGCTTTTTGGGATAATTTTAGCAGCATGTCACTTCTTTAATTTATATACTGTATCCAATAGTTTATAGATCCATTTTGATTCCTATGCTAGAAGTAAGTTTGCATAACAAATTTTACCGATTCCCGGTAAATCCGATTCTCTATAATCCACGAAAGTCTACCCTGCATTTAGGTGTCTTATAATTATTTCGTTTTCTTCGAATTTTTATCAATGGAAGTTCTAAATGACCTTCAGTAACAATCATTTAAGGTAGAGATGAAATTCGCATTGCGTGATATTAGAAAGTGAGAAGTGAATTTTAACAGGTACAGTCGCAGTCGAAGCAAGAATTTATAGATCACAGGACGGAATACAAAAGAAAGCACAGGGAGTATCGCGGCTACCGCAACAGATTTAGTTCCCCACTGTTCAATTATTTTGATGGCTCCTATTTGAGGAGTTATTTGGGGTACCGTCCTTACGGGAGCTATAAACTTTCGCTCGTAGCGTTCAATTTCGGTTGTCGTTGATTCTTGCTCCGTAGTGAATAATCCGCCAGACCAAACCGGTGGAAAAGAAAACATCATTCCTAGAATTAGGACTATACGAAGAAACCAAAGTAGTGACAAGCGCGCTATATATTGCACCGAAATAACACCTCCCAACTGTATGTAGTATAAAAAGCATACCATACCTTTTCATTTGTTTCCAAATTGTTTTGTGAAAAAAATTCATTTGAAAACGATGAAAACAAGAAACCGAACGGGAAAAATGACGTATTTCGTAGAAAAGAAGACTTTTATTATCTTGTATCAGTCAGGAGGAATAAATTTGAGCGAATGGCAGGATTTTAACGGTTTTGATAAACGAAGCTTTTTCGGAAGTTTCATTCATGAGATGCCTCTATTTTTTAAATTATTTGCTTTGTTTATTCTAGGTGTTTTCGTTTTTATAATTTATAAATCAGTGAGAAGCTGGATAGCCAACAACGCAAGCCCCTTGATAAAAGCTAGCTCTAAAGCTGTGACGAAACGGACTGAGGTATGGGGGGGTTCGGGTGAATCGAGCGCACATACTAGTTATTATGTGACGTTTGAGTTTGAGGATGGTGGACGCTTGGAATTGCAGGTTCGAGATCAGGATTTTGGTCTGATTGTAGAAGGGGATCGAGGAGAACTCCTTTATCAAGGGACTAGATTCAAGAGCTTTGATCGAGTCAAGCAGACGGAACAGCTTAATTTCTAAAATTGTACATAACGTTCTAGAATCACCATGCCTTTTTTGGGTAAGACTCATATGAGAGGTTTTACCAGAATCTCAATCCCGGAAGGAGGCTATTGTCTTGAACTCAAATGATCCAAAATCGCAGGGGCAGGTACCTTTTCATACACTAAGTGAGGAAGAAGTGCTCAAAAGGCTGGAAACAAGGAAAGATGGTTTGTCTTCCGGTGAAGCCGCTAAACTTCTGGAGCAGTATGGGAAGAACGTACTTCAAGAAGCAAAAACCAAATCTCTGCTAGGAAAATTTATTGAACAATTTAAAAATGTAATGATCTTTATTTTGCTAGTGGCGGCAGTATTGTCTGGGGTTTTGGGAGAATGGACAGATACAGTCATTATTTTGTTGGTAGTCATCCTGAATGCGGTACTTGGCGTTATTCAGGAAAATAAGGCAGAGCAGGCGCTAGATGCCCTGAAAAGTATGTCCTCTCCGCATGCCAGAGTGCGACGTGGAGGTCAGGTCTCAGAGATTAAAAGTGAAGATCTCGTACCAGGGGATATCGTATTGCTGGAAGCTGGAAATGTAGTTCCGGCGGATATTAGACTGTTAGAAGCTGCTTCTTTGAAAACAGAGGAAGCCGCATTAACCGGAGAATCATTACCTTCAGAAAAGAAGGTAGGTGTGCTTGAAGGAAGCGATATTGTTATCGGGGATCGCACCAATATGGCATATATGAGCAGCAATGTAACTTACGGTAGAGCGGTTGGTGTCGTCACAGCTACAGGAATGCAGACTGAAGTCGGCAGGATTGCTGGGTTTATCTCGGAGGAAGAGAATGATGTAACACCGCTGCAAAAGAAACTGGATGAACTAGGAAAATATTTCACCTTTATTATTCTTGGTGTCTGTGTAGTCATTTTTGCCGTCGGTATATTTGAGGGTAGAGAGCTGCTGGATATGCTTCTCACCTCGATCTCACTTGCAGTAGCAGCGATTCCTGAAGGACTGCCAGCAATTGTGACGATTATCTTGGCACTCGGAGTGCAGCGGATGGCTAAACGTAAAGCGATCATTCGCAAACTCCCCGCTGTAGAGACGCTCGGAAGCACCGAAATTATTTGCTCTGACAAGACAGGTACTTTGACTCTAAACAAGATGACTGTCGAAAAAGTGCATGTCAATGGAACTACGAAAGAAGCTGCTGAAGGTGTTGAAGGGACACCGGGTGGTGAACTATTGCTTCAGGCTATGACGCTTTGTAATGATTCCAACATTGACGAAGGAAATTCCTCTGAAGTACCTGGAGGGAATGAAGGAGCTAAGGACCCGCAAACAAAGAGTGGTAAAGCGATTATCGGGGATCCTACGGAAACAGCGTTAGTGGACTATGCGCTCAGTATAGGTACTGACAAAAGGGATTTAGAAAAGAAATTCCCACGTAAAAATGAACTGCCATTTGACTCCGATCGCAAGCTGATGACGACGATTCATGAAGTTGAGAACGGACGTTATCGTGTATTAACGAAAGGTGCACCAGATGTGCTTTTGTCCAAATGCAGCCATATCTTCGTGGATGGAGAGATCGTTCCTTTTAATGATGAACATTCACGACATATCATGGAAAGTAATACAATGCTTGCGAATGATGCACTGAGGGTGCTGGCATTTGCTTTCAGAGATGAACAGCAGCTACCGACTAACCTCTCCCCGGAAGCTACGGAGAAAGAACTTGTATTTATCGGTTTAGTCGGTATGATTGATCCTCCACGAGAGGAAGTACGGGATGCGGTAGCTATCTGCCGTAAAGCAGGGATTAGACCTGTAATGATTACAGGAGATCATCGAGATACCGCAGCGGCCATTGCTAAAAGATTAGGTATTATCGAAGATGAGACGGGCGTATTGACCGGCAGTGAGCTGGATAAATTCAGTGAAGAGGAATTTGCTGAGAAAGTCACTAATTATTCGGTTTATGCACGTGTATCTCCTGAACATAAAGTTCGGATCGTTAAGGCATGGAGGAAAAAAGGGAAGATTGTTGCCATGACTGGTGACGGTGTGAATGATGCTCCTGCGCTTAAATCATCAGATATCGGCGTCGGGATGGGGATCACAGGAACGGATGTAGCTAAGGGCGTCTCAGATATGGTGCTAGCTGATGATAACTTTACGACCATAGTTGTTGCTGTTGAAGAAGGACGGAAGGTTTACAGCAATATCCGTAAGGCCATCCAGTTCCTACTCTCAGCCAATCTTGGGGAAGTGCTTACGCTATTCATTGCAACCATGATCGGCTGGCGTATACTCGAGCCAATTCATATTCTGTGGATTAATCTTGTTACCGATACCCTACCGGCATTAGCTCTTGGGCTTGAGAAGGCGGGGGATGATTTGATGTCGAAGAAACCACGCAAAGCCAGCAGCAGTATCTTTGCTGGTGGCGTGGGAATCGGGATCATCTACCAGGGGATATTAGAGGCGGCGCTTACGTTGTTTGTATACCAGTGGGCACATACCCATTACAATGAGGGAATTGCGGTTACGATGGCATTCGCCACATTAGGATTGCTGCAAATTTCTCATGCATTTAACGTCAGATCCAATACGAAATCGTTGTTCCAGATTGGCTGGTTCAGCAACCGGTATATGCTGTGGGCATCACTGATCTCTACACTTATGCTGGTGCTGGTGATCATCATCCCAGGACTGAATGACTGGTTTGGTGTCTCACATTTAAGCGGGTTACAGTGGGGAATTGTAATTGCTGCAGCACTGGCGATTATAGTGATTGTAGAGTTTGTAAAGCTGTTTGTACGTTTAAGTGGCAAGGGCAAGAACTGGGATTAAGAATACCAATTTATGCTGCAACAAAGAAGCCTGAACCCTTCCATAGTGGAGGATTCAGGCTTTCTTAATAGGTGCCTTTAGCCAGTGAATGTGGGTTACAGAATGCGCTGCATATGCAGGATTACGTTGCTCCAATACCCTGAGTCAAGCTCACTGATCTGAACCCCGGGATCACCCCAGGTGTGAATGAACTTTCCATCCCCAATGTAAATACCGACATGCCCGGGTATAGCGTCACTTTCAAACCGACCTGGGACAGTGAAGAATATAAGATCGCCGACATCTAGTGCACTGCGTTGCACGCGAGAACCTATATTATCTTGATCCTTGGCTAAACGCGGTAAGTTTACACTGAATTGTTTGAATACATGCCTTGTAAAAGAAGAGCAATCAAATTTCTTAGTCTCTTCATAAGGCCCGGTACCGAATTCATAAGGCACACCTAAGAATTTTTTGGCATAAGTAACTAATTCCTTCTTGTCTGCTTCAGAAATACTTTGAATGTGAAATGGTTTAGCTTCATTTAATGACTTAGTAGATGGTGTTTTTATAATAGCTTCATGGTCGGTCGGTGTGGCTATGTTGATTTCACCAGACTGAGGATTCCAACCCACCTCCGTTTGAAGAAATTTGGATAGAGCTAGCGGTGTGATATAGATTTGACCTTCTTGTCGTCTAGGTGCCTGCGGTAATGTGATTTTCTCACCTAGGGAGAAGACTTGAGTAGAGCCAGGGCGCAGCATATACATAACATCACTGTAGCCAATTTTGGTGTATCCACCATGAGTAGCATCATCTTTCATTCGATAGCCAAGTGAAGTAATCGCAGGTTTGAGTGGAATCCAGTACTTTCCTTGAGCATCGGTGATGGCGGACTTTTCATAATAACTTGAGGCTTGCATGCCATCGGGAGTTACGGCGTTTACCTTGGGTTTTTGTGATTGTGAAGAGTAACCGCATGCGGTACTTGATAAAACGGCAGCGAGCAATACAGTAGCAGTGGATAGTAATTTTTTGTGGTTATTAGGCATATGACACGCTCCATGTTCAAACTGTAGTTTAAGTTTGTGCAGGGGGCTTTTTTTTATGTAATGAGGCCGAAGGCAATCACTGTAAGACATAACCAAGTCCTTCCTATATTGGTGAGTTATGCGCTATAAAATTTGTAATCTATGGAAGTAGGATAAGTGATTGACGGATAAACAACCTCCATATAATATAGGTTTAATAGATTTCCATCATTATTGTGAGGTACGTGTAAGCTTATGCTTTAATGCTTTTATCGATAAAAGTGATAATGCTGAGTCGCTCACTTTGATGCACGCGTTAATAATCTAATGAAATGGGGTACTTTAATGAAAAAGAGAAACATTTTTGCAGGTTTAAGCTTATGCTTCATGCTAGTAGCTGCTGGCTGTGGCAACAATAATGCCGCTGTAAATTCAGGAAACGCAACAAACACTGGTAATGCGCCAACGAATGCCGGAACCGCTGATTCCAAAACGTACAAAATCGCAATTTCGCAATACGTTGAACATCCATCACTTGATGCTACACGCGAAGGTATTCTTGCTGCTTTGAAGGATGCCGGGCTTGTTGAAGGAGAGAACCTGAAGGTTGACCTTGAGAATGCTCAAGCTGACCCTGCGAATAACTTGACCATTGCTCAGAAGATTGCTGCTGACACTAATGATTTGGTATTGGCTATTGCGACACCTTCTGCTCAATCGGTTGTTCAAGCGCTTAGTAAATCAAGTAAGGACACTCCGATACTGTTCGCAGCAGTGACTGATCCACTCGATGCAAAGATCGTAACTGATCTGGAGCACCCAGGTGGAAATGTTTCTGGTGTATCAGATACGAATCCTGAAGCTATTAATAGATTAATGCAATTCATTGCTACTCAATTTCCTAATGTGAAGAAGCTGGGCATTGTTATCAATGAGGGTGAACCAAATGCTGTAATTATGGCGGATATTGCTAAGAAAGAGCTGGATAAACATGGCATTGAGCTTGTGAAGGCAGCCATCACAAATACTTCTGAAGTGAAGCAAGCTGCTGAATCACTCGCTGGTCGTGTAGATGCATTCTACATTACTTTGGATAACACAGTAGTGAGTGCTGTTGATACGATTATTCAAACAGCTAATGATAAGAAAATTCCGTTCTTCTCCAGCGACCGGGATACCGTTGAAAAAGGCGCATTTGCAACCGTTGGCTTCAAATATTTCGACCATGGTTACCAAGTTGGACAAATGGCAGTGGACATTCTGAAGAATGGTAAAAAGCCAGCAGATATGAAAGTAACGATGCAAGAAAAGCTCGATCTTATCCTTAACCTTAAAGCCGCTGCCGCACAAGGTATAGAAGTGACGGATGCGATGAAAAAAGAAGTTACCGATCAAGCTAACAATATTATTCAATAAGACATTCTATAGGGGCGATTCCATGAGGGCGCCCCTTGATGCTTGAAAGGAGAAGACTTCTATGTATGATTCAATGCTCGGGGCTGTGGAAATGGGGTTGCTCTATGCATTTATGGCTTTAGGGGTGTATATTACTTTTCGCATTTTGGATTTTCCTGATTTGACTGTAGATGGAAGCTTTACTACTGGCGGCGCTATTGCTGCCGTTATGATTACCAATGGTTATGCACCCTGGTTAGCCACGCTTGCTGCTATTGCAGGTGGGATGCTGGCAGGAATGTGTACGGGTCTACTACATACGAAGGGCAAGATTAATGGATTGTTATCCGGGATTCTAATGATGATCGCACTTTATTCCATCAATCTGAGAATTTTTGGCGGTAAACCTAACTGGTCACTAATGGGTGATACCACGTTGTTCTCGTCCATCAATCCACTTCTTGTTCTTCCTTTTATTGTTTTATTCGTGAAAATTCTAATGGATTTATTCTTGCGTACTGATCTTGGGCTTGCTTTAAGGGCTACCGGAGATAATGCAAGAATGATCCGTAGTCTGGGTGTAAACACAGATAATACGACAATTCTCGGAGTCAGTTTATCCAACGGAATGGTGGCACTTTCAGGTGCATTGATCACTCAGTATTCCACTTTTGCGGATTCCTCAATGGGAATAGGGATGATTGTTATCGGATTAGCTTCGGTAATCATTGGTGAAGCCATTTTCGGTGCTGGAAATGTATTCCGTGCGACGTTGGCAGTTGTTCTGGGATCTATTGTTTACCGAATCGTAGTTGCACTAGCCTTGTATGTACCATGGTTGAGACCTTCGGATCTTAAGCTGATTACGGCGATTATCGTTATTTTCGCACTTGTATTCCCATCGATTCAGCGTTTCTTGAAGCAGAAGAATATGGCGCGTAAACGTTCGCTTGAATTAGCTGAACAAGCGTTTAGCAGCAAGAGAGGAGGCACCATCGATGCTTAAACTGGATAACGTATCTAAGCTGTTTAATCCTGGAACACCGGATGAGAAGATCGCGCTACTTGGCATTGATTTGGAGCTTCTTCCCGGTGACTTTGTTACCATTATTGGAAGCAACGGTGCTGGTAAATCAACGCTAATGAACATTATTTCTGGTGTGATGAAGCCGGATCTTGGTTCAGCAAGTATTGAAGGGAATTCGATCAGCCATTTAGCAGAATATCAGCGCAGTCGCTGGATCGGACGGGTTTTTCAGGACCCGATGGCAGGTACGGCTCCACGGATGACGATTGAAGAAAATTTAGCGATGGCTTACAAAAGAGGGAAGAGTAGAGGACTATCGTTTGGTGTAAATGCAGCGAGACGGACGATGTTTCGTGAGGAGTTAAGTCGTCTCGGGATTGGATTGGAGAATCGTCTGCGAGCAAAGGTAGGGTTATTATCTGGTGGGGAGAGACAAGCACTGAGTTTGCTAATGGCAACCTTTACCCAGCCGCAAATCTTGTTATTAGACGAACATACAGCGGCACTTGATCCTTCACGAGCGGAGCTGATTACTAAACTGACAGAGTCTATCGTCCGTGAGATGAAGCTGACTACGCTTATGGTTACCCATAACATGGAGCAGGCTATACGTCTTGGCAATCGTCTTATCATGATGGATAAAGGCCGTATTATCCTTGATATTGATGAAACAAGGAAAAAGGATCTTACGGTAGAACGCCTGCTGGGAGAATTTGAGACCATCAGTGGTCATAAACTGGCGGATGATCGAATGATGCTTGGTTAGTCTTTTATAGGAGTATCTTAGGCTCAGGATAGGGGCTTAAAGTGAATTCTGACTCTGGATTTCGCTTTAAGTCCTTTTTGTTGTAAGTTTTCCCAAATGCTTCAATATCATTTATGATAGGATATAGTGATGATAAATATTACTTCCCATAATAAGGGTTTGGAGTGAATTGGAGGATGCTTATGTTTTGGAAGAATGTTAGCGCTTACAGGAGTTCAGGAATTTTTAATAAAATGATATTGATCATTTCATTTTTGCTGCTGCTGTCCTTTCTGTTCTCTTTAACCGTCCTGCAGTATGTTTATCGAATTTATGACAAGCAAATCTATGAAAAGGCATCTGAAGTGCTGGGAATGTCATCTATCAGTATAGAGAGTACTTTGAGAGAGCTGGAACAACTTTCTTTTACAGTGGTCTCTGATGAGCAAATTCAGGAATGTCTTCGCCAGTTGCAGGATGATCCTCAACCATATGAGCGGCAGGTCCTACATAATAAAATCATTAACAGGTTAGTTGCCTTTGCAGGAGCAGAGAAATACGTTTATTCCATGATGTTGTTGGATACGAATGGCGGCGCTATGACTGCGGGTAATCGGGAAGGTGTATCACAGGATCTCCAGGATCAATTAAAGCCTCTGGCTAAGGAAGCTAGCGGTAGTATTGTGTGGTATCCCCAAGGGAATAAGAATTCACTCCTGGCTGTTCGGCAGATTAAATCTTACACCGGATCAACCTTTACGCTGGACGATTTAGGAACGTTAGTCATTCGAATTCGGATTGATCGTATTATTGCAGATAGCACTAGTAACACTTCGGATGGCGATCAGTTGATTGTTGCAGATGCGGCTTCAGGGCTAGCGGTTTATCCCCAAACTCCAATGTTGCTGCCAAATGAGCTTAAAGCGGAAACGGAACGTTCCGAACTTTATCGTACGGCTAAGTATGAAGAAGGAACATATTTTATAACGAAGACTAAATCATCTTATATGGAATGGATGTATATCAATGCGACCCCCTTCAATGAGATGTTCAAACATATTACTTTTGTAAAAAAATTGGTCGTCATCATATTCGCGCTCATATTACTAATTGGATTGCTCTTAGGCTATCGATTAGCCCGAAGTATTGTACGCCCGATTTCAAAGCTGACCAAAAAAATGAAACAAATCGAAAAGGGAGATCTGGATAATCTGGAGGAACAGTCGCTAGGTGTCGTTTCACAAACTGCGCAGGACGAGGTAAGTCAGCTTAACAGAACCTTTAAAATGATGATCCGCAGAATCAGAGAACTTATCGATGAGAATTATGCGAAGCAGCTCATTATTAGAGAGACCGAGCTTAAAGCACTGCAGGCACAGATCAATCCGCATTTTTTGTACAATACACTTGAATCGATCAATTGGTTAGCGAAGATGAACAAGCAAGCTAAAATCTCTGAAATGGTAGAAGCGCTTGGCTATTTGTTTCGCAGTTCGATTGGTCTTAAAGACCCGTTGATTACGATTGAAAAAGAGCTCACCATTGTGCGCAATTATGTCATTATCCAGAAGACACGATTTGACGAGAGACTTGATTTCCGCATGGATTTTCCAGAGCATTTGCATGACGCTTTAATTCCGAAGCTGACGCTTCAGCCGTTGATCGAGAATGCGATCCGATATGCATTGGAGCCTAATATCGAGCCTTGCACGATTTCTATAACCGTAAGTGAGGAAGAACAGGGCCTTGATATTCTTGTTAGTGATAATGGGCCGGGGATGAGTGCCGAGTTCATCAAAGATTTACAGCAGGGAAGAGTTAAGACACGTGGCGAAGGCATTGGGTTAGCGAACATCGCAGAGCGTATTCAAATCGTATTTGGCCCAGAATGGGGTACAGTGATTGAAAGTGAGCCAGGTCAAGGAACGACAATACATGTACGTATACCTTATTTAAAAGGAGTGCAAGAGAATGTATAAGTTACTGCTGGTTGATGATGAACGGTTGATACTAGAAGGCATATCTCAGGTAGTGGACTGGGCACAGGCAGGAACGGAACTTGTGGGTACTGCGCGAAACGGGATAGAAGCCTTAGAGAAAATAGAGGAGCTTCGCCCTGAAATAGTGATTACTGATATTTCCATGCCCGGATTGGATGGACTAGGCTTGGTGCAGAAATGCAGTGAACGGTTTCCTGAGGTAAAGTTCGTTATGTTGACGGGGTATAAGGATTTTGACTACGCCTGTATCGCTATGCAGCATGGAGTGAAACATTATCTGCTTAAGCCGTGCAACGAGAATCAAATTCATGATGCGTTAGTTGAACTGGTAGCAGAGCTCGATGAACTTAAGGGCCGGATGGAATTTGTAAATGATATGAAGCAACGTTTTACTAAAGTTCTACCGCATGTAAAGGAACAATTTTTGAAGGAATGGATCTCTAACAAAACGTACGGGAGTCAAGATTTAGAGTATTATCAGGAGCTGCTAGGCATCGAATTAAATGACAAAGTGGTGCGTTTGATCTTGTTCAGACTGGAAGGTTCTTATGAATATGAGCAACTATTTGCTTTGCAAAATATTGCACAGGATATGCTGCAAGAAACGCTGCTTAGTACAAGGATAGGCGGATTTATTCTGACACTAATGGAAGTCGAAGGAGAGGCTGCGCTGAATAGTACACTGCTTGAACGAATTTCTGATGTAAGGAAAATGTTCTACAAATTTTATAAAGTGGATGTAACCATTGCGATTAGTGATGCGGACTTCATGATACATTCACGGAGATTGTATCGTCAGACTCTGCAATGCCTTAACCACTGTTTTTATATGGAAGAGGGAGGTTTGATCACAGGAAGTGATATTCCTAGTGATGAACTAAGCGGAAGAAATGACATTGAACTAGATGAAGAGCAAATCTGTCTGCTGATTAAGGCGGGCGAACAAAGTGCAGTAGAATTTGAATTAGAGCGGTTATTTAATCTGCTAGCTGAACAGCGTGTGGATATTAATGTAACGCGATCTTATGTTTTACAATTGTATTCTGCGATGATACGTCTAGCCGTCCCTGATGAAAGAAATACCTTTACTTCAAGTATGGTGGAACTGGCTGAGATCAGGACTTTAAGTGGTCTTAAAGCCTATGTAAAAGATGCTGCTGCTCGTTTGACAGCGATGTATGATCGTCATTTTCGCTGTCGCCAATCCTTAATCGTAGATAAAATGTTCAAAATTATTGCGGATGATTATAAGAATGCGGAACTGTCACTTAGCTCAGTCGCTGCTGAGATGTTATATATGAATCCTGATTATCTCGGGAAAATATTCAAGAAAATCACGGGGGAGAAATTCTCTAATTACGTTACCAATTACCGGATTACTAAAGCATCAGAACACATTATGCATAGTGGTGATGTAAGAGTATTTGAGCTCGCTGAAATGTTCGGCTTCGGTGGGAATGCACAGTATTTTAGTCAAGTGTTCAAAAAAGTAACTGGGCAGACACCCACAGAATTTATGAAACCCTCTCAAGGGAACTGATTATTGAACAAACAAGACGGTTTTTTGTATTCAACAATTACTGAATATTTGAGAAGATTTATACATGAAAGCGCTACCTAAAGGGATCAGAGCCTTTATACTATTATAGGAAAAGGGGACATGAATTTGAAAAAGAGATTCGCTTTACTAGCCGTACCATTGTTGTTGTCATCGATGTTAGCTGGTTGTGGTGGAGGTAATAACAATAATAGTGCTGCCGCTACGGATTCCGCTACAAACACGCCTTCAGAAACGAAACCCGCAGCTACAACTTCAGCAGAACCCGTAACTCTGCGTATAGCTTGGTGGGGTGGAGATACACGGCATTCTTATACACAACAAGTGATTGATATGTATGAAGCCAAATACCCGAATGTAACGATTGAACCTGAATATGCTTCATTCGATGATTATTGGAAGAAGCTTGCCCCTCAAGCAGCAGCGAATCGACTTCCTGATATCGTTCAAATGGATATTTCTTATATTAATCAATATGGGTCTAACGGACAGCTCGAAGATTTGAAGCCTTATTTGAACTCTCAGATACAAGTCGGCGATGTGAATGAGAACGTCCTTAGTACTGGGGTAATCAATGAGAAGCAATTCGGAATTCCATTAGGCGTTAACGTACTTGGTTTTCAATATGACCCAGAATTGCTAAAGAAGGCAGGGGTGGATTCCATTCCTGAGAACTGGACTTGGGATCAATACAAAGAAATTGCTGCGAAAGCTAAATCAGCTGGACTGTATATCGACGGTTCTATGGCAGCTGACGTATTCTTCAACTATTATCTGCGTACAAAAGGGCTGGCACTTTATAACAATGATGGTTCAGCGCTTGGATATGAGGATGATGCCTTGTTCACTGACTTTTTCGGAATGTTGTCTGGTTTAATTAAAGATGGAGCGGTTCCATCCCAAGACAAACTGAGCCAAAACAAAGGCGTTATCGAAGAGTCTGATATTGTTAAAGGAACAGGCATCGGCGTATGGCAATGGTCGAACCAATATGTTGCTTTGCAAATCGCTGTAAATCGCCCTATGGCACTGGCACAAATGCCTGGTCCGGATATGGAAAAAGGACTCTACATGCAGCCAAGTATGTATTGGTCGGTTACTTCTAACTCAAAAGTGAAGGAAGAAGCAGCGAAGTTCGTTGATTTCTGGATTAATGATCCCGAAGCCAACAATTTAATCAAAGGCGAACGTGGTGTGCCAATTTCAAGCAAAATCAAAGAATCTGTAGCTTCACAATTAACGGATTCCGGTAAGCAAGTATTTAAATTCGTAGCTGACATGGAGCCTACTACTTCTCCAATGAGTCCGCCAGTTGGATCGCCAGAGGTAGTAGCACTCCTTACAGACCTTGCTGAACAAATGAACTTCGGCAAGATTGACCCAGCCGCCGCCGCCGCACAGTTCCGAAAAGAAGCGAACGCTATTCTCTCCAGCCGGTAATAGAAGGTAACAGATAACTATACTGCGTCTAACATGGGAAACGGCATGCCATTTGGTTAGGCGGCAGTCCGTTTCCCTTATTATTCACATAAAAAGGAGTTGGAGACCCTTGGCATCCACGAATCCCCTTCCTTCGAATCCGCTGGCTTTTAAGAAAAAGAAGCTAACAGGCCGGAGTTTACGAAGCAACCTTACAGGATATGCCTTTATCAGTCCATTCGTCATTGGCTTCCTTTGCTTCACGTTGATCCCGATGATCATTTCTCTTTATCTTTCTTTTACCAAATACAATTTGTTCGCTCCACCTAAATGGATCGGATTTGATAATTACATCAAAATGTTCTCGAATGACCCGAAATATTTACATTCACTAAAGGTGACGCTGCTTTACGTATTTATTGGTGTGCCTTTACGTCTCACCTTTGCATTATTTGTGGCTATGATTCTAAATACTAAATCGCGCATGATCGGAGCCTATCGTACAACTTATTATTTACCTTCTATTATAGGTGGCAGTGTGGCGGTATCCATCATGTGGCGTAATATTTTTAGTGATACTGGAATTATTAATGGCATGCTCGGTTTTTTAGGCCTTGGTCCAGTAAGTTGGTTTGGTAATCCGAGCGCTGCGCTTATTATGTTGATCACTTTATCCGTGTGGCAATTTGGTTCATCCATGTTGATCTTTCTGGCAGGTCTAAAGAATATTCCTGGTGAAATGTACGAGGCAGCTAGTGTAGATGGAGCAGGCTTTTTCAGAAAGTTCTTTAAGATTACAATACCCCTCCTAAGCTCAGTTATTCTGTTCAATCTAGTCATGCAGACGATCAGTGCATTTATGACCTTTGTTCCAGCTTATATTATCTCTAAAGGTGAAGGCGGACCAATGGACGGTACGATGTTGTATTCTCTATATCTATTCCGTCAGGCCTTTATGTTTAATAACATGGGTTACGCTTCAGCTATGGCGTGGGTGATGTTGTTGCTAGTCGGCATCATGACCGGAATTTTGTTCAAGACATCCAAATCGTGGGTCTTCTACGAATCGGAAGGAGGAAAATAATCCATGGCGAAAATGAAACTGAAATGGCCGCTGTATCACATTCTTATCGGTGGCCTCGCTATCATTATGCTGTATCCGATTTTGTGGATGATCATGAGCTCTTTTAAAGAGAGCCGGCTTGTATTCGTTACCGCTCAGCAGCTTCTTCCCGATCCATGGGTATGGGGGAATTATGCTAAAGGCTGGGAAGGGATTGCCGGATATTCCTTTGGTGTCTTCATAAAGAATTCATTAATTATTGTCGTTGTAGCCACTCTAGGAGCGGTGGTTTCTTCTTCACTGGTAGCCTTCGGATTTGCACGTAATAAGTTTGTAGGGCATGGCTTATGGTTCGGTATCATGATGATGACGCTTATGCTTCCTTCAGATGTAGTGCTAGTCCCGCAATATATCATCTATGCGAAATTGGAATGGCTCGATAGTATCAAGCCGATCGTGGTTCCACAGTTCTTCGGTGTTCCGTTCTTTATTTTCCTAATGCTGCAGTTTATTCGGACAATACCTGTTGAACTTGACGAAGCGGCTACGATTGATGGGTGCGGGAAATTTGGTCTGTACTTCAGAATCATTCTCCCACTCATCCGTCCATCTATGGCTACTGCAGCGATCTTTTCCTTCTATTGGCGCTGGGAAGACCTGCTTGGGCCAGTGTTGTACCTGAACTCTCCATCTAAATATACAGTTTCTATGGGGCTGAAAATGTTCCTCGACAGTGAGTCCGTGTCCAACTGGGGACCCATGTTCGCCATGTCCGTTCTTAGCTTGGCACCCGTCATGATTATTTTCTTTATCTTTCAAAAGCAGATTGTGGAAGGAATCAGCACCAGTGGTTTGAAAGGATAAAATATCTAATGAAGAAAGGTGCGGCTGAATTTGGATAGCTATCATTTTGACTTTGGGATTAAAGATACAGCGTCCGGCTACACCAAAATTCGGCCGGACTCACGATACTCTCCGGATGAGCGATTTGGTTTTACTTCAGACTCGACAGTATTCGGGCGTTCCAGGGGAGGAGAAGATACATTAAGAAGTGATTTCTGCATTCCGCAGAAGGCAGTCTTCCTGTTAGATATTCCTGATGGGATTTACCGGATTTCTTTGTTACTTGGTGACTCCTTAGCAGATACGAGTACAATAATTCGAGCAGGTGATGGTAAGTACGTATTAGATACATTGAACGTCCCGGCAGGTCAGTATATACGAGAATCATTTGCGATGCGAATCATGGGTGGTCAGCTAAAGCTCTCCTTCTCAGGTATTGCGCCTCGAATAAATGCTCTCGACATTGAGCCTGACAACGAAGCGCTCGTCTTATATTTGGCTGGTGATTCTACGGTGACCGATCAAGGAGAAGCTGGTTATCCCTATGCTGGTTGGGGCCAGTTGCTGCCTCGCTGCTTCAAAACAGGTCTTGTAGTGGATAATCGAGCCATTTCAGGACGTAGCTCCAAGAGCTTTATTGAGGAAGGGCATTTGGACAATATTTCTACTGTGCTTCGTCCCAGAGATTATATGTTCATACAGTTTGGTCATAACGATTCAAAAGGGGATGAACATAGACACACCGAACCTTTCACTACATATAAAGAATATTTGCTGCGGATGATTACAGTTGCTAGGAAAGCAGGAGCCTACCCGGTACTGGTGACCGCTGTACATAGGCGGAGATTTGATCCTGCAGAAGCTATAGTAGACAGTCATGGAGAGTATTTAACGGCAATGAAAGAGTTGGCTGAGACTGAGCAGATCCCCCTAATCGATTTGGCGGAGAAGAGTCGTAAGCTTTTTGAAGCCTATGGTGTGGAAGGAACGAAGGATCTGTTCATGTGGTCCTATCCGGGAGAATATATCTTGCATCCAGTTGGCGTACAAGACAATACACATTTTCAGATTTTAGGAGCACGTCTGCTTGCTGATCTTATTGTAGAGGGCATCCGTGAAGCCGGTTTAAATGATCTCATTATCCATCTTCGGCAGGGTGAATAAAAATAATCCTTTGGGGTATTAAAGATCTATCGATTCAACTTCTGTATGCGAGGTTAAGGTTAAGGAAAGAACTTAACTGGAAGGCTTGCATGACAAGAAGGAGGATACTTAAACATGGCAGATAAGAAGCTGGAAGGTAAGGTAGCGATTGTAACAGGAGGTGGTTCCGGCATTGGAAGAGCAACTGTGCTTGAGTTCGCTCGTAACGGAGCCAAAGTTGTGTTGCTGGATAGAACTGTTGAGAACGCAGAAAAGGTTAGAAAACAAGTGGAGAAAGAAGGCGGAGAAGCTCTCGTAATTGAATGCGATGTTGCTGAACCCCCACAAGTGGAAGCTGCCATAAACAAGGCGGCCGCGAAATGGGGTCGTCTTGATGTTGTTTTTGCAAACGCAGGGATTAATGGAGCCATGACGCCCATTGAAACGATGGATATTGAGTCTTGGGACCAGACGATTCACATCAACCTTCGTGGAACCTTCGCGACTGTTAAATATGCGATACCTCATCTAAAAGAAAGCGGTGGCAGCATCCTGATTAACAGCTCCATTAACGGAAATCGTGTATTTTCTAACATCGGTTTTTCTGCTTACAGTACGACAAAGGCAGGTCAGGTTGCTTTTATGAAAATGGCAGCATTAGAACTGGCTCAATTTCAAATTCGCGTAAATGCAATCTGTCCTGGGGCTATTAAGACCAATATAGATGACAACACTTTTCCATCCGAGGATCTCAAAGAGGTAAAGATCCCTGTCGAATTTCCGGAAGGGGATCAACCGCTAGAGGAAGGTCCTGGGCGTCCTGATCAAGTTGCAAAGCTGGCACTTTTTCTGGCCTCCGAGGATTCCGATCATATTACAGGAACTGAGATTTATTGTGACGGTGCAGAATCGTTGCTCCATGGTTAGATAATCTTTCACCAAAACGGATTCTATCCTCTTCGTTATGCGGATTATATAAGCTGTCTGCGCATATACATGGAGGATAGGAGTTCCGTTTTTTTGCTGTAAAATAAAGCTAATCATAATCTCCGTTTTCCGTTATAATGGAGTATCTGTGGAGAAAGGAGAATGAACTATGGATTTTCATATTGAATCATTAATTAAGCTGCTAGTGGCCATGCTGTTCGGGCTGTTCATCGGGATTGACCGACAGATCAAGCAGAAACCGCTGGGGATTCGGACCAGTATGGTCATTAGTATTGCCTCTTGTCTTGTAACTGTAGTGTCTATTCATGCCTTTGATAAGTTTGCAGGTCCTGAGCATCCAAATATGGATCCGATGCGCCTCGCTGCTCAAATTGTCAGTGGGATAGGGTTCTTGGGGGCTGGTGTTATCCTGCGTAGAGGCGGTGATGCGATATCAGGTTTAACCTCGGCAGCACTCATCTGGACAGCTTCGGGGATTGGTATAGCTGTGGGAGCAGGATTCTATATTGAAGCAGCATATGCGGTTATTCTTCTAATGTTTGCGGTGAATTTAGTTCCTCATTTAATTCGTTCGATTGGTCCTGAAGTGCTTAACAAGCATGAAGTTTCGGTGAGAATAATCATGGAAGCTAATTTTGTACTTACTGAAGTGATCCAAAAAATTGAGAGACCCCAGGTTAGTACCCAAAGAAGTACTAGAAGTCCATCCCGGGCGATCCGCAGAATGAAGATTAAGGATTTGGAAGATGGAAGACAAATGATCGATATGGTGATCTCAGCGCCGGATAAAGATTACGCAACAGAGATCTATTATGATGTGAAGAAAATTGATCATGTCATGAGCGTTGAAGTGGAACAGCTGTAAAAAAGGGCATGTCACGTCATGACCAGATGTGGTAATCTATCAAGTAGAGACAATTATCAGACACTGGAAGGGAGAACACATTATTATGTCTATCACAGCCTATGAAGGACAATATGAAGGAGAAGCAGCCATCTGGTTGAAAGCTGGCCGTTATGAGGCAGCTATCCTACCAGGCATCGGTGGCAACTTGATCTGTTTCCGTGATACCGAAAACGGTTACCGTTTCTTGCATGAACCGGGAGCTGAGGAAATGGAAGCCTTCAAAGCAAGTCCAGGCATCCATGGTATTCCTGTATTATTTCCTCCGAATCGATATGAAGATGGCAAATTTCCTTGGAATGGTCAAACTTATCAACTCCCGGTAAATGAAGTCGCAACAGGCAACCATTTACATGGATTTTTACATACGGCAGCTTGGGAAGTAGAAGAGTTCGGTAGCGGTAAGACCGAAAGCTTCGTAACCGTATTCATCAAAGTGGATGAGAACCATCCTTCTTATCAATACTTGCCGTTTAAATACACAATGAAACTACGTTATACCCTTGGTGAAGGTGGCTTATCTCAACAGGTACAAGTCCATAATGATGGTGATGAAGAGATGCCTTGCTTGTTGGCATTCCATACCGCGATTAATGCACCATTCGCACCAGGTAGCACACCACAAGACTACCTTGTAAAAGCGACCATCGGTAATCGCTGGGAATTAAATGACCGTATGCTGCCGACTGGTAAATTCCAAGAGCTGGAGCCAGGTGAAGCTCAGCTTCGTGATGAAGGTGTGAATCCTTATTTCGCTTCGATGGACAACCACTACACAGCTGTAGCTCAGAATGGACGTAACCGGATGGAGCTTACCGACAGCAAAGCTGGAGTCACTTTAGTATATGATGTAGGGACTTCATACAAGCAGTGGATGATCTGGAATAATGGTGCTTCTGAGCAGTTCTTCTGCCCAGAGCCGCAAATCAACTTAGTTAATGCGCCAATGGTAGATCTGCCAGCGGATGAGATAGGCTTATTCAGTCTCAAACCAGGCGAGTATTGGGAAGAAAGCAGTCGGCTGTACGTGAAATAGTGTTCCTGTGAATATTAATATGTGATCAAAGAAAGGGCTGTCTTGTTCGTAGATTTCTACGATAGACAGCCCTTTAACGTTTAATTTGAAGCAGAACTTTATTTTTTACTAACTATTTCTTCACTAATCTGCTCAATAATCTCTTGGATACTCTTTGAACCAAGATCACCCTCACCACGTTTTCTTACAGAAACACTGCCAGAGTTTTTCTCATTCTCACCGAGAACGAGCATGTAGGGTGATTTTTCAAGTTGGGCTTCACGAATTTTGTAACCTAGCTTCTCATTTCGGATATCAACCTCTACACGAATGCCAGCTTGTTCTAAGGATTGTTTCACCTGAAATGCATAATCAACGTAGTTCTCAGAGACGGGCAATAACTTCGCTTGAACGGGTGCTAGCCATAGCGGGAATGCGCCAGCATAATGCTCCGTAATAATCCCCATAAAACGATCAATCGACCCATAAACAGCACGATGGATTACGACCGGGCGGTGCTTAAGGTTATCTTCCCCGATGTAAGTAAGATCGAATTTCTCTGGCATTTGCCAATCTAGTTGGATGGTTCCACATTGCCAGCTTCGTTTTAGCGCATCTAAGATATGGAAATCAATCTTTGGTCCGTAGAATGCGCCATCACCTTCATTCACACGATACTCGATCCCGAGATTGTCTAATACACTTTGTAATGATTGTTCAGCTAGATCCCATAGTTCTTCTGATCCCATATAATCTGCCGGGCGAGTAGATAATTCAATCTTGTACTCAAAGCCAAACACTTGATAAATATGGTCAATCAGTGAGATTACCCGGCTTATTTCATCCTCAATCTGCTCTGGTAATACGAAGAGATGGGCATCATCCTGACAGAACGTACGAACACGCATCATCCCGTTAAGTGCCCCAGAGAACTCATGGCGATGTACTTGACCAAATTCGGCAATTCGGATAGGTAACTCTCGGTAAGAATGTAGATTATTTTTGTAGATCATCATATGACCTGGGCAGTTCATCGGTTTGAGTGCGAATTTTGTTTCGTCTACATTGGTGAAATACATATTGTCTTTGTAGTGATCCCAGTGTCCGGATTGCTCCCAAAGCCGATTGTTCATCATCAGTGGTGTACGAACTTCATCGTAATCTCTCTGTCTTTGTAATTCACGTGCGAAATTCTCAAGCTCTGTACGGATAGTCATCCCCTTGGGAAGATAAAAGGGCATACCTGGAGCTTCTTCAGAGAACATAAACAATTCCAGTTCCTTGCCGAGCTTACGGTGATCACGTTTTTTAGCTTCTTCAAGAAAGAGTAAGTGTTCTTCAAGTTGAGCTTTCTTAGGAAAAGCAGTTCCGTAAATACGTTGCAGCATTTTATTATTCGAATCTCCACGCCAGTAGGCACCTGCTACATTCAACAGCTTAAAAGCCTTGACCAAGCCAGTTGAGGGGAGATGTGGGCCTCGACAGAGATCCGAGAATTCCCCTTGATCATAAATAGACAATACTGTGTCTTCCGGCAGATCACGGATAAGCTCCAGCTTTAAGGGCTCATTCATCGCTTCAAAAAGCTTGATTGCTTCAGCGCGGGGAACGACACGGCGGACAATCGGGTGATTCTCTTGAATAATTCTCGCCATCTCTTGTTCGATTGCTACAAGATCATCCGTGGATAGAGGTGTCTCAATATCAATGTCGTAATAGAAGCCATCTTCGATTACTGGACCTATGCCGAGCTGGACACCCTTATCTCCATATATACGTTTTATGGCCTGCGCCATGATATGTGCTGTACTGTGTCTATAAATTTTCAGGCCTTCTTTGCTATCCAGCGTAACAATTTCGAGCTGGCAATCATGTTCGATCGCTTGGTTTAGATCAACGGATCTTCCATCGATTATTCCAGCTACAGCATTTTTTTTCAGACTGGTACTTATGGCACCTGCTGCTTCTTTAATCGTCGTTCCTTGCAGTACCTCTCTAATTGTTCCGTTTTGCAGTGTTACCTTGATCTCCATGATTGTTAGCCTCCATTTCTCAAAAATTGTTAGTGGTGAACGCAAAAAAACGCATCTCTCCCAGAAAGGGACGAGTGCGTTCAGCTCGTGGTTCCACCCTAATTCGACCTATCACAAGGATAGGACCTCATTGGTATCCTATAACGTGGATAAGTCGGTGCCACATACTACCGCAAAATTTAGATCTGCGGATTCAGCGCCACGGCTACAAAGGGGTAACTTCACAATCGTGTACTGGAGAAGCTTTCAGCCTAGACCTCTCTCTCTGGACAGTTCGTATAGGAAATCATGTCTTTGATCATTGCCATATGATGTTGCTCGTTCATAGTACTCAATTGCACCCCATAAAGTCAAGAGGCAAGAAACCAGAAATTCAGTTCTCTTTTATTGCAGTCATCATTTGTGTACAGGCGAAGGAGAAGAAGTACTCATTGGCGAATGTATGATATCAACTTATTTTAAGGAGGTTTGATATGCAGATTCTCGCCATGCTGACGATGCTAATCGACCATATTGGCTATATCTTTTTTCCAGAGGATATTGCTTGGAGATATGTAGGAAGAATAGCCTTTCCAATCTACTGTTACGGGCTTGTGCAGGGGCATATCCATACATCATCCAGACCGAAATACTTGTTCCGACTGCTCATTATCGCTATTATTGCTCAGATCCCATACAATTTAGCGATTAATCCTGGTGGATGGAACGTGGTGTTTACGCTTTTGTTATCCGCAACCGTATTGGTTATTTTAGATAAACTGCCTACTCCATGGCTTGGAATACCAGTCGTCATTGCAGCTATCGCGTTAATGGATTATTTCCCGATAGATTATAATGCGTACGGCCTGCTGCTAGTATTGATATTCCGTTATACGAAGTCATATTGGCTTGTTGTAGCACATTTGGCACTTAATCTGTTCTACATGTTTTATAATTATTGGGTTGTGCAAATGCTTAGTATTTTACCAACGCTGTTGATTGCTTTGGCGCCTGCACTTTGGGGATATTTAGAGCGTCACCGGGTACCACGCTGGGTGTGGTGGTCTTTTTATCCTGCGCATCTACTGATTTTAGCGTTATTTAAAGGCGTAATATACAATGAATGGGTTTCTATCGAATGGCGAACTTTGTTGAATCTATAGTATTTTTACAATAAGTAATACTTTGATTTACAAATGTTGCCTTTGCTGAGATAATGGATTGATTTCAAAAAATCTTAAAAAAAGGAGACTTGCTATGAGGAGAATGAAAGCTAGGGCAAAATGGTTTATTCCTTTTGTCGCACTGCTGCTTGTTCTGGCCGGTTGTCAATCGGTTGGAGGTTTCGATGTTAATAAGGCATTGATCGGGGATGTCGATGTTAAATCATCAGAATCCAGTATGACTTTTTCTATGAACGCTGAACCTTCAGAAGGAATTAGCGCAGAAGATAAGGAAATGGTCGATCTCATAAATTCTTTTTCCCTGAGTATTAGCAATGCAAAGTTACAAGAGAATGGTAATGTATCTGCCAATGGAACGATCGGCTATAAACAATTGAATATTCCATTCTCATTGTTTATGGACAAAAAAACTTTAGTCTTTACGGTTGAAGGAGCAAAACAACCGTTTTACTTCCCGGTTCAAGGCTATGATGAGGTCTTTGCTGAAGTTGGATTGGATCTGACTAAAGCTGAAGATCTTAGTAAGCTGCTAACGAAGTTTGTGGTGAAGAATCTTCCTAATCCAAGCGCAATTAGCGTAACACCCGTTAGTGAGGCTGTGTATGGCCAGCAGGTGAATATGACGAAGTTACATACCGAAGTGACGGGTGATGAGCTTCCGGCATTGTTAAAAGGATTCCTGAAATCGATCTCTAAAGATACGGAAGGCTTTACAGAATTGGTTGGTGGTCTATATGACTATCTATATCCTGTGATCAAAGCTATGGACGAAAAAGCCTCCGGTGATTATGAAATTCCAGGTATTGGAGTAATTCCTCTGGGTGATAAAGAAGCTGTTGTAACTGTACTGCATGATGCAGCAAAATTGGCTGTGGATGCGTTACTGCTGGTTTATGACAATCAACTAGACAGTCTTTACAAAGCTACCCCTGAGCTTAAGACGGTTCTGAGTAAGGATACGAAGCTTGCTGTCGACATTTTTGTAGACAGTGGACTACATGTTCGTAAACAGAATGTTGATCTGAAAGTGGCGCTTCCAGGTACTGAAGATATGCCATTAAAGAGCTTCTCTCTTAAGGCTTCCAGTCAGATTTGGAACATTGGTGGAGCTGTAACGGCAGATCCAATCAGTACTGAAGGAGCACTTGATGTTTCTTCCGGTGACCTGACTCCTGGAGAGACTTTGAACAATTTTGATCCAAATTCTAACGTTTATCGTATATTGAAAGACGATCTTGGTATCACCAAGAGAACGATTGTCATCGAACCAGACGACGAATATTATTATCCGATCGTTGACAATAATACGACGTACATTCCTCTTCGGTATTTTGCAGAAGATTTAGATGCTATTGTGGAATGGGATACAGTCAATCGTGCTATTATCGTAACTGATGGTGTGTACGGTGATAAACTGGTATTCAAAATCGGTTCTTCCGAAGCAGTGATTAACGGTGAAAAAGTGAAGCTTGCAGAGCCTGTATTTGTTGACGAATATGGTGATGCCTATGTATCGCTGCGTCTGCTTGCTGAAGCACTTCATGCTACTGTGTATGTAGATGAAGATGGTTGGATTACTATTACACGTAAATAGTTAGTTCGATCCTCATTGGCTAAATAACACAAACAAACCCAGCTTCTAACTTCGCAGTATTGCGGGTGGAGCTGGGTTTTTTATATGAAATAAGGCATCTTTTTATTGCTTCGTTAAAACCACCTCTAGGTCGACATTACTTAACGCTTTTTCTTCAGCCATACTTTGGACATAGCCTCCTAAGAAACCGTCCTGCTGTTCCTCCCAAAGCTTGTAGCCAGGCAACGCTTTAATATCCTTAGCAAAAGTACCCGCAGTTCCTGCGAAGTATCGTACATTCAGATTGGACATTACCTTCGCCATGGATTCTTTTTCAGACTCCGTTAAAGGACTTTCCTTAAGACTATCCATAGCTTTGTCATAGGAGTTAGTAGCAAAGGCTTCTTCGGCATAAGCCTTGAAGTTTAAGAGATTGTGATCTGTAATCTGGTTAGCTTCAGCCCAACCTTCTACGTTCAAAGACGTTGTTTTATAATTTACGGTTCGCGAGACGGGATCGAAGGTCATGGCTCCATATTGATGCGGATTGACGGCCATCGCACTCGTAGCGATATCATAGATTGGCATTTGTTCAGAGGATGCTGTATCTTGATTCGCGTCTGCTGGATCTACTTGAATGTCCTGCATATGAATATGTCCTGAGAGAACTAGATTAAGTCCATTCTTCCGTAAGGATTTTATAGCTTCCTGGCTGTTATTAAGCTTGAAGCCTGAAACAGACATAGAAGTGTGACTTAATAAATTATGATGCATCACCGTGATCACTGAAGCGTGCTCTTTGGCTGCAAGCTTAACGGATTCATCGATCCATGAAAGCGTAGAGGAAGCAATACGTCCATCGGTCTGAGGGAAACCGTATTTTTTATTATTAAGGTATTGGCTACTGTCTATCATCAGAATCCATAAGTTGGGGGCAGCCTTGACGATATAGCTTAGTGATTCCTTATCACGTGATGCAGCTTCTTTGTAGCCGAAATCCGCATACATTTTGACGAAATCCTTATCTGTAATTGAATCCGTAAGGAGCTGTTTATCGCCACTGAAGGATCTAGCCCAAGGATTAAATAAGTCGTGATTGCCTGGAATGACATAAACAGAGGTTCCTTGTTGTTCGATTCGTTTTAAATTTTCGGTTAATTTTTGATGGCTGCTGCGTTCTCCATTATTAGTTAAATCGCCACTGAGGATGATAAACGCAGGTTTTTTCTGTTCAGCGTCATAGACCAAAGCTTCACCCATTTCATCACTGTAGGGCAGCATTTTTCCATCGCCTCCAGTGACATAAGTTTGAAAAGCCTGTCCACCATCCTGAAGATCCTTATCCAAAAAGTGAGTGTCTGTGGCGACCCAGAAAGAGACAGGTTTTAGTTCAGCTTGACCAAGTTCCACAGCGTTTAAATTAGACGATTTTGTGTCTTTACAGCCAGTTAGTACCAAGCTAAGGAAAAAGAGCACTACACAAGAGAATATGACCATTTTTTTATGTAGAATAAGAACTTTATCTGTTGAAAAATTCATTTATATAACCTTCCTTCTGCACTTTTGCTGCACTATTGTAGCTTATTTTTAGCCGAAATGTATATCGGAAAAGTGAAGGGGAGATGTTACTAATCGAGGCTAATTGTATATCCGACAAAATAAGTTGTGAATAGATGTTGTGTTTTCAGAAAAAAGGTGATAAGATGTACAAAAGTAAGTTACTTAAATAAATGGAGGTAGTTATTTTATGTCTAACAATTTTCTTGAAGCAGTTAAAGGAAGACGTTCCATCTATGCCATCAGTAAAGAATCCACTGTAGCCGATGCTCAAATTATTGAAATCGTTGAGCAAGCGGTTTTGCATAGCCCAACCTCATTCAACTCCCAAAGCTCTAGAGCGGTTGTTCTTTTAGGTGAACAGCATGATAAATTATGGGATATCACGACAGAAACTTTGCGCAAAATCGTTCCAGCAGAACAATTTGAAGGAACAGCGCAAAAATTAGCATCTTTCAAAGCAGGTTACGGTTCCGTATTGTTCTTTGAAGATCAAGCGGTAGTGAAGAACCTTCAAGAAAACTTCGCATTGTATGCCGAGAACTTCCCAGTTTGGTCTAACCAATCTTCAGGCATTCTGCAATTCGTAGTATGGACTGCACTTTCTGAAGCAGGTTTAGGTGCATCCCTGCAGCACTATAACCCACTGATTGATGACGAAGTGAAAGAAGCTTGGGGCATCCCGCAAGACTGGAAACTGATTGCTCAATTGCCATTTGGTAAGACAGTAACTCCAGCAGGTGAGAAACAATTCCAACCGGTGGAAGATCGCGTTAAAGTCTTTAAATAAGCTTAAGAGAGTGTTTAAAACCTCCTAGACCAGGCTAATTAATTATATAGTCAGGTTAAGGAGGTTTTTTTATATGCCGTGGAACAAAGAAGATTATCCAGATTCACTCAAGAACTTCACTGCACCTATTCGTAATAAGGCGACTGATATTGCTAATGCACTGCTAGAAGATGGATATGAAGAGGGAAGGGCGATTTCTATTGCTACCGCACAAGCGAAAGAGTGGGGAGAGAATCGTGATAAGCAGGTCCGTAAAAAAGGACATTAATTAAAAGTTCGAAAATAGAGGTACAAAAAAAGCAGGACAGCGTCTCTTAACGCTTGTCCTGCTTTTTGCAGTCATATTATTTAGCAGATTCAGTTCCTGCTTCTGCGCTTGCAGATGGCTCAGGAGAAGCTGTTGCTTCTTTTTTGGCATCCGTAAGTGAATTTGTGATTTTTGCTTTTGCAGTTGTATCTGACAACCAAGTAGTGGAAAGAGTGGAAACCTTTTGAGACACAAGCGTCTTTTTGATTTCATCTGTCTTTTCTTCCAAGGTGTAGTTTTTAGCGTCTTTGTGGTCGGTTACTTTAATGATGTGATAACCGTAATCGGATTTCACAGCACCGCTTGTTTCCCCAACTTTAAGCTTAAAGGCTACATCGGAGAATTCAGCTACCATATCTCCACGTTTGAAGAAGTCTAGATCTCCGCCATTAGCTTTGGAACCAGTGTCTGAAGATTTTTCTTTAGCAAGTTCAGCGAAATCTGCTCCATCTTTCAATTGCTTCAAAATTGCATCCGCTTCTTCTTTAGTCTCAACGAGAATGTGGGAAGCGCGAACTTGTTCTTCTTCATTGAAAGTAGCTTTATTTGCTTCATAGTAGTCTTTGATTTCTTGATCCGTTATAGTCACTTGCGGCTCAAGAATCTTACGCAGTTTTACTTGCAGCGGCATTTGCTTCTTCAAGTCATCAACGGTCATTGAGCTTTGTTGCAATGCAGCATTAAATGCAGCTTCTCCGCCGAATTGTGCTTTTAGGTCTTCTAATTCAGCATTAATGTCTTCATCAGTAACAGTTACGTTAGCTTTTTTAGCTTCTTGATCAACGAGTTCAGTAGTAATCATAGCTTGCAGTGTGCTTTCTCCGCCTGCTTCGATCAATTTATCATAAAGTTGTTCTTTAGTAATGTTAGTTCCGTTAACGCTAGCAACAGCTGTGCTGCTGTCGTCCTTTTGGAATGGAGGCTTAATCAATACAATGATGAGTGCCGCAGCCAGAACCACAGAGGCAATCATCCAGCCCTTGTTACCTTTAGGAGAAACTGGTGGAGCAGGTGGCGTCGTATTATTGTTGCTGCCGACTTTGTTCATTACTGGAACACTTTCCTCTTTTGTTGTATTCACAGGTTCTTCAGCAGCTACGACCTCCACTTCATTTACTTCATTGGTATTCTCGGTAGTGTTCAATTCTTCTTCCGGAGTACCGTTGTTTTCTAAGTTCTCATTTCCATTCAGATCTTTTTTGTCCATTATTAGTAATGACTCCCTTCAATATAGGTGTTGCTTGTCTATTTACAACTTTAACAGAAATCCAGATCCTAAACCTTAAGAAAGTATAAAAAAAGATAGGATCTTTTTAAGTTTCTATTAATAAAAAGCAAAAAGCCGGAAATGGCATCGGTAACATGCCCTTCCGGCTTATGGGAATAAGATGTTTACTTCAGTCCTTTCAATAGATGACGAATACTTTCTTGTTTCCGTCTTGGGACCCGTACGTTTTTAGCGAATAGGCCCTTTTCTCCGAAATAAATGAAGTCGTCTTCGATAGAACTGATCTTGTTTAGATTGACATAACAGCCACCGTACACATGATAGTAAGTAGAATTGGATAACAATCGTTTTAATTGCTCGGCAGTCATTCTCTTTTTTATGTTGTAGTTTCTGCCGTGAAAAATGACCAAATCATGGTCCCCGACCTTAAAGAACAGAATGTCTGTTTCCACCTCGAAGTCCTCGTATACATTTCTGGCTTCCAGCAGGATGCTACTCATTCATGTTCCCCCTTTATACTTAATAAAAGACTAATGTTAGCGCTTTCATTATAGCACAATCCCTAATCATTGGAAAGCCTTATTTTTGAACTATTTGTCACACTTTTTACTTTATGGTTTGTCTTTAACGTTTAAAAATTGTAAATTATATAATAGCAATACTTTGAAGGAGGATGTAAAGATGGAAAAGCAGACTAAGTTATTGCTGTTTACGGGTTCCTATGCAAGTGCCACGGATAGCGGTGTGCAGGTATTTGAATTCGATGGCGAAGCAGGAGGTACGTTAAAATTAATCGACTCGGTTCAGGGTCTAACTAACCCCACCTTTGTTAATGTAGATGCTTCAGCCCTGCGTTTATATGCCATAGGAGAAAAGCCAAATGGTGAAGGTGGAAAAGAGGGAGAAGTCGTTACCTTTGCTATCGATGCTAAGCGTGGGAAATTGAGCGAATTGTATCGAATAGCCTCAATGCCTGCTTCAGGTAATGGTCAAACTACCACATGCCATATTTCTAGAGATCTAAGCGATGAATACATTGTTGTATGTAGTTATCATGGTGGCAGTGTAGGCTTGATCACATTAGATGAAGAAAAAGTTGCTAATCAACTGGCGGATGTCGCGATTCATTCCGGTCATGGTCACCATCCTGAACGTCAGGATCGCCCGCATCCCCATTCGGCTATTTTCAGTCCGGACGGACAGTATCTGTTTGTTTCTGATCTTGGGCTTGATATTATTCGGTCCTATAGAATCAATAGAGACTTGAACAAACTAGAAGTTCACGGAGATACTGTGCTTCATCCAGGGGCGGGACCTCGTCATTTTACTTTTCATCCAGATGGAAAGTCTGCTTATGTTATAAACGAGGTGGATTCCACGATAACATCGTTTACATATGACAGTGCTACAGGGACTCTTCACACGGTAGATACAATTTCAACTTTGCCTGAGGATTTTAAGGAAGAGAATACTTGCGCTGAAATTGCCACTTCAGTAGATGGAAGATATCTTTACGCTTCTAATCGTGGAGCGGATAACATCGCAGTGTTTGCAGTGGATAACGCTACTGCCAAGCTTACACTAATTGAATATGTATCTACTCGTGGAGGGCATCCACGACACTTCTCATTAACTCCGGATGGGGCTTATCTTATTGTTGCAAATCGTGACGCTAATAACCTGGTTGTGTTCTCTATTGAAGAGACCAGTGGTCGTCTCGTCTTTACTGGAAATACTGCCGAGGTATCCAAACCGGTGTGTGTGAAGCCTGTGATTTTCCCAGTATAAAAGAAACTCGTTTTGAAGAGTGAATAAGACAATTTAAGAAAATAATAAAGGGAACACCGGAGATGTAGTCCGGTGTTCCCTTTATTATTGAAAATAGGATGAAGAAGTTTAATGAATGTGTGAACTATTTGAGTGAGACGGGCTTAAGAGGTACAATAGTGGATACTGCAGATTTGAAGAGCACATTCTGTCTGCCATCACCTTGACCCTGTAAAGTGATTGTGAATGCATCATACGAGGTTACGACGCCTTGCATTTTTACACCATTTGTTGTAAAAATCGTCACGGGCACCTTTGTGGAAATAAACTGATTCAACAAACGTTCCTGCAATTTTAGACTCTCCACTTTGGCAGCACTCCATCTTTTTGTATATTTATTTCTCTATAATTATAGCACGGGTTATAGCTTCTCAGGAAATGTGATCGACAGGCACAAAATTAGACACGGAGGTATTTATGCTTTATTATCAGAACTGGTCTAGAGGTTTTCGTTATTTTATAGGGTTTGCTGCTTGTTTCGTCGTTATTGCGATCCTAGTTCATATGAACAAGGTATCATCATTTGATAATTATATGATTCATTTTGTTCAATCCGCTGAATCACCTGGACTGACCACATTCGCCAAAGGACTATCTCTGATTGGTTCCTCCAAGGTAGCGATTGGCATATCGATCGGCACGATGGCACTGCTGTATTTTCTGCTGAAACATCGGCTTGAGCTAATTCTGTTCCTATGGGTTGGACTAGGCTCACAGCTATTGAATACACTTATGAAGTTATGGTTTCAAAGGGAGCGTCCAAATTTCAATCGTATTGTCCAAGAGCTAGGTTATAGTTTCCCAAGTGGACATTCAATGGCAGCCTTCTCCCTGTATGGGGTAATTGCCTATTTACTGTGGCGTCATTTGCCGCGAAGAAGTGAAAGAATCCTGTTAATAATATTTGCGGTATTCATGACTGTGGGCATTGGCTGGAGTCGTATTTACCTGGGAGTTCATTATCCTAGCGACGTAATTGGTGGTTATGCTGCAAGTGGCGCGTGGCTGATGTTATCCATCAGTCTATTTGAAGCCTATAAAAAACGGATATCCTCATAAGAAATGAAGATATCCGTTTTTGTGGGGATATTTTAAAATATAAGAATATATATGTTTCACGCTATACATTATCCTTATATTTCTCGCATAAACGCTTACCGTCCTAAATAGGACACCGAAGGCGTTTTTGCTTGAGGGTTCATCACATGATGTTCCGAAGATTTATGATCTTGGAAATGACCCATTTTACTTATTTTTTTCTTCAGCATAGAAGGAAGTCCAGCCTTTAGCTTTTGAGCTTCGTCTTTTGTTAGACGTCCCTCGCTGATGGCTTGATCCAGCCGCTTACTTGCGGATTCGCTGAGCTTTTGAATATATTGATCTTCTGTCCAGCCTTTCTTTTCAAGGGCAAGCTCGGGGAGGGTTTTGCCTGTTTTAAGGCTATTGATTAGCTCCGTACGATCCATCTCAAGCAGCTTGGCTGTTTCGAAAATAATGAAATGTCCGCCGGCTCTGAATTTCCCGTCTTTCCCTGGTGGGGGTCTATGACCTTTTTCCGAAGGCCCAGAATCAGGTGCAGTGGAGGTTACATTCTCAGCTGACACGCTCCGAGTAGGAGCAAGTGCTGGAGACAGACTGAGGAAAAGAACAGCTGTGATGGTCACTAATTTTTTGATGTTGTTATTCATTCACTCACCTCGTATGTTATATGTGATAGGAACTTACTTGAATTAGTATTCCCTGAAAGCTGAAAGAATCATAAGTGAGAGCTTAAATGATCATAAAATTCATCAACATTAGGCTTGGGTAATTAGAGGAATGAGGGATTCGTAGATGTCCATATTGCAGAGTGGGCCAATTTTTAGGGGGGATATTTTTGGCTTTTGGAGCTCGCATATTTAAAACAGGAATGGCAGTCACGCTTGCCTTGTATTTAGCCGAACTGCTACATTTTCCATCTTCTGTGGGCGCTGCGATTGCAGCAATTTTCGCGATGCAGCCATCTATTTATCGCTCTTGGCGTTATTTTCTTGATCAGCTGACAACGACTACAATGGGCGCGGTACTCGCTCTTCTGGGAGGAATGCTGTTATCCAATAGTCCAATTGCGGTTGGGTTGGTCTGCATTCTTGTCATTATGATCAGTATGAAAATTAACCGAGCGGATACTATTAGCCTGACACTCGTCACCGTTATAACAGTGATGGAGGCTTCTGGTGAATGGCAGTTTGCGCTGAATCGTTTCTTATTAACATTGACAGGGATTGTTTCTGCATTTCTAATCAATATTATAGTAGTTCCTCCGAAACCACGGAAACAGTACATCAAGCAAATCGAGAACGTCTTTGCCAGTCTTTCTTTGCTGCTAAGAACGGCTGTATCTCATGAGATGAAGGAAAGTGTGTTTCGTGATGAAAAACTTGCACTGGAGTCATCTATTAAATCTTTAGCGGATAAGTACGCTTTGTTTGAGGAAGAGCAGAAACAGCTAAAGAGGGCGAAGTACAGTCAGACTAGACAAATGGTTGTCTATAAGAACCTGTTATCTTCTTTGCAAAAAGGCTTCGATGTTCTTGAGGCTGTGGATCGGCATTATTTTCAAGCGGATCGAAGTGAAGAGACAGATGCATTGTTTGACAGTCATTTGGAGCAGTTAATCAAATATCATCAACTGATCTTGCTGAAATTTGAAGATAAACTAAAACCAAACACTAATGAATCGGAACCCTTGGGAGACGAGAATGATGGATTTTTGAATTCAACGATCATGGGGTATAATGCGGAGAAAATAGGTCAACTACGATTGTATGTTGTAGCCGCAGCTATTTACGATTACGGATATCAATTAGAACGGCTTGATAAAGTGGCAGATCAGATGAACCGTATAGCGACTGAGGAAAAAGAAACGGATCGCGAAGCTTAAACATAACCTTGTGATGTGCAACATATAAGCTTAAGGATTCATCTATTAAGAGTATCCTCACTTGAAATATCAACCTTCCAAAGGGGATGAAATGTAGTGGAGAATCATGAAATTGAATGGAAAGAGGAACAGCAGCGGGTTGACGGATTGACTAAGCTTTTGTCTGCCCATATCCGGCGATTATCTGAGGAGCTCGGACTCCATCGCAGTGATGTGGTGGATATGCGGAAAGACTTCTGGGAAGAGGTAACGGTAAACTTCAGTAGTCCAGATGATTTAGGGGAAACTTCAACAAGTCTGCGCCAACAATCCCAAATCTTGAATGAACGTGAACGCCATCATTTACAGTCGAGCAAGGCTCTAAAAAAATATAAAAAGCTACTCGTCTCTCCTTACTTTGGGCGTATTGACTTTACAGAAGCACCAAATGGAGTAACGGAAAAGATTTATCTGGGGATTGGATCCTTGATGGAGGATGATGGCACCTTCTTGATCTATGACTGGCGGGCGCCTATATCGAGCTTATATTATGACGGAGCTCCTGGCCCAACAGCTTATGAGACACCTGGTGGACTTGTTTCCGGTACAATGAATCTTAAACGTCAGTTTGTGATTTCTGACGGTGTTATTGAAGTTATGTTTGATACTGGGGTAACGATCGGCGACGAGCTTTTGCAGCAAGTGCTTAGCCATAGTGCCGATGATCGAATGAAGAGTATTGTAGCTACCATCCAGAAAGAGCAAAATGCGATTATCCGCAACGACAAAAGCCGAATGCTGGTCGTTCAGGGTGCCGCAGGAAGCGGGAAAACCTCTGCAGCATTGCAGCGGGTAGCTTATCTTTTGTATAAATACCGTGAAGTTCTGCAAGCAGACCAGATGTTGTTGTTCTCGCCGAACCCGCTGTTTAATAGCTATGTTTCAACTGTGCTCCCAGAGCTAGGTGAAGAAAATATGCAACAAACCACTTTTCAGATGTATCTTGAGCATCGTTTAGGACATGAATTCCAGCTGGAAGATGTCTTTAGTCAGACGGAAAACCTATTGAATGCCCCTGATGGCCCTGAAGTGGGTATACGCAGAGAAGGCATCGCTTATAAATCATCCGTACCTTTTCTCGATGTGATTCGTCGGTATGCTACGATGCTGGAACATGAGGGCATGCAGTTCAAGCCTTTAATGTTTCAAGGTAGAGCGGTAGTCAGTAAAGAAGAAATGGAACGTCATTTCTATGCCTATGATCCCGCCATTAAGCTTGCGAACCGTGTAGACTTAATGACACGCTGGTTACTGAAGAAGATCGCTGATTTTAGCCATGAGGAAAGAAATGCTTCATGGGTTGAAGATCAAATTGAGCTATTGGACTCCAGTGATTACCATCGTGCATATCAGATGTTACGACGTAAGAAGAAAGCTACACAGGATAGTTTTGATGATTTTGATACTGAAAAAGAAGTGTTATCCCGGTATGTAGTCAGCCAACGCTTAAAACCACTGCGCGGATGGACTAAACGAGGTCGTTTTGTGGATGTTAAGGGATTGTACAGTACGCTGTTTACTGATCGTGAGCTTATGGAACGCCTAAATGGTGTTAATTCTCTGCCGGAAATCTGGGATGAGATCTGTGAACAAACACTAAAATCTATCGCAGTGAACGAGCTTGCCTACGAAGATGCTACACCATTCCTTTATTTGAAGGAGTTAAGCCAAGGCTTCCGTACCAATACGCTGATTCGTCATGTGATTGTGGATGAAGTACAAGACTACTCACCTTTCCAATTAGAGTTCATGCGTCGTTTGTTTCCAAGGGCGAAAATGACCGTATTGGGTGATTTGAATCAGGCGATCTATGCACAAGGTGAGGTGCTCGGTGATTTGTCTAGTTTGGTAAGCATTTATGGGGAAGAGAATACAGAAGTGATCTCGTTAACCCGAAGCTATCGCTCCACTTTTGAAATTGTAGAATTTACGCGTTCAATGATTCCTGGAGGGGAAAGAATTGTGCCGTTTAATCGACGAGGAGAAGAACCTCAGCTAAGTGTGGTGTCTAGCGAGGATGAGCTTCTGAATGCAGTTGAAATGGATATCCGGAATTTGCAATCCAAGGGGTATCATTATGTGGCTGTCATTTGTAAAACAGCAGAAGAAAGCGCAAGAGTTCATGATGAACTACATAGTAGGCTGCCAGTAAGGCTCGTTACGAAAGAAACGCCGAATTTCCAGAAGGGAACATTGGTGTTACCTGCTTACTTAGCTAAAGGTGTGGAGTTTGATGCTGTCATCATCTACGATGGTTCAGCTGAACGATATGGCAGAGAAAGTGAGCGTAAATTGTTTTATACAGCTTGCACTCGAGCGATGCACTTGCTGCATATTTTTAGCCTAGGAGAACCAAACCGGTTTCTCCCATCTGTAAAAGCGAAGACCATGATTACAAATTCGCTGTAAAGCCCCATCTTCTGATCATAAGATCGTCCTTTCGCATTGGCGGGGGTACGGTCTTTTTATATGTATGAATAAAGAGGGATGAACAAACCACAATATAGAGAGTCGTCGCAAACAATGACAAAGGTGGTCAGTTCATGAAGGAAAGAAAATGGGATCTGCTTGCACTGGCATCCATTCCACTAATTATGACCCTCGGTAACTCCATGCTGCTCCCTATTTTGCCGCAGATTTCTAAAGAACTAGGCATTAGCTCTTTTCAGGTGAGTATGCTGATTACTGTTTATGGATTGATGGCTATCGTGATGATCCCAATTGCAGGGTACCTGTCTGATGCTTATGGACGTAAAAAGGTGATTCTTCCGAGTCTGATCATTGCTGCTATTGGTGGAGCTGTGTGCGTGGTGGCGGCTTGGGTTATGAAGGGCGTTAGCGCCTATTGGGTCATTCTGGCCGGACGTTTATTACAAGGGATAGGTGCGGCTGGTGCTTTTCCTATTGTGCTGCCCTTCGTTGGTGATTTATTCAAGGAAGAAGAGGATGTAAGCAAAAGTCTGGGAATTATTGAAACCTCTAATACCTTTGGTAAAGTGCTCAGTCCGATCCTTGGAGCTTATCTTGGAATATGGCTTTGGTTTGCACCTTTTATCGCTATTCCTGTTCTATGTTTAATTTCATTTGCTTTAGTTCTTTTTCTGGTTCGAAAGCCGGAAGCGAAGGAACAACCTGAGAAACAGGGTATAAGAGAATTTTTATCCGGAATTGTGAGCATTTTGCGTGAAAAGGGACGATGGTTGTATGCTATTTTTGCCATAGGCGGTATCTGTATGTTTGTAACCTTTGGCGTTCAATTCTATTTATCGGAAATGCTGGAATCTAAATTTAATATGCATGGGGCAATGAAGGGGTTTGTGCTGGCAATACCATTAGCCTTGTTATGTCTGTCTTCATATGGAACAGGAAAGATCATTGGTCAGAACAAAACGCTAATGAAATGGCTGGGCTTTGGAGGAATGGTGTTACTTACTGCAGCAATGATCTTTGCGGGGTTCAATAAAGGTATTTATTTCTTAGTCGGGTTTATGGGCTTAGGTTGTGTTGGAATCGGGATTGTGCTTCCTTGTATGGATGCTTTGATCACGGAGGGAATTGAGAAAGAAAATAGCGGCACGATAACCGCTCTCTATAGCAGTATGAGGTTTATAGGGGTAGCCGCAGGACCGCCAGTGGTATCGCTGCTGTTAAGCAGTGGTCATTGGGTATTATTCGCTTTGATGGCTACAGTCGGCGCAATTGGTGGATTGCTGACCTTATTTGCAGTAACGCCAAGCAAGGGGAGCAAGGGAGAATCTGACGTGAAAGAAACGGAGCAGGTAGATGCGCGACTCTTGTCAAAGCGTGTTCGTCAGACTTCTGCAAGGACTTTAGATGGAAAAAAGAGCTATCCTTAAGCTGCGTTGCCGTAGCTTGCGGGATAGCCCTTTGATAAAAGAATGAAAGACAATCTTATGCTTGTGGTACGGATTCCCAATCCTTCAGGAAGCGTTCGATACCGTTATCTGTCAGCGGATGCTTCCAGAGGGTAGGCAGGAGCGAACCTGGGATGGTAGCAATGTGAGCACCAGCAAGAGCGGCTTGCTCAACATGCGCAATGTTACGGATGGATGCTGCAATAATTTCGGAAGTCATACCGTAGTTAGTTAGGATGGTCTTCAGATCCTTGATCAGCTTCATTCCGTCAACACCGATATCATCCAGACGTCCTACGAAAGGAGAAATATAAGTTGCGCCTGCTTTTGCAGCCATTAAGCCTTGAGCCGCTGAGAAGACAAGCGTTACGTTAGTTTTGATACCTTTTTTTGTGAGCTCATAACAAGCTTCCAAGCCATCTTCAGTCATAGGGAGTTTAATGACAACGTTTGGAGCCCACTCAGCAATTTCGTATGCTTCTTTAAGCATTTCTTCTGCTGTAAGTCCGATTACTTCTGCACTTACTGGACCTGGAACGATTGCTACGATTTCTTTGATAACATCTTTAAACAATCTTCCTTCTTTAGCGATGAGCGACGGGTTAGTCGTTACGCCATCCACTAATCCGAGGCGAGTAATACGTTTGATCTCTTCAATATTTCCGGTGTCCAAGAAAAACTTCATTTTAAGTTTCCTCCCTTGATTTCCATATGGATTGACAAACAATATTCATATTTTCATTATGAGACATGTCAAACGAAGTTTCAACTGTTATTTTGAATATTTCAAAATAACTTTATAGATTGAATATCGCTTACACTTGTTATAGTGTTGATAATATAGGATTGGTCTATGCAGTTATCCATGATAATATATAATCGGTATTGTTATTATGGAGTATTGGGTGGGACGTGATGAAATGTACTCGATATTAGTTATTTTGCTTGTGCTCGTGTTGTCAGTTGCCGGATTCTTGGCCTACCAGAACAGCAAATTGGTATCTAATCAGAAAAAATTAGGGACTTTATCACGCAATCCTTCACTAATGTATTCTATCTTTGACCAATCTTGCGCTGCTAGTGTGGAAGATCCAGACGTAATACCTTTAGTTCAATACACAGTTTTTGTGGAGTCCAGCGGGCAGGCAGTTGTGAATAAGCCTTTAGCAATCATTAATCTATGTAGAGTAAGTGCGGGTAGAGGAAATCTAGTTCTCGCTGATGTCGAACGCAGTGTGCTGGAGCACATTAAATTGGCAGCCCCCTCAGATGCTTTCATTGAGCATAAAGCTTACTTACATAGGGCTGCTAACCACGCTGAAAAAGAGATGATCCTAAACTTAGAGGATGTAGTGAAATTACAATATACATAAGACAGAATGAAGAATATTGATTTTTTTGGCTGCAAGAAGGATAATACGAATTTGGATACAAGAAAAGAGGGAAATAGAGTGTCGCCCGTAACAGAAGTGAATTTTGAAGTAGTTGATCCAGAGAACGCTGATTTAAGAGAACTTATTACGTTTCTGGATGAGGAACTGAAGATGCGTTATCCGCATGAGACGATCTATGTTGTTGATTTCGAGGATCCCAAAGTAAAAGAAATGACTTTCGTAGTAGCCTACTTAAACGGAAAACCAGTGGGCTGTGGTGGGCTTCGTCCACTGGATTATATCGGAATAGAGATCGCAACGATGGAGTTGAAGCGCTTTTATGTAGATTCTAGTTATCGTAAAATGGGCATAGCTACAAATATGCTGTTATTCCTTGAAGAACAAGCATTAGCGGCGGGGTTTAAGGAGATCCGATTGGAGACCGGAATTAAGCAGCCAGAAGCGATTGCGCTTTACGTCAAGCATGGCTACCAACCGATTGATTTATTTGGACCCTACATAGGTGATCCGGATAGTCTCTGTTACGGCAAAATACTATAAAACTTTATAATGGATAACATGGGGGTATTAAAATGAGTATCAACGTTAAACAACTAGCAGCTGAAAAAGCAGTGGAATATGTAGAAGATGGAATGAAGGTAGGTCTGGGTACGGGATCAACTGCCTACTGGGCAATCCGCAAGCTCGGTGAACGCGTCAGTGAAGGCTTGAAAATTACCGCAGTAGCTACTTCACGCGCTTCCGAAGAGCAAGCACGAGAGCTGGGAATTCCACTGGTAGCTTTTGGTGATATTGATAGTCTGGACTTAACCATTGACGGAGCGGACGAGCTAGACAGCAGTCTGCAACTAATTAAAGGCGGCGGCGGCGCTTTGCTTCGTGAGAAGATTGTAGCTAGTAATAGTACCCGAATGATTGTGATTGCCGATGAAGGTAAAGTTGTAAACACGCTAGGCAAATTTCCGTTGCCGGTGGAAATCGTTCCTTTCGCGTGGGAATGGACTGTGGCAGAGCTTGCCAAACTGGGTTGCCAACCTGAATTGCGTCGCAGCGGAGAAGAGTTGTACAAGACGGATAATGGCAATTACATTGCGGACTGCCGATTTGAAGCGATAGAAGCTGCACCGAAGCTTGCATTGACCATCCAAAACATCCCGGGTGTTGTAGATCACGGCCTATTTATTGGGATTGCAGCGATGGCGATCGTAGGTAAACTTGATGGAACTATCGAAATTATTGAAGCTCAACCTAAGAATTGATTAACCGCAGACATAAAGAAACTTACCGTTCATGGCCGCTAAAAGGATTGACACGGGTAGTGCTAACTCTGTATAGTGCTACTGTTATCTATTGGATGTTTATCGGATTTGGACGAGAGGTACATACCGGAGGTCCTCTTCAGTATAATCTGGTTCCATTTCGCACGGTGTCACTTTATTTCAACTTGGATAACGGTTTATCACTTATCAATCGGCTAGTAAATCTGCTAGGAAATGTTGTAGTTTTTATTCCATTTGGTTTTCTTTCGCCAATAGTAAAGATACGTCCTGTTTCTTGGCTTAGAATCTCGCTATATGCTGTCCCTTGTATTCTGCTTTTGGAGTGCTTGCAAATGCTGCTGCATGTGGGAAGCTTCGATATTGATGATTTACTATTAAACATGCTAGGTGTGTGGACAGGCTACGGATTGTTTCGAGTGATTAGCTGTAAAAGGAACAAAGAAGGAGAAATGTGAAGAATGTTGATTGATCTTAAACCCCTCATTGGTACATCTGAGGTGAATGAGCTGCTGACCTATGCGGTCATAGATGATCCGAATGCTCTACAGCAGACTTCGTCTGAGTATAGCGAACAAGCCGGGCTAAAGTTATATGGCTGGGAAGAGGAAGAATTACTGCTTGGTCTTGTAGGCTTTGAAGAAACAGAAGATGGTTCCTTGGATATTCGGCATATTGCTGTATTGCCAGAGAACAGAGGAAAAGGCTATGCACGGGGGATGATTCTGGAGCTGCTTACTACGCGTCAGCCGCGTTATCTGGTAGCTGAAACAGAGGATGAGATTGCTGCAGATTTCTACCGTAGTCTTGGGTTCATGGTGTACAGCCTCGGCGAAAATGCAGCAGGCATTGAAACGCTGAGATGTGTTTATGAAGTAGAAGAGATCGAGGATGAGGAATAAACAATTTTTAGAAGACATACAATGGCAGGTCGAGATGAACTCTCGGCCTGTTTTTTTGTTGGGTCACCTTAAATTGTTCCTTAGAATTGTAAAGTTGACTTTTGAAATAAATGGGATTATAGTTTGACAATGAAACTGTTCTACAGTTGAACTATATTTGGAGGTAGGAAGCTTTGGAAGATGAAGTTCAGCATTGGATTAACCGTTATATGGATGCTTATATGATGGTGACTAGACAAGTAGCCGCAAGAATTAAAGATAGCATTGCTGCAGATACAACGAATGATCAGTATCAAATTCTGCGTCTGATTAATGCTCAGGAACAATGTACATCTACATATCTAGCAGAAACTTTTTGCGTGGGTAAAAGCTCCATTACAGCAATAATCAACAGACTGGTGCAAGCGGGCATTATTGAGCGCACTCGTGACGAGAATGATCGTCGTCAGGTGTATTTATCGATGTCAGAGCATGGTAAAAGAGTATTTGAAGCAGCTGAGTCGCAAGTACATGAAGTAGTGGCCCCGTATTTGTTTCATTTTGAAAAGAAGGATATTGAGACATTCATCATGATGTTTGAGAAACTGGCAAGTCTAATTCAGAATGATAATGGAGGGAAGAGCCAATGAAGACGATTCTAAAAACAAGATGGGCGGTTATCGCAATCTGGCTCGCTGTAGCGGTGGTGCTAGTGATGACGGCCCCGTCTTTCTCTGATCTTGTCCGTGAGAAGGGGCAGGTTACGGTTCCAGAGGGATACCCTTCATCTAGAGCAGCAGAAATCATGAAGGAAGCATCAAGTGACAAGGGAGGCGAATCACTCCATCAAGTAGCCCTTGTGTTCAATAACCCGAAGGGAATCGGAGCGGAAGAAACAGCAAGTATTCAACAAGGCGTTGAGAAGCTGGCTGCGAATAAGGAAGCTCTGCAGTTAGATTCCATCACCGATCCTTTTTCACAAAGTGAGCTTAAAGATACACTGATTGCCAAAGATGGCAAGACTATTATGGTGGCGTTGACCGTAAAAGGTGAAGGAGAGGCTGTTACTGCTCTGCCAGATAAAGTGGATGAGATGCTCTCAGGTGTTAAAGCAGATCATTATTTGACCAGTGAAGGTCTGATTACAGAGGATATGATTGCTAGCTCAGAAGCAGGGCTAAAGAAGTCGGAGTATATTACAGTTGTCTTTATCTTACTTATACTATTCGTCGTATTTCGTTCGTTCGTAGCGCCTTTTGTACCGCTGCTGACCGTGGGTATCAGCTATATTGTATCCCAATCTGTCGTGGCTTTTTTGGTGGATCGTTATGATTTTCCTTTATCAACGTTTACTCAAATCTTTATGGTTGCGGTCATGTTCGGGATCGGTACGGATTATTGTATTCTGCTGATCAGTCGCTTTAAAGAAGAATTGATGACCGCAGAAGATACTAAAAGTGCAATCATTGCAACTTATCGAAAAGCTGGAGGAACGGTGTTCTATTCGGGCTTAGCGGTGTTTGTAGGTTTTGTAGCGATTGGGTTATCGAAATTTATTCTTTATCGTTCAGCAGTAGCTGTTGCAGTTGGTATTGCAGTTATGCTATTGGCACTTGTGACGATTGTTCCATTCTTTATGGCTGTTCTAGGCAAAAAGCTATTCTGGCCCTCCCGTGGCAAGCTGGAGCATAGTGAGAGCCGTATTTGGGGATGGGCAGGTTCTTTTTCTTTAAAAAGACCGTGGGCCGCACTTCTAATCGTTGCAGTAATCGTATCCCCATTCCTAGTTACCTATAGCGGTAAGCTGTCCTTTAACAGCTTGGAGGAAATTGGCTCGGAATATGCTTCCGTAAAAGGCTTTAATATTATTTCGGAGAGCTTCGGACCAGGTGAATCGATGCCTGGCAAGATCGTTATCAAGAATGATGATCGTATGGACAATTCAGAATATCTGGGACTTGCGGAGAAAATTAGCCGCGAGCTGGAAAAAGTGGATAGCGTAAAATCCGTTCGCAGCATGTCACGTCCTACAGGTGAGCTGATTAGCGATTTCTTGATTCCGAATCAGGTCGGTACACTTTCTGATGGACTGGACCAGAGTAACGAAGGTCTGACCAAGATTCAGACCGGCTTGTCTGAAGCTAGTAAACAGCTTAGCGATAATGCTCCTAAACTTACAGAAGCTGTTGCAGGGAGTGCTAAGCTGACAGAGGGCACAGCGGATCTCAAAGACGGAATTGTTGCTTTAGGCGCTGGGCTCACCCAGATTGAGAGCGGGATTAAGAGTGGCTCAGCGGGTGCAGGAGAGATCAAATCCGGTCTTCAGCAGGCAGCAACAAGTGCTAAACAGTTAGCAGATGCAAATGCGAAGTTACTTGAGGGCTATAAAAAAATCGGTGGAGGCTTAACCCAGCTGGATGAAGGACTCGGGCAGCTTCCGAAGCAGCTACAAGGTGTTGCAGAGGCATTAAAAGGACTGGACGGTTCCTTCGCTGGCCTAGAGAGCAGTTATCCGGAAATTGTTCAGGATGTAAATTATTTGACGATCAAAGGTACAGTAGCACAAAGTGGTACGGGTGCAGCGCAACTAGCAGCCGGTCTTGGTCAGGTTTCAGAACAGCTTAAAGGTGCAGCTACTGGCTTAAATGAAGCGAATGCCGGTTATGCCAAAGCTGCGGCTGGGCAAACCGCGCTCGCGCAAGGTTTAGCTAAGCTTGTAGCTGGAATCGGTCAACTGCAATCTGGACTCGACCAGGCGGCAGCAGGTCAAGGACAGATCGTAGAAAAGATTCCGTCTATCACAAGTGGTCTTGATCAATTGCAAGGCGGACAGAAGCAGCTTGCAGATGGTTTTGGTGAATTGACAGGTCAGATTGGAGCCTTAACCACTGGACTAAGCGATAGTGCTGATGGATTGAAGCAAATTACAAGCGGTCTGGGCTCGGCACAAGAATACTTGAATCAGATTCAAGCGGCTAAGGATGAAGAGCTGAGCGGATTCTTCGTACCGGCTGAGGCACTTAAAGCTGAAGGTATAAAGCAGGTATTTGACACGTACTTATCTGATGACCGTAAGGTGATGACATTGGACGTGGTATTCACTGAGAATCCTTACAGCTCAGAGGCTATAGATAGTGTGGGTGATATTCAAGCAGCAGTAGATCGTGCAGTTAAAGGTACGAAGCTTGAAAATGCTGAAACAGCTATTAGCGGGGTTACAAGCAGTCAAAGCGATTTGCGGAATATTTCCAATGAAGATTATACGCGTACAGTAATCTTGATGCTGAGCGGTATTTTCATCATATTAGTGTTGCTGCTCCGTTCAATCGTAATGCCGATTTACCTTATTATTTCACTTTTGATCACTTACTTTTCAGCGTTGGGCGTTACAGAGGCTATTTTCGTTAATCTTCTGCACTATGAAGGGATTACCTGGACGACGCCATTCTTTAGTTTTGTTATGCTGATTGCACTAGGTGTGGATTATAGCATTTTCTTAATGGCCCGGTTTAACGAAAATAAAACATGGGACGTAAAAGAAGCGATTCTACACGCTATGCGCAATATGGGTACAGTTATCCTTTCAGCTGTAGTTATTCTGGGTGGTACCTTCGCTTCGATGTATCCTTCTGGGGTATTGTCGATGATGCAGATTGCTACAGTGGTGCTCGTAGGATTGGCCTTGTATGCTTTAATCTTCCTGCCGTTCTTTGTCCCTGTAATGGTACGGATCTTCGGCCGAGGAAATTGGTGGCCATTTTCGGTTAAACAGAGCGGAGAAGTTAACAAGCAGGATTTAAATATGTAAATGGGACTATACCCCATTTATGAATCAGAAGTCATAACAAGTTGTTTTTTTGCAGCCAGCCACCGATATATTTATCGGTGGCTGGCTTTTTATTTGAGTAGAATGAATCGTTTCGATGGGGCATTATTAGCGGGGAGAACTACTAATCCGTTCAATTGTCATGGGTCTTTTATCCATTGACGTCTGGTTCTTTAGGTTATTGTTATTATGTTTTTAGAAAATTATAATAACACTGGATTCGTTTTCAAAGTCTCCAAATTACAACTAGAAAGCGAGATGATGAATGATGAAAGTAAGCATGAAGAACAGCAGTATCGCAAAGAAGGTTGCTCCATTTGTTATTACAGCGGGGGTTATTGCCGGAGTAGGACTTATCGATACCGATAAAGCGTTAGGACACGGTTATGTATCCGAACCAGCAAGTCGTGCGAAGCTTGGTGCAGCGAATAATGTGGGTTCTGTTCAATATGAGCCACAGAGTCTAGAGGCACCAAAGGGTTTCCCATTGGCGGGTCCTGCGGACGGGAAGATTGCATCTGCGGGTGGCATGTTCGGAGGAATTCTGGATCAACAATCAAGTGATCGCTGGATTAAGCACGATATGGTTGGCGGAGTCAATGACATCACTTGGTATCATACAGCACAACATAGAACAACAAAATGGCATTACTATATTACGAAAAAAGGTTGGAATCCTAATACGCCAATTAAACGTTCCGATTTAGAGCTTATTGGAACTTTTGAAAATGGCGGTAAACAGCCTGAGCGTTCTGTGACGCACAAAGTAAATGTCCCAACTGACCGCAGTGGATACCATGTTATTTTGGCGGTGTGGGATATTGATGATACAGCGAATGCCTTCTACCAAGTCATTGATGTGAATCTAAAGAACGGTGAATCAGGACCTGGGGTACAACCAGACACGGAGAAGCCGTCAACAGTAACGGGGTTACACACGATGAGTGTAGAATCGAGCAGTGTAGATCTTATGTGGAATGCTGCAACAGATAACGTAGGCGTAGATCATTACATGATTTATCGCGGGGATAGCGTCGGTATAGCGAAACAAATCGGAACATCCTCAACAACGAGCTTTAAAGACATTACTGTAGAAGCAGGTAAAATTTATACATATTATATTGTTGCAGTGGATCGTGCAGGAAACACGTCAGGCTCAAGTAATATTATTGTTGTTAGCACACCAAACCCGGAAGTGGTTATACCTCCAGTGGAAACACCAGATACTGTGAAGCCTTCGATGGTTGAGGGGCTGCATACCATGTCAGTGAAGCACAATAGTGTTAATCTGATGTGGAACGCCGCCCAAGATAATGTAGGTGTTGATCATTATGTTGTGTATCGAGAGGGTGTTGAATTGACCCAAACTAAGGGAACTTCCTTTACGGATTTATCGGTGAAAGCTTCCACTACGTACAATTATCATGTGAGAGCTGTAGACGCTGCTGGTAATATTTCAGACAAGAGCTCTTTGTATACAGTCACAACCCTTGTGAAACCCGTATTACCAGATGTAGCAGCTTGGAATGCAACCGGGTTGTACATTGTAGGAACAAAAGTTGAATACAAGGGTAACGTTTATGAAGCTCGAGTGACATTTAGAAGTTTCGGTGATACCAACTGGAATCCGGAGTCGGCATTATCGCTTTGGAAATTAGTGACGAACTAATAACATCGTTTCCCCCCAATTTATTATAAAAAAACGGAGATCATTTCTGATAATCAGAAGTGATCTCCGTTTTTTGGGTTAAGGAGTCGTCAAGTTTATTTCATCTTGGCGAAAAAGCTGCGCAACGCCCAACCGCGCTCCTGCCGTTTTTTATATTTAGGCAGTGAACGATAAACAGCGGTGGATTCTTCGAAAGCTCGTTTCGCATCCTCTGATCTGCCAAGCGCTTTATACATCGAACCAGCCAGATAATACGCCTCAGAAGAAGATGACTGGATTTCTTGATACTGAGTAACGTAATGTAATGCTTTATCATGATTCGTATGGCGGAAAGTTTCCGCTAACCAAAGATATGGCTGTCCATATCGAGCCTTACGGTTGATCTCCAGACCACGAAGCATTTGTGCTTCGCCTTCCTCCAAAGCGCCTAGCTTAAGATTCACATGTCCGAGTTCTACCCAATATTCAGCAGATTGCTCATAACGGTCCTCGATTTGCAGTAGGAGATCCTTCGCTTCCCTGTATTTTTTACGTTCTGTCAAACTCCGCGCTAAATCAAATTTGGATGAAACATCATTAGGATTTAAAGAAATGGTTGTACGTAACTTGGAAATTTGACGCATTCTTTTGAAGGGCTTTGTAATGCTGGGGAAGATGCCCACATATCGCCGATCCAAGAAATACAAGATAAGAAGCAGGATGAATATAGCCAGAAAAGGGTTGCCCACTAATCTGAAGAGCAGTAAAACACCTATAAATTTAAGCATAACTTCCCTCCATAATCATTTGGTTCCGGTATTGCGATTGAAAAGAGTAGATCCAAGGCAGCGTAATTATAACATAATTCAAAGCAATCTGAATCCCGGGATTTAAAAATTATACAACTTTGAGCAGCTTAGTAGCGTCTTAGTGTAAGATGAATAATAATTACAATAATATCATAAGAAGGGAAAAACAAGATGAACTTATTAGCAAGGAAGCTACAGCTGTTTAGTTTGGCTGTTTGTTCTATTATGGCTGTTACGTCAGTCCCACAAGTGATAAGCGCGGATCCCTCATCCGCGAAGCTGAGTGGAATTAAGGAGATTGTTGCCACTTCTGGATTTTGGGGAGGGAGTTCCTTCGCACTGGGGACTGACGGAACCGTATGGTCTTGGGGGAGCAATGTTTTTGGACAATTTGCAAATGGAACTGCAGGTCCTGAAGGGTGGACGATTACTCCCCATAGCATAGCAGCGCTTGATCGTACGAAGCAGTTAGAGATCGGTGGAATTTATTATGTTGCGCTGAACGAAGACGGGACGGTTAAAGCTTGGGGAGATTACCGGGATAAGAATGCTATAGAAGCAGGCAATGGGGTAAGCGCTAAACAGCACAAGGTGCTACTTCCTCAGGTTATCTCTGGGATGACCGATGTAGTCAGTATAGCTTCAGGCATACACAATACATTAGCTTTGAGAAAGGATGGAAGCGTACTCCAGTGGAATCCTCCAGAAATCACTGATGTAGGTTTTACAGCGTTACCTGCTGCTACCAAGGTTCAGGGTTTAAGTGAGGTAATGTGGGTCGGTAACAGTGACTATCAGGCCGCAATTCGCACCAACGGTACTCTTTGGATTTGGAGCGCTAACCCGCAAATAGAGAATACAAAAGCGGTGAAGAAGCCGACCCCAGTCAAGGATTTATATCATGTGAAGTCCGTTTCTATGAACTGGAGGAGTATACTGGCGTTAACTGAGAATGGAAGTGTCTGGGCAACGGTTGACAGCAATAATTATAACGAAATCATGATGAAGAAGATGCCAGGTCTTACGGATATTGTATCTGTTCAGACGAAAAATGGGTTCAATCTTGTTGCCAATAAAAAAGGAGAATACTGGGTATGGGAAGCTGGCACTTTATTGCAAGGTCTGCAAAAGATAACAGTCATAAAGCCGATCTCCAAACTTACGCTGGATTTAGGTGGCTTTGTAGCTGTTAAAAAAGATGGCACCGCGTGGACTTGGAATACCCAATCATCAACCGACAGTAAATGGGTCTTTACTAAACCTAAACAAATCAAAGGCTTGAGCAATCCGGTTTCTTTTGCCACGGGGGAAAATAGTAAATATGCAGTTTTGAAGGATGGAACAGCAGTAGCTTGGGGGACGAATATGTTTGGTCAACTTGGAATCAGCGCGCTTGATTCACGTCCTTTTACTGTATCTCCTATCTTGAAGCCTGTTACTGTAATCGTGGATGGGAAGAAGATCGACTCCGCACAGTCTGCTATATTCTTGGATGGAAGTGTAAGAGTACCGATCAGGGAAGTGGCGGAAAATCTGGGCTACACCCTCTCATGGGACGGAGATATGACGCTCTCGAAAGAAGGCAAGAAAATCATCTTTAAAGAGGGAGCCATTAAAGTAAGTTATGCATCACTTGTTCCAGCGGCAGCTTTGGCTAAGGCACTAGGTGTTACTGCAGAGTGGAATAGTAAACTGTACCAATTAACGATACAAACAAAAAGATGACTTTCATTTAACACTTATTTTAATATTCTGATGTACAATAAGTGAATTATCTCAATTGAACCATAATAACCAGTCTGGAGTGATAGGTATGGCTTTTACAATATGTGTGTTCGCCGGTTCGAATCCAGGTCTTAATTCAGAATATACAGAAATGGCTAGAGAGTTGGGTTATCATATAGCTGCACAAGGTTGTAGGCTGGTTTATGGAGGTTCAAGAAATGGCCTGATGGGACAGGTGGCAGACGGAGTGTTGGCAAATGGTGGTGAAGTCGTCGGTATCATGCCAGTGGATCTTTTTAAAGATGAAATCAGGCATTCTGGGCTAACGAATCTGATTGAGGTCTCTAGTATGCATGAACGAAAGGCCGTTATGAGCGGTATGGCTGATGCGTTTATTGCCCTGCCGGGTGGTCTCGGAACCTTTGATGAGTTATTTGAAATTCTATGCTGGATGCAGATTGGGATTCATCAGAAGCCTATAGGGCTGCTGAATATAAGAGGTTATTTTAATCCACTGTTAGCCATGATCACTCACAGTGTAAGTGAAGGGTTTGCTCCAAAAAATGCGTTGAAAATGTTAGATATGAACTCTGATCCCGAATATTTGCTTGAACTGATGAGAGGTCAAGTTGATCATAGTAATAAAGGTTTTGGGAACGCTAGATTTCCATCACAGCGTTGAGAAAATGAGCAGAAATTAAACAACCTCCAGCTGTTTTATACAGCTTGGAGGTTGTTTTCATATGAACATGTGATAAACTTGTTTCGGTCTATATGTTGCTGGGTAAGTAACTTTTAAGTAGTAGTGGTTGCTCCGCGTATTTCAGGAAATGATTACCTAAGGAGGTTGGAATTCAATGAATGTGATGGTACATAATCTTATGGCTTACAATCATCAGTTTTTTAGACCTCAGCCCGTGGTCAATCCTAAACAAGAGAGAGCTAATAAGAAGAAGCAGAGTTTTCAGGAAGTCTTGAATGAAAAAATGAAAGTGTATGGCACATACAAAAATATTAAGTAAGAGCTACTACATATGTCTGCTGAAAAAAGCCGGAACGCATTGATCCCAAGGGTCAGTGTGTTCCGGCTTTTTTTAGGGTCTAACCTCATAAAATTGGCAACTCTTACGAGCGTAATAAGTCAGATCGCTAACCCTCGACTGAATAACTACATCAGAATCGGTGAAGCGGACAACAGTGGCCCCTGAATTCACCAAATGATCGTCCTGAAATACACGAACAGGTAGTTTGCGGTCAACGGCTTCTTGGAAATCGCTGTCTGTTAGCAGCGGGCGGTTAATTGGCATAAGTATTTAACTCCTTTTGATCATTTAATGAAGTTAGAAATAAAAATAGTATAACTGTGGAAGCATGAGAAATCCAATATAAATGAAGCTGACGAACATTCTATGAGCAGCACATTTGGACAAAATTCTATACGCCCATCTCAGACATAACATAGTTATGAATGTATTAAGGGGGTCTAGATATGCATTGGCTTTCCATCATCATTATTGGGTTGGCTTCAAATTTGGATAACTTAGGAATAGGCGTTTCCTTTGGCGCTAGGTCCACAAGAATTACACCATTTTCTAATCTGATTATTGCTGTTCTGTCGATGCTGGCTACATATATCTCAATAACCTCAGGTGAGTATGTGTCAGAATATTTTTCTGAAGCGAATGGAAATGCCATTGGAGGGTGCTTGATTCTGTTTATGGGAATCTGGAGTATTAAAGCTGTGCATAAGAAACCAACTTCAAATGTAAGCATGGATATAGAGAGCAACGTCCTCAGCACAACTTCTACAGATACTGGCTATCGTCATGTTTTAAAATGGCAAGAATCGGTGTGGTTGGGTGTGGCGCTAGCTATCAATTGTATTGCTACAGGCTTTGGAGCAGGGATCAGCGGCGTGAACGCAACATTCACAGCGATCTCAGTGGGTGCCTTTTCGTTTATCACTGTTGCTGCCGGAATGAAAATCGGGAATCGAATGTCCAAAACTTGGCTAGGTAAACATTCTGATCTTATCGGTGGATTGTTATTAGTAGGCATAGGTCTGTATGAAATATTTATTTAAGCTGATCTTGAGTTCGTAAATATTTCCACCATAAATCGGAAGTTTGCCTCCTCAAAAAAAGAATATAAACCCTGTACACTAAATCTTGTAAGAGAAACCTTTGAAAGGGGTACAGGGGAATGAATAAAGTAAAACACTTGGCGCTTTCGTTAGTCGCTATCATGCTTGTAGGTTCACTGGCAGCATGCGGAGGCAACAACGCCGAGAATAATGCATCAAGTAAAAATACAGGTAACAACGCAGCAAGCACAAATGAACCTACAAAAGACGAGGGTACTGAGCCTGCTGAGAAAATCGAACTTTCTTTCTGGACACTCGGTAACGTGAACTACGAGGATCTAGCGAAAGAGTACACGAAGGAACATCCAAACGTTACGATCAAGGTTCAAAATACCGGTGACCAAACGGCTCACCATAATAATTTGACCACTGCTTTATCGGCGGGGTCGGGCGCACCAGATATTTTCCAACTTGAAATCGGTTTCATGGAGCGTTTTATTAATGCACAGGATAAATTCTATAACCTGAATGATCTAGGAGCCAAAGATATTCAAGCGAACTATCTGGATTGGAAATGGAAACAAGCCTCTTCCGTAGATGGAAGCTTCCAGCTGGGTCTTCCTACAGATATCGGTCCAACGGTTGTGTATTACAGAACAGATTTGGCTGAAGAAGCAGGATTGCCAAGTGACTCCGAAGGATTTGGCGCAGCGATTGATACTTGGGACAAGTTCGCAGCTGTAGCCAAAGCTTTCAAGGAAAAGACAGGCAAACCGTTTGTAGACCTTACTGATCTTACATTTAACGCATTACGTGACCAATCTGCGGATGAAATCTATTTCAGCAAAGCGGATGGCAGCTTTATCGGAGACACTAATCCGCAAGTTCGCAAAGCTTATGATTTCACAGTTAAAGGTATCCAAGAAGGCTGGATCAGCAATGTGATGCTCTGGTCTCCTGAATGGGGACAAGGGATGAACGACGGATCATTTGCAGTGGTTATGGGACCTGCTTGGATGGCAGGGAATGTTAAGAGTAATGCTCCAGACTCCACTGGCAAATGGAAAATCGCGCAGCTTCCAGAAGGTGCTGGTAACTGGGGTGGTTCGTTCTTGACACTCCCTAAAGAAGGTAAGCATTCTAAAGAAGCTTATGACTTTATCGCATGGATGGATAACAAGGATAATCAACTGGAATCATTCAAAACTAAAGGATTGATGCCTTCTATACCTGCCCTGTACGAAGATCCGGCATTCGTAGATTTCAAGGATGAATTCTTCGGTGGACAACAAACGGCTGTTGAATTTGGTAAAGCTGCTAATCGTGTAAAACCTGTATACTACGGTCCTCTTCATGACCAAACCGATACCTTCTTCAAAAATGCACTGAAAAATGTGCTGGAGAAAAAGGCTGATCCGGCTAAAGAGTGGGATGAAGCTGTAAAACAAGCGAAAACACTGGCTGAACGCAGTTAAGATTTCTAATAAAAGCACTCTATTTCTAGAAGGTCCGGATTCATGGAGAACGGTATTCTCTATGAATTCGGATTTATCTCGCATGAACGCTTGCTTAGCGTCCTTATAGAGACGTCAAAGACGTTTTTGCTTAATACGTTAGATTACCTGGAGGTGTGACATGGCTGAGCCTGTTATTTCGAGTCCGCATGCCGAGAGCAAGCGCCCGTTTTTAACTGAACAAAGAAGGAGCCGCATCACCGCTTATACTTTCATTTCTCCTTTTTTTATTCTGTTCTCGATATTTGGACTATATCCGATCTTCTTTACGATCTACCTCTCGTTCTTTAAATGGGATGCCTTGAATCCTATGAAATTCGTAGGAATGAAAAATTATGAATTGGTCACAAGCGACCCTACCTTTTGGATTTCTTTTAGCAACACCTTAATTATGGGACTGCTCGGAACTGTTCCACAGATCCTATTGGCGCTTTTGATTGCCGTATTGTTGAATTCGGGGATGACTCGTTTCAAGAAAACGTTCCGTGTTCTCTTTTTCATGCCCAATATTACGTCTATCGTTGCGGTTACCCTGGTGTTTAGTACGCTGTTTGGGAACAACGGGATGATCAACTGGATGCTCAGTGGTTTAGGGCTTGATAGTGTGGCCTTCAACTCTGGCTGGTGGGGGGTCAAAATCGCGATCTCAACCATGGTGATGTGGCGCTGGACAGGGTATAATGCCATTATTTTTCTATCAGGACTTCAAAGTATTCCGACGGATTTATATGAAGCAGCCCGTATTGATGGAGCGAACAGAAGGCAACAATTAACCTTCATTACATTGCCATTACTGAAACCGTTCATCGTATTTGTCACTTTGCTCTCGACTATAGGCGCCCTGCAGCTGTTCACTGAGCCTTATGTATTCTTAGGACAATCAGGAACGGGATCTACACGTCAGGAAGGCATCACTATGGTTACCTATTTGTATAGCGAGGCATTCCGCAATGGATTCTTCGGTACGGCGGCGGCTACGGCAGTCCTGCTGTTTGTGGTTACGATTATATTTTCTGTCCTTAATATGCTGGTTTCAAGCCGCATGGGTGGAGATACAGGAGGGGGTAAAGCGTGAGTACTGTGCGTCTATTAAAAAAAGATCCGGATGATCTTGGGATTTTCGGCAAAGTAGGATTTTATCTCATTCTGATTCTTGGTGCACTCGTGTCCATCTTTCCTTTTTACTGGATGTTTGTAGTTGGCACAAATGATAGGGGCGCAGTATTCCATGTACCCCCTTTGCTTACGGTTGGGAACCAGTTTTTTGATAATTTCCAGCGGGTTCTGGATAAAACGGATTTTTTCCAAGCTCTTGGAAACTCATTATTCGTCTCGTCTATGGTAACCATATCGGTCGTATTTTTCTGTACACTTGCTGGTTATGCTTTTGCTAAATATGAATTCCCGTTTAAAAATATTCTGTTTTACTTTGTAATTGCCACTCTATTTGTACCCCAGCAGCTTGGTGTGTTACCTACTTATGTAATTATGGCCAAGCTCCACTGGATCGACTCTTTCAAGGCGCTGATTGTTCCGGCTATGGTTAATGCCTTTGGGATCTTTTGGATGCGGCAGTATATCTCTACAGCTGTACATACGGAACTGATCGAAGCAGGACGGATTGATGGCGGCGGACATTTCCGGATCTTTTGGAACATCGCCATTCCAGTTATCACTCCAGCTATGGCAACACTAGGCATATTGAATTTTATGACCGTATGGAATGACTTCTTCTGGCCTTTGGTCGTGTTAAAGAACCAAGAACATTTTACAATACAAATCGCGCTCCAGCAGTTATTCTCCAATCGCGACGGTCTGGATTATGGAATGATCATGTCAGCTACGTTTACGGCGACCTTGCCACTGCTGATCGTCTTCCTGTTATTTAGTCGTTGGGTAATTGCAGGACTAACCTCAGGAGCTATTAAGAGCTGATTTTACTTTTAACATTTACAAGGGAATGGGCGGTTTCGTGAAGAATACTAGAGGACAGAGACAGCAGGGGGAAGGGGAATACCATGAAGCTCCGCCGTAAAATCTTGTTCGCTATTATTCTTCTCGTCTTTATTCCAGTGATTCTGATGGGGATTGTTACTTACGTTAACTTCTCTAACGCTATGGAGAAAAAATCAAGTAACTTCTACTGGGTTTCACTGCTCGAAACGGATCGAAAGCTCAAATTCGCACTTAGTGAAATCTCCTCGATCTCAAATTCTGCGATCACACAACCGGTTATTCAACAATCGCTCAAGCAGTCTAACTTTGTGCTCACCTATGATCGCAAGCAGGAACTCAACAACTTACTCATTAATCATCCGATGATTACTTCATTTAGTTTATATAGTAAAGATCGGTTGCTTTATCAATACAATGCGCCGATGTCCTTTGAGGAGATGAAGAAGCAAAGTTGGTTTCATACTATGGAAAACGCTGAAGGGCGCCCCGTATGGTCAGGACCTGGTGAGAATGGTTCGGCGTTATCGGGCCATCCGGTACTTGTGCAAGCCAGAGTAATCAAAGATTATTATTCTCTTGAAGATATAGGCTATTTGGTCGTTAATGTTAAACCTGATTTACTGGATCAGATTTTCTGGGAGGCAGCAACGCTTAAGAAGGGTGATATTCTGCTGGTGAACAAGCTGGGGAATATCGTTTTTAACAAATCCGGTGAACATATTGGGCAGCGCACGGAGTTCCCTTTTTTAGAAAATGATTATGCCAAGGAACAAAACTATTACATCGACAACTATCAGGGGGAAAAATCACTCATAACCTTCCTTCCTTCACATAATAAAGACTGGTATTTGGCAGCGATTACACCGATGAATCTAATCTCTTCGGAATCTATATCTATTCGTAATATTGCGATTATTTTGAGTACGGTTTCATTGTTATCCGCCATTTTGTTTGACCGATATTTTGTTAGAAGGCTCGTTTATAGCATTAACAGCGCGGTCAACGGGATGAAGCGGGTGAAGCAGGGGATATTTACACCTATCACTACACGTTATCGTGCGGATGATGAAAGTGATTTTCTGATTGATGGCTTTAACCGGATGAGCACACAGATCAACGAGTTGATTGTGCAAGTGCAGACGGAGCAGGGTCGCAAAAAGGAAGCGGAAATGAAGGCATTGATGGCGCAGATTAATCCTCATTTTATTTATAATTCACTGGAATCGATTAATTCGATGGCCGTGCTGCAAGGTAATAAAGATATTAGTAAAATGGTCATTTCACTCGGCAAGCTGCTGCGAATCAGTATTAGTCAGAATCAAGAGCTGATACCTCTGCAAATGGAGTTTGAACATGTTCGCCATTATCTGGATATTCAAAAGTTTCGTTTCGAGGATAAATTCTCGTATATTATAAATCTTCCTGAGAGTCTTAGAACGTTTATGACTCAAAAGCTGATTGTTCAGCCCATTGTAGAGAATGCATTGTACCATGCAATTGAGCCGATGGAGGACCCTGGAATCATAGAAATCACAGCCTATGAAATGGGTACGGATATGATCATTATCGTAAAAGATAACGGTCCGGGCTTCGACTTAGCCAAGATGATGAATCTATGGGATAACGAGGGAGGCGGCCAGAAGAAATATAGTGATAGTGGTGTAGGGCTTAAGAATGTTCATGAGCGCCTGAATATCAGATTCGGCAGTCCATATGGCTTACTTGTGTGTTCATCCCCTGGATTTGGTTCAACGATTCGAATCCGAATACCAAAAATACTGCCATAATCGATCATACAGAGGAAACAGGGGGAGATTGACATGAAGTGGTTATTGAAGTGGGGCTGGATGTGGATATATCTAGTGCTGATATCTGGCGCTGTTCTATTTATTACGTTAGGAGATCACGAACCGATTGAAGATAATTCACCAGAAAAAATAACGCTGACTTTCCGTCACTTCTGGATCAAAGAGCATGATCGGCCACTGCTGGCTATCTTTGAAGAGATCGTGGATAAATACCAAATTGCGCATCCGAATGTGAAAGTCAATTTTGAAGGACTAGACCAGACGATACACCGTGAACAAAAGCTGAAAAGCGAGATGGTTACTGGCACGCCACCAGATATGTTTGTTTTATTTGGTGGAGCTGAAATAGAGCCGTACGTGCGCTCCAATCGGCTGGTTGATCTGACTGATTTTGTTCGAGAGAACGGTCTAACCAATCAATTCAAGGATCTGCATCTATGGACCTTTGACAACCATATTTATGGATTGCCCATCGAAGGAAACGCTGAACCACTGTATTTCAATAAGACTATTTTCAACAAGCTTGGTCTAGGGGCGCCTACAACGCTTCAAGAACTCGATGATGTCATACTGAGGCTCAAGGCTGGAGGATACATTCCGTTTGCACTCGGGAACGAGGATCGCTGGCCTGCCGGGATCTTTGCACATTATTTAATGGATCGTTATGCTGGCTCCGAAGTGTTCCAAAAGCTAATCACAGGTGAAGATCAAGCGAGCTTTCAGAATGAGTCCTATTTAAAGGCTTTTGAGCATTTGGATCAATGGATAAAAGAAGGTGCCTTTAGTCCCCAGTCTAATGATCTCTCAACTGAAAATGCAGTCGGTTTGTTTACAAGCGGCAAGGCTGCGATGTATTTAAACGGGAACTGGGATATCAATTTATTTTCTGGTAGTGCGGCTCCAGCTGATTTTCAGAATGAGGTAGGCGTTATTCCATTTCCTGCCTTGAAGCAAGGAGAGGAGCCTTCGATTGCGGGGGGATATACCATCGGCATCGGTCTTTCCTCCGAACTAAATGGAGCTAAACGGGAAGCCGCTTTGGATCTTATGAAGGCTTTTTACACGCAGGAAGTTCAGACCCGAATTGTATATGAAGGACTGAGAATTCCATCCATTCGTATTGCTTTTGATCCGGAGAAGACCGGTCCGGTATTCGCGCAAGTGATGGAAATGATGGAAGTGAACCGCAAGAGCTTTGTGCCTTACGATAACGTATTATCACCTGAAGTTAAGAAAATGTTCCTAAGTGTCATCGAAAAAATGATTAACGAAGAAATGTCTGCAGATCACGCTTTAAAGCTAGTGCAGGCATCATCGATGGAATACTGGAATCTGATCCAAAACTCAAGTGTTCAATAAGCATGGAGGTGCTGGAATGGATGAGATAGAAGAGAAATATAAAGTACTGCTCGTAGATGATGAGCCGATTATTCTTCGTAGTCTAAAAGTAGCTATTCCATGGGATGATCTCCAGATGGAAATTGTGGGAGAGGCTCGAAATGGAGAACTAGCCCTCCGCTTAATAGAAGAAACTACACCGCATATTATAATCAGCGATATCCGTATGCCTGTGATTGACGGAATCACTTTGATGAAGGAAGTATTACCAAAGAATTCTAAGCTGGTATTTATCTTTATAAGTGGTTATGGGGAGTTCGAATATGCGAGAGAAGCTTTGCGTCAAGGAGCCTTTGATTATTTGCTGAAACCCATCGACCATGACGAACTGGTTGAAATGCTATACCGAGCGAAAACGAGGCTGGATGAGCAAAAAGAGAACGATCAGATGATGCATTCCGTTCAGATGCTGTCGATGCTAGCCCGTGAACGGATGTTTGCTGAAATTACTTTGGGAAATGCAAGGCCGCTTGAACACCTGAAATGGCTGGAGAACAGTGAACTTGAGAGTGGATATTTCATGGCTGTTGTCCAATTGGATGATTATTCTGTGCTTACTGGGCAGTGGAGTGTGGAAGAAAAGCGGCTGTGGCTGTTTGCGATCCGTAATATTGTTGAAGAGTGGTCTCTGGAACATGGAGTACTTACAGTCTTTCCTTTTCATAACGGGGAGTGGATATTGCTCTTTCCTGGATCTTTAAGCGCGAGCAGAAGAGAACTAGGTGAACATTTAATTACAGGGATCAAAAGATACTCCAAGTTAAGCTGCTCTGTAGGAATCAGCCGCTGTACACAAGGGATTGATCAATTAAGTACGGTGTATCCATTGGCTGCGAAGGCTTTGTATCAACGTTTCTATTATGGTCTTGCCGGGGTGTATATAGATGAGGAAACAACCTTCGCAGACAATACAGAAGTGAAATATCCAAAAGAGCTGGAGACCTCGTTGATAGAGAGTATTCGTACCTTGAATAGAAACCAAATGTCATCATTGTTTGATGAGTTGGCATTATATATTGAGGCTCAAGCTATTCCTAAAGAGATAGCAGAACGTCTTCTTGTGGAAATGGTTGTTGTGTTATACAGACATTTTGAACATTTGAATCTAAATTCGGATTGGTCTCTACATGGATTACTAAGTAAGCTGCACCATTTGGTTACCTTGAGTGAAATGATGTCTGCGTTGAAGGAAGAATTTGGGGAGCGATTGGATCAAGGTAGTAAACCTGTGAATCGGGAAGACACACGCAGTTCCATCGAGAAGACGAAACGTTATATCGAGAGTAATTACTATAAAGACTTAAGTATTGAAGAAGTATCGGAGCTTGCCGATCTTAGTGTCAGTCATTTTTGTACTTTATTTAAACAAATAACAGGCTATACGTTCTTGGAGTATGTGACTCACTGTCGAATGGAGAAGGCGAAGGATATATTGCAAAGTAGTAATGTGAAGGTATATCAGATCGCTCCACTAGTTGGTTATCAGGATCCACGATATTTTACTCAAGTCTTTAAAAAAGCTAGCGGTCAGACGCCTACGGAATATCGTGAAGAGCATACGAGGCAGGTTAATTAACGAAGAAGTACACGGATTGCATAGCAAAAGGGGGGAAATAGGGCATAAGTATGACATTTATCATACCCTTTACTTGATGTTTATGACTTATAGGATGACACTTTATCTCCTATACTTAGGATAGATAAAAAGATCCTTAGCCAGACACATCAAGGAGGAAACGATAAAGATGACTACAAAACAGACATCACAGCTCTCCAGTCTTAAAAAAAGTGTAGCCCCTTACGAAAAAAACGACCGCAACGCGAGCATAAGACAGCTCATTAATACTTTAGGGCCACTTGTGCTGTTATGGGGCGGAGCTTATTTCTCTTTATCCGTTTCCTACTGGCTCACCCTTTTGTTGGCCATTCCTGCAGCAGGATTTGTAATCCGAACTTTTATTATTTTCCATGACTGCACACATGGTTCGTTCTTTAAGAATCGTAGAGCGAATGACATTATCGGAACGATTACAGGTGTACTTACACTTGTTCCTTATCGGCAGTGGAAGCATAGTCATTCCATTCATCACGCCAGCTCCAGTAACCTCGATAAAAGAGGGATTGGTGACATATGGATTATGACTGTCGATGAATATGAAGCAGCTTCATCCTGGAAACGTCTGTATTACCGGATTTACCGTAACCCACTCGTGATGTTCGGTTTAGGACCTATTGCTGTTTTTATGATTCAATATCGGTTTAATGCTAAAGGCGCTAGACGTAAAGAACGGATGAATACCTATTTAACAAATGTATCTATCGCAGCTCTCTACGGTTTGCTTATTTGGGCGATCGGCTGGCAAGCCTTTATCATGGTGCAATTGCCAATAGCCTTTGTATCCGGTTTTCTCGGAATATGGTTGTTCTATGTTCAGCATCAGTTCGAGGATTCCTACTTCGAGAATGAATCGGAGTGGAGTTATGTTATGGCTGCAGTAGAGGGAAGCTCATATTACAAGCTACCTAAGCTATTGCAATGGATCACAGGGAACATCGGGTTCCACCATGTCCATCATTTAAGTCCAAAGGTACCCAACTATAATTTAGAAAAAGCACATAATGCTACGCCACCATTGCAAAAGGCGACGACCATAACGCTTAGCACTAGCTTGAAGGCTCTACACTTCCGTCTTTGGGATGAGGAGAATAAGTGCTTCATCAGCTTTAAAGAGGTAAAGTCGAGACTAAGCAAACCTAAGGTAGCGGGAGAAGTCCTGCAAGTTCATAAGACTAGACTCCAAGGAGAATAATAACTATAGGTTCGAACAAAATAGGAGTATAAAGAAAGGTTAGAGCCGGAGAAATCATTCGTGGCTCTAATCTTTTTCTATTTATCGTAGTGGTTCAACAGATTTTCACTGAATTTGTGCTAGAATAAGGAGAGTAATGTATGGTAAAAAGGAGAGCGGTCATGCAAAAGTGGCATCATATTTTTCATAAAAGCACAGGTCTCAGCCCTTATGTGTGGGTCGTTTTTTACATTCTACCGTTTTATTTTATATTTCGCTCCTCCTCTACCTACCAAGTAGTTTGGGGAATCTTGATGATTGCTGTATTTTTTGTTTGTTATGTGCTTTCCTTTGTTTCTAAGGGGTGGCTGGTTTATTTCTGGACGAGTGTCCAAATTATAGTTTCTATAACAATGACGCTTTTGTTCGGATATATGTATTTTGCGCTTTTTTTAGCCTTTTTTATTGGGAATATACAGAATCGAGTAGGGTTCTTCACACTGTACTCTATTCATCTGTTAACTACGATCATTACAATCAATTATGAGCTGCTCTCGCGTAATTCAGTGTTTATTAGTCAACTACCGTTCGTGCTAGTAAGTATGATTGCAGTGATTCTACTTCCAATCAGTACGTATAACCGAAATAATCAGGGCAAGTTACAAGATCAATTGGAGGATGCGAATAAGCGAATCTCCGAACTCGTTAAGATTGAAGAACGTCAACGGATTTCGCGAGATCTTCATGATACATTAGGTCAGAAGCTTTCATTAATTGGTCTGAAGAGTGATTTGGCAGGAAAGCTAATCGACTCTAATCCTACCCAAGCAAAAGCAGAGATCAATGATGTTCGACAAACGGCGAGAAGTGCGCTGAAAGAGGTTCGTGAGATGGTTACGCGAATGCGTGGCATTCGGCTTGAAGATGAACTTATTCATATTCAGCAGTTTCTTGCAGCTGCTGAGATTGATTTTAAGCTGGAGGGAAATCCGAAGCTAACCAATACCTCATTGATAACTGAAAATGTGCTAAGCATGTGTATAAAGGAAGCTGTCACTAATGTTGTGAAGCACAGCGGGGCAAAGTCTTGCTCTATTCAGATTAACCCCTCACGCACGGATCTAGTCATTAAAGTGAAAGATGATGGGACCGGTATACCTGGAAATGATCTTTATTTTAAAGGTCATGGGCTGCAAGGCATGAGAGAGCGTCTTGAATTTGTGAATGGCTGTATGGATATCGTGAGAGATAGCGGGACTACAATTGTGATTAAAGTACCCAATGCATTCAAACATCAGGAACAGGAGGTCATCCTATAATGATTAAAATTGTAATCGCTGAGGATCAACGAATGCTCCTCGGGGCGTTGGCTTCTTTGCTTGATTTAGAAGAGGATATGAAGGTCGTAGGCCGAGCAAGTAATGGGGAAGAAGCTGTTGCAATGGTTCAGCAGCTTAAACCGGATATCTGTATTATGGATATTGAGATGCCGGCAATGAGTGGTCTCGACGCTGCAGAAGCCCTGAAGACTAGCGGCTGCAAAACGATGATATTAACGACCTTTGCCCGGGCGGGATATTTCGAACGTGCGCTCAAAGCGGGTGTTCATGCTTATTTGCTGAAGGACAGTCCTAGTGAAGAGCTGGCACTCTCTATCCGGAATGTTATTGCAGGCAGACGCATGTATGCACCGGAGCTGATGGATGAAGCCTACAGCGGTGAAGTGAATCCATTGACTCAGCGGGAGAAGGAAGTACTCGGCCTGATCGCCGATGGCAAAAATACGAAAGAAATTGCCAGCGAGCTGTACATTACCACCGGTACGGTACGGAACTACATTTCTGTTATCCTCGATAAGCTGGATGTGGGAAATCGGATTGAAGCGATCACTCGATTTAAGGAAAAAGGCTGGTTTAAATGAAAATATTAAATTTTTTAATGTTATTTTGATGTTAACACTCGCCAAATGTTCTCGACCCGTATATCATTAATTATCGGCCTATTATTCACAATAGGACAGTTAATCAAAAGGAAGTGTATTTTCTGATGTCAAGAAAGCTAAGAGCCGGCATAGTTGGCGGCACAGGTATGGTAGGACAACGTTTTATTGCCCTTCTAGAGAATCATCCTTGGTTTGAAGTAACTGCGATTGCTGCCAGTGCGAAATCTGCTGGGAAAACGTATGAAGAATCGGCCAAGGGCAGATGGAAGCTATCCACTCCAATGCCTGAGAACGTGAAGAATATTATGGTTCAAGATGCTTCTAAGGTAGAAGAAGTAGCTGCGGACGTAGACCTGATCTTTTGCGCAGTAGACATGAAAAAAGAAGAGATTAAAGCGCTCGAAGAAGCTTATGCTCGTACGGGTACTCCAGTTATCTCCAATAACTCAGCGCATCGTTGGACACCGGACGTGCCTATGGTTATTCCTGAGATTAACCCAGAGCATCTTGAGGTTATTGCGCAGCAAAGAAAACGTCTGGGAACTGAGACTGGTTTCATTGCGGTTAAACCTAACTGCTCCATTCAAAGTTATGTGCCTGCGCTTCATGCACTTAAAGAATTCAACCCTTCTAAAGTTGTAGTCACCACTTACCAAGCAATTTCGGGTGCGGGCAAGACTTTTGCTGACTGGCCTGAAATGCTAGACAACGTGATTCCTTACATTGGTGGCGAAGAAGAGAAGAGCGAGCAAGAGCCATTGCGCATCTGGGGAAGCGTACAAGAGGAAGGCATCGTAAAAAGTGAAGCGCCGACGATTACTTCGCAGTGTATCCGTGTGCCTGTAGCGGATGGACATATGGCTGCTGTATTTGTTTCTTTTGAGAAAAAGCCATCCAAAGAAGAGATTCTGAAACTCTGGAATAGCTTCAAAGGACGTCCTCAAGAGCTTGAACTGCCTAGCGCCCCTAAACAGTTCATTACTTATTTCGAAGAGGAGAACCGTCCACAGACCAAACTGGATCGTGATATTGAGAATGGTATGGGCGTATCGACGGGCAGACTTCGCGAAGATGCCATCTATGATTACAAATTCGTAGGTCTTTCCCATAACACCCTGCGCGGAGCAGCTGGCGGTGCTGTATTGATCGCTGAGCTTCTGAAAGCAGAAGGTTATATTCAGCCTAAATAAAATGGATAAGCTGTAAAGCTGATTCGAAATAGACACCTCATCAAAGCTTAGTCTTTGATGGGGTGTTTTTTAATGGGTTGATTTGGTAAAATAAGTTAGGGAAGGAGCTGATATACCTGTATAAATATTTATTAGCTTTTTTATGGTTACCTTTAATACTATTCACAAGCGGATGTACATCATCAACTCAAGAGGAGCAAGAGTACGGAATATCTTCTATAAATGCTGAAATTCCTATTCCTAAGAAAGCAAAGGAAATCGAAGTGACAACAACTTCAAGTAACCCCAATATAAAAATAGGCGTAAAATACGAATTGGATAATATAGGGGGAGAACAAGGTCTCTATCGACCTGACCACTACTTTAATAAATTAGAGGATGCTGGCTGGGTGGAGCTGGAGGACAAGCGGTTAGGGCATGTGCAATTTTTCGAAAAAGAGGGTACTGTCATCGCCATTGAAATACATGAAGATACCTTTGATATTCATGAAATGAATAAAGATGCTAAATACTAATCAGAGTATCGTTAGACGAAGCTGAGCTATTACTTAAACAGAAAGTTTGAGAGTGTGGTAAAATAGATGAAGTGTATAAACTATACGAATTCTGAATGACTGACGGAGTGATAAGATGGGTGCAAAAAGTAAAGGTGGCGGCACAGGCAGAGGTACGGGGAGTAAGGGCTGGACACGCTGGAACAAAACAGCAAAACCAGTTAAACCTGCAAAAGGTGCTCCAACCACGGGTCCAGGCGCTAAAGATGCAAGTGGAAGCAAGGGCAATAACGTGAAAAAAAGCGGAAGCTCGAAATAGCTCCCTTGAAATCAATTATTCCTGTAGGTTAACATCTGATTTTGATCGTTAAAATCAGGTGTTTTTTTATGGATAGATGCAAGTACAGTATCAGAAGGAAAGTAGGATCATCAGTGAGAATCGATAAATTTATAAGCGAAACAGGCTTCTGTTCCAGAAGGGAAACGAAACGACTCATTACCGCAGGCCGGATCGCTGTTAACGGCATCGTCTGTGATGGGAATATTCTTTTAGAGCCAGAGGATATCGTATGGATTGATGGAGAGCCCATAACAAGCAGTAAAGGGGAGCCGGTATACCTCGCGCTGAATAAACCGATAGGCATCACCTGTACAGCTGCGCCAAATGTAGCTGGGAATATTATAGATTTTGTAGGTTATCCCTCACGGATCTTTGCGATAGGCAGATTAGATAAACACTCGGAAGGCCTCATTTTGTTAACCAACGATGGAGATATCGTAAACAAAATGATGCGTTCCGAGAATGGGCATGAAAAAGAATATGTAGTTCATGTAGACAAGCCAATAACGTCAGAATTCATACATGCCATGTCTAGTGGTGTGGATATTCTTGGCGTCACAACAAAACCTTGTGAGGTCTCTCGGATCGCGGAATGTCAGTTTAGAATTATCCTAACTCAAGGCCTTAATCTGCAAATACGCAGAATGTGCAAGGAGTTAGGATATAGAGTACTAAAGCTAGAGCGTATAAGAATCATGAATATTACACTTGATAGTTTGGAGCGAGGACAATGGCGGCATTTGAGCGGAGAAGAGCTGAGTGAGCTTATGACCCGCTTAAATTAACTTCGTGAACAAATCCTCTGGCTGCCAAGGTGATGTCTTCAGCGCCCGCAATAGCTGAGATAACGGAGATACCGTCCGCACCCGCAGCTAGTACTGGTGCTGCATTGTGCACCGTGATCCCGCCTATGCCAACCAAAGGAATCGTAATGCCGCTGTTTCGTATTTCTTCAATAACTGATGTGCCTCGAACAGCTTGGGCATCCTCCTTGGAAGAGGTAGGATAAACAGGACCAATGCCCAGATAATCGGCTCCATCCGCTATCGCCTGCCGAGCTTCGGCGAGCGAATGAGCGGACACACCAACGATCTTATCCTCGCCAAGCAGCTGCCTAATCGCTAGCGCAGGGGTATCATCTTGTCCTACATGAATGCCGTCCGCATCAAGGGCGATGGCTAGATCAATATCGTCATTAACGATAAAAGGGACTCCGTTAGCACGACATATCTTTTGGAGCCGTCTTCCTAAATTAAATTTAACTTGGGCAGTTAATGCCCCAGTACCTTTTTCACGAAATTGGAACATCGTTATGCCTCCCGCGACCGCTTCTTTTAATACCTTGGCTGGGGCTATCCGACAATTCACACTGCCCATAATGAAATAGACTTTTAATAAATCCCGCAGTTGATCACTGTCTATTTGCTTCAAGGTTCATCCCTCGCAATCTATTCTGATATGCAAAATGATTCGTAGGTCCATGTCCAGCCCCTATGCCCAGCTCGTCTTCAATCGCCGCTTGTATAAAAGCTTTAGCTATGTGTGTTGCTTCGGGAACGGTTTTGCCCTTAGCAAGCTCGGCAGTGACTGCTGCTGAATAGGTGCAGCCTGTGCCGTGCGTGTGTCTAGTCTGAACTCGTTGACTCTCCATAAAGATGAATTCGTGACCATCATATAGGAGATCCACAACAGCCGTAGTTGAGGTATCATGCCCACCTTTTAGCACTACATAGTTAGAGCCCATGGCATGAATGAGTTTAGCCGCTTCTTTACGATCGACTATAGTAGTGATGCTTCTGTTGGTAATCATTTCAGCCTCTGGAATATTGGGTGTCGTCACTAAGGCTAGCGGGAGGAGATGATTGATTAAGGACTGAACAGCTTCTTGCTGTAGCAGCGTGGAGCCCCCTTTAGCAACCATCACAGGATCAACTACAAGATTACGCCAGCTGTATTGCTGGATCTTCTCTGCTACGATACGTATGATGTCACTGTTAAAAAGCATTCCGGTCTTCACAGCATCCGGCTTCAGATCAAGTCCAATGGAATCAAGCTGCTGAATAATAGCTTCCAGTGTCAACGGATAAACACCTTGAACTCCGAGGGTGTTCTGGGCTGTCACAGCCGTAAGAGCACTCATTCCATATACAGAAAGCTCCTGAAAGGTTTTTAGATCTGCTTGGATGCCAGCGCCACCACCGCTATCCGAGCCGGCTATAGTTAAAGCTTTAGATATCATCATTGTTCACTCCTTAGGGTTGTTATCTGAGTTGCTGGATTATTGATTTATCTTGGTAAGTTTCAGCTGTGACCAAGCTCAATTGATTTAGAAACTCGATTTGAAAGCTCCCCGGACCTTGTCCAGTCGTTAGTTCAGCGGCGATTTCAGCAGCCACTCCATATAAGGAGAGAGCTTCTACTGCGGCTTCAAGAGATGCTCCTTCACTTACCGCTAGAAATGCACCGACTACTGCACTTAGCAGACAACCGGTTCCCGTTACTTTCGTTAGAATAGGGTGACCGTTGCTGGCAATGTAGGTGTTATCTCCATTTGTGATGACATCGTCTTTTCCGGTGATGATAACTACACAGCCTAACTTCCGCGCGGCAGTCTCAGCCAAGACGACTACGTCGCCATCCCCTTCGCCTGCATCTACCCCTTTAATAGACCAGCTTTCACCAATGACATTGGCAACTTCAGCTACATTGCCACGTAGAGCGGTAATCTGCATCTCATTCACTAGCTTTTGAGTGACCGCTGTTCGATAAGAAGTGGCTCCCGCACCCACTGGATCAAGAACTAAGGGAACGCCGTGCTTATTCGCAGATTGTCCCGCGAGCACCATGGATTGAATGGCGTAGTCATTCAGTGTACCGATATTTAGAACTACGGCAGATGAAAATGCTGCGATATCGACCACTTCCTCGTGAGCATCCGCCATAAAGGGGGAGGCACCGAGCGCCAAAAGACCGTTGGCTGAGAAATTGGCTACGACGATGTTGGTGATATTGTGGACCAGTGGATTGGATTTCCGTACTTTGGATAGATAACTCATGATTATTCCTCCTCAAGTTTTATGAGCGAATAGCTAATGTTTAAAGATTAATAAAAGCATCCTCAGCTTTGATGTCAGTAGACAGTAAATCATTGTCCGATAGCCACTGTCGTACCTTCTCCCAAGACGCGGGCGCTTGATATCCAAAATCTTGATCACCCGCATTCATTAGCGGTAGTAGAATCGCCAGGCTCTTCTCTTCAATTTGCTTATCGAGTGGAGAGGTCTCATCTTCGTGTGCAAGCAGCAAATTTAACGCTTTTTCCGGATTATCCTGCACAAATTGTTGTCCTTTTGTAATTGCATTTAGAAACTTTTTGAAATAGGATTCAGAATTTTGTATTCCTTGATCGCTGGCGACAAGGACTAGCTCATAATAATCGGGGACTCCGTAATCCGTGGGATTGAACGAGTTCACGCGATGACCTTCTTTTTCCAAGATTAATTGTTCGTGGTTAATGAACCCTCCCATAATAGCATCCACTTGCCCCGTCGCAATCGCCGGAATAAGATCAAAGCCTACGTCTATTAATTTGCTGGCCTTAGGGTCACCCCCATCGTTTTGGATCATCGTACGAATCATGGCTTCATAAAGAGGAATGGAAGAATACCCAATCTGTTTACCTGTGAGGTCTTTTGGACTATGAATGTCACCAGCCTGAGGTACCATTAAATGATTAAGCGGATGCCTCACAATCGCAGCAATCGAACGTACTGGAATGTTCTCACTGCGTGCCATGAGCACCTGAGGTTGATAGCTAAGCGCTAAATCGATTTGATTCGCTGCTACAAGTTTCAGTGCGTCATTGCTGTCTGCGGGCATTTGGATCTCTACGTCCAGACCTTCCTCTTGGAAATAACCATTCTGCTCAGCAGCATATAAAAAAGAGTGAACGGCATTGGGATACCAATCGAGCATAATCGTCAGCTTGTGCGTTTGTTTAATTTCGTTATTAGATGAATTAGCAGGAGGACTACTTACATTGGATGCTTTTCCGCAGCTGGTGAAGATTAGGAGTGAACATATGAGAAATACGGGAATAAGCCATTTTCTTTGGAAATTAAAATCATTCATTGCTTAGATCCTCTTTTCTTTAAAAATAATGGTTCGAGCAGAGCTATCATCAGAAACAACACTACACCGAGCGCGGACAACAGAAATACAGCGGCGAACATTTCGGCACTTTGCATATTTCCGGCCATCCTTCTGCTAAAGTAACCGAGTCCTTTGCTGCCGCCGAGCCATTCGCCGATGGTTGCTCCAATCACGCAGTACACAATGGATAGCTTTAGTCCTGAGAAAAAAGAGGGCAGCGCCAGCGGGATTTGGGTTTTAGCAAGCAGTTGCCAGCGGTTTGCGCCAAATGTTAACAATAAGTCTTTGTAGGCTGGACCACTTGTACGAAGTCCGTCATATGTACTCACAACGACTGGAAAAAAAGCAGTTAGAAACACAACAGCCACTTTGCTCCACAGCGTATACCCGAACCACATAATAAAAATGGGGGATAGCGCGATTAACGGGATCGTCTGACTGATAATAAGGAACGGATAGATGGCCTTTTCAAGGGGGCGAAATAAGAACATTCCGGTGCCCAGCAGTGAACCACAGATAACCGAGAGAACAAAACCTACCAATATTTCCTGCAGTGTCGCCATTAAATGCGGTCTGAGTAATTGCCTGTGTTCGATCAATGCGATACCTATTGAAGAAGGTGCAGGTAGGATAAAGGCTGGAATCAAGTGAAGACGAACAGCTGATTCCCAGATCACAAGAATGAACAATAGCAGTAGAATGAAGGGGCCGTAATTGTTTAAATATTTTTTAAAAGGTATGGGATGCATACAGTCTCCGCTCCAACTCTTCCCGTAACGCTATAAACCGGGGTTCATAGTTCATCTTGTAATGTCTTGGCCTCGGTAAATCAACGACGATCTCCTGTAATTCGCTATGCATGCCTCCAGACAATAAATAAATCCGATCGCTTAGTAACAGCGCTTCCTCTAGATCATGGGTGATGAGCATCACTGTTTGATCCAGCTCATCCCAAAGCTCCAACAGCCAACGGTGTATCTCACGTTTGCTCATAGCGTCGAGCGCTCCAAATGGCTCATCTAGCAGCATAAGACCGGCCCCGCCGCCAGCTACAAGCGTTCGTAGAAATGCGACTCGCTGTTTCATGCCACCCGATAGCTCATGGGGATAAGCCCTCTCTACATCGGCCAAACCGAAGCGTGACAGCATTTCCCGAATGTGAGAGATCGTCTGTTGTTTACTAAACCTTGGTTTAATCTCCCAGGGCAAAAGACAGTTGTCGAGCACGGTTCTCCAAGGCAGCAGCAAATCCTGCTGAGGCATGTATGCGATCTGACCTAAGCGAGTAGAGGATGACGAGTTCGAATGAATTATTATTTTCCCATGAGTGGGTTCGAGCAATCCTGCTATAGTTTTGAAAAGCGTACTTTTTCCGCATCCGCTAACCCCAATGACAGAAACAAACTCACCTTGCCTGATATCCATGGATAGATCTGCGAATACAGGGGGTTGTTCTGATTCCGGAAAGGAGTAGGTTAAGCCTTGAATGGATAGGATTGTCGTGATGGTCGAACCTCCTAAAAAGTTTTGTGAGCGTTGGCTTCTTGGAAAGCATCGTACAAAATTTGCTTCGGAAGCCTACGCTTAAGTTTTGTGATTGATTGTAAACAAATAAAGACCCATTCATTTCCGGTGGGAAATAAATGGGTCAAAAAGTTCATTCAGCATAGGAACACTAAAAATGCATGGGATGAAAATTCTGCTCCACTTCCCTCCGCTGGTATGATCCAGATCAGGTTCCAAGGGTCCGGAGCTTGAAGCTCCGTCTCAGTCGGCCGACTCCCCTAGTGAAATAACAGGTCCATATTTAATTTGTTAATAAATATACCATATCTTTCTGAGATGTAAAGAGAGGATCTTGTGAAGGATTATTCTAAGAATGGGTAATATAAGGGTAGAGATTTACCTAATATTACAATTCCGATGTATATAATCGGAAAAAACCATTGACGGTAAACAGCAGCCAGTGTAGTATACAATTTACCGGATGAATTCCGGGTAAAGAGAGGGGAATTAATAATGAAAAAACTAAGTTTAACTATTCTATTGGCGTTAACCGTGGTGTTTGTAGCGGCCTGCGGCAATAATTCGAATACCGATACTTCTAAAAATTCTTCAGCTGGAACGAATGGTGGAAATACAGCCACTGCGCAAAACAGTCTGGAAGCTGTTAAAGCTAGCGGCAAATTGCGTATAGGAACAGAAGGGACGTATGCACCCTTTACTTATCATGACGCTTCGGGGAAACTGACCGGCTTTGACGTAGAAATTGCTGAGGAAGTAGCGAAGCGCCTCGGTGTTGAACCAGAATTTTTTGAGACACAGTGGGACGGTATTTTTGCTGGGATGGATGCCAAGCGTTTTGATGTTATTTTTAACGAAGTATCCATTAATGAAGATCGTAAAGTGAAATATGATTTTTCTGAACCGTATATCGTATCTAAAGCGGTATTGATAGTGAGTGAAAACAATGAGGATATCAAAACATTTGCAGATCTTAAGGGTAAAAAAGCTGGACAATCTCTAACCAGTAACCTGTCCGATATCGCCCGTGAGAACGGTGCTGAAATCGTTGCTACAGACGGGTTCAATCAAGCGATGGACCTATTGACCTCAGGCCGTATTGATGCGACTGTAAATGATGGTTTGTCTTATCTGGACCTGAAAAAGCAAAAGCCTGATGTGAAAATTAAAGTGGTAGATGAGATTCCTGACGGTTCGCAAAGCGCAGCTGTTTTCTTAAAAGGCAACGATGAGTTGGTAAAAGCAGTTAGTGATGCAATTGTTGAAATGAAGAGCGATGGCACATACTTAAAGATTTCTGAGAAATACTTTGGTGCTGACGTTTCAAAATAATACAAGGTTTCAGAAGCTAACCAGCTTGGAACCAAAAAAGGATGTCTAAAAATGGATGACCGCAAAATACAAATTTTCTTAGATTCACTGCTACCCCTGCTAAAAGCTGGGGTGGCTTTTACCATTCCTTTGGCATTGATATCATTTGCACTGGGACTGATCTTAGCGATATTGACTGCACTAGCTCGTCTCTCCCCGTGGGTACTTCCGAAGCTGATCGCTCGCTTTTATGTATGGGTCATTCGTGGAACCCCTTTGTTGGTACAACTGTTTATTATTTTCTATGGTTTGCCGGCAGTTGGAATCGTGCTCGACCCTTTCATAGCCGCAACCATTGGATTTACGCTTAGTGTAGGGGCTTATTCATCAGAAATTATACGTGCTGCTATCCTGTCTATACATAAAGGTCAGTGGGAAGCGGCCTTCTCCGTTGGGATGACTCGTACCCAGGCACTGCGCCGCGTTATACTGCCACAAGCTGCCCGTGTTTCTGTACCGCCGTTATCGAATTCCTTTATTAGCTTGGTCAAAGACACTTCACTGGCAGCGACCATTACCTATACGGAGATGTTCAGAACAGCACAGCAGGTTGCTTCCACCTCCTATGAGCCACTGCTGATCTATTGCGAAGCAGGATTGTTCTATTTACTATTCTGCTCAGTGTTATCAGCACTGCAAAATTACTTGGAGAAACGACTGAGTCGTTACTCTGCGAGCTAAAGGGGGAGACAATTATGATTGAAATACTTAATTTGCATAAATCCTTCGGTGAGCTGCAGGTATTAAAGGGCATTGATCTCGAAATGGAACATGGCAAGGTACTGGTCATTATTGGCCCATCGGGTTCAGGCAAAACAACGCTTTTACGCTGCTTTAATCTGCTTGAAGTCCCTGATAAAGGAAGCTTATCGCTCAGTGATATTAAAATTAATTTCACGGATAACAAGAAAATCCCCCAGAAGTCCATTTTGGCATTACGCCAAAAAACAGGGATGGTCTTTCAGTCCTATAATCTTTTTCCGCATATGACTGCACTAGGCAACGTGATGGAGGGGCAGGTGACGGTCCAGAAACGATCCAAGGACGAAGCACGCGAACGTGCCCTTCAGTTGTTAACTAAAGTTGGCTTGGCGGACAAAGCGGATGCTTATCCGCACCAACTGTCTGGTGGCCAGCAGCAACGGGTAGCTATCGCTCGTGCCATGGCAGTAGATCCAGAGGTGCTGTTGTTCGATGAGCCTACCTCTGCGCTTGATCCTGAGTTGGTGGGGGAAGTGCTTAAGGTTATTAAACAGTTAGCGGCAGAGGGAATGACTATGGTGATCGTGACCCATGAGATGAAATTTGCTGCGGATGTGGCTGACCGGATCATTCTGATGGATGGAGGCCATATTCTAGAGCAAGGGACTCCGCAAGAAGTTCTTGAGCATCCGCAGCATCCTCGTGCTCTGCAATTTCTGAACAGAATTAGTGGAGAAGAAGTATAGAAGAAGATCAAGACGCAAAAAAGCAGTTCAGGACTATACCTGGGCTGCTTTTTCTTGTTTACCATTCAATGTTAGTGGTGCGTCGCTTCAAGGTTAGGATTTAATACCGGTCTTCAGGAATTCCAAAGCATTATAGAGCATAATCGCAGCTTCGGCGCGAGTGATTTCACTTTTTGGATTAAACTTCCCATTGGCGTCTAAACTATTAATCTTGTATTTAAGCGAACGTTGAATGCTGCCTTGATAAGAAGGATTCAGCGCAGCATCGTCAGCGATATCTACGGGCACTATATTGATCATCGGCAGATTCCCAATGCCTTCGACCCCTTGCACTAGATAATTGGTGAACTCTTCTTTGGTCATTGTTTTGGTTGGATCAATGTCCTTAGGAAGCTCGACACGATTGTAATACGCATTGATAAAGGCTTCAGCATACCAAGCTTTATCCTTGACTTTCGTGAACAAGCCACTAGCAACAGGAGCTTTGTTGAAATCAATAGCCGCGAGACTAAGCTGGAGTCCACCCGAAATGAACTGGATCCCTTGTGCTGTTGTTACTTTGGAGCTGGGCAAGAATTGGGATTCACTAACCCCTTTGATCAAGCCTTGATTTTTTAAAGAAATAATTTTTTCTTTGCCGTTTATATTATCAATATCCTTAAAGGTATTTCCGGCTGCAAATATTTGGCCACCCAAAGAGAAGGAGAGAATCGTAACGGTTGTAATCGCGGCTAACGTTCTTTTTTTCATATTCATGGTTATTTCACCTCGTTGTATGGATAGGCCTCGTGGCCGCTATCAAATTCTTAAACGCAGAAAAATATGGAAAGGTTGCGGTCAAACCTATAATATTTCACGAAAAAGTAGATTTTGGCAGAAAAATAGGCAGGAATGGATGAAAGAACTTTGGATAAGAGAGCTAAAATGTTATAATGATGTCAGGCTCTATTCATTCGTGATTATTTTTGATATGATTATATCGTAACGATTACTATTTACGTTTAATATTTTGATGCATAAATGGGTGCGTCTCAGTGGATACGGATGTTAAATCATTCCGGGAAGGTAGGAGATCAAATGGATCAAATTTCAAATATCAGTCAGCTTTTTGCGGCGCAAAAATATAAATTAACGCCCCAGCGTGAGGCCATAGTGAACATATTGCTCGACAATGAGAAAGATCATCTCAGCGTAGAAGAAGTATATATGCTTGTCAAGAACAGTTATCCGCATTTAGGGCTGGCAACGGTATACCGTACACTTGAGCTCTTATGCGAGCTTCACATTGTAGAAAAGATGAACTTCGGAGATGGAGTCGCTCGTTACGATCTGCGCGGGAATGATCATTCTCACATGCATCATCATTTGATATGCAGCGTGTGCGGCAGGTTGGAAGAAATTAAGGATGACTGGTTAGTGGAGCTGGAGAAAAGAGTGGAACGTGAATACGGCTTTAACGTCACGGATCACCGCCTAGATTTCAAGGGTACTTATGACACATGTAAACGAACAGGCTGCAAAAAAGAAAAAGCAAACAAAGCGGTCTCATAATCCCGCTTTCTAATTAAAAGAAGAGGCTGCCTCGGAAGTAGTAAATGCTACTCATGGGACGGCCTCTTTTTCGGAGAGTAATTAGGGAAATACTCCCTCTAAATAACTGATAATTGGCCGATATGAATGGAAATGGGGAAATCCTCCCTATAAATCCGCGAAAAATCTATATTTCACAACAAATCAGTTGAATTATAGGGAGGATTTCCCTAATTAGTAGTCAAATACGCAGAAATTTCTGAATTATAGGGAGATATTCCTTAATTTGCAGGCAAAGCAGCGCTTCTTAAAAACCAGAGAAGCGCTACATTGCCTTTTAAACAGTTAAAGGAAATCCTACTTATGGGAAAGCCTATGTCATTTTTCTTAGCTTCGAGTGGGTACGAAGGATTTAATCCACGTTCCGAAGCTCCCAGGGTTACGGCTCTGAACGAGGATTACACCTTCTCCGCGGAATCGGCAGACAAGCGCTTCACCACTGGTTAAACTGTTCAACCAACCCGAGGCTGCTTTCTCTACCTTATAGTCCATATAATCTGGCCAAGCGACGAGATGTCCATTGTCGATAATCATCTCTTCACCAGGTGCTAAATTAATGGCGTGGATCGCTCCGAAGGAGGACAGGAATACTGTTCCTCTGCCGCTGATTTCTACAATGAAGAAGCCTTCACCAGAGAAAAGTCCGCGTGTTAAATTTTGCATTTTGGTATTTACTTGAATGCCTTCCGTACCGGCTAAGAATCCGTCCTTTTGAACTAACAGCTTATAGGATCCATCTAATTCGATAGCTTGGATATCACCTAATGATCCAGGAGACAGTAGGACCTCACTTTGACCACGGATAGCTCTGAGTTCCTGGAAGAAGAACTTTTCACCGCTCAGCATTCTTCCCAGACCCCGCATTACGCCTCCATCAGCCGTTCCTTTTAACTCTACGTTAGGAGACATGGCAACCATTGCGCCCATCTCAGCTTTAACACTTTCGCCGGGGTCCAAATATACCTTTAACATTGCAAAAGCACCCTCGTACAAAACATCGTATTTCATCACTAAAAACCTCCGAATCTATTTAGATAAGTAAGAAAACTTGCAGTGATCTCATTGTAACGGAATTCTGGCTGCGCTCATAGTCTGTATTATGTTAAACTGTAGTTGTCTAATAGTTCATCAATGAATAGGAGAGTGGTGCCACATGGCACGAACCAAGACTCAAAAAGCCTTGTTAAAGGCAGAGCGCTCAGGTATCTGGTGCGCAGCTCAAAGTCGAAGATCCAATGGAGATTATGGCGCCATTTCACAGCATGTACGGTTAACGCCGAGCAAACAACAGCAATTGAATAAGAACAAACACAAGGAGCGGATCTTCCAAGATGATGCTCCTTTTTATTTGGCGATTTGAAAATAATGCGTCACTCTGTAGGAGGACAAGAACATAGTCCCATTCCCGATTTGATATATGTCTAATTCAGATGTTCTTTACGAAAGTAGGTCGTTCCAGAGTTATCATGATCAGGGACTTGTACAAAATGTGAATAGAATTATGCAGATGAACTGTTATTACCAATCTGGATCTTACGAGTGCAAAAATGAATGATAAAGCAGCCTTAAAGTACGTCAAAGAAAGGGGTTCCCTTCTCCGTATTGTTATTGCCATATACTCAAATTCTTCACCCGCCAAGCCAAGCCAAACTATCGTACAATCGGGTGATCCTTATTGTCTTGAGAGACTTGGAAAGTATTATGAACGGTTAAAAAAGGCAAAGAAATGACCTTCAGTATGCCTTTGAAAATTAACAACTATACCCGGGTCTGCCAATTACAGAAGTAAACAACCGTCTCGATCAAATCCAAAGCGAAATGGAAAAGTGGAAGCAGCTGCGAGGGCATTTTCGAGTTATCCATACAAATGTCCTGAGGTTCTCAGAGCAAAGTAAAATCAAATATTTCGTAATTAAACCATATGTAGTCCATTAATTATGCTCCTGTTTAAAACGATAAAGGTTATAAATACAATATATCATTGAACTAAACTGCTCGTTAGCTTAATGAGGCAATGACAGTCTAACACTCTATTTTCCGAGTCTAATACTTTATTTTTTCAGTCTAATTGTTCATTTTCTTTTAACTGTAAACCTAAAAACAAACAGAAAAATAAGGTTCAGGTGCTGTTCTAATGCAAATAAAAATTACGCTAAGGTTTATATCAGTTTCAGTAGAATAATGGAGTATATAAATTAATGTTTAAGAGAATAAAGAGCTCTTAGTTGATCACACTGAGTATCTTTATCTTTATTACTGATGTGCAGGGTGAAAGATGCAACTATCGAGAAGGAAGGGTTCATCTGGTTTCAAGATACTTCTGAAGCGGTAATTTCCCGTCTCTAATGTGCTTAGTGCCCATAAGCGACGCTAAGCCAAAGCAGCACCACGGACTCGTCACGTACTAAATCGAAAATACAAACCTTTATTAATGTGTGAGCAATTTAACCCTCGGAGAAATCTTCAAGGTTTTTTGACTTCAAGTTATTCTTTTAAAAAAAGAACGATGGTTTCTGCGGCAAACTCTGGTTTGTTGCCTCAGCTGTATTCTCCTTGACCGCTCACTAATGGAGAACAGGTACACTTTTTCTTGAGCTGATTTAGAAGCGGTTAAATAATCTAACCAGCTGGCTAGAAAGGAAAATACGGAGTCGAGTAAGGAATTGATAGCCTTCCAACCGATTACAGATAAAATGATTCCCAGAGTATTAAAGATTTCATGAATAAATTGTTGCATAATAAAATTCCTCTAGATTTATTCGCATATTGCCTCCTGCTTCCAATTAGAGGGAGTCCACCGGTACAACGACTCTTTGCGCCTTCCTGAATTAATCATCGCTCCATCATGACTGAACGTTGTGGAATGATTTTAACTATTTCAATTCATCGTCTTCTCTATACAGAAGATGACTGGTCTACTATTATCCGGAACCACGATTACGGCAATTGAATGTTTCGTTTTGACAAAGTTATTTTAACTAACACATTCGATACGCACCGAGTTGTCCATTACGCCGTTGAACAACGCAAGGATAAGAAGATGGCTGCAAGGAGTAATTCACGGACGGAGAGAATATTGGCGACTAAGATCGCTTGAATGTTCTGGCTGCCGAAGTAGGGCTTGATGTTGCAAAGGTTGTGGAAACGCTGGAATCTTCCATATACAAAGAGTCGGTACGTGGAGTGGAGAAGTAAGAAAGGAAGCATACTGAGCAGCCGTCGATATGATTACAATCGCCTCTAAATATCTGCTTGCTACATTAAAGATAAGTAACCGGTTTTCAATCCGGTTGCTGTCGGATTATTGCTTTCTAATCCTTTTTCAATATAAAGGTGTTCACATCTTGAAAAAATTTGAACACGTTACATAAGGGAAAAAAAGGTGCGGAATAGAGAAAAGGAAAGACCAAGCAGTTTAAAATTGTCGGTCTATAGGAGTTAAAAAGGCATTAGTAATAAGAGTGTGGATTTTCTCTCTTATTCTTAAAAATGGTAAAAAAGGGGGGTGAAAGAAATGGCTATTTTATCAACTGGACCGATTGAGAATAGTCCGGTCAGTGGTGTAAGGCCAACACAACAGTTGACCATTAATATTGATAATAGAAATATGGTCACAAATGCGATTATTTTGATTCAAGGTTATTACCTAAATGGGACTAGAACGTTATATGTACTTGAATTAATTAATGTGAATCCAAATCAAGCAATATCGAAGGAGTATTTTGCGAACCTGGATGTATTTGAATTTGTCTTTACAACGAGCGGTTTAGCAGAACAGCAGATAGATATTTCAGTTTGGGGAAAGAATTCTGTGGGACAACTCGTAACACCTCACCGTATCGTATCTTCAGAATTGTTAGGAGCAAATGAAAGAATCATAGGAACAACCGGGGCAACGGGTGAAACCGGAGAAACAGGTGCAACTGGAGCTATAGGTGCAACTGGAGCTACTGGCGCAACTGGAGCTATAGGTGCAACTGGAGCTACTGGCGCAACGGGCGAAACCGGAGTAACTGGCGCAGCTGGAGATATAGGGGCAACAGGTGAAACCGGAGCTACAGGCGCAACGGGCGTTACAGGGGCAACTGGCGTTACAGGAGCTACAGGCGCAACGGGCGAAACCGGAGTAACTGGCGCAGTTGGAGATACTGGCGCGACTGGTGTAACCGGAGTAACTGGCGCAGTTGGATTTACAGGGGCAACTGGAGCAACTGGAGTTACAGGCGCAACAGGAGAAACAGGAGAAACTGGCGTAACTGGAGCAACTGGCGCAACGGGTGAAACCGGAGCTACAGGGGCAACTGGCGTTACAGGAGTTACAGGCGCAACAGGAGAAATAGGAGCAACTGGCGTTACCGGAGCAACAGGCGCAACTGGTGTAATCGGAGCAACAGGAGCAACAGGAGCAACTGGCGTTACCGGAGAAACAGGGGCAACTGGCGTTACCGGAGAAACAGGAGCAACAGGAGCAACTGGAGCAACAGGAGCAACAGGAGCAACAGGAGCAACAGGAGCAACAGGAGCATCAGGAGCAACAGGAGCAACAGGAGCAACAGGAGCAACAGGAGCAACTGGCGTTACCGGAGAAACAGGGGCAACTGGCGTTACTGGAGCAACTGGCGTAACCGGAGAAACAGGAGCAACTGGCGTAACCGGAGAAACAGGAGCAACTGGCGTAACCGGAGAAACAGGAGCAACTGGCGTTACCGGAGAAACAGGGGCAACTGGCGTTACTGGATTAACGGGTGCAACTGGCGTTACCGGAGAAACAGGAGCAACTGGTGTAATCGGAGCAACAGGAGAAACAGGAGCAACTGGTGTAACCGGAGTAACTGGAGCAACAGGGGCAACTGGCGTAAATGGAGCTACCGGGGCAACTGGCGTTACTGGAGTAACGGGTGCAACTGGCGTTACCGGAGCTACAGGCGCAACTGGCGTTACCGGAGCTACAGGCGCAACTGGAGTTACAGGGGAAACAGGAGCAACTGGCGTAACAGGGGCAACTGGAGCAACCGGAGCAACTGGAGCAACAGGCGCAACAGGAGAAACAGGCACAACTGGAGTTACAGGGGCAACAGGGGCAACTGGCGTAACTGGCGTAACCGGAGCAACTGGTGTAACTGGAGAAACAGGAGCAACTGGCGTTACAGGAGAAACAGGCACAACTGGAGTTACAGGAGCAACTGGTGTAACCGGAGCAACTGGAGCTACAGGGGCAACTGGCGTAACAGGGGCAACTGGCGTAACTGGCGTAACCGGAGAAACAGGAGCAACTGGAGCGACTGGTGTAACTGGAGCGACAGGAGCTACAGGGGCAACTGGCGTAACAGGGGCAACTGGAGCTACAGGAGCAACTGGCGTTACCGGAGCAACAGGAGAAACAGGAGCAACTGGCGTAACCGGAGCGACAGGAGAAACAGGGGCAACTGGCGTTACCGGAGCTACAGGCACAACTGGTGTAACCGGAGCAACTGGCGTAACCGGAGAAACAGGAGCTACAGGCACAACTGGTGTAACCGGAGCAACTGGCGTAACCGGAGAAACAGGAGCTACAGGGGCAACTGGTGTAACCGGAGCTGCAGGAGCAACTGGCGTAACTGGAGCTACAGGAGCAACTGGCGTTACCGGAGCAACAGGAGAAATAGGAGCAACTGGCGTAACCGGAGCAACCGGAGAAACTGGAGTTACTGGAGTAACGGGTGCAACTGGCGTTACCGGTGCAACTGGCGTAACCGGAGCAACCGGAGCAACAGGAGCAACTGGCGTAACCGGAGCAAGAGGAGAAACAGGGGCAACTGGTGTAACCGGAGCTGCAGGAGCAACTGGCGTAACAGGGGCAACTGGAGCTACAGGAGCAACTGGCGTTACCGGAGAAACAGGAGAAACAGGAGAAACAGGAGCAACTGGCGTAACCGGAGCGACTGGAGCAACAGGGGCAACTGGCGTAACCGGAGCTGCAGGAGCAACTGGCGTAACCGGAGCAACAGGAGAAACAGGAGCAACTGGCGTAACTGGAGCTACAGGGGCAACTGGCGTAACCGGAGCAACCGGAGTTACTGGAGTAACGGGTGCAACTGGCGTTACCGGGGTAACGGGTGTAACCGGAGCTACAGGGACAACTGGCGTTACCGGAGCAACAGGAGCAACAGGAGCAACTGGCGTAACTGGAGCAACAGGGGCAACTGGCGTAACCGGAGCAACCGGTTCAAATGCCACAATACAAAATGGATTATTTAATGTCAGCGTAGTATCAGTAGTAAATGGGACAGCAATTTCTTATACAACTTCATTCATTAATGGCACTAACATTTTGCATCCATCGAGTACAACCTTTGTTCTAGCATCAGGACACATTTATTTGGTTTCGTATACGTTCAGAGCAACTAGTTCTGTAGTTGGAAACGTAACGGTGACACCAAGATTTAATACCGTATTTCAGAGTCGATTTTCAGGTAGATCAGTTACTGGAACTCTAGATGCAAATGTTAGTGTATCGGGTACGTTCTTAGCTGATGCCACCTCAACTGCGATCACAATCGATTTTCTTTATAATGGATCGGCAACAACCACATTTACGGATGGTTCTGTTTCGATTATTCAGGTTCAGTAAACGAATGGGGAATGAAAGTGTAAATTCATTGCTTCGTAAGGCTTTACTTACGGAGTGTTAAAGAAGTCATTCAGAGGATCAGTTAGTAATCTAAATGAAATCGACATTTTTTGTTTTTAAGTTGTAGCTATTTTGATTTTAATAATCCTATTTATTAGTGGGGAGGAGCAAATACAGATCGACTATTAAATACTAAATAATGAATGGAATTGTGATTTTCCGCCTTTAATAATACGGAAATAAAAAGGAGAATCAAAATTTATGGCTATTTTATCAACCGGACCAATAGAAAATAATCAGGTCAGTGGTGTTAGGCCAACGCATCAACTGACTATTAAAATTGATAATCGTGACTTAGTGAATAGTGCGAATATCTTGATTCAAGGATATTACCTAGACGGGACCCGAACGTTATACGTAAGCGAACTCATTAATGTAAATCCAAATGAAATAATAACGAAGAATTATTATGCAGACTTTAATGCTTTTGAATTTGTATTTACAACGAGCGGTGTAGCAGAAGATCAAATGGAAATCTCGGTTTGGGGAAAAAATGATGATGGGCAACTTGTAACTCCCCACCGTATCATATCTTCAGAATTGTTAGGTACAAATGGTGTCATTGGAGCAACCGGTGCCACTGGAGTTACAGGTGAGGCCGGTGTTACTGGAGCTACAGGAGCCACTGGAGTTACAGGCTCGACTGGAGTTACAGGCTCCACAGGAGCTACAGGAGCTACAGGAGTTACAGGAGCTACAGGAGTTACAGGAGCCACTGGAGTTACAGGCTCCACAGGAGTTACGGGAGTTACAGGAGTTACAGGGGTTACAGGAGTTACAGGAGCCACTGGAGTTACAGGAGTTACGGGAGACACTGGAGCTACAGGAGATACAGGAGCCACTGGAGTTACAGGAGACACAGGAGCTACAGGAGCTACAGGAGTTACTGGAGCTACAGGGGTCACAGGAGTTACTGGAGATACAGGGGTTACAGGGGTTACAGGGGTTACAGGAGTTACAGGAGATACAGGAGTTACAGGAGATACAGGAGTTACAGGAGTTACAGGGGTTACAGGAGTTACCGGAGCTACTGGAGCTACAGGAGTTACAGGAGCCACTGGAGCCACTGGAGACACTGGAGTAACAGGTGCAACGGGTGTTACTGGATCAACTGGAGTTACCGGAGCCACTGGTACGATTGATCCTACTGCTACCATCGTTGGAATAGGACCAAATGTTAGCTCCCAATTTAGCGAATTAAGAACAAATGAAAAAACGCCGCTCATTGAGTTGACTTCGGTATATGGATTATCCAACCTAAGAGACATTGTTTCCACATTGGGAGGAGCTACAGTAGGAAGTAATAATACGGAGTTTCAATTAACTACAACCGCATCCGGACCTGATATTGCTATCCTTCAAAGCTCGGAGAGAGGAAGGTATGAATCAGGTTTTGCCGCAGAAGCGGGAATAGGTATCCGTTTGCCGGTTGCTCCGACAGGAGCCCAAGTGGTGAGATGGGGCGTTTTTGACGATCAGAACGGCTTATTCTTTGGCCAGAGCGTAGCGAATGGAATATTTGTAGCGATCAGAAGAGCAAGCGTTGACACTGTTATTCCTCAAGCAGCTTGGAACGTGGATAAATTAGATGGAACAGGACCAAGTGGTGCGACACTTACTTTATCTAAAGGGAATATATTTCAAATCGTGTTTACTTGGTATGGGTATGGTGTAGTCGAATTTAGAGTCGTCATCCCTGATCCAACGACTTTAGCACAAGAAGTAATTATCGTTCATCGATTCTCTCCGAATGGGCAAACGAGTCTGGCCGATCCTAATCTTCCTCTTCGTGCAGAAATCTTTAATAATGGCACGGCATCTGGACTCAATTTATTTGTTGGAGGAAGACAATATAGCATATTGGGCAAATATAGTCCCGTTTTCAGAGTTACTTCCGAAAGAAGAACCATAACTGCAACAGGAACGCTTACACCGATTTTGTCTTTCCAAAGAAAGGCAACCTTCCCGCCAGGTTCGGGTAGGGCTAATTCAGTAAGTATCAGACTAGAAGGGATTGACCTTGTCACTTCAGATGATATTTACTATCAGATCGTATTAGGCGGAACGATTAATGGAGCCTTTGCAAACTTTCCAACTGCGACGACTAATATCCCAACTTCGGAGACAGCTCTACTAATTAACAGCACGCTAACAACAATTTCGGGTGGTCAAGTACTATTGCAAGGCTTAGCAGCCGGAGTTGAGGGAAGTGCAAGAATATTAGCTTCCGCTTCATTATTGGATTTTCAATTGCCAGATACTGAATTTGTTACTTTAGCTGTTGCGAATTTAAGCGGCGGTACGAATTCCGTTACGGCAACCTTCAGTCTTACTGAGGAATGGTAAAAAGCAACAGTCATGGGGGATTCATTTTCGCCCCCTTTCTGCAAAGGAGGAAGTGTGATGTCAGATATTATCATCTCGAATATTGGCCCAAATGTAAGTTCACAATTCGATGAGCTAACGGTATCACAAAAAACTCCAATCGTGGAGTTAACTTCTGTATACGGTCTATCCTCTCTAAGGGATGCTGTTACAACTGCCGGGAGTGGGACGGTTACCAATAATGCTACGGAATATAATTTAAGCAATACCGCTATCGGAATAGATTCAGCCATTTTAGAAAGTGTACTGAGAGGCAGGTACGAGCCGGGCTTTGCAGGGGAAGCTGGAATGGGTGTTCGTATACCATTGCTACCAACAGGTAATCAGGTTGGACGATGGGGGTTGTTCGACGATCAGAATGGAGCATTTTTTGGAGTCAATAGTACAAATGTATTCGTGGTCATACGCAGAGGAGGAACGGATACAACAATTCCTCAAAGTTCATGGAATGTAGACCGATTAGATGGAACTGGTCCAAGTGGAGCGACGCTTAATCTATCTAAAGGCAATATATTTCAAATCGTCTTTACCTGGTATGGGTATGGAGTGATCGAATTTAGAGTAGTCATCCCTAATCCGTCCACTTTAGCGCAAGAGGTGATTACCGTAAATCGGTTCTCCTCAACAGGTCAAACGAGTTTTATTGATCCCAATCTCCCATTAAGAGCACAAATCGATAATAACGGAACCGCCGCAGCCTACAGCCTTTTTGTTGGAGGAAGACAATATAGCATTATCGGAAAATATGATCCTACCTTTAGAGTGACTTCGGAAAGGAGGAGAATTACAAACGTCACATCAACACTAACACCCGTCCTATCATTTACAAGAAAAGCAGTTTTCCCATCGGGATCAGCTAGAACCAATTCTGTGCAGGTGGATCTAGAAGAAATTAATATTATTTCATCCGTAGATCTTAGCTATCAAGTACTTGTGGGAGGAACGCTAAATGGATCATTTGTTAATTATCCCACAGCTACAACGATCATTCCCGATAGTGAGACGGCTCTGTTAGTAAATAATACGTCCACAACGATTACCGGGGGAGAAGTGGTGTTTCAAGGTGTTACAGGAGGCGGGAAAGGCGATACCAGGATACTAGCTTCTTCAGAACTGTTGGACTTCACGCTTCCTGAGAATCAAACCGTAACATTAGCTGTGGCAAATATTGGCGGGGGAGGTTCGAATACAGTTGATGTGGTATTTAGAGTAGCTGAGAGTTGGTAAAACCCACGGGTTGTAATCATATTCTACAAATAATAGAATGGAGGAAAAAGAGAATGATTTTATCCACCGGACCAATAGAAAATAATCCGGTCAGTAATGTAAGGCCGACGCAACAGTTGACTATCAAAATTGATAATCGTGACTTAGTCGATACCTCGAGTATCTTGATTCAGGGATATTACTTAATCGGGACCAGAACGTTATATGTACTTGAGTTAATTTCTATATATCCAAATCAAGTTCTAACAAAAAATTATTATGCTGACTTTGATGCTTTCGAATTTGTCTTTACAACGAGCGGTTTAGCAGAACAACAAGTTCAAATTTCGGTTTGGGGTAAGGATGCAGATGGGCAGCTTGTATCAGCGCATCGCTTAGTAGCTTCTGAACAACTTGGCGAAGCATAAGAAGCAAGACAATCTTAATAGTTGTATATTTCCGAATGGCTGCTAATTATCTTTGTACAAATACAACAATCTTCCCGAAAATTTTAGTTATCAGAACAAGTTCTTGTCAATTTCTGAAGACAAGAACTTGTACCGATTTGACAAGAACATTATCCGATTCCCGTCGGCTTACGCCACAGGTACTCCTTTTGTTGTTGCGAGGCGAGGATTTTTTTGTGGGTTGGAAACGAGGGTTCGAATCGGTCAATATATCTATTACTGGAGATTGATTCTTGCTATGTTGGATTCTGTAAACCACATTTCGTTTGCAGGGCTGACTATAGGATTGCTGATCATTGCAGCTGATTCTCCTTTCACAGAGTTAGGCTTAGTGTTTCGATTATGGGCGGAGGGCTATCAGCAATAGGACTATTTAAACAAGAATATTTCGGTTTGGATCGTTACCATTTCGTCACCGTTTTGGTGTAAAAAAAATAAGTGATGGGGCCAAGATTCATGATCATAATTTACAGGTAAGAGAGAAAATTAATACCCTAAGTACGGGGATCATTTCAATGAGTATACTGAAAATAAGATTTTTTGTTATCATGGCTAAGAATATACTGATGGAAGACATTATGGATAGGAGATATATAACTGATGAAACAAAATAAATACGACGATACGAATTTCTTCTCAGCCTATAAACAAATGCCTCGTTCCATTGGTGGGCTTGAAGCAGCTGGAGAATGGCATGTATTACAACCTCTGATCCCAGACTTACATAATAAAAGTGTTCTTGATTTAGGCTGCGGATTTGGCTGGCATTGTCTATATGCACGCGAGCAGCAGGCAAGCTCAGTCGTTGGCGTAGATATCTCTGAAAAAATGCTTCAAGAAGCGCGTGAAAAAACAGACGATCCAGCTATTTCTTATATCCAGATGCCGATTGAGGATATTGAATTTGCGAGCGAACAATTTGATGTGGTCATCAGTTCATTGGCCTTGCATTATGTAAAGTCTTTTGAAGCTATCTGTCGCAAGGTTCATACTTACCTTAAGCCAGGCGGCAGCTTTATATTTTCAGTGGAGCATCCCATCTTTACTTCTCGAAATGAACAGGATTGGTATGTGGATGACCAAGGCAATCGTCTTCATTGGCCTGTAGATCATTATCAGTCTGAGGGATTGCGTGAAACGACCTTCTTAACAGAAAATGTGATTAAATATCATCGTACAATTTCAACCTACTTCAATGACTTGATTGGAGCCGGGTTTGCTATCAAAGCAGTTAAGGAGCCTAAGCCTTCTGATGAAATGAGCGATGATCCGTGGATGAAGGACGAGGATCGCAGACCGATGTTCCTGATTATTTCAGCTGAAAAAGAATAATCATCTCATTAACATGACTATTGTTTGAATATAGAAGCGAGGGTTATCCTCGTAGTAGTTTATCTACTACAGGGACAGCCCTATTTTCAAAATATAAGAAAGTTTACGTTTCACACAATACATTATCCATATATTTCTCGCAAAAACGCTTACCGTCCTTTAGGGACGCTGTAGGCGTTTTTGCTTGTTGATGCAATTCACCTCTATATTATACTTGAGTTCTGCTGTGTACACGGTACTGTCTAGGGGACATGCCGAAACGACTTCGGAATACACGGTGAAAATAAGTATAGTTCGCGAAACCGCAGGTTTCTGCTACTTGCTCCAGCGGCATCGGGCTGAAGGTTATTCGTTCTCTTGCCATCTCTAGCCGGACATCATTTACATATTTGATAATACTGGTCCCGAAGGCCTCCTTAAATAAATGAACGGCACGGGAGACGGAAATATCTACATGTGCGGCAACATCCTCCAACAGAAAAGGTAAGGTAGCATGCTCCTCAACATATTGCTTCATTCGGTAAGCTAGATAGCCTTTAGGCGTAATCGCTGGCTGATCTGTAATGAGTCTGTCGATTTCCATACACAGGATTTGCAGATAACAGGCAGATATCGCTGGTGAGAAATCGGAAAGACGTCTGTGCTCAAGAATCAGCTGACGAAATAAGCCGAGGAAATTCTCACTCAGTGGCACACTTAAGAGTGAGGGTCTCTGAGCACGTTCCCACCATTCAACAATCCAAGTTCCTTCACAAAAAATATGATAATCTCCGCTTTCAATCCGCGGCTTACCTACAGGATACTCTTCCTTATCAATGATTAAATAGTAAGGATCATTAGGAGCAAACAGCATGATATCGCCGCTCTCCACTGGAGTCATCACACCGTCGATCATTGCTCGGCTTCGGCCCTCTGTTTGCAGACGAATTAAATAGTTCTGATTTCCATGGCTATGTGACATATGAAAAGGTTTGCGGTGAAAGGAAAATCCAGCAGATAAAACGTGACAGGTAGTTGATTGATTCATGTGTCCTCCTTGATGTCTAGAAATGATAATCAGATTGTTCATGTTTTAATCATATTATTCATTTTATTATATACGCTTTCATATTACTATGTACCTAAGCAATAAAGAAAGAAATCGACCATCCATGCTATACGGAGTCGATATTAGCTATGCAAACAAGGATGGCAGTTGAAGGAAACTAATGGGAATCAGATTAGTCAATTCTGCAACAGCATTATTGTTCAAGTGATTGCTGCTGTTGATCTCTTTGGGGACGAGCAGCAGAAAGAAGTTTAAATGAATTAGTAAGCTAACCCTAAACCCATTGGAGTGATTAGAAAATGCTGAAGATAGGTCTGCAATTGTACACGCTTAGAGAAGAATTGGAACAGGATTTTGAAGGAACACTGCGTAAGGTAGCAGCCCTTGGATATAAAGGCGTAGAGTTTTTTCACTATTTCGGCCGCACTGCAGCAGAAGTTAAACAATTGCTAAATGAGCTTGGACTGGTTGCGCTCGGCGCACATCGTCCATATGACGCATTGTTGAATGATACAGAAGCAGAGATCTCTTACAATCTTGAGATTGGAAATCCAAATTTGATTGTTCCTTATTTGTCAGAAGAACAACGTAACTATGAAGAGGTTGCCGCGAATCTGAAGGTAATTGGAGAAAAGTGCAAAGCGGGCGGAGCAGTTCTTCTGTATCACAATCATGATTTCGAGTTAACAGATAAATATGGTGATAGTGACCGTACTGCTTTTGATGGATTGTTTGAAGAGGTGCCGGCTGACCTGTTGCAAGTGGAAATGGATACTTGCTGGGTACATCATGCAGGCTATGATCCAGTTGAATATATCAATAAATACGCAGGTCGACTGCCGATCATCCATCTAAAGGATTTGAAGAAAAAAGAAGACGGCTCTCCGGAAACTGTTGTACTAGGTGAAGGTGAAGTGAACCTTACTGCAATTTTAAATGCAGCTGTACAGGCAAATGTGGAGTGGGCGGTAGTAGAGCAGGATTTCTGTAGTCGTTCACCATTAGAAAGTGTAGAAGATAGTTTGAAATGGGTAAAAGCATACGCAAATCAAGGAGGAAAAGTTAATGTCTAATAAGTTGAGAATTGCTATTGTAGGTTGCGGTGGTATCGCAAATGGGAAACATATGCCAAGTTTGTCACGTCAGAAGGATGCTGAAATGGTAGCTTTCTGCGATATCATAGAAGAGCGTGCACAGAAAGCCGCTCAGACTTATGGCGCTGAAGGCGCTGCTGTTTATACAGATTACACTGAGCTTTTGAAAGCTGGCGGATTTGATATTGTTCATGTATGTACACCAAATGACAGTCACTCCGTGATTACTATTGCTGCATTGGAAGCAGGTAACCATGTAATGTGCGAGAAACCAATGGCTAAAACCACTGCCCAAGCACAAGAAATGTTGGATGCTGCGAAGCGTACGGGGATGAAGTTGTCTGTCGCTTACCAGAACCGTTATCGTTCGGATAGTGAATACCTTAAAGCACTCTGCGAAAACGGCGAACTAGGTGATATCTATTATGCAAAAGCAATTGCCCTTCGTCGTCGTGCGGTTCCTACTTGGGGCGTGTTCCTGGATGAAGAAAAGCAAGGCGGCGGCCCACTGATCGATATCGGTACGCATGCACTTGATCTTACTTTATGGATGATGGATAATTATAAACCACGCAGTGTTATGGGCTCGTCTTTCCATAAGCTGAGTAACCGAAAGAACGCTGGAAATGCCTTTGGTCCTTGGGATCCTGAGCAATTTAAGGTAGAAGATTCAGCTTTTGGATTTATTACCATGGAAAATGGTGCTACAATTGTACTTGAATCTAGCTGGGCACTAAATGTATCTGAGTATCGAGAAGCTCAGACGCTTCTTGCAGGTACAGAAGGTGGTGCAGATATGAAGGATGGTCTGCGCCTAAACGGTGACCGTGGTGGACGTCTGTATGAGACCAAAGTAGACTTGTCTGCTGGTGGAGTAGCGTTCTTTGATGGTGGACAGGAAAATGAATCTGATCGTGAAGCTCGCTTGTGGCTTGAGGCGGTTAGAGAAGACAAGGAACCTGTAGTTAAACCTGAGCAGGCCTTCGTTGTTACTCAAATCTTGGAAGCTATTTATGAATCTTCACGTACAGGTCGCGCTGTGTATTTTGACGGCACATCAGATAATTAATAGGGAAGTAGGAGTGGAAGTCATGAGCTCAAAGATACATTCCGTAGTCATCGTTGGCTTTGGTGGAATGGGAAGTTATCACGCGAAATTAATTAAGGAGACTAACTCCCTAGAAGTGGTAGGGACATACGACTTGCTTGAAGCACGTCGTGCGGACTCCATCAATGCTGGTTACAAGGTATATGAAAGTTATGAAGAAGTATTAGCAGATCCTGCAGTTGAGATTGTTCTTATTGCGACACCAAACGATGTACACAAAGAAATCGCTATACGTGCGCTACAAGCTGGCAAACATGTTATTTGTGAGAAGCCAGTCGCTATGTCCAAGGAAGAGCTTCAAGATATGCTGGATGCTGCGGATGCAGCAGGACGTGTATTCATGGTACATCAGAACAGACGTTGGGATGAGGATTTCTTAACCATCAAAAAAATGTATGATCAAGAGACCATCGGTTCTTTGTTCCAGCTTGAATCTCGCGTACACGGAGCGAATGGTATTCCAGGAGACTGGCGCCATGTCAAGGCACAAGGTGGAGGAATGCTGCTAGATTGGGGCGTTCATTTATTAGATCAGCTCTTATTTATGATCGATAGCAAAGTCATCAGTGTGAGCAGCAGTCTGAGCTTTATTCTAGGCAATGATGTAGATGATGGCTTTGAGGCCATCCTGCAATTTGAGAATGGAATTAAAGCTATCGTTGAGGTTGGGACAACTAACTTTATTACGCTGCCTAGATGGTATGTGAAGGGTATTGAAGGAACGGGTATTATCGAAGATTGGTCTTTAACTGGACGTTTAGTAACCAGAAACAATGAAGGTGAAAAGATCGAGCCTAAGCCTATACGTGCTGGTGTTGGATTAACTAAAACTATGGCGCCTCCTTCAGAAGGGGCTACGATTACAGAAGCTTTACCTCAACCTGCGGAGCTAGGCTCTAGCTTCTATGACAATTTCGCAGCCGTTATTGAGGGAACAGCTGAGCCGATCGTTAAGAATGCCGAAGTAATGCGTGTTCAGAATTTGATTGAAGCTATTTTTGAATCTGCTGAGAAGAATCAAGTAGTAAAAGACTTCGATATGTATGGTGAAGGTAAGTAAACTATTTGCAAAAGAGGTGACTTACAATGAAACTTGGAGTATTTATGGTCTTGTTTGGGGGTCGCAAGCTGGAGGATGCTCTTGATTATGTAGCGTCCAAAGGACTAAAGGCGGTAGAGATTGGTACAGGAGGGAATCCTGGTAACAGCCATTGTGATCCTAAGATGCTTCTCGAGAATGAGACAGCATTGAAAGAATTCAAACATGCTGTGGAATCCCGTGGATTGACGATCAGTGCATTGAGCTGTCACGGAAATCCCCTACACCCACAAAAAGAGCTTGCCCAGAAGGATCATGAGGACTTTGTGAACTCGGTCAAATTGGCGCAGAAGCTAGGAGTTCCAGTCGTTAATACGTTCTCTGGCTGTCCAGGTGATCATGAGGGTGCCAAGTATCCGAACTGGCCGGTAGCTCCATGGCCAAATGATTATCAAGAAATTCTGGATTGGCAATGGGAAAATAAAGTGATTCCTTACTGGACTGAATGGGGAGCCTTTGCCGCAGAGCATGATGTGAAGGTTGGTCTTGAGCTGCACGGCGGATTCTCCGTTCACACACCTGCTACTCTACTGCGGTTGAGAGAAGCTGCGGGTGAAGTAATTGGAGCTAACCTTGATCCGAGCCATATGTGGTGGCAAGGAATTGATCCGGTGCAGGCAATTCATATTTTAGGCCGTCAAGGCGCAATCCATCACTTCCACGCTAAAGATACAGTTATTGATCCAGTCAATGTCAATATGCATGGCTTAACTGATATGCAATCCTATACCAAAATGCTTGACCGTGCATGGCAGTTCCGTTCGGTTGGCTTTGGACATGATCTTAAGACTTGGGCTGATATTATGAGCGCTCTTCGTTTGGTAGGATATGATTATGTGGTCAGTATTGAGCATGAAGATGGATTGATGTCTGTGGAAGAAGGCTTCTCCAAAGCTGTAAGTAATCTTCAACAAGTATTGATTGAGGAGCCACTAGCAGAAATGTGGTGGGTTTAGATTAAAGGGTATAGATATAAGAAATGACGTGCGCAAGCACGTCATTTTTCCTGTATTAATAATCTGAATTTTAAACCATACAAATTGGAGGACGATCATGCAGCCGATAAAAATACAGAGAGAACACAAACTACAAATTACATCCAGCATTCAGGATTATTTTGAAACGGAGCTGTCTAGCGAAATTGGCCAATTAGCAAGTGAGAATCTTCTTGATTTTATGCTCAAAGAACTCTCACCTTATATTTATAATCAGGCACTGGCAGATGCCCGTAAAGTGATTGAGCAAAAGATGATTTCCATTGAAGAAGATTTGTATGCACTTGAGCAACCACTAACATCTGCTAGAAGATAGTCCGCAACATAATGTATTGTTTACCGCTGATTGGTAATCGTTACGTCTGGATCAGTCTCAGCTTCATAATCTACACCCTCAGTCTCAAATCCGAATAACTGGAAAAACTCCTGTTTGTAGCTTTCTAGATCTGTCAATTCATAGATATTGTCTGTCGTGAGTTTATCCCAGATTTGAGTTACTTGATCCTGTACATCCGGGGACATCTCCCAGTCATCGATTCGGATACGCCCTTCTTCGTCCACAGAAGTCCCTTCGATCGCATAAAGACGTTCTGCAAACAACCGATAGGTTTGCTCAATACAACCCTCATGAAGTCCTTTCTCTTTCATGACTTTGTATAGCGCAGAAGTGTACAGGGGGACGACAGGAATTGCTGAGCTAGACTGTGTGACCAGTCCTTTCGTAACTGCTACATAGGCTCGACCGTCTATACTAGATAGTTCATCGTTAAGAGTGTGTGCTGTTAATTCTAGATGATCTTTTGCGCGTCCAATCGTTCCCTTACGATATACAGACTGGGTAATCTCCGGCCCGATATATGAGAATGCGATGGTGGTGGCATGATCGGCCAAAGCTCCGGCTTGATGAAGAGCTTCAATCCAAAGCTGCCAATCGTCACCACCCATCACTCGAATGGTATCATCGATTTCTTTGTCTGTAGCAGGCTCAATAGAAATTTGACTAACTTCACCCGTATGAAAGTTTACGGTTTTATTCGTGTAGGTATCTCCTATAGGTTTAATTACGGAGTTATAAACTTCACCCGTCACAGGATCTGTTCGACGGGCTGAAGCAACGCTGTAGATGACTAGATCAACTTGTCCCAATTCACTGCGAATCAGCTGTATGGTTCTATCCTTAGTTTCTTTGGAGAAGGCATCACCGGTTACGCTGTAGGATTGAAGACCTGCTTTCTCTGCAAGTTCCTCAAAGGCTGCTGAATTGTACCATCCAGCAGAGGCTGTACGGGCTCCGTTGCTGCTGCTCTGGCGGTAGACGCCTACTGTGCTGGCTCCAGCCCCAAAGGCGGCTGTAATCCGTGAGGCGAGGCCATATCCTGTAGAGGCGCCAATGACAAGCACCTTGCGTGGTCCTTTGATCTCGGGTTGTGTCTGGATATATTCGATTTGCCGCTCTACTTGACGAGCGCAACCTTGCGGATGTGCGGTAGTACAGATAAAGCCGCGTGTTCTAGGTTTAATAATCATGTTAATCGTTTCCTCTCTTTCATGAAAAGCAGGCTAATGAGACTCGTTTGTTCTAATTTTAACAATTTTCAATCAAATGGAGAAGGATTGTTTATCCTTTGATACTTATTTCATTATGGTGGTGAGATCTTGGAGAGCTTTACTAAAACAAAATTAACGACAGAGCAACAGAATGATTTGGTAGGTGCTACTTTTGGAAGCCATGTGAGCATTCAGCGAAGTACTGAACTGACAGGTGGTTATTTTAACGCAGCATATGACCTTTTATTATCAAATGGAAGAGACATGATTCTTAAGATAGCACCGTCAGCTGAAGCAGATACCCTTAGTTACGAGCATGATATTATGTCTGTAGAGGTTGCGGCGATGCGACTGATGAAGTCAAAAGGGACAGTACCTGTGCCTGAGGTATACGCTTATGATAACAGTAAAGAAATGATTTCAAGTGAGTTTTTTTTCATGGAGAAAATAGTTGGCCAGCCCTATAATGAAATTAAGGAAGCGCTAAGCTCGCAGCAGAGAATAAGTATTGAGGAAGAGTTAGGTCGTTATTCCCGTTTAATTAATGAAATTTCTGGTGAGCGTTTCGGATTATTTAGTGCGTCCACACCAGTAAAAGGAACTTCATGGCGGGAAACTTTTAAGCATTTGATAATGAATCTGCTTGAAGATGCACGTCGTTTAAAGGTAGAAATGCCCATTCCGTTAGAAACTGTTGAGGCAGAGATCAAAAGTCACTTACATGTTATGGACGCAGTCGTTGAGCCTCGTCTAATACATTGGGATTTATGGGATGGTAATGTGTTTGTGCGAGAGGGCCGCATTGTTGCATTGATTGATTGGGAACGGGCACTTTGGGGCGATCCACTTATGGAATATTATTTTCGCTATATTGAGAATTCAGAGCATTTCTGCAGAGGTTACGGGTATAGCTTCGACAGCCCAAACGAACATGCCCGTAAAAAACTCTACGACTTATATATCGACTTAATTTACTTCATCGAGTGTTATTCGCGTAAGTACGATAGCCAAGGTCACCTTGAGTGGGCGCATGATAATCTGCTTGAGGGCTGGAAGCGGTTCATGAATTAACACATTTTTGACACAACTACAACATGAAAGATAGGGAGACTGAGCAACAGTAGGGGAGAATTCTTATATTTGAACGGCTGAGTGTACATATTGATACCGTAAGTTTGCTGTAGCCGCTGTCGATACTACGTTTGTTTCATGATCATTTATGCACAAATAGCATTGCTTACTGATGTACATGACCATGTAACTTTTGCTTTGGTTGTATTATTCGTGTATATTTTGATAGTGGGCTTTAGAATCATGGCAGTATTCCTTCCATACCATTTATTGTATTTAGCAGTACCTAGTAGTTCTTCCTTATTCTCTATTTGCGTATTTTAAAGAGGAGCTATCGCAACTATTGAGCACGCAATAATTAGATCTAGTACTAAAGTGTGAGGTTAGCCGTATTTTTTTCAGAAAAATCTTGACTAGAACCCTTAAAACTAGATAAAATAATACTTATTGCTTACAACATGCTGAGAATCATTATCATAATTGACGAGGAAATGAGAGGGTGACAAGATGGAGCGCCTTTTAGAGGTAAAAGACTTAGCGATATCATTCAAAACACACGGCGGAGAGGTACAAGCGATCCGTGGTGTTAGCTTCCATGTAGATAAAGGTGAAACTCTAGCGATTGTTGGGGAGTCAGGTTCGGGTAAAAGTGTAACCTCACAAGCGGTTATGAAGCTAGTTCCTACACCACCAGGAGAATATAAACGCGGACAGATTCTATTCGATGGACAAGATTTGATTGGCAAGACAGAGAAGCAGATGCAGAAGATCCGCGGTAAAGAGATCGGTATGATCTTCCAAGATCCGATGACCTCTCTGAACCCAATGATGAAGGTCGGCAGACAAATTACTGAAGTGCTGCTTAAACATGAGAACATCTCTAAGGCTGATGCGAATAAACGTGGGATTGAGCTTCTCAATCTTGTAGGTATTCCTTCTCCAGAACGTCGCTTCAATCAATATCCACATGAATTCAGTGGTGGTATGCGTCAACGTGTTGTTATTGCAATGGCACTTGCTGCGAACCCTAAGCTTCTGATTGCGGATGAGCCGACTACTGCGCTCGACGTAACCATCCAAGCACAAATCCTTGATTTGATGAAGGAATTGCAGAAGAAGATTGATACGGCTATTATTTTTATCACCCATGATCTCGGGGTTGTAGCAAGAATGGCAGATCGTGTAGCTGTAATGTATGCTGGACAAATTGTTGAAATGGGAACAGCGGAAGAGATCTTCTACGATCCAAGACACCCATACACTTGGGGCTTGCTAGCTTCCATGCCAAGTCTAGAGAGCAAAGGATCTTTGCTAACAGCAATTCCTGGTACTCCTCCAGATTTGATCAAACCGCCTAAGGGCGATGCTTTCGCACTACGTTCCACTTACGCTATGCAAATCGATATGGAGAAAGAGCCTCCAATGTATAAGGTTTCGGATACCCATATGGTGAAGTCTTGGCTAATGCATCCGATGGCTCCTCAGGTGGAACCGCCGGCAGTTGTTAAGAACAGACAACGTGTGCTTAAGAATGCTTATCCAGAGCCAGTTTTGGTACAAGAAGGCGCTAATTAAACAGATTATTTTACGAAAAATATAAAAGGAAACGTCAGGCCATTTCGATGGCTTGGCGTTTTTTTTATGTGTATGAATGTTCACTATTATTTAAATAAATATGAATTAATACGAACTTAATTAAATAAAAGGATTGACTATTGTTCGTTTTCGTTTCAAAATGAAAAGGCATACATAGGGGGTATAACGATGAGAAAAGCAATTATGACTACAATGATCAGCGTTTCATTATTAGCAGTAACCGCGTGCAATGCCAATTCAGCTAGTTCCAGCAACACAAATAACGTAGCTGACTCTGCGCAGCCTGTCTTCAAAAATGTATCTGTACATGATCCGTCGATCATTATGACAGATAACAAATACTATGTGTTCGGCTCTCATTTAGCATCTGCTAAATCAAATAATCTGATGTCTTGGACTCAGCTGTCCTCTGGGGTGGTGGAAGGAAACGTTCTCATTCCTAATGTCAAAGAGGAGTTTGCTGAAGCATTAAAATGGGCACAGACGGATACCTTATGGGCACCCGATGTTATCCAATTGGCGGATGGCAAATACTATATGTATTACAATGCTTGTAAAGGGGATTCCCCGTTGTCTGCACTCGGCATAGCTGTGTCGGACAATATTGAGGGACCTTATAAGAATAAAGGAATCATTCTGAAGTCAGGTATGATGGGCAAGGGTGATGATGGAGAAATATATGATGCCACTCAAAAGCCGAATGTAGTAGATCCGGATGTGTTCTTTGATAAAGAAGGGAAGCTGTGGATGGTCTATGGCTCTTACTCCGGTGGTATTTTTATTATGGAACTAGATGCTAATACAGGCTTCCCGCTGCCAGATCAAGGTTATGGCAAAAAGCTTCTGGGTGCGAACCATGCTCGGATAGAAGCTCCATATATGCTGTACAGTCCGGAAACGGATTACTACTATCTGTTCCTATCCTACGGTGGTTTGGCTGCAGACGGTGGATATAACATCCGTGTAGCTCGTTCAAAGGCGCCTGATGGACCTTTCGAAGATTCTGAGGGTCAAGATATGATTAATGCACAAGGATCGCCATCCATATTGTTCGATGATCCAGCATATGCTCCTTATGGAGTGAAGCTAATGGGGAATTTCGAATTCTTGAATACAGATGACGAGCTGCCAGTGAGTGGAGAAGGATATGTATCACCAGGTCATAACTCAGCGTTTTATGATGAAGAGAATGGCAAGTATTATCTGATCTTCCATACACGGTTCCCGAATCGTGGAGAAAAGCATGAGGTAAGAGTTCATCAGATGTTTATGAACAGTGAGGGTTGGCCGGTTGTAGCCCCGCACCGCTATGGCGGAGAGAGCATAGAGAAATACACAAAAGAGCAAATTTCAGGCGAATATAAATATGTTAACCATAACAAAGACATTACGGCTGATATCGTGCAGTCGGAGCTGATTGAATTCACTAAAAGCGGTAAGATTAAAGGAGCAGTAAAAGGGAAATGGAAGCTTATTGATGATCATACTGCTGAGCTTACCATTGACGGTTCTACTTATAATGGGGTGTTCCTGAAAGAGTGGAATGAAGCAACAGCTAGAAACGTTATGACGTTTACTGCGGTTTCCAAGGAAGGTATCTCTATCTGGGGGAGCCACGTATCAAAGATGGAATAATAGATTTTTTTGAAATTGGCAGTAGAAACGGGGTTCCAATTAGTCCTGAAAATGACTAAGCTGGAACCCCGTTTTATGGATGAGTGGTCAATCTTCAAACTTTCGAATCACAATGACAGCATTATGCCCACCGAAACCAAAGGAATTAGACATGCCTATAGTAAGATCAGATTTTCGCGCAATGTTCGGGACATAATCCAGATCACAGATGGAATCTTTGACCTCCTGATTAATGGTAGGGGGGATGATACCTTCTTGAATGCTCTTAATTAGGGCAATGGCTTCTAGGCCACCGGCCGCCCCTAAGGCGTGTCCAGTCATGGACTTATTAGCGGTTACGGGAATCTGGTAGGCTTGATCACCGAATAACTTCTTTATCGCAAGGGTCTCGGAGCGGTCACCTACTACTGTACTCGTGGCATGAGCACTAATTACATCCACCTCTTCGGGCTGGAGATTAGCTTCATTCAGTGCCAGCTTCATCGCTTGATAAGCACCAATTCCTTCTGGATGGGTGGCGACCATATGATAGGCATCAGAGCTGGCACCATAACCGATAACCTCTCCATGAATCTTGGCGTTTCTACGCTGCGCATGAGAAAGTGATTCCAGAATAACTATTCCGCCACCTTCACCGATAACAAATCCGTCACGTTCCCCGTCAAAAGGCCGACTCGCCTTAATCGGCTCCTCATTTCGAGTGGATAAGGAGGTGGCATTGCCGAAACTGGCTAAAGAGATTTCAGTAATGGCTGCTTCTGATCCACCAGCAATTACGATGTCGGCACCTCCATAACGGATCAACCGGAAGGCTTCACCGATTGCCGTATTTCCAATAGAGCAGGCAGTTACTGGAGACATTGTAGGACCTAAAGCTCCTAATTTAATGCTGATCATCGCCGCAGCCATATTAGAGATCATCATGGGAATTAAAGTGGGGCTGACCCGATCTGGTCCGCGGCCCTTTAGCACATTCCCTTGTTCCATCAAGGTTTGAATTCCACCAACGCCTGATCCTACATAAACCCCGAGACGTTCCTTGTCAATCTTATCAAGCTGTAGACCGGAATGTGTCCAGGCATCTTCAGCGGCTGCCAGGGCGAACTGACTAAATCTATCCATTCTGCGTGCTTCTTTACGGCCAAATCTGGCCTCCGCATCGAAATCATGCACGACTCCCGCGATCTTTGTCTTAAAGTTAGAGGTATCAAATGAAGTGATTGGGGAAATACCCGACTCACCAGAAACTAGACGATCCCAGAATTGTTCTATTGTATTTCCAAGGGGCGAGATTAAGCCCATACCTGTAATAACTACGCGTTCCATAATGAACCTCCTCAAGAAGTGTATATAGGTATTTTTCCACTTATTTTATCCTATTACAAGTTATCGTTTATCATAGTATAATTTGTACTATACTAAAGAATGTAACAGAGAGGAGAGGAAGCGTGGCTAATCAGACGAGATTGCAGGCATTATCAGATTTCTTAAAAGCACGCCGTGCTGCGATCTCACCCAGCTCTGTTGGACTGCCAGAAGGCACACGTAGGAGAACGCCTGGACTTCGCAGGGAAGAGGTTGCACAGTTAGCGGGGGTAAGCAGTACCTGGTATACGTGGCTAGAACAGGGCAGGGCTATTAAAGTATCTTCGTCTGTTCTGGACTGTATTGCGACTGCCCTAAAGCTAACTAATGATGAGCGGAAATATCTTTTTGCACTAGCACTAGAGACTGGAACAGGGAACGTTCTATTTCTGCAAGAGGAATCCTCAGTAATTAGTCCTTCTCTACAGAAAATTTTACAGGAGCTTAAGACTTGTCCTACGATTATTTCAGACCGACGTTGCGGGATTGTAGGTTGGAATGAGGCTGCAGCACATGTGTTTCTAGATTTCTCTAAGTTGCCCATCGAGGAGAGAAACATGATTCGTTTGTTATTTGTTCGTAAGGAGTTCAGACGTTTAGCTGTAAATTGGGAACAATTCGTAAGTGGTTATCTATCCATCTTCAGAGCTTATTACGGACAATATGTAGAGGATCGTTGGTACGATGAATTTATTGAGGAATTAAAGGGACTGCATCCAGCGTTTAATGAAATGTGGGAACAAAGTCGTGTAAGCTCTGCTCCAGATGTGCTATTGGAATTCAGACATGCCAAAGCAGGGAAAATGTTATTTCATTTAACCTCACTACAGGTTCAAGGCAGCACAGATTTACGTTGTAGTATTTATACGCCTGCCGCGGATTCAAATACTGAAATCAAACTGAAGCAGCTTATGGAGCAGCATAAAGAATGACTTAGGTAGAAGTTCATAGAAAAGCATCTCTAGCTGAATTATCAACTAGAGTGCTGCGAACAACAGTGCATGAATTTGAAGTGTAAGACTATTGAATGCTGGAAGATTAATGAGTGGCTATATTCTTTTTATTAGCGTGTTTACTTCCATAGATTCTGTACAATATCAATCCGAACAGCATACCGATAAATGACATCACGGAAATTGTTAAATAAAGGACCTTACCTCCAAAGGCTTCATATAATGCTCCACCTGCATAAGAGGCGAGAATTCCTGATACACCGAAGAACAGTAGCGCCAACACAGTTTGACCCGTAGCACGCCATTCCACAGGTACAATACTATATAGATACTGAATAGCTGCAGAGTAGAATACCGGGAAGGTAAGGATTTGTAGAATCTGTAGATAAGCTAATAAATGCGGATCCAAAATCCAGGCCGAAATAAAGAATCGAAGAAAATAAAAGGCTCCAGAAATCGAAATAATGATTAGCTCTTTTCCTTTGCGCAGCCACCAAAAGCTTAAGGCGAACACAATAATTTCACTCATTGCGGCGATAAAGAACGATTGACCAACTAATTCAGGACTGCCACCAAGCTCGCGAATATAAACTCCAAGGAAGGTATCGTTCATTCGTGCGGGAACGGAGCTAATAAAGATGAGCACTAGAAATAGCAGTGTTTCTTTGTTGCTAAGAAAATGCTTCAGGCTGTCAAGTGTGACCGGTTTACCGGTCACAGGAGCATCTGGCATGAACCAGCTGACTACGAAGCTTGTAAGACTAATCGCGACGAACAGCAAGGCCATCCCTTGTGAACCGAAATAACTCATCACATAACCTGTGAGTAAGGCCATAACACCGTACCCTAAAGCACCGTATGTACGTATCGAACCATAACTAATTCCAGCTGCCTCAGAGATCCGGAAATTCAGGCTTTCAGCTAGCGGATCGATAGGCATTAAGAAGAAATAGAGCAGCATCGCAAAAAGAATAAGTCGCACGTAGCTGCTAGAATCGAATAAAAAGTATCCCGTCACCGCAGAGCATAACAACAGAATTAACAGCACTTTGCGGATCGTTCTTGTTTTGTCACTGATCATCCCCCATAAGGGTTGAGCAATAATGGTAACAAACCCTCCAGTACCAATAATGAATCCAATTTGCGCCGGGTTAAGACCCTGCTCCCCTAAATAGACTGGCAGAAAAGGAATAAACATAGCCAGCAACGCAAAATACAAAAAGTTAAACCCTCGTAATAGTGTTGGTGCATTCATAAGTCTCTTTACCTCACGTATTTAATGATATTTGTATAGTGTCAATTTGGTTATTGTATCACGGATGTTGAATGATTAGGATATAAATCTATGATAAAAATATACTATTCTCCCATATGATATATCCATTCAAGGTTCAGTTCATTTTCATAGAATGTTGTATAACCTTGAAAGGAAGTGTTAAGAATGGCGTCAATTATTGATTATGGTTCTACGTTTTTAACTGTTGATGGTCCAGTATTGGCGGTTGGTGTTGGTCAAGGAATAACTACTACCTCTGTATTTCTTGATCCGGCTAATCCTGCAACTTATCGTTCGAGAGTTGAGCTAAAAGCGAGTTTCGGTGTTGATAGTTTTTCATTTACAGATGATATTCGCGTAGATATTTACAGAGGTGCTACAAAAGTATACAGTAGCCCGCTCAATCGATTCTTCGAACCTGGTAACAACCTTCAGATTGTAAACGTGCTTGCTGTGGATGGTGGACTGCCGGGAACTCAAATTTATACACTGGGTGTTCTATTTGCTAATAGTAATAATGCTGGAAGTGTAATTCAAATAAAAGGCCCTATTACATTCACAGCTACAGCAATTGGTCTATAAGTTAGCTAGCGTATGAATTAACCAAAAGCTGCACCAATTCTCCGCAATGGAGAGAGGTGCGGCTTTTGCTGCTATACATATCCCGTCAGCTCACTATAGTGATATAATAACCGCAGTAATAGTATAACTAAAGCAAAATGCAAGGAGAAAAGCCGATGATAAAGCTGGTATCATGGAATGTTAATGGCCTTCGGGCATGTGTCAAAAAAGGGTTTAATGACTATTTCAAAGAAGTAGATGCGGATATCTTCTGTGTTCAAGAAACAAAGCTTCAGGAAGGGCAAATTACACTGGAGCATGGCGAAGAATACGATCAATATTGGAATTACGCAGTGAAGAAGGGCTATTCCGGTACGGCAATATTCTCTAAAATCAAGCCGATCTCTGCGAGATATGGGATGGAAGAAGATGAAGAAGCAGAAGGCCGGATCATTACATTAGAGTTCGAACATTTTTATCTGGTCAACGTCTATACGCCTAATGCCAAACGAGATCTGTCTCGATTGGCATATAGAATGGAATGGGAGGACCGTTTCCGTAATTATCTCTTAGAACTGGATAAGCGTAAACCAGTTGTTGTCTGTGGAGACCTAAATGTTGCCCATGAAGATATTGATATCAAGAATGCAAAGGCTAACCGTGGGAACTCCGGTTTTACGGATGAAGAGAGAGGGAAAATGAGTACACTGCTTGAGTCGGGCTTCATAGATACGTTCAGATATCTTCACCCGGAGCTTGAGGGAGTGTATTCATGGTGGTCTTATATGCCGAAGGTGAGAGAGCGGAATGTGGGCTGGCGAATTGATTATTTCTTAGCTTCTTCTAGACTTGCACCTAATGTAATTGATGCCCAAATTGATTGTCAGATCATGGGTAGTGATCATTGCCCAGTCATGTTGAAGCTAGCTGATTTTTCGGAATAAAAAAAGTGATATAAGGCCGCTAAGTTCCTGCATAGGACGAAGCGGCCTTTCTTTTATTAACTATACCTATTGTATTCTTCCGATTATATCATCGAATTCAAGCGGTCCCATATTCACATTAATCCGCTGCTTAAGGATAAGCATGTTCTCTAGAATATTAATATCAAGTGTAATTAAGAAAGGCATTTCAACAAATAGCAAGGACAATTTAAGTTGATCTTCTGCAGTCCAAGTAAAGCTGGACATAATCCGGTTCATGAAAGGCTCCAGGATGAGTGCAAAGCTTTCGAGCCATTGTCCTCGGCCTAATCGAATGACATTCTTTTCACCAAGTTTAGTTATTAAAGTAACTTCAGCTTCATCATTGTTGAAAGAGATAGAGATAGTAGCTAGTGAAAATTGGTTGTCATCGAGTGTATAGGTTATACCATTCAATTGATTTTCTTGAAAAGATGACCGCTGCAATTGTGGAGGGTCTATCGATAAGTTTTTTAATTGGTCTGCCAATTTGGCTGCTAATGCTTGTTCTTCCAGAAGAGGGACATCTTTCATATTGGGTAATAAATGCTCCCACACTGCATTCAAAATACCTTGAATACTATTTGAAGCGGCAGTAATAGCAATTACCGCATCCTGATCGGGAAGAACAACGCAGAGTTGTCCGAATGCGCCATCGGCGCGGTAGGCTCCGTGTTGGCATCTCCAGAATTGATAACCATATCCGAGCGCCCAGTCATGATCGCCTTCGCCATTGGAAATGTGTTTGGAAGTTGCCTCATTAATCCACTGTTCAGGCAGGATTCGTTGATTATTCCAGATCCCTTTTTGTAAGTAAAGCTGGCCGAATTTAGCGATATCCTCTGTGGTAATGCTTAAGCCAAATCCCCCCGTGTTAATTCCACGTGGACAAGACTGCCAAGTTGCTCCGTGAATACCGAGCGGAGCGAACAGACGCGGTTCTAGATATTCTAGCAGTGTTTGGCCAGTAACTCGTTGAAGGATCGCGGACAGCATGTAAGAGGCGCCGGTATTATATAGGAAATGTGTACCTGGTTGTTTCTCCACTGGGACTGAGAAGAAAGCTTTAACCCAATTCCCGTCTGCACTTTTATGAAGTGTGTCCATAGTATCCACGACATGCCCGGTACCCATGATCAATAGATGTCTGATTGTCATGTTGGATAGATTGTCAGTGATAGTCGCAGGAGCCTCTTCAGGGAAGAAGGAGATGACTGAATTGTCGAGTGTGATTAGCTTTTCTGTGACCGCAATCCCGATTGCCGTTGAGGTGAAGCTTTTGCTAAGGGAAAATAGCATATGTGGAAGATCGGACTTATAAGGAGACCACCAGCCTTCAGAGACCACATACCCATGCCTAAGGAGCATGAAGCTATGCAGACCTAAGCTTTGCGTCTCTACTGCATCAATAAAGCTGGATATTGCGGCTGATGATATGCCCTGCTCTTCTGGAAGACTTCTAGACAACTGCAAGCTACTTGTAGTTTCCATTCATTCATCTCCTAAATTTTGAGAATCCTTGCCTTCCTATTTTATAATAAATTCCATTGTATAAATACTATATAAAATGAAGATTTTTAATCCTCTAAAGAGCTGCTGTTGGAGGCATCGGTATGCAATCTTTTCTCAGGCCATGAAATAACATGCGAGGTTCGGCTTAATTTCTCATAGATTAGCTGGTCATCTTTTTTGAATACCTTAATGATTAAATGAATAAAGAAAACTAAATCGACCAGTAGAACAATGAGGTAAGCGACCGTTCTCAATGGTGAAGATAGAAGCCCTGTCACATCAGAATCGATAACAAGCGCGTGAAGTCCAAGTAATATCCAATATAGCAGACCATATCGGATCATAAGCGCCCAGAAAGAAGCTCGATTACCTTTGCTCGTCACCCGAATACGTACAATCCATTTGCCTAAGGTCCGCCCACCAGTGAAAGCTGGAATCAGGATGAAGTAAATCCCTGTTACAATCCAGAAAGCACTTTTTATATCGAATCCATAAAGTACACCAAACCCGATGATCCACACCATACTATCGATGAAAAAAGCAATCCCTCTGCGGGTATAGGAGACTCTTTTGGCAGAACGGTCGATATTCGTATCCAGTTGTTCTATTTGTGGCAGTAACCCGTTTATCCAGATAGCAATTCGGAAACCAAAGATCCCTCCCAGCGTGTTGGTAATAAGATCATCGACATCAAATAGACGGTAGGGATGATCAAAAAAGCCGTAGATGCCTGTAACCTGTGTGACCTCAAAAGATAACGAAAGTATGAAAGACAAGAGAATACACATTCCCCAGCGCGTTCGAAAATAGTAACCCAGAAACAATCCAAACGGCACGGTCAAAGCGATGTTAAATATCACCTGTAAAAAAGCAGGCTCACGCAGTAACGACCAATACGTTGAAATCTGATCAGGTATGATCTTAGAGCCATCTATAATATCTTGTATGAATTGAAGAGGGACGAGCTGCATCATACTTCCCGAAGGCGCCATATTATGTCTTGAGGATGGCATCGGAAGCAAAACGAGAAAATAAGCGTTCATCAGATAAAGCAGCAGTAAGTATAGGATTAAAGCTCTAAGCTTATGGATGTAGCCGTGTCTACGGTATTGAACGATTAGAAAAGGGAGTGTGAAGATCAATGCCGCTATAGGAAACATCATAAAGGCATAAGAAATTGGGAAAAAGTAAGAATGAAACATAAGTCACCTGCCGAATCATTGTTTTTTGAGGAATAAGTAGTCTGCTGCAAACTAGCGTTCCCGGCTCATTATAAAATTTTATGATAGGGAACTCAACTTATTTATTTAGCGCTTCCGGCATACATATGTCTATAGAGGAGCGTGAAGTGATGGAGAAAAAGGTACAGCAGTATTATCGACTGAAGCAAAAGCAAAAGGAAATTGAAAAAGAATTGGCAGAGCTTCGGCAGGATATTCTTAGCTATTGTAGTGAGCAGGGGGCCACCGAGACTGAGATTGGAAGCTACAAAGTGAAGCTAGTGATGCAAAATCGCAAAGAATATGATGATCTCAAGTTATATGAAACCTTATCAGACCCTGAAGTGTGGCGTATGCTTTCCAAATCAGATCCCGCGAAGATAGCAAGTTTGACCAAGCTTAACGTAATCTCTGAGGACAAGATAATGCATACCTATTCTTTAAAGACGGTAACGTTACTGCAAGTGGATAAAAAATAAGGATTTACGTGAGCGGTTCCTTTCATGGGGGCCGCTTTATTATATCGAATCGCAACTCTTAGCATTTTGCGTTAAAATAAGAAGTGAAGCTGACCGTCTGCTGTTATGGAGCTCCGGTGCTTTGGTGCGACAGTAAAGCAACCATAGAGATGGAGGAAGAGAATTCATGAAAGATTTTGATGTCATGTTAGAGAAATATGCGAACCTGGTTGTAAAAGTAGGGGTAAATCTACAACCTGGACAAGTTTTAATGGTGCATGCACCTATTGAAACGGAAGAGCTTACTCGCTTGATTGTAGGTAAAGCCTATGAAGCAGGTGCTAAATATGTAATTGTTGATTGGGACGATGAGGCGACTACACGTATTCGTTACGAAAAAGCCCCAGAAGATTCCTTCGATTACTATCCACAGTGGCAAGCAGAAATGATGGAGAAGTTTGCGGAAGAGAACGGCGCCATCTTACATATTAAAGTACCAGATCCGGAACTGTTCAATGGTATTGATTCTTCCAAAGTATCAAGAGCAGTTAAGGCGGCAGCTGTTGCTCGCAAAAACTACTCTAAATATACTCGTAATAGCAAAATTAGCTGGTCTCTCGTCAAGGCTCCAACGCGTGCTTGGGCGAACAAGGTGTTTGCTGATCTTCCAGAGGAAGAGCGAGTAGAGGCTATGTGGGAAGCCGTTTTCCAGATGAATCGTGTAGGTAGCGAGGATCCGGTTGCCGCATGGAGAGAGCATATCGGTCAATTGAAAGAAAGTCAGGATAGAATGAACGCTAAGCGTTATAAAAGCCTGCATTACCGCGCTCCGGGAACGGATCTGCATGTGGAGCTTCCAGAAGGACATCTTTGGCGTGGAGGCGGCGGAGAGAATGATAAAGGCGTGTATTTCGTGGCTAATATGCCAACGGAGGAGATCTATTCCATGCCACATCGTACAGGTGTGAATGGTACAGTTAAAAGCACACTTCCTTTGAATCTGAACGGACGTTTGGTAGAAGGCCTTTCCTTCACTTTTAAAGATGGAAAAGTAGTAGCATATGAAGCTGAATCCGGACGTGAGCATTTGACTTCGCTGCTGGCAACCGATGAAGGTGCATCCTATTTAGGAGAAGTGGCTTTAGTGCAGCATGATTCTCCAATCTCTCGCTTGAACCGAATTTTCTACAATACAGGGATTGATGAGAATGCCTCCTGCCATTTCGCGTTGGGAAGTGCTTATCCTGTCAATATTGAAGGCGGCACAAAGCTTACGAATGAAGAGCTTGTCGCACGAGGTGCTAATGTCAGCTTAACGCATGTCGATTTTATGATTGGTTCAGCTGAGCTGGATATTGACGGAGAATTGGCAGATGGTACAATTGAACCGGTATTCCGTAAAGGGAATTGGGTGCTGTAAGTGAAAATAAGGCCGTAATGATCCCTTGGGGGGAGGGTTACGGCCTTTTCTTTTGAGAATATTTATAAATTTATTACAGCGTTTATTTCGCGCAAAGCGTCTTCCAGATCTTCGCCTCTTTCATTCATTCGGTTTGCTAGCTGCTTACAATCATCAAGTTGTTGCTTTGTTAGCGGTCCTGCAAAATGCAGCGCTTCAATATAGTAATAAATGAAGTAATAATTCTCAATTTCAATGATCTCCAAATCTATTAAGGGATTTAAACGTTGGATGCATTCCTGAGCCAGTGCATTTCCAAGATGCTCCATTTGTATGAACACTTCTAGGTCAGACTTCCCGTAAATATATGGAATCGTTTCACTGTAGCTACTAAGAACTGCGTCGGACCAATAATCTAAATATTCTGTGACTGAGAAATGTTGATTCTGCAACATCAGCTCTCGAAATTTTAAATCTTTTGCATGATCAAATGGGAAAATCTTTGCGAATAAAGCAGGTTCGATGGTTTTTGGCATCACAATACTGTAATCTACGTCATTGTTCCCTGTGGAGGCAAAGGCAATAAAGTCTTCAGTTGTATTTAATGACTCAAGCTCACCCTCAGTGATCAAACGCTGCATTGCTCTTAGCGTCAGCAGATAATACCCCATTTTAATAATCCCTGCTTCAAAGGCGATGATAGGTTGATCCTCCGTGTTAAAGAGAAAATCTTCTTCTGGATAAGTTGTCAGATCTGCTAGTTGGGTAAAAAAATTCACGATCTTATCGTCTTCAAGCCATAAGTGGTACCGAAAATCCCCCTGATTATATTTCAACCAGTTTATTGAACGTTCATCTCGATCCATTGGATTTCTCTCCAAAGCCCGCTGGAAACCTTCAAGGGTATTTAGATAAATGTTGATGTTATAAAACTCATCAGCTTGAAGATTAAAAACATAGACATCTTTATTGTCAGGTCCACTCGCGAAAGAAGAAATGACTGCTTTACTGTTCTTAACGAGGGTATTTACAAAGCTTTCAGCTGTAACAATTTCAATATGAATAGGTTTAGTGGGACTAAATTTTGCTCTGTTTCCATCATATAAAAGATAGTAACCTTCTTGGTGGAACGGAGTTCTCTCTTCAAGCACACGTCCAAGCTGTGAATAAAATGTATTCATGTCCATTCTTCTTTCTACTATGATTTAAATGAATGATTCGACAATTTCTTCTTTTTTCCTCTAAGAGCCGCTGTCCAATGTGACGCTGGATGATGAAGAGTCAATAATTGTTTCTAAAAAAACGCCAGAGCTCTCTTCAATAGAGAGTCCGGCGTTTTTTTATTGCCCTTAGAGATCAGTTTTATTTGAAAAATAATTAAGGCCCATAGCCTCGCGTACTTCGGACATCGTTTCTTGAGCAATATCGCGGGCACGCTTAGTTCCGGATAATAAGATATCCTCAACAACCTTGGGTCTGGCAGCATAATAGGAGCGACGCTCACGCATTGGTTCAATTAGCAGGTCTAGAGCTGTCGAGATAAGCTGCTTACAAGCAGAACAGCTTATACTGCCACTTTCACAGCTATCGTGAATTTCTGGGGCGCCATGTGAACGAACTGCACGATGATAAGCATAAATGGGACAAATATCTGGATGCCCAGGATCATTTTTATGAACACGGGCTGGATCGGTTGTGGCTTTACGGATCTTGAAGGTGATCTCTTCTTTCGTAGAGTCCAGCTCGATAGCATTGCCTAGGCTTTTACTCATTTTAGCGTTGCCGTCTGTTCCTACTAGTCTTGGCGTCTCGCTGATAAGCGCTCTGGGCTCTACAAGGATAGGGCTGTACAGTTCGTTGAATCTACGTACGATTTTGCGGGTCAACTCCAGATGGGGAAGCTGGTCTTCTCCTACAGGAATAATCGTCGCTTTACAAAAGGTTATATCCGCAGCCTGGCTAACTGGATAACCTAGAAAACCATAATACAATTCATCTAAGCTGGAATTTTTCGATTCGGCTTTAATCGTGGGATTATGCCGTAAAGAATTCACAGTAACAAACATGGAGAATAGGACGGTCAGCTCAGCGATCTCAGGAACCATAGATTGAATAAATAGGGTTGCTTTATCTGGATTTATACCCGCCGATAAATAGTCCAGTGTGATTTCATTCAAGTTTTGACCAAGGTGTTGAGGCCGATCAAAGTGAGTCGTTAGGGCTTGAATATCTGCTAGAAATACAAAAGTATCATATTGCTCCTGTAGAGCCACTCGGTTCTGTAAACTGCCCACGTAATGGCCAAGGTGCAGCTTTCCAGTCACTCGATCTCCAGTTAATACACGTTTTTTTATCATTTGAATTCCTCCTGTTTTGTTGCTTCTGACTAACATTGAGTCGCCACCACCAGCCATCATCCATGGCCATCACCTCCTTTAAATGACAAAAAAACCTCATCCAATAAGGACGAAGTTGTCGTGGTACCACCTTAAATGATCGCGCAACCAGGTTTCGTTAGTATTACGATCTTCTCTTACCGGTACGGAGAAGGTCTGAGACAATCTCGATACAGGTCCCTTGATAACGGCGGGAAACCCGGCTTTCCCTACAACATCAGCTAAGATGGTTCGGAAGAGCAACTCTAAAGGCCATTCGATCAAGCGCTGGACACCGGTTCGCAGCAGCCACCGGCTCTCTGAAGTCCATGTTCGATTGTCTACTTACCCTTCGTCAGCGTTGTTCATGATATTTTGGTAATTGTAATTCTGATGAGTGAGTTTGTCAATGGTTGGAAATTAGATGATGATACAGAGCATCTAGGTTTATATGATCTAGCAAAGTATCATTTAAATGTATATTATCATCAGCAATTAAGTCCAATCTATCATTGTTGATTCACAATATAATAATGTATAACCTTGTAATTGAATGGAGTGATGATAAATGGCGACAAATATAAGTTATGGTTCACAGGCAAAAATCCCCTTAGACCCGTTTAATACTGTTACAACGGTTGCAGGGATTCCTGGAGCTGGAGCGGGTCTAGCCACGGCGCAAGTAAATATTAGTCCGGCTAATCCGGCCTCTTTCTCCAGCAGAGTCGAGTTAAATGGTAGTTTTAGTCTTACTGCACTTGCTAATAGCCAATTTCTTGTTTTAATCCGACGTGCTGGAGTCGATATTTATAGCTCCTTTTTTCGTTTTACTACAACTACTGATATTCAATTAAATGTTCAGTGGGTTGATGGTCCTTATATTGGAATCCACAACTATGAATTGGTAATTCAGAATGATAGCAACTTGCCTATAAATCTATTTGGACCCATATCATTCACAGCAACTGCTATAGGTGGAGATGGCGTAATTTAAGTTATGGGACAGTTAAATCGATCTGATTTAACTGTCCTTTTTTCTTGGGGGAAAATTTATTTATTTAAAATGTTGTCCTCTAAAACAGCATATTTATCGCCATATTGCTTAATGATATGTTGTTCTCCCCAATTACATAGAGAAGTCAAAATGTCGCTTAAACTATCACCATACTCACTAAGCTCATATTCCACTTTGGGTGGAACCTGATTGTATACGATCCGGTTGATAATTCCATCGGCCTCAAGTTCGCGTAGTTGCTGGGTTAACATTTTTTGAGTAATTCCGGGCATTAACTGTTTTAGTTCCGATGTTCGTTTTTTGCCATGAGTTAAATGACACAAAATTACGCATTTCCATTTTCCTCCAATTACTTCGAGTGTGGCCTCAACAGAAATATTGTATTTTTTCTTGATAGTTGTCATGATATCCTCCAATATATAGGTACTTTTTAGTACCTATGGTACTTTTAAGTGCGTACTATTGATTATGTCCGATTTTACTAATCATAACATTTATCGTTCTTTTTTTATAGAATGTTATAATTTTAAGTGCTCAGTCCCAAAAAAGTTAATATAAATAAAAACCGTTTCTATACCCTCCCCGTCTTAATCTATGAGAGGTTTAGGAGAGGGGGCTAAGGAAGGATATGACGATGACTAATGCAGAAATGAAGAAGGTAACGATTCTTGATTCTAGGAGCGAGACGGATTTCTACGATTCTATATTGGTACATAGAGAACAACTATACAGTATTGCCTATAGCTACTTGCGTAACCGGAATGATGCGCTTGAAGCGATGCAGGAAATGACTTGCCGGGCCTGGATCAAAAGAAAAACATTAAAGGATCCAAAAGCGTTTAAATCATGGATCATTCGGATCCTGATTTATGTCTGTATAGATGAACAAAGACGTAGAAAGCGTTCTATGCCGCTTGTAGACGAGAGAATAGGAGAGCGGATTACGCACATTGGCCATCATCGGATGGAAATGCTGTGGGCACTCGAACAGGTTAAACCCAAGTATCGCCATGTGCTGCTGCTTAAATACTACAACGATATGACCTTACATGAGATTGCTAACATACTGGATAAACCTGAAGGAACGGTCAAGACATGGCAGCATAAAGGACTCAAGCAGTTAAGAACGATCATTAAGAATCGGGGTGATTGGAACCATGAGTAGTCAGGAGGAGCTTGCCATGTTAATCGATGCTGAACGGATCCCACAGGAGCAAAAAATGGAGAGTGCAGCCGCACAAATCTATGCCATTCAAGCAGGACTCGAACTAGGTAAAAAGCGCGGAAAAAAGCTAATGTTCGCTAGAAGCGCTATGGCTGTACTGACTGCATCTGTTTTGATTGCAGGTTTACTCTTCTTCAATCCAACCCAATTGATGCCACAGCAAGCCTCTACAAGTATTGAATCAAGTAATTGGGGTGTGTTGGAACCTTTTAAGAAGCTGGCTGAATCTGATGTTGATGCCCTTACGTTAGAATCTGCTATTCGAAACGATTATGTGCAAATCGTGAATAAGAGCGCTGAGAAAAACGGATATAAGATCACTCTAAATGCTGTAATCGCTGATGAAAATAAAATTATACTGCTATATACAGGGACTACAAGTGGTGGTCAGGAAATTTACAATGTGAATAGTGTATGGCTTACAGATGCTGTGACGGGACAAAGTGTAGTGGATAAAAATGGGGGTAGAGGTGGGATGGGTTTACATGCTGTGGATAGTATTTATACATGGCTCGGAAAAACTATCTATCCACTAGATAAGGATAAAGCATTTCCAAAAGAGGTGGTGGCGAATTTTCAGATCGCTTCAGTGGATCCAGGAATGCTAGCAAAACCAAAAACGGGAACGGATCTAGCTGACATGCGCTATTCTGATCGTTTAAAGGTGAGCTTCGCTATTGATCCAAAATTCTGGGAACAAAAGACCGAGACGGTAGTTATAAATCAGCCTTTTATGATTGACGGGCATGAAGTGAATCTTGCACAAGTGGAGCTTTCTCCATTAAGTATAGTAGTCAAATATACGCTAAGTGAGGATTTAAAAACTAATTGGGAGATCAGGAATGAGTTATTTGGAAAGACCCCTAGTGAGTTGACATCGCGGGTTGGGAAGCGCGAATTGAAAAATAATTCGATTGGCGGAAGTGGCAGTGAGGATGGATTTATAAGTAACTTTAGCAGCAACGTATTGGATCAACCCAAATTCATTCGTTTGAAACTTGATGCGGGGCTTGATCGCGAGAAAGAGGAGTATATTGATATCTTGAAAAAATAAGCAGCAAGTGATGAGAGTGAGAATGTGATGGGATTCGTAATGCAGAAAAAGGTCCGCTGACAGCGACCTTTTTTTGTTTTCTAGAAGATTAAATATGATTATAAAGTCCTTTTTAAAATAGTGCTATAATAGCTCTTTGAGTGTTCTGAGCTGTATTTTGATCTATATGAACTAGGGGTGATAGATTTGAGCGTAATCCGTATGGAGAACGTAACTAAGAAATATGAGAATACTTTGATTTTTCGAGATATATATTTTCGAGTTAGCAAGGGTGAGCGGATTGGGTTAATCGGACGAAATGGTGCGGGGAAGTCTACTGTTTTTAAACTGATGATGGGAAAAGAGGAGCCAACAGCAGGGAAAGTAGAGTTAGATCCCAATGTGAAGATCAGTTATTTCTCTCAATTCTCGGAGCTTTCCGGCTCCTTGTCTGTACAGCAAGAGTTAAAATTGTGCTTTGAGCAGGTAGCGCTTATCGAACAGGAGCTTAACCAAATCGGGGAACAGCTTGGACAAGTGACGGATGATGACCAGATGAATACACTTTTAGAGCGGCAAGCGGCGCTTTTTGAACAAATGGATCATTTGGATGGCTGGAATGTATCTGTAGAAATCAACACTGTTCTGACGAAGTTGGGCTTCAATGAAAGATCACGGCATCAACCAGTAGATGAATTATCGGGAGGCTGGAGGAACCGTGCAGCACTGGCTAAAGTCTTAATTGAAATGCCCGATGTCGTATTGCTCGATGAGCCTACTAACTTTTTGGATATCGAAGGGATCGTATGGTTGGAGCAGTGGCTTCACCGTTTTAATGGGGCGATGATTCTCATCTCCCATGACCGGCAATTTATTGACAGAGTAGTCACGCGGACGATTGAAATCGAGAATTATCATTTTCAGGAATATGAAGGCAATTACACCGACTATGTTCGTAAAAAGAAGATGCGCAAAAAGGTGCTTGATCGTCAATTCGAGTGGGAAGAAGAGCTTCTACTTATGGAGTCGGAAGCCATTGAAACCCGCGGGAACAAAAAGTCCTCGAAGGATCGTCTATCACGTAAACTGACAGATATGAAAAAGCGTGTGGAGCCTCATCCAGTGAACGTACTGATCACCGATATCTACAGCAATTTACGGTTTCCGGATAAGCTTGGTGAAGTGAAGGGAATTGGACAAAGCTATGATGGTCGGACGATATTCCAGAACATTAGCTTCGATATTCAAAAGGAAGATCGGATAGCTATTGTGGGGCCTAACGGAAGCGGAAAGTCGACACTCATAAAGGTATTGACTGGGCAAGAAGAGCCTGAAACGGGTGGTGTGACTTGGGAACGTGGGGTCAGCTATGCGTACTTCAATCAGATGTGGGACGAACTCGATGTTAAGGATACAGTCAGTCATGCCGTAAATGTGTATGGGCTGGGACTCGATGCTCCGCGGAAAAAAGTGAACAAATTTCTATCGATGCTACAATTCTCGGAAATGGATCTGAGCAAAACGATCGGCAGTCTGTCAGGTGGACAGCAGGCCAGAGTAGCGTTAGCGAAATGCCTTCTCTCTGGCGCGGCTGTCATTATTTTGGATGAGCCAACGAATCATTTAGATTTGACGAGTATTCAGGTGATGGAGCAAGCACTCATTCACTTCCCTGGAGCCGTAGTTACCGTCAGTCATGACCGCTTCTTCATCGATAAAATTGCAACGAAAATGCTTACCTTCGATCCTGAAGCAGGAATCACTGAGCAGAATGTTTAGGATTATGCTGGCAGTCGGATGATCACGGTCGTCCCTTCACCTACTTGACTGGTGATTTCGATCCCATAGGGTTCACCAAAATGAAATTGAATACGATCATGAACATTTTTTATACCAATATGATCTTCATCTAGGGTGTCTGATGGTTGAGAGAGACGAAGACGTAACTGTTTAAGTTTCTCTTCATCGATACCAATTCCGTTATCTTTAACGATAATTAGCATGTCATCCCCCGAAATCATCGAGGAGACTTCAAGGAGACCCTGTTCACTTCGACACTCCAGTCCATGGACGATAGCATTCTCAACGATGGGTTGAAGGGAAAAGTGCATGACTTTAATTATTTCGGTATTAGGTTCTAGCTGTTCAATATATTGAATTTTGTCCCCAAAACGTAATTGTTGAATTTTTACATACAGCCGGACGTGTTCAAGTTCTTCTCGCAGGGTTACGGTTATCTTTCCGGTCTGAATATGAATCCGAAACAATCTACCTACAATCCCCACCATTTCGCCAATCTCTCTTTGCCCATTAATGATGGCTTTCATTTGAATAGATTCAAGTACATTCGCAAGGAAATGTGGATTGATTTGGCTTTTAAGGGCGCCGTATTGAGCTACTTTTTGCTGTGCTTTGGCCATAGAAGATCGCTCGATATAATTTTGCAGGTCTTTCACCATTTTTCGGATTCCATTGTATAGAACACCAAACTCATCTTGACGATTACTATACAAATCCACATCAAAGTTCCCCATCCCCACCAGCTTAACCTTTCGGCTTAAAAGAATAATAGGCTTAGTGACACGCTCCGATAGGATATACATGAATAAGATCGCAGTGACAAGCGACAAGAGCGCTAATGTTAAAATGATTTTTCCGAGAAAAGTGGCTTGCTTAGTCATCTCTTTTTCATCTATATACTGTATGACCTTCCAGTTAGAATAGGGAGACGTAACAAAGTTAATGTACGAGTCTTTATCATCAAAAGTACCATAAAAGCTTCCCGTATCATTGTTCATGAAAGTATTAAGCGCCTGAGGTTCTATAGGGATAGGTTGTAAGGGTGAGGTCTCCATGATATCTGAGCTGTAAACACTACCGCCCTTATCGTCTAAAATAATGAATTTTCGTTTGCTATTCTCCGAGAGCTTTAAGATTTCACGTAATGAATCCAATCGGATATCGATTAACATGACGCCAATGGGCTGCTTGCTTCCTTTTTTATTAATGACTCGGGCAATAGAAATGACGGATTGTTTGGAATTGGTGCGATAGAAGGGGACATGGCTGCCAAATAGAATCACTCCGCCTTTTTTCTGCTGGGTCTGTAAATACCAATCCTCCTGGGTATAATCCTTCACATCATAATCCGCACGATTGAAATTGGCAGAGTAGAACACACGTGATCCCGAAAAAATCTGCACACTATCAACATTTTTAATCGTCATCTCAATCCCGCTGATGAAATGCTCAATCGTGTTTCCATACTGAATATTCAGGTCATTTCCGACGTCGTCTTTATGGATCGTCCAATGCTCAAGTGCGGTTTGGAGCTGGCTATCTACCTGTGCGTTCAGTGTACCTTTATCAATACTTTGAAGATATTGGTCAATGTTGAACGAGAGGTTATTAAGGATCAGATTTGAGCTGCTCTGGTATTCATTTTTGACGGCTTGGTTTGAAAAGATATAGATGATTGCGGATATGATCAGGAGTGGAATGGTAATGGTCAGGATCATCAGCATGAAAATTTGACGATTGACATGTCGCATCCGGTAGCGTCTCTTTGGTTGCTCAATCTGCATCATTTTAGGTCACCAGCCTGATTGTTTTCTATAGTCTGATGGGGTCATGTTGGTGATACTTCGGAATGTTTTCACGAAATGCTTATAGCTTTTGTAACCACACATCGTACAGACATCGGTCACTAGAATCTCCGGTTTTTTTAAGCATTCCTGCGCATATTCCATCCGAATCTCGGTTACAAATCGCATGTAGTTCTTATCGAGTTTCCGCTTGAACAGGCGACTTAAATAAGACGGATTATAGAAGAATCGATCTGCTACCATCTGCAGAGTCACTTCTTGATCAATATTCTCTTTAATGAAGGATTTAATATGCTCGAATATGATCACATCCTGTTGGTGGTTGTGCGTCAATCCTTCGGTATAAACAATCCCCAAATGAATCATCCACCTGCCAAGCCAGTCAAAAAGCGTCTCAAGTGAATCAAAATCATCCACAAAGGTGAGGTTCAAGAGCTTTTCGCTGTACACGCCTTCGATATGGATGTGGTTTTTATTGGCGAAGCGGATTATAACACTTATGATTTCCTGAAGAAATGCGAGCCAGTAATCAGGAGAAGAGACATCGGTTTTACTCAAAATATCTTGAGCCAGGCGGTGCATCAGCTGGAGCGTCTCTATTTCGTTAGAACTTTCGATACAGGAGATCATCCGTTTCTTATCATTCTCATCTAGTTGAATTAAGGATGGTTTCTGAGAATTTGAGTTTTCTATCCATTGTGGCACATAGAATAACCTGCAATCTCTCATATAAAAGCGTTGATATAACATTCGATCGGACTCGTGCAGCAATGTATGTATTTGTGCAGGGTTCTCCGTCGTCTTACTTATAACTACATAGAGGCCTAGATGATGTTCTAGCGTAAGCGCCTTCAGATATTGATCGATTCGTATCTGTACTTGAGTTTGAAGAGGGAAGTTGTCAGTAGAAGACGGAGATCCCAATACAATAAGACCATAGAGCTTTGTTTTAGATGAATATGTAAAAATAGAGTGTGGTGTAGAGGCATGGAGATACTCATCCACTGCGTAATGAATGAACTTTTCCGCATATTCTCTCATCCATAGGGTGGATTGCGTGCGCGTTTCTCTCACAGGAATGCCAGTCAAAACAAAGGGGAGATAAAGATAGTAGTTACTGTTGAAATTACATAGTTCATGGATAATAGCATCATCTATTACTGAATGTTCTTCCTCTAGCAACAGCTTTACAAGCTCTGCCCCTTCCAGATTAGAACGTTTTAATCGGTCTTGCCGTTTTAGATGAAGCTTGTTCATACAGTTTTGTATTACTAGAAGGCTTTCTTCGTATTCCAAAGGCTTAAGCAAAAAAGCATGTACATTCCCTAGTTGTATAGCCTTCTGAGCGTATTCGAAATCGTTGAATCCTGTCAAAATGATAAATAATGTATCAGGAAGCAGATTGCGAATCTGCTCAATCATTTGAAGCCCATCCATTTCTGGCATCCGGATATCGGTGATCACCAAATCGGGCTTCTCGCGTAGCGCGGTGGTCATTCCTTCTCTGCCATTCTCTGCTTCAATAATGCTGTGGACCCCAAGCTCCTCCCAAGCAAAGTAATGTTTTAAGCCCGTTCGTATTAATGGCTCATCCTCTACAATCATCAATTTATACATGAAATCCCTCCGGAAGACTAGAATTATAGTGGATCACTCGTAAGAGAATACCATTAGATGTAAGATTAAAAGGGTTACATTAAGGCGAAAAAGTGAAAAAATATAAATTCAATTGTTAATAGGTGGAATATGTAATGTATTATAACATTGAAGAGGGGTGGATTGAAGGGATATGTCAGAAATGAACCCTAAAAGTAAAAGGAGTGGGATTCTCCTGAATTTACAATTGATTTATGATTAGCGCAAGGAATGAGAGCAGTACTTTATTCCACAAAAAATAATTGGGGGTAGCACATGAGAGCAATGAAAAAAGGGCTAATGAGTATTGTTGGTGTCGCACTTTTAGGTACACAGTTAGTTGCATGTGGAAATACGAACACAGCGAATTCAGCGGTTACACCAAGTAATAATGCTGACAAGACTGAGCCCGCAGCAACTGAGGTTGCTGCTAAACCAGTAGAAATTACTTGGTGGAATTTTCCGAGCTTTCAAGCTTTAGATGGTGAAGTAGGCAAGTATGAGAAGGAAATCATTGCAGCTTTTAATGAGAAGAATCCTGAAATTAAAGTAAACCTTGAGATGATCACCTTTGAAGGCGGCCCTGAAAAACTGAATGTCGCAATTGCTTCGAATACCGCACCGGATGTGATCTATGATGCACCTGGACGGATTATCGATTGGGGTAAAAAGGATTTGCTTGCACCGCTTAACGACATGGTGACTGATGAAGTGAAGAATGATATTTCAGAAGCTTTTTGGAAGCAGTCAAGTGTAGGCGACAACATCTTTATGTACCCGATCAACACAGCGCCTTTTATGATGGCTGTTAATAAGTCTATTTTTGAAAAGATTGGCGCTCTAGATTTACTACCTTTGGATAAGGAAGATAGAACTTGGACGTTTGAAGAATATAAAAAGGCATTGGAAGCTGTAAAAGAAAAGGCACCGGACGTTATTCCTACAGGATTCTTCGCGAAGAGCCAAGCTGGAGACCAAGGCACTCGCGCTTATCTTGCTAACTTAGGTGTATCCCGATTCTTAAACGAAGATAACTCAGCAGTCGCTATCAATACTGATAATGCAGCTAAAGCGTTAGATTGGATTGTCCAAGCTACGAAAGATAAACTCAGTGTCTCTGGTGCAGCTTCACTTGCGGCTGCTGACGTGAACGATTTGTTCCTGCAAGGGAAATTGGCCTTTACACTTAACTATTCCGCTGTACTAAAAGCACAGAACGTATCCAAAAAAATGGTTCAGTTCGAAGATATTCTCCTTCCATTCCCTACACTAGATGGTTCGGAACCAAAGCTTGAACCATATCTGGGCGGTATGGCTGTATTTAACAATGGGGATGAAGCTAAGATTGCAGCTTCCAAAAAGCTGATTGATTTTATTGCTAATGATCCTGTATGGGGTAAGAAAAACTTGATTCAAACAGGCGGACTCTCGGTTCGTAATTCGATTACTGGTCTTTATGACGATCCAGAGTATAAATACGCTGAATATGCACGTAAATTTACGACAGATGCACCAACGATTGCTGATGGATATGCAGATATTCGTACGTTCTGGTTCCCTGAATTACAACGTGCTTTAACTGGAGGCGCAACCGGCAAGGAAGCTTTGGATAGTTTTGCTACAAAGGCGAACGAAGCTATTACTAAAGCAAAAGCAGCTATGAAATAAATAGTGAATGGTGTTCAAAAGAATAGAGTGCGGGAAGCACTCTATTCTTTTTAAAAAAATGAAAATTTTAAAGCTACGCACCTATAAATATCATTATTTTTCATCAGAGAAATGGGGAGAAGGTTGTGGGGACAACGGTACGCAAAATTAAAGGTTATGTGATACGTGACTGGATGATGAGTTATCTCTTCTTATTACCAGCGTTTGGATTTTTTCTTCTGTTTGTAGCCTACCCAATGATAAAAGGGGTTTATATTAGTTTCTTTGATTACTCGCTGAGAGATTTTAGTTTTATTGGTCTCGATAATTATATTTCATTATTTAAAGATGATAATTTCATGAAGTCCATGGGAAATACTTTATTACTTGTAGTGATCACCGTACCGATCGTGATTATCTTTTCACTGTTTGTCTCCATGAATATTTATAAGAAAAAAGAGTTTGCTAGATCGTTTTTCCGAGGTGTGTTCTACTTGCCAGCCGTATCTTCGGTCGTAAGTATTACAGTCGTTTGGGGCTGGATTTACCATCCCAACTACGGAATTCTGAATTATTTGACGGGTTTATTTGGAATGGAGCCTGTTTCATGGCTTGGGGATACAAGAACCGCATTACTTGCAATTATCGTGGTCTTAATAACGACTTCTGTAGGGCAACCGATCATCTTGTATGTGGCCTCCATTGGTAACATTCCTACTTCTTATATTGAAGCCGCAGAGATAGATCGAGCAACCCCTTGGCAAATTTTCCGGAAAATATTATGGCCGATGCTGATGCCAACGAACTTATATATTATCGTGATTACCACGATTAATACCTTTCAGTGTTTTGCACTGATTCAACTCCTTACCTCAGGTGGACCTGTATATAGCACTTCAACTGTTATGTATGGTGTATATGAACAAGCCTTTATGCTAGGTCATTTCGGATATGCCTCTGCAATGGGCGTCATACTCGCAATTGTAATTGGGATCATTTCAATCATTCAATTCAAATACTTTGGCAGCGATGTTGAGTATTAAGGAGGGGACATCATGAATTCTACGAATCCATTAGAACTGAAAGCACCTATTATCCAGTCTAAGAAAGTAAGCGCATGGAAAAAAGAATTAACGATTCCAAAAATAATCGCTACAATCCTATTGATTTTGGCTACATTATTTTTTGTATTTCCCTTTTACTGGGTAGTGTCGGGGGCCTTTAAACTTCAAACTGTGGCAACGACCATCCCACCGGAGTGGTTTCCGTTAAAGCCGACGTTACAGAACTGGACAGAATTATTTAAGAATCCAGTAGAACGCTGGATGTTTAATAGCTTTATTATTGCTTTTGCAGAAATGGCTGCGATCTGTATTGTCTCCTCCTGTGCCGGATATGTTCTCGCAAAGAAATCATTTCCAGGACGAGGAATTATCTTCACGATGTTTGTTGCCGCTATGGCATTGCCTAAGCAAGTTATTCTCGTTCCGCTGTTTACGATGTTAGCAGACTTTGGTTGGGTCAATACGTATAAAGGGCTTATTTTACCGGCGATTGGCTGGCCATTTGGAGTCTTTTTGATGAAACAGTTCGCGCAGACGATTCCGGGAGAGTTGATTGAAGCGGCAAAAATTGACGGCAGCTCGGAAATTCGATTGTTCGGAACGATCATTTTACCGTTATTGAAACCAGCAGTTGGTGCACTGGCTATATTCACCTTTATTACTTCATGGAACGATTATTTCAGCCAGCTAATCATGACACGATCTACTTCGATGATGACCTTACCACTTGGGGTTGCGACACTTCGAGGCGAATTCACAACGAACTATGGACTGCTTATGGCAGGTGCTGCGTTAGCTTCTATTCCTATGATTGCGATTTTCCTAATGTTTCAAAAGGCATTCACACAAGGGATTACCATGGGTGCTGTTAAGGGTTAACAATTCTCATAACAACGTAAATTAACAATAGTGATTTAAACGATGGAGGCTATTATCTATGACATCATATGATCTTGAAGCTTTTAAAGGCATTATTATCGCTTTGTACTCCAGTTATGATGCCGAGGGGAATATAGATAAAGAAGCGGCACGCAAATTAGCTCGTCATTATGCTTCTACAGGTGTGAAAGGACTTTATGTTGGCGGCAGCTCAGGCGAAGGCATGCTGCAATCGGTAGAAGAGCGTAAACAAATGCTCGAAGCAGTTATAGCGGAAGTAGGAGATGAGCTTACGATCATTGCTCATGTAGGTGCTCCATCTACAAGAGACAGTGTTGAGCTAGCAGTACATGCTGAATTAGTTGGCGCACATGCGGTATCGGCTGTTCCAGCTATCTATTATCGTTTGTCTCCAAACAGTGTTGAAAGTCATTGGCAGGCGATTATTGATAGTACTTCACTTCCATTTATTATCTACCACATCCCGCAAACGACAGGCTTTCAATTATCGAAAAGCTTGTTAGTGAAGATGGCCGCGCAGGATAAAGTGATTGGCGTGAAGATTTCAGCAGAAAGTACATTTGAGCTTCAGCAGTTTAAGGCAGCAGGTGGAAATGATTTTCTTGTATTGAATGGACCAGATGAGCAGTACTTAGCTGGCCGCAGCATTGGGGCAGATGGTGGGATTGGTGGAACCTACGGGGTTATGCCCGAGCTATTTTTAAAAGTAGAACAATGTTATGGGCAAGGCGATATGGCTGAGGCGCAGAAATGGCAGTTCATTATCAATGATCTCATTGTAGAATTATTATCCTTTCCATCATTATATGGTGCATGCAAAGCAATTCTGAGTTTGCGTGGATTTGAAACGGGCCAACCGAGAATGCCACTTTTACCCATCAAGGCTTCGGATCAGGATCGGGTGGAAGCTCTCAACAATAGAATATTAGAGTATATTCTTGAAGCGAAGGGATAGGGTTTATGATGACTCAAATGAGCGATATCTTTCCGATGAAAGGTCTGATCGTGTCATGTCAGGCACTTGAGCATGAGCCGCTTCATGGTGGAGATACAATGGCAAAAATGGCAAGAGCGGCGGTTCAATCAGGGGCAATTGGAATTCGGACGAATGGGGTTCCAGATATTCTAGCGATTAAAGAAGAAGTAAATGTACCGGTTATTGGACTTATTAAACGGGATATTCCCGGATCAGCCATATTTATTACGCCAACTCTGGATGAGGTGAAAGCAATCGTGTCCGCTAAAGCGGATATTGTTGCATTAGATGTTACGAATCGGGAAGGTCGCTTAGCGTCGGTTAAGCCTTTAATCGCATATGCCCATCAAATGGGTGTGCTTGTAATGGCAGATATATCGACTTTGGAGGAAGGACTGGCAGCGGAAGAATTAGGTGTAGATTTTATTGGTACAACACTTTCGGGCTATACACCATACAGCACACAACAAGAAGGACCAGATCTTGTCTTGCTACAGCAATTATGCGAGTTCGTGAATATTCCTGTAGTTGCGGAGGGACGTATATGGACTCCGGAAGATGCGGCGAGAGCTAAGAGGGCTGGGGCATCTTATGTCGTGGTAGGAAGTGCGATTACAAGGCCACAATTAATCACATCACGCTATGTCAAAGCCGTGAGCGATTGCTGAGACTTAAGGAGGCGAGTCCGTGTTAGAAGATTATGATCCTCTAATGGAATATGCTGTCGGAGTGGATATCGGGGGAACGAAAATTAATGCTGGACTCGTTACACCACAGGGGAACGTAGTACATACTGTAAGTCTGAGCACAAAGGCTGGGTTAACGAAGACCGTGGACCGAGCTATTCAGGCTATTCAAAAGCTAATGAATGAGGTTACAGCGATGCATGCAGGCATGCAGTTTAAAGGGATTGGTGTAGGAACGGCAGGACAAATCGATTGGGAGGCGGGGAGTATTCGCTCAGCCTCTGAGCTTATTCCTGGCTATGCTGGGACAGATTTGAAAGCGTTGCTTCAGACTCAGTTCCAGCTTCCAGTAATCGTAGATAATGACGTGAATGTACTGGCATTAACAGAGAAATATTTAGGTTCTTGTATAGGTGTAGAAGATTTTATCTGTCTTGCACTTGGAACGGGTGTAGGCGGAGCAATTATTGTAGAAGGTCGCCTTGTTCATGGTTCTTGGGGTGGGGCTGGAGAGTTAGGGCATATGTCTGTAGATTTCAAAGGGCCGACATGCGTTTGTGGTGGGAAAGGCTGCTTAGAACATTATGCGTCAGGCACAAGCATTGCTCGTCGAATGCGGGAAAAACTAACTTTAAACAATGAGCCACTTGATAACTTAGAATCACGAGACGTGATCGCGAGATGGAGGGAAGGAGACCGTCTAGCTACAGAAGTAATGGAAGAAACAATTGCTGCGCTTGGAGCTGCTTTCGCTTCTTTTATTCATATTTTTAACCCAAAGGTTATTGTTATTGGTGGTGGAGTGGCTGAAGCAGGCGAGCTATTATTCGAAGGAATAAGAAGAGAAGTGGCTACGAGAACGATGCCATCAATGCTGGAAGGCGTCCGCATTGAAGCAGCCTATCGTGGCAATTTCTGTGGAATGATCGGTGCGGCATTACAGATCTGGGAGTACGGAGTCCCATCCCTTTCATCTAGTAATGAAGGCTTTATCTAAATCTCTTGATTAAATAGAATAATTTACCGATAATGTTAAAGGGGACGAGAGTAAAGATCGAATCTTTCTGGGGTCCCTAATCCGTTTATAAGGAGTGATGATGTTTGATTACCAACAACACCACAATGAAGTCCGAGAGAGGTCAGTATTCGTAAGGGAAGAACACCTCTCAATGACTACGGGAGGCACTATCGGAAATGATGAATTTAATGAACTTGGTACGGGGAACAGAGAACGATCTACCCGCCAAAGAGATGATCAAGTATTGGAATCATGAGCCTGGAACTTTGAAGCTTGTGAGAGCAAGTAGCAATTTTATTTATATGTTTCAATGGAATAATAAGCACTATTATTTAAGGTTTACTCATGAAGAGGATAATACCGCAGAGAATATTCAGGCTGAACTAGATTTTATGATGTACTTATTGGAACAGGGCTATGAGACCGTAGAGCCAGTACGCTCCAAGCAAGGGAAGTGGATTGAGACCCTTTCAACTGGAAATGGTAAATATCACGGGGTTGTTTTTGAACAAGCCCAAGGGGAGTACGTTCCACTTGAAGAGATGTCGGAGCTGCAGTTCCAACATTGGGGTCAAACGCTCGCGAGATTGCATAATTTATCTGAGACTTATGCTCCGAGCACACCCGCACGTAAAAGCTGGGTCGATTCGCTTCAATTTATTTTATCCGTATTAAGAAGACACCCCGAGGAGCATAAAGCGCTTAAGGAATATGAACGAATTGAGGCGTGGCTAAGTGAGCTCTCTTTTGGCGTAGGGCATACGGGGCTGATCCATTTTGATTTTGAGACAGACAATATCTTTTATATGAAAGAGACGTCTCGATATAGTGCGATCGACTTTGATGACTCTATGTATCACTGGTTTGCGATGGATATCACATCAGCATTAAGAGATCTATCCAAACAGAATGATGATGAGAGCAAGAAGAACATCGATCTTTTTATTAATGGATATAGATCAATAAAGCGGCTGGACGATGAATATATCAAGCTATTGCCAGAATTCCAAAGATTCTCTGACTTATATGGATTCGCTAGGTTGCTTCGAAGTTTAGAGAATTTGGACGTTTCTATTTGTCCGGAATGGGCACTACAGCTTAAAGCTAAATTAGAAGCAATCTGTGATCGTATTCGGAATGGCTTTCATCCACATATTGCGCTGAAGACAATCACTGAGAATAACTGGTATGCCTGTACGCAATTAGAGGTGTCCAATGAGCAAAAGACGGTTTTTCCTGTACCAGTAGTCTATTGGTTAGCAGAATCGGCTTATTGCGGAATGACTCCGCTGGCTTTATACGCAGATGAAGAATTGGTAGGATTCTCAGTATATGCCGTAGATCCTGAGGACGGAAGTTATTGGATTATGGCTTTTATGATTGATCAGAAATATCAGAATAGAGGATTCGGTAGAACCGGAATGGATGCCTTGATTCGCACTATAAAAGCGGAATATCACTGCGACAAAATCGTTATTGGACATCGAATAGAGAACGAACGTGCTTCGAACTTATATACATCCCTTGGATTCGTTGAAATGAGCAGGGATGAGGTTGAAGTTATACGTGAGTTGATAGTGTAAAGAAAAGAGGCCGTTCCAAAAGTAGTTTTTGTACTACTTGGGAGCGGCTCTTCTTGTTATCCTGTAAATGACGTTCCAAATGATGATCCGAGTGAAGTTCCAAGTGAAGTTTCAATAGAACAATTAGGGAATTTCTCCCTCTAATTCTGAGAATATTGGTTGCCAGACTTATAATTAGGGAAAACCTCCCCTAAATTCGTCTGATTTGATGAGAATCAAAAGAATTAGCCTGATTTATAGGGAGGAATTCCCTAATTTCATTCATTATTAGCGGATATCGACTTTTTATAGGGAGTTTTTCCCTAATCAGTTTTAAACCATCAAATATTAGCCCACTCCTGCTCTAAAGAGGAATAGACGATCTCGTTGCACCATTGCTGATTACAGAATCTAGTCTCCCTAAGAACCCCATCTTTTAACATTCCTGCTCTAATCATTACTTTCTCAGATTGCACATTCTCGGCGTTGGCATAAGCAACAACCCTATGTGCATTAAGAGAGCTAAAGGCATAACCTATCAGGGACTTCACGGATTCAGTTGCATATCCCATTTTCCAATAGTCCGGGAGTAGGACCCAACCGATTTCCCATTCTCTGATTTCTTCCCAGTTTAACTTTATGCTGACATTACCGATGGGCTTCATATCCAGCTTTGTACATATTGCAAGATCATAATATTGCCGTGGATCACTTGTTGCTTGAGACAAGATCGAAAGGAAGTCATCTTTAATTTGTTTTGCATCAGGTGCAGTGTTCTCATATTTGTAGGATAGGGGATTTTGTTCTAGTTCTTCATAAAAAGAAGAATCACTGCTTGTATAATCTCTTAAAATTAATCGGTTCGATACTATTTCCATGAATATAGCACTCCTAGTTTAAGTTTTAATTGTTCTTCAGTTGCTACCGCCTAATACGATTACAAAGACTCTGTTATACGTACTCTGTAACTTCTTGTAGATCCATGTAATTTCCTTTATTTTTCATAATATTTACACATTATAAAAATATAAGCTTAACAACCTTCCATTTTTATCTACAAAAATAGTGGAATTGTGATAAAGTAATATTGGTTTATTTACTAGAGGGGGATTTTGGAAATGAAAATGATTAAATGGGGCATCACTGCAGCGCTGGCAGTATCTATGTTTGGTCCAATTCATACAGCGAAGGCAGCAGATACAAGTGTACAAGCAGAGACTACGACTCAAAACAACGATGATCTAATCTTTAAGATGGACTATACGGAGATGACCGTTGGTGACAAGGTTCCAGTGCAGATTTTTGCAAAAGGTCCAGATGGCTCATCCGAACGTGTTCCACTGTCTCAAGCAGATATGGTTATTGAGAAGCCTTACTTATTGCAAAAGCTGCCTGATGGTTCAATAAAAGCATTAGCCGTTGGCGAAACAAATGTAACCGTACGTTCAGGAGCTAATTCCAAAACGTTAAAGTTATCTATCAGTGCTGATAAGGACATCGAAACAGGTGTATTAATCAATGGCACGATGTATTTGCCTGTACAAACTACCTTTAAGAGTTTAGGTGCAACTATTCAGACGAATACAGCCACTAAGACTTTTAGTATTCGTGTAGGGGATTTGCCTATTCAGCTTCAACTGGGCAGCGATATTGCTATGGTGAATGGGAATAAGGTGAAAATGAGTGGTAAAGTGCAAACCGTGGATGGAGGAGCAGTATTCCCTGCTACCCTCTTAAAAACAGCATTGGGAGCAGTATTGGACTTTGGTGCTCATTATGAGTCTTTGAACATCAATTTCGGTAAAGCTGAGTTATTTGCGTACACAAAAAATACGTTAAAAATAGCCAAAAGAGAATCTCAAGGTGACCTCGCCAAGCTAATCGGAAAGACTTATTGGTTCAACCAGTATGATTCCGACTATAAATTCCAAAAAGCAACGATTGTTGATATTCTTGTGAACGACGATAATGAGTTTTCGATTTCTTTTCAATTGGCATCAGGTAAAATTGTGAATTCTTATGATATGGAATACAATCAGGTCACTCGCGATCTGGCAAACAAAGAGTATTTCTTTACGTCTGATCCTACCAAAATCTATAAATGGTCTAATGCGATTTGGGCCAAAATCAAGGCGGGTACAATTTCGACAGGGATGACGAAGCAGCAAGTAGAATTAAGCTGGGGCACTCCAATTGATAAATCAAGTCTATCCGGCAGTGGAATTACAGTTGAGACTTGGCAATATAGAAATTATAATTACGTAACCTTTACAAATGGTGTTGTCTCTATGATTTACACAAATTAATGTAAGGGAACTATAACTTCATTTTAAATCAAAGGACGCCTTCAGGTTCATCACCGGGCGTCCTTTTCATATATTCGAACGCCTCATCATTGATTTAGTCATAGAGCCTGTCTCTGAAGCATATCTTTTGAAAGAAGCACTTTCAGAATGAAATGTTGACTATTTATTGACCGAAATGAGGGGTTTATTCATGGCAAAGTCAAAACGTGGACATGCACTGTGGAGTTTACCATCCAGGGGTCGGGGTACTTGTCCGGTCTGTCAGAGCACACGGATCAAACTGCTTTATCCAAAAAGAAAAACGGACGGATCAGTCGTTAAGGTTTGTAAGCGTTGTGACAAGGCGCCTCAGACGAAAGTGGATGCAGTGTTGGTGTAAAAGAGTAACGCAAGGATGCCTAGTTGCAGCTATATGCATTTTGCATGTAGGTACAACTAGGCATCCTTATTTTGAAATATAAGAAAGTATAAATTTCACACTATGCTTGATATGAAATTATTTCAGCGTACGATGAATGACCTGATCACGTCTAGGTCCCACAGAAACAGTAGAAATACGTATTCCAATAGACGTTTCAATAAAGTCTACGTAACTTTTAGCTTGCTCTGGCAGCTCGTCGAAGTTTGTGATATGGGAAATATCGCAGTTCCAGCCAGATAAATACGTTATTATCGGTTTTGCTGTGTTTAACTTATTTGTTGCTGGAAACTTGTCGGTGATTTCCCCATTTTCAAGTTCATAGGCAACGCAAACCGGAATCTCATTTAAATAACCAAGAACATCCAGATTGGTCAGCACAACCTCCGTTGCACCTTGCATCAGGCAACCATAGCGTGTAGCTACTGCATCAAACCAACCCATACGTCTAGGACGACCCGTTGTTGCTCCAAATTCCCCAGCATCGCCACCTCGTGTGCGAAGTTCATCCGCTACAGGGCCTTCTAATTCAGATACAAAAGGTCCGGCACCAACACAGCTTGAATATGCCTTCGTTACAGCGATAACATTCGTGATGGCAGCCGCAGGTAGACCCGCGCCGACAGGTGCGTATCCGGCAAGTGTCGATGAAGAGGTAGAGTAAGGATATATACCGTGATCAGGATCGCGCAGAGCGCCTAATTGCCCTTCAAGTAGAATCGTTTCTCCCTTTGCATAAGCTTCTTGTAGTATTTCTGTTGTATTGGCAACATATGGTGCCAATTGCGCAGCTTCCTTTTGTAACTGAGTCATTAATTCCGAGACTTGGAAAGGGGCTTTCTTATATAAATGCTCCAGCAATACATTTTTTGAAGCAAGTAATTGTTCGAGACGTTTCTCAAGTCGGGCGGGATCAAACAAATCTGCAACTTGTATCCCGAGCTTCGCATATTTATCCGCGTAGAATGGCGCTATTCCTCGTTTGGTTGAACCGAACCCTTGTGACCCAAGTCGTTCCTCTTCCAGCTCATCAAACAAACGATGGATCGAAAGTACGATTTGAGCACGCTCAGACACGTACAACTTCGGCTGTGGAACCCCTCTATCTGCTAATGCTTGTAATTCCTTTACTAATACTTCTGTATCAAGAGCTGTTCCTGGTCCAATAATGTTTGTAACTGAAGGGTAAAATACACCAGAAGGCAGCATATGAAGCGAAAATTTTCCATACTGGTTAATGATAGTATGCCCAGCATTACTTCCACCTTGAAAACGAACTACATAGGATGATTGAGCGGCTAGTACATCTGTCATTTTTCCTTTGCCTTCATCTCCCCAGTTAGCTCCTACAATTGCGATTACGGTCAAGTGATTACCTCCCAAGCTTGTGATTGGCTACAGCTCTAAGTATAATGCTAGATATAACATTAGAAAAATTGATATATGTAATATCTATTATAAGGTGAGGTAATGACTTGGGAATGGACATCAACTTGGAATGGTATCGCTCTTTTTATTGGGTAGCACAAACAGGCAGCTTAACTGCGGCAGCAGAACGGCTGAATATCACACAACCCGCGGTGAGTCACACGATTAAGCAATTGGAAGAAAAGATGGGCGGCCCCTTATTTTTCCGTACCTCTAGAGGGGTGGATCTAACAACAGAAGGAAAAGTACTGCTGCGATTCATTGAGCAAGCCTTTCAGAATGTCGAGATGGGTGAGCGAGCGATTGCTGAAATGAACAATTTAAATAGTGGGGAGATTCATATCGGTGCAAGTGATACCCTCTGCAAATATTACTTGTTATCTTATCTCGAGCAATATCATGAACAATATCCTAACGTACGTATTCATATTACGAATCGAACAACACCGGAAACGCTCACGCTTTTAAAAGAAGGCAAAATTGATTTCGGCATCGTAAGCTTACCGGCATCTGACAAGCAGATTGAATTTCGTAAGAGTACACGGCTCCAAGATTGTCTTGTAGGAGGCAAGGGCTTCCGTCATTTAGCGGATAATACGATGCCGCTTTCAAACATCAAGCAGTACCCATTGTTGTTTCTGGAGCCAGGAGGCAGCACTAGAAAATATATAGATGGGTTTCTTGCCTCCAATCATGTGACGATAACACCAGAGTTTGAACTAGGCAGTGTAGATCTTCTTGTTCAGTTCGCTTTGCGTGGCTTTGGTCTAGCTTTTGTTATTCGTGATTATGTAAGGGAAGAATTAAAAAGTGGGGAGCTTGTAGAAATCCCTTTAGATCCGCCATTTCCAGAGCGTAACATCGGGATAGCGACTCTTCGAGGGGTTCCACTCTCTGCTGCATCAAAGTCCTTTCTAACCTTATTGGACTAAATTTAATCGGATGCGGGATCATTCATATGAGGAGGAGGCTAAGCTATGAGTGATTTGCTTGGTCGGCTACGTAAGGGATACGGGAAAAAGCTGCGTGCACTTCACACCTGGAACGGCTGGATCGTCGTGATATTGGCCTTGACTGGGCTTGTGCTAGTAGGCGGTTTCTGGCGAGGTTTCCTCGGTGAAGGCAGGGTATGGATTAAAGGCTTGCATATTGTGGTAGGAATTGCATCTATCCTTCCAGTGATCTATTATCTTCTGCTGGCCAGTAAACATTGGAAACAGCTAAAGGAAAAACCTTGGCAGCGGTTCAATGTACTTGTTGTGCTGTTCCTGTTGCTTGGGTGGTTCGTTTCTGGTGTATTGTTATGGCAGTTTCGTACGGTAGGACCGCAAGTATCTAATCTTGCATTGGTCGTTCATGATGTCCTGACTTGGATTGGACTGCCTTACATTATCTATCACTCATTGACTCGTGTGAAGTGGTTGAAGGAGCCGAATCGTCGGACCATCAAGAGCGAGGGGAGTGCTATTACAACATCTCAGAATACTCCGCAGCCAGTCTATACACGTAGAGCTTTCATTCGAGGGACGATCGGTGTAGGGCTTGCCCTTACGATCGGACCCTCATTTGTAAAATGGTTAGGCAGCTCGATTGGAAACATCGGTGGCAGCGAAACGATCGATAAATTAATCGAGAATGACCGCAATCAGCTGTTGCCAGCACCGCAGCCACTGGCGGCATCGTCACCGCCTCTTGGAGGTGGGTCGCAGGGTCAATTCCGTGTTTATACTGTAACCCCTATTCCTGAGTTCACGAACGATAATTGGTCCTTTAAGTTGGATGGTCTTGTTGATCAGAGCTTTACATGGAATTGGGAGCAATTCGTTCAATTGCAACGGACGGTTCAAGTGAGTGATTTTCACTGCGTGACAGGTTGGTCCGTCTATAAGAATACCTGGGAGGGCATCAAGCTGAAGGATCTACTACAACTGGCTGGTGTGAAGTCCACTGCAAAGACAGTGAAGTTCTACTCAGGGGATGGAGTATATACAGATACCCTTACGCTGGAGCAGGCGGATATGGACGATGTTATGGTCGCAGTGATGCATGATGGGAAACCGATTCCGAGCGATCTCGGTGGACCGGTTCGGCTAATTGTCCCCAAAATGTTCGCTTACAAGTCAGTGAAGTGGCTGAACCGGATTGAACTGATCGAGGGAGAGCATACAGGATACTGGGAGCAACGAGGCTATTCGAATGACGCTTGGGTATAAATGAGTTTACTTAACCTTAATGGGCTTGGGCCTGTTAAGGTTTTTTTGTGATTAGGGATGTAATCACAGAAATATTTCCATATACATAGAAGTGAATCAATGAGGGGCAGAGATCATCTGCGGAAAATTAGTTTTTTTGTAAATAAAAGGAGTATGGTGAGTTAGTTTCTGATAAAATAAAGCAAATGATGGAAAAAGTTACCGGATCGGTTAGGGAGGTGTTTATGTTGAACGGTGCGAGATCCGTAAAGCTATTAGGACTTATAGTTGGCGTGGTGTTACTGAATATTATCGTTTTGTCACCAGGGTTATTAGGGGTCGAAATTGGGGGAGTAAGCGTTCTAGAGACTTCCTTTGGCGTGACATTAGTAGTGATCAGTCTTCTTGTTGTCCTTTATGGAAGTTATAATTTGCTGTTTAAAGCTTCGGTGGTTCCACCTGTAAAAGAGATAAAGACGCATGAGGATTATATAGCAGCGCTCACGCAATACAAAAATGTAAAGATGCTGAAGAAGGACATTACACTGGCTTTGGATCAGGTCATTCGGATGGAAAAGAAGAAAAACACGTTAATGGTTGTCCTGGGTCAGAGATTTGAGCAATCGGAGCTAAGCTACAAGAAGTTTGGTGCGGTCAGTTATGAAGTAGAGAAGCTTTTCTATCTGAATATCCGAGGGATACTTAATAAGTTAAGTGTTTTTGACACTTCGGAATTCTCCCTTTTTGCCAGTCAGCAGAGACCTGCGCAGTTCTCGGATAAATTGGTGCAGAAAAAAACAGCGCTATACAATGAATACTTGGCTTATGTATCAGGTTATCTCGGTGCAAACGAAGAGATTTTGCTGAAGTTAGATCAATTACTTCTCGAAATATCGCTTTTAGACAGTACGAATTATAAAGATGTTGAAGATATGCCTTGTATGAAGGAGATCGATGAATTGATCAAACAGACGAAATTCTATAAGCAATGAAAGGAAGATGCGAATGGCTAGGAAAGGGAGAACATTTTTAGTCCTTGGGATTATAACAGTTGTAGTTTTTGCTCTTGTGTACTTTGGGATCACCTTAACATCTAATTTAGGTAAAACCACTACTGAGGTTTCGTCAGAAGATGCAGGAAAGCGGCTGGAAAAACTTTATAAAAAAATTAACGTAAATATCGCGGAGCAAGTTAAAGGACAAATCGACCTTGATCCTGTAGCGATTGGTGATTCCTTACCGGATATTTCTAAATTCCCTATATCAGTAACCAATACAACGGATAGCTTTGTCGAAATCTTTTCATCCACAGAGAAATCAGGAACGGGTAATGATGGATGGCTTAATGAAGTGGCGACAGACTTTAATAGTTCCAATATAGAAGTGAACGGATTACCTGTTTCAGTAAAAATTCGCAATATTGCTTCAGGAACAGCGACGGATTACATAAGGTCTGGTAAATATATACCAGATGCGTTTACACCATCCAATGAGTTATGGGGTGAGATGGTAAAAGCGAACGGAATGAATACGCAGCTTATAACCAATCGTCTTATTGGTAATGTAGCTGGTATTGTCACGAATAAAACGAAATATGATGAGTTAGTAGAAAAGTATGGTTCTTTAAACGTTAAGACGATTACTGATGCGATAGCGAATAATGAATTATCTATGGGTTACACAGATCCTTTTGCCAGCTCAACAGGTTTGAATTTTCTTGTGACTGCACTTGGGACGTTTGACAGCTCTGATTTGCTTGGAGAGCAAGCGGTTCAGGGCTTTGAGAAATTCCAAGCGAATGTACCTTTTATCGCATCGACTACTTTACAAATGCGTGATGCGGCTAAAACGGGGAAGCTGGATGCTTTTGTATTAGAGTACCAAATATACGCAAATGCCCCCGAACTAAAGGGTAGTTATGTATTTACTCCTTTTGGTGTAAGGCATGACAGCCCTCTTTACGCATTAGGTGATCTTCCACAAGAGAAGCTGGACATTATTAAGAAATTCGCGGAGTTTGTTGAACAGGATAAGTATCAGCGTTTGGGTGAGGAAAAAGGTTTTAATGGACTGAATGACTATCATTCGGAGGTTAATCCAGTGGATGGCAGTCTTTTATCCTCGGCTCAAAAGCTGTGGAAGGAGAAGAAAAACGGCAATAAACCCATTGCGGCAGTATTTGTAGCTGATGTCTCAGGTAGCATGAACGGTGAGCCTTTAAATCGTTTAAAGCAATCATTATTAACAGGACAGAAATACTTAGGCAAAGATAATAGTATTGGTTTTGTTTCCTACTCCGATAACGTTACGATAAATCTTCCAATTGGCAAATATGACACGAATCAGCAGTCGATGTTTGTTGGGGCAATAGATAGTCTTCAGGCGAATGGGGGGACAGCGACTTTTGATGGAATTGTGGTGGCACTCAAAATGCTTCAAGACGAAATGAAGATAAACCCGGAAATCAAACCTTTAATCTTTGTATTAAGTGATGGAGAGACGAATGAAGGACATTCACTGAATGATATCAGGGGCTTAATTGAAACCTACAAAATTCCGATTTACACCATTGGCTACAACGCAAATATTAAAGCACTGGAGAGCATTTCAAGTATTAATGAAGCGGCTAACATCAACGCGGATACAGATGACGTAGTCTATAAAATCGGAAACCTGCTCAATGTCCAAATGTAAGTTACAACTTTTAGGAGGGGTTCTATGTCTTTTACGATGGAAGTGGTAAGTCCGGAAAAATTGAAATCAGCGATTGAAGAACAGGTTAAACCTGAGCCACAGGAAGTAACACAACTGAAGGAAATGGCGATAACCAATGTCTCGACGATTTTGGAGCTGGATTTAGAATCTTTGGATAAGCGAAAAGAAGTGCTGCAATCCATAGACAGCTTCGGGATGAGCACCATGAGATCGTCTTCAGACAAGAACTCTCTTTTGCAAGTTTCTGTAGGGAATTTATCAAAAACGGGGGATGAAGGCGGGCAAGTAGCTAAAGGATTAACGGAACTAAACCTCCAGTTGAAAGATTTAGACCCAAGCGCAGTGGATTTTGCCAAAAGTGGTCTTCTAGGGAAGTTCTTTAACCCATTGCGGAGTTATTTTGCGAAGTATCAAAAAGCAGATGCTGTAATCTCAGATATTATCATTTCTTTAGATAAAGGCAAAACCGTATTGAAAAATGATAACACTACATTAGAGTTTGAGCAGCAATCGCTTAGAGAGCTCACTAAAAAACTGCAGAAAGAAATTCAGCTAGGAATGCTGATGGATCAGGAGATTGAGGCTCAGCTAGATGCAGCCAAGCTACGTAATGAGTCTGAAGAAAGAGTAAAGTTCATAACGGAGGAGGTGTTGTTTCCTCTGCGGCAGCGTGTGATGGATCTGCAACAGATGCTGGTAGTAAATCAGCAGGGAATTATGGCGATTGAAGTGGTTATACGAAATAATAAAGAGCTAATTAGAGGGGTGGACAGAGCTAGAAATGTTACGGTTTCTGCCCTGAAAATCTCCGTTACGGTGGCCAGTGCACTCTATAATCAACGAATTGTTTTGAAAAAGATTGAACTCCTAAATCAAACAACCAACACGCTAATAAGCGGCACCTCAAAAATGTTGAAAGATCAGGGGGCGGCGATCCATAAGCAATCCCTAGAATCTAGCATTTCAGTAGATACATTAAAACAGGCATTTACAGATGTGCTATCCGCTTTAGATTCGATCAGTACGTATAAGCAGGAAGCTCTTCCTAAAATGCGTGAAACCATTAACCAGTTTAGAGAGCTGGCAGATAGCGGAGAACAGCAGATCGTGCGGCTCGAGAAGGGGAATAAGCTGGGCTTGTAGAATAGTTTGAACAATGGAGTGCGTAGAACTTACGTACTTTTTTTGTGGAATAGCTGAAGGGGAGGTGAAGAACATGTGGAGGCGGTTTCGTAAAATGGTGTTAGGTATTCTCCTCTTACTGGTGGTGCTAATAGGAATTGGAGCCTTGTATCAATGGTATGGTTCAACACAAGACAGAAAAGCTTATAGACCCGTTGGAAAACTGTATGAGGTAGAGGGCAACAAGATGCACCTTTATACGGAAGGCGAAGGCAATATTACAGTAGTCTTCGCTTCTGGATGGGGATCGGTAAATCCGTATGCTGATTTTTATCCTTTGTATGAAGGACTAAAGCAGCACGTAAAAATTGCAGTGTATGATCGCTTCGGTTACGGCTTCAGCGATGCGACGGACAGACCACGAGATATCGATACGATTACAGACGAAATTCATGAGCTCCTTAAAGTCTCCAAACAGAAGCCACCTTATTTATTTGTCGGTCACTCACTCGGCGCTCTAGAAACGATTCGGTACGCACAGCGCTTCCCGGAGGAAGTGAAGGGGATTGTGTTTATTGATGGTGGAAGTCCAGAATATTATAAAAAAAGCCCGGAGCTAACCGTTATTCCTTGGATATATAAGGGACTCCGAACGACAGGTATTCTGCGGATGTTATATCATTTCGATGGATTCGCGGCATGGGTATCTGACCAAAGTAATGGTGATAAGCTTTTGCCTGAGGGGCTAAAGGCACTAAATCGTAAAGGTACCTTACTCAAGATTGGAAACAGGAACATGGTGAATGAGTTAGAACTAAGTCGAGAGAATGCCGAAGTCGTCATGACTGGTGGGAAGCCACTCCATATCCCCATTACCGTTTTGACGGCTGACTATTTTGGCAAGCTGGATGAAGAACGATCATGGAAGGACAGTCAAGCGGAGTTTCCCGCTTGGTCCACCTCTGGCAAGCAAATCATCGTACAGGGCAGTTCTCACTATATTCATAGTTATCAGCCGAAAGTTGTTGTAGATGAGTTGCTTCGAATGGTAGAGAAGGGGGGATAAACTAGGGCTTGTGGCTATTTCCAGTCTAAACCCATCCTAGCCTTTAGTCTGGTAAGACTCCGGTCCTAAGACTGTTTTGAGCCTTCTCTTTCTCACGTATAATAAGATTAATTGATAACGTGAGAGGAAGGACATAAGAAATGAACGATAAGTTGTATACAATGCCGATCGGAGCGGTAGATTCCATGCAGATTCCCGTAGAATCGAAATCACAATCTAAACCCGGAAAACGTCGATCAAGTCCCAAGACCTATCGGAGTATATTGTATTTTATAATCTCTTTGCCGATTACGATTGTATATTTCGTGTTTATGGTGACAGGATTAGCATTATCGATTGCTTTAACACCAGTTTTCATCGGTATACCCTTGTTTTTCGCAGTAGCTAAAGGGTTAGATTACATTGTGAAATTTGAGCAAGACCTAGTAAGATCACTGCTGGATATCCCTAGACCGAGTGAAGAGCGTAGAACAGATATGAAGCAAGAGGGAGCAGGCTTCCTGCAACGAATGAAGTTAGGTTTTGATGGTGCAAAGTTTGCACGTAACATCATGCTGATTATGGGACGATTCGTATCCAGTATTATCTTCTTTTCACTAACGATAACTGTGGTAGCAGCTGCGTTAGGTCTGATTACACTACCCGTGCTTCATCAGATTTTCCTGCAAACGATGGATTTGAACATTTTGGAGAATAGTGTGTTTGCTTTATTTAATATCGACTGGACATTATCTCAGCAATACATTTCTTATGTTGTAGCGGGACTCGTCGTTGCCGTGATCGCAACTTGGGTGATTAAGTCGTTGATGGATGTACAGCGTAGAATGTTGTTTGTATCCTACGAGGAAGAACGTCAGTATTAAATGGAAAGAAGCGTAGCTCTTAAAGAGCTACGCTTCTTATACTTTTATCGCTATCTTAATGAATTAGTCCATAGCTCAATAAGTTGTTAAGCTTCTAAACAGTAGGCTTGTAGCTGCTTGCGCTTATCAGCAGTCATGCCGAATTCCTGTTCGAGGAAAATCTCTACACTTTTATAACGCGCGTCAATGGCAGAGAAAATGGCTTCCATGAATTCTCTGCGTAATATAAGCGCAGCCATAACAGTATCGACTTCCTTCGGTGACAGATGCTGTGAGGCTTGCTTTTTTATTTGCTCATTCAAAGGACCAAGTGTCTGATTGGAGAGCAAATAGTCTTCTATAATCGTCTCTCTTGGAACCCCAAGTGCTAGGAAGATGAATGCTGATCCTACGCCAGTGCGGTCTCTTCCGCCGGCACAATGATGCAGGATACTGAATTCATCTGGAAGCATAATGGTTGCCATAAGTCGCTTAAAGGAAGGGTTATTAAAGGCCATATCCAAATACATATTAACCAAGAAGTCTGTCGTAAAATGTTCAAGGAATCCAGAACGAACCACATCTCTCATGTCTCCAGGCACCTCTTGCTTTAGCGCAGGTACACAAATGTTATTAACTCCTGGAATGACTGGATCTGGTTTTAAACGAATTTCTTCTATTCCCCGATAATCAAATATGGTCTTAATTCCAAGTGATTTAAAGAGCTTTATATCTTGATCGGTCATTCCTGTTAATTCGGCTGATCGAAAAAACAAACCGTATTTGACTCTACGGCCATCTGCGGTGGTGTATCCGCCCATATCTCGGAAATTGAGGACCCCTTTAAAGGGGAGAACACGACGCTTAGAATCTGTTGTTTCTAGTTTCTGGTTCATTTTCGTACCACCTTTGGTTGGTTATTGAATAGGCTATTCTAGAATGTAGAAAGGGTGTCGCTTAACCATAAAAGTTTGCCCTTAATACTATATATAGTACCATGATAAATGCCGACAACCCGAAAGGATAGTGTGACATTTTCCAAACTAATATCTCTGTTAATTGTCGCGTTATTACGCTGTATACGGAAAAATTCTAGTAGGAGTGTGTAAAATGAATTTAAAAGAAAAGTTGATAGTAATAAAAGAAAATGGCTACCAAGCACCTCCCGATACATTCCAGTTGATACAAGAAATGATACATAACATCGGTTCTGTGGATGCCGAGCTGCGTGATGATCTGATTTATACAATCTTATCACACTGGATTCCTGGTAATTCTCTAACTGCAAATGAACTAGAACAACTTCTTCCAGTTATTTTGGATCATAACCATTTGCATTTTAAGCTTGGTGAAACAAATACAGATGCTGTCTTTACTCGATCTTTCTCAATGCTAGTCATACCACTCGTCTTAGAAAGACATAGAGAATCACCATTTCTCTCAAGAGAGCAAATTCATCTGATAAAAGAGAAAGTATTTTACAATGTACAAGAAGAGCGAGATTACCGCGGGTATGATGAAGAAAAGGGCTGGGCTCATGCCATAGCCCATGCAGCAGATGCTTTAGACGATTTAGCTCAATGTTCCGAACTGGATAACAATGACCTCATAACGATTCTCCATTTGGTTTATGAAAAGATGATCATAACAGATCGAATTTACTCCGATGGGGAAGATGAGAGAATGGTAAGACCCATAATTAGTGTTTTAAATAGAAAAATACTTAGTCAGACTTATGTAGAGCAATGGATTCAAGGTTTTGGTGATGTGGAGAGAAATTCAGAGTTTCTTCCTGCCTTTAGGCAAAAAAATAATATAAAGAACTTTCTGAAAAGTTTATACTTTCGAGTTAAATTTTATAAAGTAGATGCCGATCTCTGCCCAACTATCGAGCATACATTATATAAAGTGGAAAAAGTATACTATTCCTAGTTTGAAGTTCACTTTTGAAATTTGAACCATAGTTCAGGGGGGGTTCTATGCATTCAAGTGGTATATTTAAATGGAGCTTTTGGGGACTTGCTGTATTAATTTTGTTAGCGCTTTCGGGATGTTCTAATAACGGAAATGTAAATGAAAAAGTTGCTACATCACCATTTCCCAATCCAACGATAAGCAATACTTCTCAGGCATCGGATAGCCCAAACATTGGGGTTGTGGCAAAAGGTACTGTGCACATAGATAAACTAGGTGAGCGGAGAATATTTGTTTATTTGCCTGCAGGGTATGAAACCGACGATGAACGTTATTCAGTAGTGTACATGCATGACGGGCAGAATGTTTTCAATACAAATACCAGCTCTTTAGGCAAAGAATGGAGAGTGGAGGAGATCATTGATCAGCTCGTTGCTGATGGAACAATGGAGAAGGTTATTGTGATAGGAATCGCTTCAAGTGATGGTTCAGAACGTGGAAAGGAGTATGTCCCTTTTCCGGAGAAGTCTATTCCTACTGATGGAACGAGTGCAGAGGAATTTACCCAATATTTTATTAAAACGGTTATCCCCTATGTCGATGGTGCTTATCGGACCATTCCCGATCGGGATCACCGAATGATCATGGGATCGTCTTTCGGTGGTATTCAGGCGTTATGGATGGGATATCAACATCCGGAGACTTTTTCAGCGATAGCGGCTTTATCCCCTGCCACTTGGGTAAGTAATGGGCGTATATTGGATGAGTTGGCGAAAGAGTCCGGGAAGCCTGCATTGAAGATTTGGCTCGACATGGGTGTAACCGAAGGAATGCCAATTGATCCGCTTGTGAATGTATTAAAGTCGAAGGGATTTGTATCAGGTAAGGACCTATTCTTTCAGATGGACCCTTTGGGTACACATGAAGAGAAGTCATGGAATAGACGTGTACATAGTCCATTGATTATGTTCGCCGGGAAAGAGGCTGTACAAAAGATCAAGCTTGAAGTAAGTGACTATCTGACATTACTCGGACCGGAAGCTCTTAATGTGCGTCTTAATTTAATTGCCACTATGGATAATGGGATGGGTTATACAATCCTTGACGGAGTTGAATATCAAGTGTTGAATCCTGAAGTGGGGCAGGTAGATATAGCAGGTAAGGTGAGCTTTCTGAAACCGGAATCCTTGAAAGTAAATGTTTCATTTCAAGATGTTACTGAAGAACATTTGGTTAACTATGAGCATTATGTAAAGGTATTTAAAGTTTATGTGAAATCTCTTGATGTTGACGAGAACGGGGATGAGTTCTCCATTAACCTGAAGGCCTCTGCTCGAAAAATAAATTCATCTCCTGAGTATATCACAGCGCTAGTGAGCTCCGCTGAAAAAATTGGTATATATAAAATTAAGGAGACTCAGGAGGATGTAATTCGTATAACCTTTAATACGAAGTAGTCATAGAAATTCATATTCAAATGAGGGTAATCCCCTGGCTAATAATCAAGAAATTTCTCACCTAATTCTTTAAACTAAAAGGAGCTGACCCCTAAGTAGCATTTCCTACTTATTGAGTCAGCTATTTTTTAACGCAAAATATAACCCCCATCAGGAAATAGGGTGCTTCCCGTAGTATAGTTATTAGTCATCAAATAAATGGTTGTATGTGCTGCTTCGTCGGCATGTCCTACCCTGCCAAGGATATTCATATTCGTATATTCATCGTAAGACTTGTCTCTAGTCTCTTGTTCTGCTCCAACCCAATTAAAGTTGGTATGAATGGTGCCTGGGGAGATGACATTTACTCGAATCGGAGCCAATTCAACAGCCAATGCTTTTCCTAGACTCTCAATCGCGCCGTTACAAGCTGCATAGGAGGCACCGTCTGCAAGGGGGCGTTGGCCGAATGCGCCAGACATCAGAACAATAGAGCCAGTTGGACTTATATATGGGATCGCGCATTTCACAGCATTATATTGAGGCCAGAACTTTGCATTAAAGCAGCTATGAGCAATCTCTAAGCTTGAAGTAATCGGTCCTCTAACATAAGAGGCGCCGGGAGTGAACAAATGATCGAAGTTGCCGATTTTTTCAAAAAAAGACTTTAAGTCTTCTTCATTTTGATTATCAAGCGAATGAGTTTCGGTAGATTCGGACCCTAGAATTTGTTGAGCTTTTTCTAATTTATCTTGTGAACGCCCAGCGATTATGACATATGCGCCTTGTTCAACCGCTTGTTTGGCAGTCGCGAGCCCTATTCCGGAGCTTCCTCCGATAATGACGATTCGCTGGTTTTTTAATGAAATACTGGACATTTTTATCTACTCCGTTCATAGTTAAATGGACTTTTAAGTTCTGTTTTTTATTATTAGGTATAAAAGAAATTCTGCACAGTACGCACTTTTTTCGTACTAGGTACGATTGTTCATACTAGCTGTGAAATAGAATAACTTTCGAAAGAGATGATCACATGGATTTACTGGAGCCGAGATTGGCCGGAGTGCTTACAACGCTTGATAAGATCGGTGGAAAGTGGAAGCCGCTCATTTTATTTATTTTATTGATAGATGGTACCAAACGATTTGGCGAACTTCGACGGATTATTCCAGATGTCTCTCAAGGGACATTAACTAAGCAACTACGGGAGCTTGAAGAGGATCAACTTATCGATCGTGTGATTTTTCATGAGCTTCCATTGAGGGTGGAATATAGTATTTCAGAACATGGCAAATCACTAATTACTGTTTTGGATAGCATGTGTGGCTGGGGAAGGATGCATCAGGAGTATTTAAATAATACAAATAAGTAAGGGGCGGACATTATTATAAATACTATTTTGCAGGACCCAACGGGTCAGGCCTATAAGATGCTGATACAGGTAGCTATGGAAGTGTGTGATGAATTTATTTTGGTCAAACGGGATCAGATGGAGTTAGAGCCAGAAGGATATGAACTATTGGAACGGTTACAGCCTTTTCTCAAAGAGATCGTCAAAGATGATTATTGGCCGGGGACTCGGCTTATGGGGCATTATGCAGATGTTTATTATTTTAGATGTTCACCGGATGCGGTCGATATCCTACTATCCTATTCTACGAGCTTGTACTCATGGATGCAGACTAGAGTGCCCGATGATCTTTGTTTTTTAAGACAGGGGCGACCGTGGTTAATCAATACAGCTCATGAGCGAGAAAGCCATATTGTAACTGATGTAGAAGAGGAGCTTAACAGACTAGAAGAGAGCGGACTATTGTTTCGTGACTTATCTGTGTTTTATCCTTAATAAAGATAACAATGAGGCGATGTTTGCAAAGACATAGTCTCTTTTTTTGTACTGGAAATTTTTGTAGACAAAATGGTCTACAAGTTGTAAACTCTAATTCAAATAGAAGGTCTAGGAATTGTAGACCAACGGGAGGCGCAAGGTTGAAGGATCTCAGACTGACCGAAATGGAAGGTAGATTTGCGGAATTAATATGGGATCATGAACCGATTTCGTCAGGGAATCTGGTGAAGTTATGTGAATCCGAGCTCAACTGGAAGAAATCAACCACGTATACGATGTTAAAAAGACTTGAAGCTAAAGAGATTTTTAAAAATGATAATGGTGTGGTAGGTTCTCTTATCAAAAAAGATGACTTTTATGCGGAGCAGAGCAAGGCGTTTGTGAAGGAAACCTTCGGCGGTTCGTTACCCAAATTTTTGGCTGCTTTTACAAAGAGCCGGAAATTAAGTGACAGCGAAATTGATGATGTTTTAAGACTAATCCATGAGCATAAGGAGGAGTAACGGTGGATCAGCTGTTTGAACATATTTTAAACATGAACATTACGGGAAGTTATGTGATTGTGTTTATCATCGTGGCACGGCTGTTCTTAAGAAAAGTTCCCAAAATATTCTCCTATGCCTTATGGTCAGTGGTTTTGATCCGACTCCTGTGTCCGTTCTCGATTGAGAGTATATTTAGTTTTATCCCATCTGAAGTACAGAACTCACCTCTAAATAAGCTATACACACAAACGCCTCAAATCCAAAATGTAATCAACACATCCGAGCAAGCTGTAAATAATATATCACCTGTACCTATCCCCTCTACACCTGCTGCACCAAGTGGTATAATCCCTTCAAATCCTTCAGACGCGTGGATTAACATAGGCCAATATATATGGTTGATCGGGATTGGGCTGCTGCTCATCTACAGCATTGTTGCCACTGTTCGACTTTCACGAAACTTAAGAGCCGCAACCCCTCTTTTCGAAAATGTATATGAACATAACGGCATCTCCACACCTTTTGTATTCGGCTTCCTTAAGCCTAGAATATACCTTCCAAACGGTCTTTCCGATCATGAAAAAGCTTATATCATCAAACACGAGCAAGTGCACATACACAGATGCGACCACATCATAAAACCTCTCGCGTTCGCTGTTCTGTGTATACATTGGTTTAATCCAGTGGTTTGGCTTGCTTTTTATTTGATGAATGATGATACGGAGCAGTCCTGTGACGAAAGCGTCATAAGACAGATGGGCAGTGGAATCAAAAAGGAATACTCGACCTCACTCTTATCCGTATCTACTGGAAGACGATTTATGGGCGGTTCACCGCTTGCCTTTGGAGAGAGCAACACGAAAGGGCGGATAAAAAATATTTTAAACTACAAAAAACCAGCCTTTTGGGTTGTTTTAGTCGCAATCATAGTTGTGGCTGCGCTGTGTGTCGGACTCATAAGTAATCCGAAAAATGATCCATTAACCGTAAAGGATTATGCCGAGCAATTTATGGAGCAGAACATTACGAGCTATGAGAATAGTACAAATGTTAAGATGGTTGATAGTAAAATTACTAAGCTTGAAAAAATAGCGTCATTCGACGATCTGTTTGCAACACCCTTGGAAATTTGGAGTTTAGAATATCGCTTGAAACCGGATGATTCAACTAAGCTGACGATGACGGAAAATGTGGTTGATGGATTTATCACCGAAGAAGGAAGCATGGGAAAACCGATACTTATTTTTTCCATTATGAACTCAACACCACAATATTTGGGCGTAATCAGGAGTGGAGAGAATGGCCTATCCACACCAGCCGGTCAGGAAATGGCAGTGCGTGTGTTTCTTGAAGCAAACCATCAGCTTCCGCATGAAACTTATAGCGGGAATCATATTCTAGTGAAATTCCCCTTAACGACAGGCGAAACAAGCCAACTGTTGTTATCCCAACCTGTTATTCAAGGAGATACAGGAATTTGGATCGTAGAACGCTGGAAGGATTCGAATGGAAATGAATATTACAATACACCTCAAACCGATGTTACGATAGCTGAATATTATGCCCGTCTGCAGACATTAGCGGATCAGGGTGAGGAGCCAGCACTACTTGATCCTTTGCAGGTCGCCATGAATTATATAAGCAATGATATTGGAATGGGTCAGCATGTTAAGCTGGATCAGCTTGTGGTGGACAATGAGGCTACAGCTGATGATTTTGCGATCACACCCGAGAGTATATTAATGGGCTATGTTTTTAATCTTAGCCTGGAGAATCATACCTTTGATTTTGATAACATTGAATGGCTAACAATGGAGGATTCCGCTCGCTTTAAAGGGTTGAATATTAATCCAGATGAGGATATGCCCAATGGATTTTATATCCTCAACAAATATACGTATACCGATCCATTAGAGGTTGCAGAGGATACGAGATATTCTATAGTTGATGCTAATGCGGGTGGTCTAAAAGAAGTAAGCAAGCAGGAGTTTATTGAATATTTCAAGCAATATACTGATTTTGTGCCCCCGTGTGTGATTACTAAAAAAGACGGATATGTCACCAGCATTGCTGAGAAATATATGCCGTGAAATATCCGCTGATGAAAAAAGATGAACTTATATTTAAAGCGCTGAAGAACCCGCATTTAGTGCGGGTTCTTCAGCATGTGTATCGGCGCTGGCTCCTTTACGTTACTGCCGGCACATTATATTCGATTTTTCGCATACATTTGGCTCGTTTACGTTACCTTCGGCACATTGTATTCGGTTTTTTGCATACATTTGGCTCGTTTACGTTACCTTCGGCACATTGTATTCGGTTTTTCGCATACATTTGGCTCGTTTACGTTACCTTCGACACATTGTATTCGGTTTTTCGCATACAGTTGGCTTATTTACGTTAGCTTCTGCACATTGTATTCGGTTTTTCGCATACATTTGGCTTATTACGTTACCTTCGACACATTGTATTCGGTTTTTCGCATACATTTGGCTTATTTACGTTACCTTCGGCACATTGTATTCGATTTTTCGCATACAGTTGGCTTATTTACGTTAGCTTCGGCACATTGTATTCGGTTTTTCGCATACATTTGGCTTATTACGTTAGCGTCGGCACATTGTATTCGGTTTTTCGCATACAGTTGTCCGTAAGCTCGACTAAAACATGTATTCTAAGGATTTAAGGTCCGCTCGGTCCGTCATCCTAAAGAGGCGTGTGCTTAATTAAAAACAGGGCTCCCCATGGCCAACAGTTGAATATAGGCCCATCCCTTGAGTTCATTTCACATTTCTCCGCAATCTAGAAGTTTTAAAAATTCTATTATAGCAAGCATAAACGCCTTCGGTGTTCTTAATAGGACGGTAGAGTCTAGGCCATTGGCAGACCCAATTGTTTACGAAACTTATTCCGAACTACGACAGAGAGTGCATCTAGCTCGACAAGCTCTGCCAGAGCGTACGCCTCTTGAAGACCAACCTGCATTAGATGCAGTACATGTGACACGGATGCACCGCCAGCTCCATTTCCTTTTTTAACAATTACGTCATCTGCGGAAATTTCTCCCTTTATAATGATCTGACAATTTACAAAATTTCATATATTTAAAGAAATCTATTGATAATTATTCTCATATGATTTAATATGATAACGATTCTCATTATCATTACTTTATTTTAAGGAATGATAAAAAAATATAGATGGGGAGATAGATAATGAATCAGAAAAAAGTTTTATTAGCAGGGGTATCAGCGGTTTTAGCTTTGAGTTTGGCGGCTTGCGGTAACAATGAAAAGGATAACGCAGCTTCAAAAAGTGCAAATAATTCCGCCGTAGCAGCAGAGGGAAATGCAAACAACAAAGGAAATACGGCTCAGGAGGCGGTAGCCACTGAACAAACCATTACATATCTAGGCAAGGATTATGTAGTACCTGCAGAGATTCACAATATCGTAGCTGCAAGTCTTGAATCTATGGAAGATGCTGCAATCCTAGGAGTGAAGCCTGTAGGCGTACTTGCTATAGCAAATGCCATTCCAGGTTATCTGTCAACGGAATTAGCTGGTGCATCTTTAGTGGGGGATAAATTTGCTCCAAGTAATGAGGCGATCTTGCAGCTAGATCCAGATGTTATTTTAGGGTCTTCCAAGTTTGGTGAAGATGTGTCGGGTGCGCTTAATAAAATTCAAACGATGATTCCTTATTCACATATCTCAACGAATTGGAAAGATAATCTGCTTTTACTAGGTCAATTATCCGGAAAGACCTCAGAAGCAGAAAAGATTATTAGCGATTATGAATCAAAAGCTGCTAGTGCAAAGGCTGACGTTGGAGAAAAGTTGAAAGATAAATCAATTCTAGTTATTCGTATTCGTGAGGGTAGTATGTGTGTGTATCCAGCGGGTGTTTACCTGAATCCGGTTATTTACGAAGATTTAGGTGCTACCATTCCCGAAGTAATAACAACTACTAAAGCTCAAGCTGAGCTTTCACTAGAAGCTTTAGCGGAAATTAATCCGGACTATATTTTCTTACAGTTTGAGACCAGCGAGAATACGGATAATGCAACGGCACTTGATGATTTACTTAAGAATCCGATCTTCAAAAGCGTAAATGCAGTCAAAAACAATCATGTCTTTGTAAATGCAATTGATCCGTTGGCGCAAGGTGGTACAGCTTGGTCTAAAGTAAGATTCCTGGATGCTGCAATTGAAAATCTCTTAAAGTAAAACCGAAGGTGCGATGAATAAGATGAATACAAAAAATTGGAAAGTTATATTGATCCTATCAACTTCTCCATTATTCATCGTATTAGCAATAGTTGTATCCGTCTTATATGGTGTTAAAGATATTGGAATATTGACAATATGGCAGGCGATTACACACTTCGATGCAAATAATGTGGACCACAACATTATTATGACATCTAGATTACCGCGTGTAATCGCCGCTTTATTAGTTGGAGCGGCCCTAGCTGTTTCAGGGGCGTTAATGCAAGGTGTTACACGGAATTATCTTGCGTCACCATCGATTATGGGAGTAAATGACGGATCGGCATTTGTTATTACGTTGGCTATGGTGTTTTATCCTGGATTATCGAATGTGCATATGATTCTTTTATCCATGGTGGGTTCCGCTATCGGAGCGGGTTTGGTTTTCGGATTTGGCTCATTGGTCAAAAACGGCTTATCTCCAGTCAGACTAGCTATTATTGGTACTGTAATTGGTACATTTTTAAGTAGTATTGCCTCAGCAGTAGCGATGTTTTTTCAAGTCTCACAAAATGTTAGCGTTTGGTATAGCTCGAAAATACATACTGTAAATCCAGATATGCTAATATTGTCCATTCCTTTTATAATCGTTGGTCTGCTCTTGGCAGTTAGTATTTCTAAATCTGTAATGGTTGCCTCCCTAGGAGATGAAACGGCAATTAGCTTGGGTCAACGGACAAAATGGGTGAAAATCATCAGTATTTTATCTGTTGTATGTCTGACCGGGACAGCAGTGGCCTTAGTAGGTAAGATTGCCTTTGTAGGTCTAATCATTCCTCATATTACACGTTTTATCGTTGGTATCGACTATCGTTTCATCATTCCTTGCTCAGCAGTCATTGGGGCTGTTTTTTTAGCATTTAGTGATGTCTTAAGCCGGTATATTAACTTTCCGTTTGAGACGCCAATTGGCGTTGTGACAGCCTTTATTGGAATCCCGTTCTTCCTTTATTTAATTCGGGTTAAAGGGGGAGAGCAACGTGGATAGAGGCAGAATACAGTTTAGTCGCTATATATTGACGCTACTAGCTTTTATCCTGCTAACACTTGTGGCGGGGTATTTTCATCTAACGAATGGCGCTTTTGATATGTCTGTCATGGATGTGATAAAAACGCTGCTGCGAATAGATCCCAATCCTAAATTTGACCTGGTTATTTTTCAATTTCGACTACCACGGATCATTATTGCGTCATTAGTAGGCATAGGTCTGGGGATGGCTGGAACGGTCATTCAAGGCATTACCCGAAACGGGCTGGCTGATCCAGGTATCCTTGGGATTAATGCCGGTGCCGGAGCTGCCATCGTTGCATTTATGTTTTTCTTTCAGATGTCAGGGGTTACTTTTTTTAAAGAAAGCTGGTTTTCGATACTAGCCATGCCTCTCTTTGGTTTTGTGGGGGGGCTTGCCGCAGTTGTGGTTATCTTTATTTTCTCTTGGCGGAATGGTGCACTTGATATGCAACGTTTGATATTGACAGGGATCGCGATAAGCAGTGGTTTTGGGGCGTTGTCGTTGTATCTTTCTCTAAAAATGAATGCAAGTGATTATGAAATGGCTGCGGTATGGAGTGTCGGAAGTATTTACAGCGCGAATTGGACTTATATCATAATGATCACACCTTGGGTGCTGATTTTAGGATTTGTGATGTATCGAAAAAGCTATTTGCTCAATTATTTTCAATTGGAGGATTCCAGCACAAAAAGCTTGGGGATCTCCGTAGAAAAAGAAAAGCTGATCTTTCTGTTATGCAGTGTGGGGATTGTAAGTGTCTGTGTATCTGTATCCGGTTCTATAGGTTTTATAGGATTGATGGCTCCTCACATCGCCAGAAGATTAGTAGGAATTAATCACCGCTATATTATGTTATCCAGTGCAGTGGTTGGGATGTTTTTGCTGGTGATCTCGGATTATTTTGCCAAAACATTATTTCAGCCAGCAGAGTTGCCTGTGGGAATAGTCGTTTCCATTATTGGCATTCCCTATTTCTTATATTTATTAGCCAAGTCAAGAGTGTAGGGGAGAGTGAGCAGCACATATGTCAACACAAGTTGAACTCGAACGCACAGAATCATGGAAGCTAGAATCTCAGTATATGGGCTACACGTATGATATAAAGGTCTCAATTCCGAGAGAAGAGGCCCTTGAGAATGGATTTCCCGTCTATTACATTCTCGATGGTAATTCATATTTTCAATTGGGCCGGGATGTCGTGAAATTGCAGTCAAGAAATGCGCCGAAAACTTTGATTGCACCAGCCATCGTGATTGGCATTGGGCATTATGGTTCGGATGATGAGGTCTCCAAAAGAAGATTTTATGATTTCACGCCTCCTGCGAAGCAGTATGTATATCCGGATCGATTGAAAAATGCTGACATAGGACCACATGGTGGTGCTGAAAAGTTCCTATCTTTTTTAGAGTTAGAGTTAATGCCCCTGGTCTCTGAAAAATATAATATCGATCAGCATAAGCAAGTTTTGTTTGGTCACTCATTAAGCGGGTTGTTTGTCCTCTGGACGCTGTTCACTCGTGCCGAACTATTCCAGTATTATTTGGCCTCTAGCCCCTCGATTTGGTGGAATGATCATGAAATCTTGGCGTATGCGGAGGCGTTTTATAAGAAGGGTCAAACGATAAGATCCGAGAAAAGAAAGCTATTGATCACAGTGGGCAGTGAAGAGGCGTTTATGGTCGATGATGCTAAAGGATTATTTTCAAAATTGTGTGAGTATTCTTTGCCTGATTTGCAGGTTGAGCATTACATAGCGCCAGATGAAAACCACGCGTCAGTAGTACCGACCATCATGAGCAGAGCGTTCCGTATGTTGAATTGTTAAGGAAGGGGATATGATGCAGGATGATGTTAGGAGAACTTACTACTTTTGAACATATGGGGCGACAAATTATCGTGTATCTCCCTAAAGCATATCATTTGTTTACTGAGCGAAGCTTCCCGGCGGTTTTCTTACAGGATGGCGATTTCTTGTTCAAAGAGTCGATTGCTGATATAGAAAGGGATGTGGAGGCGGGGATTACAGAACCGGTTATTTTTATCGGGATTGATTCTCAGCGACGCAATGATGAATATACACCTTGGGAAATGCCTGCTCTTTTTAAGGATTGGTCCTTTGGGGGCAAGGGTGATGAATATTTGGATTACGTATATAAGAAACTGGTCCCGCATATAATTCGTTCCTTTCGCATCTCTCATGAGCCGGGCAAATTGGCATTAGGCGGTGTATCACTAGGTGGGTTAATAAGTCTGTATGCGATGTACAAGACGGAGTCTGTTTTTGATAATTTTATTTTCATATCCGCGTCTGTGTGGTTTGAAGATTTTATACATTATATGGAGACTTCAAAGTTAGATAGGGAATGCAAAGTCTATATGTATGTAGGTGAACAGGAAGGTATCCAGAAGACTAATGCACAGAAGGACATGGTGCCTAATAGTAAACGTGCTTTTGATATTTTAAAAGAGAAGATAGATGGAGCTGATCAGCGGGTGATGTTTGAGACAGATCCATTAGGCACGCATAATGACACGTTTTTTCTGCAATATTTTCCGAGTAGCCTCAGGTTCTTATTTCCCGCAAAATGAATAAAAGGACGAGCAGGATAGAGTATCCTTGCATCGTCCTATTTTTTTACATATAGGTTAGATAACCATAATTTAGTCTTGCGGTTCGAGCATATCTACTTTATTTACTCTTCAGTATATTCTCAAGATGTACGTCCAAATTATCAAAGGTTTGTGAAATACCCGGTAGCATCCCCATATCAATCACTTGTTGTAACGCTTCTGGAGAAGCGTATTTACCGGTGTTAACCAGCTTCGTTTGACCATCCAGCTCGATAAAATCTAGTTGGACTAGTGTCTCGGGCAGATCTTTTGAAATATTACCTTCGGCATCTGAGAACCCGTCCGCGTAAATAATTTGCTCTGGAATCGAAATTTCCCCATAAATCGCCTTACCCCAAGACTCCATACCGTAGAAATCTCCCTGACTCTTATCCTCGCACTTCATGCAATAATGCCAAGTACCTCCTGGACGGAAATCGACATGGCATACGGGAAGTGTCCAACCTTTTGGCCCCCACCAATGCTTCAAATGCTCAGCCTCAGAAAAAGCTTTAAAAACTAGCTCACGTGGAGCTTTAAAAATACGCTCTAATATTAGAGTGCTGCCTTCAATTTTGGATACTAGTTGGTTGGTTTGGTTAGAATTTGTCATTGGATAAATCCTCCTCGTTTACTTTTCATTATCTAATTCCTTGCTTTGTAGCTTCTGCAAATAATCATCCAGTCGATCGTAGCGTTCCTCCCACATATGACGGTAGGATTCTAACCAAGTGTCTAATTCCTTAAAAGGGTCAGGGCGGAGTTTGCAAATGCGCCGATTAGCAACAGCTTGAACTTCAATAAGGCCTGCTTCACTGAGAACACGCAAATGCTTGGACGCTTGAGGCTGACGCAACTGAAGACTTTCTGCGATCTCTCCAACGGTTAGGGGTTTCTCGCGTAATAGTTCAACGATCTGCATACGATTAGGCTCTGCTAAAGCACTCATTACGTAAGTATTCATAAACAATCATCACTTCGATTCATTGATTTGATTCGGATTTCATATGACGGGCCATGATGGAGCGACTCAACAGGCCTACTTCCTTGTATTTCCTGTTTGCTTTTAAAATATACCATTAAGTGAATATTCCTGTAAAGGGATATTTAGAGTTTTCATTGTATGATAACTTCAAAAGATGGGCATAGTACAAGCATTACGTAGAAATATGTTCCATGATAACCATTAAACTTTACAAAAAACATAGGAATAGATATAATTAAGTATAACTTATCGGTTTTAGATTTACGCAAGGGGCCTAACGCCAGTAGGCTCCTTTTGTATTTCTTGGCCATGTTACAGGAGGGTGAAGGTCATACACAATGAAAAGATTATGGTTTGTGTTCATTATGGTCCGCATGGGGAGCGTTTAATCCGGCGTGGTGTGCAACTATCTGAAATAATAGGGGCCCCATTGTTTGTATTAAATGTCGATAGTTCGGACAATGATGAATATAATCAGAGCAAAGAAATGTATATGACGGTTTGGAAACGTCTTGCCGATGAAGCTGGCGCAGAATTTATCATTCGGAAACGTGAAGGCCGAAAAACAACTGATATTATTGTAGAAGTAGCTGAAAAGAATGAGGTTACACAGATCGTCATTGGACAATCTGCTCAGACTCGATGGCAGGAGCTTACCAAACGCAATTTCATCAATGAACTCATTGGTAAAATGAAAATGATGGATCTGCATGTAGTCGCCGTTCAACGGATGCGCGCCGGGCTGGAAGAAACCCATGAGGAAGGTGTAATCGCCTACCTGGTCAAAATCGGGGATGAGTATCAGCTCAGTGATGAACCTAAGGGAGAGTATTCGCTTAAAGGAAAGTTCTTTCACGAATTACACACAGAATTTGAGAACGGTTTATTCAGAATTGAGCAAGAGGATGGAAAGACTAGATATTTGCATATTTGTGATGGCACATTGACCGATTCTTTATAATCGGCGTGCCCTTATCTTGATGAGGGCCTATTATTAAGGGCCCTTCCAATCATATGATCTTTGGCTTTTGGTAAAAAAGTAAGTACTAAAGTTCACAACTTGATAAGCTCAAGTGGAAAAGGAGGACTGCCTTTGCTGCATGTAATCATACTTGTTCCGTTTCTAATGGCCTTAGTAATCGCACTTTTGACCAAGAGAGCATCCAACCTTCATAGAGGATGGCTTGTTTTCCCCGGTTCACTCGCTTTGTTTGTATATTTTTTAACCCGGATTCCTGTTATTAAAGGAGGGGATTTGGGATATGAAACCGTTTCATGGATTCCTTCCCTAGGCATTGATTTGGTTTTCCATCTGGATGGATTAAGTTTACTGTTCGCTTTGTTAATCACTGGAATGGGTAGTCTTGTAATTATCTATTCGATTTATTATCTAGACAAGCGAAAAGAAGCGTTGACCCCTTTTTATATTTATTTAATGTTGTTTATGGGAGCGATGCTTGGCGTTGTGCTCTCGGATAACTTGATGGTGTTATACGGTTTTTGGGAATTAACAAGTGTCTCGTCATTTCTGTTGATTGCTTTCTGGCATCGGCGGCAAAAATCGCGGTATGGTGCTCTCAAATCTATGTTGATTACCGTATTTGGTGGTTTAGCGATGTTTGCCGGCTTTTTAATGCTTTATGTAATGACAGGCACTTTTAGTATCAGGGAAATTTGGAGTGAGGTTGGCGATATTAGCGGGCATGCTTTATTTATTCCGGCGATGCTACTAATTCTCTTAGGCGCCTTCACCAAATCAGCTCAGTTCCCGTTCCATATCTGGCTGCCGGATGCCATGGAGGCACCGACACCCGTCAGCGCATATCTTCACTCAGCAACGATGGTTAAAGCTGGATTGTATCTTGTCGCCCGTTTCAGCCCTATTTTTGCGGGGCAATATGAGTGGTTCTGGGTTGTGTCAGGCGTCGGTTTGATCACCTTGATTTATGGCTCTATCCAGGCGATGAAGCAGACGGACCTGAAGGCTCTATTAGCCTATTCAACGATTAGTCAACTTGGACTGATTATGGGATTGCTAGGAATGGGATCGGCAGCGGCATTTTATGCAGGGGAAGATTCAGTCTTTTACACTGCTGCAACAACAGCGGCTATCTTTCACCTTATTAACCATGCCATCTTTAAAGGCTCTTTGTTTATGATGGTCGGTATAGTTGACCATGAGACAGGTACCCGCGATCTGCGAAAGCTGGGCGGACTGATTTCCATTATGCCGGTTACCTTTACGGTAGCGATGATCGGCAGTTTCTCCATGGCTGGTTTGCCGCCATTTTCAGGATTTTTAAGTAAAGAGATGTTTTTTACAGCTGTCCTGAATATCCGAAACTTGGATATATTCTCTATTCCCTCGTTGTTTACGCTCTTCCCGGTTTTGGCCTGGATTGCCAGCGTGTTTACTTTTGCATACAGTATGATTTTGGTATTCCACACCTTTTTCGGAAAATATCAGCCTGAGAAGCTGGACAAAAAACCGCATGAAGCCCCATTTGGACTTCTGCTTGCCCCGTGCCTGCTAGCAGTGCTGTCTATATTTATCGGTTTTTTCCCGAATATATTATCTAATACACTTATTATCCCTGCAATGAATGCTATTCACCCTATCTTGCAGACCGGGGAACCTTTTGTTGTGAATATCCATTTCTGGCACGGCTTTACACCAGAAGTATGGATGACACTTGGTGTTGTGATTCTTGGTATTACTGTATACCGAATCTATGGCCGCTTAAGTCTGGTCGATAAAGAATGGGGCAGTGGCTACACTTTAAATCAAGTCTATGACGGAGTAATCCGGCTGGTTGAGAAATTGTCTAGATGGGTGACTAGTTCTTATATGACTGGTTCCATGAGACATTATTTAATGTATATTTTTTCCTTCTTGATCGTAACGATTTGCGGTGTCGTCTGGTATTCAGATGGAATTACACTTGGTACGACTGAGTATACTCCTTTTTCTTTGTTTGAGGTTATTGCTGTAATGGTTTTGCTTCTAGGTGCTTTAGCTATTCCGTTTGTGCGTTCCAGAATAACAGCCATTTTGTTAACAGGAATGGTTGGTTATATGGTTACTTTGCTCTTTGTTCTGTTCAGAGCTCCTGATCTGGCGCTTACGCAAATGATTGTTGAAGTGGTATCTGTTACATTGTTCCTATTATGTTTCAGGCATTTGCCTAGGCTGGAAAAAGAGAAGCTCAAACCTCGTGCGCATTTCCTGAAACTAACTATTTCCATCGGGATGGGCGTAACGATGACATTGGTTGCACTTGCTGCTCTAGGCAGTAGTCCGTTCGAATCCATCTCGAAATATTATGTGGAGAATAGCTATACTTTGGGTGGCGGTAAAAATATTGTCAATGTTCTGCTCGTTGATTTCCGCGGCTTTGATACCATGTTTGAAATAACAGTACTAGGCCTTGCCTCACTTGCTATTTATTCCATGATCAAGCTGCAGTTGGATGGAGAGGGTACAGCAGACCAACTGAAGAGGGTTGTTCCCTATAATAAGCCTCGTTATTCCCGAAGTGATGATGTGTTACTGCAAGCGGTAGCTAAAGTAGCATTCGTTATCATTCTGATATTTTCGTTGTTTTTGTTTTTTGCCGGTCATAATAATCCGGGAGGCGGATTTATTGGGGCTTTGATGGCTTCTGCAGGTTTGGTGCTACTTGCTATTACTTTTGGGATGGATATGGTTGAGAAAGTGCTGCCTATTAATTATCGTAAGTTAATTGCGATCGGGATTTCGATTGCTTTTCTTACCGGGGTTGGCTCATTTATATTCGACGTACCCTTCCTGAGCCAAAATTTTGGGTATTTCCAATTGCCGCTTATGGGCAAAACAGAATTAACCACTGCAATGTTCTTTGATCTTGGTGTTTATCTAGCTGTTATTGGTGTCACTATGAATATCATACTTACGATCGGGAGGGATAGCTAATGGAGCTTGTTGTTGCCTTGGCGATCGGCGTATTGTTTACCGTAGGTGTTTATCTAGTCCTTTCCAAAAGCTTGCTACGCATCCTGCTGGGTACTAATTTAATTACCCATGGTGTTCATTTACTGCTACTGACAATGTCGGGTCTCAAGACAGGTGCTCCACCTTTGCTAGGTGAAAAAGCGGAGGCGTATGTAGATCCGTTACCGCAGGCGCTCATTTTGACCTCTATTGTAATTAGTTTTGGAGTAACAGCATTCTTCATTGTTTTGGCATACCGGACTTACCGTTCGACGGGCACGGATGATGTGGAAGGAACCAAGGAGGAGAGACAACAATGAACAACTTGCTAGTGCTGCCTCTGCTGATTCCGGCCTTTACGGCAGTTATACTGATTTTTCTAAAAGAACGAGTGGATCTGCAACGTATTATCAGTGCCGTCAGTGTGTTTTTAAATATCTTGGTTTCTGGAATCATTGTGTACCAGGTAAGTACAAAGGGCATCCAGACCCTATATATGGGTGGATGGCTTCCACCTTATGGCATTGTGTTTGTTGCCGATATGTTTGCGGCCTTACTTGTGCTAGTCGGTGCTATTGTTGGTGCGGCATGTCTATTTTTTTCCTTCGCCAGCATTGGGGAAGAAAGAGAAAGGTTTTATTACTATCCGTTTTTCCATTTTCTATTAACTGGGGTATTTGGCTCCTTTCTCACCGGAGATTTGTTTAATTTGTTCGTCTGCTTTGAGGTCCTGTTAGTTGCCTCGTACGCTTTAATTGTACTTGGTGGCTCCAAAGGTCAACTGAGAGAGACGTTAAAATATGTATTAGTTAACGTGATTTCCTCTTCCTTGTTTGTAGCAACGCTTGCTTATTTATATGCCGCGACAGGAACACTGAATATGGCACATCTATCTATGCGTGTAGCAGAGGCGGGACAAGGCGGTGTAATGAACGTCATTGCGGTCCTGCTGCTGATCGTATTTTCGATAAAGGCAGGTTTGTTGCTCTTTTTCTGGCTTCCGGATTCTTATAGTGCGCCACCTGTGGCTGTTAGAGCACTGTTTGGAGCATTGTTAACGAAAGTGGGATTGTATGCCATTACACGTACCTTTACATTGATTTTTATTCAAGAACCGGGACTCACCCATTCACTGATTGCCTGGATGGCGGGAGCGACGATGATCCTTGGTGCAATCGGTGCACTGGCTTACAACGATCTGGGGCGGATTTTTAATTATAATATCATCATCAGTGTTGGATTTATTGCTTTTGGGATTTCTGTCGCGACTCAGGATTCGTTAAATGGTGTAGTGTTTTATTTAATGCATGACATGGTTGCCAAAGCATTATTATTTTTCCTGGGCGGGATGATTATCTCAGCATCGGGCACCGACCGCTTAAAAGAAATGGGTGGTTTAATTCGACGCTATCCGTGGACCGGCTGGATGTTCTTCGTACTGACTTTGGCGTTGGTTGGTGTTCCACCACTTAGTGGTTTCGCTGGAAAAGTGATGATGGTGCGTAGCGGATTTGGACAGAATCATGTGGCTCTGGCTCTAATTGCACTTGCATCAAGCTTCATAGTGTTATATTCCTTGATCAAGGTATTCCAGCAGGTATTCTGGGGTGGCGAGAAAAGGGAAGAACAAGTCAAACCGCTTCATTATAAAGCTATGATGGCACCGGCAGCTGTTCTGTTCGCGATTGTAATTCTGATGGGTGTAGGTGCTGAGACGGTAAACGGATATGTCAGCCAAGCCGGAGCCGTACTGGCCGATCCAGCATTATACATTAACGCTGTCATGAAGGAGTAGATACTATGGCTTTTCAACTATTATTGAATTTCATGATAGCATTCCTGTGGATGTTTCTGCACAATGATTGGACTGGGCCACGTTTCGTCATTGGTTTCCTGCTCGGTATACTCATTCTGCTCGGAATGCGACGCTTTTGGCCCAGATTATATCTTGGAAAAGTGTGGGCGATCCTTAAGCTAATCCTGTTGCTGCTGCGGGAGCTGGTCGTTTCTAGTTATGTAGTGGTAAAAGCCGTTCTAAGACCGGAGCTTAATATACGTCCAGCTATCCTCAAATATACTACAGAGCTGAAATCAGATTGGGAAGTGGCAACGTTAATCACGATGCTCTGCCTCACTCCTGGATCGGTGGTACTTGAAGTGTCGGATGATAATCGGACATTGTATATTCACGCTATGGATGTTGATGACCCTGCACAGTTCAGAGCAAATATCCGTGATACCTTTGAGCGAGCGATACTGGAGGTGACCCGCTAATGATTCATTTTATTCTTATGCTATCCATTACGATCATGGCTTTAGCTATAGGCGTATGTGCTTGGCGTTTGGTGAAAGGACCTTCTTTACCTGACCGAGTCGCTGCACTAGATACGATTGGAATTAATCTGCTAGCAATGGTGGCCGTGTTATCTGTCTTTCTCCAAACGCAGGCTTTTATAGAAATTATTTTATTGATTGGAATTCTTTCCTTTATTGGAACGACAGCCTTTGCCAGATATATCGAAAAGGGAGTGGTGCTAGAAAATGGAAATGATCAAGACTACAGGTGAGTTGCTGTTTGCCTTGTTAATTCTTATAGGGGCATTGCTTAGCGCCGTTAGTGCTATTGGTTTGATACGGCTACCTGATGTTTATCTAAGATCACATGCTGCCGCGAAGAGTGCCACTCTCGGTGTGTTATGTGTCTTAGTTGGGGCATTTCTATATTTTGCATTTTTTCAGAATCATATTAGTGCAAAGCTATTACTAGGAATTGTCTTTGTATTTATAACTGCACCTTTATCCGCCCACCTAACAGGTAGGGCGGCATATCGCTCCGGTGTTCCTCATTGGGATCGAAGAATTCAGGATGATTTAAAAGAGGTGCTGGAGAAAGAGCAAGTTATACCAGTAACCCCTGAACGAGATATACCTCAAGAACAAAGGTAGAAGTGTTAGGAATTATCTTGATTTTCAATAACAGCAGCAAAAACTGTAACAAACCCGCGTCTACACGCGGGTTTGTTTTTTATTAATGGAGTACTATTCTTTTGTTAACATCTCAACGAACCAATATTTTACCTTCTCCAGCGAGCCTGCGTAGCACCCTCGGAAGACACTCAATGTCTGCTTCAGGAATGTCTAATTGAATACCGTAATGGAAACAGTCCTGCTGTTCTCTATTCCATTTTAGAATTCCTTCTAAGTAAATAGATTCATCCGTAAGATTCATTTCCATACCAATCCGTACTAGGTTATTTTCTGGATTGATGTTGAGGGGTAACGATAAGTGGCAGCCTGTTCGACTGATGTTGAACAGTACAGCTCTTACAGGCTTAGAAGGAACCTGGATTCCGTTAATACTAAGAATATGAAGATCAAGGGTTACAGGTTCTTTAAGGGTATATCGAAAAGGTTCAGTTCTGCGATTAGTGTTCATATGCTCCTCCATACTTTTCCATCTACTATAAATTATCGACAGGAAAACAGGATTAGTGAAGAGTTATTAAACATATTAAAGTTTCGAAATTACAAAAGCTGCATACCTAATTTTTGATTCTATCGTAACAATGTAAGTATTTCTTTTACAGAATTATCTACAAATGATCTTTCAGGACGGGATTTCATGATCACAGTAAGTCCAATTAATGCTATGACTAGTGTCTGCGCTAAACTTTTTGCGTTAATAGCGGGATCAAGCTCACCTGAGCGCAAACCCCGATCAATCGTTTCTTGAAATATTACCGAGAGATACATCTGGTGTTCTCTTGTCAGGAGCTCAAATTTCTCATCGTGGGGTGAAAGTTCAACCATCGAATTAATGCAAAAGCATCCCCAGTTCGGATGTTGTCCATATTCTTTTGCCACTATATTTTCGAAAAAGTCACGGAATGCCTCTTTAACAGAAGAATTGTTTTGAAGCTTGTTACGAACATAGGCAGCATGAGAACTCGTATATTTCCGCAACGCAGCTTCAAATAGTCCTTTTTTATCTCCGAAGGTAGAGTAGATGCTAGGCCGCTGAATACCCATTCTTGATGTCAGGTCGCTTAAAGAGGTAGCCTCGAACCCTTTTTCCCAAAATACTTGCATAGCTGCATCCAATGCTTTTTCCTCATCAAATTCACGTGGTCGAGCCATAGTAACTCCCTCTTTTCATATCGAACGGTATGATATTATTTTATGGTTTGAATATTATTATGTCAATAAGAAATGAACGTATAAATAGTTGGATTCTAATTTTTGCTTGTTCTATAAGTTAATCTCTTGACAGTTATCTTTTTTTAGAGTTATATTTGTCAAACGTATTTACGTACTGATCGGTATGTAATTTATGAATTTGATAAAAGTTAATCAGGAGGCGTTATTTTTGGGGGGATCTGTTGAGGAATCGAAAGCTATTATAGCGGATCAAACAGTCAAAAAAGCTGAAAAAGTACAAGGAGGGTTTAGAGCGTCGGAACCAGTGCCTGTATCAATAATATCTCGTAATGTGGCACTTTTATTTTCCGTCGCCTGCGGAATAGTTGTTGCTAACATATATTATGCGCAACCTTTACTGGACGCTATTTCGAACGAGTTTGGTATTTCTCATTCATTCGTTGGACTTGTTATTACAATCACTCAAATTTTTTATGCACTTGGACTGTTATTACTAGTGCCTCTGGGCGATCTATTAAATCGGCGTTGGCTGATCGCTGGACAGATGCTCCTATCCGTTTTGGCTTTAATTGTCGTTGGTACTGCCACCAGCAGTATAGTGTTATTCGTAGGTATAGCAGCGGTTGGGTTTCTTGCCGTAGTGACACAGACGCTCGTTGCATTCGCGGCAACTTTGGCTGCTCCAGCCGAACGTGGGCGTGTCGTTGGTGTTGTGACAAGTGGAATTGTAATTGGTATTCTACTGGCGCGAACTTTCGCTGGCGTATTAATGGATTTAGCAGGTTGGCGTTCAGTCTACCTTGTTTCCGCGGTATTAACACTAATCATGGCGTGTGTATTGTTTCGGGTGTTGCCACATTATGAGCACAAAAGAGAATCATTATCTTACCTACAGTTGATTCGTTCAATGTTCACGTTGTTTGCTCAGGAACGAACTCTTAGAATCCGTGCTGCACTAGGCATGATGATTTTTACCGCTTTCAGTATATTATGGACATCTCTAGTACTACCTCTCAGCGCCCCACCGTTTTCTCTTTCACATACAGCGATTGGAGCGTTTGGTCTCGCAGGTGTTGCAGGCGCGTTAGCAGCAGCGCGAGCAGGTCGCCTCGCCGATCGAGGTTTAGGTCAGAAGACCACAGGTGTAGCCTTGATTCTTTTGCTCATATCATGGTTGCCAATAAGTTATGTTCAACATTCGCTTATTGCATTAATCGTTGGTATTATCCTTCTTGATCTTGCAGTACAAGCCGTACATGTCACCAATCAGAGCATGATCCTTACTTTGCGACCTGAGGCACGCAGTCGGCTTACTGCCGGTTACATGATTTTTTATTCCATTGGCAGCGCCACTGGGTCGATCGCATCTACCAGTATCTATGTTTACTTTGGCTGGAACGGAGTGAGTTTGTTAGGTGCAATTGTGAGTGCTCTGGCTCTTCTTTTTTGGTTATTAACAAAGGAGTAACTGCACTTATCTCGTATAATTAGGTGCAATATCTAAGTCTTAACGCTCCAGCCAGGGTTATAATGCTTCGTGTTACCTGGCCGTGGGAGCAATTTGAAAAGTTCAATTCAACATGAAAAATATACAAAAAGAAAGCTCAATTAGAAACTACATCTGTTGTTGAATTAGGGAGGGGGTCTTCTGGTGAAATAAATTCGTGAATGATTTGACGGAAGTATTCGTGATTATCATAGCTATTGTACATACGCCAGGCCATTGTTTCTGAATTCCCAAAAAATAACCGCTCAAATTGGGTTTGGCGGCCACCGAATGCACCCGCTCCCAGTTCCCATGCGACCCGGAATAAGGCATTTCGGTACCAAGCATCCGAGACATTACCCTTCAAATACTGATGGAGGTATGAACCGGCACTTGAACTGAAGTCCGATTCAGAGATGATCATGATAAGCCCGCTTGAACTGAGATTTTGAACCATTTCAACCATCTTCGGATAAAACTCTGAAAAGTGAATGGTTGAAGCTAGAAGGGGGCCTTTATCAGGAACAAGAAATCCAAATTTATCGTGGGATGCTCCTACTTCAGAAGCGAGTCTTAACGCTTTGAATGTTTCTAGAAACGTCAGTATTCTTGAAATCGGCAGAATGGTGAAGGGCTCGAGCTCAACATTTTGTTCTTCTGCCAAAGATTCTAGCACACCGAGAAAGAACTCAGTCTTAGCAATATAGCGGGTGATGATTTGGTGACCCATATGGGTATGAAAGTGACTCTCACCGAACAATCGGGCACAGTAGATCTCATCTCCGTAATAAAATATTCGATCATGAGGGATGAGTACGCGGTCAAATATAACAAGCGTATCCATTTCTTCATATCTAGAACTTAAGGGATGGTCGTAAGTAGATGGGGCTGAGTAACTTTCACGGCAAAAAAAAGTCATCCCAGGCAGATCATTAGGTACTGCAAAGGCAAATGCGAAGGGATTATCATCATCTACAAGGGATGGTGAAGGCGTAGGGAATACTAGCATTTCATCGCATGTAGCCCCTTGTGTTGCCATCATAAAAGCACCGGTCACAACCATCCCTTCGTCCTTGATTTCTACGACTTTAGCAGCGATAGAATCCTCTGTGGCATCAACCTGACCGGATATTTTACTTGCTTGTGGCTGAATGAATGCATGGGATAAAGTAATGTCATGATCTCGGCAGTAGGCATAGTATTTCCTGAGGTTCTCGGCATATTTCGGATGAAGGTCCTCGAGGATATCAGCAGCAGTAAACAGAGACATGATTGCCGTATTCATATAATCTGGGGAGCGTCCTAAAAAACCGTGATGTCTGTTTGACCAGAGTTCAATCATTTTTCTTCGACTTTCTAAATCTTCAACACTTTTGGGTGGGAGAAAAGATAGACCAACAAGCTCTCCAGTATCAGGCGAAGGGTAGGTCATCTGCGCTAAATAACGTTCGTCACACTGCATGTTGTACATTTCGGCTTGTGTTTGTATGAGGCCTTGAAATGCAGGATGTTTGGATAATGGTCCTTCGATACGCGTCCCTTTGTACCAAATATTGATATTTTGCCGGTCGATTCGTTCGATGTATTGATTACCATTTTTAATAGGCACACGTTCCACCTCTTTGGAGAGTTGTATTAATATTTTTAATGTACGTAATCATAATTCTTCTTGTACATTGTCCATACTCCGGGTCAGTGAAGGGGCCAACCTTAATTTAAAGTATAAAAAGAGGATATTCACAATTATTTCCCCAAATATAGTGTTCTGCACTAACCCCACATCTGCATTCATTGTTAATAGTGATTCGTATTGTTACTTAAGGTTGACATAAACGAGACTTACTTGTATATTTTTTACATTGGATTACAAGTGTAGTCACACAATGGAAAGAAAGGCGGATAGGATTATGTCTACGGAAATTCCAAAAATTTCGGATGCCGAGTGGGAAGTAATGAAGGTGCTGTGGACTGGAGCCCCGCGCACGGCAGGAGAGATTGTTGAAGCTCTGGAGGGCAACCGGGACTGGAACCCAAAAACGGTGCGGACGCTGATTAAGCGTCTGACGGAGAAAGGGGCTATCGGTTACAACCAGACAGGAAGAGTGTATTCATATTACCCACTGGTGCGGGAAGAGGAATGCGTCCAATCGGAGACACAATCTTTTCTGAAGCGGATCTACGGTGGAACGCTGCGCCCGATGTTAGTCAACTTTTTACAGAATGAGAAGCTGTCCCGAGAAGATATTGAAGAATTGAAGAGAATTTTGGATGAGCGAAAGGACTGAGTCGCTTGCTGGAAGCTGCATACAATCTGTTCGTTAAGATATTGTCACTATCCGCTATGGCGAGCGTGCTGGCTTTGCTGATCCTGGCAACCCGTTTCTTGTTCAAGAATCGATTGAAACCGACCTGGACGTATCTTCTGTGGATACCGCTGATCGTAAGGTTAGCCGTCCCTTGGACACCGGAAAGTGCGTTCAGCATTTTTAATTTGTTTCCGCTGGAAACAGAATCAGCTCAGACTTTCTATATTCCTTCTGCGCAGCCGGATGTAGGTCCTGTGTCCGGGATGAACATTCAAGAGGTGGACTCGACCAAGGTCGCTGAAATAACAGGAACAGGAACTTCAAAGCAAGCCGAGAGACCAGATAGTATGACACCGGTGACTCAGGGAATCTACGATCCATTTGAGACATCCAATACAGGCTGGACGCCGATGCATTTGCTGGTTCTGATCTGGCTTAGCGGAGCAGTGGTAATGATAAGTCTGTCGGTTCGTGAGCAGCTGCGATTCACGGCACGGGTTCGACGGGAACCGGAGATCCGTTCCGCAGATATCCTGTGGTTGTTCGAAACGTGTCAACGAGAGATGAAGGTAAGGCGCCCAGTGAAGCTGGTTGAGACGAAGCAGACTGCCGTGCCCACACTGCTTGGTGTTATGCGCCCCAAGCTGCTGCTGCCGACATCCATGTTGCACACGCTGGAGGCAAACGAACTGCGTCATATATTTCTGCATGAGCTGGCGCATGTGAAACGTCGTGATATTTCGCTGAATCTGCTGACAGGACTGCTGCTGGCCCTGCATTGGTTCAATCCGTTGCTTTGGTATGCCGTTAGCCAAATGAAACGGGATCAAGAGGTCGCCTGTGATGCGCTGGCTTTAAAGCATCTTGCATCGGGGCACCACAAAGACTACGCACGGACTCTTCTTAAACTATTAGAAACATTGACCGATCCAATCCGAGTGGCTGGTGCAGCCGGCATTTCAAGCAGCAAGAAGGAAATGAAAAGAAGGATAACCATGATCACCAGGCATAAAAAAATCACAGCACAAAACACGGTGTTGGGGTTAACAGTAATTATGGTCTTAAGTGGCTGTACCTTGACTGGGGCAAAGCTGAGTTCTACGTCAGCCCCGGAGAAGAGTGTTGTTATCCCGTCAGCTTCTCAGACTAAAGATTCAACTGCAATCGATCCCAAAGGAACCCTATTAGCGGAGAAGAACGGAATTACTGTAACTGCAAAGCCCACGGCTGAGCATGCACTTTTGCATGAAGTCACGGTAGATGTGCGCGGTGAGGTTAACAGAACGTTTTTGTGGAATGCCGGTGAAGATGAAACGCGGCCTCCTTCCATTGAAGAAGCTGATCTTAACGGGGATGGTACTAAAGAAATCTTTATTCGTATTACTACCGGCACTGGAACAGGGCTCTCAATGAGTGAGATTCATGTGCTCCAGCCTGTCACTCTGGAAGAGCTTGTGGTAGAGGACCCGGTCAAGACGCTAAATCGGAGGGTGAAATCCTCCATTACACACCGGAATAACCACACTTACGTATCCGCTGAACTAGACGGAAAGCATTTGACTAAAGTGTATGATTACACTGAGGGGGCTTGGGGCGAGAAGATTGGATTTGGCGCCGTAGTTTCGTATGAGCTTGATGGGGACCGTATTGTAGCTCGTTTGGCAGGTGCAGCATCCATCTCTGAGTTTCCGCTTGAAGTTATTGTCGTTTACGGCAAGGAATTGACCATTGAGAGTGTACAGATGTACTATGGCTCGTTTATTTCTCCTCCGCTCAGTGAACAGGATATTAAGTCCTTGCTGGAAAAAAAGCTTACAGCTAGCGGCTGGACTTTTGGTAAAAAAGGCGATCAATACACGATTAATTTTATGGATCCACCGAATGGCGTAGGGGAAGGCCTTAGCTATAAAATTAATCCTCTTACCGGAACGGTTCATGATACAACTTCTGGCAGTCCAGTGAGAAGCCTTGTGAATCGAGAAGCGATTGATCTGTGGGACATATCTAACGGTACAGAATACAAGAAGGAGCTGTATAAGTTACTTCAGCCAATCTTTGATACAGAAGGCTTCGAGCCAATAGATGAGGATTGGATTTCCGGCTTTATTGGAGATGGTTATTTGTTCAGTAATGTTAGGCAAGGCAGCAGGGAGTTGACGATAAAAGTGGATGTCTTCACCGGTCAATGGGAAGAAATTGCTGACCCGTATAAATAGTTATGTCGATGTCGAAGAACCTCGTAACAATAAAGAAAGCCCGTGCCCAGCGCGGGCTTTCTTTATTGTTACTGACTTAAAGCAAATGCTTTCCACTCATACCAAATCCAGTCCCTACTACTGTCGTATTTATTTTCAGCAATCCGCTTTTCCCCCTATTTACAATTCCACTACTCGGTGTTACTATATAGTGGTACTAAGCAATACAGAGTAGCATTGGAGGATTTAAATGGATAACCTAACAGAAATGCTGAAAGGAGTTTTGGAAGGCTGTGTACTTGAAATCATCAGCCGGAAAGAAACCTATGGGTATGAAATCGTAAAAACGCTAAATGCGCTCGGTTTCGAAGATGTTGTTGAAGGAACGGTCTACACCATCTTGATACGGTTAGAAAAAAATAAACTCGTCGATATCGAGAAAAAACCGTCCGAAATAGGACCACCAAGGAAATTTTATAGTTTAAATGAAGAGGGATTACGGGAACTATCCATGTTTTGGGAGAAATGGGGATATGTTTCGTCAAGACTTACCCAACTGAAGGAGGATAGCCGTGTATAAGAACATGCTCGATAAATTTAAAGATTTACGTGAACAAAAAAAGGCTTATAAAGAGTGCGTAAAACGTTCAAAAGCGCTTCCGAACGATTACCGAGAAGTTTACAATATCGCATCGCGCTACATGCTGAACTTCTCAACTAACGATTCTAGTGTCATCAACCTGTTTCCCGAAATGCTTGACATGTTTGAGATGGGAGCTGCTGAAGGTCGAGATGTTCTGGAGATCGTAGGGAATGACGTAATGGCGTTCTGTGACGGGCTGCTCGAGGACGTTTCCGCTCAGACTTGGACAGGGAAAATGCGAGCCAAAATGAACGAGTCCATTCACAAAAAACTTGGAAGATAGGGGGGATTAGGATGATATCGAACAATTGGGCGATTGAAGTAATAGGCCTCAAAAAATCCTATAAAAACGTGGAAGTGTTGCGGGGGGTGGACTTTACTGTTCAGAAGGGTTCAACTTTTGCTCTTCTAGGGTCCAACGGCGCGGGTAAAACTACTATGATCAAAATTCTTGCCACCCTGCTCCAGCCCGACAACGGAAGTGCAAAGATTAATGGAGAAGATGTAACTAAGCAACCAGAGCAAGTACGTAAGGAAATCAGCCTGACAGGACAAAGCGTCACCGCAGACTATATCCTGACCGGACGCGAGAATCTGCGAATGATGGCCAAACTCCGCCATTTGCCCGATCCTGACAAACAAGCCGAGGAGTTATTACGTCGTTTTGACTTGCTCGATGCCGCCGATCGCCGAATCTCCACGTATTCCGGAGGGATGTGTCGGCGCTTGGATTTGGCCATGAGCTTACTGGGTAACCCTTCGGTCATTTTTCTTGATGAGCCGACCACCGGACTTGACCCGCAAGCGCGTCTTGCTATGTGGGATATGATCAAGGATTTAGCGAGATCAGGTGTCACTGTTTTTTTAACTACGCAGTATTTAGAGGAAGCTGACCATCTAGCTGATCAAATTGCGATCTTACACGAAGGTCATATCGTGGCAAGCGGCAGTCCCGCGGAGCTAAAAAATAGATTGCCTAAGGGTCATATCGAGCTTCGATTCGACAATGAAACAACGCTAAATCAAGCACAAGATCTGTTAAAGGAATTTAACGCGACTGCAGATTCAAACAATCTCACGCTCTCCGTCATTACAGACGGAAGTACGAGACAGATGATGCGTCTGCTAACGAAAGCAGCGGAAGCTGACATAGAAATTGCCGAGTTTGCGCAGAAACTGCCCTCGCTTGAGGATGTTTTTCTCGCGATCGTCACTAGCAAAAAGGAGGACTCCCGATGAAATTCATTCATTTTCTAGGCGATACCGCCGTCATGAGTGGGCGTGTCATTCGCCATTCCACACGTAGCATCGACACGATTATTACCGTCATCGCCATGCCGATCATGATCATGCTGCTCTTTGTTTACATCTTTGGCGGAGCGATGAACACCGGTGATGTAAGCTATATCAATTATATTGTGCCCGGAATATTGCTCTTTTGCATTGCTAGTGGCGTGGCTTATTCTTCTCTTCGTATCAATAACGATCTCACGAAAGGCATATTCGAGCGTTTCCACTCCATGCCGATCGCAAAAGCCTCTATTCTAGGCGGTCATGTGGTTGCTTCATTAGTTTTTAACGTCATTTCCTTGCTTGCCATCTTCCTTGTTGCCTTCGGAATGGGATTTCGGCCGAAAGCGGATGTGCTCGGCTGGGTATTAGCCATTGGTATTTTGTTGCTTAGCGTACTTGCGTTTACTTGGATTGCCGTCACCTTCGGCTTGCTTGCTAAATCATTTGAAGGAGCAGGAGTATTTTCTTACATTTTGATGTTACTTTTATTCGTTAGTTCTGCCTTTGCGCCGACCGACAGCATGCCTTCGGCTATACGCGTATTCGCAGAATATCAGCCCATGACACCGCTTATCGAGAGTATTCGTTCTCTTTTACTCGGAGGAACGGCAGATAAAACTACGCTTGTGGCGGTATTATGGAGTTTAGCGATACTTGCGTTTTTCTGGGCTTCCGCTATGCGAGTGTATAAACGGAGAATGAAATAGACGTAAAAAAGAGCCGGTGGCTTCTCGAAAGAGGGGGATACCGGCTCTTTGTGTGCACAGGCTAATTTTAAGATGCTGGCTGAATGGTGGGGTGAATATTTCTGTGCTATTCTAGAAATGTGATTTATATAAAATTTTTGTACATAGAATTAGAAGTACCGGATTTGGTAATTAATTTTAATAGGCGAATGGGGAATGAATGATACTTTTTAAAAATGGGGGAGTAAGTTATAGTGATACCAAACGAAGCACAAAACAAAAAACATTGGAAACGGGATATAATTATCTTTCTAAGTAGTCAAACATTTTCGTTATTCGGTTCTGCTTTAGTTCAATATGCTATTATGTGGTACGTTACGCTTACAACAAAATCAGGTATGATGATGACATTATTTATTATTTGTGGATTCATTCCTACCTTTTTATTATCACCGTTTGCAGGTGTATGGGCGGACCGTTTCAACCGGAAATATCTTATTATGATAGCAGATGCCATGATTGCCTTTGTTACACTGATTTTAGCCATTACATTTTTGCTTGGTTATGATGAGATATGGTTGTTGTTCGCCATTGCTGCAGTTCGTGCGCTCGGAGCTGGGGTTCAATCACCTGCGGTTGGGGCAATATTACCTCAAATTGTACCAGAGGATAAGCTGACGAAAGTAAATGGGATTAACGGAAGTCTTCAAGCACTAATGATGTTTGTTGCACCTATCGTTAGCGCGTCATTGCTTTCATTGGCAACAATTGAGGTCATTTTCTTTATCGATGTTATCACAGCGGCGATAGCGATCTTTACATTATCTTTCTTTTTGAAAATACCGTTGCATAAAAAAGCGACTGATAAACAAACGACAAGCTATTTGGACGATTTTAAACAGGGTTTAAGCTATATTAAAACCCACAGCTTTCTCAAAACTTTTTTCGTTTTTTTCGCCTTTTTCTTCGTATTGATGGCACCGGCTGCATTTTTAACACCGCTACAAGTGACACGCAGCTTCGGAGATGATTATTGGCGATTAACAGCCATTGAAATTGCTTTTTCTATCGGTATGATGGCTGGCGGAGCAATTATTGCTTCATGGGGCGGCTTTCGAAACAAAGTATATACGATGACTTTTGCTAGCTTAATTATGGGTGTATGTACGTTCGCTTTGGGTATTGTACCTGTTTTTTGGATCTACTTGGTTATGATGGCTATTTTCGGCGTAGCTATGCCCGTCTTTAATACACCGACAACCGTAATGCTACAAGAGAAGGTAGATCCGGATTACTTGGGACGCATATTCGGAGTCTTTGGTATGATATCGACTTCCATGATGCCAATCGGAATGCTGATATTCGGTCCGCTCGCGGATGTAATTGAGATTGAATGGCTCCTTGTTGGAACAGGGGTGTTAACTGTAATACTGTCCGTTTTCTTCATTCGAAACAAACGTTTAGTTGAAGCTGGGATGCCTTTAATACAGGAAGCATCACAAGAGTAGAATTTTACTAGAAGTGAGAACTTGAAACCCTTGTGTAGATAAAAAAAGAAGCTCTCCTAAAGTTCGATTGAACTTTATGGAAAGCTTTTCTTAATTAGAAAAAAGGAGACCGACAATGACTTATTCACAGATGTGGAACAACGCAGGAAATGAAGCTGAAATTCTCTATTTGGAACAGCAGATTATGGCCATCAAAAAAGAAATAAAACGAGCAAAAACCGCAGAACAACAGGAGATATTGGATCAAGCGAATCGCAAGCTGGCTGAATTGGAAGCGAAGCTGGATGAGCTAGAGGAGTAGGGGCTAACCGCCCCATCGTTGCATCAATATTTTGACAGTTTGAATATCGGCCTCGCAACCGTGCGAAGCCAATAAGCAAATACGGTCGTTCCGGTCCATGAGGTTCGCTTACTCTGTAGGTATTGATCGTTAATAATATAAGTCCGGGTGGAAGCAGGGCTTTTCAGACCGAACTTTTCCCACTCTGCCGGATCATTTGAACCTCCGAGCTTTTCAAGCATATTTTGTGACGCGACATTTATTTTAGAAGGAATTTGCTCGTAGGCTTCAGTGATTTGCGCATGAAATTCATCGATTGGATTGCGGCTGGCAAGGCTCTCTAAGTGAATGCCTTCACGAAGGTAAGAAACGTATGCAAGATGGTCAGCCCAGAATTCGTCGATATAAAAAAGCCGTACCCGCTGCTCCGCTGGGCTCAGCGGCTGCTCGCCTTTCAAAATTCGCAGCCGCTCCGCGTATAGAATTCGCCTCTGATCCTCCACCATATCCGAATAACAGTTCAGTTCCTTGTGGATATCGAAGTTTTGGCCCATAACAATCCGCTGAATACTTGTGATCTTGCTGCTGAGCCCCGACTCTTCAAGAGCCTCATCCTGCCTGGGAGCGCGAACAGCTTTATGGATGCCGAAGCGAAGCAGTAACTCGTCCTCCAAGCTTACATAAAAAACGGAAGCTCCCGGGTCGCCTTGGCGTCCGGAACGCCCGCGCAACTGATCGTCGATCCGCACGCTTTCGTTCACATGGGTGGCAATTACGTACAACCCGCCTAGCTTGGCGATTACCTCCGCTTGCGCGGGGTCGACGCCGCCGAGCCGGATGTCGACCCCGCGTCCCGCCATATTTGTAGACACCGTCACTGCACCGGTTTCTCCCGCTTTGGCGATGATGTTTGCCTCTTCCGCATCGTTTTTCGCATTTAGAACATGGCAAGGTACGCCAGCAACCGCTAGTGCCTCTGCCAGTATGGCAGACTCTTCGACGCTTGACGTACCAATGAGAATTGGACGTCCCGTCCTATGGACGGATGAGATTTCTTGTACGAGTGCCATAAGTTTGGCTTCTTTATGGGTATAAATCCGGTGCAGATGGTCGATCCGGATGTTTGGCCGGTTCGGCGGAATTTGCAGCACCTGCAGCGCATAAATATCTTCGAAGTCCATTGCGGATGCATGAGCGGTAGCCGTCATTCCGCAAATCTGCGGATACAGGCTGATGAAGTGTTGAATGGTGATCGTCCCGAGAATTTTCCCGCCGGCTATGGAGTACAGCCCTTCTTTTGCCGTAAGCGCGGCTTGAAGCCCGTCCGGCAAATACCGGTTCTCCGCCACTCGGCCGGTATATTCTTCGATCAGCTCGATTTTTCCGTCCCGGACGATGTAATCGACGTCTTTCTTTAATAACGATTCTGCATGCAACGCGCAATTTAATGATGTCAGCAAGTGACTGTTATGGCTATCGTACAAATTGCCGCATCCCAGCAGCGATTCCGCTTGCGCAGCGCCTGTTTCATTTAAGTAAACGTTCCGCTGGAACTCGTCGAAGTCGTAATGCTCATCTCGCTTGAGCTGCCGAGCTACTTCTGCGAAACGAAAGCCGTCGCTCCTGGAAGAGGGAGAATCACCGCTGATGACTAGCGGCACCCGAGCTTCGTCGAGAAGCAGCGAATCCGCTTCGTCGACGATGACGTAGTGGAAAGGACGATGCACGGTATCCGCTTCGTTTAGTGCAATTGTGTCGCGCAAGTAATCGAATCCCGCTTCTTTTGCCGTAACATAGGTTATATCCTTGGCGTATGCTTCCTGTTTCTCGGACAGGCTCATGCCCGCTTGAACCGAGTTTACCGTTAATCCGAGAAAACGATAGATCGGGCCCATCCATTCCGCATCCCGTTTGGCTAAATAATCGTTAAAAGTCAGCACATGAATGCCTTTGCCAGTCAGTGCATTTAGATATGCAGGCATAACAGCAGAAAGTGTTTTTCCTTCACCTGTATGCTGCTCGATCAAGAATCTCTCGTGCAGAGCAATGGCAGCCATGATCTGGACATCGTAAGGATTTAATCCAAGCTTTCTCTTCGCTACCTCGCATACTAACGCATAAGCAGCGATAAGCAGCTCATCCAAAGGTGTACCTGATTTTGCTTCTTTTTGTAGCCGGAGGGATTCCGCTAGAAGCTGCCCATCGTCCCATGCTTCCAAATTCCGTTTTCTGATGAGCTCCACTTTGTCCTGATAAACTTTCAGCTTATTCTGGGTATCGCGGTCTTTGAATTTTTGCATCAATTTGACGGCTATATTCATAGAAATCTGATCTCCCCTCGGTAGAAATACGCTTAGTTTTGAACAATATTTGCGCTGATCAGTCGGTTAACAAGTTCCTGGATTCAATCTACCAAAATATTCTATTAAATGCAATTTGGACAAAGGATAGAGATTATTAAAGCGTGTATGCTTCTAGGTACACTACAACTATCATCTTCGAGTTTTTGTTTGCAGATTGTTTGCAGAAAAAACCAAAAAGGACTGAACAGGGATCTTACTCATCACCTAGTTCAGTCCACAAACCACTTATCCAAATGCCGCGCAATTCTTACTCTTACTCAGTAGCCTCCTTAACTTTTTCAAGAACTGGTTATACCGATTTGAAATACAATTTCCCCTTTGTTCATCCTTAGTATCCCTATTTAGCAGCTTCTGCTTCTTCATAGATGAGGCACCGAAGAGTCTGATCTGGGTAGCGTAACTCTGCAGTATAACTGCTGCCGTCTTCGAGCAACATTTTGACCGCTACCATACCGCGCTTATTATTTACGTCAGTGTCTGTAAGGGAAGCCGTGGCGATTCTCCGGGTTTCTCCTTGTCTGTCTGTAACTATTTTTGTAGCCTCGTTAATCCAGGTTGCATCCTTTTGGATAGCGATGGCAGCTTCAGCATTGATTGGGGTTCTTGTGAGTGAAAAATTAGCTGCGGTCGTATCTACTACCGTGCGGGTGGAGGGATCAATAATTACGGTATATTGCCAAAATTCCTTACCTTGTCCTCTTAAGGTGTTGGTTTTATAAGGGGTGAATATTACCATCCAGGTCTTTTTCTTTGATAGCATGGATTCTCCTTGGCTTGCTTTTACTTCAAGCTTGGAGACGTCAGCTCCGAATATTTTTCGCACACTTGAAGCGGCCATGGCAACGGCGTCGGTCTGGCTCAAATTCCCTGTTTCTGGAGGGGTTACAATATTCCGCTTGGACAAGGCATAGGCCTCCCGGTAGAACCAGTCAATATATTGTAACAGTTCCTCGTCAGTCAATGTCCGATTCGGATACTTGAGCGTGTTTTTCTCCAAGTCAAAATAAAACTCCGCTTGTCCCGATTTTAACGGGAACAGCTGCTTGGGACGAAGGCCGTCATACACATACTGGTCTTCCAATATCAGCCTCCGGTTTATTTCATCCTCGGTCATCTCCCTTCCGATGGTGATAATTTCGTTATTGGGCTTGTCCGCAAAATCATAAATTTGCTGCATTTCTTCTTGGGTCATCAGCTGCTCTAGATCTCTGTTCACAGTAGATACAGGAGCTTCTGCTTCTACTTTTAGTACGGGTGCCTTGCTGCTGTTCAAGGTTAGATTGCCCGAGTCTTGTACTTCAGAAATGCTCTTGGCGGCGGTGGTGTTCACAAATCCTGGGACAATCATTGCGCTCACCGCCAGCACACTACCAGAGAACAAGAGTACAGCGAGTGTAGCGGAAATCTTGTTGTTCTTCATTTAACTTAACCTCCATTGGGATCGGATGATGATGAATCTTCCTAACCTTAATCCAAAGATGTTATAGAGTAGGAGGGCAGTTGTTATAGAGTTGTAAAAAGAGTCTGATGCTAGTTCCCTCGCCGAGGACAGAGTTTAAGGACAGTCTGGCCTTATGCGCTTCAGCAATTTGCCGACATAAGGATAATCCTAGGCCAGCGCCGCCATATTCACGTGAACGAGCCTGGTCTCCCCGATAGAAAGGTTCAAACACACGTTTAGCCATCTCTGCGGTGATTCCGGTTCCCGTATCACGGATTTCTAGCACGGCTTCTCCATCCAGCTCATAGGCCAGCATGTGGATTTCGCTGCCTTGCTTGGAGGCATGAATCGCATTCTCAACCAGATTTACCAATAATGAAGCTAGTAAATCGGGATCTCCCCAGACATTTGAAATCGTATGTTGGACATGAAATCTTATGCTAGCATCTGTCAATTTTGGGTGCTCCGTCTGTTGGATAGCTTGAAATAGTTCCGAAATATCCACCTGCTGAAGTGCCAACGGCTGATGCCGGAGGACAGACAAATCCAGCAGCTTAAAGGCCAGATTCTTGAGACGAAGGGTTTCACTAAGAATATAGCCACCTGCAGTTTGCTGTTCTTCCTGTCCAATATTGGCCGTGGTCAGAAACTCGGCGAACCCCTGCATGCTGGTCAAAGGCGTGCGCAACTCGTGGGCCAAATTATCCACCATCCTTTGTTTCTCTTCAGCCATGTCCGAGAGTTCGGTAACCCTCTGTTCCACGGCCTCCGCCATCCGGTTGAAGTTCAAGGCCAGTTCGCCAAATTCATCTTTGCTGCGCAGCTGCACCCGTTTCGTATAGTCGCCTTCGGCGATCGTTTTGCTGGTCTCTGACAGGAGCTTTAGCGGCTTGCTTAGATGCCGGATTAGAAGATAAAGAAGTAACAGCAGAACGGGTCCCACGATCCAGTTAATCATTACAAAAAAGCGGTTCAGTTCCTGTTGCTTGTTGAAGAGCTCACTGATATCACGCTGATAGACAAGCAGCAAATGCTGGTAAGGAGCAGGAAGCTGAGTGGAGAGCTGAATAGAGCGTTCGTCTGAGGATACAGGCTGATCGCCTTTTCCTAAATTAGATTTCCCGAATTGTCCTTTTTGGGGAGGGTAAATCATTCGGTCGTTCTCCCATAGCTGTAAATAGATTCCCTGCTTACGGTAGTAATCTCCATAGGACTCAGAGACGCTGGCCAGTAGAATAGGGGTCAATGCCGTTCCACGTGCTTGAATAGAATTAAGGTTCTCATAAATATTGTTGGCGATTAACAATTGCTCACTGGATGCTCTCTGCATTTCACTGTCCATGTTTAGCTGCCAGCTTTTTTTCATCACCATAATGACACTTACATCCAGAGCAGCAATAAAGAGAGCAAGTACCGACAGCAGAATCTTATGCCAGAATCTCATGATTAGCTCTGAACTTCCAGGCGGTAGCCTAGCTTGAAAATGGTTTTGATCCGTTCTTCCCAGCCCAGCTTTTTACGTAGCTGCCGGATGTGAACATCCACGGTGCGGGTGTCGCCCTCAAAATCATAGCCCCACGCCAATTCCAGCAGCTTTTCCCTCGACAATGCAATATTCCGGTTACGAATTAACACCTCAAGCAGCTCGAATTCTCTAACGGTCAAATCAACCGGTGTCTGATCTACTAAAACTTGCCGTTCCAGGTAACGCACCTCAACATTATCGCAAATGAAGCTGGAAGAGCCTTTTTCACCCCTGCGCAGGACTACATTGATTCTTGCCAGTAATTCAAGAATTTCAAAGGGTTTAATGATATAATCATCCGCGCCCAGCTCGAAGCCTTTAATGCGGTCAGCCAAAGAATTCTTGGCGGTGATCAAAATCACTGGAACCTGCAAATGTGCAATCCGCTGCATCACCTCAAAACCATCCAATTCCGGAAGCATAACATCCAGCAGAATCAAATCAGTCTTTTCACGCTCCAGAATTTCGAAAACCTCCGGTCCACGGTATGCCTTGCTATATGTATGTCCAACCAGCTTGAGATTCATTGTAATTAAATCATTAATCGCTCGTTCATCTTCTACTACTAATATATTTGCCATTTTGTATTTCTCCTCCTGGTACCTTGCTCACTAAGTGCCACTTTCGTTATACACTATATACAACTAGAGGAAGGATTGTCCAGAAGGTTGATAGTTTCATCAGGCGTTAATACCTAATAGGATAGAAAATTATGTGCTGAACTGTTACCTTAACAGTACAAACTTCTGTATTGGTCTTCCATCTATCATGAAAATATTTACAAATATAAAACGTTGATATCGAATACATCTGAGAAACTCCAGTGTGAGGTATACGGGCCACCTCCAGCACCGCCAGCACATACTGGCAGTCGTGACGCACAGGAGCTAGCTCTGTACTCTAATTTATACTTGGCACAGAAAAGGTTAACGTCATAGAGCGATATCCTCAGGTTGCTGGATTATCCGAACGTCTGGATTTTAGAGCGTTTGCTTCGGAGGCGGGCAGCGAAATGATTGTACGTAAAAAGCTGCCCAAACTTCCCGGGCAGCCTCTCATATTCTTACGCGTACGTCTTCTGAGATCAAGCCGTTTGCGACGCATGTTTGCGAGCTGTTACAGTGTCTTCTTTTTCCGTGGATCAGTTGTCCTGACGCTTAACTGCTTTCTCGTCTCGTACCCCATTCAATTCATGTTCGTTCTGATGAAATTCCTTGAGTATATTCTGGTAAATATGAGCCTCTTGAAGGTTCAGTCCGTCGCGATTTTCTTTCAAAACCCAGTTCTCGACCGTTTTCTTCAAGATTTCGCTCTTCCGTTCCAGCAGTTCCGTATAACTCAATTTACTTCATCCTTTCCGGTTCGTGGTTTCAAACGCCGGATGGACTTTGTTTACTTGTCATTTCGTGCGTTTAACATCACATCCGACGTAACGTTTACCATTATACAGAAAATCCTGGTCGAACCCAACGCGGACCAACCGTCCTCAGATAGGGTGAGCACTACTCAGAATGGAACGGGAGTCCTCAGCGGACCGTTTCGCAGAAGTGCGGCCGGATACTCCGGTATGCTGACAGTTGCTTCTCTTTCATATAATCGTTTAACCAGATATCAAGCACGCGCTTTTAACTTTAATCTTCCTCAAGAACGATCGTAATCCCCATACAAAACCCAATCCATACCTTTATATATTCGTATATCCGGCCTTCTTCAGCGATATTACCCCGGGCGGGCAGTTGATTAAAATGGAAAGTAAACCCAAAATTGAAAAGATAAAATATGCCATATGAAAATGTATTAATAGGGAAAATATTAAAAGAAAAGAGGATATAAATATAAAAATAAATGGAATAGAGGGTGATAGAATTTTTGGGGGATTTTACTGGGCTTATTTATTTTGAATGATCCTGCCGATTTCCTATTGTGCATTCTAATGATAATGTGGCACACTATGTATAGATAAAACCAAACGAGGCAAAGAATGCCCCGTCTCCTTTCCTTTTGGAATAGAGGCGGGGTTTTGTATGATTAAAAACATATTTCGTTGCAGAGCGAGGGGATAGGTAATGGGTTTCGAGAGGGAGCATAATGAATGGTTATGTAATCATCTTAAACAAAGGAAGGGAGAGCGGCTCGATGCACTTAAACGCGGTCATGGTTACGGAAACCGCTTGTTTGTCGAGCGGGTGTGGTGGCCTCTAGCCGGACATTTTCACGGATTACACCCAGAATATGAAGTTAAGGACTGGCGCGGCAGATCCTATTTTGTGGATATTTTGTGGGAGATTGGAGCCTCGCGTATTGCATTTGAGATCATGGACTATGGCTCACATGGAACGGATCGTAGCAAATACCGGATGGACTTGAACCGCGGGCTTTTTCTACAGTCTCAAGACTGCACGGTGCTCTATATCTCGCTGGATGAGCTAAAAGAAAATCCATCCTTCATTCTCTCCGCGCTGCGGAACATTCTCTTTTCTTATTTGTTAGCAGAAAAGTCTGCAAAGACAACCGTTGAGAGAGCCTATTCCAGAATCGAGCGCGATCTGATGCGGGCAGCCATCCGGCACCATCGAGTCCTTCGCCCGGCTGATGCCGCGAGAGAACTGGAATTGCACACGATGACGATCATTAAATACTGCCGTCAGCTGGTGGATAAAGGAAAATTTCGCCCGGTGGCAAGAGGTTCATCTCAGCGGATCATTTACTATGAATATATTGGTACGCTACAAAGTCCAGATTTGGTTTGAAGATGAAGTCCGTCGTGAGAATGTGAATGAAAAATCGAATACAATGTGCCTCCGGCAAGTTGAACGAGTCAAATGTATGCGAAAAACCGAATACAATGTGCCGCCTGCAAGTAGAACGAGCCAAATGTATGCGAAAAACCGAACACAATGTGCCGACGGTAGGTAAACGAGCCAAATGTATGCGGAAAATCGAATACAATTTGCCACCGGCAAGCTGAACGAGCCAAATGTATGCGAAAAACCGAACACAATGTGCCGACGGTAGGTAAACGAGCCAAATGTATGCGAAAAATCGAATACAATGTGCCGTCGGCAAGTTGAAGGAGGCATGTGTATGCGAAAAACCGAATACAATGTGCCGCCGGCAAGTTGAACGAGCCAAATGTATGCGAAAAACCGAACACAATGTGCCGACGGTAGGTAAACGAGCCAAATGTATGCGAAAAAGTGAATACAATGTGCCGCCGGTTACGTAAATGAGCCAAATGTATGCGAAAAACCGAACACTAAGTGCCAAAGGTAACATAAATGAGCCAAATGTATGCGAAAAAGTGAATACATTGTGCCACCGGCAAGCTGAACGAACCAAATATATGCGAAAAATCGAATACAATGTGCCGTCGGTAACGTAATTGAGCAAATTTATGCGAAAAATCGAATACAATGTGCCACCGGCAAGCTGAACGAGCCAATGTATGCGAAAAACCGAACACAATGTGCCGACGGTAGGTAAACGAGCCAAATGTATGCGGAAAAGTGAATACAATGTGCCGCCGGCAAGCTGAACGAGCCAAAGAAACGTGAAAAAATCGAATACAATGTGCCGTCGGCAAGTTGAAGGAGGCATGTGTATGCGAAAAACCGAACACAATGTGCCGCCGGCAAGTTGAACGAGCCAAATGTATGCGAAAAATCGCATACATGTGCCACCGAACCATGAACGAGCCAAATATACACGAAAAATCGAATACGATATTTTTCCAGTCGGGTAAATCAGGCCTCTGATTTCCAGGGAATCATAAGAATCCGCGCCGCAGGTTCTTTATTCTATTCTTCTCCTATCGCCACCGGATTCTCCTCATAAGAAATCCAATCACTCCAACTACCCGCATACAATTTCACATTCCTATACCCAGCTTTTCCGAGCGCGAGCACATTCGGGCAGGCACTTACACCTGAACCACAGTACACGATAATTTCTTGCTCAGGATCAATTCCTTCATAATGCTCTTTTAGCACCTCAGTTGATTTCCAGCGTCCTTGCTCATCCAGCACTTCTTTCCAGAACTTATTGATCGCCCCAGGAATATGACCTGCCTTCGGATCAATCGGTTCTTCCAGCCCTTCATAGCGACGGGACTCGCGGGAATCAATCAATAGTGCGCGACCGTCGTTAACTACATTTTGCACATCTTCCATGCTAGCAAGCATCTTCTTCTGAACATCTGCTTCATACTGGCTAGGAATCCTAACCGCTTGATGATCACTGACGGGGAAGGATGCTTTTTTCCAAGCAGAGTAGCCTTCATCCATTACAAACACACGTTCATGTCCCAAATATTTAAGCATCCACCACAGACGGGAAGCGTAGGCACCACCTTGATCATCATAAGCAACGACAATACTATCTCTGTTAATACCAACCTTGCTAAGAACGGTGGTTAGCTTCGAGATCTCAGGCAGTGGGTGGCGTCCACCGTGTGCGCTTACTGGAGCGGAGAGTTGTTCTTCTAGATGAAAATAGATTGCGCCGGGAATATGATCTTCTGTATAGGCTTTACGTCCAGCTTCCGGATCGATGAGTAAAAAACGGCAATCGACTATAACCAGTTCAGGTTCGTATAACCGAGCAAGCAGCCATCGGGTAGAAACGATTGGTTCCATAAAGATACCTTCTTTCTATTAATATGTATGGAGTCATTATAGCGGAAAATAAATGAGGACGCACCTTAAGCTTATAGCTTAAACTGCGTCCTCAGGTGATTAGATCAAACGATATCCTGAAGGCAAGCTACCAGTACGCTGTATGGCGCGAACCTGCGCCGGAGTCAGACGCTGATTGCTTGAAATGAGCGATTCGACATCTCCTCTACGGAGAAAGTCATCTAGTTCGCGAATGCTGCGGTTACCACGCAGAATTACGAAATTGTCACGGAAGCGAGAACGATCGAACAACACAAGCGTAGCGTTCGGATTCGTGGAGAAAAATCGTAAGCTTTCTATTCCAGTAAGGACTGCATCAATATCTGCAATGCCTAGGTTGCCGCGATAGGTTCTGCGGAGCCCACGAAAGTTCTCCTCACTATATACTCTTAATCTGGGATAGATTACGGACGCTGCTTTTATGGTTACCATATTTCATCTCTCCTTGTTGGATTGACTTAGCAGGTAAATCTAATAACTATTTGACCTTAGAAGATCACTTGGGAAAAAGGAGTAACCTGGGCTCTAGCACCAGATTGCTCCTTTCTTGTTGAATGGAAATGTTATATCAGGCGATATCCCGCAGGCAAAGTGCCGCTGCTGCGGATATTGCGAATCTGTTCGAGAGTTAATCTCTGATTGGTTGAAATAATGGATTCCACATCATTGCCGGAAATGAAATCGTCCAAATCACGGATGCTGCGGTTACCACGGAGTACGCGGAAGTTCCCTCTAAACCTAGTTCTTGTGAACAGTACCAGTGTTGCGTTGCTGCTGGTAGAGAAGAAACGAAGACTCTCAATACCATCGAGGATGTTGTCCGTATTACGAATGCCTAGGTTGCCAGTATAGATTCTACTGTTACCCCTAAAGTTTTCTTCATCGTAAACAGTTAAGCGTGGATAAGTCTGTGATACATGAACTTCTTTTTTCATTTGTCATTCCTCCTTTGTAATCTAATCTATGTTCATTTCATTTTTTGGTTTGGCAGATAGTCTAATAGAAAGCCCTTATTTTACGTCATTCAATTATTCGGGCTTTACATAAACAATGCATTAGTGTACTATTCAACTATAACACCGACACATTAAAACAAACTCATCAATAATAAAAAGATGGCAGGGAGGATTACCATGAAGCAGGGAAGTGATGAACGCATGCAGGATTCAATCGTGCTGCAAATGAATGGGGTAAGCAAGATCATTAAAGGGAAATCCATTGTGGATAAGCTGACATTTGATATCCGTAAGGGAGAAATTGTTGGGCTATTGGGACCCAATGGTGCAGGGAAGACAACAACGATCCGGATGATGACGGGTCTTATACGGATGAGTGAAGGCGATGTGATCGTTCAAGGTCACAGTGTTAAGAGTGATTTTAATAAAGCTATTGGACATATTGGAGCGATTATTGAAAATCCAGAGTTCTATCCGTATATGACAGGGCTTGATAATCTAAAGCAATACCAGAGAATGACAGATAATATTGAGGCTGGCAGAATTGATGAGGTTGTTGAATTGGTAGGACTTCAGGAAGCGATGAATAAGAAAGTGAAGGCCTATTCGCTGGGTATGCGTCAACGTCTTGGGATTGCTCAGGCATTACTGAACCGACCAAAGTTATTGATTCTAGATGAACCTACGAACGGCCTTGACCCAGCAGGCATACGAGAAATGCGTGATTATATGCGTAGGATTGCTGAGGTTGAAGGGATTTCTATTCTAATATCCAGTCACTTACTAACTGAAATTGAACAAATTTGTCACCGGGCCATCGTGATTCAGAACGGAAAATTGGTGACCGTTACAGCGATTGGTGGGGAGCAGGAGACAGCTTCAGATGTGAAACTAACCATTCGTGTAGGCTCAGTAGAATCAGCAATTAACATCTTGGAAGGGCTAGAATACGCAGAGTTATTGTCTATGGATAGTGCTCGTTCTGAGGTGACAATAAATCTGCATGACAGTAAAGTGCCGGAACTAGTGTCGACTTTTAGTAATAAAGGGGTAGGTATTTACCGGATTGCAGAGAATAAACAAAGCTTAGAGGAAGATTTCTTGAAATGGACAGGAGGGAACCGAATTGCGTAGCTTTAATAATTTGGTTGTTAATGAATGGCTCAAGCTCTCGAAGAAACGTACGTTTTTTGTACCTTACCTGATATTAATTCTATTATCCCTGCTATTAGGTTATATTGTTCATTCTGCCTCACCTGATATGTTTGGATCAGCTTATGACTTTTCAGCAATGATGCTGCTTTCACAAGGGATTGGGCAAGTGATTACCATTCTCGCAATCATCGGAACAGCGGGTATTGTCTCAAAAGAATATAGTCAGGGCACCATCAAATTCCTTCTAATCCGTGCGAGAAGTCGTACAGCAATACTTGCGTCCAAATATGCTGTTGTGTTGATTTACGCGTTCTCAGTGGCAGTTGTCGGCATGTTGGCGGTTTTTGCATCAGGAGCTTTATGGTTTGGCTTGAGTGGTGGTGAGGCTGGTATTCGTGAGATGTTAACCAGTTTAATGTATAACTCAGTTAGTACAGTTGTATATACAACACTTGCTTTAATGATCGGTATTTTGACAACATCTACGGGTGTTACAATTGGTGCTACAATGTTTATGCTGATGATAGACAAATTGGTTATTTTTCGTGAATTTTATAAATATGTATTATTCCCCAACCTAAATTTAGCTGCTTATGAAGGTGGAGGAGCACCTATGCCTGGAATGACGCTGACCTTTTCCATAGTAATGCTAGTTTTATACACAGCTGTCTTTCTACTCATAGGCTTCTCCGTCTTTAGACGAAGGGATGTTGCTTAATCATGACAATCGAATTCGATAACAACCTGCCGATTTATATTCAGATCATGAATTATATCAAAGGAGAAATCGTCACAGGTAAGTTAAAACCAGGAGATAAAATTCTCTCGGTACGAGAGCTTGCCAATGAACTGCAGATTAATCCGAATACAGTACAAAGAACCTTTCAGGAACTGGAGCGTGAAGAAATCGTGGAGACCCGACGTGGAATGGGAAGATACGTCACTAGTAATGAAGGTACTATTTTGACCATCAAAAAAGAAATGGCAAAGGATGTACTGGATCGTTTCATTCGTGGCATGCAGGACCTTGGTTTTCAAGGTGAAGATATTTTAGCGGCAGTAGCAGAGAGTATCCGAAACAAGGATGGAGAATAGGGGGATAAGCAAGTTGGAAAATATACTTGAGGTTCATGACGTTACAAAAAAATATAGATCCAAGCACGCCCTCCGCGGAGTATCCTTTAATCTGAGTGCGGGTAAAATCACGGGACTGCTGGGCAGTAACGGCAGCGGTAAAAGTACACTTATGAAAATCATCGCCGGGCTGACACAGCCTACTTCCGGTCGTGTATCCATTATTGGAGGGGCTGTAGGCATAGATAGTAAAGCAGTAGTGTCATTTATGCCCGATAAGCCGCTTACAGAATCCTGGATGAATGTTAAGGATGCTCTAAAGTTCCAAAGTGATTTCTATCCGGATTTTGATCAGACTAAGGCTTCTCGAATGTTGGAGTTTATGAAGCTAAGTGCTCAAGATAAGGTGAAGGATTTGTCAAAAGGGATGAATGAGCGTCTACAGCTTACACTTGCTTTATCACGTCGAGCTAGCCTGTATTTACTGGATGAGCCAATCGGTGGTGTAGATCCAGTAGCTAGAACTAAAATTCTTAACGCGTTAGTAGAGTTTTATGAAGAGGACAGCACCATTCTCCTTTCTACTCATTTAGTATCGGATATCGAGCGGATCTTTGATGATGTGATTTTTATAAAAGAGGGAGAAATTGTGATGCATACGGCGGTAGAAGATATCCGGCTGCGCCAAGGTAAAAGCATAGACGAACTGTTCAGAGAGGTGTACGCAGAATGCTAAAGCTAGTGAAGTATGATTTTAGACGAGATAGGGATAAGTTTCTTGCTGTTTTTGTAATCACCATTCTTGTGCAGTTTGTGATAGGATTTACTGTTCAATCAGATCAAGATATGTTCATGATGAACATCACTTCCTATGCCGTAGCAGGTGTAGTGCTTCTCTTTTTTAGTCTGCGCACCTTCGGTCAGAACCTGAGATTATTCAATCGGAGGCTTGTGCCAGTACCAGTCCTGCATACCGTTCTCTCACCGGTAATGCTGTTTTTAGGGTCGTTACTCGGTTTATTTCTAGTTGCTTATATTCATTTAGCAGTAGATATTATGATGTATTCAACTTTGTTTTTACCGGAAAAATTTTGGCTGATCTCCGCATATACAGTACTAATAGTCTTTTGGGCTTCCGCCTACTCTATGTTGCTCGTGATGTTCTCCATGACCGTTGCAATGAGTGTGAGAGTGAAAGGAAGAGTATGGATTGGGATAGCCGTTTTTTTTGTAATACAGTATATAATTTCTTCATTAGAAACATCGATGTTCGATCATGAAAATATCACTTTGGAAAGAGCTTTTCGATTTGAAGTGACGGATGAGGCCGCTAAATTAAATGATATTGAGATCTCTCAGTATGTTCTTGGCTTACTTCCTACCCTGTTCGAAGCTGTGATTATTGCGATTCTAGTATTTGCTATTGTTAAGCTCGTTAAAAAAAGAGTGGAGTCCTAGGTACACCTGAAATAACGATTTTTAGAACGGAGGCAGAGCGATTAGCTTTGTCTTCGTTTTTATGCAAAAAAAAGACGCCTTTCCATGAGAAGGGCATCTGTTATGTAGAATTCTACAGGCCCTCTACATTTAGAGAGGCTGTCCATATATCGAGTTCTCTATGTAGCTGTTCTTCTTCGTCCTCGTTCAATTTAAGTTTAACTCCATATTGGTATTGGCCGAGTCCGAACATCCAGCCCCAGCGGACGCTGCCCACGAGTTGAAGCTTTTCTTCGTTTAATTGAAGATGAATAACTAGCTTTGTATCGCCCGCCGTGAATCGAAGATTCAGGGGGGTACGCACTTTGCAGCCAGATCGGCTAAGATCGAGCAACACAGCTTCTGTTAGCTTTCCGGCACCCGGACCGCTACTACTTATTGGAACTTCAATCCAGCATTCAAGCGGCTGGTTCATTACATAGCGAAATGGTTCTTTCCTGCTGGACACATCCATAATTTCCCTCCATATCGTTTATTTGCAATTATATCGAAAGAGATTGTTGAGAACAATCTACTAAAGTGCTATTTTTAATAAGAATAAATTTATTTAATCCTAATGAAGGTGATGAGACTTAACATGTACCAATACCTTAATGAAACGTTCCAAAAACACAATTTTGACCAAGGAAGTCTACAGGACGGGGAACTAAATAACTGTACATTTGAGCAGTGTTCCTTCAAGGGAAGCTCTATGGAAGAGATGACTTCCATCGGCTGCCGATTTATAGATTGCGATTTTACTGGAGCCATGCTCAATGCATCACATCATAAAGGCTCGGCTTTTACTAACTGTAAGTTCACGGGTGCGAATCTGTTCGTATCGAAATTTGAAGATTGTAAAATGGTAGGATCTGATTTCTCAAATGCTTATTTGGACGGGATCACACTTATCGGCGGGGACTGGTCTTACACGAACCTGAGACATACCAATCTTAGCAGACAGGATCTGCGTGGGATTCGATTTACTGAGGCCGATCTCATGGGTTGTAATTTGCAAAAAAGTGATCTTCGAGGGGCTGATCTGAGCCGTGTACAGCTGTCTCAATGCAAGCTTAAGGGGGCTGACCTACGGGATGCTATAGTTGAAGGAATTGATTTGAAAAGTTTGGATCTGCAAGGTGTTCGTATGGATATAGATCAGGCTGTACTGTTAGCGCGCTCTTTTGGGGCTAAGGTAGGAAACTAGGAAAAGGGGCATCAGCTGCTAATGTTTAGCGGTTGATGCCCCTTTAGATTGTTATCAAGAAATACATATGCACATTGTATGAAACTTCTTATGTATATTTGCTTGCTTAACGGTTAACGCAGTCTTTTTCTGGGTTTGGCCCACCATTTAATCCAAAGAAAACCTTCGTCATCACGGAAAAATTTAATACCTACCCAGCGTAAGGGTGTCCATAGTTCTCTAAAGTAATATGAAGGCATAGTCTATTAGACCCTCCTATATAGTCAATTAATACTATATGTTACGCTAGTTTTAATGAAACTTCAAGACAATTTTACTTATAATTACATATTATGAATCTACGAGAAGTAAATTGCTCATGTGAGCAGGACCAATAGCCCTATGTTAGTTGCATGCTTCATTTAATTCTTTTCAGCTACTTATGTCACATCTGTATTATCAAATACTAACACGCGCTCTTTGGGCGCGTGTTTTGACGTTTATTTTGAATGGAATCTAGCAATGACGCTCTATTAGTAGGGATATGCACAAGCATTTCATTATGCTCAGCATTTAATAAAAGGAGAGGAAGTGATGAAATGACGGAGACTGAGTTTATTGCGAAGATCGCAAATTTTGCTGTGAAGGACATGCAGATCAGCAAGGTTCCGGCATCGCTAACGATAGCTCAAGCGGCGCTGGAATCGGGCTTTGGTAGCAGCGGATTGACTGTTAAGGCCAACAATTTGTTTGGGATTAAAGGTAGCGGACCAGCCGGTAGTATTACTGTGCAAACTACTGAATATGTTAATGGTAAAGCTGTTAAAGTAGAAGCTCTTTTTCGGGCCTATAACAACTGGGGAGAATCTGTTGCGGATCATTCCGCGTTGATTGTGAATGGTGTTTCGTGGAATCGTAATCTTTACAGCAAGGTGCTTGGTGCTAGTGGCAAGGTAGCTGCACAAGAGATTGCTGCCGCTGGTTATGCTACCGACCCAAACTATGCAGCAAAGCTAATCCAAATCATGAATACCTACAATCTGTATAAATATGATGATGAAGCCAAGGAAGGTGATGACGAAATGTCGGCAGAGGATAAACAAAGGCTGGCTAGTCTGGAAATGGAAATAAAGGAATTGCGTGCTCTTATTGTGAGCCTTACGGATAGCAAGGATACGCTAAAAACAGGTATGCAGGAACAAGGCCAGTCGATTACTAAGCTTTCAGATCGTGTGACTTTAATCGAAGGCCGAGCAGTGATGAATGTACCCCCATGGGCTGAAGCGGCAGTAAAAGCCGCGAGTGCTGCAGGGCTGCTGGATACACCGTCAGGTGGCAGTTATGACTTCTATCGCATAATAACAGTGCTGAACCGTGCAGGCTTACTTGCTCCTGGTAGTGGAAAATGAAATAAGGAGGATTAAACACCATGTATAATGATGCTCTCAACAGTGTGCTTGCCTTTGCTTCCGTGCTGGCTGTTTTTGTAATGGCGCTTGTACAACTTGTGAAGAATAGCGTGCAACTTCCGCGGAATATTGTACCGGTTGTTGGATTAGCTATTGGCTTGCTGGTTGGAGCAGTGGCCTATCCGTTCACTGATATGAATCTGATCCTGCGGCTATGGGCTGGAGGGCTAGCAGGACTTTCGGCGACGGGGTTATTCGAGCTTGCTTTTAACAAAAGGGATGGAACTAAAACAGACGATAAATGATTCTGTCGTATTCATTTTTTTAAAATCAATCCTTTCTCACTGGTAAAATGACTACGCATTCTATCAAGATGACTAATATATTATGGTATGAAAAGAAAAAGGAGGTGTAACTATGGGAACCTATCTTGACGCTAGAACATCACAAAATGCCAGTCTCGCCAATTCGATAGCTATCCCGATTACAGCAATTAACACGCCACAGTTGTTTGGACAAATTGGTTTGATAACTGCAGGAGTGACTACGAACCCGCGTGTGCTGCTAAAAGGGACGATATCTGTTACTCTACCGCTGTCATTGGTGGGTATTACAGTTACGATTGTAAGAGGAACTTTGCCTACGGATCCGAAAGTGTATTCTGCTACTTCAACTTTTGGCCTTAGTATACTGGCACCGCAAGTGATAACCTTCTCGGCAGCAGACTTCTTACCTGCAATCACACCTCAACTCACTTATACAGCATTTGTTTCTTCTAGTCTTCTTGGAACAGTACGTGTAGGTCCAGAAAGCTTTGACGGTATTTTAGTTTCTGATTAATTGCAGAGCATTTAACCTCACTGGTTGCCAGTGGGGTCTTTTTTTTAACCGTTCGCCCAATCTTCTAAGAAGATGATTACATATCTTATGATGTATTCTAAAATACGGAGGAGGTCTTCTCATGGGTGCAGAATTTGGTCATGTTGGTGGTGCTTTTACTAATACAGGCGCAATCTTAGTGTTGTTCATCTTGTTAGTTATTATTACGAGCGCATGCATATTCTAAAGATATAAAAAAGTCTGCTTCTGGCATGCGTGCTGGAAGCAGACTTTCTTTATGGTACTATTTCAATTTATGCGATGCTAAGCAAAAGTCGTTAGGATTCTACTCTCGTATTGAAGTACATAAAAAATGCTGATCGGGATTTCTTCCATTATTGTACTATTAATCATTGTCGTAACGGTGGGAAGCTTTTATTTCTATCATGTAACCCCTACCGTGACTGTCTAACAAAGGGCTGCCGAAAGGTGGTCCTTTTGTGATGTATATACTCTTTAGCGAATTTATTGTGTGAGTTTGCTTTTTATTCACATTTAAATGCAATATATAAATTGCATTATGTAATAAATATATTATAATTCTGGTTATAGGGAGGGATAATAATGAAAAAAAGTAAAATGAATGATGAACGAGTTGTATCTCAAAGAAGAAAGATTCAAAGTGATGCTTATCAAATATTAGTATATTGTTTGCTGATTTCAGTACTGATTCAACAATTCATAATGAATGCTCCGTTTGAGCAATTTGCAGTCGAGTTTTTCTGTTTGATTGGTAGTGGAATATATATAACGATCCGGCACTTGTCTGTTGGTGTTGATATTTGGGATTCCCAAAGACACACAAACAAAAAGCTGCTCATAAACAGCATTATTTCAGGCGGAATTTGTGTTTCGTTGCTTATAGTTTTGGCGGGAGAAAGAAATGTTTGGAGCATTATTTTAATCTTTGTATCTTTTATAATTGTTTATTTTCTTACACACCTAGTGTTACGGAATATAAACAAAAAAAGACAACAGCAAATCGATGATGAATTAGGTAGTGATGATACAGTTGAATGAAATGCGCGGATGTTTCATCCTCATCTATCTTGCCACGCTCATATAACCGTAGGTCGTTTTCCATATCCAATTCAATATGAATGAGCTTTAATTTTATCAGAGGGAGTTGAATACGCTGCTGAAAATATGGCACGTCGCAGATCTCCGAAAGGATGAGCACGAGAGCCCATATTTCCCTATGACCGTGATCTTTAAGCCAAGAGGAAATTGCAGAAATTTGGGTATTCCTAAGGCGGCAGCATTCGCAAGCCACTGTGTGAGTTCTTCTTTCTCATTGTCCGAAACTAGTAATTTTGTATTGATTATTACATATATAATAATAACTTTTAATGTCTTTAAACATAAATTCGGGGCCCTATCTCTAGGGCCCCTTTCATGGGAGAGGAGAAACCGGACGAAGAGCTTATGGGGAAACGTAAGCCTGCTCCGCGGTTGTCTACGACATTTGTGGTGTCGATAATTACATGATGTCCCTGGAAGCCCAGTCTTATACATAAGGAAGACTTATTTATCGGAATAGTCTTGATCTTTCCATTTTTCATATCTAGACAAATTTTTTATTTCATTGCGCAAATGTGTTACGATAGGCGTGGACTTATGCCCTTTTGGGTATAACAAACAGAGACATAGAGCGGGTGATTGACGGTGAGAGTGGTATCGGGAAGTGCAAAAGGAAGACCACTAAAAAGTGTGCCGGGAAGTGGAACAAGACCTACAACCGATAAGGTGAAGGAAGCTGTATTCAGTATGATCGGTCCATATTTTGAAGGTGGAGCGGTACTGGACTTGTTCGCAGGTACAGGTGGTTTGGGTATCGAAGCTTTAAGCAGAGGGATGGAAAGCGCCGTATTTGTAGATATGGATCCCAAAAGTATTGACACCATTCGTGCCAATTTGAAAGCGACTAATCTTGAAACGAGTGCGCAAGTGTACCGAAATGAAGCAGGAAGAGCACTCAGTGCATTGGAGAAGCGGGGACGTGTTTTTGATTTAGTCTTTCTAGATCCTCCCTACCGATTGAAGCACGGAGATGAGCTGATGCTATCTATGGTAGAAAAAGGAATGCTGCAAGAGGACGCAATCATTGTTCTGGAGCATGAATCAAGTTATGCCTATCCTGAGGATATCCCAGGATTTTATAGGCTGCGTCAGGCCGTATACGGAGAAACGACAATTTCTATTTATCAGTATGAAGCTAATCCTTCTGTGGAAAGCGAGACTGGTGAGGAGGTAGAGAATGAGTCAGCAAATTAGAAAAGAACGTGTTGCCATCTATCCAGGCACCTTTGATCCCGTGACTATGGGACATATGGATATTATTCGGCGCGCATCCAAGCAATTCGACCGTTTAATCGTAACGGTGCTTAATAATTTGAGTAAGAACCCGCTGTTTACTGTAGAAGAGCGGACAGAGCTTTTAAGACAGGCGACAGCTGATATTCCCAATGTGGAAATCGACAGCTTTAGGGATCTATTAGTCAATTATGTTCGTCAAAAAGATGCTCAAGTCATTGTACGTGGTATTCGTACCGTAACTGACTTTGAATATGAACTGCAAAACGCATCCATCAACCATAGTCTGGATCCGGATGCGGAAACGATCTTTATGATGACTAATCCGAAATATTCCTATTTAAGCTCCAGCGTTGTAAAAGAAATTGCCCATTTTGGTGGGAATGTGTCTGACTTCGTGACGCCTGAGGTGGAACAGGCGATGAAGCTTAAATTTAATCGAGCCGATGGCGAAAAGCGCTAACGAGATAGATCGTTGCGGATAATGCCAGGAGGATGATTAGCAGAAGCGATTGCAAACTAAGCAACTGTGGAAAAGAGCTCAATATGGCAGTTACATTAATGGTTCTGTTTGGTATGGATTGTGAATCAGCGAGCGCAGGCAAAGTAGCCTCACTTATTACTAAAAGTGGTTTCCATAGTAGCAGTGTTAATAAAAAAGCATAAACGCCATGCATCAGGCGAACGACAGCATAGGGGAGGAATCGGACATTTGCTTGTTTAAGCAACGTCAGCACCTGTAGCTGCGCGCAGAGCCCGCTCCAGCCTAGTGCAGCAGAGAGTAAGGCCAAGCCTAGTACACCTGATGCTCCGGCTCCGATGCTCGAGAGTCCTTTGCTTATAGCGTCGGCTCCTAAATGAATCTCGAGCAAGCTCGCTGGCAGAGCGGCTGGCAATGCAGGAAGTACCGTAGTAATGATATTGATGACCACGGCGAACATAATCATGTAACCGCCCACAACCATCAAATTTTGTACCGCTGTAGCTACTGACTCCCCAAGAAGTCTACCGAAGCTTCGGCCATCTCTTGATCTGGCTTCAGTGGCTGCAAGTTGGACACGACTATATAAAGAAGGTCGTTTGATATTCGTGCTTTCTTTTAAAGAAGGCTGCAGATTGTCTAGCCGGCCATTTAAAAGAGCGTCTGTATAACTGGCCAAAAGTCCTGAAACCCAGTGGATAGCAAGTAGAAAGTAACCTGCTGTAGGACTATGTAGGAAAGCTACACCAATCACAATGAGCAGGGTTACTGGACTGGCGAAATGCGTAAGTGAAGCAAGACGAGCGGCTTCCTTGTCCGAAATGCTGCCCTGCTTATGAAGCTGCATTACACCTCCAGCCCCGCCGGGGAATCCAGCGGTGATTCCAAGCGCCAAAGTCCAACCACTCGCGCCAGGCAGTCGAAAGACCTTTTTCATCAATGGTTCCAGGAGAACTCCGAAACCATGCACGAAGCCCGAAGCGGTTAGCATCTCAGACAGCATCAAGAAGGGTAGAAGTGCAGGGAATACGAGTGTCCACCAGAGCTTTAACCCTTGGAGAGAAGCCTCGAAAGAGCTTTCTGGTGAGATGATGATGGCAATGGCTAACAGGATTGCGATCACCCCAGATAAAAAAGGTGTGGAGCGACTAGCTAGCCGGCGTATTTTAATATTGTTCATTTCTAGAATCACCTCTTCATAACTTAAGGCATAGCGGATGTGTTATCAATTTATGCAGAGTAGACAACCATCATGCCAAACCACTAGTCGAAGCGGTAATGAAGTTCAAACATTCATATCCTAAATGTGCCGTGGGAAAGAAGGGAAGAGTAGTGAAGCAGTTGAAGCATCGGCCGGGATTCCGTGCCACAGCTTACCTCTTTACGTTTGTAGTTATCGTGTATGTATTTGTATTTATGAACACCCCGTACATTGTATATCAACCGGGTAGTGCATCTGAAGTTGCCCCTATGATTAAAGTGGAAAATGCTGATCCAGCTGAAGAAGGAACCTTCATGATGACTACAGTATCTGCTAGTTACGCTAATGTGGCGTTGCTGGTCGCCTCTGTTTTTAACTCCAATTCAGAGGTTGTGCGGAAAGAAACACGGTTAGGAGATAAGTCTGAAGATGAGTATGCTGCGGAGCAGGTTTTTTATATGAACAGCTCGCAATCTTACTCCGTTCAGGCGGCCTATCATGCTGCAGGAATTCCGTATGAGGATATTGTGGATTATTTGTATGTTTTTTCAGTTCCGGTTGCCAGTAATAAAGGACAATTCCAGCCGGGTGACAGAATCATAAGTGTAGAAGGCCAGAAGATACCCGATCCGGAAGCACTTTCAGCTTTACTTTCAACAAAAAAAATCGGTGATCAGGTCGCTGTTGTTTTACAAAGAAACGGTAAGGAAGTAAAGGAACAAGTGACACTTGTCGAGATCAAAGATAAAGAAGGTACTGCAGTTCGACCTGGTTTTGGAGTCACTATAGCCGCAGTTCAAAAGGTAAAACCTAAAGAACAAGGCAAAGCGGTCAGCTTTGTGGATACGAATGTTGGCGGTCCTTCTGCAGGTCTGATGTTCACTATGGAGATTTACAACCGGCTTACGCCTGGTGATTTAACCAAAGGTCATAGGGTTGCAGGAACGGGTACGATCGACGCTGAGGGTGTGGTAGGTGCTATCGGTGGAGTGAAGCATAAGATTGTTGCAGCGGATCGAGAAGGGGCGGAGATTTTTTTCGTTCCTGTTAAGAATTACGACGAAGCCAAAACGAAAGCTGATAAAATCGGCACATCTATGAAGTTGGTACCCGTATCGACACTGGATGAAGCACTGAAGTATATGGAGGAACTACCGGTCAAACCATGACCGGAGGTTCCAAATAATCGCGATAGATATCGGTTCTGTGAGGTTCTCGAAAAGCTCCTGCGAAAGCAGACGCGGCTTGAAGGTCTCGTTCAAGTTGTGGATGGGAGCACAGTGACGGCCGCATGACGATGGGTAAGGTTGCTTTTTGTTTCATCTCTTTAAGGAGAGCTCGTCCGCTTTCTCTAAAACCAAGGATTCGAATATATCCGGGCCCCTCCGCTAGTACAGAAGGGGTCATTTCTTCCTTTGTATGATTTAGCAAAATGTGTAGTAGTAGACGTTGCAGTCGTGTGTGCGTATAACGCTTGCTCTTAAGGGCTTGAAGCAAACCCGAGACAGAGAATTGCTCAAGATCGGGCATAAGTCGAAGGATTCTATTCTCCAAGCCTTCATTCATGTCTTGGATGGTTCGTAGCTCGGCAGCGGTACGTGTAGAGAGTAGGTGACGGAGGGGACCTCGGAAATGCTCCAATTCCAGAGGACCCCTACCTGCTTCATGCTCTCTTTCTAATATGGACACGCTATATTCCGGCATGTATGCTGCTGGAGAGCCGCCTTCTTGCAGCAGCTTGCGAATAGCAGTGGCGCTTGCGATCGATGAGCCAACTTGCAAAGGATCGTGGAATCCGGCTGCTGTTCGCGGAACGGTTAGCGGTTTTATCTTACTATTCAGCCGCTGCAAGGCGATGAGATAATGCAAGCCAAGGCTGTTATTCGGCTGGCGCAGCAGCTCGCCAGCATCGCCGGGACTCTCCTCTTCATGGAGTGTCCCTTCAAAGGCCACCGCCGCCGCTGCGCTGTACGCGGCGGGGAAGCTCGCTCCGAGCGCCATGCGGCGGCGGATCTCGCTCTGAAGTTCGCTGCTTTCCTCTGCCAGATACTTGGCCAGAGGAAGCAGCGAACCCAAATTGCCGGCTTCGGAGCCGAAGCACAAGCTGTCCACGACTCCGGTCGCTTCCAGCAGTGAAACTGCTCCGAAGGCGAACCATTCTGCCGGCTGTACAGCATAGGCCACCGGCAGCTCAATGACGAGGTCGGCGCCCATTCGTAGCGCCATCTCTGTCCGGGCTTGCTTGCTTACCGCCGCCGGCTCGCCGCGCTGAGTAAAGGGACCGCTCATGACGACAATGGCGCGCTCAGCGCCAGATAGTCTTTTGGCTTCGGTGAAGTGATGGACATGTCCGTTATGTAATGGATTGTATTCTGCTATTATTCCAACTGTTGTCACTGCTGCTTCCCTCCGTATGTAACCATTATTTAAAATATAAGTAGAGATTAGTAAGATTAATATTTAGAAACTCAGTTCGCATATGCTGTCATTTTGATTTACACTAATAGTTATATCATAATTCTCTCCAATTCCTGAAACAATATAAAGGGAAAATGGTTGACAAAGGTATATAATACTAGGTATAATAAATTTTGTTTGTTTGGGAGTGATAAGTTATGCAGATTCACTTTCGCAAATTAGCGAATGCCGACGAACCGTTACATATTCACGATGTTGTGGATGTCAGCGAGGTAGTCAAAGGGCGCAAGGATATTCTAGCTGTTGCTCCGCTCTCAGTGGACCTTAAAGCGCTGCCCGCGGGAACCGATTGTGTGAACGTGGTGGGAAAACTGAGTGGAGATGTGGACATGTTATGTTCACGTTGTCTCACGGAGGTCAAAAGTGATTTGAACATTCCTTTTGCTGAGACTTTCAAGTGGCTTAAGCAGCCAGTTCTTCCAGATGATGACGAAGATGAGGAACTCATTTACGTCAAGGATGAGGTTGTGGATCTTATTCCTTATGTGGAAGAAAATTTCGTACTGCACTTACCGGATTCGGTATTGTGCAAGGCAGACTGTCTTGGTCTTTGTCAGAAATGCGGACAGAACTTGAACGAAGGCACCTGCAGTTGCGACAACACAGTGATCGATCCTCGACTCGCTGGGTTGAAAGACTTTTTCAAATGAAACATTACAACAAAACACATTCTGCTCTGAGGAGCAGGCTGACAGAAATATCACAAGGAGGTGGAACACATGGCAGTACCACAACGTAGAACGTCTAAAACACGCCGTGACAAACGTCGCACCCACTTTAAGTTGGTTGTGCCGGGCATGGTGAAATGCGAACAATGCGGAGAGTTGAAATTGGCTCACCACGTATGTAAAGTTTGCGGAACTTACAAAGCAAGAGAAATCATCAAACAATAGTTTCGGAATAAATAGTACTTCACTATCGGTGAAGTACTATTTTTTTTGGAATATAAGAATATATAAGTTTTACGCTATACATTATCCTTATATTTTTTGCACAAACGCTTACCGTCTATTAGGGACGCTGAGGCGTTTGTGCTTATCCAAACATAAGCCGCCCAGAAGTCAATGCTTTATTTTTGGTGCGGCATGCTTTATACTACATATTAGTACCTGGTTCTAATAATGTTTAAGGTTATTTGACCTAATATAACAGCGGCCATTCAAGCGGCCGAATGCTTTCTTTAAAATATAAGAAAGTATAAGTTATGCACCTATACTTGATGTCTTATATTTCTCGCTTAAACGCTTATCGTCCATAAGGACGCCGAAAGCGTTTATGCTTGGCACGTGCCAGGAGGTGAGCCGCAATCGAGCGGATGTCCAAGAAAGAACGTCAGCAACAGCTGCTACATATAATCGCAGGTAATCCTTTTGTAACGGATCGGGAGTTGACTCGTCAGCTAAAAGTTAGCATTCAGACGATTCGGTTAGACCGAATGGAGCTGGGGATACCGGAACTGCGTGAACGAATGAAGCAAATGGCAGAGCACTCCTATGATCAGGTGCGCTCTTTGCCTGCGGATGAAGTCATCGGAGATATTGTGGATTTACAATTGGACAAGAGTGGGATTTCGATATTTGAGATTCGCGAAGACCATGTGTTCTCTAGAAATGGGATCGCTCGTGGTCACTATGTGTTTGCTCAAGCGAACTCGCTTGCGGTTGCCGTTATCAACGATGAAATTGCTCTGACCGCTTCAGCCGATATACGTTTTGTACGCACAGTTCAGCTAGGTGAGAAGTGTATTGCCAAAGCACAGGTGCGGTCACTCGCCGGTAGGGGTGGCAAAGCAGAGGTGGACGTATTCACCTATGTCGGAGAAGAACTAGTGTTTCAGGGCCATTTTATAGTGTATCGGTCCGCAAATGATGAACACAGTGAAGGGGGTAACCATAGTGCTGATCGCCATTGATGCCATGGGCGGGGACAACGCTCCTGAATGTAATGTCGAGGGGGCGTTGTCCGCGGCCGCGGAATGGAAAGATACGCAGATTGTGCTCGTTGGTGACGAAGCCAGATTAGAGCCACTACTCAAAGACAAGCCATCTAATCTGACAATACGTCATGCAGGAGACGTCATTGGTTCTGATGAAGAGCCGGTTAAGGCAGTTCGTCGTAAAAAAGATTCATCCATGGTTGTAGCTGGACGAATGGTGCGTGAAGGTGAAGCAGATGCTATGATTTCGTCGGGTAACACGGGTGCGCTAATGACCACAGGACTCCTCGTAGTTGGCCGGATGCAGGGAATTGAACGTCCTGCACTGGCGCCTATGATTCCAACGCTTGACGATGTTGGCGTACTGGCTCTTGATCTTGGTGCTAACATGGATGCGAAGCCTGAACATCTGGTACAATATGCGCTGATGGGCAGCATTTACCGGAGCAAGGTTCATGGTATTGCTAAGCCGCGTGTGGGACTTCTGAATGTAGGGACGGAGCCTGGAAAGGGTAACGAACTGACGAAAGAAGCTTATCCGCTGCTTGAGAACTTGCCAGGCATTCATTTTATCGGTAATGTTGAGGCACGTGACGTACTGACAGGGAATTGCGATGTGCTTGTCTGCGATGGATTTGCCGGTAATATTTTGCTAAAGTCTCTTGAGGGTACGGCGGGTGCTTTGTTCTCTTTGCTCAAGGAGCAATTTAGTCGTTCCCTGAAGACTAAGCTTGGCGCGGCTATGCTGATGCCGGAGCTTAGAGCTTTAAAGGGTAAAATGGATTACAAAGAGCACGGTGGTGCACCACTACTCGGTCTTAGCGGATTGGTAGTTAAGGGCCACGGATCTTCTGACGGAAATGCAGTTAAGAATGCAGTAAGACAAGCGCGGATTGCTCTACAAGCCGATCTTGTGCCAAGTATATCCAAGGAAATTAGCGGGAAGTGAGTGACGACATGAGACAGTTGCGACCGGTTGGAATTATAGGAACTGGGAAATATGTACCTGAGAAAATATTGACAAATAGCGATCTGGAAAAAATAGTGGAGACTAACGATGAGTGGATCGTCAGTCGGACAGGCATCCGCGAGAGACATATTGCTGCGCCTCACGAGGCAACTTCTGATCTAGCGTATGAAGCAGCACTCAAGGCACTTGATTCCGCTGGAATGAAAGCCGAAGATTTGGATCTTATTATTATTGCAACAGTAACACCTGATAGTGCTTTCCCTTCTACAGCCTGTATTTTACAGGATAAGCTGGGTGCTAAAGGTGCTGCGGCTTTTGACTTGTCAGCAGCCTGCTCTGGTTTTGTATACAGCTTAGCTACTGCGGTTGGCTTTATTCAGAACGGAATGTACAACAATGCACTTATTATAGGTGCGGATACTTTATCCCGCATCACAGATTATACAGATCGCAATACTTGTGTCTTGTTTGGTGATGGAGCAGGTGCAGTTATCATTGGTGAGGTTCCGGAAGGTCGTGGTTTCCAATCCTTTGATCTGGGTGCAGAAGGCTCTGGAGGGAACTTGCTTAAGCTAGAAGCCGGCGGTTCGCGCTTGCCTGCCTCTCAGCAAACCGTTGAAGATAAGAAGCATTTCATTTATATGAATGGCCGTGAAGTCTTTAAATTTGCTGTTCGTGTAATGGGCTCAGCTACAGAACGTGTGCTTACTAAAGCTGGTCTGGGTAAGGAAGATATCGATTTGTTCGTACCTCACCAAGCGAATATTCGTATCATTCAATCCGCTATGCAGCGTCTTGATTTGCCACCAGAGAAATGTGTAATCAATGTTGATAAATATGCCAATACTTCGGCTGCCTCCATTCCACTTGCGCTTGTTGAAGCGGCGGAAGAAGGACGTATGAAAGAAGGCGACACCGTCCTGATGGTTGGATTCGGCGGAGGCTTGACTTGGGGCGCATCTGTGTTGATCTGGTAATAAGCTAAGACCGTTATACGGGAAGGAGTTCATACTTATGAGTAAAATTGCATTCGTCTTTCCCGGTCAGGGAGCACAAGCAGTTGGAATGGGCAAGGATGTTTATGATGCTCTTCCAAACAGCCGTGCAGTGTTCGAGAAAGGGGATGAAGTTCTCGGATTTCCACTAAGTAAGCTGATTTTTGAAGGGCCGGACAGTGAGTTGAAGCAAACGGTAAACACGCAACCAGCGCTTCTTACAGCAAGCGTAGCCTATCTTGAAGCTCTACGTGAACAAGGTTTGAAGCCGGATTATGTTGCTGGTCATAGCCTTGGTGAATACAGTGCACTAGTAGCTGCGGGTGTGTTGTCATATGAAGATGCTGTAACACTTGTACGCTTGAGAGGCCGTTTCATGGAAGAAGCTGTTCCAGGAGGACAAGGTGCAATGGCTGCAGTGCTTGGCGCAGAACGTGAAGCGCTGGCAGCATTATGCCAAACTATCTCTGAAGAGAATGGTGTTGTAGAACTGGCTAACGTTAACTGTCCAGGTCAGATCGTTGTTTCCGGATCTCAGGAAGGCGTAAATGGTGTTGTGCAGCGTGTTAAAGAAGCTGGTGGCAAGCGGGCAATTCCGCTAGAAGTAAGTGGACCTTTTCACTCTTCTATGATGAGAGCTGCTGCAGATCGTTTGGCAGAAGAGTTGAAGAAAGTAACCTTCAACACTCCAAATGTACCTGTCATCGTTAACGTCACTGCATCACCGGTAACAGATCCCGAAGAAATTCGCGAACTGCTTGTTCGTCAGGTGTATTCTCCTGTGCTTTGGCAAGACAGTATTGAATGGTTGATTGCGGATGGTGTTGACACTTTTGTTGAGATTGGTTCTGGCAGTGTTCTGGCAGGTCTGATCCGAAAAATAGATAAAGCAGTCAAAGTAATCAACATTAATACACTTGAAAGTGTCCAAACTGTTTTGTAAGAAATGGTTTAACATTTTGACAACAGCATCACGATTGAAAGGGGATTAGACTATGTTTTCAGCATTGCGGGGCCAAACGGCCCTTGTAACTGGCGGCTCACGTGGCATTGGTCGTAGTATCGCGCTTGCTCTTGCAGAACACGGTGTAAAGGTGGCTGTGAACTATGCAGGAAGTGAAGCGGCGGCACAGGAGACTGTGGCCCGTATTGTCGAGCTTGGCTCGGAGGGTATTGCACTCCGTGGAGATGTCGGCAATAGTGAACAGGCCGAGAGCCTTGTGAAAGAGGTTCTTAATACCTGGGGACGTATTGACATTGTTGTCAATAATGCCGGCATTACTAGGGACAACCTGATTATGCGCATGAAAGAGGAAGAGTTCGATCAAGTGATTGAGACGAATCTGAAAGGTGTGTTTAATTGCCTTAAGGCAGCAACACGTCCGATGATGAAACAGCGCTATGGCCGAATCATTAATATTTCCTCGGTTGTGGGCGTGACAGGTAACCCTGGTCAGGCTAATTACTCTGCAGCTAAGGCTGGTGTCATCGGTTTAACGAAGGCATCGGCTCGTGAGCTTTCTTCGCGGGGCATCACCGTCAACTGTATTGCTCCTGGGTTTATTGATACAGATATGACACGTGAGCTCTCTGAAGAAGTTCGCAGTGAGCTAGAGAAGGGCATTCCACTAGCTCGCCTTGGGCGTCCGGAAGAAGTAGCTATGACAGTTGTTTTCTTAGCTTCTGAAGGCGCCGCTTATATGACCGGCCAGACACTACACGTGGATGGCGGGATGTATATGTAATTCTCCTTTGAAAATATAAGAAAGTATAAGTTTCACAATATACTTTTATCCTTATATTTCTCGCTTAAACACTTACCGTCCTTATAAGGACGCCGAAGGGTTTTATGCTTGGGAGAAATTACGCTGTTTTAAAGATGAAATGTGAGGGATCAGGAAAGCGTTTTTTGCGGTCTATGGTATTTTGACCTCATATCTCGTATAATACCAAAAGAGGAGGTGAACCGGATGTCCGATGTATTAGAACGTGTAAAACGCATTGTCATCGACCGCTTAGGTGCCGATGAAGCTGAGGTAACATTAGAAGCGTCTTTCAAAGATGATTTAGGTGCTGATTCTCTAGATGTAGTAGAATTGGTTATGGAATTGGAAGATGAATTCGACATGGAAATCTCTGATGAAGATGCAGAGACGATTACGACCGTGGGTGAAGTTGTGAAGTACATACAATCTCATACCTAGAGTCATATGATTGAGAGTCCCGTTCCAACTTGGGCGGGGCTTCTCCTCATTTATACAGCATTAAAGATGTATTACAGGTTGCAATGTGCAGCTTCATAGGGATTATAACAGAACCGCGGAAGCTTTAAAGATGCGGTGATCGCTGTTCATATAGTAATAATTTGCAGTATATAAGTACTGAATATAATGTATACAGCCTATAGATGGGGTGATTGTGTTTGAGTCATAGAGTGGTTGTAACCGGGATGGGCGTAATTACGTCACTGGGGAAAGACTTGGAGACGTTCTGGGATAATCTGATGAGCGGTAAATCAGGTGTATCGATGGTTGAAGCGTTTGATGTCAGTGAATACACTACGCAAATTGCTTCATCAGTTAAAGACTTTGATCCTGAGGCGCTTTTTGGCCGCAAGGAAGCCCGCAAAATGGACCGTTTTGTACAATTTGCAGTGGCTGCTGGTGAAGATGCATTGAGAGACAGTGGACTTAAGATCGGTGAAGATATCGATGCTGAACGGATCGGTGTGTCTGTTGGTTCGGGTATCGGCGGTCTTGGTACTTGGGAAGATAATCATAATCTGTTGCTTGAAAAAGGGCCGAAACGGGTTAGCCCGTTCTTTATCCCGATGATGATCGCTAACATGGGTTCTGGGCAGCTGTCCATTAACCTCGGTGCAAAGGGACCGAATACGACTACAGTGACAGCCTGTGCTACAGGAAGTCATTCCATTGGGGAATCATTCCGTCTGATTCAACGTGGAGACGCGGATGCTATGATCTGCGGCGGTTCGGAAGCGACCATTCGTCCAACAGGAATGGCAGGATTCTGTGCAATGAGAGCGATGTCCACTCGTAATGATGAGCCGGAGAAGGCTAGTCGGCCATTTGATGTAGATCGCGATGGTTTCGTTATGGGAGAGGGTGCTGGGATCTTGATTCTGGAATCCCTTGAACATGCGGAGAAACGTGGAGCGAAGATTTATGCTGAGGTAATCGGCTATGGTCTAAGTGCTGATGCTCACCATATGACTGAACCGGATCCAGATGGAGCAGCTCGCTGCATGAAGATGGCAATCCGTGATGCTGGTATCTCTCCTGAAGATATTGATTACATCAACGCACATGGTACTTCAACGCCTGTAGGAGATCGATCAGAAACGGCTGCTGTTAAGAAAGCATTAGGCGAACATGCCTATAAAGTAGCTATTAGCTCAACGAAATCCATGACAGGTCATCTTCTAGGTGCTGCTGGTGGAGTAGAAGCTATTATCTGCGGACTCTCTTTGCAAAAGGGCATGATTGCTCCAACGATTAATTTGGACAACCAGGACCCGGAATGTGATTTGGATTATGTACCAAATGTTCCACGTAAAGCGGATCTTGATATTGTAATGTCGAATTCGTTTGGATTCGGGGGACATAACGCAACAGTTATTCTAAAAAAATATAATCAGTAAGGGGACAGCGCGGTGAAAGGAGAACTGAAGCAGTTACAACAGCAACTTCAAATCCAATTTCACGATTCTGTGCTTCTGAAGCAGGCCTTTACCCATGCATCTTATGTGAATGAACACCGTTTCAATCAGCATCAGGACAATGAGCGTCTCGAATTTCTAGGGGATGCTGTACTGGAGCTGACGGTTTCTGAATATTTGTACAATCTGTTGCCAGATCGACCTGAAGGGGAACTGACCAAGCTACGTGCCGCTATCGTATGCGAGCCTTCGCTGGTTAAGTTCGCTGAGAGTTTAGGTTTTGGCCGTTATGTACTGCTGGGAAAAGGGGAAGAACTTACGGGCGGACGTACTCGCCCGGCCCTGCTGGCTGATGTGTTCGAATCCTTCGTGGGAGCGCTTTATCTTGACCAAGGGCTGGAAACTGTACGGTCTTTTCTTGATAATCACGTATTTCCACTTGTGGAGACGGATGGGAAACTGCAAATGCAGATGACCGATTATAAGACGGAACTGCAAGAGCTAATTCAGCAGCACAATATGGGTACGTTGGAATATCGGATCATTGAAGAACGGGGACCCGCGCATGAGCGTGAATTCGTCTCTGAAGTGTTAATGACTAACCGTTCACTTGGTAAAGGGAGCGGCCGCTCGAAGAAGGAAGCAGAGCAGCAGGCTGCAGCAGCTGCACTGTTGCATCTGAAAGAAGATGGTGCCTGAATTTTGCATCATGTGGACAAGCGGAGGAGAGCAGCAAAGGTCTGAATACCGGCGTTTAGGCGGAGCTCAGACCGTTGCTGCTCTTTTTCGAAAGAATAGCCAAGCTTCATTTTGAAGCTATTTTAGGCGAATAAACGCTATGGTATAATGGGTCAGAGGTGATAGGCAAGTATGTTTTTGAAACGGATAGAATTAGCTGGTTTTAAATCATTTGCCGACAAAACAGAAATGGAATTTGTGCGCGGAATAACGGCCGTAGTGGGTCCGAACGGAAGCGGCAAGAGCAATATTTCTGACGGCATACGCTGGGTGCTCGGCGAACAGAGTGCTAAATCACTGCGTGGCGGCAAGATGGAAGATATTATTTTTGCCGGTAGTGACGCGCGTAAAGCTGTGAATTATGGTGAAGTATCACTTACGCTCGATAATGAGGATCACACGCTTCCACTGGATTTCAGCGAAGTTACAGTGACTCGGCGTGTTCACCGCAGTGGTGAGAGTGAATATTTAATTAATAAGCAATCCTGCCGACTGAAGGATATCACAGAGCTGTTCATGGATACTGGTATCGGGCGTGAGGCTTATTCGATTATCGGACAGGGTCGGATTGAAGAGATTCTGAGTACTCGTTCCGAGGATCGGCGAGGCATCTTCGAAGAGGCATCGGGTATTGTAAAATATAAATCGCGCAAAAAAGATGCAAGTCGAAAGCTTGACGACACGGAGCAAAACTTGCTTCGTATTCACGATTTGATTAGTGAGCTTGAGGATCAGATTGGTCCCCTAAAGGATCAATCGGAGAAGGCCATTCGCTTTAAAGAGCTTCGGGAACAACTGAAGCATCAGGAAATTTCAGTCTATGTGCATCAGATTGAAGGCATTCATACAGCTTGGCAGGAAGGTAACGCTAAGCTCGAAACTTTAAAGGATGAGCAACTGGAATTATCTACAGTTGTCTCTGCTCATGATGCGAAGCTGGAAAGCGGACGTGCTGAACTGCGCGCGTTAGAAGAACAGATTGAGAAGCAGCAAGAGCAATTGCTCCGTTATAGTGAAGCTTATGAGAAGAGCGAAGGTTACGGGGAAGTGTTGAAGGAACGCAAGCGTAATCTTGAGAGCAACCGTGAACAGTTAATGCTCACATTAGGTTCTGTAGGTGAGCGTTCTGCGGACCGACAGCGTGAGCTTGGGGATTTAGAAGCTAAGCTCGAAGCGTCCCGGCTTAAGCTTGTTGAGCTTCGGAAACAGATCGAAGCGGAAGAGGCAAGACTCGAAGGTGTCGCTGACGGTATTAGTCAGAGCCAGGAGGAGAAGCTGAAAAGTGCTCTCCTGGAGTTAATGAACCTTATGGCGAATGCACGTAACGAAATTCGTTACGCGGATCAACAGAAGGAGAACCTGGAGCGTCGTATGAGCCGCAGTGAAGAAGAAAGCGGCAAATGGACTGCACGGCATGAAGAGCTGTCTGCTAACCAGAAAGGATTAAAAGACAAGATTGCCCAGCTTGGAAAAGAACTAAGCAATCTTCGTGGTGCTTATATTACTGAAAGTGAACAACTTAGTAAACGTCAGAAGCTGATTGAAGAGACGCAATCAGGTCTGAGAAAGTGGGAACAGAAGCGGGAAGCACAAGTCTCCCGTCACGAGACCATGAAAGAAATGCAGGATGATTTCGATGGCTTTATGCTTGGGGTTAAAGAAGTTCTCAAAGGAGCTCGTAAAGGACAGCTTAACGGTGTGCATGGTGCGGTTGCTGAACTCATCTCTGTTCCTGAGAAGCTGGAAATGGCTGTTGAGACTGCGCTGGGTGCATCGCTGCAACACGTGGTTATGGATAATGAGAGCGTGTCTCGTCAAGCGATATCTTTCCTGAAGCAACGTCAATTGGGACGAGCTACTTTTCTACCACTCGATGTTATCCGGCCACGCCAAATTTCCGGTAGCGACCGAGGAATGGTGGAAGATGCTGAAGGTTTTGTTGGAATTGGTTCCGAACTCGTTGGGTACGATGATAAGTATGCAAGTATTGTTGGCAGTTTGCTTGGCAATGTAGTTATTGCTGAGAGCCTGGAGCAGGCCAACCGCATCGCCGCTAGATGCCAGTATCGTTATCGTGTGGTTACGCTAGAGGGTGATGTAGTCAATGCCGGGGGCTCCATGACTGGTGGTAGCCAGCATAAGAAGAACAATAGCTTACTTAGTCGTAAACGCCAGCTGGATCAGCTGAGCAGTGAGATCGAAGAGAGCGAGCGTCAAATTGTTAAGCTGAAACAAGGCATAGCCAGACTTCGTGAAGAGCAGGAGAACGCTAGCGTGAAGCTAGAGGACCTGCGCCGTGATGGTGATGAGAAGAGACTGGAAGAGCAACGTGTTTCTGGCGATTTGAAGCAGCTTGAACAGGAGCTTCGGCATGTGCAGGAACAAGTGGAAAGCACAGGCGCGGAACGTAGTGGCTTTGAAAGTGAGGTCCGCACGCTTGAGGAGACTCGGAAACAAGCCTCTGCTGAGCTTGAACGTCTCGAGAAGGAAGAGAAGGACGCTCATGAGGGTATCCGTAATGCCGAATCGGCGCGTAAAGCGAATGAATCCGCTAAGGAAGAGTTGCAAGGTAAGCTGACCAGTATGAAGGTTTCGGAAGGCAAGCTCGATCAGGAGATCTTCTCCTTGGAGGAGCAATTACGTCGTCTAAGACAAGATGCGGGATCACAGGATAAAGAGCTGCGCCAGAATCGTAATCTGTTACATACGATCGAACAGGATTTGGCTAGTAATGCTTTGGAAACCGTGAAACAGAAAGAAGATTTGAATAGTTATCGTCTGAAGAAGGAAGAGACAGCCGGTACTTTGGATCTAGCTCGGGCGGAACGTTCAGCATTAACCCGTAAGCTTGAGCTAGAGGAGGGCAAGACCAAGGATCAGCGTCAGGCACTTAGAGTCGTGGAGGACAAGCTGCGTTCTACTGAAGTTTCTGTGGGTCGTCTCGATGTTGAACTTGATAATATTCTTCGTAAGCTGAGTGATGATTACGAGCTAAGCTATGAACTAGCGAAGCAACGTTATCCTGTGCCCGAAGATGTGCCTGCCGCACAAGCGGATGTACAGCGTCTGAAACGCAGTATTTCTGCATTGGGCGAAGTGAACTTAGGTGCGATTGAAGAATATCAGCGTGTTCATGAGCGTTATACCTTCCTCAGTGGACAAAAAGATGACCTGGTCGAAGCCAAGACTACCCTGTATCAAGTTATCCGTGAGATGGAGGATGAAATGTCCAAACGCTTCAAACAGACCTTTGATGCAATCCGTAAACAATTCGGTACGGTGTTCTCGAAGCTGTTCGGAGGCGGTCGAGCTGATCTCATGCTGCTGGATCCAGAACATATGCTTGAAACAGGTATAGATATTGTAGCCCAACCACCGGGTAAAAAGCTTCAAAACCTGCAGCTCCTATCTGGTGGGGAACGCGCCTTAACTGCGATGGCCCTCTTGTTTGCCATCCTGCAAGTGAAGCCGGTTCCGTTCTGCGTACTGGATGAGGTAGAGGCTGCGTTAGATGAAGCGAATGTCGTGCGTTTTGCACAGTATTTGCGTGAGTTCTCGGAACAAACGCAATTTATCGTCGTTACACACCGCAAAGGAACGATGGAAGAGGCGGATGTGCTCTACGGAGTGACGATGGAAGAAGGCGGAGTATCTAAGCTTGTCTCTGTACGTTTAGAGGATGAGGAAGCAGAGATCGCTTAACGGCTTGCCAAAATGGTGATTTTTTTAAGTATCTGCTTTCGAAGCGAGTTTTGTACGAAGTTAAATCAATGAAGTGTCGCTCACAAAATTTTTAGGAGGAAACAAATGAGCTTTTTCAGGAAGTTAAAAGAAAGCATTTCCGGCAAAACGGAAAGTGTAACCAAACAATTCCGCGACGGATTAGAGAAAACCCGTAAAGGCTTTGTCGAGAAGGTAGCAGACCTGATTATCCGCCGTAAAAAAATAGATGAAGAGTTCTACGAAGAGCTGGAAGAAATCTTGATTGGTGCGGACGTAGGTGTTAATACAGTAATGACACTTGTCGAGGATCTGCGCGCCGAAGTGAAACAAAAACGAATTGAAGATGCAGCTGAGCTGCAACCCATTTTGTCTCGTAAGCTCATGGAATTGCTGCGCGGCGATGACGATAACAGCCTGAAGGAAAATCCGGATGGCATTACAGTTATCTTGTTCGTTGGGGTAAATGGAGTAGGCAAGACGACTACGATCGGTAAATTAGCACATCGTTACAAACAAGAGGGTAAAAAAGTTCTTTTGGCCGCAGGGGATACGTTCCGTGCCGGAGCGATTGAACAGCTCGAAGTTTGGGGTCAACGTGCTGGCGTAGACGTAATTAAGCAACAAGCTGGCTCTGACCCAGCCGCTGTTATGTTCGATGCTGTTCAAGCGGCTAAGCAGCGGAATGTAGATATCTTGATTTGCGATACGGCAGGCAGACTTCAGAATAAGAGCAATCTGATGGAAGAGCTCAACAAGATTTTCCGCGTTATTCAAAGAGAAATTCCTAGTGCTCCGCATGAAGTACTGATGGTGCTAGATGCGACCACAGGTCAAAATGCGCTTACTCAAGCCAAGCTATTTGGTGAAAAGAGTGGGGTAACAGGGCTCGTCTTGACGAAGCTGGATGGTACAGCTAAAGGCGGAATTGTAGTAGCCATTCGTCAGGAAATGAACTTACCAGTGAAGCTCGTAGGGCTCGGAGAAAAGATGGAAGACTTGCAGCCATTTGATTCTCAGCAGTTCGTGCATGCTCTTTTTGCCGGATTAATTGCTGAGGAAGAGTCAGAAGAATCGGAAGAGTAAGTGTAATCCATACCTACACATGATCTTAAAGAAGTCATATTTACAAGGAATGTCCTCGAAGCTATATTTAGTTTATGAGGGCATTCCTTTTTTATAAAATGATTGTTAGTTGTTAATGTAGTGACCTCTAAGGAATTCTTAAAAAGTACAAATGCATCGCGTAGGGTATCCCTTTAAATAACAGCTTTCCCTCACTAATAAGCCTCCAGAAGCGATATTCTATAAATGAGGTACTGATAAATAAATTCCACTGCCCTATAATTGCACCTACAATAAGTCCTGCATTTACGAAATGATCTCCCTGTTCATTCTTTTGCAGTTGCAGAATTAAGGATAGAATGTATTCGTCATAGTATGTTTCGGGTACATTCGTTAGCTGACCTTTGGACCATACTCGAAGCATAGCCTCAGTGTTGCTGATTTCTTGCCACTCCAGCTCATACTGTTTTCTCTGCGCGGAGGTAAGGGGTTGCGTATTTTCGGTGTTTTTGATAATAGTTTGCACAGCTTCGTTTGGGAGCTGACCCAGGGACTGGGGAGATAAGTCAATGCTATATTGTTCAGTAATCCCAGGAAGCTCCTCATAAGCTTCGATTGGATTTATAACATAAATAGGTTGCTTCCTCTCACTAAGAACAGAAAGTGCAAATCGTAAACCTGTCTGATCATGGGAGTTGTTTCCGCACCAAATAGTGATTTTTTTGTCCTCGGGAATTTCTTTTAAGGTCTGAATCATGGCTCCCAGTTTATGCTGGGGATTGAGATGATAACCCTGATCCGGAAATCGTTCTTGAAACCATAACTCACGGGCATGACACCCTTCATCATTATGTAATTTGCACAGCGGTCCAGCAGAGAACGTCTCATTAAATGAAAGTACTCTTATTAAATGACGACTGCCTACACGACTAAGTGCTACCTTCATCGAACCAGCTTCTGACAAACCAAATAAAAGATAAATATGCTTCCGCCTAGCCTCTTCCTGCTCCATGGTCATAGTATATTTGTGATCCATTTGTTCACTCTCCTAACGCTCCAAATTATACCATATAACTGAAATTACTTTCCCAGACAACTATATAAAAAAACCAACATATGAAAAATTCATAATAGTAATGCTTGTCACTACTCCTGCATACAATTCAATGAAGAAACTACATTTCAGCTCCGGCAACCTATATAAGAGAGAAAGGAAGCGATTCCAAAACACGGAAATATTCAGAGATCACATTTCTCTGTTATATATATTGACATCGGCAATAGAATTTACGTATTATGGGAATACAAAACAATATTTTCAAGGATATTTTCAGAAATTAAAGTATAGGTTGTTAGTAAAGATAACATTATCGAAAGGAGTCGGGCTCATGTCCAAATTAGATCCTCTGCCAGGTCTGTCTCCGTATCCGCTGCAACATTTTTTCGATGAAATGTATGCAGATAAGAGAAATGTCCGGCCGCATTATAGACATGTGAATCGCATGTTTTCCGGAATGAGCTCCGAAGAGCTGCAGGGTAAGCAGAATTTGATGCAGCGCAGGATGATGGAGGAAGGAATTACTTTTACGCTATACAATCCGGCTCAGGATCATCCCATGGAGCGTACGATTCCCTTCGATATGATTCCACGCATTATTCCTAAGAATGAATGGGAGAGGCTAGAGGCTGGAATTATTCAGCGTATCACGGCTTTGAATCTGTTCATTCATGATATCTACCATGAGCAGTACATCGTAAAGGATGGAATAGTCCCAAGGCGTATGATCATCTCCAACTGTTATTTCCGGCCAGAAATGACTGGTCTAAGGGTGCCTGGTGGAGCCTACATCACTACCTCGGGAATCGATCTGATTCGCCATCATGATGGGCAATATTATGTGCTTGAAGATAATCTACGAACGCCTTCAGGTTTTTCATATCTTTTTAAAGGCAGAACCCTTATGAATCAGTTGTTTCCTGAATTGTCCTTTGCCAGCTCCATCCGAGATGTTGATCATAGCTTGAATCGCTTCTTATCCGTTCTACGTAGTTTATCACCCTCACGAAAGTCAGATCCGGTTATAGCACTTCTTACACCTGGGGAATACAATTCTGCTTATTATGAGCATGCTTTTCTAGCACAACAGATGGGTATACATTTGGTTGAAGGACGAGATTTGGTTGCAAAGGATCACAAAATATATTTGAAAGAAATGAACGGACTTCGCCGCGTAGATGTACTATATCGCCGTTTGGATGATGATTTCATCGATCCGTTAGCTTTTCAGCCGGATTCACTTCTAGGGGTGGCGGGTCTGATGAATGCGTATCGGGCAGGGAATGTAGCGATTGCTAATGCCCCGGGGACTGGTGTTGCTGATGATAAAGCGATGTATGTCTATGTACCGGATATGATTCGTTATTATCTGAATGAAGAACCGATTCTTGGGAATGTCCCGACCTATCTGCTAGGCAGGCCTGATGAACGTTTATATGTCCTTGAGAACCTATCTGAAATGGTTGTTAAGGAAACCTCTTTATCCGGGGGATATGGAATGTTGATCGGAAGCGAAGCTACGAAAGAAGAACTCGCTGAATTTCGAATGAAGATTATCGCAGATCCGGAGCGTTATATTGCGCAGCCGATCATGTCTCTATCTAGAGCACCGGTATTGTCAGGAGGAACAATGGCACCGAGACATATCGACCTTCGAGCTTTTGTATTAATGGGTGCTGACCGTAAGCCACATGTTATCCCTGGGGGATTGACACGGGTGGCTATGAAAGAAGGGTCTTTGGTCGTAAACTCCTCGCAAGGTGGTGGCGTAAAAGATACTTGGGTCATGGCTTGATACAACCTAGTGAGGCTTGTTGATGATTAACAAAATGCAGCATCAATTTGTTAAATAAGGGAGTGGCTGGAGATGCTGAATCGAAATGCTGAAGCTTTGTTCTGGATCGGCAGATATATTGAAAGGGCAGAGAATCATGCGCGGCTAATCAATGTTCATTATCATATCCAGCAGGAAGAGGATTTTCATGAAGAAGGACATAAATGGTCAAGGTTAATCGATGCGCTAGGCGTTCGAGGTGAATATATGCAGCAGTTCGAAACCTTTTCCGAGCAGGATGTCCTATCTTTCATCACACTTGATTTAGGCAATTCTAATTCATTATTCTCTTGTGTACATCATGCCAGAAATAATCTGCGAACACTCCGTCAGCAGCTTCCAAGTGAATTATGGGATGTTGTCAACAGCTTCAACCTATGGCTTGGTGAGCGGTCTGTTGCAGATATTATGAGCGGCCCACATCAGTTCTATCAGCAGGTTAAGGAGCGTACAGCCATGTTTCTCGGAGCAGAGCAGTCGGTAATGCTTAGAGGGAATGAGTGGCATTTCATTGAGAGCGGACGGTTTCTAGAGCGGGCAGAGAATACAACTCGTATCTTGCAGGCGGTCATTGCCTCATGCCGATTTAAGGAGCTTGACGCGGTTTATACTCAGTTGCAGGCGGTGCTTAAATCCGTTAGTGGGTACCAGGCGTTTCGCCGTTATTATGCAGATGCTATGTCCCCGGAGAGCATTTTAGATTTCTTGATTGCGAATCCCAAATTTCCGCGTTCCATTCGTTTTTCTTTTCATCAGCTGGAAGAGCATTTAGCAAAGCTTGAACTAGATCCCTCAGAGAAAGGTTCAGGTCATGAGAAGGTTATCCGGCAAGCGGGTAAGCTAAAAGCAGAGCTGGATTATATGGAAAAGGAAGAAATGTCCGGCGAGCTAGTGGAAGATGTGCTTAAATCGCTGGTGATATCCTGTCAAAAACTTGGTAAAACAATGGAGGGCGCCTTTTTTCGGCGAGAAGGAGTGTCTGTATGAAGATTCAAATCAATCATACCACCACATACAGCTATCCAGAGCCGGTTACGGACAGTGTCAATGAGATCAGACTCACGCCACGCACGAATTATCGCCAATCCTGTTATCACCATGAAGTGGATATTTACCCGCCAGCCAATCTATTAACCTATGAGGATTTCTTCGGGAATCGGGTCCATGCCTATTCGGTTAATAAGCCGCATACGGAGATGGTCATCCACACTAAAGCTACTGTAGTTACACTGGATAAAGCTCAGGGGACAGATCTCCCGAGAACATCTCTTGAAGAACAAATTAGATTGTTAAATGACGAGGGATTTCAGAACCGTTATATTGAGTTTATATTGCCGACTCGTTATACCGAGGTGACGCCTGAATTAGTGGAGTTTGCCTCACAGTACCCTTTTAATGAAGCAGAGGATATGTATGAATGGATTCTTAAATTATCGGCGACGATTTATGAACAGTTCACCTATGACCCTGAGGCTACAAGTGTAAATACTACGGTAAAAAAAGCACTGAAGCTTAAACGCGGTGTATGTCAGGATTATGCTCATCTAATGATTGCTGTCTGCCGTAGTGTCGGTCTGCCGTCCAGATATGTGAGTGGATATCATTTTGTCGGTGATTTGCAAGGGAGCAATGCTAATTTTGAGCAAGCTTCACATGCTTGGGTGGAGACTCACATTCCGGGTACAGGTTGGCTTGGTTTCGATCCGACGAATAATGTTGAGGTCAATTGGCGTTATATTAAGTTAGGTCACGGACGGGACTACAAAGATATTGTACCTGTAAAAGGTGTATATCGTGGTGGAGCAGGCACTCTGACCGTGAAAGTGGATGTGCGGAAGTTGGACAATTAGATGTATAGATCTAGATGAAACTCTCAGTTCAAGCTTTTGAACGGGGAGTTTTTTTGTGAAGATGATTCCAGTGTGCATGTATTTGGGTAATCTTGATCCATAGTACATCACTAAGAGATCTTAAGGGAGAGATTACATATGAGTCCAAACATAGCTAAGAAACAAAGATTCATTGGAAAAACAGCAATTATTACCGGAGCGGGCTCAGGAATTGGTCGGGCTACCGCTATTAAGCTGGCGAGGGAAGGTGCTAATGTAGCGCTTTTTGATTTGAATCTTGAACGTACCTCATCTTTGGCGGATAAGCTGAACAAGTTTCGGAAAGATTGCGCATTGGCCATAGAGGTAGATACTTCAGATGAAAAAGGGATGGAGGAAGCCGTTCGCAGGACTGTCGAACAATTCGGCGGCTTAGATGTAGTATTCGCTAACGCGGGAATCAATGGTGCGGTGGGACCAATAGAGGAACTGAGCCTGAGTGATTGGGAGCGCACGATGTCGGTGAACTTGACGGGGACCTTTTTGACCTTGAAATATACGATCCCTCATCTGAAGGATAAAGGGAAAGGTAGCATTATCATCACTAGCTCCATCAATGGGAATACTAGATTTGCCAGCTTTGGGTGGTCTACGTATAGTACTACCAAAGCTGGACAGGTAGCTTTTGCCAAAATGGCTGCACTTGAGCTAGCTAAGTTTAAAATTCGAGTGAATGTGATCTGCCCCGGGGCGATTGCTACCAATATAGATGAAACCACTGAAATGAACGAAGAAGTAGAAGCGATCGTCATTCCGATTGAATTTCCCGATGGTGCGCAGCCGCTGGCGGATGGGCCGGGTAAACCGGATAATGTTGCCGATCTAGTTTCTTTTTTGGCTTCCGATGAATCTATTCATATTACAGGTGCGCAAATTGTGATTGATGGAGCAGAATCCTTATTGTCCTAATTTAGAGATCGCTTCCCGGTATCGTTCATACCAAACGTTCCATTCAGCTTTTCGTGACTCCAGCGTCGTACCATCCAGAAGATGCTGGATCACGTCCAGACATACATGCCAGCCAGCTAAATCTCGGGGTGTGTGTGGCGTGAGCGTTCGGATCGTTTCATTCAAGACGAGAAGGCAGCCTTCTGAATTAGGATATAGCTCAAAGCGAACGGAATCTTCAGCCCACGTAAATTCAAGAACAGATTCATGTTGCAAGGCGGTAATCGTCATTTCCTCAAAGGTTCCGTCTTGCATATCAAACTTGATTAATCCACCTTCACACAGGTCTTCAACACGTAATTCAGTGAACCATAAAGCTAGCTTCTCATTCTCTGTCAGAAAGGACCATAATTCTGATGCGGGATGTTTTAGTTGACGTTCGAAACGAGCGACATAATGATCATCTGCTTTTTTGAGGTTAGCTATCATGTTATATTTCTCCTTTGGACTACTGCTGTAGTCCTTTTTTTATTGTTTAGGAAATTATACAATACAAAAAAAATGTGGATAACTCCGAAGAAAGAGGAAGGAGGGGTGAACGTGAAGAAGCAGGAGACACGAAATAAACGAGGAGTCATCCGTCAGATTCTAAAAACCTAGCGGACCTTATATCCTCCGAAATGCATGTTTTAGTCGAGCCTACGGACAAATGTATGCGAAAAACCGAATACAAATGTGCCGCCAGTAACGTAAATGAGCCAAATGTATGCGAAAAATCGAATACAATGTGCCGACGGTAACATAAACGAGCCAAATGTATGCGAAAAATCGAATACAATGTGCCGCCGGTAACGTAAACGAGCCAAATGTATGCGAAAAACCGAATACAATGTGCCGCCGGTAACGTAAATGAGCCAGCGCTGTTATTCGCCCCAGATCACCCGGGAAGGGGCTTGTTATTAGGGAATAAGTGCAATACGGTCCGTCCCTAATATATGTGCTCATTTCATCGAAATAAAGCCATTCGGTCCGTAAGCGGAACCTCACTACGAAGGTGTATATGGATACGAGTATGGAATTACGGATGTACTCAGCTTGTAACTCTACCTCCAAGGACGACGTCAGGCGTTTTTCTTGTTGAGTTGAGGCTTATTAGAACGAGTATAACAATTGTTCGCATGAAAAAAAACTATTGTACGGTTTGGTTAGGCGTCTGTAATATGTTGCGGACAGGGAGCAGAGAATGATGGTGTAGCAGAATGAATTGAATTTGCGGAATGGGGACTCTTGAGTCCTGAGCGATCTGCGGAGGCGAATATGAGGATGCGCAGACTTTTCGGACTGCATTGCAGCTATTTGAGCTTTTTAGTGCTTATTTTAGCGGTATCGGACTGCATAGCTCTTATTTCCACAATTTCTATTAAAAATAGGGTGTATTTGCGTGAATAGGTGCAACTGAGTCCGATAGTGTAGCAAAATAGCCTGAAATTGCGAAATAAGGGCTCCTTAGTCCGAACGATCTGCGATGACGAGGAAGATTCATAGAACGGAGAAGGATCGTCTTTTATAAGAATGCATTGCGGCAGTTTGATGTAAATCTACTGTTTTTATGCTAAAATAGACGCAATTCTGCTTACCATACTTTTGCTTAGGCGGGATAGATCATAGTAGTGGTATTGGTGAAGGAGGCTGCGTATATGGGGATGATGTCCTGGCTGGTTGAGCAGCGGATTCAGGAATCTATGCGGAATGGGGAATTTGGAGATTTACCTGGGCATGGCAAGCCACTGGAGCTTGAGGATTTATCGGGCGTGCCAGAAGAATTACGCATGTCTTTCAAAATTATGAAGAATTCCGGGCTGGTGCCCGAAGAAGTATCTTTGCGTGCAGAATGCGTTACCCTCGAAGGGCTGCTTGCTGCCTGCCACAATAGCGGAGGAACTGAAACTAGTGAAGGTAAGGCAATCCGGGCAAAATTGTCTTTGAAAAGGCTGCGTCTGCAAGAGCTTCTGCGTGAACGAGGCTTAGATAGTAATCCTGCTTATATGCAATACAGTGTTCAAATACATGAACAGATGATTAGGGAAGAAGAATAACGCTTATTAGGGTCATGTTGTATGGACATGAGGATAAATAGTGTGATATAAAGGCAGCTCTTAGTCCATAAAGAGACGAAAGAGCTGCCTTTTTGCGTGCTTCGCTTCACAAGTGTATTTCATTTTACTTGCTTGAAATATACCCATTCTGGATCACCATCGTCTAAATTCTCAATGATTCCGCTTCTTACAAATCCTAGAGAAAGACACACTTGCTGCATGATCGTATTGGATTCATTGGTGGAAGTAAACAGCTTGGGGGTTGGAGAGTGTTCTTCAATGTAACGAATAAGTGCACCGGCAATGCCAAGACGTCTGAAATTGGGATTCACAATTACGAGCTGAATAAAACAGCATTCGAAAAAAGTGGTATCGTAACAAGCAAAACCGACAGGCTCACTGTTAATCGATGCTACAACACATTGCTCATTTAGAATATATTGTTCAATTTTAGGTTTGCGAATTTCGCTGCCAATGACCATGCTATCGATCTTGCTGAGTATAGATAAATCTGAAATAGTGGCTTTAGTTACGAGCATTTTAGAAAGTCTCCTTTTTTATAATATAAGAAAGTTATACTTGAAATGGTAAGTACAGATTGTCTTGATCTTTGAAGTTTTTTCGCACATGATGAATAGGGTTTAGACCACATCAAAGGAAATCATAACATATTATTACAAACGATGGAGAGATATAATGAAACAGCTTCCAATTATACAGGTGCTTCCAGACCTGAAACACATACTTCGCTCAACACGGGCAGCTGTTCTGATCGCAGAACCCGGTGCGGGCAAAACAACTGGAACGCCTCCGGCATTTCTGGACGAGCCATGGATGGCTGGTAAAAGCATTCTTATGCTTGAGCCTAGAAGACTTGCCGCTAGATCAGCTGCAACTTACATGGCGTCCAATCTTGGAGAAAGTGTTGGACAGACGGTAGGTTATCGGATGCGGAACGACACTAAGGTAGGCAAGAATACACGAATTGTTGTAGTGACTGAAGGTGTCTTAACGAGGATGCTTCAGAGTGATCCATCACTAGGGGATGTGGGTCTGATTATTTTTGATGAGTTCCATGAGCGTAGTCTACATGCGGATCTGGGACTTGCTCTGGCGCTGGAAGCGCAGGCAGTGCTGCGTGATGATCTTCGGATTCTGATTATGTCAGCAACACTGGATAGTGAACGGGTCTCGGTTATGCTGGGCGATGCGCCAGTAGTTGATTGTCCGGGACGAACCTATCCGGTGGAAACTATTTATACCCCAACCACAGGGAATCTTCCGATTGAAAAATCGGCCACAGCCGCAGTGAGACATGCGCTTGCTGAACAGCCGGGAGATGTCCTTGTATTCTTGCCGGGTGAACGGGAGATTCGCAGAACCCAAAATGAGTTGGAACATGGAAAACTGCCTGACGGGATAGTGCTTCGTCCTTTATACGGACAATTACCACAGGCTATGCAGGATGCTGCAGTGGCTCCATCCATAAACGGCGAACGTAAAGTCGTACTAGCGACCTCCATTGCGGAGACAAGCTTGACGATCGAAGGTGTGCGAACGGTAATTGATACAGGGCTGCGTCGTACGCAGATTTTCTCTCCGCGTACGGGAATGCCAAGTCTTACGACGGTTCCGGTATCGAAAGCCTCTGCCGATCAGCGGCGAGGACGGGCCGGGCGGACAGCTCCGGGTGTATGCTACAGGCTGTGGAGTCAGGAGGAGCATAATCGCCTTCCGGATGACAATGTGCCGGAGATTATGGAGACGGATCTTGCGCAGCTCGCTTTGGAGCTGGCGCTGTGGGGCGTGCGCGATCCTGCCGCGCTAGCTTGGCTTGACACGCCGCCCGCTGCGCCTTATGCGCAGGGCACCGCGCTGCTGTGCCAGCTCGGCGCGCTGGACGCCGGCGGCGCCATCACGCGGCACGGCCGTAGCATGGCCGCGCTTGGCGCGCACCCGCGAGCCGCGCATATGCTGCTGCGCGCGGCAGAGCTTAACGCAGCACCGCTCGCCTGCCGGCTGGCGGCGCTGCTGCAAGAGCGGGACCTGTTCAAGGGTCCCGCGGCACTAGATTGCGACCTCACGCTCCGCGTAGAGGCGCTGCTCCGGTTCGAACGCTCCGCCGATACGGGCGGAGCGGACCCTGCGGCTCTGCGCGCGGTGGTGCGCGAGAGCCGCAATTTCCTGGCGCAGCTGCAAGCAGCGCCGGGCGGGACCGTGAACGACATCAGCCTCTGCGGGCTGCTTCTGTCGTTCGCCTATCCCGACCGTATCGGGCAGAAACGCGGTGATGGCGCGTTTCTGCTCTCCGCCGGTCGTGGCGTGGCCATGCGGGAAGGGCAACCGCTGGCCCGATCCGCTTATATTGTGGCCGCGTCTGTTGACGATCGAGCCACACAAGGTGCAATCTTGCTGGCAGCTGAGCTAGAAGAAGGACAACTGCTTAAATATCATATAGATCACATCACAGAGGATTCTGACGTGTATTGGGATAAAGTAAGTGGAAGTGTGAAGAAACGCCGCCGAACGCTGCTTGGCGCTCTTGTCTTAAAAGAAACGTCACATGAAAGACCCTCCGCAGAAGAAACAGCGAAAGTACTGCTAACTGTAATCGCAGAGGATGGGATTGATATCTTACCGTGGGAAAAGGGACCTCTGCAGCTTCGTGAGCGGCTAATGTTTATGCACGCCTTACGTTCAGATTGGCCGGATGTCTCTGATGAAGCATTAATTGAGATGCTTGATGAATGGCTATTACCTTACATTCACGGTATGCGTAACTTGCGCGACCTTCAGCGAATCCCGTTATCCCGTGCGCTTGAGGGGTTGCTGGACTGGAATCAGCGACAGCTTCTTGAACAGGAAGCGCCGACACATATAACAGTTCCTAGTGGTTCGCGTGTGCCCGTGGACTATGCTAATCCTGCTGCTCCCGTACTGGCGGTACGATTACAAGAGATGTTTGGACAGATAGACACCCCTAGAATTGGTGGGGGAAAGGTACCTGTTTTACTTCATCTTTTGTCACCGGCAAGAAGGCCGATGCAGGTGACTTCTGACCTTGCAAGCTTTTGGCGTGGCACTTATTTTGAGGTTAAAAAGGATCTAAAAGGACGTTATCCTAAGCACTATTGGCCAGACGACCCCTTGCAAGCAATTCCGACCAATCGAGCACGTCCCAAGAAATAATAGGGTCCTTCGTGCACTTGAAATTTTAATTAGATGTTTTGTCTTCAGCTTACAGGGTAATTAACTAGCGAAGACAATTACTAAGGAGGGCTTCAAGTGACTAAAAAAATCGTAGGTATCTTTGATACAGAACAAGAAGCAACCAGAGCAATTGAAGGACTTCACAATCAAGGGTTCAGTAATGATGAAATATCAGTAATCACACGTGATCGTGATGAGCTAAGACATATTTCGGATGATACAGGCACAAAAGCTCCCGAGGGTGTTGCAACAGGTGCAGCTACAGGCGGCGTATTGGGTGGTGTTACCGGACTGCTAGCAGGTATCGGAGCGCTCGCAATTCCGGGGATTGGTCCTATTCTGGCAGCGGGACCTATTGTGGCAACGTTAACAGGGGTAGCCGTGGGTGCAGGTGCAGGTGGCTTAGTTGGTGGCTTGATCGGTCTTGGCATTCCTGAGGATGAGGCAAAAGAGTACGAAGGATACGTTGAAAGTGGCAAGATCCTTGTGCTTGTTGAGGATAATGGACGAGGGTATCAAGCGCATGATGTGTTCCGAGACAATCGCTCACTAAATGTTCAGCGTTACGAAGGTGTCTATTCCGAAGACACTCGACTAGGTAATTCGATGGCTAACAGAGCAGACCGAACGGCTGAAGTTTACAACCGCGATAAAATCTAAAATGTTAATCGACCTACTTTTACTATAAACAATCCATCAAAGACTGCACCTCACAGCGATAAGCTGTGAGGTGCAGTCTTTATTATACATGTGGTATGATATGGATAATAATCCAAATTATTAATAGGCATTTTAGAGATAACGGAAAAGGAACAAAGTAGATACCGGCAGTTATTTCTGATACACATAGCAATGTTTATGCTTTAGGAGCTGTTCTAAAGGAGGGCTTAAATGAAGATATTTGTAGCTGGTGCAGCGGGCGTGATTGGACGGCTATTGCTACCTAAGTTATTAGAAGCGGGGCATGAGGTTGTCGGAATGACCCATAAGGAAGAAAATAGAGCATTTATTGAGAAGTGTGGAGCACAGGCGGTAATCGCGGATGTCTTCGATCGAGAGGCCATATTTGCGTCCATTCACAAAGCACAGCCAGAAGTGGTTATCCATCAGCTAACTTCACTAAGTCAGCGGAATTTCTCAGATAATTCCAGGATAAGAATAGAAGGAACACGCAATATTGTGGACGCATCCCTTGCAGCTGGCGTGGAGCAAATCATTGCACAAAGTATTTCATGGGCTTATGAAGCTGGAGAGGAGCCAGCTACGGAGGAAACTCCTTTAGATCTTAAGGCTTTAGAGCCTCGGAGAAGAACGATTGAAGGTATATACTCACTAGAGAAAGCAGTTGCCGAGATCCCCAATCATGTGATCTTGCGGTATGGAATGTTGTACGGCCAAGGAACATGGTATGACACTAATGGCTATATGGCAGAGGAAATTCGTCAAGAACGAATGACAGCGACAGATGCCGTTGTCTCATTCCTACATGTGGAGGATGCAGCTAACGCAGCGGTGCTTGCTCTGAACTGGCCTTCAGGCCCTGTGAATATCGTAGACGACGAGCCTGTTAATGGATTGGATTGGTTATCAACTTATTCAGATACCATAGGTGCTCCTGCTCCTAATGTTCAAGAAGGCAGAGCAGGATGGGAACGCGGAGCCTCCAATACGAAAGCTCGAATGGATTACGAATGGAGTCCACTGTACCCGTCATGGAGGTCAGGATTTGCTCGGAGCTTGAATGTCCAGAGTGAATGAATTCAGCTACTGAAAGGAAGTGCAGTATGAGTTTACTTCTTGTGATTTTGTTCTTTATTGGTTTAATCATGATGATTAGCAATCAATATGCGATGATCAAGAAAATGGACGAAATGAATGAGTCACTAAGTGAAATTAATAATAAACTTGGCTAGCTAAAGTTGAAAAGGAGTGATGACGTGGGGGTAATAAAAAATTTCTCTCTAGTGGTCGTGAATTTAATCGCGGATCTATGGTTTGGAATCGTACGAAAACCTGAATTTTATGATAATCACACGGTTACTAGAACAAAGAGAGGGTATGTCCTATTTGTAACATTAGCAGGTATTATCGCTGTGGGAACCGCCATTTGGCTATGTTCTAGAATTTATTAAGGAGAAGACTGCCAATAGGCAGTTTTTTTATATTATAAGGTTTCTTCTTATATATTGGACTTCCAGATGCAATTACACTTGCTGTAGTTTAGTAAATAATCATTATAAGTGTTTATTACCAATCATTTACTTTAAGAAGTGATACTATAGAAAATAGAAGGTGAAGTAGCAGCGAGGAGGAATTGTACATGCAATTAATGGGATGGTCTGAGGATGAAATATCGTATGAGCTAAGTAATGATTATTCAATTCGTAAGGCTGATTCGAAAGAGTGGGGAGTGTATTGCTCCATTTATTATAATATTCAGTATATTGGCTTTTTTAGAGAAGATGGGTTCAATTCTGCCCAAAAGAATGCTTTTTGGATCTATAAAGGGGAGGCGAAAATAGGTGGAGTAAGGATGTCGCCTAATCGGATCTATCATTTATTTGTTATTCCACCTTTTAACGATACATTTGTGGTGCTTAAACTTCTAAAAAAGCTTTTGATATATTGGTCTGACCGAACGGAGCCTATAAAAACATTTGAGGTTCTACCGGATCAAGTTCATTTATTTGCGCGGGCAGGATTTTGGCCTGATGAGTTCAGATGTCGCTGGATGCAGCGTCCTACAGATCATTTCGAGGTGGAATGGAACGAAGAATTTAGAATTGAAAGTCCACAGATCGAAGAGGATGGAAAAGGAGCTAAACGCTTTATTCTGGAAGATCAGATCGCCGAATGTAGCTATGCAAGCTTTAATGGAAGTCTCGAGGCGACTAGAAGAAAAAAATTCTCTTATGAAGATTTTATTCCAAGTGAAGAACCGAATTATACGAATGAAGCATTACTTACCGCGTCAACGCTTGTGTATGATAGGAAATCGGGACAGTTAATTGCGAATTGTCTCTTGGGTTTACAAGACGATTACGCAGCGGTTTATAGTATTGGTGTAATGCCCAGTTATAGAGGCAAAGGGTTAGCGACACTGATGATGAAAAGAGGACTAAGTCTCCTTAAAGATAAGTATCCTCTCCTTAGATTATATGTCATGGAAGGTAATGACGCGGAGTCTGTTTATACAAATCTAGGATTTGTTCCTGGAGTACAAGAGATACAGAGCATGTATATTCCTGTAAAGGATTAGCGAACAAATCATAATGGTTACTTAGACACCTGCCTAGAACTTAAAATGTGTTTTCTTAATAGAATGTTGTGAAGTTCATGTTTATAGGGAGGTTCACAACAGATGGTAAAGAAAAAAGCTACTCTAAAGAAGAAAACATTATATTCTCAATATGCGCAGAGACATGTACATGAATTTGAAGGTAGTACGAAATTGGCTGAAGAAGGTGCAGATCGACATAACCATCGCTTTGCAGGTGTTACGGGGCAGGCGATTCGAGTAGGGAATAGCCATATTCATGAAATTGATCTTAGTAGAACTGATTTCTTGAACCACTTTCATAATCTGAAAAAGATAAGAACAGGCCCTGCTATTTCAGTCGGAAATGGCAAACACGTACATTTTGTATCTGGCCAAACTACATTAAATGATGGTCATGTCCATCGATTCAATTTCGCAACATTGATTCAAGCTCCACTTGTTTAATGAATAAATCTGGTATGAAATGAAGCTCTGAAGGAATGAAAGAGCAAATAAAAAAAAGGCTGCCGGATGGCAGCCTTCTTCATTCTATCTAGGCATGTGAGGTTATGGGAAACATGAAATGTTTAGGTAGTTCTTTTAAAAATGGACGTACAAATAACGTATCCTCACTCTGGGGAATTAATGCTGACTCTATGTGATCTATGGCATAATCTGGTGTGAAATAAAAATGTATAACCTCCGTTTCAGGAGAAATAATGCTATTCAATATCGCGTTAATATCTATACTTTTAGTACTGATAATATCAAAAATATGAAGCTGATGCTCCTCATGTCTAAAGACCACTACGACGTCAGCTTCTTCAATATAGTAAAAAGAATCATGGAAAGGAAGGATAAAATAAAACAGCAGCTGATGTTCATTGTTTACAACGCTGAGTATAGAGGACACCGGAACTTTTTCTTCAGCGAATTTTTTTATCATGGTGAAATCAACGGAGTTATTCATAGATAAGGGACGCACAGAGAAGATTTTAGACGTTTGATTTCTAAGATTAGAAGCGTTAATCGAAAAGCTGCTTTCTTGCATACGTTCAAATCCGAATTTAGGATAAAAGTCCAAAGCACTGTCGTTTGCAAATAAGTATATGAAGTCATATTCATGTTCGTATTTCGCGATAATATGATCTATTAATTTCCTGGATAATCCTTGCATGCGATAATCAGGATGTGTCATTACAGTGCCAATTTGAATGGCGTTATACTCTTTTTGATTTATGAGAATCGTCATTTTGTTTATGGACGCATTAGCGATCACATGGTCCCCATCGATATAGGAATAACAAATATACTTGTCACTCCAGCCTCCTTGTTCATACCATGGCGAGAAATCAATCCCGAAGATTGATTTAGCTAAGGCATTAAAGCTTTCTTTATATTTTTCGATATGCTTATAATCACTGACCAATTGGTAATCACTCATAAGTTTGCCTCTTTTCCAAAGTGTTTTTCATAGTCACGTTTAATGGTTATATCTTACTACATGGTTATAAAGTAATGTTTATTATAAAAAAACAATCCCAATATTATTTGGAGGCTAGAAAATGAGAGAGATAGATTATAGCAATTATTACTGGAAAGACGAGAAAATAAGATTACGATCAATACAAGAAGGGGATTGGGAAGGCTATTATACGAATCGTTTTGATACCCCAGCACGACGACTCTTACAATGTGCAGTTGAACTACCACCCACCATTGCCGAAGCTAAAAATTTTGCGGAGACTTACGCTGAATTCTCATCGAATAGACTAATGTTTACGATTGAAGATTTGCATGGTGAAAATGTCGGAGGCGTAAATCTAAATAGCATTGATGAGAAAAATGGTACGTTCAGCATTGGTGTGCAGGTGGATAAAGATCATCGAGGTAAAGGGTATGGAACGAGAGCTATAACCATCCTCTTAAAATATGCTTTTTTCGAGCGACGGCTAAATAAATTCAATGAATGTGCGCTTGAAGGTAATGAAGGTTCTATAGGGATGTTAAAGAAAGTCGGCTGTGTGCAAGAGGGCGTGCGGCGGAAAGTCATTTACACGAACGGACGATATTATGATTTGATATTGTTTGGATTGACGAAGGAAGAATTTATGGAGAAAAACAGAGATGAGCAATCATGAGCGCAATCGCTCGATTAAGGGATTTTCGAGTGGTATAGTCCGTTCTACAAAATCCTAAATCCGTAGAACTCCCATTATGTGGGAGTTTTTTTGTGGATTTTACTTACTATACAGAGACATAAAATGTAAGTTTATAGTCAATTATTTGATTTGTATTTTTAATTGTAGATATTTGGAAAGCGTTTTCGTATTGAACGATATCCGCTATTATAAGAGGGTAACTAAAAATATGAAAGTTCAGTGTAAAATAGCATCTAAGGAAAAGAGGGCTACGTATGAATATTTTAATTATTGAAGACGATCCCAGCATTCAAATGCTGCTAAAATTGAGCTTAGAGGTGGAAGGGTATCAGACGAAAGCTGTAGGAACGGTGACTAAGGCGTGGGATGAACTTGCAACATGGTCTGCCGATTTAATTCTGTTAGATCTTATGTTACCTGACCGTTCCGGGTTCGAGCTTCTTCAAATGCTTCAACAACAGTATAAGTCAGTCCCGGTAATCGTGCTCACCGCTAAGAATGAAATGAATGATAAAATCCTTGGCTTTCAGTTGGGAGCAGACGATTATCTAACGAAACCTTTTGAGACAAGGGAACTTATCGAGCGCATTAAGGCAGTTATGAGACGAATGAAGATGGTGGCGCCTCCTGAAGTGATCAAGATTGGACCTATTGAAATTGATAAGAATGGACGTACCTGTAAGATAGGGGAACAATGGCTTAAGACAACCAGTAAAGAGTTTGACTTTATGTGGCTCTTATGTGCTCATCCTAAGAAAGTTTTCACTCGCGAAGACTTGCTTGATCAGGTCTGGGGTTATGATTATTATGGGCATACAAGATCCGTGGACATGGTGGTAAACCGTCTTCGGGAGAAAATGAAACCCAACGAGCATCTGATCGCTACTATACATGGGACAGGCTATAAGCTGGAGGTATAGAAGATGGGACTGCGAAATAAAATGTTTATTCAGCATGCCGTTACGATTGTTATGCTGCTCACAGCGATGTTTTTTATCGTTAATTATACGCTTAACCAAAGTATGATTAAACGGGATACTCAGACGTTAAGTCAGTATTTTGGCTTACATCGTATTGAGGCATTGAAGATTGTCAGTGATCAGAAAATTAATATAGAACAATTATTTTCAGGTAAGTACGCCCCCTTTATTGCGTCGCATTTGGCGTCAAACAGCAATTTTCAAGTACAACTATTCGCACTAGATGAGACGATTGTTGGGAGCAGCAGCGATAAAGAAAACTTACTTAAACGTAACGATATTCAGAAAGCGCTTACTGGTAATGCTGCCACAGTCATAACTGCAGGTGAAGGTACACAATATCTAATCTACTCAGTTCCCTTCTGGTATGAAGGAGAAATTGTGGGTGGATTTCGATATTTATTGGACCTCCATGAGAATTTGCAGACATTAAACCAGATGCGCACATGGTTCATCGCTGCAGCTGTAGGATGTTTAATTTTTTCGCTTATGGTCAGCTATTCATTTTCATCTTTGTTGGTGAGGCCTCTACATGCCTTGCAGCAGGCGCTTAAGCTTGTATCCATTGGCGATTTTAGCAGAAAGATACAGGCGAGTAGTCAGGATGAGGTAGGAGAATTAGCCAAGGATTTCAATCATATGTCGGATGCGCTGCAACATCATATCAAAATGTTAAAGTATGAACAGGGAAAGCAGAAAGCTTTCTACGACAACATAACTCATGAATTAAAAACACCATTAACTTCGATTATCGGGTTTTCGGATTTAATTGAAAGAATGAATAAGAAGGATGATATACAGGAATGTAATACCTATATCCGTAAAGAGAGTACTCGGTTGTTAAATATGGTTGAGGATTTGTTACAGACCTCACTGATTGGTGATGAGGCTTGGCGTATCAAGCTGGAGTGTACTGATTTAGGGGCTGTCATTATGGATAGTCTACGTATCTTAGAGCCGACCCTTCAAAAATCCGCGATTGTTACCACGCTAAAGATCTCATCTTGTGAAGTGAATTTAGATCCCAAGAGAACTCAGCAAGTTCTATTTAACGTGATTGATAACGCTATTAAGCATAGCGAATGCACAAATCTCTATATCGAGTTAACGGAGCATGAGGGCTTTGGGCTGGTTCGTATCATAGATAACGGGAGAGGGATATCGCAACAATTGCAAAGTATATTATTTCTACCCTCGGCAGAGAAACAGGATCGTATTATTTCAAACGAATCACATGGGTTAGGATTACCTCTATGTAAACAGTTTATGGAACTTCAAGGAGGGAGTATCGTCATTACTAGCTCGGAGAAGAAGGGGACAGAGATTCAGCTGAGATTCCCCTTAACATAACAAATGTAAGCGCTGTTACAAAACTGATACAAATTTAAAATTTTTCTGATATATGAGGAGGTTAAAGTAAGTGCCAGAGGATAAGAAAGGGCTTTCATGGTTTCGCCTCATCTTGTTACAAGTCATCATAGGCAGTCTGCTAATCGGCATGTGCGCTTACACTTTTCGAATACCTCTTGATGAAGTGCATGTTGTACCTCGACAGGAGGATCAACTTGACCGCATTGCTGGCGTTCCGATGCGCGTGGATATTACGTATCCAGGCCTAGGGACGATATCCATTGAGGATCCGAAGGAATTGCTGAAATTGAGATCTACTTTTTCTGGGTTGTTATCATCAGGAATGCAGCGTCCACAACAGTTGGTTCCGAGACTTCTGTTGACTGGAACGATGGCCTATCTGGATCAAGAAGATATTCCTTTTCAAGTGGAAACGAATGCGTTTCACTTCGGTGCGGAGTCAGTTAATTCGCTTAATGTAAGTGCTACTATCCGCAAGCTGCAAAGTACACTCATCGATAAGATGTTAACAACGTCGAGTATTGGATCTGCTGTGGAAAACAAGATTAATGATGTGTTCACACTACAGCAGGGAGTACTTACAGCTCTCACTCAGGTTGAGAGGAAGGCGTTGATATCGCAGATTCGTGCAGCAGAGCGTATTATCGATTTCAGCCATTTTGATGACTTACAACGTACACCCGATGCTCACTTTGTCATTCAGCTCACGAATGATTATCGAGTGAAAAAGCACTGGATCCATGTGGATCGCTATAACGGCGCTTACTTCGTGGTCTATGACCTTCTGGATGAGACCAATCAAAGAGTCTATTTCAAACTAAATAATGCCTCATACTGATCTTGAAGGGATGGTTTAGTCTATGGCGAGAAAGAAAAAAAACAGTAAGTCAGTCATTTTATTGTCAGTCATAGTAGTTGTGTTGGTAGCGGGGTTCTTCATGTATAAATCAGGAGTATTTGGCGGTAAAGAAATCAAAAAAATTACCGTATATTCCATTTTTCAAGAGGAAGAGGCTCGTAAAATTCTGGATAAATTCAAAGCTGAAACCGGAATTGACTATGACATCCTACGTTTACCAAGTGGAGAAGCGGTATCCCGTGTACAGAATGAAATGTCGAATCCACAAGCCGACTTTCTGATGGGAGGGCCAGCGGATTCGCACCAAGTACTGAAAGAGGCAGGTTCATTGGAAGCTTATGCTTCTCCGAATGCTTCTGACATCGCTGACAATATGAAAGACAAAGATGGCTTCTGGACAGGGTTTTATCTAAATCCAATCGCTATAGGTATTAATGAAGAACGTTGGAAAGAGAAATATGGTAGTGATCCATACCCTGAAACTTTTAAGGATTTGCTTGATCCTAAATTCAAAGGTGAAATTGGTATGTCCGATCCAGCGACATCGGGTACAGCATATACAGCAGTCGCTTCTTTAGCCCAAGTATGGGGTGATGATGAGATGTTGAACTATATCAAACAGTTGCTGCCTAACCTTAAGGAAAGACCTAAGTCTGGCATTGAGCCAATTCAGAAAGCTGCTAAAGGAGAGTATACAATTGGCGTGACTTTCCTAGGCGATCAATTGAAGATTAAATACCAAGGCAACCCAATTGTTAGTGTTGTTCCAGAAGCAGCAGGTTATGAAGTTGGAGCTTTATCCATTGTTAAGGGTGGACCTAATACAGAGGCTGCGAAGAAGCTTATGGACTATATGCTTACTAATGAACCGGGTGAGTTGTATACGCAATCTGCATACGCAGTATCCGTTAAAGCATCAGTACCGATTCCTAAAGGTGGCATTGATATTAAAACAACGAAATACAACGATGCTTATGATTTGTTAAAAGCAGCATCGCAGCGTAAAGAGTTGCAAAATGCATTAAAAGATTTGAAATAAAAGAGCCAATAGGGGTATTGCATGGCTGTACCATATATGGTGACTGTAATGCCCCTCAAATTGGATGGCAGAAAGGTGGGAGTCGCCCCCTATGAAAGAAAAAAAAGGCATTGGGGAGTCGATCAACAGGCTCTTTAAAGATCCATCGTCACTCGTACTTGTACTGACTAGCTTTGCATTTCTCATTCTATTTGTTATTTATCCGCTGGTAGTCGTTGTGTTTACATCTGGATTTGATAATTGGGCAACGTTTTTTAGTAAACCCCGTTATGGAAAAGCGCTATTAAATACGGTAGTTAGCTCATCATTATCCGCTTTTACAGCAACAGTGTTTGGATTTATTTATGCGTATGCGATTCACTACAGTAACATCAGAGGAAAGAAGTTCTTTCGATTTATAGCCTTTATTCCATTATTAGCTCCTTCGGTTATGAGTGGTTTAGCATTCCTATTGCTTTTTGGACGTGGGGGAATGATCTCACAATGGTTAAATACCAACTTTAATTTTGAGCTTGATTTGTATGGATTACCGGGGCTGTGGATTGTTCAGACGATATCCTATTTTCCACTTGCCTACATGACTATAACGGGTGTGCTCCGCGCTATATCACCGAATCTGGAGATAGCAGCACAGAACCTTGGAGCTAGAGGATTTAAATTATTCAGGACGATTACGCTGAAACTTGCACTTCCAGGTGTTATTAACGCATTCTTGCTGGTAGCGATTAACTGCTTCGCTGACTTCGGGAATCCAAAGCTAATTGGTGGGAACTATTCACTTTTAGCAGTTGAAATTTACGGAGAAATTATTAATAACGAGGCAGGACTAGCTTCGGTCATGGGGATTATCTTAGTAATTCCTGCACTGATTGTATTCTGGGTTCAGAATAAGATTTTATCTAAAGGCTCCTACTCAACGATAACTGGTAAGCCGGTATCTGGTTTGAAACGGATCACTACATCTAAGAGGACAGATGCATTACTTTTCTCTTTTAACAGTTTAATCTCATTGTTCATTATTTCGATGTTTGCGATCACCATTCTTTTCGCCTTTACGAAAAACTTTGGTCGAGATAATACGTTCACACTGGATCATATTATGAAAGTTGTCTTTAGTTCATCTAGTCCAGCCGTTTTGAACAGCTTAGTGTTATCGCTAATTAGTGCGTTGCTGGCGGTGGCTCTTGCATTAGTGCTCGCCTATATAGTAGTTCGCAAACCTTTTCCAGGTAAAAAATTACTAGATTTCAGCGCGGTTCTTCCAATTGCGCTTCCAGGAACATTCGTTGGTCTTGCACTGATTGTTGCGTTTAGTAAAGGTCCGATTGTTTTGCAGGGATCTGCAGCATTGATTGTCATTGCGATGTTACTTAAACAGATGCCTGTAGGTTATCGGGGCTTGACTGCGTCTTTTAAACAAGTGGATAAATCGATCGAAGAAGCAGCCACCAATCTGGGTGCGAGTAGCCGTAAGACGCTAACAACGATTGTATTTCCAATGTTGCAAAAAACCGTCGTAGCGAACTTTGTCTATGCGTTTATGAAAAATATGAATACTTTGAGTACGATAATCTTCCTAATTACCCCTAAATGGGTTGTTGCAGCAGTATCGATCTTTAACTATGCCGAAACGGGAACCTATTATTGGGCAGCCGCTGTGGCAGTGGGTTTGATGGGTGCAACGCTTGGAACACTGGGAGTGATCAAGCTGATCTTCCGTTCCAAAGTGAAAATATTTGATTTCTAATGATTTTGAAGGGAGTGGGCACGATGGAATCCAACATACTACTAGATTTGAAAAATGTGAATAAAGTGTTCGGCAATAACCATGTCTTGAAAAATATCAACTTAAAGATTGAACGGGGGAAGTTCATCACCTTCCTTGGTCCGAGTGGTTGTGGGAAGACGACTTTATTACGTTCCATCGCGGGTTTCTATACCATCGATGATGGTGAGGTGTGGATTGACGGGAATTTGGTTAATGAATTACCTCCATATAAAAGGGGCACTCCAATGGTGTTCCAGGAATATGCCTTGTTCCCGCATATGACGGTATTTGATAATATTGCTTATGGACTAGATATTAAGAAAAGACCTGAAGCAGAAGTACAGGAACGGGTAATGGCTGTTATGGCCCAGGTCAAATTATCCGGACTTGAAGAACGATATCCCCATGAAATGTCTGGTGGACAACAGCAACGTGTAGCTATGGCTCGTGCCTTAGTGATGAATTCGCCGATTATTCTCCTGGATGAGCCACTAAGTAATCTAGATGCTAAATTACGTGAAGAGGTACGCGTTGAACTGCGAACAATTCAACAGGAACTTGGACTAACCGTAATATATGTAACGCATGATCAATTGGAAGCTTTGTCGATGTCAGATCAGATCGTTGTTTTTAATAAAGGAGCTATTGATCAGTACGGTACGCCGCATGAAATATATTATAAACCTCGTACACAATATGTAGCTGATTTTATTGGTTCTACCAATTTTATTGAGGCAGTAGTTATGCAAAGTAAAGAGGGTACGGCAACAGTTAGCTACGGCTTTGGAGGGGATAACGTTACTATTACTACAGATGAAAAGTTGACAGAGGGTGAGGAAGTTCTTCTGAGTGTTCGCCCCGAATCATTGCGACTAAATCATCCGGATATTAGCGGATTTAACATCATGGGAGTAGTCCAATCCTCGATGTTTCTAGGAGAAAAGGAAAGATATTTCCTTGCAGATCAATGGGGCAAAGAATGGATTGTCGATGCTTATGATATTGGTCAAAAGACTTTCGATGGTCAAGTTCGGATGAGTGCGGCAATAGACAAAATTCATATTATTAAAAAGGTTAGTCCGTAAACTGAAGTAGATGTTCCAAAAAAGGAAAACAGTCGTTTTCCTTTTTTGGCGTATCGTTTTATATAGAACGACGGCTATAGGCTAGTCTATCAGGAGGAGACGTTCTAATTGAGAACAAAGGTGATTATCCTGTCATTGGTTGCGGTAACAATACTTCTTCTAATATATTTCTATCCTGGACAGAAAAGCAATCAGCCTCTCAAAGTATATGTAATTTTTCAAGAGGATGAAGCGCGTATTCTGTTGGAGAAATATAAGAAGAAGACGGGACAGTCTTATGAGCTTATTCGCATGTCTGGCGGTGAGGCAAGCTACCATTTGATGTCGATCAATAAGACTGGCATTGATGTTGTTCTCGGTGGGCCTGCTGATCTTCATGAGCAGCTCAAGAACAAAGGGAAATTAATTCGCTATTCATCACATGTTGCTGATGAGATCCCCGACATCTATAAAGATAAAATGGGCTATTGGACAGGTATATACATGGGTGCATTGGCTATTGGTGTAAATGAGCAGGTCTGGAATCAAGATCCTCAGCTTGTAGCTTTACCTCTTCCAGAACGCTACGAAGACTTATTACGTCCCGAGCTCAAGGGGAAAATTGAAATTCCGGACCCAGAAACCTCAGGTACAGGATACACATTGCTAGCCTCTCTTGCACAAGAACGTGGGGAGGAGCAAGCTCTAGCATTGGTGAGTGCTCTTAAGAAGCAGAGTTCATCAACTACATTCTCAGGAATTAGTTCTGCCCAGCGGCTTGCAGTAGGTGAAGTTGCTGCTGTTATCAGCTTTATGGGCGACCAGCTTCGATTTAAGAATTCGGGATATGCTATACAATCTTCTATTCCTCCACAAGCTGGATGGGAGATAGGTGCAGTGTCGATCTTGAAAGGTGGGAACAACGTGACTGCTGCTAAGCAGCTGGTAGATTTTGTACTGTCAACAGATGCTCAGACAGATTATATGAATTCCGCATTTTCCTTACCTGTGATGCCGAATATTAAGATCCATCCGCTATTGTCTTCTGTTAAGCTGGAAAAATTAATGATTACGTATCGATTCGATATCGCTGCTGCGAACCGAGAGGAATTACTCGCTAAATGGCATGAGGCCGATAAACGCTAAGGTATTGTTCACTCATTATTCAACGGCCATCGAGAACTTTATGGTTAAGTTCTCAATGGCCGTTATTTATTACTCGAGATAACCAACTTTCATCATATGAAAAATTCACAATAGAAAATCACAAAATAAACAACTCTATCTAGTTACTTTCAATAATTTCATCATCTATCCCTATTAAATTTCTATACAAATCGGAAAAAGTGAACCCACTACCACATTTCAGGTTGTGAAAGTTGGAAAATAGTGCTTATACTAGAGTTATAGAAGGTAAGATTAACCAAAAAAACACAACATGAGGAGGGTTTATATGGCGTTTATGATTGCTCAACGGGCTTTTATCAAGGTGTATCTTATAACAATGGTAGAACAACATCGCGGGTATGGATACCAAATGCTTGAGGATTTACGTCGAGATTTCAAGGCACATGGATATTCCCCTCCACAGAGCGAAATTTATCGCGCGCTGCATGAGCTGGTACAGCAAGGGATTTTATATCGTACTAAACAGCTAAAAGGGAATGACCCGAAGGTGGATTTTCAAGAAATCGTCTTATACCATTTCACAACTGATGGAGAAGAGAAAGCGAAGCTATATAAGAAGCAGGTGAAGACGGATCTTGATCGCTGCTTAGGTATTTTGAACAAGGCGGTTGCGGATAACTTCTAGAACTGGAACTATAGTTATATTTTCAGGATGCTCTCACCCTGTTATAATGGTTACTGCCGGATAATTGCAGTATATACTTGGAGGTAACAAATGATGGATGAACATATGAAACGTCGATTGGACAAACAACGTAAGCTATTCAGCCAACTTGGCATCACACTAGATGCTCTAACCATACATGAAAAAGAATTCAGTATGAAGCTTCGTGGTTACGATGCGGAGGAAGTGGATACATTTTTAGATAGCGTAATCAAGGATTATGAGCGTTTTTATGCGACAATTGCTGATCTGATGGATAAATGGCAAGAACAGCAGCTGGAGATGCGAGAATTAAAATCAGAAACCAAAGCCACAGAGGTTATTCAGGTCCCAGTACTTAGAGGCATCGACCCAAAGGAATTAGAAGAGGTCATTCTAAAACTGGAGACCAATGTCCGTCAGCTTAAAGAAAAGCTTCCCCAAATTGAAAGCTATTTATAACTTGTGAATTTTTGAGTTCAGGAGCTGCGCTTGACATTTATAAATTTACCATTGACGAGTTAGCAGTTCATGATTTATGATATGTTCATAAATGATCATTTATATTTTAGTGGCGTGTTACCGTTAAGGGCATGAGCCAAGGATTGTCTTCATCTCGATGAGACATTTCTTGGCTTTTTTTGTTCCTAATTGACGATAATATGGGAAAGGAGTGATGAGCTTGTCGCGGGAGATCGAGCAATTTCAAGTACAGCGTGTGATTGGGAACAACGTTGTAATGGTTCAGGGAAGCAAGAACGGCAAGGAATATGTCATTATCGGTAAAGGCATTGGTTTTGCTGTGAAAGGTTCAGGTGTGATTGAAGGAAACGATCCTCGTATTGAGAAATTGTTTCGTCTAGAAGACCGCGAATCCTGGAGTCAGTATCAAATATTGCTGGAAGACATAGATCCCAAAGTGATGAAAATAACTGATGAAATAATTGCTGATATCCAAAGTCAATTTCCTGACAAATTAAACGACAAGATTTATTTGGCACTCCCGAGCCACATTCAGTTCACCATTTACCGTCTGCGCAACGGGATGGATATTATTAATCCTTTTTTACAAGAAACTAAGATGTCTTTTCCGAAGGAATTTGATATCGCTTACAAGGCATCAGAGAAGATCAATGCTGAATTTCAGGTGCAAATTCCCGAAGACGAGGTTGGATTTCTAACTTATCATGTGTACTCCGCAGTTAACAATGTATCGGTGGGTCAGTTAGTAAAAGCATCTAATATCGTGAGTGAACTTCTAGACATGATTCAGCAAGAACGGAATATAACTTTTGAGCATGGCAGTATGAATCATATTCGATTAATGATCCACTTACGGTTTTCGCTGGAACGTATTTTGAAAGGATCACTAATAGATAATCCTTTTGTGAAACATATTAAGAAGGAATACAAAGAGGAATACAAGTTATCTCAAAAGCTCGGTAAAGTGATGCAAAAATCTCTTGGTGTAGATATCCCGGAGGAAGAGCTGTGTTTCCTGGCGATGCACTTACACCGATTATTTCAGACTTTAGTGAAACAAAACTAACATCTTTAGAGGAGTGGAGCATATGTTTTCCAAATGGAAATCAAAAAAAGAAGAGAAACATACTGGACATACAATCGAAATCATGGCACCAATCAGCGGAGAAGCAGTTTCATTAACAGAGGTTCCGGATGAAACCTTTGCTGGTGGTCATATGGGTAGCGGAGTTGCAATCAGACCTTCCGAGGGGATCCTAAAGGCTCCTTTTGATGGCACGGTTGCTCATATCGTGAAATCGAGTCATGCAGTTATTCTGGAACATTCCTCCGGTGTGCAATTGTTGTTACATATCGGAATCGATACTGTCAGTCTTAAGGGCAACGGATTTGTCAGTCATATTGCCTCTGGAGATCAAGTGAAGGCAGGTCAAACCTTAATCGAATTTGATCTGGACGTTATTCGCGCAGCAGGCTGTGACACAATTTCACCTGTAATCGTGACTAGTACAGAGGAAACACCACCTCAAGTGAACGGACATTATGGTCAGGTTACAGCAGGACAGGATCTGATTCTTACAGTGGCTTCAAAGTAATAAGCTAATACAGCATTACTACTATTGAATCGAAAGGATGATATTGTTATGTTGGCTTTTCTACAAAAATTAGGTAAGTCGCTTATGCTTCCAGTTGCTACTATGCCAGCGGCAGCTATTCTTCAAGGGTTTGGATTGCTTAACTATGAAAAAGATTTGCATCTAGGAGCTACAGTAGGGGGATTCCTGAATCAATATTTTGCTCCATTCCTAAATGCCGGTGCGAATGCGATCTTCGGAAATCTTGCTTTGATATTTGCTGTCGGGGTTGCCATTGGATTTGCCAAGGACGCTGTAGCAGCCTTGTCAGCAGTAATTGCATATATGGTACTGACTAAGATACTAGCTGTCGTACCACTTCAATTCTCCTTCATCAATGATGATGTAGTGTTGAATATGGGTGTGCTCGGAGGTATATTTGCCGGTGCTTGGGCAGCATTCCTATATAAGAGATATCACAGTATAAAGATGCCAGATTGGCTCGGGTTCTTTGCTGGTAAACGTTTTGTTCCAATTATTACCGCAGCATCCACGATGGTTCTTGCCGTATTAATTGGAATGATTTGGAGTCCGATTCAAGACGTAATTAGTGATTTCGGAAACTGGGTTGTATCCCTGGGTGCAGTTGGAGCTTTCATCTTTGGTACAGCTAACCGCTTGTTGATTCCGATTGGACTTCACCACGTACTTAATACGATTGCTTGGTTCCAAATTGGTGACTTTACGAATGCAGCTGGTGAATTGGTACACGGTGACTTGTATCGCTTCTTCGCTGGAGACAAAACAGCTGGGATGTTTATGACAGGCTTCTTCCCAATCATGATGTTTGCGCTTCCAGGTGCAGCTCTTGCATTTATTCATACAGCTAAACCAGAAAAACGAAAAATGGTTGCTTCCATCTTTATCGGTTCTGCTATCGCTTCCTTCTTAACAGGGATCACAGAACCCCTTGAATTCTCCTTTATGTTCTTGGCACCAGTATTGTACTTAGTGCATGCTTTACTTACTGGTTTCTCTATGGCGTTAATGTACATTCTAGATGTTAAGCTTGGTTTCGGCTTCTCCGCTGGTTTGATTGACTACCTGGTGAACATGAAACTATCCACTAATGCATGGATTCTTATCCCTGTAGGTCTGTGCTTCTTCGTTCTGTACTATGTGTTGTTCCGCTTTATCATCACGAAGTTCAAGCTTAAGACCCCTGGTCGCGAAGATGATGATGATGCGCTTGTAGCACCAACTGGAGGTAACGGAACAGGTTCAGCTGTTTCTTCTAAGGCTGCTCAAATTCTTGAGCACATCGGCGGACCTTCAAACATCGAAAATATCGATGCTTGTATTACACGCCTTCGTCTGATCGTTAAAGACGAAAAAGCCGTTAAAGATTCCGCTCTGAAACAACTCGGTGCTTCGGGTGTAATGAGACTTGGTCAAGGTGCTGTACAAATCGTATTTGGTCCGAAATCGGAGCAATACAAAGAGGAAATCGAGAAGTTACTATAACTTAACGTACTCCGTTTAAATTTATTAGCAAGGGCTAGTCCGCATACTAGCCCTTGTTTTTTTGTATACTTACAGGGATAAAGTGTTGCAATATACATAATACCTAGTATAATACTTGGTATAACCATACAAAGGAGTCGGTACATATGTCAGTCGACGATTATCTGGACCTTTTAAATTATGCCAAAGCAATTAACGATGGACAGTGGCAGGCTGACATCATAGAGAGCTTAAAGAATCTTAACACAGTATCGGAAGAACCTCAGGTTCAAGAAGAAAGTGTGATAGAATTATGGTCACGGTTTGATTCCGTTAACATATTGATCATGAAGTTGTTTGAGAAGCTGAGTAAGAATGAAGAATCAGATGAAGTGTTACATTGGAAAGAACAACTGCTGGAGCTTAAGCTGGAGCGAAGTATTTTGTCCAAGAAGATTCTTAACCGATATATTCGAATTCGATAATTGGAATCAAAACAGATAGGTAAGACCAATAATGAAGACAGTTACCTTATTAATTGGGGGCTGTCTTTTTGTATGTTTTATAATGCATTATGATAATTATGAAGAATTCTGATACAAAAATGTACTGACAGTCGTCTTACTTATAGCTGCAGCTGATAAGGAGGATTTACACGATGGAAATTCCGGAATCTGAAATTTTTAAAACAATATTTTATGAACATTACCCTGTTGTCCGCCGTAAGCTTGCCGCTTTGGTACGTGATGAATCGGCGGCTGATGATTTAGCTCAAGAAGTTTTTCTGAGATTGTACCGTAATCCACCAGATGATCCAGCAGCGCTGGGTGCCTGGCTTCATAGAGTCCTAACTCGTATTGGATATGATTATTTGGACAAAAAAGCAAGGGAACGGCGACTGCAGAATAAACAAGAGCAGCTTTATGATGCTAGTGAATCTCCCCCTTCAGGTGAAGAAGTCATAATTAGTAAGCTAGATCAGGAAGATGTACACATCTGGCTGAATGAATTGCCTGAAAGAGACAGACAAGCGCTTCTTCTTCGCTACTCGGGGTACAGTTATGTGGAAATCGCGGGAGAGCTTGGAGTAAGGCCTCCAGTAGTAGGGACCCTGCTTCACCGAGCGACAGAGAAACTAAGACAAAATGCAACGAAGGCGATACCCCAGACGAAGTAGACTTCTTTTGAGGAGAAGTTACGAAGTAATCTTTAAAATCAGGAGGTATAATAATGAATAACTATTCAGGAAAGCAAGATAAAGATAAGCAAAGTACAGACGAAGCCTGGGCCAAGCTACAGAGTAAGTTAGAGAATGAGCCTTATAATCCTCAATGGGCAAAATGGAGTCAAAATACGGAAGCCCAAGTTGAGGATTCTGTTAACTTAAGTCAGCCAGAAAATCTAGAGAACCTTGAATCAGAGTCAACTCCAACGGTAGTACAGGACATACTTGTAACTACCCATGATAAGAAAGTACAACGTCCGAGTCGACTGCGTATGAACCGTCGTCGGAAGCTAGGAGTTGTAGCTGCGAGTGTAGCTGTTTTTGCAGTCATTCTCGCGACCCCAATTGGAAACACAGCAATGGCATCCATTCTGAATCAGTTCCGGATGGAACAGGTTACGGTTGTTCATGAGAGTGATCTGCGTAATATTTTTACACAGGTGGCTGAAGACGGTGAACTTAATCGATCAATTAATCAATTCGGTGAGTTTACAAACGCTAGCGGGGCTTACATTGGTGAGTTGCCTGCGGATCAACTGAAGGCTACCCTAGGCTATCCAGCGAAAACCGCTGCTTTAGTGGAAGGGCATAATTCAGTTACGGTGGGTGCTTCACAAGATATCACGCTTAATCTGAAAGTGGACGAAGTGAACAAAGCCCTGAAAAAAATTGGAGCAGAACATCTGCTGCCCGAATCGATTGACGGTAAACCAATTACACTTCATATCCCGGAATTTGTGAATTACAATCTCTCATCTGACGAAACGCACTGGGCAAGTCTGTCGCAGATGAATGCACCTGTACTTAACGTTGATCCTTCTATTAAAGTGGAAGAGGCTTTGGAAGCTGTAATGAATTTCCCACTGCTCCCAGATTACTTGAAGACTAGCTTAATGCAAAGCAGGGTCTTATCCGGAGAAATCCCAATGCCGTTAATCGCTGGTGAAAATACGGAGCAAATAACTGTGGGTGACACTTTAGTTATAGTTGACAATTATGAATACAGCCGCGGTCCTGTATATCAAGCTACATGGATTCAGGATGGACAGCTATTCAATTTGTCAGGTGAGCTCTATTCGAGTAAAGAGAAGCTTATGACCAAGGTTCAGGAGCTGATTGAATCATGAGTACTGCAGCAATTGAAGCCAAGTCCCTAACTAAAGAATATGATAACGGACGCGGTTGTCGAAATGTAAGTATTACTGTAGGGAAAGGGGAAGCCTTTGGCTTCCTCGGCCCTAACGGTGCAGGTAAAAGCACCTTTGTAAAAATGCTTGTAGGTCTTATTCATCCATCAAGTGGCAGTGGAACTCTGTTCGGGCATAAGATTGGTTCGCTAGAAGCTAAATCACTAATCGGTTATTTACCCGAATTGTATCGTTATCAGGAATGGCTAACGGGTGAGGAGGTTGTGAGGCTGCATGCAAGACTATGCGGAATGCAGCGGTCTGTAGCAGATAAGAGAATTCCACAACTTCTTGATGAGGTTGGAATTGGTAAGCGTGGACGTGACCGAGTGAAGCATTACTCTAAGGGAATGCAGCAAAGACTGGGTTTAGCTTGTGCACTTGTTAATGAGCCGGCTATCGTATTTTTGGATGAGCCATCATCGGCACTAGATCCAATCGGACGTCAGGAAGTCCGGCGTATATTACAGAATCTAAAAGAAAAAGGGGTTACGATATTTCTAAACTCTCATCTGTTAGAGGACGTTGAAGTACTTTGCGACCGAATGGCGCTACTTAATAACGGAGTTATTCTCCGGCATGGTAAAGTGTCCGAGGTGTTAAACAAGCGTATGAGCTGGCGATTTAAAGTAGGCGGCTTTGCGCCTATTTTATTGTCGTGGCTAAAAGATCAGACAGGCTTGCAGATCCGGGTGTCTTCCCATACCGAAGAATCCATAGACAGTAGTAGGGTTTGGTTGGAAGCGGAGCTGGAAAGTGAAGAGCAGGTGGGTTGGCTGAATACACTGATTATTGAACAAGGGATGACCTTATATGAAGTTTCACATCAGCAAGAACGTCTAGAAGAGTGGTTTATGAATGCTGTATCAGGACTAAGCCACAGAGGTGAACACGAATGAGAATTATAATGGGTATGACCTGGAAAGAACTGATACGCAAAAGAGTAATGGTGCTGACATTAATTATGACCGTGGTCTTTCTTATTGGGTTTTGGTTTATTGCGGGTACGATCGGGCAAAGTTCTATGTCTCACGGATCGAGTTTTCCAAGCGGAGAAGAACTCCTTATTCGTTTTACAAATGGTTTATTTATTTTATCGTTTGGATTTTTCTTCGGAGCATTTGTAATTGCTTTTTTAGCTATTTTTAGTTCGTTTTCCGCCATTTCAGGTGAGGCAGAGCAGGGAGTGATGCAAGCCTTGCTTCCAAGACCAATTCCACGCTGGAAATGGTACGCAGGTCGCTGGCTTGGTTATGTAACACTAGGAATAGGTTATGCACTTATTTTATTTGTTTCTATATTGCTAATTACGCAAGCCCATACCGCAATTCCAAGAGATGGATTAGCGTTATTCAAATCATTTTTGCTCTTTTCTTCCATCGTACCGTTGCTAATAACTGTTTCTATGCTGGGTTCAGGATTCTTCTCAGCCCTTGGGAATGGAGTCTTTATGACGATGCTTTATGGAGCAGGATGGCTAGGAGGAATGATTGACAAGGTAAGTAGTTCTTTATTATCTAAGCCCGAAGCACTCAGCACTCTAAATAATATGACGGGTATAATGTCCTTACTTATGCCTGTAGATGGGTTACAGCGCAGAATGACTGCTGAACTGTTTAGTATTAACGAAATGAACGGGATGTTTAACGCTTCCAATAGTCTGTTTGGGTTAGATAACTTCACCTCAGTCCCATCTAATTCATTTATCGTCTATGCGATCTTCTATACACTAATCGCGTTCTTAATCGGATTGTATCGTTTTCAACGGAAGGATCTATAGCAGTTTAACAATATATCGAAGAACTTAAAATGCCCTTTTTGTTTCCGGATTTACGGAACAAAAAGGGCTCTTCAAGTTAGTTTAAGTCGGATTAATTTGTAACACCAAGCTCAATCCAGTCTGTAGACCAATTTCCAATTTCACCAAGTATAGGAGCCAACGCGGTTCCTTTTGGAGTAAGGGAGTACTCAATGCGTACTGGCATTTCTGGATATACGGTTCGCTCAATAATACCTTCGATTTCCATTTCTTTTAATCGGTCAGATAACACTTTACCACTTAGATTGGACAGACAGCTTTCTATTTCGCCAAAACGACGTGGACCTGGCATAAGCACGAAAACGATCAGCGCGACCCAACGTTTACTTAGCAAGTCTACCGCTTTTTCAAAGCGAGGACACATGTTGAAATCATTCATAATATCACCTCGACATTCATTATATCATAAACTTACATAAAGTAATTATAAATATTTAAAGATATATTATAACTTGACGAAGTTATATTACAATGATAAACTTACTTACAAATAGTTACTTATATTTTAACTAATATTCGATCCTTATGTATAGCTATAGCTATACCAGATGAAATTGAGGAAGGTGTTACACATGACAAAACCAGATATTATTTCTATCCTACAAAATAAAATTACTCGGATTCCTTTAGAAAACAGTACAAATATATTGGTTGGACCGATTACTTTACCCGTGAATTTAGACGGAGAGACTGTTACTTTTAAATGGTACAACTGGCTGAACACTACGGATGGAGAGCTTCTTGGTGATAATAGTGAAGCAACAGCCGCTTTGATTTCAAAGTTACCATCCATGAGCCTCGCAGATGGTCAGCAATCCAGTGTTTTAGTATATGGTGATTTCGAAGGTTCAGATGAAGCTTTGATTCGGATGCACAGCATTTGTCATACCGGCGATATTTTTGGCAGCAAACGTTGTGATTGTGGCTTCCAACTGCATCAGTCCATGAAAATGATCGTCGAGCACGGTTCAGGTGCGTTATTCTATCTTGCTAACCATGAGGGTAGAGGCATTGGACTGTTTAGCAAATCTTTAGCGTATCTTTTACAAGAAGAAGGATACGATACAGTTGAGGCTAATTTAGAGCTGGGTTTTTCTGATGATTCAAGAAATTATGAAGAAGCGATTAGCGTTCTACAACATCTACGTCATAAACCAGTCACGTTAATTACGAACAATCCGAAGAAACTGGAAGCTCTCAAGACTGCAGGTATGAATGCTGTGAAAAGAGTACCGCTGTGGGGAGATGTATCTTCTTTTAACGAGAAATACTTACGCACCAAAGTGGCTCGTTCAGGACATCTAGAGGCAGTGAAAGAAGCGAATCCAATTGTAGGAAGACTGGCTAAGTAAAAATTGAGGTAGTGCTTTTGCACTTCTTCAATTATAATGGGTTACTGGAACCCAACTTTAAGCTTAGTGAGGTACAATATGACTGCTATTCAAGTACAAGACTTACGCAAAACATTCAAAGTACAAAAAAACCGCGAAGGTCTCAAAGGGGCCTTCGCTGATTTGTTTAAAAGGGAGTATACGGAAGTAACTGCTGTAAAGGATATTTCCTTTTCCATTCCCGAAGGTGAGATTTGTGGTTATATCGGCGAGAACGGTGCTGGGAAATCAACCACGATCAAAATGCTCACGGGTATTCTCGTACCAACTTCAGGAAATCTTACGGTGGGTGGTTATGTTCCTTATTTGGAGCGCGAGAAATTCGTGAAGAATATCGGTGTGGTGTTCGGGCAACGCAGCCAGCTATGGTGGGACATTGGGGTCATTGAATCCTTCCAGCTGCTGCGCAAGGTATACCGGGTATCTGAACAAGACTTCAAGAAACGGCTGGATGAATTGGTCGAACGATTGCAGTTGCAAGAACTACTGAATCGTCCTGTTCGTAAGCTCAGTCTCGGTCAGCGGATGCGTTGTGAATTAGTCGCAGCATTACTTCATAACCCTTCGATTGTATTTCTGGACGAGCCAACCATTGGTTTAGATATTGTGGTGAAGTCAGAGATCCGTGAATTCCTTAAAGATATGAACCGTGAGCATGGAACAACCATACTGTTGACTACACATGACCTGCAAGATATTGAAGCCCTTTGCTCGCGGGTGATTATGCTTGATGATGGTCGAATTATTTATGACGGCGGACTAGAAGATCTGAAACAGCGCTGGGGAACCGGACGTGAAGTTCAATTTCAATTCGGAAATGCAACGAAACGGCAATTGCTTGAGCTTTGGACTGAAGGGATGCCGGTTACTTGGTCTGCAGACAACGATCTTGGAGCATCGGTTTGGATACCGCTGGATATTAATGTATCCGATGTTTTGGGACGGGTAGTAGGGAAAGCCGACATTACTGATATCAAAATCATTGAGACGAATACGGACGATATTGTTCGCAGTATTTATCAATCCGGGTCTGCGGATAAACCAGAGAAACAAGCTGCCGCTCTGAAGGATGAAAGAGAGGCTTTACATGTCTGATAAGCTTAATGCTGCAACAGCTATGTCTTCGTCCTCAGGAGGTTCGTCTTCAGGTGGTCCTCCAGAGAATAGTCGTAGATTACTGTTTGGGGCGTACTTAGATTTTATACGGATCCGGTTCCTTACCATGCTTGCTTATCGGATTAACTACTACTCAGGTATTCTTATCTATTCACTGAATATTGGGGTTAACTATTTCACTTGGATGGCCATCTATGGTAATGGGGATTCACTTGGTGGCTTTACTGCAACGCAAATGACATCATATGTTGCTGTGTCGTGGATGGCTCGAGCCTTTTATTTTAATAACCTAGATCGCGAGATCTCTACAGATATCCGTGATGGAAGTATCGCTATCCAGTTTATAAGGCCCTATAACTATGTCTTAGTCAAAATGATGCAAGGTCTTGGAGAGGGAATGTTCCGCTTCCTCTTATTTATGATTCCCGGCATGGCGATAGCGATGCTGCTGTTCCCGGTTCAATTACCGACAGCGCCATCTGCATGGGCGGGTTTTCTTGTAATGCTCTTTTTCAGCTTTTTGATTAATTCACAGATCAATATTATTACTGGGCTCTCGGCTTTCTTTGTTGAGAATAATGAGGGCATGATGCGTATGAAGCGGGTAATTGTTGATCTGTTCTCTGGTCTGATCGTGCCGATCAGTCTGTTTCCTGACTGGCTATCTTCTATACTTAAGGTGCTGCCGTTTCAGGCGATTACTTACTTGCCAGGTTCTGTATTTACAGGACGGGTGCAAGGGGTTGGGATTTGGAATGTACTAGGGATACAGATCGTTTGGTTCCTGGCATTACTGATTCCAATTGTCTGGTTATATCATGCGGCGCGGCAGCGTCTCTTCGTGCAGGGAGGTTGAGGAAACGTGTATTACCTTGGATTATTAATTGAATACATTAAAAACTATATGAAGTCCCGGCTCACCTATCGCGCCGATTTTTGGGTAGAGGTCATATCAGATTTGCTCTTTCAGGCTACAAATTTTATCTTTATACTAGTAATCTTCATGCATACGGATAGCCTTGGCGGCTGGAATCAGAACGAAGTAGTGTTCGTTTATGGGTTCTTTATGGTGCCTTTTGGGGTGTTTAGTTGTTTTGTGAATCTATGGGGATTTAGTGAGCGTTATATCGTCAAAGGTGAGATGGACCGTATTTTGACACGTCCGGCGCATAATCTGTTCCAGATCTTTTTGGAAAATGTTGATCCACCAGCACTAATGGGCTCATTCATAGGTATTATTATTATGGCCATCAGTGGTAGTAATCTGGGTCTTCCCTTTGAATGGTGGACGATACCGGCTTTGATCATTCTTACGTTAAGTGCCGTCGCCATCTATACTGGGATTTATACAACATTGACTTCATTGTCTTTCTATTCGGATGCTCCTACTGGCATTCTTCCGTTAATGTACAACATTCAGACTTATGGCCGTTATCCGGTAACGATTTACAATCGTGCTATTCAGGTACTTCTAACTTGGATTATCCCGTTTGCATTTGTCGGGGTATATCCAGCAGCGCTCTTCCTGCAGCGTGAAGAAATGACGAGCCTGGCGCTGATGACACCTGTTGTAGGTGCGATATTCCTTGGGATTGGTCTGTTAGCTTGGAGTTATGGGGTTAGAAGATATAAGGGCGCGGGATCTTAAGCTAAGCTATTGTCTTGTTAAGTTGGAAAGGCTACCTTCGGGTAGTCTTTTTTTTTCACTCCTAATTCATCAATATGCTAAAATCATTAATAACTAGAATGGGGAGGAATCATAGATGAATGTGTTAGATATTTTACCAGCACCCGAAAACTTAAAAAAACTCATGAAAATACTTGCTTCTCTAAATATTGTCCTATGTTCAGAGGAATGGCTTCGCTATCATAGTTTTGATTCTAAATTTGATAAGAATGTTTCTCTAGCATCGATCGATAATGGCTCAGGTGATCATTTGTTTATTATTTTTGCACCTCAAGGAACGATAATTAAAGGTTTTGATCATGAATCCGAAGTAAGTCCATATGCGCGCGACGAACATGAAGTTTGGCCAGGAATCTATGAAGAAGTCCCAACCTCACTATTGTCTTTACTGGAAGATGAGGCGATAACTAAGGATGATGTTACTTTTTGTTTTTGGCGTGAAAATAATGACTTGACGTGGCAAAAGGGGAAGGTAGAGATTCCAGCGGGGACAGAAGATGGTTCGGACTTTTTGCTAGGGACTATTTTCCGCACAGCTGAGGATTTTGTGGAATTTGCCGAAGGTTATTTTGAACTCACACTCCCCTTAGAGGTTGTTGCACAAGTTTATGAGGGTGCAGCTATTACAAAAGAGATGATCAAAGCGTTAAATCCTGATGGTGATATTGAGAAAATCCTTCAGGAGTTAGCAGAGCTAGACTCTTAGGTAATTATCGATTTTGAAAACAAAGGGGGATGTGAAATAAATGAAGGGCTGCCGATAGGCAGTCCTTTATTTATTGATCGGAAGTATTTCTTAATGAGGAGCGAAAATAGGAAATAAAAACAGAATACTTTCTCTTTATCAAAGTTTTATTTACATATATCATTTTACTAAAGATACAAGTGAGAGGGATAAAACTTTACATAATTCAAGCGATCTTAATAACTCTCAAAACAATTTTGTGAGTGTGAGTTAGGTTCCAGAGTAGGAGCACTTGGAGTGGAAGTGATAAAATGATGCTTTTCAAAGAGGGGAGTTTGTTATATGTTTGGAATTATGGCTATTTCCGGCCTGTCTTTTCTTCTAGTGGCGCTATTTACGCCGTTGTTGATCAGGACACTGCACAGGCTGAGGCTAACGCAGCCAATTCGCTCCGAGTTACCAGCGGATCATCAGGCCAAACGTGGTACACCACTTATGGCAGGGTTGGTCCTGCTTATCGGGATAGCGATCTCGTTACAGTTTCATCCCGGACCTCTAATGTTACTCTTATGCATCACGTTTTTGTTGTTTAGCTCGGTCGGATTTCTGGATGATTTCAAAAAGGCTTTTTGGCAAAATCCGTCCGGCATCACCGGCCGCTCAAAGCTAGTGCTTCAATTTATTTTTACTGGAATCATTTTGTATGTGTTGTTCCAATCGTTCGGCCTAACGAGCAATATTGTGTTATTTCAAGGGCACTATCTGCAATTGCCTTTGTACCTTTATGTCGGAATCATTTTGCTGTTTGTAGTGGGCTCCGCAAATGCCATCAATTTTACGGACGGTCTTGATGGGCTACTGATCAATGTAGCCATTCCGACGTATTTTTTCTTTTTTATGATTTCGGACAAACCTGAAGTGCAGACATTTTCCCTTGTTATGATCGGCTGTCTGCTTGGGCTGTTCCTTTACAATATTTATCCGGCAAGAGCGTTTATGGGCGATACAGGATCGCTGGCGATCGGTGGCTCTCTTTCCATTTTAGCTGTCATTGAGAAGGTCGAGCTTTTGATACCGATTTTGTTTTTCGTCTATTTTGCGGAGCAGTTGTCGGTCATATTACAAGTTTGGTACTATAAACGAACTAAGCTGCGTCTGTTCCGAATGGCTCCGATTCATTACCATTTCAGCTTAAAATATGGATGGAGCGAAAACAAAATCGTGATGATTTTCGGTTTCATTTCTTGGGTATCCGTACTGATTTGCTGGTTAATTTGGAAATATCTCATGCACTAAATAAATTTTGCATTTACAAATCTATAAAAGTAGATATAATAAAATGCATGGAACCTTTAGTGATATTTAAAGCTTTGTCTAACGAGACGCGTAGTCAGATTATGATGTGGTTAAAAACTCCAGAGGAATTCTTTGATGAGAAGCCTTATTTACAACAAGGCCTTAGTTTTCGAACTGGAATATGCGTGGGAGATATTCAAGCTAAAGCGGGACTTGCACAGTCTGTTATCTCGAGTTATTTGTTGACAATGCAAAAAGCTGGTTTGTTGGAATCTGAGCGAATTGGGAAGTGGACGTACTATCGTCGGAACGAGAAGACAATTCAGGAATTTTCCGAGTATATTAAACAGAAACTATAAATGAGAGGAGGGAAGACTTTTTTTTGATAATACATATCTACAAATCTGTATATGTGAATATAAATGGAGGATTATTTTAAAAATGAAAAAGATTAACCCGTTGCTTATCATTATTCTGGCTTTAGGTGTATTTGGTATTATCACTACGGAAATGGGGATTATAGGTGTTCTACCGCAGATAACTCAAAAATTTAATATATCGACTTCACAGACTGGATGGCTTGTAAGTATATTTGCTTTAGTCGTTGCTATTTCTGGTCCATTTCTAACATTACTGGCTTCTGGTATTAATCGTAAAGTTATTCTATTAACGGCTGTACTTATTTTTGCAATTTCAAATGTTGTGTACGCTTATACAACAATGTTTGAAGTAATGCTGATTTTTCGTATTATCCCTGCTATTTTTCATCCTGTCTTTTTTTCAGTTGCTCTTGTGACCGCTGCTCAACTTGTCCCACCAGAAAAGAGTACTAAAGCAGTTACAAAGGTTTTCGCCGGAATCACAGTCGGGTTTGCTTTTGGTGTGCCTTTGACTTCTTATCTCGCGGACAAAATATCATTAGAAGTTGCTTTCCTGTTTGGTGCTGTTGTAAGTATAATTGCCTTTTTAGGGATACTCGCTTGGCTTCCTTCCATGCCTGTTAAAGAAAAAATGTCTTATGGCAAGCAGCTTGGTATACTACGCAAACCCCTATTGTGGTTAAATATTGTGACTGTTATTTTTATTTTTGCAGCTATGTTTTCTGTATATAGTTACTTCGCTGAGTATCTTGGACAAGTAACACATATGAATGGATCATGGATTAGTATCATGTTGATGGCCTTTGGTATAGTCATGATTTTTGGGAACTTTTTATTTGGGGGCCTTTTACATAAAAGCATTCCAAAGACCGTCATCATGTTTCCTCTGCTATACGCTGTAACTTACCTCTTCGTTTATTATCTAGGATCTTATTTCATTCCGATGGTTATTATCATAATCATTTGGGGGGCAGTGCATTCCGGCGGACTCATTATCAGTCAAGCATGGTTAACGACCGAGGCGAAAGAAGCTCCCGAATTCGGTAACAGCTTGTTTATTTCATTCTCCAATCTTGGAATTACGATAGGAACTTCTATCGGTGGTTGGTTTATTTCTCGCTCGGGTATACATGAACTCCTCTGGATTGGAATTATTTTTTCCTTGCTTGCTTTCTTATCGATCATAATCAAAATAAAAATTTACAACTTAAACGTAACAGAAGCTAAGCTGGGTGATTAACGGAGATTATGAATTTATTAAAACAGCGACAGTCATGTATCTTATTTTTCTGGTACATAGCTGTTGTTGTTTTCTATATTAAGTATTACAAACTTGTGTTTTTTACTATTTTGATTTATTTTAATTAGACCCCATGAAGCTATTACATATGTATAAGAAAGAGGTTTATCCATGAGTAAAACGTATCTATTAAAAATCTGCTTAGCCATCACCCTCATACTCGGAACAGCTACCGCTTGTACTTTCGCCGAGCAGTCTACTCCAGATCAAGCTCCATCTATAACAACAAGTCCTAGCCCTAAATCTGATGCTACGGCAAAGAATACACAAGAGGATAACAGACGTTTATTAGATGCTAAGGTAACACGGGTAGTTGATGGTGACACCATGAAGCTGACTATCGACGGTAAAAAAGAAACAGTACGCTTGCTACTAGTCGATACCCCTGAATCCGTTAATCCGAACATTCCTGAGCCACAGCCATTTTCGATAGAAGCCTCTGATTATGCCAAAAAGATGCTTACTAATAAAGATGTGCAAATTGAACTAGATGTATCAGAACGAGATAAATATGGTCGTCTACTCTGTTATCTCTATATCGATGGCAAAATGTTTAATGAGCTTCTGCTAGAGCAGGGTTATGCACGTGTGGCATATGTATTTGCACCTAATACGAAATACGTAGATCAATTTAGAGCTATACAGGATAAAGCAAGAGAGCAGGGAATCGGCATCTGGAGTATTGAAAATTACGCGCAAAACAATGGTTTTCATGTTCCAAAAACGAAATGATTATCTAGTAATCAGGATTTATAGAGCTACCATGAGGTAGCTTTTTTTATATTAGGGAGAACATACACAGAATGGATGTATTTGACAAGGCGATTCTTTAAATGGGATACTCTAGTAGTTGGTATTAGTATCAGGTTATAATTCGAGGAGGATTGCCCTTATGAAATACTTCATTATTACAGGAACTTCAAGAGGAATTGGAGAGTCAATAGCAGAACAACTAGTCTCTCCTGATCACTATTTGTTTTGTATCTCACGTGAAAGAAATGAGAGTTTAGTGAGCAAAAGTAGTAATATAACCTATTATGAATTTGATTTGAATCACATTCATCTGATTGAATCTCTGATGGGGAGTATTTTCAATTCTATTGACGTGTCAAAAGCGGAGGGAATCTACCTTATTAATAATGCTTCAATGATTGCTCCTGTCTCATTTATTGATACAGCTAGGGTTGATGAAATAATGGGAAATATAAATGTGAATTTATTAGCTCCCATTATACTAACCTCAATGTTTATAAAGTATACAAATGGTCATCTAATCGACAAAAGGATCTTAAATATATCATCCTCTTCTGCTAAAGATCATCATCCTGGCATGAGTCTGTATTCAGCAGCGAAAGCTGGACTAGATGTTTTTTCACAATGTGTGGGACTAGAACAGAATCACTCCAAAACACCAGTTGGAATTGTATCGATCTGGCCAGGAATGATTGATACCAATCTGCAAAAAGAGGCTAGAAGCCAGGATAAATCAACATTTCCATCAGCAGAGATATTTGAGGTGGTTAAGGATACTGGGATGCTCACAACAGCACAGGAAACAGCACAACAAATCATTGAGTTTTTGTTTAAGCCTAATTTTGAACACGGTGCAGTTGTGGATATTTATGATTACTCAAAACTTCAACAGCATTTAAGTATATAAACAGACTAAAATAACTACTTTTCGGAGTGTATTATGCGAGATATAGATTACAGCATTTATTATTGGCAGGATGATGATCGGATCTGGACTTACTGAAGCTGAATTTCTGGAAAAGAACAAAAAAACAAGCCATTAAGGAAAAGGATGCTGTGTAATGAGCAATTATATTATGGAGCTAAGAAAACTAGTAGGTACCAGGCCGCTTATTATGGCAGGAGCCTGTGTTTTGTTGTGTAGCGAGCAGCAATTACTATTACAACGTAGAATGGACAACGGTTGCTGGGGGTTGCCAGGTGGCTCGATGGAGCTTGGGGAGACTTTGGAAGAGGTTGCTAAAAGGGAACTTTTTGAGGAGACAGGTTTACAAGCCAGAGGACTTGAATTGTTCGACATGTTTTCTGGACAAGAGCTTTATTACAAATATCCAAACGGTGATGAAGTATATAATGTTGTAGCCGCTTATCTATGTACAGAATTTGACGGTGCGCTTAAAGAAGATGGAATTGAAGTGCAAGAAGTCCGTTTTTTTAATTATGGAGAATTGCCTAGCGAGTTATCACCTCCTGATGTTCCAGTCATTAAGAGATTTATGGATCATTTTATGAAGTAAGACCACATCTCACTTAAAGTGTCACCTTTCCCAGGGAACCATAATACGATGAAATATGAACCATGACATTAGCCCGGAAAGGTGTGCGATTATGAACGGAACAATCCTCAATTTCTTTGCTGGCGGGAATACGGCTCACGGCTTTTACAGCCTCTATGAGTCGTCATTGCAAAGTTTAACGCGTCTATATGTTTTAAAAGGAGGCCCAGGTACGGGGCAGACCAAACTGATTAGAGAAATTGGAGAGCAGTTGAATCAACAAGGTTATGAGATCTGGTTCATCCACACTGCATCAGATAACGATTCATTCGACGGTGTGATTATTCCCAAATTAAATATAGGAATTGTGGATGGAACAGCTCCGCGAGTAATAAACCCTGAACTGCCTGAAGAGTCCATCGTATTTGTAGATTTGGAGCAGGCCGCTGATCAGTTCCAGTTGTGCCAGCAGAAGTTGGAAATCGATAATTTAGTCGGAGCCATTAAACAAGAACATGAATTGGCTTATGCTGGCTTTGCAGAAGCTCTTCGCATTCATGACGAATGGGAAGCAATTTATATCGCGAAAATGGATTTTCAAGCAGCCGACGAACTGACACAGGAGTATATTAAGCTTCTGTATGGTGATCAGAAATCTGAAAAATCCAGCCGGGTAGATCATCGTTTTTTAGGTGCGGCGACGCCTAAGGGGGCAGTGGATTTTGTTCCTAATCTAACCTCAGGACTAAAAAGATATTTGGTTAAAGGACGTGCGGGCTCCGGAAAATCTACACTGTTGAAGAAAATAGCGGCTGAAGGCATCAAACGTGGTTTCGATGTTGAAATTTACCACTGTGGCTTCGATCCAAATAGCCTTGATATGATTATCGTGCGTGAGCTTGGATTTGCTATTTTTGATAGTACGGCTCCACATGAGTACTACCCTGATCGGGCAACCGACGAGATCGTCGATATGTATTCCCGCTGTATACTGCCTGGTACAGATGAAGAATATTCCGAAGCTATAGCCGGCATTAAAGAGCGATATTCGAGTACCATGAAACAATCCACACAACATCTTACAGACGCAAAAGTATTCCTAGTTGCATTAAAGCAAATCTATACTTCTACCCTGAATTTTGATCGAGTAGACCAGATTAAATCGCAGATTTTAGAGGAAATCAATGAGATTGTTGAAAGTCCACTGGAGGTTTAAACCTACATTTAAGATCGCTCTCTAGAGGGCGGTCTTTTTTTGTGAGAAAAGAAATTGGTATGGTACATACGCACCAATGTGGTTATTTCCACTGGAACTGTATCCAAGTATGCTCTCTCTAGTAACAACGATAAGGAGAGAAACTTATGAATGATCAAAAAGTAATGTTTAGAACAGGGCTAAAAGATTCTATCGCAATTGTTGCAGGATTTATCCCAGCTTGCTTTACGTTTGGATTGGTCGGTAAGGGGTTAGGTCTAGGAAGTCTGGAAGTATTCTTATTGTCAGCGCTCGTATTTGCGGGGGCTAGTCAATTTATCGGTGTAAAAATGCTTGCCGCAGGAGCAGCCGCTCCAGTGATCTTACTGCTTACTCTGATCATTAACTTAAGATATTTGTTTATCAGCTTATCCTTTGGAGGGCAGTTAAATCGTAACATCAGTGTACTAGCGAGAACTTGGATTGGCTTCAGTTTAACAGAAGAGGTATATGCCGTTAGTATGATCCCACGAGAAGAAGTAAATCGTAAAACGGAGAATGAAAAAATGAACCAGCCATTAGGACTTCCTTATCTGCTAGGCCTACAAATCCCTCCCTATGTCGCTAACCTGATAGCAACAGCTTCGGGGATCACCCTTGCCTCCTATATCCCAGCTTTATATTTACCGGCGCTAAACACGTCATTATATGCCTTACTAATTGCACTTGTTGTACCTCAATTGAAAGGCAGCTTACGGAATATGGCTATATGTATATCAGCTGCAGGATCATCTTGGCTACTGAACCCTTTGCTGGGAAACTCTTCGATTCTTATAGCTATGTTGATCGGCATGGCAGTGGGTTCCTTAATTAAAGGGCAAGTCAAAGCGGAGAAGGGGGTATCCATATGACTATATTAATCATCATAGGTATGGCTGTTATTACATTTTTATTTCGTTTTGTGCCTTTACTGCTTACGAACCATACGAATGGTTCTTCCAAAGTCCAAGCGCTACTGGAGTATTTGCCCATAGCGGTTCTTAGTGCATTAACGGTACCTGGAATCATTCAGGTAGACCCAGATGTTAATCTTGTGGGTATCGCATCAGGGACTGTCGCTGTTATACTGGTATTAATTAGAAAAATTCCGCTGCTCTTCGTGATTCTAGGCTCTGTTTCCGCAGCAATACTCGTAAAAATGCTAACCCTATATTTTTAAATCAAAAGTCGGAACAGAAGGGGAGGACCTCTTATGAAGCATGATTTGCTGATCACACTCGATAAAGAACGACAGATACCATTTAGCCGTCAAATTTACGAGCAAGTTCGAAATGCTATCCATTCAGGAGCTTTAAGCGGGGGGGACCCCCTGCCTCCGTCTAGAACTTTGGCCAATCAGCTTGGAGTATCCAGAAGCGTGGTCCTTCAATCCTATGAGCTTCTACAGGCAGAAGGGTATCTGGAGATGAGAAAAGGGGCGGGAACGTTTATTGCGGAGTTGACGTTGGAGGAGAAAGTTACAAAAGATTATGAGAGCCCTTACAATTTTATAACGAAGGGACCTGATATCCTTACGCTTAATCCTCCTTCTACTAGAGAAGTTGATCATTTGAACCCGGTATTTTGCGATTTTCGACATGGTGTACCTGCTTGGGATGCGTTTCCTATGGATCAATGGCAAAAAGCTTTAATGAATGCATGCCGTCGCGCTTCACCGGATACTTTAGGCTATGGCCCTGCGGAGGGTTCACTGGGACTACGCAGAGAAATTGCTCGTTTATTACGTTCCACGCGGTCTATGCCCGTTGTTCCAGAACAAATCGTGATTACTTCTGGAGCTACGCAAGCTCTTGATATTTTATCGAGGATTTTCTTATTTAAAGGTGATCAAGTCATTGTTGAAGATCCATCACATAGCGTTGTGCGTGAAATATTTTCTTTTGCTGGGGTAGAGGTCATACCTGTTAAAGTAGATCAAGATGGCATCTGTGTGGAAGAGATCCAGACAAACAGTGATAACGATAAAGAAGGTAATCTTAAAAAATCGCCAAAGCTAGTCTATGTTACGCCTTCTCACCAGTTTCCTTTTGGGACGACACTGTCCTTGAAACGAAGAGTTCAGCTGTTGGATTGGGCGAAAGCTAATCATGCTTTTATTATTGAAGACGATTATGACAGTGAATATAGATACGAGGGTCCGAAATTATCCGCGCTTGCTGGTCTAGATGTTGAGGGTCGAGTCATTTATGTAGGCAGCTTTAGTAAAGTATTATTTCCTTCTCTGCGGATAGGTTATGTTGTGCTGCCTCCGGCTTTGCTTCAACCTTTTTTGGCCGTTAAATGGATTACAGATCGCATGTCTTCTGCTTTGGATCAGGAAGCTTTAGCTGAATTTATTCAGAATGGTCACTATGCAAGGCATGTTACACAGATGGGTAAGCTGTATGCCTCTCGTAGAGCCTGTCTCGTAAATAGCTTGAATACTGAATTTGGGAGTCGAGTGCGATATTATGGCGAGGAAGCGGGGCTACACTTACTGATTGAGCTGGAGTCGGATGCCGAAGAGAATCGTATAGCTGAAGTGGCGCTCCGTTACGGAGTTCGTGTATATCCTGCATCCTCTTATTTTCTGGAGAGTAAACCTAAGGGACCTGTGTTTCTACTAGGCTATTCTAATCTTACTGAGAATCAGATTAAGATGGGTGTGAACAGATTGATGTTAGCCGAAGTAGAAGCGACAGTTAGTAGTAGTCATTTGTAATAGAAATGTTGGAACTTTATCATATAACTTGTATGTTCCCTCTATAGTTTCAGCCTTCAGACATTCATAATAAAAGGTGAAGTTATTTCTAATTCTGGAGGTTCTTATGAAACGCTACATTATAGGAATTGATCTCGGTGGAACGAATATCAAAGCAGGAATTTATGATTTCGATTTTATAGCTGTAAAAGAAATATCTACACCTACAGAGGCAGCCAAAGGCCCGTTACATGTGCTGGAACGGATTAGAGAAGCTGTACGTTTGATTACGGTTGAAGCGGATATTTCGTTAGATTTAGTAGAAGGTATGGGAATCGGAGTGCCCGGATTACTTGATCCGGTAGCGGGCATTTCTTTTTTCTCGCCTAATTTTCCGGGGTGGGAGCAAGTACATGTTGTTGACGTGATGAAGCAGTTTTATGATTTCCCTATTTTCATTGATAACGATGTAAGGGTTAATCTGTATGGAGAATGGCAGCAAGGTGCAGGCAGAGGTTATAACAATCTAGTTCTGATTACTTTGGGAACGGGTTTAGGATCGGGTATTGTGAACAACGGGAAAGTAATCTACGGCACGTCTTATAGCGCTGGTGAAATTGGGCACATGAATATGTACAGGAACGGACGACCTTGTAAATGTGGGAGCTCGGGCTGCTTGGGACGATATGTCTCCGCGCTTGGCATGGTGAACACTTTTAAAGAGAAGCTGAAGGAAGGCCGAACCAGCATGATTCAGACCTGGACAAATAATCAAGAAGAGCAAATTACCGCGCTAATGATATCTGAAGCCTACGAACTCGGAGACGCTCTCTCTATGGAGGTCATGCAGGAGACAGGGACTATACTTGGCTTTGGATTAGCGAATGTAGTGAATATGCTCAACCCTGATCTTATTATTGTAGGTGGGGGGATGGCAGCAGCGGGCGATAAGTTGCTCCAACCTGTAAGAGAAACTGTAAGTCAGCATGCGTTGAAGCTATCTGGAAGTAAGTGTGAAATTGTTCAAGCTTCGCTGGGAAGTCGGGCCGGAACTATTGGTGCTGCCTCTTATGCATATAGTAAGCTTAAAGAAGCAGAGTAGCTAAAAATAATTGTTAATTTAGTATGAACTGGAACCAGATGGAGCCGCCCGGAATACAACAGTAATAAAATCCGTGGAGGTGCTCATATGTTTGCAATCATGCAATTAATAGGTGGGGTGATCCTGTCTTTGGGATGGATTCCTCAAATTATTCAAATCCTTAAATCAAAATCCGTAGCCGATTTAAATTTAAAGTCGTATTTACTTATGCTGCTCGGTATTAGTCTAATGGAAGCATATGCGATAAGTTTGGCGGTTACGGGAGTAGGTTTAGCTTTTTTGATTACGAATACGATGTCCTTATGTGTTGTGTTGCTGGTTATTATTCTAGTGCTTAAATATCGAGCAAGATCATGATTGAAGTTAAGAAGGTAGGAAACGGAATGACGTACAGTTATCGAAAAGCCGCATCTACGGATTATGCCGCAATATGACAAGAACAAGATTTGTACTGGCTATGAAATATTATTGTTTCACCCGATTATAGAGGTAAGGGAGCCGCGGAGTATTTGATTCGTACCATGCTTGCTGCTGCTAAAGAGGACTTACAGCTTCAAGAGTTACATCTAGTTTGTCATAATGTGAATACTAAAGGGATGTTATTATACTCCAGGTTAGGGTTTAAGCCGTATGAAATTGTTAAAAGAACAAGTCCTCATGAAACATTCATCGCTGGAATCTTTATGAAAATAGAGCTAACTTAGGTTAGTAAATGTGGAGGTACATTTGAGCGAAAAATATTTTACATACGAAATCGATGCAGTAACTTTTCAATTGCAAGAGCCTTGTGATTTTGCTTGGTTATCTAAACTTGGCAGGGTGTTCAAAGTGTTCGATCAGCAGGACTCGGGAAATCTTTCTTTTGGTGTGGAGAAGGAGGGTCAGAAGTATTTTGTGAAATTTGCTGGTGCAAAGCCTTTGACTTACGATGGGAACTCCTCGGATGCTATTGATAATTTGATTAAAGCTATTCCGTTGTATAATATGCTTGAATCTGAAACACTGATCTCTCTGGTGTCACATTTTGAAGTTGGAGTGGGATATGCAGCGGTGTTTGAATGGTTTGAAGGTGAATGTATGCATTCGCATTGGCTGTTTGCGGGAGAAGCTAAGTTGAACCATCCGGAATCGCCTTTTTACCGCTATAAGCAACTATCTATTGAAAAACGTTTAGCGTCCTTAGACGTAATCTTTGCATTTCATGAACATGTTGAGTTGCAGGATTATGTCGCTGTCGATTTTTACGATGGAAGTATTCTTTATAATTTCGTGAACGATGAAACAAGGATTTGTGATATTGATTTTTATAGAGCTAAGCCAACTGTAAATGACCTGGGAGAGAACTTCTGGGGCTCATCGAGATTCAAGTCACCGGAAGAGTTTATCTTGGGTGCACCGATTGATGAAGTTACCAATGTATTCAATATGGGCGCAACAGCATTTGTTCTTTTAGGAGGAGCCTCCGACCGGTCGTTTGCAAAATGGGAAGCGAGCCAAGCGCACTACGATATTGCTTTACGGGCGGTTAGTCTGGAGCGTGAGCAGCGGTATCAGAGTGTAGCGGAATTTAAATTAGCTTGGGATAGAGCAGGAATTGTTTGAGGTAGGTGGGAAGTGAGAACTGCTTAAGCTGTAAGATAAGAATGATAGCCCTGCTATTGTCACATGATATGATTTATAAATAGAACAAGCAGGAGGGATTTCATTGAAAAGAGACATTCAGCATGTTCCCTACGGCTATGAGCCACCGGTTGAACAACGTAAAGGGACGTTAGTGTTTTACGATTCTTTTGAACATATAACAGATCAGGAGCTTGTAATCGCGGCAAAAACGGCCACCGATCGGCGTTTCACTAAGCTAGTGCTGTATCCGCTTCATGAAGAAACGGTGAGACGGATGACCAAAGAGCCGGTGAGCGCTTATTATAAGCGTGAGGACCGGCTGCATGAATGGAAGAGGGAGCAAGGACTTAGCTTCATCACGGTTGAGAGTTTGGAGGGAAAGCGAAAGAAATATACTCCGCTTGATTCCGCGCTTCGGCATCTTGCAGAAATCTATCCTTCGCCGATTTTTCTGTATTTAACACCTGAGGTGGCAAATCAGTTTGCGTCTTACTCCTCTTTTGAAGAGTGGATTGTAAAAATCCGCTTATTGTTGCCATCTGCACCTTCATCACTTCATCCAAGGCTACTAAAATTTCGCCATCGCTGGGATGTTGTTGGAGAAGAAAAAGATTAAGATTTAGTGTGTGCTGCTCTGTTTACGTCTGTAATTGTACATTCTCCACTGATAATGGATAAAACATCCGATGCAAAAACCAAGTATCGCAACAGTGGCTGCCACTGCAACTAGCGCTGTGAAAATATAAGCAGCAATCGTCCACCCTGCGATGAAGCTGATCAGACCACCTGTGAGGCAGAAGACAGCAATCGTTTGGTTAAACTGTTGCTGTGACCAGTCTTCGAGTACATAGTGCGAACGTTCTTTTGTCAGAAACTTAGCAGCCAGTTTAATGATGGGATTATAACCGAACAAGAGTCCGAGCAATCCGGCAAACAAGGGCAGCGCAAGAATCCAGTGCTGTCCTGTTAGCCATGTTAATATTACAGAAATGACGATAAACGCCTGATTAGTCTTTACTAATGGTCGTGGAATTCCTTTGGGCACGACATGCATTTTATTCACACCTTTCTCATTGGAATAATTATAGTATACGCTGAGGTTGAGGGAATGGGAAGTAGATTACTTTGAATTTAAGTAATTTATATGTTGACATATCTCTTAAAAATATGGTTTTATTATGTAGACCAATTGTTATAATGCAAAGGAAGTGTCAGCTTGTCGAACAAGCCGAATACGCGTGAGGCGATTCTGGACACCGCTTCGAAATTATTTTTTTCTCAGGGATATCATGCAACAGGACTAAATCAGATTATTAAAGACAGCGATTCACCGAAGGGATCTCTTTATTATTACTTCCCCCACGGTAAAGAAGAGCTGGCTTTAACATGCATTAACCGGACTAGTCTAACAGTCGCTCAGAAACTGAACTGTCATATAGAGAGCAGCAATAGTGCAGCTGAAGCAATGGAGGAATTTATTCTAGGCATGGCTATGGATGCAGTGGAATCTTCATTTGAGGGGATTGTTCCATTTAGTTTTTGGTTAGCGGCGGAGACCTCTTGTATTAGTGAGGAGCTGCGGACTGCATGTAAATCTGTGTTTATAGACTTGCAGGATGTGATCAAGAAACGCCTTCTGGAAGAAGGTGTGGAGAGTAACACTGCAGCCGATAAGGCTTCAGTAATAGTCTCATTATTTGAAGGAGCGCTTCTTCAGACGCTGACTTTACGGGATGAACAGCCGCTTCTCGCGGCGGCGAAGATTATCCCAGCAATACTTGGTTAGAGATAGACAATAGATAAGAACATCAGGGGGATTAAGAGTGGAAGCAACTATGCAAGGAAAGCAACAAAAGGAAGTAAAGAAGTTTAAAACCATTCCGATTCTAGTCTCTTTACTACTTGCAGGATTTATCGGAATGTTCAGTGAAACCGCACTGAATGTAGCTTTAAGTGATCTTATGAATGTCCTTCAAATTACTCCAGCAACAGCACAATGGTTGACGACGGCTTATCTGCTTACACTGGGAATTCTAGTACCGATTTCGGGTATGCTGCTTCAGTGGTTCTCGACTAGACAGTTGTTTGTTGCTGCATTATGTTTTTCAATACTTGGAACGTTTTTAGCTGCAGTATCACCTAGTTTTGAGTTCCTATTAACAGCGCGTGTGGTACAAGCAATGGGTACAGCGCTTCTTTTACCACTTATGTTCAATACGATCCTTATTATCATTGCTCCTGAAAAACGGGGTGCCGCGATGGGGATGATAGGGTTGGTTATCATGGTAGCACCAGCGATCGGTCCTACTATTGCCGGTCTTCTAATTGAAAGCCTTAGCTGGCACTGGATCTTCTGGCTGTCACTGCCATTCCTGGTTATCGCATTGATATTCGGGATCCTCTTCATGCAGAATGTGACGAAGGTTACGAAGCCGAAGATCGACATCCTCTCCATAGTGTTATCATCAATCGGGTTTGGTGGAATCGTGTTTGGTTTCAGTAGCGCCGGTGAAGAAGCTGGTTGGGGAAGTCCAAAAGTAATCATTGCTATCGTAGTAGGTGTGGTATCACTCTTATTGTTTGGTTTGCGCCAAATGAAGATGAAGCAGCCTATGATTAATCTGCGAGCTTTTAAATATCCAATGTTCTCTATTGGTGTGGCTATGGTATTTATTTGTATGATGGTTATCCTTTCATCCATGTTGATTCTTCCAATGTATCTTCAACAGGGTCAAGGGTATACAGCGTTCAAGGCAGGCTTGCTGCTACTTCCAGGGGGGATTATTAACGGATTGATGTCCCCAATCATGGGTCGTCTGTTCGACAAATACGGTCCCAAATGGCTCGTTATTCCGGGTCTAATTATTGCAGCTACAGCTTTATGGTTCTTCTCCAGTATTACTGTAGCTTCTACGGTCGTATTCGTAATCGTACTTCACAGTACGCTTATGATTGGTGTGTCGATGGTATTTATGCCTGCACAAACCAACGGAATTAACCAGCTGCCGTTAGAATTATATCCAGATGGTACAGCGATCATGAATACATTGCAGCAAGTTGCTGGTGCGATCGGTACTGCATTAGCTGTCAGCATTATGTCCGCAGGTTCTAAGAGTTATTTGAAGACTGTGGCCGATCCTGCCGATCCAGCTAATATGTTGCCTGCATTCACGCAAGGTGTACAAAATGCATTTATTTTCGGAATGAGTATGGCGATTGTAGGTCTAATTCTTGCGTTCTTCGTGAAAAGAGTAGTCGTTAATCATAAAATGAATACACCAATGCATTAATCATTAAGCTTGTAAAATCCCCTTACGGTAGATAGTGGAGAAGGTTCATGTACATATGAACATACCACTGTTAATCGGAGGGGATTTTTTTAATCATAACAAGAAAGAGGGACCTCTCCCCGGTAGAATACCGAGAAGCGTCCGCCACCTAACTTCTTTTTAAGAAAAATGCTGGGCTATATTAGTCAGATACTCTGCATCATCTGTATTTTCTTTCATATGAATGAGCATTTTTGCATCTTCTCCAACAATGTACCGGAACTGACTTGTCCCATCTGTGGCGGCTTGATATATTGTTTCCGCAACAATTTCTGGAGGCGAAGCATAGGTAGGTTGTTTTTCCATCTCACCCAATTTACCCAAAAAAGCAGTAGTAAAGGGTTTATAATCCGTTAATGCATCATTAAAAAAGAACTCCATCGATCTTCCACCAAAGTCCGTCTGAATAGCACCTGGTTCAATTAACTTAACTTTAATGTTCTGTGATGCTAATTCATAAGATACGGATTCAGAAAAACCTTCTACGGCAAATTTCGTTGAATGATACAGAGACATTGTAGGAAAGGTTACTTTTCCACCCATAGAAGAGATATTGATTAGCAAACCATCTTGATTAGATCTAAAATGCGGCAATATGGCTTTAGTCATACTGATAAGGCCAAACACGTTCACTTCAAACTGTCTTCTGATCTGCTCATCTGTAGCTACTTCTATAAGACCCATTGTTCCATAACCAGCATTATTGAGAAGAACGTCAATTTTACCGAACCGCTTAATCGCTTCCGCTAACGCAGGTTGAATTGTGTCTGATTTCTCAACATCAAGCTGTAAAACCAATACATTATCAAGTGTAATAAGTTCACTTTCTTGTTCAGGTGAACGCATCGTGGCTACGACGTTCCATCCTCTTTCAGCAAAATGCTTTGCTGTAGTTCTACCAATGCCAGACGAAGCACCCGTTATAAAAATTGTTTTCATTAACAATTCCTCCTAAAGTTTTTTGAGCGTTACCTCTTCAGTTGGTTCGTACAAAACTTACTTTGTAAGCATTAGCTGCTCCATGTTTGACAACCCTTCGGCAATGATTCTGAGTTTTGCTTTATATTCTTCTATGCCAATTTGGATACAGATGATCTGTGCTGGATGCATTGTATCTTTATAAAGTGAATACTGCTCAAGTAATTGATCTAACTTATGTTGTGATTCCTCCTGTACTTGCTTCAACCAAAGAATCACCTTGTCATACCCAACAAATTCACCAAAATATAGCCTCATCATAAAATCAGATTTCTTAATACTGTCAGCCTCTAGTGGGGCAAGTAAATAGGCGTTAAAACTATCTCTTCCTTTATCTGTGATATTTAAAAGATTCTTATTAGGCTTACCTTCCTGCTGCACATTTTCCTTAGTTATCAAACCCTCCTTTTCCATTCGAGCAAGTGTGGGATAAATCGTTCCATAACTGGAACTATAGAAATTAGAGAATATATTCTCCAATAACTGTTTTATTTCGTAACCAGTCTTCGATTCTTTCATAAGCATGCCTAAAATAACATCCTGACTGTTCAAAATAGAACCTCCTTTGTAGTTTAGAAATATTTGTATATCACGCTTATAATATATCGGTTAGATATATATTGTGTCAATATATATTGAATAAATATATCTGTTTTATTTTTTTTAGGATATTCATTTGTCAAAATCATTGTGTCTAATCCTGATAAATAAGGTGAGGAACATAAAACTCCAGATGCTAATGTAGTTTTTTACGTACTAAAACTGTGGGAACTTTACATACATAGATTTACGATGTATAGTTGTCCTAGGTATACAAGAATAAAAAATATTCGTGATATTCAGATATATTAGTCACTGGAGTTATTTAGAGATCAGGAGGTGTAGACCATTGAAAGTAAGTAAAGAAATGCTGAAAGGCAGTACGGGTACGTTGATTCTGACTCTTTTATTGGAGAAACCATTATATGGTTATGAGCTGATCAAAGAGCTGGAGCTGAGATCAGAGGGTGTTTTTTCTTTGAAAGAAGGAACCTTGTATCCGATTCTGCATGCGATGGAAAGCGAACGTTGGGTGGAAGCCTACTGGATGGAGGTAGACGGAAGAAAGCGTAAGTACTATAGATTATTGGATGACGGTAAAGAGAAGCTCAAGGAGAAAAGGGCAGAATGGGTTATGTTCAAAGGTGCAGTTGATTCTGTTCTGGGAGAGGGGGGTGTATGATGAAAGAGAGGCAGCAGCAATTTTTGGACGAAGTATGTGCAGAGATTAAAGCGAAAAAAACTCATCCAGAGATACGCCAAGAATTAGCTAGTCATCTAGAAGATTTGATCTGTGAAAAAGAAGCGACCGGCATGCCCCGGGATGAAGCAATAGCTTGGGCAATCGCACAAATGGGGAACCCGCAAACGTTAGGGAAGGAACTTCACCAAATACATAAACCACGAGTTCCTTGGGGATTGTTTGGAGTTATTGCTTTGTTGTCCGCGATTAGTTTAATCGGAATGGGCTCAGTGGATGCTGGCTATAGTGATATTGTTAAAGGTTCTTTTTTAGATAATGCGCTTAGACGGCAGTCCATAAATATACTCATTGGGATTGTATTGATGTTTGGATTGTATTTCATTGATTTCAGAAGATTAAAGGGACTTTCATGGGTGTTATATGGATTATCTATAACAGGAATTTTAACAAGTATGTTCTGGGGAGTAACAGTAAATGGAATTAATTATGGTCCTTCTATATTTAACATTTTACCTGACATGACATCCTATCGTCCTTTTATGCTGATTGTCGCGCTAGTAGGGATTCTAGTAAATAGTAGGGAAGCAGCTATCAAGAAAACTTGGCGAAGTGGGCTGTTCGAAGTAGGTATTTTGTTACTCCCCGCTTTGTTGCTTATCTCTTTAAACGCTCTTCCAGAGTTAGTGTTGTATCTTGTCTCCTCACTAGTACTGTATTTATGGATTATTCGCGATTGGTTAAAGAGCGTCGTGTTGTTAGGGTTCTTTTTAATAGCTGGACTACTTTTTATTATAAATAGTGAATACTTACTGGCTAGATTCATAAATGCTATAAATCCATCTTTAGATCCAGAAGGTTATGGATATATTTATCAAGTCATGCGTGAAGTGATTAGCTCAGCTGGTTGGTGGGGTCACGGATTCGGATCAGTAGAACAAAAGCTGCCGTATGTCTACTCCGATATGTTGCCAGTCTATCTTATCCATTGCTTTGGTTGGGCGGGTGGATTGCTTCTGGTAGCTGTTATAACCTGGCTTTTCATTAAGCTTCTTTCAACGATACGAGCGATTCGTGAACCTTACGGACAGGCACTTGTTGTTGGCTTAGCATTCTTTCTTGCCATAAGATTTGCCTATGGTCTTGCTGTTTTGAGTGGGGGAATGATGCTGACCTCAATTCCATTTCCTTTCCTCAGCTATGGGAGTCATGTGTGGTTTGAATATGCTGCGATTGGACTTTTGATGGGCATTTATCGTAGGAAGGATATTGAAGGCGTCCAAGATAATACTGTGCTGGATTAGATTCAGGATCTTCCCGTATGTCTAAATATTAAGTACAATTACATATATGGCAAAAGGGAGGTCATCTATTGAACTGGAAAAAATCCGGCTTGTTAAGTATTGCTATAGCCCTTGGTTCAGTGACAGGATTCAGTACTTTGGGTATAGAGCCAGTATCTGCCGCAACGGCAACGGAATCTGCAGGCGTTTATAATCAATTCCAGCAGTATGTACAGAAGCCGACATCTCTTGCTAGCGCACGTAATTATTTAATTAACCATATCAAAGAAGTGGATACCTGGACAGCGACTCAGATGACACTTCAGCTCGAGAATGCACAGAAGGCACATTTATCTGTATACTCAGAAAAGGTTTTTCCGGACAAGATGCAGAAAGAGATAAACAGTGCTTTTTCCAAAAGCAAAAATCTAACCTATACCTCACTCTTTAATACGATCAAAGATGCCAACGTACGCAATGTGTTAATTGAAGGCCGGGATAAGGGATATAAGCTGGAGACCAGTGAGGGCATGTACTATCCGGTAATGCATTATGAGGGATTTAAGATCTTTAAGCCGTATATTACGAAGGACATCGCAGCTTATATTGACATCATGGCCACCGAATCTAATCAACCGAGTGTATCTGATGCAGCGATTGTAATCAGTTGGACCGAGTTAACGAATAGAGCGCTTGCAATAGAGGATTTTGTGACGAAATATCCTGCTTCTAACCGTTCAACCGTTCTTCAAAAAGAACTTCTCATTGCAACGTCCCGCTTATTGTATGGAACAAGTAATACACCTGCATATGACTATGATGAGCAAGTTATCAAACCAGAAGTAAAAAAGGCGTATGAGAATGCACTGAAAAACAGCAAAGTTGATACTAGAATTCTTTCGATTTTAGAAAAGCTACTACAATTACTTAATTCTACGAATAATAAATTCACTCCTGTAATAGAAAAATTTCTAGTTGAAACCGTAAACTCGTAATTATTAGAGTATGTAAAGACAAGACAACATCTGAGAAGAGGCTGGATTAATTGAGATTAGGATCAAAAGGAATAAGAATTCCAGTTTTCGCAGTCGTGCTGTTGTTGTGGACAAACAGTATGTTTATAGGTAGTGCTGATGCTGCTTATGTCGGCTCTTCAACAGACTCTGTGCTGCAGCAAATGAAAATGGAGAAGAAGAACCATTTACCGCAAGGTTTTGTCTATCTGGATGAAGTGATTCCAACGGCACAATATGAGATTCGATATTACGGAGATAATAATTTTGTGGGGAAGCGGATTGATGGCTACAAGGCGCCTTTAGCGATAATCTCGCGGACAGCGGCAACAGCTTTGAAGGCTGTAAGTGAGGATTTAGCGGACAAAGGGTATATTCTTAAAATTTATGATGCTTATCGTCCGCAGACGGCGGTGAATCATTTTGTAAGATGGTCACAGAATGCCGTAGATACTAAAATGAAACAGCAATATTATCCGCGACTGGATAAACGTAATCTATTTAAACTTGGTTTTATAGCTAAAAAATCAGGCCATTCCAGAGGTAGCACCGTCGATTTAACGATCGTAAATAAAGAAACGGGAGCTGAAGTTGATATGGGAAGCCCTTTTGATTTTTTCGGAGACATCTCCTATTACGATACGCCCTTAATCAACAAGACTCAGAAAGCAAATCGGGCGATCCTCAAAGAGGCGATGGTAAAAAAGGGATTTAAACCTTACAGTAAAGAATGGTGGCATTTTACGTTGATCAAGGAACCTTATCCTAAACAATATTTTGACTTCAAGGTGGAATAACCTAGAACTTGAATGTCCATGTAAGAAGCGATTCACTTTTTTTGTTGAGCTTTACTACCATTAGGATTAGCAGATGCTGGAAACGCACATAATACTAATAGTCAAAAAAAGGGAGGTTTCGAACGGATGAACAAAATCGCGGTTGTTGTAGTGTTAAGTGTACTGTTATTGGTAAATGGATTTGGAGGAACTACCTCTTCTACGGCTTGGGCAGATGCTAGTGAAGTAAAGGTGGTTTTGAATGGTCAGGTTCTGAAATCAGATCAATATTCAGCGTATCCAAACGGTTCTACGGTCATGCTACCCCTTAGAGAGGCATCAAGCGTCTTGAAATATCAAACCACTTATCAAAAAAGTACGGACACCATTACATTAAGCGGAGTCAAACAAAAGATTGAATATAAAGTAGGAAACGACTATATTACCATTAATGATAAAGAGAAAAGAGACTTTAAGGATAATGTTGTGTTTAGGAAGGAACACTTATATGTTCCGCTCTCTTTTTTCACTAGTGCTGGACTGGTAACCTCTTATAATGCTGAAGCTAATCTAGTGGAAGTTTATGCGCCCGAGGTTACAGCAAGTGTGATAGCGGGACTGCTGAGCACTGGACAATTTCAAGAGTTAGAGAATCGATTCTTTAGTGATGAAATGAAGCGTTCGCTTTCCACTACGGGTTTACAGAAATATTGGGCTGATTTTACTGCACGAGCTGGTACTTACCATGGGATAAAGTCTACTGAAAGTATTCAAAAAGAAGATCAAATGTCAATACAATGTGTACTTGGCTTTGCTGTAACGGATGCGTCCCTTGAGTTTGTTCTCAATAAGTCTGGTAAGATTGTTGAATTAAAAGGAAACCTTCCTTCCGTTTAATCTTAAGAATAATAAAGATTTAGGTTTAGAACAACAGGCTATGTGTGCGTCCCTTAAGAAGAAATTTCTTCTTGGGACCATGCATAGCCTTTTTTGTGTTTCAATAAATATTCTGAGATGAATGTAAATGCAATGTATTTATATTGTAAAAAAGGGTTTTATTTGTTGACTTTCACATTCATCGAAGGTAAATTAAAATTTGAAATAATTGTTAAAGCATTTAACTAAATTAGAGAAAAGAGTGGAGTACTGGATGACAAAATCAATTACTCAGAGTAGCCCGACAGAAGAACGGCCCTTCTCGCTAAGAGCGATCCTCCCCCCGCTTCTTGCTATTATCGTCGGGATGATTATGGTTATTCTGGATGGAACCGTCGTGAATGTGGCTATACCCAAACTGGTGGACTATTTTTCTTCAGATTTAAAAACGATTCAGTGGGCGATTACAGGTTACACGTTAGCTTTAGCTGCTGTAATACCGCTCGCAGGCTGGATGACAGATCGCTTCGGTTCTAAACAAGTGTTTCTGGTGACGCTCACGTTGTTCATTCTTGGCTCCATGTTATGTTCTGTGGCTCAAACTTCTTCGCAGCTTGTTATTTTTCGTGTGATCCAAGGACTTGGTGGGGGGATGGTAGCTCCTATTGGGATGGCTATGGTGTTTAAGTTAGCTCCAGCAGAACGAAGAGGATCGATTATGGGCATGCTTGGGATTCCCATGCTGCTTGCACCTGCACTTGGCCCGATATTGTCCGGATGGCTTGTTGAATATGTTAGCTGGCATTGGATCTTCCTGATTAACGTGCCGATTGGGATTGTTGGTATTATTCTTGGTGTTAAGTATTTGCCCAAGACGGAGAAGATCGGTAAAGGCAACCTCGACATACTTGGCATTATACTGGCACCGATTGCGTTTTCCATGCTAGCTTATGGAGTAAATGAAGGTGGGTCGAATAGTTGGTCATCGACTCCAGCAATCCTTGGATTATCTGTTGGGGGCGTTGCACTGATTCTATTTATAATCGTTGAGCTGCGGCATAAACAGCCTTTGCTGGATCTGCGCGTCTTTCGCTCCTCAGATTTCACCCGCGGCATTATTTTAACATGGGTCATGCAAGCCGCACTGTTTGGTTCCATGCTGTTCGTGCCGCTATACTTACAGCAGATTCGGGCTTATACACCACTAGAGACGGGGCTGATTCTGCTTCCGCAAGCTTTAGCTTGTGTAATCGGCATGCCGCTTGGTGGTAAATTGTTTGATAAGATAGGGGCACGACCGCTGGCTTTTGTGGGTCTGAGCATCATTACAGTTACCCTATTCCTACTGTCTGGGATTTCGATGACTACAAGTCTAAATACCATTATGATGTATCTTGCTTTATTAGGATTTGGGATGGGTATAGCGATGATGCCACTCAATACACATGTTCTAAATGCAGCACCGCGTGAATTGGTGAGCCGGGTCACATCGCTTACAGCAGCGGCACAGCAGGTGGTTGTGGCCTTTGCCGTAGCAGGCTTGACGGGTTATCTGACAAGTCAAATTACTGTGCATATGGGAGCATTGAAAGCAGGAAGTAATCCTTTATCAGCAGCAGTTCTAGGTTTTGATGATGTATTTTTTCTATCTGGTTGTATAGCTGTAGTAGGTGTACTTATGAGTATTATCCTGCGCAAACCAAAGCTTTCCTCGAATGATTCCTCCTCCGATGAGAGTCAGAAAGCAGATGCAGCAATGATGATGGGACATTAATTTATACGATAATCTTAGATAATAAAAAAAGGCATCGTTCAGCTTGTATAGTTAACGACGCCTTTTTTATATGAGAAAATCATCCTATAGATGTTCTGGTTTCTTCTGAGCCCACCTAGGGCTGAATGTAACTTTACCGAGTAGCTCCGAGGCTATAATCCCCAGTAGAACAAGGGCTGCACCAGCATATCCTTGTATCGATAGCTTTTCAGCGGCGAACCAATAGCCAAACAACGCGGCGAAAACCGGCTCAAGGGAGAAGATCAGTCCGGTGCGTGTAGGTGAAGTATATTTTTGAGCAATGGGTTGTAGGATGAAGCCACAGGCACTACAGAGAATCCCAAGTGCGAGGATCGCAATCCATGCTGGTAAGGTCGAAGGAAGCGAAGGTGTCTCGAATAGCGCAGATAACACTAAAGCAAACCCTCCGGCAAAACCCAACTGTAAGATTCCAATATTCAGTGAATCACACTCTTTTACAGCCTTGCCTGTAAATAAGATCTGTACCGCATAGAACACCGCCGAAAGAATACAGAGGAAGTCACCTGGCCCAATTTTTAAGGTAGCGTTTAATGTAAGAAGTCCAATGCCAGCTATAGCGAGTACGGAGCCAAAGACTTGCGGAGGTGCAACTCTTTTTTTGAAAAGTATACGATCTAGTATCGGTACAAATATGACCGTCAAGGCTACTAAAAATCCAGCGTTGGAGGTTGTCGTGGTCTTCAGTCCGAACGTTATACATGTGAACACACCGAGGAGTAAAAATCCGAGTAGAGCACCATATTTCAATGTTTTGATGTCAACTTTTCGTAAACGTTTGTGGAAGATCACTGTGGCTAATATAAAAGCAAGTCCGAAGCGGAGTGCAATCAGATTGAATTCGCCTAACGTGCCTAACCCCATTTTCATAAATATGTAGGAGGAACCCCAAAATAATGTTACAACTAACAGCATCAGCTCAGCTTTGAGCGGTTTCATCTCGTCATCCATCCTTCTTCATTTTCAACTCAATTTAGTATAATACGGCTCTATACATAAGGTAACTGAATGTTTATCATAGGATACATGAGTAAAACTTATGTAATTTAAAAAGGTGAGGGATAGAGGTTGAGCATCAATAAGTATGAGATTTTTCTAAAAGTTGTAGAGCTAGGTAGCTTAACAAAAGCAGCAGATGTGCTGGGCTTTACGCAATCTGGAATTAGCCACACGATTAGTAGCTTGGAGATGGAATTTGGTTTCACGTTATTAATTAGAAATAGATCTGGCGTTAAATTGACGGTAAACGGGGAGCAAGTACTACAGCCTATCCGTGAAATTCTGAAGTGGAATGAAAAATTGAAGCAGGAGGTAGCAGATATAAATGGGCTAGAGGTCGGGACCATTACCATCGGTACATTCACAAGTGTATCCGTGCATTGGCTGCCAGGAATGATTAAGCAATTTCGCAGTGAATACCCCTATATCGAAATCAGGTTGATGGAAGGTGGTTATTTAGAGGTTGAACAATGGATCGAGGCTGGAGTCGTTGACTGTGGTTTTATTTCTCTGCCTACGCGTGAGAAGTTCGAAGTGATTCCCTTAAAAAAGGACCGGATGTTAGGAATCGTATCCAAAGAAAATCTGCTTAGTGCAGAACCTTTTCTCTCCTTATCCCAAATTGCTAAAGAGGATTTCATCATCCCGAAGGCTGGTTCAGATTATGATGTTAGGCGTGTACTGGATAAGGCGGGCATCAAACCGAATATTAAGTTCTCAGCAGGTGATGATTATGCCATTATGGCCATGGTGGAGAAGGGACTCGGAATTAGTATTTTGCCAGAGCTTGTATTAACCCGTCAGAATTATAATGTAACGATGCTTGAATTGGAAGAACGTAGTTTCAGATCACTTGGAATCGCTGTACATTCTATGAAATACGCATCTCCCGCCACTAAAAAGTTCCTAAAGCATGTACAAGCGTGGTTGATGGGGCATCCCTGAACCCTAAGAATACACCGTTTAGAATGAGCAAAACCCCTGATTAATTCAGGGGTTTTATTATGAATGAATATCCAAAATAAGGGTTGACGAGGGACTTTGTTCATGAGAGAATGTACGCGCGTACATTTATTGAATGCGCTTTCGTAGGAGGGATTTCTATCGCCAGCCGTAAAGAGGTTGCCGAGCTTGCCGGAGTGTCAGAAGCCACAGTCTCTCGCGTGTTAAACAACGTAGGCCCGCTCAAGGAAGAAACGAAGGAACGTGTGTTGGCGGCTGCGCTCAAGCTGGGATATACCCCTAGTTCACTCGCGCAGAGCTTTGCTCGTAGAAGAAGTGGGCACCTTGGTGTAGTAATGCCTTATTTGCCAAATGCACGCTTGTTCTCCACTTATTATTTTTCAGAAATATTAAGTGGAATTGGGAGTAAGGCGCGAGAAGAGGGTTATGATCTGTTAATGCTGTTTCGAAATGCCGAAGAGAGAGTGGACTATAACGAATTGTTTAAGATGCGGAAGATTGATGCTTGTATTGTACTCGGTGCCAAAGAGGATCCAGGTGAGCTAGCCTCACTTCGACGTTTGAAGGAGGAAGGTCATCCGTTTTGCCTGATTAATCAGCATTTTGAAGGAGAGGCTTTTCACGAGGTGGATGCTGATCATGTCGAAGGAAGCTGGCAAGCGGTCAGGCACTTACTGGATCAGGGCTTTACGAGGATTGCCTTTCTAAACGGGCCAGCATCTTATTCGAACAGCCGAGATCGTTTAACTGGTTATTTGCGCGCTTTGGAGGATTCTAACCTTCCTTTAGATGAATCACTTCTATTCGAAGGTAACTTCAGTCGTAAAAGCGGTGCTATTGCTGCCAAGAAGATGTTGCCTCTTCTGAATGAGATTGATGCCATTGTAGCGGCCAATGATCGCATGGCCATTGGATTGCAGCAAGGTCTACAGGAACTAGGCATCCCAAGAGATCGCATCCCAGCCATGGTGGGTTATGATGATTCAGATGCTGCTGAGCTTACTACACCAGCCTTAAGCAGTGTGCGTGTTCCCTTTTATGAGCTAGGAGAAATTGCTGTATCTAAGGTATTAGAATTACAGGGGAATAGTCGCTCAGAAATATCAACCCCCTCCCAAGTTATCCAGATTAACTTACCGACTGAACTAGTAATACGAGCTTCATCTAAATCTAAGAAATCTGAGGAGGAATAAGATGAAACAGCTTCGCATTGGAATGATCGGTTATAAATTTATGGGTAAGGCGCACAGTAATGCTTATCGCAGTTTGCCAATGTTTTTCCCGAAAGCGCTTAAACCTGAGATGTCTGTGATTTGTGGACGGAATGCTGAAGCGCTTGCAGAGGCTGGCACTCAGTTAGGATGGTCGGATTGTGTTACGGATTGGAAAGATCTAATCGCTCGTGAGGATGTCGATCTTATTGATATAAATGCCCCTAGTAATGCACATAAGGAGATTGCTCTAGCAGCAGCCAAAGCTGGTAAACATATTTTTTGTGAAAAACCACTCGCACTGACCTTGGCGGATTCCCGTGAAATGCTGCAAGCCGCTGAAGATGCAGGGGTTACACATATGGTTGGTTTTAATTATCGCTTTTCACCGGCGGTTAGACTTGCTAAAAAGCTAGTAGAGAGCGGGCGGCTTGGGAAGATCTATCATTTTCGGGCTTGGTTTCTACAAGACTGGATTATTGATCCGGAGTTCCCGTTAGTGTGGAGATTGCAGAAGGAGATTGCGGGTTCAGGCTCACATGGTGATTTGGGTGCGCATCTCATTGATCTCGCACATTTCTTAATAGGTGATGTGAAGGAAGTAATCGGTATGAGTGAGACCTTCATTAAAGAACGTCCACTTGCTGCTGAAATGACAGGATTAAGTGCAAAAGGGGATAAGGATGCTCCTAAGGGCAAGGTAACTGTAGATGATGCCACATTGTTTTTAGCCCGTTTTGATAACGGTGCCTTAGGTAGTTTTGAAGCTACAAGATTCGCAGCAGGTCATCGCTCTACCAATTCTTTTGAGATCAACGGAAGCCTTGGAAGTGTGAAATTTGATTTCGAGCGAATGAATGAACTCGAGGTTTATTTAACCTCAGATACAGAGGATGTTCAGGGCTTTCGGCGTGTGCTAGCAACGGACCCAGCTCATGAATATGCGGAGGCTTGGTGGCCGCCGGGTCATACGATTGGTTTTGAACATACGTTTATTCACGAAATGTTGGAGCTTTCTAACGCGATTGAAGAAGGACGTCAGCCTGTACCTAATTTCCATGATGGAGTGAAATGCCAAGCTGTGTTAGAAGCGGTAGAACGCTCTATTGAACAGCGCCGGTGGGTCGATATCTCTGAGATGTAATCAACAAAAATGCGTGTTTGAACAATCTCTATTAGAAGGAGTGCGAAAGATGAGAAAAGCATTGATAGTATGGGGCGGTTGGGATGGTCATGAGCCTGAACAGGTAGCTGATATATTCGCTAAAGTACTGCAAAAGGAACAATTTGAAGTTGAGGTATCGAATACACTTGAGGCTTTTGCCGATGCGGAGAAGCTTCTTGAACTAGATTTGATCGTTCCGGTATGGACGATGGGTACAATCGAACAGAATCTTGTGAATAATGTCTCGGCAGCTGTCCAGAACGGAACGGGTCTTGCGGGTTGCCATGGCGGGATGTGTGATTCTTTCCGAAATAATGTGGATTGGCAGTTTATGACCGGGGGGCAATGGGTAGCTCATCCCGGCAATGATGGTGTGAACTACACCGTAGAGATTTGCCAAAGCTCAAGTCCTCTCGTAGAAGGATTAGAAGACTTCACCGTTTGTTCAGAGCAATATTATCTGCATGTAGATCCAGCTGTAGAAGTACTTGCAACGACTCGTTTTCCAGTTGTTGAAGGCCCACATTCTTTCAACAAAGCCGTGGATATGCCAGTAGCCTGGACCAAACGGTGGGGTCATGGCAGAGTGTATTATAATTCACTCGGACATCATGCCGATATTGTAGCTATGCCACAGGTAAAGGAAATGATGCGCAGAGGACTGCTATGGGCTGCCGAGGGTAAAGTTCGCGCACAATCCCAAATTTCAGCGGTTAGTAGTAGCTATAGCGGAATGGCAGACAGTCAATAATCTCTGGGAGCGATCAACGAATGGATAAAGTCAAAGTAGGAATTATCGGATGCGGTAAAATCAGTAGCATATATATGGAGAACTGTCAGAAGTTCGAGATTCTTGATCTAGTTGCATGTGCGGACTTGGACTTGGAGAGAGCGAAGGAACAAGCCGATAAATACAATATTCCAAGCGTTTACACCACAGAGCAATTACTGAATGATCCGGAGATAGAGATCGTTATCAACCTGACGATTCCAGCTGTTCATGCGGATGTATGCCTGAAAGCTATCGAAGCGGGTAAACATGTGTATGTTGAGAAGCCACTTGCTGTGACGAGAGAAGAAGGACGCGAAGTTCTGTCAGCGGCTCGAGAAAAGGGCGTACTAGTAGGCAGCGCGCCGGAAACATTCCTTGGAACCGGCATTCAGACGGCGCTCAAATTGATCGATGAGGGTGTAATTGGTCAGCCCGTTGCAGCCACCTCGTTTATGATGGGGCGTGGACATGAGCATTGGCATCCAGATCCAGAATTCTACTATGCCGCTGGTGGAGGTCTAATGTTCGATATGGGACCATACTATTTGACAGCATTGGTGCAGTTATTGGGTCCAATTCGTACGGTTAGCGGGATGACTGGTAAAGCGCTAGTCGAACGCACGATTACAAGTGAGAAGAAATCGGGTAATAAAATTCCTGTTCAAATTCCAACTCACGTTGCCGGAACATTAAGATTTGAGAATGGAGCCATAGCAACGCTGATTACAAGTTTTGATATCTTTGGCGGCAGTAACCTGCCGCATATAGAAATCTACGGAACACTTGGAACGATTCAAGTTCCGGATCCTAATAACTTTGGCGGTCCGGTGAAATTCAGGCTCATGGGTCAGAATGAATGGACAGAGCAAACGCTGTTATCTGGATATGATCAAAATACACGCGGAATTGGTCCAGCGGATATGGCATATGCCATTCGGACGGGAAGAAAGCACCGCGCCAGTGGAGAATTGGCTTATCATGTACTAGAAGCGATGTGGGCATTCCATGATTCTTCAGATACTCATTCATTCTACGAAATGAAGAGTACCTGCACCCGTCCTGAAGCTCTTCCGATTGGACTCGCTCCTTATACATTAGATTAGAGAATTCATTCTGAATCTGCAACCTATCACTTCCAATCTCCGTTTGAGAAGATAAAGAGTGAGGGAGTGACAAGGATGCGTAAGTGGCTTGGTGGCTGGATATGGATTTCTGTTATTATACTATTCATAAGTGGATGTTCAGAAGATCAACAATCGAATAAGGAGCCGGCTCCAGCTGTTGCAATTACTGCAACTCCAGATATCTCGCCTACTGCGAGCGCTGGAATAGAAGATCCTAAAGCTGAAAAAGTGCTTTACTCCAGTGATCCTGAAGCGATTAAAGCTTTCCTATCCGCTCAGAAGATTCCTAACGGAGATATCTATCTACAGGATAATAAGGTTCATATCAATATAGTGGGTTTGAACTCGCAGATTGAGCAGCGGTTTGCTCAGACTTTCGCGGCAGGTACTTATGAGCTCCATGATGTTAAATATTCGATGCAAGAGTTATTAGCTGCACAAGAGCTTTTGCATAAACAAGAACTCTATCAGAAGCTTAATCTATACGGTTCCGGTGTGGACACGATTGGTAATAAAGTAACGATTACAATTCCATCTGATTATGCTGAAACGGCCATACTTGAGATAGAAAAATGGATCGCTCCTGATATGTTGACCTACGACATTTCAGAGCTAGGCGAACCACATGTAATAGGTCAAATCGTAGATATCGATACCAAACAGGCGAAGCGGATTCTCATCCTTGAACCTGGCATGGAAGATCCCTCTTACTGGTTCTCATTCAATCAGAAGTCAACAATGTTTAATGAAGCTGGAGAATCGATTAGCTTTAAGGATTTGAAGGTTGGACAGCAGGTTGAGCTATGGAGTACCGGTATGGTGGATGAATCTTTTCCCGCGCTTGCAAGTGTGCGGAGGTTACAGCTTAATGCTACGGAATAATCCAATAGCCAGCACCGTTTGGGAGAGGCAAACGGTGCTATTTTTCGTGAATAGAGAGAATCGCCTATTTTCGAACCCCTGAAGGGGTGATCCCTTTGTACTGCTTGTACAGCTTGGTAAAATAATTGGGATTGTCGCAGCCGACTCTACCTGCAATCTCAGTCACTGTAAAATTGGTCTCGAGCAGCAATCGCTCTGCTTCATTTACTCGGCAAAGATTAACATAATCGATGAAGGTTCGACCTGTTAGCTTCTTAAAGGTTTTACAGAAATGATATGGATTTAGATTTACGGATCTTGCGGCGCTTTCTACGGTCATTTTGTCATCGAAATGATTCTCCATGTACTCTAGAAGTGGCTTAAAACGTTCGCGATTAAAGGAGTGCCGCTCATTCGTTCTACCGGATACTTGTTCAGGTAGAAAGGTGCGAGAGAGCAGCACAAAGAGTAAATGCAGTTGATTCTTGATGACCAGTTGAAAAGCAGGTCCCTTCTGCAGTACTTCATCAACGATGGTATCCAGAAGAGAAAAATATGTGGAGCAGGTCGGAACAAGCTCTGCAGGTTTGACCGGCAGCTGATAACGATTCTCTAAATAAGGGATTACAAACTGCTCATGCTGAGGATCCTGCTTCCAATCTTTAAATAAAGAACTATGGAATACGACGGAGATAAAACGAACATGATCATCCCGCAGACTGTACCCAACATGCAAACCTCCAGAGGGAACAAACAATACCTCTCCGGCATGCAGTTCATAGGGCTTGCTGTCTATGTGAAAAATGGCGCTGCCTTCTTGCATAATGATGATTTCGAAATGCTCGTGCCAGTGTAAATACAGGATATTCTGACCGATCTTTGCGTTCTTGCATTCATTAAAAAATAAACGGAATGGATACGTTTTTTCTTCTAATTGAGGATATTCTTTAAGATCATTAGGATAACTCATAATTCACTCAACTCCCACAAGATACGACTATATAAACACAAGATAATAAGAGTTTTAAGCTCAGAAGCAGTATATACTCGGGTTATAGCACTTACTATAAACCAATATTGGAGTGGTCACAAGATGAAGGATACAATGCGAATTGGAACATTAGTAGGCGGCGGCGACGCTGTAAGAGTGATTCCACAAATAGTAGGACATGGATTTGAATCTTTTAGCTTAACCTTCTGGCAAACTACAGGGAAAACAGATCTCGTGGAAACTGGAAAGCGTGTGCAAGAGCTTGCAGCAGAACATGACTTCGTGATCTCATCTGTTGGGATCTTCGGCAATCCATTGACGAATACTGGTGATAATTCCGATGCAATCGCGAGCTGGGAGCGACTGATTGATCATGCTCATTTGTTCGGAACGGATATGGTATCAGGTTTTACAGGAAGGTTACCAGGGGTATCCATTGATGAATCTATTCCGAAGTTCACCGAGGTGTTTGGAGAGTTGTCCAAAAGAGCAGCGGATCGCGGTTTGCGAATTGCCTTCGAGAACTGTTCCATGGGTGGAGACTGGGGATCAGGTGACTGGAATATTGCTCACAATCCATTAGCTTGGGAGAAGATGTTCAATGCTGTGCCTGCTGATAATATAGGACTCGAATGGGAGCCATGTCATCAGATGGTCCAATTAATTGATCCGATTCCGCAGCTTCGTAAATGGACAGATAAGATCTTCCATGTACATGGTAAGGATGCCACCATCGCTTGGGATATCGTAAAAGAATATGGAATTCATGGCCCCAATCCTTATGTATGGCACCGTACTCCCGGCTTTGGAGATACGAACTGGACTGATGTTATTTCTATTTTGCGTCAGGCAGGTTATAAAGGTACGATTGATATTGAAGGCTGGCATGATCCTGTTTATCGGGATGAGCTGGAAATGATGGGACAAGTACATGCTTTAAATTATTTAAAACAATGCCGGGGCGGTAGCTTTGTACCTAATCCGCTGTAACCGTAGAGGGGGAGAATGATGACAGCACAGTACCGTGTAGCGGTTGCAGGTTGCGGAGGAATGGCTAACGCCTGGATTGAATACGCTTTATCACGTTCAGATACTCAGATTGTTGCACTTATAGATATACGATTGGAGTCAGCACAAGCGATGGCGGCAAAGCATGAGATTTCTTGTCTGACGTTTACTGACATTAAAGAAGCAATTCAGGCGACTGAAGCTAATCTTGTGTTTGACGTTACAGTTCCAGGAAGCCATTACAGCATTTCTAGCACTGCATTAGAACTCGGATGTAATGTGTTTAGTGAGAAGCCACTGGCCGAGACTATGGAAGAGTGCACTAAGATTGTTGAGATCTCTGAAAGAACCGGAAATGCCCATGCTGTGATGCAGAACCGACGTTATGACCCTCGTATTCGTTCTTTGCGCAACTTAATCGAGTCTGACACCATTGGTAGAGTAGGATACATCAGTTCTAGCTTTTTCCTCGGCGCTCATTTCGGAGGGTTCCGTGATGTCATGGAAAGTCCTCTGCTGCTGGATATGGCGATTCATACCTTTGATCAGGCCCGATTTATTAGTGGAGCCAATCCGATTTCCGTTTACTGTCAGGAGTTTAATCCTCCCGGATCATGGTATAAGGGGAATGCGTCGGCAGTGTGTATCTTTGAGATGTCGGACGGATCTGTATTTACTTATCAGGGGTCTTGGTGTGCAGAAGGTGCCTCTACCTCTTGGGAAGCAGCTTGGCGTCTGAATGGGGAAAAAGGAACTGCGATTTGGGATGGTCATGAGATGCCATATGCAGAGGTAGTCGTATCAGGAGATCAGAGTGATAAATTTATTCGTGATGTAGAGCGTGTAAATGGAGAAGCTGTTAATATGGACAAAACCTTCCATCAAGGATGTTTGGAGGAAATGTTCCTTTCACTAGCAGAAGAGCGTCCAGCAGAGACAAATTGTAGAGATAATCGGTATAGTATGGCAATGGTATTTGGAGCGCTGGAAAGTGCTAAAACAGGTCAGAAAATTGATCTAGTAGAGTTCATGAGTACCTCAGAGTGATGAAAACCTTTTGTTAATTTTATCCAAACTTTAATGTTCATGTTATGATAGATAAGAACATTATTCGGGGAGGATATTATGTACAAAGCCATTATATTTGATCTAGATAATACATTAATAAATTATAGTGCTTGTGAAATCGAAGCGATGAAAAGAACCTGTAACGATCATAATCTCTTCGTAGAAGATATTGAGGCGTGGTCTTTATTTTATGGAGAGTTTTCAGGTCATAATTTTCGCCATTGGATGAACTTTGTGGGTGGTGGTGAGGTGAAGACTATAGGAGAGGTATTGAGGTATTCTTTTAGAGACACCCTTAAACAGGATCAGCTTTTTCATAGCAAACTGTCAGATACTTATTGGGATTATTTTTGCAATTCCTGTTATTTTGAAGAAGGAGCGGAACAGATCTTAACTTCATTTAAAGATAAGTATGCTCTGGGGATTATCACCAATGGGATCAGTGAGGCACAAAGAAAAAGACTGCAAGCCGGTAAGATCTATGAAATATTCAAATCCATAATGATCTCTGATGAGGTAGGCATCCGAAAACCTGATAAAAGGATTTTTGAAATGTCTTTAATAGATCTACAGCTAAGCAATCATGAAGTGCTGTTCGTTGGGGATTCTTTACAAGATGATTACCATGGTGCTGTGAATTCTGACATTGACTTCTGCTATTACAATCGCCAGAATATAGAGGTTCCTAAAGACCTCAAGCCTAACTATATGATTAGTTCTCTTCTGGAGCTTAAAGATGTAGTGGGGTTGTAGCAATGCCAGCAAGGAGAACAAGCAATGGAAATTAGAGCTTATCAAGAATCGGATATTAGTCAGCTTATCTCATTGTTCTATGAGACAGTTCATTTCGTAAACAAACAACATTATTCACAAGAACAGCTTGATGCTTGGGCACCTAAAGAGGAAAAGACCCTCAAACTTGATGCTTGGAGCACTTCTTTACGTCAAAATATTACTTATGTAGCCGAAATTAACGGGTACATAGTTGGCTTTTCGGATATGACGTTGGAAGGACATTTGGATTGTCTTTATGTCCACAAAGATTTCCAAGGCCAAGGCGTAGCCTCTGCTCTCGTGAACAAGCTTGAAATGAAGGCGAGAGAGCTTGGTCTTCATGAAATGGATACCGAAGCAAGTATTACAGCTAGACCCTTTTTTGAACGACAGGGATACCAGCTTATGATGAAACAAAGTGTAGAACGAAAAGGAGTACTGTTAGTTAATTATCGGATGAGTAAAAAGCTAATTTAATCAAAAAAGCAGATTGCTATGGTGAGCAGTCTGCTTTTTTATCTATTGAAGGAGGATCAATCAACAAGCTTTATTTGGATGAAGAATAACGATTTATAAAATTAGCGATTCCATTTGGAACGAATTTGTTAACTTCATTATTAAACAGGTCTGTATAGTTTGCAGTGATAACTTTACTTGGTACTAACGTCAAGTTTGAAAAATATTGCTTATACGCCTTATCATAGGCGGATTTATTCACTTCTTTTTGATTTACATAATAGCTTGGCAAATCATCCGTTTTTTCTTGATCTGGAATGTCGACCAAGAATATCTCTTTGTCATTAAATTTGGTTCCTTGGAAACTAATCTCGAAAACCTGCAAATTAGAATTGTACGAACCACTGCCATCTACAAAAGCGATATAACGTAATGTTCCATCTTTTTTGTTCTTATAGAGATGCAGGCCACGATTTTCATCGCGCGGTAGAAATCCACCCATACCTACATTAAATATACCCTCTGAAATATCCTTCAGTTTTCCTTGATAATTGAATGGAATGACTTTTCCATTTTGGACGGTTAGAGCAATGTTGATGGGCTGAATGAATCGTAAAGAATACCCCTGTATAAGTTCAGGAGTACCATCAAAGTTCAAATCTACTAAAGTGAAATAATTGAAGTCACCGTCATAAGACCTGTCTCTAGTAGCATCCATTAACGTTTTCTTGATATACTCAGAGTAAAGTGTCTTCCATGATTTTACAGTTGGTGCTTTTGCTGACGCAGTAATTGGAATACTCCCCAATAATAAAAGTAATGTTACTATGATCCATGCAGTTCGCTTCATGACTCATTAGCTCCTTATCATATTACTATGTACTGGAAATTAATATTACTATTGTTAGATAATATGTTCCAGTAATAATATGGTATATGAAGGGTGTTTAGTCATAAATCAATTTCATTAAAGCCTCCGAGTCAAAACGATCTCCTTGCACTAACCATTGACCATCCACATCAAACATAGTCAGTATTCCCTCCAAAGGGACACGTTTACTTTCTTTGTCATTCTTATCCAACAAAACAAGATCACAAGTATATTTTAACTCAACAATATTTTTCTTTTGTTCGGAAAGGGTGAACTTTAGATTATCTGGTTTTAAAGAAAGCTCTTGTTTATTAGCGATTTGAAAAGGGATAGTTGTGATTCGGCTTCCTATAGCTTTTTCGGTATAGTATTCAGTAAAGTACGGTTTCATTTCTTCATTTCGGGCTAGAATGGATTCCTCAGAAAATAAATCATCAGAAACCTTAATGGTATATTCAACATTTTTGTACTTCTCAGCGGCTTTAGTGGCATCATCCACTTCTGAACTACAGCCCATAATTAACGTTAGGGATAATAAAATCATACTCAATATCAACGGTGATTTACGCATTCGAACACCTCCATGTAATTGATTCTGTATTATTATACTTATATTTCCATACATTGGTTTCACAGCTTCAAGAAGAAAATGATTCAACTCCCTAAATATGGTATGGTGTAAATATTACTATCAAAAACCTAAAGGGATGGGATACACTTGAATTTTTTTCCTATTACATACTCACTGTTGGCAACAGACGCATTATTATTACATATTAAAGAGCATTATGAGATTCCAGAACCAGTACAGTTGCAGTATTTTCTTAGAGGCATGAACGATACATACATCTTAGAAACGGCATTGGAAAAATACATCTTTCGTGTTTATCGTGCGGATAGACGGAGTAGATCGGAGATTGATTTTGAATTAGAATTGTTGAACGATTTGCACGAAAAAGGTGTAAACGTCTCCATTCCTATTCCTCGAAAAGATGGGATCATATTTAATGAATTTTTGGTGCCTGAGGGTGTGAAGTATGGCGTTATGTTTAGTTTTGCTGTAGGAAATGAAAAGCCTATTCATGCGGTAGAAGACAGCTATTTATTTGGTCAGTCAGTTGCACAAATCCACACAGCTACGGACAACTTTAAGAGTGAACATGTAAGAGGTAAGCTTGATTTTGAACATTTAATTGAGAAACCGCTTCATACGATCAAACTGCATATGAGCCATCGACAAGAGGATTATCAATTCCTGTATGACCTTGCCATACAATTAAAAGCGCAGATTGAAGTACATCTGGAAGCGGGGCTCGACTGGGGCATCTGCCATGGCGATTTGCATGGGAATACGAATGTGACTTTCACGGACGAAGGGAAATTAACTCATTATGATTTCGATATTTGTGGTTACGGATGGAGAGCCTATGATATCGCTGAGTTTAGATTGGCAAGAGAGATTCATAGCGGCCATGATAAAGATGAAGTAGAACGGTTATGGGCATCATTTTTAAATGGATATAAAAGTTTAAGAGATCTCAGTGACAATGATATTAGTGCTGTACCTATGTTCGTTGCGCTTAGACAGCTTTGGTTATTTGCTTTATGTTTCAGTGAAGGTGAGCTTATTGGTGCAGCTGACTTTGACAATGGATTTATCGACAGTAAAATGGATTATTTCAGAAATTTAGAGGTGATCAAATGAATGATGAATTGGGCAGTAAAGAGGCCATAAAAAGATGGGATAAATACGCAGAACTAATCTCAACTTCGTACAGCAAAAACGGGGATATCCATCGAGAAATTTTTTTGAATCCAGCTTTATTCAGTCTTATGGGTTCTGTTGAAAATAAGAAGGTGCTAGATGCAGGCTGTGGTGAAGGATATTTAAGCAGAATGTTAGCTAAGGCAGGTGCCTCAGTCACTGGCGTTGATTACTCGCAGAACATGATAACGATAGCCAAGAGTAAATCACCAGAGGAATTAAAGATAAACTTCCATCATGGCAATTGTGAAGATCTCAGCTTTCTTCAGAATGAGAGTTATGATCTCATCGTTTCTAACATGGTGATTCATGACTTATCTGATTATGAGATGGCGATTCATGAAATGTATCGGTTGTTAGTTGATGGAGGGACGTTTATATTCTCAATTCCACATCCTTGCTTTGTAACCCCTGGTAGCGGATGGGTGAAGTCGGATACTGGTGAGAAGCTTTATTGGAAAGTAGATAATTATTTTTACGAGGGCACTTATAATCAGATCTTCCCTATAGATCAAGAGGAAAAGTTTCTGATTTTTCATAGGACGTTATCCAGTTATGTAAATACGATTGTACGGGCTGGCTTTCAAATTGAAGAAATGATCGAGCCGAAGCCATCTGCTGAAATGCTTGAGAAGTATCCGTCTTTTGAGGAGGATTTTCGCTGCAGCGATTTTTTGGTTTTTAAACTGCGAAAATAGGGGGGAGAAAGATGAACCATAATATTTTCAAAGAAGTTATAGACTCTGAAGAAGAGTTAAGGTCAATGTATGGGTATCCCAGTGAATTGGTTAACAATAAGAGTATAACCTTCATCGATCATCATTCCCGAGATTATATATCCAAATCACCGTTACTCTTTATAGCAACAAGTGATTCATCAGGCAATTGTGATGTATCTCCGCGTGGGGATGCTGCAGGTTTTGTATATGTGTTAGACGACAAACATTTAGTGATTCCTGAGCGACCTGGTAATCGACGGTTTGATTCTTTGCGCAACATCCTTTTAAATTCAAAAGTGGGTTTGATATTTATTATTCCCGGTCTTGAAGAAACCTTAAGAATAAATGGACATGCAAGGATTATCAAAGATCAAGAAATAATGGTTCATATGGAGGCTCAAGGTAAACTACCGAAATTGGGCATTGCCGTTGAAGTGGAAGAGTGTTATATGCATTGTGCTAAAGCTTTTAAAAGATCACATCTATGGGATGATACGTATTGGCCATTGAAAGCAGAGCTGCCTAAACCCTCAGTAATCATTGCAGAACATGCGAAAGAGCTTGGGATTTCTCAAGAGGATGTATCAAAGGGATTAAAGGATAGCTATGAGAATCGGTTATATTAGAAATGAAAGGATTAACTAAGATGAGCAAAGCTTTAAAACTCACTCCAGGGAATAAAGTAGGACTTATCGCTTGTTCTGATGGTGTGAGACTGGAGAACCTGCCTAAAGTAGAAGAATTAATTAGAATTCTGAACTCAGTTGGTCTAGAGGTAGTAATGTCTAACACCTTGTTTAGAAGAGATGGTTATTTCAGTGGCAATCCTAAGGAAAGAGCAACGGAGTTGAATCGTCTATTTAATAATGATGAAATTCTTGCGATTTTTGATATTTCAGGTGGGGATTCCGCGAACCAGATCTTGGAATATCTCGACTACGATAATATTCGTTTGCATCCGAAGCCTTTTTTCGGAATGAGTGACTTGTCCGTTATTTTGAACGCTTTACATACGCAAAGTAATTCAAAATCCTATCACTATCAGTTGATGAATCTCGTATCTTCTGATGGTGCGGAGCAGCAAGCTGCTTTTTATCGAACATTTTTCGAAGGACATAACGATCTTTACGATTTCGACTTTCATTGGGTCCGTGGGAACCAGATGAGTGGGATTGTAATTGGCGGCAATATTCGATGTTTTATGAAGCTAGCAGGAACAAGTTATTTTCCAGACCCTTCGAACAAGATTTTATTCTTAGAGAGTTTAAGTGGCAGAGCTAACAAAATCGTCTCCTTATTTGCTCAGCTTCAGCAAGCTAGAACTTTTGATAAATGTGCTGGAGTGATTCTTGGGTCGTTTACTGAGCTTGAGAGCTATAATGAATTTTCAATCGTTGAAGCGTATTTGAAGGAAATCAGCGGGATTCCTATCGTGAAGACGAACGAGATCGGGCATGGTAGTGACAGTAAGTGTATTGTTGTGGGTGAGAATATAACTTTATAAGATCAAATTTACTACTAAGAGGGTGTTCAGTTGCTGGATTCATTTACTAAAAAGAGAATTGAAAAGATATTGTCGACTTACATTGAAGCGAAGATTCCAAAGCATGTAAGAAACCAAATCAGGCTTAACTATAAGTTCAGAGGGAATAGCGTTACTTTAAATGAAGAAAGGCCTGCATATATGAGTGAAGTATGGGTAGAGTTACCCATCGCACAATTTCGATTTGAAGAAAATAAATGGAAAATCTATTGGAGAGATAGTAAGAAATGTGGCATTTTGTCGATGATTTTGCCCCCCAAGATGATTTTGAGAAGCAACTGGAAATTGTTGATAACGATAGTAGAGGCATGTTCTGGAGTTAAGCACATAAAGGAGAGTTAAGATGTCTACAAACGACTATCCATCTAAAGAAGCATTGAAAAATGCTATACATACGGCCTACCTGTCTCTTGATCATGAATTTGAGGGCATTGAGAATGCTCAAAAAGACATTCGAATGGAAGGGGTCGATCGTACTCCTGCAGAAATCCTTGCCTATCAATTGGGTTGGTTGAACCTTGTAATGAAATGGGATAGGGATGAAAAAGCAGGTGAAACCGTCATTACGCCTTCACCGGACTATAAATGGAATCAACTTGGCGGATTATATCAATCGTTTTATCATACATATGCTACCTACTCATTAGACGAATTAAGATCTTTATTTAAAGAAACAGAACAGCAATGGCAGAACTGGATTGATTCTTTAAGTGATGAAGAGCTCTTTACACAAGGAGTCCGGAATTGGACAGGGAAGAATCCAAGATGGCCTATGGTCAAATGGATTCATATCAATTCCGTTGCACCGTTCAAGACTTTTCGTTCGAAGATTCGTAAATGGAAAAAGCTCAATGTAACTAAGGAAGTATAAATCAAGCCCCCGCCTAAGAGAAATTTCTGAAGTAGGGGCTGTTTTGAGCTGTTCAATGATCAATATGGAGGATATAGGTTTAGTGGAAGAGAATGTATAGCAGTGGGTGAATAGATTAGAAAAGGGCGGATTATTTTTGAAGAAAACATCTATTATTGTAAGTACATTTATATTATTGATTGCATTAAGCTCGATTATATTTGTCGTGGTAAACAACACTGCTAAACCCATTAAGTATCCTGAAAACATTGAACTAAAAGAGTTGGCGAATGGAAACAAAATACAAGTGGACTTCTCGGAGAAACCCACTGTATTCGTATTTTTCACCTCATGGTGTCCATATTGTAATGACGACGCTCCTAAGATTGTCTCATTGTATGAGAAATATAAAGATAGAGTGAACATATACGGAATCAATTTGCTTTATCAAGATGATCTTTCTGAAGTAGAACAATACGTGGCGGATTACAACATTAAGTATCCCGTTCTCCTAGATGAAACAGGTGATCTCCATAAACAATTTGGTGAACAAGCTTTTCCTGCGTTGTTTTTTATGAACTCTGATGGCAAGGTTATGGATCAAATTATTGGCTCGACTGATTTTGACGCTATTGAGAGCTCGTTTAAGATTTTCATTAAAAACTATGATTAGTGTGAGATATATGAAATCAAAGAAACCCATAATCATCACCGCATTTCTTTCCTTTTTACTTCTGATGCTGATTGTAGTCTATATGATAAATCCTCAACCTGTTAATGCAATGATGGTAGAATTTTCTAGTATGGAGAAGCAAGGTAAGCATGTTTATGTAGAACCAGATATTTCAGAGGTCACAACAACGATACTTTTGAACGATTTCGAACAATCGAGGGAGAGAGTTCCTGGGTTCTTCGAAGATTTAAAAGACAATCCAACCCTTCTTTTTGTTCAATCTCCACACGCTCTAGAGAAGTATGCTCAGAAGAATCGAACGGGCCAGACTTATTATACTTATTGGGGAAATTACATTGTTATTGGTCCAGACGGATTTAACGCGGATGTGATCGCCCATGAATTGATGCATAGTGAGTTAAGAAAGAGGTTGAAGAATAAGGATAAGGTTCCTGTGTGGTTTGATGAAGGTTTGGCTACCTTAGTTGACTATAGATATAACAGCGATAAGTTTATAAGTTTTGACAAGATAAATGAGCTAAGTAGTAGAGATGACTTTTATGAACCCTCACATGTAAAAGAAAATTATGAGATCGCCCATTCAGAAATTAATAGATGGTTTGGAATCGTTGGAAAGTCAGGTTTAGTGGAGCTTATTGATGGATTAAATAATGGAAAAGAGTTCAAAACAATCTATAAATCAATCGAATCCCAAAGCTAGGAGGTTGAGATGAAGAAATTCATTATTGTAATTCTAGCCATAATTGCTTTATTGCCATTGCATACGGTCTCCGCGGATTGGGCCGGTTCGTTTGTTGTTTATTCAGGTGACATCTACGAAATATCAGACGATGAACTCATCCCCTCGGAAGAAATCGATAAGAAGATAGGGCATGTAACTAAATTTTCCGATGAGGAAGGCACGTACAGGGGGAATTTCTCGAATATTTATCCTAAAGGTACGCCCTACTACTCAATTATCAATACCGATCCAAAAGATTTTATTGCTATTAAGACCCAAGAGGATATCTTTGTAAAAGCTTATAATAAAGGCCATTATCCCAATGATGAATTGGTTAAAAAAACGATTTGGATGTATTTCTTATTGGGGACATCGGTTATCGTCTTATTAATAATTTGGATAATAAAGCGGAAGAAAGCAGTGTTGTAGCTAGAACGGCGTGGTGAAATGAGATAACTCTGTACTTGTTTTTTTTGTTTGTGTAATTATTTTTGCATTTCTTTGGGTTTACGTAGAGAGAAAGGAATAAGCGATAACTATGAGTGCATGGAGGAGAATTGCCCAAAAATTGTTTTATGATCTCAGGTTTCATTTTAATCATAAAGATGATTCTATCTATTCTTTATTGGTATTTCTGCGAGATAGAATTATAGAAGCGCATAGAAATAATGATTTGACAGAACAGGAGAAAATTTATAATTATGCGGAGTGGTGTTTTAACCAATATAAGCGAAGTCCTTATATGCATAATGCTATTTGTGTTGGCTTTTATGAACATTTAGTTGAAGATGAAAGTACCTTGCAGGCTATTCCATATAAAGTAAAACCATATATTTTTAAAGATTTACAGGGATTATTCGAATGGATGTTAAACGAGGATAAAGATCGATATATCAAGTTAGTAGAAGAATACAATAGAGTGAACAGTACTGATTTTAATAGGTGAAAAATTCAAGTTCGAAGGGTGAATCTAGTGGAAGAAGTATCTAGTCTAATCAAAAAATTATCATGGGACACACCCCAAGAGGAAAAGGAAGATGCAATTAATAAGCTACAATACATAAAGGATGAAGATTTGCATTTATTAGTACAACCTATATCAAAAGACTATTGGGATGGAGCGGCTGAAACAGTCATACGTTTAGGATATCCACGTGTGAAAAGCATATTGCCGGGTTTACTTGAATGGATACAAGATAGGAATTGGCCAGGCGCGGGGGAAATAGCTGATTTTTTACTTGAAATAGGGGATCCGATGATTCCATATGTTAAAGATGTACTAAATCAACACAGCGATGATCAAGAATGGGTGTACTGGATTTTTGAAGTATTAATTAATCATTGGAATACGGTACAAGTCGTACAGATACAAGCAGAATTAATTAAGATTTCACAGGAAAAAGCCAATGACCTTTCGGCATTGAGAATCTTATTAACTCACGGTATATACGCAAAAGATGTGGTCTGTGAAATAATCCAGTGTAAAAAAGATGTCATTGCTTTTGAACTCAAGGAACTTCATGATACTCATCCTGAAATTGATTGTGAAGCTCTTAAAAAAGAATTCAATGAGATAATCATCAAGCAGCCTAATTTGATTAAATCATTTTATGAGCACAATAAAGAACGTTTTTTTATATGTAATGCGATATCTAACCCCCAAGAAGTTTTAAGAGAAATAGAGATTGTCACAGCAGAGTGTCTTACTTAGTCAGTCTATATGAATTTAAATAAAGGAGACTTATCAGTGAACAACATCAAAGTGCTTCATTATGATGCGTTTTCTCCCTATCCGAACAAAGGGAATCCTGCGGGAGTAGTGTTAGAAGCTGATCATTTAAGCGAAAGTGACATGCAATCGATAGCTCATAAGGTCGGTTTTAATGAAACAGTTTTTGTAGTCTCATCAGAAATAGCTGATTTAAGGCTTAAGTATTTTACGCCAGGCCATGAGATCAATCTTTGTGGACATGCAACAATGGCATCTTTATTTGCTTTAAAAACAAAGGGTATTCTTGGAGAGGCTAGCTCGGTAAAGATCGAAACAAATGTGGGTGTGCTACCCATTCAATTTAGTATGGACAACAATAATCACTTACTAATAAAAATGAAGCAAGATCAACCGAAGTTTATTGAATTTAACGGCGATAGAGCGAAGCTTGCACACGCCATAGGTTTAACCCTTGACGAGATAGAAGAGGATCTGCCTATTGTTTATGGCTGTACTGGCGCATGGACTCTATTAGTCCCGATTAAGAGAATAGATAGCTTTAATAAAATGAAACCGATTAACTCGTTGTTTCCGGAGATTTTAACGCAGCTTCCAAAAGCATCTGTACACCCATTTTCACTCCAAACGCTTGATCCGCACGCTTTAATGCATGCCAGACATTTCTCATCTCCTTATTCAGGAACCGTTGAAGATCCAGTAACAGGTACAGCATCGGGAGTCATGGGGGCTTATTATTTAAAATATATTGATCCGCATTTGGACTCGATCCAATTTGTTGTAGAACAAGGACAAGAAATCGGTAGAGATGGGAAAGTAAATGTAGAAGTGTATCGATTAGATTCTGATAGAATGGATGTGTTTATTTCTGGAACTGCGGTATTTGTGGGGGAGGTAGATTTATGGAGATGATAAAATATACTCAGCTTGGAGTGTATGGAGTCTTAGTGAAGAACGATAAAGTATTACTAATTAAGAAAGCAAGAGGCCCTCATACGGGGAAGTGGGACTTTCCAGGGGGTTCTATTGAGTTTGGAGAGGAGCCGTATGAGGCCCTTAAGAGGGAGTTTTGGGAAGAGACCGGAATTACAAGTTTAAAAGGATTGCTTCATGATTCCATTTCCTATACGTTAATTTATCCATACAGTGATACCCAGGTAGAAGAATTACACCATATAGGGATCATATATAATGTTTCATTGTTAGATGTGAACTTTGAGCTTAAGACCGATGGAGACGGACAAGACTCTGATGGGGCACAGTGGATAGAAATCAAACAACTAAACAACCTTGCTTTAACCCCTTTTGTGAAGAAAATAATGCTGGGTCATTATTAGAACTTTAATGATCTATGTAATGGAGGCAGCTTCATGATTGAAATTGATTGTTTGGGTGAAATCTGCCCAGTACCAGTAATGATGTTAAAAAAACATCAAAAAGTCATTCAGAAGGGTGAAAAGGTAATGCTAGTTACTGATCATAGCTGCGCGAAAGTTTCTATCGCGGATTACTGTCGTGGTTCAAATTTAAATCATTCCATTCAAGAAGTGATTAATGGAGTATGGGAAATTACGATTGAGGTTTAGGCTCAACACAAAGTATCTATTAAAGTCTTTTCAATATATCGAACTAATTGTTTCGTATCGTTGTCACAGCGCTGATTTTGTTTCTTTATCATGTAGACATCGTTATTGACCTGGAACTGATCAATAGGAATGATCTTGAGTTGTTTACTATACAACTCTTTTTTTATGGACATATAAGGGAGAAAGGCGAGACCATGCCCTCTAATGGCAGCAAGCTTTACCGCCTCAAGAGAGTCTAGATTAAAGAGTATATTTAATTTAAGCTCGCCCACTGCATTCAAAGCCCTTTGCACACAATGAAGCTGTGAGGACCAGATTAAAGGATAATTGGGGAGCTCAGTCAATGTGATTTTATCAGGGCAAACGGTCGTATTGCTTGCCACCAACATAACTTGATCTGAAAATACCATATGTGAGCTTAATTCGGATTTTGGAGAGGGACCGGAAATAAACCCGATATCACCTTCTTCAAGAAGTAAACGTTCTTCTACTAAGGGTGATGCCCCTTCATTTAAAGTGATATGGCAATTGGGAAAATGCTTTTTTACCTCATATAAGGTGCATGGCAGGGCATAATTACAGACTTCTGGAATCGCATAAATAGACAGCTCATGTTGTGTTGGCTGTAAATGATTGATCTCTGTGACCATATCATCATACAATTTACAGATTTGCTCCACGTACTTCTCCGCAATAATCCCTGCTTCGGTTAGGCTAGCGCCTTTATTACTTCTCACAAAAAGTTCAGAACCCAGGGTATTCTCCCATGATTTCAACTGCTGACTAAGTGCGGATTGGGTGATATGAGATTTCTGAGCGGCTTTAGATATACTTTTTAACGAAGCGATATCTAAAAACAATTTAAGCGTTTCCATATTCATACTTATTCCTCCTGTTGCCCGCTGTTAGTGCACACTATAGCATACTTGATTACGCTCCATCTGTGCCATTAGTAACACTTATACAGCATAAAGAAAGCAGATAACCACAGCTCAAATAAGTATGTTACTATTTTCACATAGTCAATTACATAAAAACGATGGAGGTGTTAGACTATGGGGCAAACCGTAAGTCCCGAAACGAGATCAACCCGAACTAGAGCTCCTAGAAAACCTAAAAAGAGTCAGTTGCCCATCGCGTTGCTGTTCACAGCTCTCATTATTGGGTTTGGTTTTTTCCTAGACCATTCCCACGATAAAATGGTTGTCTACCTGCTTTTCGGTATTTCGTTTGGCGTTATTTTGCAAAGATCACGTTTCTGCTTTACTGCATCACTTAGAGATCCCTGTATTACAGGCAGCACATCAGTTACAAGAGCGGTTCTGATTGCTTTTTCCCTTGCAACCATCGGATTTACAGCGATTAAGTACCCAGCGTTTCTAGATGGTAAACCGATTCCTGGGATGGATAATGTGGGTCAAATCAGCTTGGCTTTGATCATTGGTGCTGTATTATTCGGAATTGGCATGGTTATCGCGGGTGGATGCGCTTCGGGTACATTGATGCGTGTAGGTGAAGGATTCACGATGCAGATGCTTTCACTTGTGTTTTTTGTCATTGGTTCACTTTGGGGATCACATGATATGGGTTGGTGGAGAGCTAACGTTATAAAGGATGCACCAACTGTATTTTTGCCTGATGTATTCGGTTGGCTTGGAGCACTGGTTGTTCAGTTCCTGATTATTCTTCTGTTATACATTGCAGCTGTTAAATGGCAAGAGAAAAAGATGGGAAGCGCAGATTAGTTTAGATTATTACGTGAATATTTTCACTATTGTTATTCCAAAAAAATATAAAGGTGGTTTTTAAGATGGCTGAATTTACACTTGATTGCATGGGAGAAGCTTGTCCGGTTCCGTTAATGAGAACAGAAAAGAAAATGACTGAACTCAATGTAGGTGATGTACTAGTAGTAGCTATTGATCATAGCTGCGCAATGAAGAACGTTCCAGAATGGGCGAGAAAACAGGGACATAATGTGGAAATCGAAGAGGTTGATGATGGCGAGTGGGAAGTTGTTATTGAGAAGGTAAAATAGGATCGCTGAGTAGGAAAGGACGGTGAATGAAACGGTGAACGAATTCTGGTTGAAGATATCGTCTAACCGCTTTTACAAGCGCTTGCTCAAAGAACCGTTTACTTATGTAACTGGAGCTGTACTTCTTGCTGTGTTCGCTACAGCACATCTGGCTGTTTTCTCTAAAGGATGGGGAGTAACTAGCGCTTTTGCAGATTGGGGAGCTTGGTTGTATCGATTAGCAGGCGGAAATGTAGATCAATGGGCATATTTTAGTTCGGAAAAAGCACAAAAAACATTATCTTCCGGATTTTTGAATGATGGTGGTTCGATTCGAAATCTAGGGATAATATTAGGTGCTTTAGCAGCGACATTGTTTGCTTCCGAATTCAAGTTGAAGAAAATTAAGTCCAAAAAGCAGGTTGTAGCAGCGGTACTTGGTGGATTACTCATGGGGTACGGAGCTAGACTGGCTAATGGATGTAATATTGGTGCATTGTTTACGGCTATAGCTTCTTTATCGCTTTCAGGATGGATATTTGGATTGTTCCTGCTGGTTGGCGCATTTATAGGCAGTAAATTATTAGCCAAATTCTTTATGTAAAAGTGAAATAGGCTGAGCTTGTAGCGCTGACGAGAGTCAGCCTATTTTATTAAGGCACAGACTCACAGGAGGGACAAAAGGAATGGAAAAGAAGACAGAACAGTATGATGTCGTCATTATCGGTGGCGGGGCTGCTGGTTTAACAGCGGGAATCTATTGTGGACGTGCAAAATTAAAGACTCTTCTCTTGGAAAAATCACTGGTAGGTGGTCTTGCCACTTATACTAATGAAATAGAAAATTATCCTGGTTTTCCTGAAGGAACGACCGGTACAGACCTTATGGGATTATTTCATAAACAAGCTAAGAAATTTGGTGTGGATTTTAAAATGACAGATGTAAAATCTGTTTCGGTAGCGGAAGATATTAAGGTAGTGGAGACCTTTCGGGTTCGTTATGAGTGCAAGGTCATTATTATAGCCAGTGGGGGAAAACCAAGAATTACCGGGGCAGCAAATGAAGATATGTTCTTATATGATAAAGGAATTTCTTTCTGTGCAACCTGTGACGCTGCAGCAAATACGGGAAAGACGGTTATGGTTGTTGGCAGTGGTGATGCAGCTATTGAAGAAGGAATGTTTCTGACCAAGTTTGCAGATAAAGTAATCGTTTCTGTTATGCATGATCATGGGAAAATGGATTGTAATGAAATTGCCAAAACGCAGGCACTAGAAAACCCTAAAATGGAATTCATGTGGAATACGGTGGTAAGTTCTTTCGAAGGTGAGGAACGTTTGAATTCCGTCGTCCTGAAAAATTTAAAATCTAATGAACTGCAAAACGTAAAGGTTGATTCATGTTTCTTATTTATTGGATATACCCCGAACACGGAAATTTTATCAGGTGTAGTTGAGTTGAATCGAAATGGATATGTCCTAGTCAATGAAAAAATGGAAACAAATATACCTGGTGTGTTCGCAGCAGGCGATGTATGTGATAAGTTCCTTAAGCAAGTGGCTACAGCTGTCGGTGATGGTGCCATTGCAGGGTATGGTGCAGAGAAGTATATCTCTGAATGTGAGACCTATGAGCATCAAATTCTAAATCAAGGAAAACCATCCGTTGTTTATTTATGGAATGCAACTGATCCTTCTTGCCGGGAGCTATTACCACTCTTTGAGGCGTTTGAACAATCCCATACTGAGATCAGGGTCACAAAGGTAGATGTATATAAGTCACCCGGACTTGCTGTCAAGCTAGGAATAGATTCAGTTCCTTCTATTGTTTATCTAGATGATGGAAAGATCCAAAGAGTAATTACAGACAAGATAAGTGATAACATATTGAATGCTCTAACGAATTGATGAAAAAGCCCTATGCAGATATCTCTGCATAGGGCTTTTTTAAATTATGCTTTTATTAAATTGGACGAGCTATTTCAAGAAAGTGTCAAAGTATCAATAATAGTTGTTTTGTCATATACCTTTGAAAGCGCTTAGATATTAAGATTAATTCATAAGATAGCAAATCAACGGAGGGAGAGTAGAGGAGAACCAAGGCTGCAAAAAGAGAGAAAGCCATGAAAGATGCTTTATTTATAAGAATCTAGGTTTAGGAGGACTTACATATGGCGAACGCAAGCGTCGCACCAGACAAGACATCAAGACCGAATCTCGGCAAGCATCGGACCAGCGGGATAAGACGCTTTTTTAAGCAAATAGATCTGCAGCTTATGGTATTGCCAGCACTTGTTTTAGTTTTTATTTTTGCCTATATCCCCATGTACGGTATTCTAATCGCTTTTCAAGATTACAAGTTAGGTAATAGCTTTATTAGCAGTGATTGGGTTGGATTAAAGCACTTTATTTACTTCTTTAATGCTCCTGAATTTGAAGTGGTTATGAAAAATACAATCATAATCAGCTTACTGAAGTTCTGTTTTGGATTTCCTGCACCGATTATTTTGGCGTTAATGCTGAACGAAGTTCGTAAGATGTTCTTTAAACGGGTTATTCAGACCGTTACATACTTGCCTCACTTCTTATCGTGGGTGGTTATCGGCTCGATGGTTACCTCGATGCTATCCGTAGATAATGGCAGTATAAATATGCTGCTTGAGAAATTGAGATTTATCGATGAACCGATTAACTTCCTGTCTATGACCGAATATTTCTGGGGCATTTTAGTTACAACCAATGTGTGGAAGGAAATTGGATTTGCCTCGATCGTTTACTTAGCTGCCATTGCTGGTATTGATCCGCACTTATACGAAGCTGCTTCGATGGATGGTGCGAGTCGCTTTAAACAGATATATTTGATTACGTTGCCTTCCATTATGCCAGTTGTGATCATCTTTATGATTCTGGCAATCGGTAATCTGGTGAATGCAGGATTTGAAGATATTTTGATCCTTGCTTCCAATCCGGCTCTACGAGAGGTATCAGATTCAGTTGATGTATATGTTGTACGTGTCGGTATAGATAACTTCAGGTACTCCTATGCGACTGCTATCGGATTGTTCAAGGCCGTTATCAGTGTGACATTACTTACCTTTGCAAATTTCATTGCCAGAAGAGCGGGAAACAGCTTGTGGTAATGAATTACTCAATATAGGGGGACTGAATTATGAAACGTACTAACATAGGAGACCGATTGTTTATTGGATTCATATATGTATTCTTGACCTTACTGGCATTCTCCGCGTTTTATCCATTTTGGAATTCACTTGTGATTTCTTTTAATGAGGGGATGGATACTTCCAAAGGCGGAATTACTTTCTGGGTCCGTGAGTTCACGCTTGAGAATTATAAGATCGTATTTGAAGATTCTCGTTTAATGGGTGGATTCGTCATTGCAACATTGCGGACGGTAATTGGTACAGTAACAGCGATATTGGCCACTTCGATATTTGCTTATGGGATGTCGAAGCGCGAACTAATGGGTCGCAAATACTACATGATTATGTGTATCATTACAATGTATTTCGGTGGGGGACTCATTCCGTCATACATGCTTATCAGAAGTTTAGGCCTCTTCAACTCATTTTGGGTGTTTATTATTCCTGCACTTGTCAGCGTATGGAATATGATCATATTCCGGACCTTCTTCCAAGGTCTTCCGCAAGGTTTAGAGGAGTCAGCAAAGATTGATGGCTGCGGATACTGGGGAACTTTTCTCCGAATCGTACTTCCCTTGTCAGGGCCTGTCATCGCAACATTATCATTGTTCACAGCAGTCAATCACTGGAATGAGTGGTTCGTAGCGAGTATTTACATTACGAAAGAGGAGTTAATGCCGATTCAGACCATCTTGAGACAGATTTTGTTCTCTAATATTGCTTCAGAACAGCTGTCTAATGTAGATGCAAGTTCCATTGCTCATATTAACTCAGCCAAGAAAATAACGTCGAAGTCATTAACGATGGCTACGATCATGGTTGCAACCATTCCGATTGTATGTGTATACCCATTCCTACAAAGATTCTTCGTTAAAGGTGTCTTGGTCGGATCATTGAAAGAGTAGGATGATAGAATGAGATGGGGTTTAGAGCGTATTGCTTTGAACATAGATTACAAATTGAAAGGGGAAAATACATTGAAGACTAAGAGAAAGATGCTTCTCGGAACGTTGTCTACCTTGCTATTGTCGACTGTGGTGGCGGGTTGTAGTGGCAACAATTCAAGCGCTCCAGCTGCAACTGCTGAACCAGTGAAAGAAGGAGGAACAGCGGTTAACACAGCAACTGAAGCTCCAGCGGCTGATTTGTATGAGTTAGGGAAAGAACCGCTTGAAGTATCATTCTACGGAAACTACGGCTGGTATCAAATGCCGAAATGGGGCAAAGATGCTGCTTCTAAATGGATTTTAGATAATTTGAAAATCAATGTCACTGGAATTAGCTCTGGTGGTAATAATGCTCAGAAGCTGCAAACGATGATTGTTGGTAATGAGCTGCCGGATATTGTATGGACTGAGAAAGGTGCTGACGTAGAGCGTCTTCGTCAAGCGGATATGCTAGTTCCTTTGGATGAATACATTGATAAATATCCAAACTTTAAAAAGTACTTAACAGCTGGACATTTGGAATTGCTTCGTTCTCCTGATGGTAAAATCTATCAGCTGCCGAATTATTATACAACACAGCCAAACGGTAATGCCGGTTATGCGATCAATAAGAAAATTTACAAAGAACTCGGTTCTCCTAAGCTAGAGACTACGGATGATTTGTATGCTTACTTAAATGCTGTTAAAGCGAAGTTCCCAGATGTTATTCCGTTTGAGACTGGCTTAGCGAAAGATGGTAACGGTATTGACCAGTTGTTCTCCTCTTTTAAAGAGAATAACCTTTCGTATACTAGAATATATGCTGTACCTGATGGCGACAAAATGGCTTCCATTTACAAAGATGAAGGGTTCCGTGAGTCCGTTGTCTTTGGTGCTAAATTAATGCGTGAGAAGCTTATGACACAGGATGCGAATACCCAAACAGAAGACCAAATTAGAGAGAAAGCGATGAATGGCAAGTTCGCTGTGATTGCGACATTCGATCCGATGAAGTTGCTGGCTACTGCTGATGAAGAGATGAAGAAGAAAAATCCGGAAGATGGTTATATGTTTATTAAACCAATCTACAAACCGGGCTTGGATCAAAGTAAAATCACACCGGGAACGTACAATCAGTTAGGATGGAACGTTGCTACAATCACTAAAAACGCTAAAAATCCAGAAGCTGTATTCGCAATGCTTGATTGGATGACAGGTGCAGAAGGTTCTATGGTTCTGAACTGGGGCCCTCCAGGACCAGACGCTTACTGGGATGGATTTGAAGCAGATGGACTTACTCCTAAATTTAATAAAGATAAATATCTAAATGAGCCAGAAGCATTGTCTGAAATCAGCGGTAAGGCTGGTGACTTGGTTTGGGTAGGAAACACGGTTTTCTTGGATAATACCAAGAAAATGATGTTGCAAACCCTTCCAGCTGATAAGATCGACTTTAGTAACCGTTGGCAGATGGAAGTAACGTGGGCTTCACAAGGCGACTTTACGGAGTTCCTAAACTGGGATCCGGCTCCAGACAGTGAAGAAGGTATTATCAGACAAAGCGTTAGAGATATCTGGCTAACTGCTAGAGCGAAATCAATGTATGCGAAGACCGATGCAGAAGCATTAGCCATTCTTGACAAAGCACATGATGATTCCATGAAGGTTGGTTATGAGAAATTCCTTGATTATGTTACAAAAGTATGGACAGAAAACAAGAAAGCTTTAGGAAAATAATAATTAGTAATACGAAGGTTTGCTACTAGGCAAGCCTTCGTTTTTACGTTGTATTCTGATGATTCATTGTTTATAGGCTGTTAGACAAATTTATGAATGGTATACTGGGAAAGAGTAATGGTAGAATTTACAGGGACAGATTTATGCATTTCAAAGGGGGACTTGTTGATGTACAACGTATTATTAGTAGACGATGAGATGCTGGATCTAGAAGGTATGAGACAATTTATTCCTTGGAATGAGCTTGGTATGGAAGTTGTGGAGGCAGCAAATAACGCGTTTACCGCGTGCGATATTTTAGATCAGCATGTTATTGATATTATCGTAAGCGATGTGAATATGCCGAATATGTCGGGCCTTGAGCTGGCTCGAATTGCCATAGAGAAAAAAAAGGATATACGCGTGATATTTGTAAGCGGTTACCAAGATTTTAGCTATGTTAAGCAAGCACTGTCACTAAAGGCGTATAGCTACGTCCTTAAGCCAATGGATGATAGTGAACTCATTGCTGCACTTCAGAAAGTAAGGCAGGATTTAGACGATGAACGTAAACGCCGTGATGTTGAAGAAGCCTATCAGCATATGATTCCAATGGCCAAAAATGATTTGTTGATACGCTTATTCGAAGGGGAATGGGAAGGGGAAGAGGGTAGCCAGGCCGGAATGTTATCGCTTGTGAAGTCATACGGTCTGGATAAGCTGAATTGGCCTGTTCGTGTAGCTGTCTTGGAGCTTGACTACTTCAACTGGCTTCAAGGACAGGATAATCTATCTAAACATCAAATGGCCAAGGACTTCCTTTATGAAGTGAATAGAATAGGTCAGAAGCACGGAATGCCACATTGCTACAAGGTATCGTCCTATCGGATTGCATTATTGATTAACGAGCAGGAAATGGAAAAGTTCACTGAGGATATTTACGCCTCGATTCGTGCGAAGTTTCCAGTCACAATGACTGTAGGTGTAGGCAAACCAACATTTTCTATGGAACAGATTCATATCTCCTATCGACAAGCTATGGAAGCTGTGGACGGAAAAATGTTTATTGGCAAAGGCAATCTTATAATGTATGAGACCGTTAGCAGTGAACCAGGGATGATCGATGCTCGTATGTTAGATACCCGTATGGATACGTTGTTTAAAGCGGTGAAAGAGTATGAGTTAGTACTTATTTATGATGAGATCGACAAGTTATTCCGCTCTGTAAGTAGTTTAAGATCCAAATTCACTATTCATAATCTGGCAATGTATATCATTTGGAAGCTGGATCAGCAGTTAAAGGATGTTAGTGAGGATTTATTTGAAATTTTAGGTATGGAAATACATAGTTTAGATATTTTACACCAATTCGATACGATCAGTGATATTCGTTCGTGGCTCGTACTCAAAACGTTTGAGATCTCCGAGTACCTGCGTAGTAAATCAGATTCAGTGAACCATAAATTGATTAGAGAAATCATCCAAACGATGCAGGACAGAATGAGCGATAACTTTACGCTTAAAGATATTGCGCAGCAGTTCTCTTTCTCCCCTAACTATTTGGGCTATCTATTCAAAGAAGAAACAGGGAAAACGTTCAGTGAAGTACTTACACAGCTTCGAATGGATCAAGCAGGCAAGCTTTTAAAAGATCCGACCTGCAAAATCTATGAAATCGCTAGCAAGGTAGGCTATCGGTATCTCCCTTATTTCAGCAGACAGTTCAAAGAGGCTTATGGTATGACACCTATGGAGTATCGTAAGCGCGACAAGTGATGGGGGATGATGTTCTATGAAAATACGAAGAAGACATAAGTATGTGCCGATTGGGTATAAGTTAATGCTGACGTATATGTTTTTTATTATTATCCCTATATCCTTGATAGGGTTCGTCTCTCATTCCATGTATAATGATTCATTACGCGAACATATCAATACGAATATTAAAGGAACGTTATTGCAGATTCGTGACAATATTGATTATAAAATGGACGAAGTTACTCGAATATCAACGCAATTATACAGTGATTTTGATTTTTATCGGAATCTTCGGAGTTATGAGGAAGGCTGGGAAAATTACGATCGGATGTCTAAGAAGGTGCTACCGAAGCTTGACGTAGCTATTCAATCTACAGGTGTGAAGATAGGGATGTCGCTATTCTTAAAAAATGAATCGATCCCTGAGATCTATTCGAATTCACTTGAGGGCTATTTGGACAATAGTAGCTTTTATCATCTCTACCACATGAAACGGATTGAAGGTAAGTCCTGGTATTATGATTTTCCAACTGAAAAATACGCTGAAACTATGAAATGGTGGCAGATCGAGAGCGATGTAGAGAATAATCGTATCTCGTTGCTCCGTAGACTAATTGATACATACGAGCCTCTTAAGCCTAAAGAGATAGGATTCCTGCGGATTAATGTAAGGATTCCAGATCTATTTGACAGTGTCAATTATACGAAGATAGGAAAAGGAAGTAATTTAATTATAAAGAACGAATTTGGAAGAACGATGTATCAATCGGGTGAACTACCGGAGAACTATACTAATGAAGCCGAACTAAATAAGGATTACCTGACGATTAAAGAAACGATTATGGTTGCTAACCAAGCATGGCAATTAATCGCGCTTGTTCCGATTGCAATCCTTGAAAAGGATGCAATGAAGGTACGTTTGTTTATTATTTTAATGTGTCTCATATGCTGTGTGGTTTTTAGCTTTGTAGGCATATTTATATCCCGTTATTTTTCGATTCGGATTAATAAGTTCGTATATGTGCTTAATGCCTATCGGGAAGGCGATCTTCACAAACGTATAAAATATCGAGGGAAGGATGAATTCTCTCAGATAGCAACCGCGCTGAATGATATGGGTGAAAATATTGATATGTTGATTAAAGAGGTATATCTGACTCAGCTCCAGAAGAAGGAAGCGGAGCTTGAAATCCTACAATCGCAAATCAACCCACATTTCCTGTACAATACTTTGTCGTCTATTATTCAATTAGCGAAGTTTGGTCAAAATGAGAAGCTGCAGAAGATGGTACTGGAATTAGCGAAGTTTTATCGTTTAACGCTTAATGAAGGCCGTACGATGATTCCGGTTCCAACTGAAATTGAGCAAGCAAACGCCTATTTAGAAATCCAGAAAATTAAATATGGTGATCGCTTGGAGGTTATGTTTGATTTTGATACAGAGATCTGGCCTTATGAAACCATTAAACTGATTCTACAACCCTTTATAGAGAACGTGCTGAAGCATGCTTGGTGCGGCGATCACATTCATTTACGGATTGTAGGACGTAAGGAAGGCGATAATATTCTCTTCCGTATCATTGACGATGGTATAGGCATCAGACAAGAGCGTATTGATCAAATTTTTGATTCTAAGGGACATACAAATACAGGTTATGGCGTCCGTAATGTGGATCAACGGATTAAACTGCAATATGGACCTGAGTATGGCGTAAGTATTTTTAGTCGTGTGGGAATTGGAACATCGGTTCAGATCCTGATTCCTGCCAAAAAAAGAAAGTAAGCGGTATTGCAGTGATGATATAAAGAAGGGGTCATTAAGCTAGTTATCGCTAGCTTAATGACCCCTTTGATTATTCAAGTGAAAGTTAGAAACCTTTGTATTGAGGTTCTTCTGACTCTAATTCAGTTACCCGATTTTCAACCTGTGTAACGATTTGTTGTGTTTGCTCAGCTGCATTTGTGAATAAAGTTTTTGCACTTTCGTTTTGTGTTTCAAGTGCAAATTGCTCCAAGCTCGCTTGAGCGCCTTTTAAAGAAGATAAACATGTTTTAACTTGTGAGGCTACTGTCATTAGGTTTCTCTCCTCTGTTTTAAGTTTCTAGCATGACGTTTCCTATTGTCCTCAACCGTTACTTTAGTTATGCAGGAAAAAAATACAAGCTTTACACGTTAACCGATTTCCATAAATAAGTAGCCTAATTGAGGATTGAATGGACCTTTTTTGACAAATAATGAGTGTTACTAAACAAGTGTTGATTTAAAAAAGGAGGAAAATTGTGATGCCGGAGTGGTTGGAGGTTGTAGTACGAACACTCTTTGCTGTGGTTGTGCTTTTCTTTTTAACTAAATTACTGGGGAAGAGACAAGTATCGCAGCTTTCGTTCTTCGAGTATATTACGGGGATAACCGTCGGCAGCTTAGCCGCCTATATTTCTTTGGATACGGATAAGTATTGGCATTTAGGACTCATTGCACTGATTGTATGGGTCGCTTGTTCTTTAGGAATTGAATGGCTTCAGATGAAGAGTAAAAAAGCAAGAGACTTCATTGACTTTAAGTCTACCGTTCTTATAAAGGACGGGAAAATACTCGAAGATCATATGAAAAAGGAACGTTTAACAACAGATGAATTATTGGAAGAGCTACGTAAAAAGGATGTATTCAATATATCTGAAGTGGAATTTGCGATTATGGAGTCTGATGGAGCGATTAATATTCTGCTTAAGAAGGAGTATCTCCCTCTATCGGCAAAAGACCTGGGTGTGAAGGTTGCCCCACAGAAAGAGTCACAAGCCGTCATTATGGATGGGAAAGTATTAGATAAACCGTTAGATACCTTAAATCTGACTCGCAGCTGGCTTGATGGAGCGCTAGAGAAAATGGGGCTAACCGTCGAGAATGTATTTCTCGCTCAAGTTGATTCTTACGGTGAGCTAACGGTCGATTTGTATGCCGACAACTTTAAAGTTCCACAGCCACAAGACAAACCACAATTATATGCTTTGCTCAAAAAATGTGAAGCTGATCTGGAAATGTTCAGTTTGTCGACAGAAAATGAAAAAGCTAAAAAAATGTATGAACAATGCTCAGAGCAATTGCAAGCATCTTTGAAAGTGCTAAAGCCTTTAATCCAAAGTTGATGTGCTAACAAACCTCATACCTAAAAGCAAGAAAGAACCGGTTTTTCGCATCGGTTCTTTTTTTCGTATACAGCTAAATGGAGTATGAAGTATAAACCTCGTAAACAATTGGCAAACTAAGCCAGATTCGCAAGTCACAACCCAGGAGGTATACAGCCTATGTCAGGAATTTTAGAAACCATTAAAGATCAACTGGAGGGATGCAGTGATGCGGTGTATCAATCCATTTCTGTTCATGGGCATACCTGTCTTTTGATCTATATACCTTCCATCATCGATTCTAAGACACTTCATGAAAGTATTGCTTTGCCACTAAAAACAGAAGCAGAAGCAAAGCTGGAATGGCCGAATTTTTTAGAACGGTTAGATCAAGGAATTGTTTTTCCTATCCAATATCTCAAGGCATTTGATTTACAGAAGATTGTAGATATGATCGTTGCTGGAAAAGTAGTACTTTGTATAGAGGATCTTCCTTATGTTTATTATTTTGAAATTACCCAATATCAAAAAAGATCAGTGACCGAATCACAAAACGAACTTGTAGTGATTGGTCCCCAAGAGGCTTTCATTGAAGATATTGAAACGAATCTCTCTTTGATTCGACATAAAATTAAACATCCGGATCTAAAGACAATTCATTATACGATTGGTAAATATACAAAAACTGATGTGTATGTTGTATATATTGAAGGGCTTTACAAAAAAGAAGTTCTTGCTGAGATTAAACAGAAACTTGATGAAATAGATATTGACGGGATACTAGGTATTAGTTATATATCGGAAGAGTTGAGGAAGGGGAACTTTACGCCATTTCCGTTATTTCAATATACAGAACGTCCTGATTCGGTGGCAGCTTCTTTAATGGAAGGCCGAATCGGAATCTTACAAGATGGCACACCTACTGCAATGCTCGCTCCGACATCTTTTTTCACCATGCTGCAATCCTCTGAGGATTATTACCAGAGCTTTTATGCAGCAAGCTGGATTCGTATTGTTAGATTTCTGTTCTCAATCATATCCATGATTCTTCCATCACTTTATGTAGCGATTACAACCTTTCATCCTCAAATCATTCCACCAAACCTGTTAATTACAATTGCTTCTGCGAGAGAGAACATTCCTTTCTCAGCGCTTACCGAGGCTTTAATTATGGAGCTTACCTTTGAAGCACTTAGAGAAGCCGGGACTAGAATTCCGAAACCTGTAGGACAGACGGTTTCAATTATTGGGGGTATCGTTATTGGTCAGGCTGCGGTCCAAGCAGGAATTGTATCTGCTCCAATGGTTATTGTTGTTTCTATTACTGGAATTGCCACCTACATCATTCCTCATTATGAGCTAGGTCTGACTTTCCGGCTACTTCGTTTCCCGTTACTGGTTATGGGTGGAACAATGGGGCTGCTCGGGGTATATATTACAGCTTTTTTGATTTACGGACATTTAGCAAACTTAAGACCGTTAGGTGCTCCATATTTGCAACCCGTTGCCCCACTTGTGTTACAGGACTGGAAGGATACATTAGCGCGCTTCCCCTCGAACTTTATGAAGAAGCGCAGCAATCTTTATACAGATAGGAATAAAAGGAGACAGAAAGAGAAATGAGAATCCTGAAGATAGGAGTTATTGTAATCCTGCTCCTAAATATAACAGGTTGCTGGTCGACGAAGGTAGAGCTGGATGAACTAACATTTGTATACGGAATATTTATCGATAAAGGCAAAGAACCAGGGACTGTTGAAATTACGATTAATTCACCCTTGCCCAATCGTCTTAACGCAGCTGGACAACCTTCAATTGGCGGTGGAGGAGACGGTAATACTTATTCTACAATTTCTAAGACCGCAGAAACGATTCCAGAAGCCATGCTGTTAATTCAAAAAGACTTAACACGTCAACTTAGTCTTTCTCAATTAAAAGTAATTGTCTTAGGAAAAACCTATGCTGAACAAGGAATCAGCGAACTACTACTATGGATTAAAAGAGAGCCAAGTCTTCCTCTGGGCGCTTATGTTCTGGCTAGCCCCGGTAGTGCAAAAGAGATGAATACATTAACACCTATTTACGAGCAATTGCCTTCGGATGTACTAAAGAACTTTGGATCAGAGAGATATTTATTTTCAACGACGATTAAGGATTGCATGTTTGCAGAGGCATCAGGAGTTGGATTTGCTATCAACAATCTTTCATTTGGTAAAAAGGAAGAAACATCGAAAGAAGGAAAACCGGAGTACTGGGCAGGAATTCAAGGGGCAATGCTGTTTCAAAAAGATAAGATGAAAGGAATACTTAAGCTTAAAGAGGGAAGGGCATTAGCTTGGGCGTTAGGCAGTCTTAAGTTGGCAGTTTATTCCGTCGATTGGGATAAGGGACAAAGTGCCGCAAGTGTTATATTTGTAAGCACAACATCATCAAAGAAGTTAAAGCAAACGGTTAAAGGACCTGTGTTCACAGTGAATTTAAAGGGGAAAGCTAGTGTTATTTATTTAAGGGATCCTAAGAATAGAGATGAAGAAGAACTCAGCCAAATTATCATTGCGAAGCTTAAAGAGAAAGTTTCTGATAATCTTACCGAAGCCATTCGTAATACCCAAAAAGCAGGTGCCGATGTTCTGCAACTCGGATTGTTACTGGAATGGAACGATCCAAAGCTATGGAAGCAGATTCGAGAGCGGTGGGAGAATTATTATGCCCATGAAGCTGATATTAAGGTAAAGACAGATTTTCATATTGTAGATTATGGAACAGCAAAATAAAAACATTTAGAGGGAGAAGTTATGCGAACATCGAAATGGCAGCTTTTCCGTTTTTTTATTATTTTTTTCAACTCCCAAACCACTATTTTTTTGATTCCGAATCTAATTGCCACTTCATCCTATCAAGGCTGGATTGCATTATTAGTGGGATCTTTATTAGGGTTGATATTATTATGGTTTACTTTCCACGTCGGTATGTTGCGGCCTAATCAAGCATGGGCAAGCTTTGGAAAAGATATCATAGGTAAATGGCCACACAAGTTCATGCTTCTTTTGCTCTTATGCTGGTGTGTTTATTATGCATCCACTGATATTGAGAACTTTGTGCTATTCTTTGGTTCTAATTATCTGAGAGGAACTCCACCTCTGTTTATTCAGTGTGTAATTGGGTTAGTGATTATGTATACGGCTAGTTTAGGCTTTACAACGATGGCGTATATGGCGGATGGACTTTTTATTATTTTTTTTATTACAATGATCATTTTATTTAATTTATTTCTCCCGAATGCGGACTTCAATATGCTACCCGCCTTCATTCATTATCATGATCCCGGAATTGCGCTGAAGGACTCTATTGTAGCCATGTCATGGTTTGGAGAATGGATTGTTCTCTTGTTTGTGGTGCCCGATCTGAAACTTGAAGCAAAGATATTGAAGAGATTGGTGTTCACTGGAATTTTTCTCATGGTAACTGTCTTCATTGGTTGGTCACTGACGATGATGAGTTTTGGACCCCATTTGGGTCAGGAACTGCAATATCCTTTCCTTGAATTGGTACGCAGCTCCAAACAAGAAAATTTACTAGGCAATTCGGATCCGCTCATAATTGGATTATGGTCGTCTTCTATGTTCATTCACAGCTCATTCCTTATCTACATAGCCTCTAGATGTGTATCCAGCTTGTTTAATACAAAAGCTAGAAAAATGTATATTCCTTTCTTAACATTAGCTTCAATCACGATAGCTTTTTTGTATTCACGACACATAGGCAGTTATTATAAACACTATAATAGCTATGCTATTGCCGTTATTTGGCTAATCGTTGAAAGCATCCCGATCTATTACGCCATCACGGCTTTCTTTCGATATCGGAATAAAACTGCGAAGTAAATGTAACCATGAGGGGAAATTTAGGTTCTGCCTTTTTAATAGGCAGGGCCTTTTCTTGTGAATTATATATTGGATACACTTTCTGTTATGATGAAAGGACTTATTACAATAATTTCCTCGGATTGGGTGGTGTATTTACATGAATCTTCAAGAAGTTACTGAACTCATCAAATCTATTAGAACCAATCTAGCTAAAGTCATCGTTGGAAAAGAGGATGGAGTAGACCTGCTATTAACCGCATTACTTGCCAATGGTCATGTTCTACTGGAGGATGTTCCGGGTACAGGTAAAACCTTGTTAGCCAAAGTCCTTGCAAAGTCTTTAGATTGTACATTTAAGCGTATTCAATTTACACCAGACTTGCTGCCTTCTGATTTAAGCGGGATTAATTTTTATAATCAAAAGTCAGGTGAATTTCAGTTTAGACCCGGTCCAGTATTTGCGAATATTTTGTTGGCTGATGAAATTAACCGTGCAACACCAAGAACACAATCCAGTCTGCTGGAATGTATGGAGGAACGGCAAATCACGATCGATGGCGTGACTCATGGCCTAGAAGCACCTTTTCTCGTTATTGCTACTCAGAATCCGATTGATAACCAAGGCACTTTTCCGTTGCCTGAAGCTCAATTAGATAGATTTCTGATGCGGATTACTACGGGTTATCCTTCATTTGACGAAGGGATTCATATTTTGCAGCGTTTTCGTGAGAATAATCCACTTGAAGAGTCTTTTGCTGTGGCTGCCGCTCAAGATATACAAGCTGCGCAGCGTTTGGCCGCTTCCGTGAGTATTAGTGATGATTTGCTAGCGTATATCGTTCGGATTACGGAAGCTACTCGCAAATCTACGGCAGTAAAACTAGGGGCGAGTCCACGTGCAAGTGGAGCATTGCTCAGATCATCTCAAGGATATGCTCTAATCCAAGGTAGATCTTACGTTACACCAGATGATATTAAAGCCGTAGCTGTTCCGGTGCTTGCACATCGTCTACTTCTTCATCGTGGATTGGGTTCAAAAGAGGGACAGGCCGCGGAAATTGTGTTACAAGTGCTTCGTGAGGTAGAGGTGCCGACTGAACTCGTTGCGTCCTTAAGAGGCGGAAAGGTGGAATGAGCTATGGCTTTGCCTTGGTTCATTTTCATTACAGTAGCTCTCCTGTTCCTTCTTGCCGTTATCTATGAACGGAATGGTCTGAAAGCGCTTAGTTATACTCGGTATTTTTCAACTAAGCTCGCTTATGAAGGGGATCAACTTGAGATGATCGAGGAGATCGTTAACGCGAAACTTCTGCCATTACCATGGCTTCGACTGGAATCTAGTATTGCCAGAGGCTTGGAATTTGGAAGTCAAGATAATCTCGGCATTAGCACGGGTGAAATCTACCAGAATCATATCAGCTTGTTCTTTCTTAAATCTTACCGTCATATTAAACGGCGTCATCAAGTAACTTGCGAACGGCGTGGGATATACCGTTTGGAGTCAGTCACCATGACCACTGGAGATCCCTTTGGATTGATCCGGAAAAATAAAACGTATCCTCTCCAATTAGAGTTATTAGTCTATCCTAATTTGTTGAATCTAGACGATCTTCCGCTACCGATACATAGCTGGCTAGGTGAACTTCCGGTGAAAAGATGGATCGTAGAAGATCCTTTCCTGACTGCAGGTATTCGCGAGTATAGCTCAGGAGATTCTATGGGACTTATAAACTGGAAGGCTACAGCGCGCACAGGGACTATGCAGGTACATAAGAAAGACTACACTGCGGATTCTAGGCTCGTCATTTGCTTGAATATAGAGGACAGTGATTCCATGTGGAGAGCGGTAACGGATGTGGAACGTATCGAGCAAGGGATAAGGTATGCAGCCACTATCGCCGAATACGCCATGCGCCATGGAATTGAGACGGGATTTATCTGTAACGGCAGATTGGATAACGGGGGCGAAAGAGATCCTGTTGAAGCAAAACCTATGGCTGAGCTGGAAGAATTGCTAGAGCTGTTAGCAAAGCTGGAGCTAGACAGAACGCTTCCTATGAGTCGATTGCTAGCCCTGCAGGCCGAGAGCGGAATAAGTGATACAGACTTTCTGATCATTAGCTGTCATAGAGGAGCAGAATTACAAGAGGCTGCTGACCTCCTATTGGTGTTGGGCAATGGTATAGAATGGCTGGATATTCCGGAACAGGGAGGAGAGAGCGCATGAAACTTCCGTTATCTGGTTACGTATGGAATACGGTCAAACTCTGGATATACTCTATCCTGGAACTATTATTAGTTTTACCTGTATGGATTCTGTTTCAGGTTTATGTACTGCCCAAGCAAGTTGAACCTATGTGGCTGACCGCCATACCACTAATATCATTAGTAGGTATTCTGCTACGAAAACAGTGTAGTGTTAGATGGAAGCAGCTGCTGGCTGCTCTAATCCTTGGGACGGTGGTTGGGGCTTTGTCAGCAGGAAGTCTGTCTATCGAGAGTCTGCCTTTAGGTGTCGCAGGTTTTATATGCGCTTTTCTCGGAATGACTACTGACTCTCGAGATCAGTCCAGTAAGAAGTATTGGATAGGTATTGTAATCTATTTTGTTGCGACCATTGTCTATGGGAGAATTCCCGATTTGGAGGAAAGTGTTACACTACTGACCTGGTGCGGTAGTTTGTGTCTATTGCTCACACTATTTATTTCTAATAGTAGCTATTTACAGTATAGTTCGCTTTCTCAAGAGGGCAAAGCTTTGCCAAAAGGATTACAAAGGAATAACCGTATTTATGTCATTGGAATAGGAATTGTTGCGGCCGTGTTAGCGGCAGGAGTCGGAAAAGCTATAGGGACACTGCTATGGAATATGGTACGCTCGTTCTTCGGATGGATTAGTAATTTATTCTCTGGGTCAAGTGAGCCGCTACCTCCGCCAGTAGAACAGCCCCAAGCGAGTCCGGAACTACCTTTTGTAGGAGATGAAAAGCCTGGTCTACTAGCTGCTATATTAGATGTTGCTTTATATGTTGCTGGAGCTGTGTTATTGGGCGTTGCAGCTTATTATGGACTTCGGTGGTTGTATAGAAATGCCGGTGGGAAATTAAAGAGAGCCATGGATGCCTTGCTAGCCATGCTGCGCAGGGAACATACTCCAAAGGACAATACAACTTATCTTGATGAGGAAAAAAGTGTATTTACATGGGAGCAAACGCTTCAAGATCTAAAGGATTTCTGGAGTACTCGCCTTACGCCAAGACATCGAAAAGACCGCTGGGAGCAGATGAATAGTGAAACGGAGCGTGTTCGCTGGTTATATCGGCGTTGGCTTCATTTGAAGCACGATCATGGTTATGAAGTTAAGAGTTATCTTACGCCGAAGGAAACAGAAGAAGATATTATTAAATGGACTGCTCATAACAAGACTAAACATAAAGGCGAAGAACGTACGGTTCATACGTCGAATTCATTGATTGAATTATATGAAAAAGTTAGATATGGAGAAGAAAATCCTTCTGCTAATGATGTGGCTGCATTGAAAGATGAATTGAAATTATAGAATAGAATATTCTTCAAATTCATGCAAATAGGAACAAATAGGTTACAAACGCTTCAAAAGTGTTACAACATGGATACAATTGGTTTTGTACTTACCACTATAATAATTCTAGCAAAATACTCGTGGAGGGAAGTAAATGAGAAAGCATAGCAGTACATATGTTGTTTTACTATTAAGTACCTTTGTCATCAGTCAACTGACTGGCCATACCGCTTCAGCGGCATCCGCTAATGCTGTTCGTACCAATCCAGCTGTAGCTGCGGCGACAGTAACACCCCCCAGCAATCTGGGTTCCGTTTCTTTAGGAGCAAATATCAAAGCTACATTAGAAGATGTCAATATTTGGTCACAACCTGGTGGAAATATTTTAACCTATACTCTGAATTATTCGAATGGGAGCAGTAAAAACGCAAACCTTATGTATTATTTTTCGAGAGTGACGACGCCAGGGGGTTCGGTTATTCCGGGTAACCCACTGAGCGCTGACGCGACTAAGAAGAAGATTGGTGCTAAAGAAAGCTTGCGGGTTACATATTACGTCAACATAGGCAAGACCAATTCGTTAAAAGGGATTAAGATTCCCATGTATGTATGGGATTCCAAAACCAAAGGTTATTTAAAGCATGCAGGAAGTTTTACTGTACCAGCTAATTATTCCCCAACTGCTGTAAATGGAAAAAATGTTAGCACCACAATGAATGACATTCCTGTCATCGCTAAAAGTGAGTCCTTGGAGCTCTATAAATATAATGGGAAAGTTTATGCCAAGGTGGGTATAAGCCTGACCAATAAGGGCAGTAAGGTACTCAGTGATCCGGGTTATGCGGCTTATTTACTCTCTGCAGGTGGCAGTTCGTATGAATTAGCACTTGATCGTTCTCAGATTAGTTACAAGATTCAGCCGCAGGAGAAGAAGACTATCTATTATTTTGCCGAGATTCCTCCTTATATGAAGACGGATAATATGAAGCTGCAATTTACGCAAAAAGATGAAGCACTGAAGCTTGAGATCGCTAAATCCTCGTACAAGCTACCGGCAGCTACAACCCCTAATTTGGTGGTAGGTAAAGGTGTGACCAAGAAAATCACCATTAATAATAATCCGATAGAAACTCAGTTAAACAACGCAAACGTATACGCTGAGAATAATAAAGGGATTTGGACCTTCCAGCTTCGAGTGAAAAATGTAGGGAAGACGTCCGTTACGTTGCCAACGTATGAGCTTGCCGTCAAATCTTCAACAGGGACAACCTTTCCGATCAATGCGAAGGGATTGAGCGGCTTAACCATAAAACCTTTGGAAGAAAAAATCATTCCACTTACCGCACAAATTCCGCTTGAGGTTGAGCAGAGTTCGCTGCAATTGCAAATGATAGAGGCTGTTTCAGCTCCAGCTAATACAGATACGGGCAGTACAGGTGAGGGAACGGGATCAGAAGGGAATAATGTCAGTACGGGTAATACAGCCAAGCTGACAGTACCGATTGCCTACTACACAATTTCCTACACACTTCGGCCAGAGGTTCAAAAGGGCGTGGAGTATAGTGCATCCAATGAATATGGTTCTTTCACTTATAACTTGCTGTCTTTACAGCGCTTTCCTTGGAAAGATGATGACATCGTTGTTGCTAGAATAAATATTAAGAATTCGCAATCGGTGGCATTAACACTTCCAGAATTAAAAGGATCTGTGCAAGTAGACAATGACGATGTGTCTTCCTCTACAGAACTGTTTATGGACAAGGAAACCTCGACGATTGCACCAGGAAAAAATGCGGAAATCTATGTATTTTCCAAAATCCCTTACACACAAGAGTTCGATAAATTAAAAGTGAACCTCTTTACAACAGTAAAAGAAGAGAAGAGCTCGTTCCTGTCGCTTAGCACGAACAGTACGATGAATGCTGTAGCGACTATTGAACGTGGGGGAAGTTATGCAATCACCGGTAAAGGCAAGAACGCTAGTGTCCAAGAGAACAAAACAATTATTTATGAAGGTCTCAATTCTAATATCGTATATACAGAGCTACTGCTTAGCAGTGAGGAAAAAAGACAAAGCAAAATGGCTCGCCTTCAGGGTTACTTTAAAACGGCAGATGGCCAGCTATTCGAAGCTACAGTGAATCAGCCAGATACTTCAGCTACACCTGGTGGTAAGCAATTAATAACGTACTGGGCAAAATTGCCTAAATCCGTTATTCCATCAGACGTAAGTATGTATCTAGGTCCAGGAATTACTGGGAATAAGCTGTCTGAACCTGGTCAGGAACCAACGGGATTCATTAACATTGCTTCATTGAGTCTAAATCCAGTTTCTACTCCACCGGAGAATAACTTGACGAAAGTTGCGCTATATCCATACACGATGTCTGTCCTAAGTTCGGAAGGGCGATCACTGAAAGGAAGTAACACTATAGACATCGTTATGAATTACAACCTGCTTCGTGACAGTACCTACGATATGGGAACCTTCACCCATAAACTAGTACTCAAAATGACAGATCCGTATGGCTTATCACAGGAACGAAGCTTGAACATCGGTACCGAACTTCTTGAAGGGAATAACAACTCGTATACTGCGACCTTTACGAATAATATGTACAAGAATTTGGAGGGTGGTTCGTACCGAATCACACTGTATGATGAGTTCCAAGGAGAACGGATCGAGCTGGCAAGCCAGGTATATAGCATAAAGATTGATAGAACAGTAACTGAGAAGTAGGAATTCATATCTATTAATGTACGAGAAGGAGCAGCTCCAATGTTGCGAGTGGAAAATGTAACGCATTCTTTTAAGAATGGTAATGAAACGACGGCAGTCCTTCATCAAATAGATTTTTCTGTGAAAAAGGGGGAGATGGTTGCATTACTGGGGAGCTCGGGTTCCGGTAAGTCAACCATGCTCAACCTGATGGCTGGTCTGATGAAGCCTACGGAAGGCCACATTTACATTGCTGACCAAGATATTGTGAAGATGAGCGAAAACAAGCTATCTGAATTTCGTAGGAAGCATATCGGGTTTATCTTTCAAGCTTATGAACTGATTACTAGCTTGACTGTCCGTGAAAATGTTGAGTTGCCGCTTGTGTTCCAATCCGTTTCACCATCAATACGTAAGCAAAAAGCTCTGGCCTTGCTGGAAGGGGTCGGCATTCCGGATAAAGCCGACCTGTTCCCTTCACAGTTGTCTGGCGGACAGCAGCAGCGGGTCAGTATTGCACGTTCCTTGATCACAGAACCGTCCGTTATTTTCGCAGATGAACCGACCGGAAATCTGGACTCGAAGACAGAAGAGGAAATTATCAATATCCTGCTTAACCTGAACAAGAAGATGAAGACCACCTTCATCGTTGTAACACACGAGCTCAAAGTAGCAGAACAAATGCAACGGATTTTCACGCTTCAGGACGGATATATGATTACTGAGAAACAAACTTCTTCGGATAAAGAACTCGAAGGGGGTAAACTCATTGAGGATTAGTGATATTTCACGTTTGGCTTGGGAGCAAGTCAAACGACGGAAAGTTGTCACAGGTCTTTGTATGGCAGGTATATCGATAGGCTGTGCTGCTATTATTGTTGCTTTAAGTATAGGAGATTCCGCGCAAAGCTATACGGAGCGGGAAATTAACCGTAATTTCAAAATGGATGAAATTACGGTGACTCCGAACAGCGGCATCCCTTCACAAGGGGGCGGAGAAGGAAAAGAAGCCTCTGCCTCTGATGCAAAGCTCGACCCCGGCAGGCTAACGGCCCAGAAGCTGAAAATTGTTCAAGGCCTGCGGCATGTTACCGCAGCAGCACCTTTTCAAGAGCTTGGCTACCTACAAATGACTACTATCGATAATAAAATTACGGACGTACAGTTAATCGGAACGGATCTTCGACTACTAACGAAATATGACCATAAATTTAAGCAGGGTGGTCCTTCTGATTCGGTTGGTATGGCAGTACTAAACTATGGAGCAACTGTAGGATTGATTGATGTCGAGACTCGGCAACGTCTTTTTGAACAACTGAGTACTGATCCTTATAATAATAAAATAATGGAACAGTACAACAGTTTAAGCATGCTTCCGTCGGATATGTTCAAACAACAGGTTCAATTACAATCATATGACCCTGCTTCTCAAACTGGACAGTCTCTAATCAGCTCACCCATTCAAATTGTTGGGATATTGGATAGTACTGGGAACCCTGATATGGCGATGTACGACAAGAAGATTTATGTTTCGCTAGAGACTGGGGAGCGTCTGGTTGAACAACTGAAACTAATGAATGGAACTGCTGGGCAGAAGGATGTCTACAACTCCGCCATTGTAAAAGTCGACAGTACGGACAACATTGTGCAAGTGGAGAAGCTTATCCAGAAACTTACACTAAATACAAGTACGAATTTGTATCAAAAAGAGGCGATGGCTTCTACATTCAGCATGTTCAAGAAAGCAGCGCTTGGTATTGGTATATTTATTCTAATTATTGCTTCGATCTCGATCATCGTTGCAATGACCATGTCCACCCATCAGCGTCGTCGGCAGATCGGTATTATGAAAGTGTTGGGCGCTAATATGGGGCAGATCCGAAATATGTTCATTACAGAAGCGGCATTGCTCGGGATGCTGGGGGGGCTACTCGGCATAGGCTTTTCGTACTTGATTGTGTTTGGCATAAATAAGCTCATTGGTACCACAGGAGGCATGGGAATGGGTGGTGAACCCTTGGTTATCACTATTCCTCTGATGACCCTTCCAATTGGCATTGCATTTGCAGTGATGACAGGAGTACTATCGGGAATTTATCCGGCGATAAGCGCGTCCAGAACAAATGCGCTCACGGCGATAAAACGGGATTAGCTATTTTTAAGTTGAAAGGAAGCAGAAGTGATGAAGAGGAGAATCAAGTGGATTGTATTGGTATTGATCATTATTGCAGCGGGTTATTTTGTATACAGCAAGATGTATAAAACTGAGGCACAGCTAGAACCTATTGAACCACCACAAGCGATAACTTTTGAAGTGACACAGGAAACCATCACGAACTCCATTCAGGTTAAGGGGAATTCACGATATGAGCAAGAAACACTTGTATATGCACCATATGCTTCTAAAGTAACAAAATGGAAGGTTGAGAACGGTGGGCAAGTAAAGAAGGGGGATTTGCTGTTTACCCTCGATCAGGAAGCCTTAAAGAATGAGATTGCTACATCGGAGGCGACCATCCGAAAGGCACAGCTAGAAGCGGAATTAAATGAATTTGTTAGTCAGCAGGACCAGGAGAATGCAGCTCTCGGAGCAACAGAAGCCGAACGTATAAAAGCCCTCGCAGCCCAAGAAACAGCTCGGTTAGGAGATGAGCTTAACCAAGTAAATGCTGAAATACAGGCTCGTGAATTAAAAGAAAAGAAGGCCAAGATTAAAACGGCCCTCTTCTATGCTCCGGCAACTGGTGTTTTTCTATTTGACAGTGCGAGTGAAATACCGCAAACAGTGACAGATAATCAATACATCGGCAAAATTGTAGATATGAACAAGCTTGAATTCATTGCTCTTGTAGGTGAACAAGATGTCTTCCGTATTAAGACGGGAATGAAGGTCGATGTTAAAATGACAGCTTTAAAAGATTCAAAGCTATCTGGAGAGGTAACTAAGGTATCCAAATTTGCTAAGTCGGCTTCAGGTCAAAATACTACTGCTACTTCGGTTCCACAATTTGAAGTGGTAATCTCATTGCAGTCTGATGAGCACTTGATTGGTGGACTTAGCTTGAGCGGAGAAATTGAAACGGTCCGTAAAGAAAATGCCATCGTTGTATCCAGCATCGCTGTAATGCATGAAGGAGATCTCTCCTACGTGATGCTGGATAAAGGTGATGGGCAGTATGAACGAAGAGATATCAAAGTGGGCATGGAGACGGCTGACAAAACAGAGGCCGTCTCAGGGTTAAAGGTTGGAGATGTTGTTGTGCTTCAATAGATTGAAATAGACCTAAGCCTATTTCTCAATCGTGAGTCGCCAAGATTTAATATCTTTATTTAGCTCGGTAAGGTCAGGAACCGGAACTGGCTCGTCGGATAGATTATATTTAGCTTTCAATGCTAAAATCCGATAGACGCTCTCATCAATCCGTGATTCCTGTATCTTACCTTTTTTTACATGGTCCAGAAGCGATTCTAATACCCGTTTCTCATTATCATAGCCGTGAGCGATAAGTAAGATATCACTGCCTGCATTTATAGTATCTAACGCTGCTGTGGTAAGGTCGTAATTCTTCATGATTGCACCCATAGTTAGGTCATCTGTGATTACGAGTCCTTGATATTTCATGTCTCCACGAAGCAGATCACCAATTATTTTACTGGATAAAGATGCTGGTTTATCAGCATCAAGCTTAGGAAACAAAATATGAGCGACCATAACGGCGTCGGTTCCCTCTTTAATCGCCGCTTGAAAAGGGAGCCATTCTAATTCAGCGAGCTCTGCAGCGGTCTTTTTCACAATCGGCAGCTCAAGGTGGGAGTCGACGGAAGTATCTCCGTGACCAGGGAAATGTTTGACGACAGGAACAACACCTTCGCTCTCAATTCCTTTCATTTCGGCAATCCCTAGCGTACTGACTAGTTCAGCGGAGTTACCGAAGGAACGATCTCCAATTACAGGATTATCTGGATTGCTATTGATATCAAGGACGGGAGCGAAGTTCATATTAAATCCTGCTGACAATACTTCTCTAGCGAGCAGCTTGCCCATCATTTCGGCAGCGTTAGCATCCTTACGGGTACCGACCTTTCCATTAGAGGGGAAGGAAGCATACTCCTTAGGCATCCGGCTGACTTTTCCGCCCTCCTGATCGATACTCATAAATAAAGGGGCAGGGTTGCCGCTGTTGCTCTCTTTCATGGAATTAACAAGGCTGACCATACTCTTCAGATCTTGAATATTGTTCTTATAAAGGATGATTCCACCGACTTTGTCTTCGGCAATCATCCTTTTTGCTTGATCATCCAGAACGGTTCCGTCGATGCCAACAAGGAGCATTTGTCCAATTTTCTCTTCTAGGCTCATACTGGAAACCTGAACAGCAATTGGATCACTCTCTGAGGAGGGAGCTGCTGTGGAACTGGTAACAGGTGAAGATGTGGATTCGGCAGTCGGCGGATTTGTAGCGGCAGCTTGGGAGCTGTTACTGCTATTGGAGCAGCTAGTTAACAGAAGCATAGATACCATAGCAGAAGCCATTAAAAAGCTAGCAGAGGATGTAGGTCTAAGGATGTTGCGTGTAAATCTGGTCATTAGAATAGTCGTCCCTTCGTTACTTATTTAGATGTCAGAAGGATGAATCCTTGCTGACTTAGATACACGGTGATAAGATGAACTTAAATCTTTACATATTAAAATTGAATTATGAGGTGACGGTCAAATGAAAGATGGATTAGTAAACGCACTTAATGAACAGATGAATTTCGAGTTTTATTCCGCTCATGTTTATCTAGCTATGGCAGCCTATTGTTCCGGGGAAAGTCTCGATGGATTCGCAAACTTTTTCTTAATTCAAGCAGAAGAAGAACGATTCCATGCCATGAAAATCTATAAGTTCCTTAATGATCGCGATAATCGGGCGACACTTGAAGCTCTACCAGAGCCAAAGAACGAATACTCTTCGATGCTGGATGCTTTTGAACATGCATTCGCGCATGAGCAACAAAACACGAAACGCTTCTATCATTTAGCTGACTTGGCGCTGGATGAGCGTGAACATGCAACGATCTATTTCTTGAAATGGTTTATTGACGAGCAAGTAGAAGAGGAAGCGCTCTTTAGCAACATCATTAGTAAACTGAAACGAATTGATAAAGATAGCAACGCCTTCTACATGCTGGATGCTGAATTTGCTGCACGTACTTTTACAGCTCCTGCTGAGTAAGTAAAGTTACTTAAGATCAGAAGCCTGAGAAATCAGGCTTTTTTTATTTAATTGATGAAGGCAGTTTAATAGCCAGCAGCTTATTATCCGTTCGGATGATCAGCATGCCTCCAGTTTTAAGAGAAGGGGCAAAGTTACGAGATCCTGTCTTCACGGTAAAAATAGGCTTCAACGTCAACATGTCATAAGCGTGAAATAGGCCATCTGATTGTCCGCTATAAACCACATTTCCAAAAAGATCCGTCTGAACTACAGGATTCTCACCATTATTGAGGACTACCGCCTGACCATTTCCAAGTTTGAGTGCGGATAACGTACCTGTATCATAATTGGAATATAACATTCTTTGCTGATGGACTTGGTTTAGAGGATAATCTTTCTCTTTTGCCATAGAAGTCCAGGTTTGAACTGGCTTACCTTCCGCTGAGTAATTCCAAAAATCATATTTCACAAGCTTTTTGCCCTGAAAAATATAGAAGTCATTTCCATCCAAGAATGCGGTCCCATTTACACCACCAAATGTGAATGCTCCATCTTTATTCTCGGTATCTGTCCATTTATATAAACGTTCTCCTTTAAGTTCACCCGTTTTAACGTTGAATACAGAAATTTTAACATTACGATTCACAGCGTCATCATCCATCATTAACGTATTGGTAATGGAGTAGAGGAGGCCGTCCTTTACTGCTAGTGGCCACCATTGACGGGTATGGTCCCATAGTTTTTTTCCTGTCAGACTGTCATAAGCAGCAAGTGCGCCAGTTGTTAATGCTCCCTGTGAGAGATAACTTCGAATAACAACCCCATCCGTTTCCATAAGTTCCGATAAGCCTGTAAAGTTATTGCTCTCCTCCGCAGCCTTCCATTTGATCTTCCCGCTGACCGCATCGACAGCGGCCAGTTGACTATCTTGTGTTACATAGATGGTGGAGCCTAACCGTTGTATACTGGTGGCTTTAGGTAGTGATAATGAAGCTGACCACGCTTTTTTACCTGCTTCATTAACGGCATACAGAGAGCCACTCTTAGTCAAACCATAGATAAATCCATTACTGTACGTGAACAACGGGGCTAATGCACTTCCGAATTCCCACATTTTTTTTCCTGTTGTAGCATTCAATGCGACTAGTTTTTCATTCTGCTGCAAGGCAAAGACTTTCCCATTCTCGGCAAGGGCTGTAACGTTCTGCCCAGTGATTCTATCTTCTTTTAAGATGGCAAGCGGTGATGACCATACAGGTACAAGAATAGGTGCTTTGACTTCATTGTAATAGGGATTGCTTGTACTTATAACTGCTTGTTCCGCGGAAATGTCGGATAACGATCCGTTGTAAGCTATTGGGGATGCAATGCATGTAACAGCTAAAACTTTAATCATTGTCTTGTGTAAAGACTGAATCATCGTTTCACGCTCCTCAAAAATAGTGATTACTATAATTAGACATTATAAATGGCAAAAAGTTACTACTTCTGTAGAACAAGCATAAACGCCTACGGCTTTTTTTAAGGACGGTAAGCGTTTAAGCGAGAAATATAATACTTAAAGTTGAACTAAGGCAAACTATGTTACGCTCCGCAAAACAGTTATGACCTAGCAACTCTATTTGACGGAGGGAACTATTACGCCTCTTAGCAACACTGTTTCTCTAGACCCACCCGAATCTCGGAGTGTAGTATAGAACAATACTATTCTTTGGGGGTTCTTTTTTTTGGAAAATTACAACGACATCAAACAAGGTGAAAAAGGAGCATGGCTAAGCATAGTTGCCTACATATTCCTGTCCGCCATCAAACTGTTTATTGGTACGGTCGCGGGATCTCAAGCGCTGCTTGCAGATGGCCTGAACAACAGTACTGATATTATCGCTTCTATCGCCATACTAATCGGTCTTAAGATCTCAAGGAGACCGCCGGATTCCAATCATAGCTACGGGCATTTCAGAGCAGAGACCGTGGCATCCTTAATTGCTTCATTTATTATGATCGTTGTAGGGCTTCAAGTGCTGTACCAGGGCGTGAACAAATTTATTCAACCCGAACTGGAAAGTCCAGATCTTATAGCAGCCTGGACGGCAGTTTTTTGTGCTGTGATAATGATGGGCGTATATATGTATAACATTAGACTGGCCCGCTCTATTAATAGTAACGCTATGCGAGCAGTAGCACTAGATAATCGATCAGATGCTTTAGTTAGCATAGGTGCTTTTGTCGGAATTGTGGCTTCTGGATTTGGAATTCCATGGCTTGATCCGCTTACAGCGATTATTGTCGGCCTGATTATCTGCAAGACGGCATGGGATATCTTTAGTAAAGCTACACATGACTTAACGGATGGTTTTGATGCGGAAGAGCTTGAACTCATGAAAGAAACCGTTGCTGAAATTGACGGTGTGCAATCCATTAAAGATATTAAAGCTCGCATCCACGGAAATAACGTACTAGTAGATACAACTGTATTAGTAGATTCCGAGCTTAGTGTGGTGCAGAGCCATGATATTACGGAAGAAATCGAAGAACAATTGAAAGATCGGCACCAAGTTTCAAATGTGCTTGTCCACATAGAACCTGTAATGAAGTAGAAACGGACAATGAATTGTGACTTTCCCTTGGATGGATATGGGATTTTCCTTGTGATGTTGTTAATAGATCTTTTGTGCGGAAAGGTGGAGAATTAGTTGTATTTATCGATATGTTAATTTCAGGAAATGGAATGGTGATTTCGTGATTGAATGGAAGGATTCTTATGATATCGGTGTTGAGAAAATAGACTGTCAGCACAGACAGTTGCTGGCGAAATTGAATGAATTTTTTGATGCTTGCAGTAAGCAGCAGGGGAAAGAGAAGATCGAAGAAACGCTCAAATTCTTGAAGGAATATACCATCGAGCATTTTAGCAATGAAGAGCAATTGATGGAAGAGATCGATTTTCCTGAATTGGCGGAACATCGTAAGACGCACGCTAATTTTGTGAAAGCCGTTCTTGAATTAGAAGAAACGATTAAAACCAAGGGAGTCTCCGTTCTCTCGACGATTAAGCTTAACCGTACGTTAACCGATTGGCTTCTGAATCACATTAATAAATGCGATAAGCTAATTGGCGAATGTATGGCCACGCGTGATAGAGCAGTATAACTGAATACCTCCAACGAAGATGCCGACGGCATTTTCTTTTTTTTTTGACGGGGAATGTGATAAAGAATTGTAGTACGTTATTTGATCCATTTTCCAAAGACAGCATCGTAATTTATACTGGGTTAACGGTTTGTGTTATGATTTGAGATAAGACGTATAGAGTTAGTATGGTAAAGGGGAGTGGAACGATGAAAACATTACGAATGTTAGCTTCAGGGTTTGCAATGCTGCTTATTCTGGGCCTTGTTAATTTTTACATTGGGTATCACGGTTGGCTGCTTGTCCATGAATGGTTCTCAGGTGCTTCCTCTGTTCTGTTCTGGACATTATTCCTGCTTGTTGCCTTTGCGTATGTCGTTGGAATGATACCGTGGCCTACAATAGTGAAGCCGTTAGCCAGATTCTTTAAGGTGATTGGGTCGTATTATCTAGCTTGCATGGAATTCGCTATTATCATGTTGCCATTAGCTGATCTGTTATATGTGCTGCTGGGCTGGATGGGTGTCGATCGAACGCACTACGTCTCAGAAGCGGGTGGTACATTGCTAATATTACTGGTTGTTTTTCTAGTCTGGGGTTCGATCAACGCTTGGAGTACAGTAGTTCGTACCCATCCTATTCCCATTGATAAATCTATCGGAACTAGTACGCCACTTACCATCGCGGTTGCATCCGATCTGCATTTAGGAAATATCGTCGGCAATCGGCATCTCAAAAAAATGGTTGCACAAATGAATGCTATGAAGCCTGATGTGATTTTGCTGGCTGGGGATGTACTTGACGATAGTATTGAGCCTTTTATTCGCAATAGTATGAGTGAACAGCTAAAGCAGCTAAAAGCACGCCATGGTGTCTACGCGGTACTGGGCAATCACGAATATTACGGTGGTTCGATCAAGGAATATACAGATTTAATGAGTAGCATAGGCATTAAAGTCCTACAGGATGAGGTTGAAGAAGTGGCGGGAACTTATATTATAGGTCGAAAAGATAAGACTGCCGAGACGATGGAAGCCGGAGGTAGATTAAGCGTAAACTCCTTATTGAATGGCCTCGATCTGACGCGTCCTGTGATCATGATGGATCATCAGCCTACCGGATTTGATGTCGCTGCCCAAGAAGGCGTAGATATTCTACTCTCAGGTCATACGCACCGTGGACAGATTGCTCCTAATCACTGGATCACCAAGCGGTTGTTCGAACTGGACTGGGGCTACCTTCGCAAGGATAAATTGCATGTCGTTGTTTCCTCTGGTTATGGGACCTGGGGACCTCCAATCCGTTTAGCCAGCCGTTCGGAGATTATTAAGCTTGAAGTGGTGTTAGAAGGGACTAAACAATACAGTGAAGAAGCCGTGTCTACAAAGACGGTGTTAATCTAAAAGAAATTTTTAATGATATGAGGCTGCCCGAATCCGTAGAATTTTTCTGCGAGCTGAGGCAGTTTCTTTTTTTTGACAATTAGTAGAGCTTGTAGTATGGTTTAAAATAGTTAAGCACTTAACTAAATTGGAGTTGAAAAATCTAAGATGGATCATTTACAACCGTTGGTATTGAATCAGCCGCTACATACTCAGGCATTTTTCACTTTAGTTGATACTACTGCAAGCTTAGTTTCTGTCTCTGATAAATATTGGCAGTCGAAAGGATTAAATGGCGCAAGAATTCGTATCCTAGTAGAAATATCTAAACAGGGCGGAACGATTTTACCTTCTACATTGGCTCACAATATTGGGGTTACCAAAGCTAATATTAGTCTGTTGCTGATACCCCTGGAGAAAGATGGTTGGATTACCCGCTCGAACCATACTCAGGATGGTAGAAAGAGCGTTATTTCAATTACGGGTGAAGGACAACGATTACTTTTGGAGCATCTTCCCGGAAATCGTCAAGCGGTCTCTGAACGTATGCAGGGTCTGGATAAACAAGAGCTTCGGCAACTCATCGTTTTATTAGAAAAGCTTAGCAATGGCTAGAAATAAATAATGTTGTGGTCTCGAAAACATGGAACAGAAAGGCTGGGGTGTTATGTCAATTATGGTTACTGGGGCTACTGGTCAATTAGGAAGTTTGATTATAGACAATCTTCTTCAGTTTGTGCCGGCAGGTGAGATTATCGCATGTGTTCGTGATCGGGAGAAAGCAAATGATCTTTTGGAAAAAGGGGTTGAGATTCGCTTTGGCGATTATGATCAGCCTGATACTCTAATTCAAGCTTTTACAGGTGTAGCAGAGCCATTATTCATCTCTAGTTCACATCCCGATGATAACGTCAGATTAACTCAACATTCTGAGGTTATTCATGCAGCATCAAAGGCAGGGGTGAAGCATTTGCTGTATACAAGCTTCGCATTTCCACCTAAAGGACAAATTCCAGCTAATCATGTTCACTTACTTACAGAGCAGATGATTCTTAAATCAGGTATTGACTATACATTTCTACGCAACGCTTTGTATATGGATTTTGTAGATGTACTAGGGCTGAAAGAGGCGATCCAAAGCGGTGAGTTAATCACCTATCCTGGGAACTGGCTATTTAATTCGGTGACACGAAAGGATCTCGCTTTAGCTACGGCGGTCGTGCTTACAACTACTGGTCATATTAATCAGATTTATGAATTAACCGCACCGCGCTCTTGGGACTTCAGCGAACTTGCGGAGGTATTATCCGAGCTGACAGGAAAAAGAATCGTTCATCGGCAGGATTCAAGCATTCAGCACTGGATTTATTCACTCCTTGGGAAGATAGATACAGCTTCTACTTCAAAAGATATGGAGAGACTAATGGGACGGCCTGTTACCTCTTTGAAGGAAAGTATAATCACTTTCCTTCAGGTTTAAATAATGACTCTAACTAATTCAACTATATAGTGGTTCGATCTAAGGTAAGTAAATAATTATATTTACTGGCATGTTTTAATTCATCTAATATAATCCCATAAACAGTATCGCGGTATACTCCAACAGGTAGACCAAACCATATTTTGCGATACTTTTCGACTGCAGCCAGTTCACCTTGGAGTGCTTTTTCTAAACCTTCTTCATAGGAACTGATCCGTTGATATTGCTCACTACTAATTCCAGTGATATCTTGACCCGTAATTTCTTTGAACATCCCGCGGAACATGGAGTTGTGACCCCTTTCGTCATCTCGTATTGAGGTGATGATGGAGGCTTGCTCGGAATTTGGGGCCAGTTTGATAAGTTCATCATAGAAAAGCTCATCATTTCGTTCACCTTGCACAGCTTCTTTGATTAAATTTAATGCTTGAGGAAGAGAGGTTGCCCAGATAGGTTTGAAATCAGATCTATTCTGAGATAAAGGAGTCCAATTCATAGTTCTTATTACCTCCTGATTCGTTCGTTATTATTAGAGTAGTATATGTACGAATGCCCAAAATGGTCTCTTTCGGTTCTTTAGTTGTTCTAACCCTTTAAAGTTGATACTATGGGTTCATCCGTTATTCAGGGAGTGTAAACGATGAAAAAGATTTTAGTAGCAGATGACGATAGTAATATTCGTACATTATTAAAGCATGTATTGACCAGAGAAGGTTACCAAGTAATGGAGGCAAGCGATGGCCGGGACGCGATACATAAACTGAAAGAAAGCATTGCAGATTTAGCCGTTGTGGATGTGATGATGCCACATGTGGATGGGTTAGAGCTATGCCAGCATATAAGAGAAACGTATGATATACCGATCATTTTGTTAACAGCCCGGCAACAGCTAAGTGATAAAGAACAAGGCTATTTGCGGGGGACAGATGATTATGTAACGAAACCTTTTGAGCCGGAAGAATTGTTGTTTCGGATCAAAGCTTTATTTCGGCGTTATTCCATCGCTTCGGATGATCGGATTCGTTTAAATTCACTAGTTATTGATCGTAAAAATTATGAGATCACTGATGGTGATGAAGTACTACTGTTACCGGTAAAGGAATTTGAACTGCTCGCACAACTGGCACAATATCCAGGAAGACTGTATTCACGCAGTGAGCTGATTGAACTAGTGTGGGGAATGGATTATGAAGGTGATGAACGCACGGTGGATGTACATATCAAGCGATTGCGTCAACGGTTTTTGGATTATCAGAATGACTTTGTGATTCGGACGGTACGGGGAATTGGATATAAATTGGAGATGGTGAGCTCGTGAAGTCTTTGTATGTGAGAATGTGCATTCTCTTTTGCTCGGCCATTGTGGTGAGCAGCCTTCTTGGCTTCTTGGTGTCTAATATTTATTACCAAGCTCAGATTAAATCGCAGAACGATGCGAAGCTTACGGGGATGGCCATTGAAATCCAGCAGTTTGCAGAATCTCACCCGGAATCTATGGAGGATTACCTGCGAAGTGTAGCTGTACTGGGATATAAGATTTATTTAACCGATACAGAAGGTCAATCCCGGTTTTACGGCAAGCCATTTCGGAAAGAGGATTTAGAACCGCAACAATTAGAGAAGGTCCTGAATGGACAAGTGTATCACGGTGTTGCTGAGTTTCCTGACAGCGCATTTATTACAGGTTTTTTTGATAATCAATTACGCAATACGATAGGCGTACCTATTGAAGTCAATAATGAGACTTTTGCGTTATTCATGCGGCCGGATGCAGAGGTTCAGTTCGGTGAACTGCGCGTGTTTTTTGCTGTCATCATCGGTTTTACCGTGTTATTCAGTCTAGGATTCGTCATGATCAGCGTACTGCATGTGGTCAGACCCATTACACGTTTGACAACGGCAACTAAACGGATTTCAAAAGGTAGATATGATATTAAATTAAATACTTGGCGCCGGGATGAGATTGGCCAGTTAGCCTCACACTTTATGATTATGAGTCGTGAGCTGGAACGGACCAATCGTGCGCGTCAAGAGTTTGTTGCGAATGTGTCTCATGAAATCGAATCGCCATTAACTTCTATTCAAGGATTTGCCCAAACCCTTAAAGATCCTACATTACCAGAGGATGAACGGATAGAGTACCTCAATATTATTGATCAAGAAAGCCATCGTCTATCGATGCTTAGTAAACAGCTGCTAACGTTATCTTCCCTCGATTATGATCCGAATTCCTTGCAGAAGAAACCTATAGATTTGCGTGCACAGCTTCGGCAGGTTGTACAAATCATGGAGTGGAGATTAACAGAGAAGCAATTAGCGGTTCGTTTAAGTCTTGCGGACATTAGCGTACATGGCGATTCCAATCTATTGTATCAGGTGTGGATGAACCTCATTACTAATGCTATCAAATATACACCCGCTGAGGGATCTATTATGATTTCCGCAAAGCTTGACGAAGGGAACTGTGTAGTAACCTTTTCGGATACTGGGGAGGGTATTCATGCTGAGGAATTACCACTCATCTTTGACCGTTTTTATAAAGTCGACCGGGCACGTACACGAGAAACGCATAGTAGCGGTCTTGGGCTGGCGATTACGCAAAAAATTGTAGAGACACATAACGGAACCATAGAAGTATCCAGTACAGTTGGCAAAGGCACGACCTTTACTGTAACTCTTCCGCTTTTGTAACTCGTTATTCATACTCCGTTCATTTTCATCTTCTAAACTGTGACTATACAGATTAGAAGGAGTGGTAATATGTTTCTAGCCTTAAGAGAAATGCGACATTCTAAAGCCAGATACCTGTTAATAATGGTAATCATGTTATTGGTTTCCTTTCTTGTACTTTTCGTAACGGGACTGGCCAGAGGATTAGCGTATGCTAATATCTCAGCAATAGAGAATATGCCGGCAAACTATTACGTGGTGCAGAAGGATGCGGATCAGACGTTTAGACGTTCTCAGTTAACGGATACGGAGCTTAATAGTGTTCGAGCAGTAGTAGGAGATAATAATGCCTCTTCACTCGCTCTACAGATGAGTACAGTGACTACGAACGATGTGGATACTAAAGCAGACGTAACTTTTTTCGCAGTTGATATGAACGGTTTACTGGCTCCAAAAGTGATTGAAGGTGACAAGATTACGAATGATACGCAGGGAAGTGTCATCGTTGATCGTGGCTTGGAACAGTCGGGCATTAAGATTGGTAGCACGATCCAAGATCAGGCAACTGGGAAGGAATTTAAAGTTACAGGATATGTTGAGAATAGCTCATACAGCCATACCCCAGTAGTCTATATTAACAATAAAGATTGGCAGGAAATGAGACAAGGCGTTAATCAAGGTAGTGAGGCTACATCCGGAGCACCTTTTAATGTAATTGCGCTTAATGCAAACGCAGGGCAAGTGGATAAGATCTCTGCTAGTACGAAAAATGTGGAAGTTATTACGCAAAAAGAAGCGATCTCTAATATTCCGGGTTATTCATCAGAACAAGGTTCACTGCTTATGATGATTGCCTTCCTGTTCGTAATCGCTGGTTTTGTTCTGGCTGTATTCTTCTATGTCATTACAATTCAGAAAACAAGCCAGTTTGGCATTCTGAAAGCCATGGGTACAAAAATGTCTTACTTGGCTTGGAGCGTTGTAGGGCAGGTCATGATATTGGCTATTGCAAGTCTAAGTATTAGCTTGCTGCTAACCTTTGGAATGAATCAGGTACTACCAGACACTATGCCGTTCCAACTGGAACCTTCTACGATTCTTTTAACCAGCGGCTTGTTCGTGGGGATGTCTCTTTTAGGATCACTTATTTCTGTCGCTAAAGTGGCAAAAGTAGATGCATTAGAAGCAATTGGGAGGGCTGGAGCATGAGTGCGAAATTATTGATGAAGCAAGTAACCAAGACCTACGGAGACGGCGATACAACGGTATCTGTTCTGAATAATTTGAATCTTATAGTCAATGAAGGGGAATTCGTTGCTGTCCTTGGACCTTCTGGAACAGGGAAGAGTACATTCCTATCAGCAGCGGGTGCGCTTCTTACGCCAACCAGTGGTGAAATATTCATAGACGGAGAATCTCTTACAGATAAAAGTAAAAGTGAGCTGACTGAGCTGCGATTAGAGAAGATAGGCTTTATGTTCCAAAGCGCACAGCTATTGCCTTACTTGAAGGTAGAAGAGCAGCTTCTCTTTGTAGCTAAACAGGGGAAGATGAGTTCTAAAGAAGCTAAGGAACGGGCAGCTGATTTGATGAAGCGTCTGGATATCTGGAAACGTCGAAACCATTATCCTGAGCAACTATCAGGCGGGGAGAAGCAACGTGTAGCTATCGCAAGAGCTTGGATGAATAAACCTGCAATCTTGTTTGCAGATGAACCAACAGCAAGCTTAGATTTCAAACGAGGCAGAGAAGTTGTGCAAATGATTGCTGACGAAGTAAAGAATGAGGGTAAAGCTGCTGTAATGGTCACTCATGATGAACGGATGCTCGAATGGTGTGATCGAGTGCTACATCTGGAAGATGGTCATTTGGTTGAACATGAGTTAAGCAAAATTTAGTAAAAAAACGATTCATGCTATTTATGGCATGAATCGTTTTTTTGGTGTGTGAACAATAGTTTGTTCTTATTTGTCAGCTATGGTGACTTGGCCTGAGCCATATGTGTCAAACCAGCCTTTAATCGTGTTGAAATCACTGCTGAATGACAGTGCCAGCTCTAATAGAATTCGGGCATGAGCTGCGTTCAGATTATCTCCGGCAATTATGCCATCACTTGAAGCATAGTTGGAACCGGAACCCGTACGCGTGGTAGACACGAAGATAACTCCGTTTTCCTTAATAGCTTTCGTACGAGCTTCTCCCATAGCTTTAGATACGCCGCCAGCCCCTGTGCCTGAAGTTACAATACCTTTTGCTCCATCTTGAACAAAACCTGTAATTGCCCCAGAACCGGCATCTTGATAAGCATAAGCAATTTCTACCTTAGGCATATCACTGCTCTTAATCTTTGTTAGATCGAATGGCGTTGCCCATTTGTCAGCGGTCAATAGTGCTCTGGAATTCGCTCGATAAATTCTTATATTATTCTCATCGATATATCCGAGGATTCCTAGTTGTGGAGATTCAAAAGTGTCTGTACGATAGGCATTCGTCTTGGTAACCTCTCTAGCCGTATGAATCTCGTCATTTAGCATGAGCACAGTACCGTAATATTTCGTCTTTCCGCTAGCTGCTAGTTTAATAGCGTTAAATAGATTGGCCTGAGCGTCACTTCCGATAACTGTCCATGGACGCATAGAGCCAGTTACTACGACAGGTTTGGAGCTACGCACTGTAAGATCAAGGAAATATGCAATTTCCTCCATCGTATCCGTACCTGTAGTAACAACGATGCCATCTTGGGTTTCTAGTGCTTTATCTACTTTTAAGGAGAGATCGTATAGTTGTTGCATGGTATACGAGCCAGAGCCTGCATTCCCAAATTGATAGCTAGTTACATCGGCGAACTTTTTAAGGTTAGGCAGTGCTTTAACCATATCTTCCATTAACAAAGTCCCGGCTTTATAGTTCTGGAAGCTGGTCTCATCCACAGATTTACCGGCAATAGTTCCACCGGTTGCTATGACTTGGACCTTTGGAAGCTTAACCGTTCCTTCAATCGTTTGGGTAACCTCAGCGGCGTAAGTGGTAGAAACGGGAAGCATTGTTGTAGCAGAGAAGAGTAGAGTGAAAGAGAGTCCTGCGGCAACAGTAGTTTTGGCGAGCATTGATTGTAATCCATTCATAGATGTAACCTCCCATTTGATATGTATTCTCACATTCATGTTATTTTATATTACATAAACGTGATTCATGATTGGATTATATCTATGAATATATTATAATGACAAGTTTACTAACATATTAATAAAACGCTTAAATACACTATTAATAAAGAATATCTATTGATTTCTTGTGTATGCTATGAATTTTATTATATTATTTTTAAAGTGAAATATAATATTAATGTTATATTTTATTACATAATAATAGAGATGAATAAATAACATAATGCCGGACAATCTTTATGAGATTGTCCGGCATAGTTATTAGAAATACCTGACTACTTATCTTTTCTAGAGACAAGTAGTTTTTGAATAAAGACATGGGTAGCCATGGAGGAGGAGCTTTCTTTATGGCGAATGATGGAGAATTGTCTTTCAAGATGATGTTGTCTGATGGGAAGCTCACAGATTTCACCACTTGCTAATTCTTTGCGCACAATCCATCTGGAGAGCATCGCGATTCCCAAACCGGAGGCAACAGCTTCCTTAACTCCTTGACTACTGTTGAAGACATAGGATCTTTTGACAGAAATCTCTTCTGCTTGAATGAAATGATCACTGAAAGCACGCGTTCCAGAGCCAAGCTCTCGCAGAACCCAAACCTGATTTTGTAGCATCCCTTGCTCCACAGAGACTATTTTTGACAAAGGGTGGTTGGCCGGGGAAACGATAATCATCTCGTCCTTCATGTAAGGTGTAACGATCAGATCATTCTCATGGGCTTCTCCTTCGATAAACCCAATATCCAATTCATTGGCTCTTACCCCACCAATAATTTCTTCAGTATTACCGATCGTCACCTGAAGCTTGACTTGTGGGTATTGATTTGCAAATTCCGCAAGTCTTGAGGGTAATATATACTCTCCAATCGTAAAGCTCGCACCAATATGTATACTGCCAGTAACCTCATCCTGTAGCATTTGTATTTCCTGATGAGCTTCTTCGAAGTGGGCCAATATTTGTTTGGCGTGGTTATAAAGTATTGTACCTGCTTCGGTTAATTTTACTTGTTTCGGAGATCGGTGTAGAAGCTTTGCGCCTAGTTCATTCTCAAGATTCCGGATATGTAGACTGACACCGGGTTGAGATAGATTCAGTAATTCTCCTGCTTTAGAGAAATGACTTTGCTCAGCAACTGTAACGAAAACCCGTAATGTATCCACAATCATAGAATTCCCTCACTAAAAGTCTCGAATGTATTTAAAGTTCCTTATCAAGCACGAACTGAGCTTTCTTCTGCGAAAATCCAATACGTGTATAGAAACATACCGCATCTTCTCTAGTTTGGTTGGTGCGCACTCTTAATTTGTTCACTCCAATTTGTGCTGCCCAGCGTTCACAGGTTTCAACAAGTTGTCTGCCGATCCCTTCTCCGCGATACTGCCCATCGACCACCAGACCACAAATTTCAACAAAGGGCGGAGATTCAATTAACATTCGCACATTGGCGTGAATCCATCCGATGAATTGGCTATCCGACTCTGCTACATAAATAGCATGATCTTTACGATTTCTGATATCTTGAAGTCTATCTGCTAGCTGTTCGATATTTAAAGGATATCCGAGCTCACTGGATAGTTTTGCAATATCTTGTGTGTCTTTAAATGTAGCTGTCCTAATATGTATGATCATCCGCCACCTTAAAAAAATGTTGTTTCATGCTGTTTTTTATTATAGTTCATCTCATTCAGAGGAACATCTCTATGTGCATTACTTCGTACTATTTCGATAAGTGGATGGGGATAGACCCATCGTCTTTTTGAAATATTTAGAGAAATGAGCCAATTCCATGCCGACTTGTTCCGCAATATCTGAAATGCTGTAATCTGTGTAAGAAAGCTGTCTTTTAGCGTGCTCCATACGTTTCAATTGAACATAGGCCATTGGAGTCACCCCCATGAATCTTTTGAAATAAGGTATAAAATAGTTCGGGTGCAGGTGGACAAGCTCTGCTAGTTCATCAATCTCTATGGGCTTATTTAGACAATTATCGATGTAATGGAGCACATGAGCCAGCTTACCATGGTCTCCGGTGTGTATGAATTGCGTCATAAAATCTGTATGACTACTGTCGCTCGATTCAAGACAAGTGGCAATGAGATTAAGCAAACAAGCCTGTGTGCGAAGGATAGATAAGACATCGTCTTTTTGAAATTGTTCGATCATCTCCACGAAAATTGCCCTTATTGAATCTGGATTTGGCGAATCACAGATGTATAATTTTTTCTCCGCATGGAATAAGGGCCATTCTCCAATGTCAGCATCAAAGTGGCAGTAATAACGGATATAGGGATCATCAATAGAAGTTTCGGTAGTTTGTGTGCTCCCCGCAGGCATGATCATTAGCTGACCTGGCTTCGGATAGTAGGTAATCCCGTTTATAATTACTTTCCCCTCACCCCCATCAATAAAATATAGCCGATTAAAAGCGGGGGTTTCCAGCGTGCGGTTCCATCCGGGATATCTATTACTAAGTTGGGCATGGGTCACAGTAACCTTGAGATTCTGCAGGAGACGTCCTGATAAGTTCCCTGAATTGTTCATCATTTAACTCCTTTAAAGCTTTTGTATCCTCATTATAACGGTTTCATTTAACTAAAACATCTTACTTAAATACAAATAGTTCTTAATTTCGATCATGTTCATGTCCTTAAATAAAGTATATCCTCTAACCATAACCATTAATAAGGAAGTGATCAGAGATGGGTACAGTTCGTTATGGGATTATTGGTATTGGAAATATGGGAACCGCACATGCGCAAAGTCTGCTGAGTGAGATTAAGGGGGCTGAGCTTACAGCCGTATGTGATATAAGAGAAGAACGTTTGAAATGGGCTGAAGAGCAGTTACCTGAGAATGTTAGGAAGTATTCTACGCCGAAGGAATTATTCGAGTCACGTATCATGGATGCGGTATTAATCTGTACTCCGCATTATGATCACCCTACACTTGCAATCGAAGCTTTTCAGCATGGTTATCATGTACTAGTGGAGAAGCCGGCAGGTGTTTATACGAAAGCTGTTCAACAGATGAACGATGCTGCAGCACAGTCTGACCGCAAATTTGGAATCATGTACAATCAGCGTACAAATCCTTTGTATCAGAAGCTGAGAGATCTTATTCAGTCTGGTGAGTTAGGTGAGATCCGCCGGACGAATTGGATTATCACCGACTGGTATAGATCGCAGAACTACTATAATTCTGGTGGCTGGCGGGCGACATGGGCGGGTGAAGGTGGCGGGGTATTGCTTAATCAAGATCCTCATCAGCTAGATTTATGGCAATGGACGACAGGCATGATGCCGAAGCGGATAAGAGCATTTTGCCACTTTGGAAAATATCGCAACATTGAGGTTGAAGATGATGTAACCGCTTATGTGGAATACGAGAATGGCGCTACAGGTCTGTTTATTACTACAACTGGAGAGGCACCGGGAACTAATCGTTTTGAAATCAATGGCGATAATGGAAAAATCGTAGTGGAAGACGGGAAGCTAACCTTTTGGCGTTTACGTACACCGGAGCCGCAGTTCAACGCAGAGTTCACGGGAGGTTTCGGTAGTCCAGAATGTTGGAAATGTGAGATACCTGTACAAGATGGCGGAGGGGAGCAGCATAAAGGAATTCTACGGAACTTTACGAATGCCATTTTGCATGATGAGGCATTACTTGCTCCTGGGGAGGAAGGGATTAAGGGGCTAACCCTTTCAAATGCCATGTATTTATCGGCTTGGACGGACAATTGGGTGGAGCTTCCGATGGATTCGGATTTATTCTACGATAAGCTGATGGAAAAAGTAAAAAACTCGACTTTCCAAAAGGAAACCTCAGAATCTAAAACATTGAATGTTAAAGGAACTCATTAAATCGAAAGAGAGAGGTTGAATCCTATGAAACGTTCGATGATTGCGGCTCAAATGTACACGTTACGTGATTATACTCAAACTGCGGAGGATTTAAGATCAACTTTTCAAAAGGTATCGGCAATGGGTTATGAGAGCATTCAGATTTCATCCATTGGACCGATTAATCCGATGCTCGTTAAAGAATATGCAGATGAAGCGGGGCTGGCTATATGTGCGACCCATGTGTCCTGGAATCGGTTAGTGAATGATCTGGATGCGCTTGCCGCAGAGCATAAGCTGTGGAATTGCAAATATATTGGACTTGGAAGTTTACCAGAAGAATTTCGTACGGGACTTGAAAGCTACCGGTACTTTGCGAAATTGATATCTGAAATTGCAATAACATTAAAAGAACAACACGGTTTGCAATTTGTTTATCATAATCATGATTTTGAATTTGAACGCTTTGAAGGTACTACTGGAATGGAAGTACTGCTCAATGAGACTGATCCATCAGTTGGTTTCATACTTGATTTATATTGGGTGCAGGCAGGTGGCGCGAGTCCGGAAGAATGGATACGTAAAGTTGAAGGCAGAATGCAGGTTGTGCATTTAAAGGATATGGCGATAGTTGATAGGAAACAGGTTTTTGCTGAAATAGGCGAAGGAAACATGAACTATGCGGAGATCATTACTACTTGTCGTGAGACGGGTGTTGAATGGTACGTAGTGGAGCAGGATGTTTGTAGACGTGATCCTTTTGAGAGCTTAGAGATGAGTCTGCGCTATCTCATTAGCTTATTATAGAATCGATAAGAAACCATTAGGAGGATTCTGATGAATAGAATAGATGGGATGACCTATGCACCCACATATGAAGCTAAACCTGTAGTGAAGCCAGGTGAATTCATCATCGCAGCTATTGCACTCGATCACGGTCATATTTACGGGATGTGTAATGGGCTGGTTGAGGCTGGTGCAGAGCTGAAATGGGTATATGATCCGGATGAAGAGAAAGTTAGAGCATTCATAGCCAAATATCCTGGAGTTAGGGCTGCTGAGTCTATGGATGAAATAATGGAAGATCCAGAGGTTCGCTTAGTTGCAGCGGCAGCTATTCCTTCAGAACGAGGCCCCTTAGGAAATAAGGTTATGGCTCACGGGAAGGATTATTTTACGGATAAAACCCCCTTTACAACACTTGAACAACTGGATGATGCTAGAGCTATGGTCGCAGCAACCAATCAGAAGTATATGGTTTACTATAGTGAGCGTCTTCATGTTGAAAGCGCAATCTATGCGGGACAGTTGATCCGTCAGGGGGCTATTGGTCGTGTTCTTCAAGTCATTGGATTAGGGCCGCATCGTTTAAATGCATCTAGCCGTCCAGAATGGTTTTTCGAGCGGGAGAAATATGGCGGAATTCTATGCGATATTGGCAGCCACCAAATTGAACAATTTTTGTATTATACAGATTGTCAGGATGCTTCAGTTGTTCACAGTAAGGTAGCTAATTATAATCATTCGTCTTACCCTGAATTGGAGGACTTCGGTGATGCGACGCTTGTTGGGGACAATGGGGCAACCCAATACTTCCGTGTAGACTGGTTTACGCCAGACGGACTCGGAACCTGGGGAGATGGACGTACAATGATCATGGGAACTGAAGGGTACATTGAACTGCGCAAATACAGCGATATCGGGCGTTCAAATACACCGGATCATGTGTACTGGGTGAACGGGGAAGGGGAGCATTACGAACATGTAGCTGGAAAGGTTGGATTTCCGTTCTTTGGTGAACTTATCCTCGATTGTCTGAACCGGACGGAGCTGTCCATGACTCAAGCACATGTCTTCAAAGCTGCTGAACTATGTTTGAAGGCTCAAGCCCAAGCGATGAATCTAACTCCTAATCAACTAAAATAGCGAATGGAATAATGAATGGAGGTGGTAAAGATGAACAAACTTGGAGTAGCGATTATTGGCTGCGGGGCGATATTTCCTCTCCATGCTAAAGCAATATCAGCAATAAAAGATGTAAATCTACTTCTAGTTGCAGATATTGATGCTGATAAAGCTACACGAGCGGGAATAGAATATGCCTGCGATGCCACTGATGATTATAGAGAAATATTAAATGATAATCGTATTGATGTTGTTCATCTCTGTACACCTCATCATCTTCATGCAGAAATGGCTGAAGAGCTATTACGTGTGGGGAAGCACGTGTTAACTGAAAAGCCAATCGCCGTGGACCTTCCTTCAGCCATGCGCATGCTGAAAGCAGCGCAAGTGAGCTCCGGCCAGCTTGGTGTGGTGTTCCAGAATCGTTATAATGATGCTTCCGTTTATATTAAGAAGACTATAGATTCTGGTGATTTAGGGAAACTGCTTTGTATGAAAGGTGTCGTAACCTGGCATCGAAACGAAAGTTACTACAAAGATAGCAATTGGAGAGGAAGGTGGTCCACGGAAGGCGGAGGTGTTCTAATTAATCAGACCATTCATAGCTTGGATTTACTACAGTGGTATGGGGGGGAGATTAAATCCGTGAAAGGCAGTATTACCACGGATGTGCTTGATGGCGTCATTGAAGTAGAAGATACTGCCCATGCTTGTATCGACTTTGCCAATAATGTTCGCGGGCTGTTTTATGGCACGAATACCTATCTTGAGAACTCTCCGGTGGAGTTGGAGCTAGTTTTTGAAGAGGGGACGCTTAACCTCCGTCGAGAGCACTTATATCTTTGGAAAGATGGGAAGGAAACCTTGGTTTGTGAGCCTATTTTCAGTCCTGCGGAAGGCAAATCGTATTGGGGGACTGGGCATAAGAGACTAATTGAGGACTTCTATGACCATATTTTCAGTGGATCAAAGTTTTGGCTAGATGGTCCTGAGGGGATAAAGGCGCTGGAACTGGTGAAGCGTATTTATAGCTCATCGCAGAGGAACAAATAAGTCATAAATATAGCGAAGGCTGTTCCATATGTAGATTTATCTACGAATGAGGCAGCTTTTTCGTGTTTAGTGACTTCCCGCATTTGGTTAAACACTAAGAAGACTACGACTTGCAGAGGAAGATGGATTTGATTAATTCTCCTTAGTGGAATAATCTAAAGTAAGTATAGGTTATTAACAGCAAGATATCTGGAGGGTGCATACAATATGGAGAAAATACTACTGAACATTAGAACGAACACCAAGCTAATTTCCATTGTGCAGACCATTGTTTTTATCTTTGTCATATTATACGTACTGATGTTTCTTTCTGGTGGATTATTCACCACCTTTTTTATTATGCTCATTGCTTGTTTTGTTAGTGTAATTGCTGCTTTACTCATGCTAATTCGAAAAAGCTTCTTATGGGCAATTGTTGATCTTGCTGCTGCGGGCGGTATGTTCATTTATTTTATTTATAATGCTTAACTGTTATTAATCCTTGCAAGAAGCGGGTTTATGGCTGTAGCATAAGTTCCTTAACCTGGAGGACTTATTTCTCTCTTTTTTGCAAGCTTTTAAATAATTTATTTTTTTCATATAATAGTAGATATTAAATTTATAAATAATTGTAATACACTCGGATAAGGGTATAATTGAGACAGAAAAGGTGTGACGCCTAAGAAGGAGCGCCCACATCCTTTCTGCAAAATTCAGGGGATAAGGATGGTAATAATGGGCAAAAGTGCAACTGAAACAGACGTCATTTTAATTGGTGCTGGAATCATGAGTGCGACTTTAGGAACACTTTTAAAAGAATTAGTGCCGGATTGGAAGATTAAAGTGTTTGAAAAGCTCGAAAATGCAGGTGAGGAAAGCTCTAATGAATGGAATAATGCAGGAACTGGACATGCGGCGCTCTGCGAGCTTAACTACACTGTCGAAAAATCCGACGGAACTGTAGATATAAGTAAAGCCATCCAAATTAATGAACAGTTTCAACTTTCAATGCAATTTTGGTCTTATTTGGTAAATCGTAAGTTGATACATAATCCTCAGGACTTTATCATGCCCTTGCCCCATATGAGTTTGGTACTAGGGGAGAAGAATGTAGCTTTTTTGAAGAGAAGATTTGAAGCGCTATCAAAAAATCCTTTGTTCCAAGGAATGGAATTTTCCGATGACTCTAGCAAATTAATGGAATGGATACCGCTTATTATACAAAATCGTCCATCGAATGAACCTATAGCAGCAACAAAAATCGACTCAGGCACAGATGTTAACTTTGGTGCTTTAACGCGTATGTTATTTGATCACTTAAAGAGTAAGAATGTAGATCTCCATTATAAACATAGTGTGGATGGAATCAAACGTACTAGCGATGGGTCGTGGGACTTGAGAGTGAAGAACGACAGCGGTACTATTGAACACCACACTGCAAAATTTGTCTTTGTTGGTGGCGGGGGAGGAAGCTTGCATATCCTGCAAAAATCCGGTATTCCTGAAGGGAAACATATTGGCGGATTCCCGGTAAGTGGAATATTTATGGTGTGTAATAAACCAGAAGTTATAGCCCAGCATCATGCAAAAGTATACGGTAAAGCTAAGGTTGGAGCGCCTCCAATGTCTGTTCCGCATCTGGACACTAGATTTATTGACAATAAAAAATCGTTGTTATTTGGACCGTTTGCTGGATTCTCACCAAAATTTTTAAAAACCGGATCAATGTTTGATTTGATCACTTCCGTTAAACCGGATAATCTCCTAACGATGCTGTCGGCAGGTGCAAAGAACATGTCTTTGACCAAATACCTGATCGAGCAAGTGTTGTTATCGAAAGAAAAACGCATGGAGGAATTACGAGAGTTTATCCCGAATGCCAAAATAGAGGATTGGGATCTAGTTGTAGCAGGCCAACGCGTACAGGTAATCAAAGATACAGAGGATGGCAAAGGTATCCTTCAATTCGGTACAGAGGTAATTAGCGCCGCAGATGGTTCGATTGCAGCATTGCTTGGGGCTTCCCCAGGTGCTTCTACGGCTGTTCACGTGATGCTTGAAGTACTTAATAAATGTTTCCCTCAGCATATAAAAGAGTGGGAACCGAAAATTAAAGAAATGATTCCTTCTTATGGCCTGTCACTACTGGAAAATCCAGAGCTTTTGCATGAAGTGCACACATTAACGGCAACTACATTGGGTCTAGGTGGAAAAGAGCGAGTGCATAGTTAAGCAATGATCAATCGCTCGAAAGTATGATAATTGACAGAGATTTTCTTCAAGAAAGCCTATGGATTTCATTCATAGGTTTTTTGTTTAGGAATTCGAAAAGAAAGAAGGGGGGATGAATGTGAAACGAGGCATCATTTTTAAAATTCCTAATGAATTCGGGAAAATACTTGGAGATCTACTAAAGCCATTTAATACCGAAACATTCAATTGGTATATAGGTGGCGAGGAGTCTTATTTTATCCAAAACGATACAATAGGGGAGCTCATGTTCCATGAAGAAATATATGGAATGGACGGCAGGGTTTTGAAAGAACTTTTGGAGAATAATGAATATTATATTATCTTTGCGAACTTCAAGGCTTTTCCACAAGAGAAGGACGTAATAGATGTTCAGACCTATGAGGAGTTCTTAAATAGTGATTGCCAGCTTGTACTTTTAGTCGTCGATTGTGAATATGCTACAGTTTATTGTAAAGATCAGGGGATGCTTGAAGCACTGTGTCATAACGCAATTTCAAGTGGATATGAAGATGTTCAGTACATTACGAATGAAAATGACTTCAGAACAAGATTATCAGTATGGTAGAAGGAAACCGTAAGGTTAATTTGACGAACAAATCATTCATTTGTTACAATGACCCCATCAATTAGGAAAAGGATGAGGACGATGGTTCGTCGTTTGAAACGGTTTAAGAATGTCGCTACTGTATCAAGCTTCTAAGTATAAATGCTATAAATTACTTAGAAGCGAGGGAAAAGAATGAAACAACAGTTGTTTAACCACTGGTCAGAAACGAAGTATTTAAAGGATATTGTCACCAACCCAATGATTGAGGTAGGGGATTACTCGTACTACTCTGGTTATTACGATAGTCATCATTTTGAAGACGGGTGCGTCAGATATCTTTGGGGAGACGAAACGTCAAGAAAGTTATTTAACCCGATCGAAGATTTTGGGTGGCATTTAGATAAATTGATTATAGGAAATTATGTTTGTATTGCAAGTGGTGTAATTATTTTAATGGGTGGAAATCACAATCATCATCCTGAATGGATTACCGTGTATCCTTTTGTGGACCAGATTGAAACCTCTTACGAACCTAAAGGTGATACGATCATAGAAAGTGATGCCTGGATTGGGATGAATGCAATGATTATGCCAGGTGTGAAAATAGGTGAAGGTGCTATTGTTGCGGCAGGCTCGGTTGTTGTAAAAGACGTTCCACCATATACAATAGTAGGTGGCAATCCTGCTAAAGAGATTAGAAAACGATTTACAGATCGTGAAATCGAAAAGTTAAAGGAAATGCGTTGGTTTGATTGGAAACGTGAGAAAATTGAACAAGCTACGTCTATCTTTTCAAGTTCATCGATTGATCAATTATATGAGTTTTATCTAAGAGAAATAAAATCATAACACAATCACAACAGGCTGCCGCAAATATTCGGCAGCCTGTTCTTTTATCAGTTAAGGTAGTTTAACAATAATTGTTCTTTACCAGATTAATCCTAATTAGTATGATAATATGAATGGGCTCATCTAATCTCTTGGGAGGAAAGTGTGCTAGATATATGAAATATATTGAATTTGGTCTAGGTAATACATGGTTTATTAGAACCGAAATGGAGTTACGGGATGGAAGTGGAAACTATGGATAAAATATTAAATGAAATAGCCAATTTGATAAGCAGTGAGGAAAAAAGAGTTACTATTGGGATTTCGGGTCATGGTGCATCTGGAAAGACAACATTTGCCCATAATCTTTTAAAGCTTCTGGGTCATGAGAAAGTGAATTATATGAATACTGATCCCTATATTATCGGCTCTCATCTTAGAAAGTACACTGTAATCGATTATGATTATAACAATGAACGTCATCGTAATAAAATGACAGCTTGTCATCCTTCTGCTCATAATATATCTGCTCTAGAGAGAGACATCCGAATGATGCGAGATGGTTTAGATTTTTATACAATAGACACCAATTATTTAAAGAGTGCAATAATAGCTTCACAAAACAGAGTGAATATTGTAGAGGGCATGAGCGTTGCTTTTACAGACCCGAATTTGTTTGATCTGAAGGTGTACTTATATACGGATGGAGACACTGAATTGATGAGAAGGAGTATACGTGATGTCTCTGAAAGAGGAACAGACATCAAATATTTAAGAAAATCTCATGAAGACCGTAGAATTCAATATGAGTTATTTATGCATCCTTTTCATCGAAACTTTGATATCATTATAAAAAATTCCAATGAAGGTTATATTCTTGAAAATGAATTCAGGAGGGAATTATGAATCTTGCAAATAAAGTAACAATCGCCAGAATATTATTAATCCCCATCTTTATAGTGCTTTTCTCAAAATATCCTGATTGGCCAGAGGGGATTTATTATGCAGCTATTGTTTTTTTACTCGCTTCAGCCACTGACAAACTAGATGGTTATATTGCTAGGAAGTATAATCAGGTTACGAACCTTGGAAAGTTACTTGATCCATTAGCGGATAAGTTGCTCATTTCTGCTGCGTTGATTCTACTGGTAAGTCAGCAGATGTTATACGCATGGGTTGCTTTAGTTATTGTAGCGAGGGAAGTGATCATTACAGGGATTAGACTTGTTGCTGTCACTCAGAAAATAGTGTTGCAAGCTGATCGATACGGAAAAATTAAAATGGTATCGCAAGTTGTAGCAATTACTGCAGTTATGTTCACAAACCATCCATTCACCCTTTTTACGAATATACCTATCGATCAAATCCTAATCTATATTTCACTAGTCATAACTATCTATTCAGGATTTAACTACATAAGAAATAACTATCGTTTTTTAAAATTAGAAGCATGAGCTCGATAAAAAGGTTGCTGAATAACAAATAAATAAAGGCGAATTCTCACTCCATTTCGAGTAAGAATTCGCCTTTATTTTATGTATATCCTCGTGCTTTTTACTTAATAACGTCAATATATTTATGAGATTTACTGCAAATAAACCCATAACCCTTGCATGTGTATGCCAAGTCTAAGCTCAAATCCGAACTATTGACACAAAAGTGTATTACACGTATAGTACATAAATAAGATGTATGAACCACTTAGTACACACACTTAGTATATGGAGTTGGTTGTATGACAGAAGAACAAAAATCAGGTGTCAGCTTTAATATTCGAGAACCGGTATATATTCAAGTTGTCCGTTACTTTAAAGAACAGATTGCTACAGGGCAAATCGGAGCAGGAGACAAGATTCCTTCACGTCGTGAACTGGCATCAGTAATGAAGATTAATGCGAACACGGCACAGAAGGCATATAAGGAAATGGAGGAACAGGGTTTGATCGTAACAGAAGGAAATTCCCCAAGTCGAATTACACAGGATCAGCAAATACTAAGCTCGATTCGTGCTGAATTAATCGAAAGTGCAGTGGATATATTCATCGGTTCCATTCGGAATATTCAAATTCCAGTTGAAGAACTGGTAGGCATCATAAAGACAAAATATACATCAGAGCGATCTCCAGAGGGTGGTGACACAAGATGATCCAAGTGAATCAGATGGTGAAGAATTACGGATTCAAGAAGGTACTAAATGGCGTTAGCTTCACTGCTGCCAAGGGAGAGATCACCTGCCTGATCGGAATCAATGGTGCCGGAAAGTCAACGGTGCTGAAGTCCATCATGGGACTGACACCGTACAAAGGTGAAGTCTTAATCGATAATGCATCACTAATACCTTCGATGTATGAGAAAATGACTTTTATTCCAGATTCGTTAACGATGCCCTCCAATATGCGAATTGCTGATTGCTTCAGCTTTATGGCTGACTTTTATCGGAATTGGAACGCTGAACGTGCAGAGGAATTGCTTAAGTTCTTCCAACTGAGCTCTAAAGATCGCGTGTCTTCATTGTCGAAGGGGATGGCTGCGAAGTTAAATTTGTTGCTCGGACTTGCCTTGGATTGTGATTACATCCTAATGGACGAACCGTTCTCGGGGATTGATATGTTCAGCCGCGAGCAAATTACTGATGTGTTCACGAGTGAATTGATCGAGGATCGTGGTGTGATTATTACAACTCATGAAATTAACGATATTGAGCATTTAATTGATAAAGTGGTCTTGCTACAGCATGGGAAGGTAGAACGTGAATTCTACTGTGAAGAAGTTCGCGAGCAGGAAGGTAAGTCCATTACGGACGTAATGAGAGAGGTGTACATGAAATGAGAGCTTTTGTGAAGCTATTGAATTTTGAAATGAACCGATTTGCCAAAATATATTTTGGACTCCTGGTGCTGACAGTCGCCTTGCAACTTGTAGCAGTCACCCTCGGTGCTAATCATTGGCTGGATTCTGCGAATGAGGCAATGAGAGTGAATCAATGGACCCTTGAGCAATATCACAATGTGACTGGATATATTCAGCTAAACAGTATGATGTATGCTCGCTATAATGGACTTCTATATTTCGGACCCATATTTTTGAGCATCACAGTGTTGCTAATATATAGCTGCTTCATCTGGTACCGTGACTGGAGAGGTAAAAATACGGTAGTATATCGCCTGCTCACGTTGCCATCCAATCGGGCGAATTTGTATTTTGCCAAGCTGGTTACGATCTTGCTATTCGCATTTGGACTTGTCGCCCTGCAAATTATCCTTGTTCCACTGGAGCGTTTGATAGCACAGTCGATTCTTCCTGCTGAATTATATCGGAACATCTCGGTATTTGATTTTTTGAAGTATCCTACTGTGCTTAAAGTTCTGGTTCCGCCCTACTTTTCTGAGTTTGTACTATACTATGGACTGGGCATTATTGGCTTGATCGTCTTGTTCACAGTGATTCTAATCGAGCGGAGCTACAGACTGAAAGGGATTGGCTTTATCGTACTATATTTAGCGGTTCTGGCTGGACTAGCCTCAATACCATTTCTTATGGGTTATAGCAGTTACGATAGCTACTTCTATCCAGGTGAAATCATAGGCGCTTGTCTCGGATTAATAGTGATCATTGTTGGAGGTTCGCTTTGGTACAGCTTGTATCTATTGCGTAAGAAAATATCGGTATAATTGAAGGGGGATGGAGGTTAAGGAATGAGAAAATATATGGTTACCGCCGTTCTTGTAGTGTTCGCGGTTGTTACAATCGGGACTTATTATGTACAAGCTTCACAAGAGACACCACCTAATTATAAGCTGACGACGGTTCAAGGGGATGCTTCCCTCGTTGAAGGTATAGCTGTATACGGAAACTACATGATTAAGGATAGTACTTTTGGCATCAAACGAGCTTATATCACGACAAATGGTACAGATTATCCAGATGAAAAGTCTGCGATTAGCCAGAGTTTAAATCGAAGACCAATGAAAACGCAATTGGATCAGTGGATTGAAGAGCATCGTCAGTTCATGCGGGGTAAGACAAACACATCTGGTTTCTATGAGAATGAGGAAATGCTTGCTTATGTTAAGGCGACAGTAGATACGAAGCGATCAAATGATTCATCAGCGAAGAGAAATGCAAAGCTTAGTATTTCTGTACTCAACAAGCAGAAGAACAATACGCTTGAAATCACATCCGATATCAATGTAGATCATGATATTTCAGATATGTATGTACAAAATGTACAGCTTATTGATCAGCAGCTTGTTGCTATGGTGTTTATGAATCACAGTGCCAAAGGTTATGTATCTGAACCGCAGATCCTCCGTGTCAATCTAACCACAAAAGAGATTAAGAATGAGCCGCTCGCGTTACCAGGCGGTAAATCTGTAGCGGCAGACGGGGATACTCAATATGCATGGCTAGCCAATCAAAATCTGGAGCACACTGAGCAATGGATTTTAAGGATTAGTAGAGATAATCATAGAAAGGCATATCAAGTGGATGTCAAGACAGGGCAAATCTCGCCGCTCACGTTCCAAGGGCATGAAATGTTATTGAATAATATTATGAATGCCTATGGACAGAAAATTTATTTCCTGCAAAAAGCTGTATCGAGTAAGGAAAATATAGGATTCACTGTTATTTCTTACGATCTCGTGAGTAAAGAATATGAGACTACTCTGAAGAATACAAATATAGATTTAAGTGAAAACATTACCTATGCTTTTAAACAAGACCATCTCTATATTATGGGGTATAAGAATTTCAAAGGTAATCGTCTATATGTATTCAATTTGACAAGCGGTAACCTTGAGTACGAAGGAAAAGTAATATCAACAGAGGCCGCCAAGCAGGCTGAAGATGAAGCTAACATGGATTTGAATTTTATCGATCTCGGTCAGTTCTAGAATTATTTTTAGAATAGAAAATTAGATATAAAGAGACATAAAGAGATATAAAAAGGTGACAAAGGCCGGGCTAATGACTTTTAATAGTCGATTAGCTCGGCCTTTTTAGTCGTGAAATATAAAACAGTCATTAAACACTATTTTTCGATTAAAATATATTGTAAAACGATAAACTATATGTTAGATTCAATTTTGAAAATAACTTTGTGAGGTGTGTTTTATGAAACTTGGATCAACGCTTTTTTTAAGGATAGCTGTTGTTCTTATTGGACTTCCAGTTCTTGCCTTGTGTATAATTTTTGTGCCTGCGATTTCGAATTATGCAGCAGAATTATACCCTGATCAAACCTATATTAAATATCTCTTGTACATTGATTTGTATGCATCGGCGATACCTTTTTACTTTGCATTGTATCAAGCGATCAAATTGTTAGGGTATATTGACAACAACAACGCTTTCTCAGAATTATCTGTAAAGGTATTAAAAAATATCAGGAACTGTGCAATTGCAATCAGTGGAATTTATGTAGTGGGATTGCCACTTTTCTATCTCGTCGCGGAGAGAGATGATGCCCCAGGGTTCATTGTCATTGGGGTGGTTGTGATTTTTGCTTCCATGGTGATTGCAGTGTTTGCTGCGGTGCTCCAAAAGCTTTTGAAGGAAGCTATTGATATAAAATCAGAAAATGACTTAACGGTCTGAGGAGAAAACAATGGCGATTATTATTAATATTGACGTGATGCTGGCTAAAAGAAAAATGAGCGTGACCGAGCTTTCGGAGCGGGTTGGAATAACAATGGCTAACCTGTCTATATTGAAAAATGGAAAGGCGAAAGCGGTTCGATTATCAACATTAGAGGCGATCTGCAAAGCTTTAGATTGTCAGCCTGGCGATATTTTAGAATACAAAAGTGACGAGGAGACTTAAGAAATAAATGAATAGTAGAGGCAGGGCTCTTTTCTCAATCTTTATGAGAAGGGGGCCTTTTTGATGTGCAATAATTGGAGGTGAAAAATAATAAGGGAATATATTAATGATAAAAAATAATTGTAATACAATCAAAATATATTGAATAACGATAAATTATGTGATAAATTGAATCCAGATTATTAACTTTGTGAGGTGCAGTTTATGAAACGAGAAACACTCTTTTTAAAGATAGTTGTAATTCTTATTGGACTTCCGGTTCTTGCTTTGTGTATTTTTTGGTTACCTACGATACCTAACAAGGCAGCTGGAGATTATCCGGTGTATTTGGTTTATCCCGTTCTTATAGGGGTGTATGTAACAGTGATAGCCTATTTCGTAGCTTTATATCAGGCGTTAAGACTTCTAAGCTATATTGACAAGAACAAAGCGTTCTCAGAACTATCCATTAAGGCTTTAAAAAATATAATTTACTGTGCAATCATCATCAGTATCTTATATGCGGCAGGTATGCCACTTATTTACGAAATGGCACAGGAAGCCGATGCACCAGGTCTAATCGTACTTGGACTTGTCATGACTTGTGCTCCAATTGTGATTGCGGTCTTTGCTGCTGTTCTTCAAAAGCTCTTGAAAAATGCCATAGAAATAAAATCAGAAAATGACTTAACAGTCTGAGGTGAAAATAATGGCGATTATAGTGAATATTGACGTGATGTTAGCTAAAAGAAAAATGAGCGTTACAGAGCTTACAGAAAGGGTTGGAATAACAATGGCCAATCTTTCTATATTGAAAAATGGAAAAGCAAAAGCGATTCGACTATCAACATTTGATGCGATTTGTAAAGCTTTAGAATGTCAGCCTGGAGATATTTTAGAATACCTAATGGACGAGGATGCTTAAATCGTAATGAGTAATCGACTCCGCAGATAGAAAAGAACAGCATTGCCTGGAAAGGAGAGAGCATCATTGAAATCAACAACGCAGTTTCTGCATTTTGGCTATCATCAGGCGATGAGTTGCATATTTCCTATTGCGATCTTTGGGACTTTAGCTCTCTCTAACGTAATAGATCTGCCTTACATTTACCGATATGATGCCATTCTTATTATATTGCTTACCGTTCAATACCTTATGTACCGTACTGGATTAGAGACGCTAGATGAAATTAAAGTCATCTGTGTATTTCACATTATTGGTTTGCTGTTGGAAATTTATAAGATAAGAATGGGGTCATGGTCATACCCTGAACCCGGGCTAACCAAGGTGTTTGGAGTGCCACTGTATAGCGGGTTTATGTACGCGAGCGTCGCGAGCTATATGTGTCAAATTTGGCGTAGACTGAAAATGGATATGACGGGCTGGCCGGGAATTGCTGCTGCTGGATCGCTCGGAGCAGCTATCTATCTGAACTTTTTCACGCATCACTTCATTCCTGATTTTCGCTGGTGGCTAAAGGGGCTTGTACTCATTGTTTTTTGGAAGACTTGGATCATTTATCGGGTACGAAACACTACTTATCGGATGCCCTTGACACTGGCTTTTTTCTTAGTAGGTTTTTTTATCTGGTTAGCTGAGAATATCGCTACATTCTTTAATGCTTGGAAATACCCAGATCAGAATCAGGTATGGCATGTGGTTAGTGTCAGTAAGATCAGTTCATGGTTCCTTCTGGTCATTATTAGTGTCATTATAGTTGCTCAGCTTAAACATGTTAAAGCTAACCGTAACGCGAAAGAGTAGAGTATTGTCTTCAAAGGAAATAGTAGTACATGGAGTAAGAACAAATTAGTGATGAGGGGGAGATGAGATGGACTATACAGATTTAAAAGAATTGCAGGATGTGTTTTTCTTTGGTCTAATAGAGCCGGAGGTAAATCAATTAAGGTTATCTTTTTGTAAAAGCAAAGCTAGTGATATAGCTGAGCCTCTTATGGATGGTGAGAAAAGCTCTCCCATAATACAAGTTGATTTTCACTCCTATATTGCATATTCGATTAGAAATGAATTCTTTACTTCTTGGGATGATTACGAGGAATTTGACGGAAAAACATTTAGGATTTATAAGAAATCAAGGTATCTTGATTTTATTTCTAATGGAATATTCGCATCAAAGGATTTTCCAAAACCATATAAGCACTATGGGATCTGTTGTATTGACCATGTCGTTGATATTATTTCAACATCGGAACCAGTTGTAAGGGAAATTATATAGATCTGAATTTCTTTCCAGAGGATAGAGGAACCAGCTGATTGCACATGCTTGTCTTTTTTAACGATTAGAGTTATTATGGATTTTCAAAGTCGTTAATGGAGGTGCTGAATGAAATATTCCCAAGCGACAGACTATGCGCTTCATGCAATGCTTTATCTGGTGACGGCGGCGTCCGATAAGCCTGTAGGCGTTCAATTACTTGCTGAGAAGCTGGGTGTTTCACAAACCTATCTGTCCAAAATGATGACCAAGCTAGTCAAGGCTGGATTGATTCAATCTGCACCCGGTGCAAACGGAGGGTATCGTCTCAGACGGAAGTCCGAAGAGATCTCTTTTCTGGATATTATCCATGCGATCGAAGGGACTGCATCTTTGTTCGAATGTAGCCTGGATCACGGTAGCGAGTGCCTGATTCAACAAGTTGTGATTGACGCTGAAAGACAGATGGAGCAGTACTTGGAGAACAAGAAAATTGCAGATTTGGCGAAAACAATGAAGACGGAGTAAAGATCCGTTCTTTTTTGAATATAATTAAAGATAATATAAGTCCGTAATGACTTTAATATAAAGGAGAATGAAATATGACGGAATTCTGGGAATCAAGCTTTATAGAAAAACAAACGATGTGGGGATTTGAACCTACAGACTCTGCGATCGCCACTAAGGATTTTTTCCTTGAGAGGAATGTTAAAGACATATTGGTACCAGGGATTGGATATGGCAGAAATGCAAAGGTTTTTATAGAGAGTGGGATAAATGTAACGGGTATTGAGATTTCTCAAACAGCAATTGATTTGGCGAGGCAAAATGGAATTGATATTAGCATTTTTCATGGTTCAGTGAATGACATGCCGTATGATAATAACCTCTATGAGGGAATATTTTGCCATGGTCTTATTCATCTGTTGAATAAAAGTGAAAGAGAAAAGTTCATTAAGGATTGCTACAACCAGTTAAACCCAGGTGGTTATATGATTTTTACAACAGTTTCGAAAAAAGCTCCTATGTTTGGAAAAGGTACTCTATTGGATAAAAATTACTATGAGACAGATTATGGCGTGAAAATATTTTTTTATGATGCTGAATCCATTACACAAGAGTTTGAAACCTATGGACTAGTTGAGTTCTCTGAAATTGATGAGCCGCACAAGGACATGATCAATAAACCGTCGATAAACTTTTTAATGGTAAAATGTAAGAAAGAACTATAGAAAAATTTCGACATATCGAAGATAATATTTCAAAAGAAGGCAGGTATTATATTGATGAGCAATATTATTGATTATTACTCTAGCTTTGATGAGTGGGGCAGGCTGGATAGAGAACCCTTAGAGTTCATTATTAATCTCCATTATATCAAGAAATATATGCCATCAGCTGGGAAGGTGCTGGATAATGGCGCAGGACCCGGTAAATACGCGATGGAACTGGCTAAGCTCGGATATACAGTAACCCTTTCAGATATCACACCTAAATTAGTTGAAGTAGCAACGGAAAAGGCAGCTGAACTAGAATTAACTGAGCAATTTGACGGGTTTCATAACTTAAATGCTATTGATTTAGAAGGAATACCTAATGAGAATTATGATGTTTCATTGATGCTCGGTCCTTTGTATCATTTGCAGAAGGAAGAGGAACGAATTTTAGCAGTAAAAGAGTTGCATCGCGTGACCAAGCAAGATGGCTTAGTATTCGTGGCTTTTCAAAGTCGAATGAGAATGACCATTAATTCGTTACAATCCCCGCAGCAGTGGAAACCGAACGATAATATGAACACCATCAATGAATTCTATGAGAGCGGAATCTTTAATCATAGTGACAAGGGCCGATTTACAGGTGCTTATTATTTTAACATTGATGAGATTCAGCCTTTCATGGAAAGGAATGGATTTGAGTCGATAGATTTAATTGGTTCATCAAGTATTGCAGCCATGTTATCTGCAGAGCAGCAACAGTATTGGACTCACCAAGAGGGGGAAGAGAGCTTGATTAACTTTCTCATATCCAAAGCAAATGATCCCTCAATCTTGGGCATCTCATCCCATTTGTTATACATCGGTAAAAGAAAATAAAAAAGAGCGCCAGTTTCTTAACTGGCGCTCTTAATTTTATAAATGACAGACTACTTTACAAATGTAGTGTGTAGCGGTTCGCTTTACTCAACCCGCGGATCATTTCGATTTCCTCCGAAGACAGTGGGGCTGACTTAGCAGCCGTTACATTATTCTTCAACTGCTCCATACTACTCGCTCCAGGGATAATAACCGCTACAGACGGATGACCAAGCGAATAATGAAGCGCAGTTTGTGCTAGGGGGCGAGTGTGACTCGTTGCGTGCACAAGCTGATCATGCAACTTCAGAATCTCCTCACTACTGTAATCTAAGTACTTCTTCTCTGCCTTGCTGCGGCCATTCTCCGAAAGGATGCCACCCGCCAAAGGACCCCGGGCAATTAGACTGATCCCATGCTCGGCCAGCAGAGGGAGGATTTCCTCCTCAGGACGTCGATCTAAAATGCTGTATTGGCTCATTACACTGACAATATTTGATTTTTTTACATATTCTCTAATGACATTAGGTCGTATAGAAGAGATCCCATAATATCGGATTAGACCCTCTTGCTTAAGTTCTTCAAAGGCTTCAATAGTTTCATCTATCGGATCATCAATCGTTCCGCCATGCAGCTGATACAGATCGATATAATCCGTTTGGAGGCGTCTTAGGCTGTCTTTGACTGCGGATTTAATATAGGATTTTGATGGATCCCAGCTCCAGCCTTCTTGACCTGGAATTCTGCGGTTACCCACTTTTGTACTCAATATCACCTCACCGCGGCGGTGGCGAATCGCCTTACCAATGATCTCTTCATTACGACCCTCATCATACAGATCGGCTGTATCTAAAAAGTTAATGCCTTGATCGAGCGCTTCATGGACGATGGAAATGGCTTTTGCCTCATCCGTACCTAAGGACATGCATCCGAGTCCTACTTCACTTACATATAAATCGGACTGACCCAAACGATTTTTATTCATAGGTTGTTCCTTTCTAATTCCGTTGTTTGTTATATTATAACGCCTTAAAGCATCGAATTCGAATGTAAATGAATGATTTCCTTTGACATTATAACCTAGAAGCATTATCGTCATAGCATATGTTATTTACTAGATGATGATGGATAGGGAGAGACTTGAACATATGGAACAAGCAATGTTTGCAGGTGGTTGCTTTTGGTGCATGGTTACACCGTTCGAGGAGTTACCAGGTATCCAAGGGATTGTATCAGGATATGCTGGAGGATTAACCGAGAACCCAACTTACGAAGAAGTCAAAACAGGAACAACAGGACATTACGAGGTGGTACAAATTACGTTTGATCCAGCGCTTTTTTCATACGAGAAGCTGCTTGAATTATATTGGCCTCAGATTGATCCCACGGATGATGGTGGACAATTTCAGGATAGAGGAACACAATACCGGACAGCCATCTTTTACTATAACGAAGAACAACGTTTAGCAGCCCTTGGATCGAAGGAGCAGGTTGCTGTGAGTGGCAGATTCTCAGGACCCGTTGTGACGGAAATCCTTCCAGCGCCAACCTTTTATCGAGCGGAAGAATATCATCAGGACTATCATCACAAGAATCCCAAGCATTATAAAGAGGATCGTGAGCAATCCGGACGGGATACCTTTATCGCTAAACACTGGTAATTGCAGAAACGGAATTTCTAAAGTAAAAGAGCATCCTAAGTCGTTCATGGCTTACAGATGCTCTTTTTGCATCATATACAAATTTTATATATTTTAAATTCTACATACTTTCTACACATTTATAGACTAAACTACTCTAAATTAAGCGAGAAATTAAAATGGAGGGTTTAAGATGAAAAAAATCATACCCATAGTTGCTGTAACATTGCTTCTAAGTGCAGTGTTAGCTGGCTGTCAATCGGGCAATAATGCCCCATCTGGATCAGATAAGCAAGCTTCTATATCGTCAGTGGATCAACCATGGATCGCATCAAAAAACACAACTCGTATAAACACTTCTGACCCGACTGAGGCAGCAGTTATCGTTTCACAAACCCTATGGACTGCACAGACGAAGAACAACAGACCTTCAAGTGTAGTATTAACGGATGTAAGCAATTGGCAGATTGCCGCGGTTAGTGCGGATTTGATCCATCATCCGAATAATGGCCCTATTCTTTTTACAACTAAAGAGGGTGTCCCTGAGGCAACGTTAGCAGAGCTTAAGCGATTGAATCCTTTAGGCGCAGAAGGTAATAATGGTGTACAAGTAGTGCTCGTCGGACCCATGGCTTCCAATGTTGAAGAACAATTAAAGACAATGGATCTGAAAGTAGACCGTATTGAAGGGGACGAGCCGGCAGCTATAGCACAAGCCATTGATACTTATTATGCAAAAGCTTCTGGTGAACTTCCAAAGGCAGTCATTGTAGGTTCTATGGATAGTCCTGAGTACACACTGCCTGCAGTGAATTGGATCGCCCATATGCCAGAGCCGCTTCTCTATGTAACAAAAGATGAAATTCCAGATCCTACCGTTAATGCTTTGAAAGAGCGTGGAGGTTCGGCTACGATTTATATCTTAGGACCTGAAAAAGTTGTATCTACAGCAGTAGAAAAGCAATTACAGGAATTCGGCACAGTAACCCGTATAGCTGGAAAAGACATTTATGAGAATGCCATTGCTTTTGCTGCTTTTAAGGACGCCAGCAACAGTTTCGGTTGGGGCATAACGACACCTGGACATAACTTGTCTTTGTTGACTACCGATTCAACGATGCTGGCAATCGCCGCTGCACCTTTTTCGCATTTAGGGAAACATGCACCGCTTATCTTTACGGAAAAAGACGGGTTGCCAGATTCCGTGATGGAATATATGATGACCCTTCAACCTAAATTTCAAGATTCACCAGCAGAAGGCCCCTATAATCATGCTTGGTTAACTGGGGACATCAACGCAATAAAAGAAAGTGCCCAAAGCGAAATCGATGATATGCTGGAAATCTCACCGGCGGCAGGAGGCAATCCACATTCCGGTCACTAGGCCACGAAGAGGGTGAACAACTTGAATAAGCTTCAGGTACTGATCGTTGACGATGAATGGAACATGCGGAATTTAATTCGGATTTATTTAACAAGAGAAGGAATAACGACTAGAGAAGCGTCAACGGGGCATGAGGCACTCACTTTGCTGAAACAACAGAACTTTGATCTAATCCTGTTGGATGTGATGATGCCAGATATGGATGGCTGGCAGGTCTGTAAAGCCGTTAGAGAGGTAAGCTCTGTCCCCGTTCTAATGCTAACAGCTCGCTCGGAAACTAAGGACAAGGTTCGTGGTCTCGGCATAGGAGCGGATGATTATCTCACCAAACCGTTCGAGCCAGAGGAATTAGTGGCAAGAATTTATTCTTTGGTACGGCGTTCAATGCTTACATCGACCCAACAACATCTGAAAAAGGTTCTGAGCTACCCTGAGCTAGCGATTTACCCGGATGCTCGTGAGGTACATATTCTGGATACAGCAGTTGAGTTTACACTCAAGGAATTTGATCTGCTAACGGCCTTGGCACAAAATGCGCACCGTGTCTTTACGAGAGAAGAACTAGTGGAGCGTTTATGGGGCAATGATTATGAGGGTGAGAACCGTGTCATCGACACACATATTAAGAATATTCGCGAGAAATTACATAAGGCGGGTCTGTCTTATAATCCTGTTCAAACGGTATGGGGATTAGGCTATAAATTTGAGATCCCAGGTAATCATCTATGAAGAATAATATTATCGGACTGAAGCTCGGGTCAGTTATTATGTCTGTTTTTTTAGTTGTTTTGCTTATTCTTGGGATAACGATAGACCGAATGTTTACCAGTTTTTATTACAACGAGATGCAAAAAGAAACTGAGGAGCTAACCTCGCATTTTATCGGAATGGCTGAATCACCGGATAGTTCAAACGAGCAGATGATGAGTACTTTTGCAGAGTTTTCGGACGTGAGTATATTTAATATTTCAAAAGACGGTAGTGTCATTCTCCATTCGGGTGTTCATGACCGCGCAGATCGTTCATTCATAAATGCTTCGGATATTAGTCGGATATTTGCCGGAAAAAGTGTGAATTTTGAGTATACAGATCCAACTGGACACAGATATTTCATCACTGGAAAACCAATTTCAAAGGGTCAAACCATACAGTCTGCACTATATGTAATGTCCTCAACAGAGAACATGAAGCAATCCTTGGCTTCTATCCGTAATCTACTGTTGCTCGCAGGAATTGGGGCCTTTATATTGGCACTAGGGATCACTGGAATAATTAGTTTGTTGTTATCCAGGCCGCTGATCAAGATGCAGAAGGCGACTAGAAAAATTGCTGCCGGTGAATTGGAAACGAGACTTTCCATACGTAGTAACGATGAAATCGGTTTTTTGGCAGGAGCTATTAACGACCTTGCTATAGATCTGCAAAGATACAGGGATACGCGTCAGGAATTTTTAGCCAACATCTCTCATGAACTGCGGACACCCATCACCTATTTGAAAGGGTATACCAAGGTCGTAAAGGATGGACTTTATGAGACCGAAGGGGAACGAGATCTGTATTTGGATATTATTCACGAGGAAGCGCATCGGCTTGAGCATCTGGTAGAAGATTTATTTGAACTGGCAAAGATGGAAGAAGGCAAGATCTCACTTACACTGGACTGGATAGATCTTAAGCACATGGCAGAACAAGCGTTACGCAGAGTGGAATTGAAAGCCAAAGAAAAGGGACTTCAGCTGAAGATTATGTATCATGGAGTTTCGTATAGGGTTCGTGGAGATGAAAAGCGTATGGAACAGATTATGATGAATCTTCTGGAGAATGCGATCCGTTATACGGATGAAGGTGAGATTACCATCCATGTAGATGAGGATGTCGACGGAGATACCGTTTTATTTATTGTAGAGGATACCGGAATAGGTATTCCTGAGGAAGAACTACCCTATGTCTTTGAACGCTTCTACAGAGTTGAGAAATCACGATCCAGGCAATATGGTGGTACAGGTCTTGGACTATCCATTGTTAAAAAGCTTGTAGAATTACACGGCGGTAAGATTCGAATTACAAGTCAGCCTGGAGTTGGAACCCGATGCGAGGTACGGCTGCCTAGATTAACAAAATCCGAAAAGTAAGAGCCAAAAGAGACTTTGCGTATGTACGCGAAGTCTCTTTTTAATTGATGTCAGCTAACGCTATTTTGCTGGCTCAAGCTCTTCAAGTGCCCATTCGCAAAATTGTATAGAGCTCTCCATATCGAGCACTCGTTTCCGAATGAGTAAATAGCGTCCAAAAGTCGTTGCTTTTAATTCACGAGTCTCACCTCGTTCATCACGTAAGACTTCGTTAGCCTTCAGCAAGACCTTGTACCGTTCTAGCTCACTTTTACAAAATTCCGCTCGTTTTTGTAGAAGTTCTTTTGCCTCCTCGGGTTTGGAGAGCCATAGACTATACAGCTTAAAATGTAGCTCGTCCCGTAGAACTGGAGGCTCTGCTGGAGTCTCCACCCATCTCCGCAATTGCTCAAGTCCTGCTTCCGTAATGGAGTACTCCTTTTTATCCGGCTTATCCGACTGCTCAATGAGCTGATATGAAATATAACCTTGCTGCTCCATGCTCATTAGAAGAGGGTAGATTTGACTATGTCCTGCTCGCCATAACGGTTTGATATTCTGTGTTAATTCATATCCAGACAACGAATTAGCACTAAGTAAAGTAAGAAGTCCATAAGACAGTGTATTCATTACTCTGAAGCCCTCCAGTTATTATATATCCGTTATTATTGTGATTTTTAGGCATATGTCATCATTGACATATATTCAATATGATTATAACATTATTTAAGTTAAATTATATATGTAAAAGTAGACATATAATAAAGATAAGGAGGGGTAGCATGGACGTTAAACAAGAAAGTAAAATTCATTTTTGGCCTATAATGATTGCCATATTCTTCGGAAACTTCGTCTCTGTCTTAAGTACAACGACCATCAACATAGCTGTTCCTCTTTTAATGAATCATTTCCATTCGAACCTGAACACTATGCAATGGATGGTTACAGGTTTTATGTTAGCAACGGGAGTAACTGCACCACTTGCCGGATATCTGGGAGGCAGATTTAGCTATAAGCGACTGTATCTATTCGCTTTGATGGGATTCACCATGTTCTCCTTACTCTGTGCAGTAGCTTGGAATCCAACCTCTCTGATTGTATTTCGAATGCTTCAGGGCTCTTGCAGCGGGCTGATTATGGCCTGTACGATGACGATTATATTCCAAGTGATTCCAGCTGAACGCAGACCTTTCGCCGTGAGCCTATGGTCGCTATCCGCGATGGTAGCCCCAGCCATAGGTCCGACATTTAGCGGATGGTTACTTCAGTATGCTAGCTGGCACTGGTTATTTTTAATAAACATCCCCATTGGGATCATTGCTATTATTCTAACCGTAACGTTAATTCCATACTATCGAATGAATGTTCCGAAATCATTTGATATTCCTGGCTTCCTAACTGTTGTACTGGGCAGCTTATCTTTATTAACCGCATTTAGCCAAGGCAATAGCTGGGGATGGAGCTCATGGAAGACCCTATCCTTAATACTTGTGGGGATCGTACTTTTAGTTTTCTTCGTCTTGCACGAGCTGAAGGCGGAAGTACCACTGCTGAATCTGCGTGTCTTTCGAAATCGGCGCTTTACTGCCATGCTTAGTATCTATAGTTTGGTGACGATAGCAATGTATGCTGGAACTTATTTAACTCCATTGTTCTTACAAACGGTAGAAGGAGCAACAACACTTAAAACGGGGCTTATCTTATTGCCATCTTCGATTCTGCTGGCTTTACTTAGTCCTATCGTGGGTAAGATGTATCCAAAGTTTGGGCCTGTGAAGTTAATTTCTGCTGGTATTTTATTTATTTTCATCGGTTTATTCATGATGAGCCGGCTGCATACAAATGTTTCTTACAGCTTCATTATGTGGGCAATGGTTGTTCGGAATTTAGGTATTGGATTAGCTAACGTTCCGAGTAGCACAGCGTCTATGGAGGAAATTCCAGTCGAATGGTCAGGTCATGCCACATCGATCAACAACTGGGTTCGGAATGTGTTAAGCTCACTTGGGATTGCGGTGTTCACTTCTATTTTGTCCACAAGATCCTTACTACACTCTAAAGAATTGATCAGTTCAGGTGCAGGTAATGCAGATTCGATAAGATTATTATCGTTCACTATGGGTGTGAACGATGTATTCGTAGTCGGCTCTATCATCGTGTTGTTTGGATTACCACTTATGTTTTTATTGCGCAAGAAGCGTAGTGTGATTTCTGTTCAAAATGCGGGATAACCTTCGCATCACATTAGAAAAGCAGACCAAGGGCTTAGTCTTGATCTGCTTTTTTTATATGTTAAGTTAGTGCATCATGTCGCCCATTCCACCCATGCTGCCCACAATTTCCGGATTGATCATCCCGAATATCATCGCGATATGTGCTACAACCAAGAATCCACTGATGAGTATAAAATGAAGCTTCATTTTCTGTTCATCTGTTCGTTTACGAGCGATCAGACCAAGATCTAACAAAGCTAGCGGTAATAAGAAAAGCACTCCGCTCAAATAGAAGCCTACGGCTACCACGTCAACCCATGTGTGCCACTCACCATTCACTGACAAAGGGATGAATGCGGTAGGAAACAAGTAGAGGAATACCCCTGTGAAGTACAACCCCGCCAGAATGCTACAGAATTTGTTAAAGGTCCGTAAAGAGCCTTTTAGATTTTTGGTGAACAAAATAATAAACTCTGTAACGGTGATCGTCTCAGCAAAAATCACAGGGATCGCCATAAATAAAATCAAGTTCCAAGGCTGATTATCCGCTAGCAAAGACATATAATGGGTCATGTTCATAAAATACTCCTCCGATATATAAAAATAACTTTCGTACTGATCGTATTCGAGAAGTATGTGGAAAGTATGTAGAAACGAAGGTATTATAAATACATCCATTAATAACAATTGAGGGGAGCAAGACAGCAGTGGGAAGAGGACTACAAAGTATTTTATTTGATTTGGATGGTACATTAACGGACCCTAAAGAAGGCATAACAAAAAGCGTAGAATACGCATTGAACAAATTTGACATTCAGATCGAGCATTTGGATAAACTTCTTCCTTACATAGGCCCACCTCTTTATGATTCATTTATCGAGCTGCATCAGTTCTCAGAGGAACAAGCGCAACAAGCAGTTGCATTCTACCGTGAGCGTTACAGCACCGTTGGAATGCTTGAGAATATGGTGATTGAAGGTATACCGCAACTGCTGGAAGACCTCAAGAATAAAGGATTTTCATTGTATGTAGCTACCTCCAAGCCTACTGTTTTTGCAGAACAAATTCTTGAGCATTATAAACTAGATCATTATTTTGAGCATATCGGTGGTAGTAATCTAGATGGCACCCGTTCTAAAAAGAAAGATGTGATACAGTACGTACTCGATCAAAATGCTATTCTTCCGGAGGAAGCTGTGATGATTGGGGACCGAGAGCATGATATTATCGGTGCTATAGGTTGTGGAGTAGAATCTATTGGTGTGACGTTTGGTTACGGACCTAAAGAAGAACTGGAGAATGCTGGGGCAGATCATATCGCTTATCGAGTAGAAGAAATTGCGGATATCATCCAACATATATCATTAAGAGAGCGGTGTGCGAAATGATCCAACCTCGTAATTCAATCTTGGAGGGCAATACAGTCAAGCTGGTTCCAATAGATGACAGCCATGTAGAAGGGCTAGCGAGAGTATTAAGAAATCCAAACATCTGGGAATTTACTTGGCGAAAAATAACGTCGGACGAGCAGGTACAGGATTTAATCACAACCGCATTCGCAAATCAAAACAATGAATCGCAAATTCCCTTCGTCATCATTGAAAAAGCTACTGGACAAATCGTCGGTACCACTCGAATCATGCATCCGGATTTGGTTCATCGCAATGCTGAAATCGGATGTACGTGGATCTCACCTGAATATTGGAGAACGAGTGTGAACACCGAGGCTAAGTCATTACTGCTTCACTATTGTTTTGAAGAGCTAAAGCTGATTCGTGTAGAGTTTACAGTGGTGAAGACTAACTTGAGGTCACAAAGAGCGGTAGAACGATTAGGGGCTGTAAAAGAAGGGGTCCTACGCCAGCATAGAATTAGATCTGATGGTTCGATTCATGATAATGTTGTCTTTAGTATTTTGGATAAAGAATGGCCATCGGTAAAAGAGAATCTGCACTATTTATTAAATGAGAAGTACTCATAATTGTATAAAAGAAGCCAAGAGTCCCTCTCTTATGGAGAAGGACTCTTGCTCTATAGATCAGCCACTTGGCTGTTTATGGTTATTGTTTAGGACTTACAAGAATTTTCACTTGATTTTTTTCCTTCAAAAGCGCCTCAAACCCGTGTTCAATCACTTCGTTCAATTTGATTCTTTTAGTCACTAGTTTGTCTGCAGGGAAGTAACCTTGTTCCATGAGACTAATTACTGCTGGGAATACATCACGGTATCCGATGATACCAGTTAAATTACGTTCTTTAAGTACGATGTTGTTTGGAGTAATCGTAGCATCTTTTTCAAAAATACTAACGATCATGATTTGACCACTTAATTTAGTGGAATTGATAGCTTGTGTTAGAACGGGAGGGACACCTGTGACTTCAAAAGCAACATCCACGCCGCCATCGGTACGTTTTTGAATTTCTTCAACCACATCATATTGTTTAGGATCGATTACAATACCACCAAGTTCCTCAGCTTTGCTTTTACGTTCTTCTGAGAGTTCAACAACATAAATTTCAGCTGCACCGGAAGCTTTCAAAGCTTCAATCACAAGCAAACCGATAGGACCAGCGCCAAATACTACAGCCTTATCTCCGACCTTCAATTGACTGGAACGAACAGCATGCAGAGCAACTGCAGAAGGTTCTACTAGAGCGCCTTGCTCATAGGACAAGCTGTCAGGAATTTTGTGCACCATATGTTGGTCTGCTGCAACGTATTCTGAGAATCCACCGCCGCCTCCAGCCAAACCCAGGAAGCCCATTTTTTCACAAAGATTGTATTTGCCTTGTCGACAAGCTACACATTCACCACATGCAAAAACTGGTTCAACGACAACTCGATCACCAACATTAAACTTGCTAACGCCTTGACCTACTTCAACGATTTGTCCAGAGAATTCATGTCCCATTACGACTGGCGCTTTTTCACCAGTAAGGGGATGATCTGTACCTTGGGGAATGAAAATAGGACCGGCTACATATTCGTGAAGATCGCTGCCACAAATCCCGCACCATTCTATTTTGATTTTCACTTTTCCTTCAAGTGCTGCTGGTTCTTCAATCGTTTCTAACCGTAGATCTTTGACGTTATGCCATCTTAATGCTTGCATATCATTCATCTCCTAGATTAATTAATTGATAATAAATAGTGTTTTTCTCCTGGAAAAGAGGAAACGTTTCCGAGAACAAATATGTCACATAATTTTCATATTGTCAAATTTAAATACTAAAATATTAATATCGAAAATTAGTGAAAAATTTCACCTAAACTTAGCGATAGCAGGCATATATAGACTGTGTGATACTTGCTATAAGTGCTTTTATAAGTACATATATGTTATAATGAATACATTGGGAAAACGGCTTGAATGAGACGGATAGATTTAATAATAGCTATGATTACGGAAACGATTCCGAAAATGAGGGGACTATCAACTTGGCTAATAAAAACAAAGTAACCATAGAGGATGTAGCGAAACGAGCGGGAGTAGGTATTGCTACTGTTTCAAGAGCGATTAATAATTCGGAGGGAATTAGTTCCAAGACTAAGGCATTAGTACTGCAAGTGATTGAGGAGATGGGTTTTACACCTAATACCTCTGCACAAAGTCTGAAGATTCGCCAAACGAAGCAAATCGCTCTGGCCGTTCCCGACATTCGAAATGCCATTATTCCAGAAATCGCCTGGTCCGTGGAGCAAGCAGCTAAACAGGACGGCTATCGAGTCATTCAGATTAATACTTCCGGAAATCCGCGGACAGAGCTCGAAACGATTCGTGAGATCAAGAAATTACATGTTGATGGACTCATTATCATGCCTCTTGCTTATCCCAAGACTATGGTAGAGCTAATTAATAAATCGAGTGTTCCTGTCTCCATCATTAACTACGGGAAACGCATTACAGAGAATGTGAAAGCGGATGTCGTAAGCCTGTCACGTTTTGAGGGCCAGCTAATCATGGAACATCTAAGCAATATTGGCCGAACTAGAATTGCTTACGCAGGAGCTCAGAAGGATCTCATTGAAGATCGTTATCTTGCCTATCAGCAGGCGTTAAATCAAGTGGATATTTCTTTGGTTTATTTTGGAGAGGATTTCTCCTTGCAAACGGGGGTACAAGCTGCAGATTATTTCTATAGCCTGACCCATATGCCAGATGCAATATATGCTGTAAATGACATGGTTGCTATAGGGATTGTAAACCGATTTAAAGAGTTAGGCGTTCGTGTTCCTGAGGATGTGGCAGTGGTAGGGGTGGATAATAACGCATGGACAACCATTACAAGTCCGCAGATTAGTTCGGTCTCGATCATGGGCAATGAAGTCGCCCGATTGGCTACTCAGCTTCTGTTGCAACGCATTCAGGATAATATTACGGGCGACTACCAAAGAGTACAGCTTGATCCGCGTTTAATTGTGCGAGAGTCTAGTGTTTCGGTTAAGCGTAGTACGACAGGTTGAAAATCCTCTAAATCCTGTTAGACTTAATACTAAGTAAGTTGATGGGGGAATATGAAATGAGGAGATTATTATGGCTAATATATATAAAAGCGTAACAGATTTGATTGGTAATACACCGTTATTGGAAATTTCGAAATATAGTAAATCTCAGAACGTTGAAGCAAAAATCCTTGCCAAGTTAGAGTCTTTTAATCCTGGAGGTAGCGTCAAGGATCGTATAGGTTATGCGATGATCAAAGATGCTGAGGATAAAGGCTTAATTCACAAAGATTCTGTAATTATTGAGCCAACAAGTGGCAATACCGGCATTGGCCTTGCAATGGCTGCGACCAGCCTTGGGTACCCGTTGATTATCGTACTTCCGGATACGTTCAGTATTGAACGCCGTAAGGTGATGGCTGCACTTGGTGCTAAGCTTGTATTAACACCTGGAGCTGAAGGGATGAGCGGTGCTCTGAAAAAGGCGGAGGAATTGGCAGCGGAAATTCCACATGCATTCATTCCACAACAATTCAGCAACCCAGCTAACCCTGAAATTCACAGAACGACAACTGCAGAGGAAATTTGGCGGGATACTGATGGAAATGTAGATATTTTTATTGCGGGTGTTGGTTCTGGAGGCACCATATCAGGGGTTGGGGAAGCTTTGAAGGCTAAGAACCCTTCGGTACAGATCGTCGCTATCGAACCGTTTGATTCACCGGTATTATCTGGTGGCCGGCCTAGTGCGCATGGAATTCAGGGGATTGGTGCTAACTTCATTCCGGAGATTTACAATAAAGAGGTTGTTGATGAGATTTTTCAGGTGAAGAATAAAGACGCATTTAATGTAGCGCGTGAAATTGCCAAGACCGAGGGATTACTTGTAGGGATCTCGTCTGGCGCCGCGGTATATACAGCTACAGAAATTGCTAAACGTCCAGAAAATAAAGGGAAGACGATTGTAGTGATTTTGCCGGATACTGGTGAACGTTATTTAACAACTACTCTGTTTGATTTTAACGAATAGATTGGTTTGACCTAAGATAATACAGAAGAAGTGGCTAGAATTAACGAATTGAATCAAACCCATCGGATGGGTGCAGATCCAGAGTATTTTAATTTCTAGCACTGAGGTTAATACAAACAAGGAGGCTCAGCGGAATGCTGAGTCTTTTTGTGTATTTAGTAATTAAAGAGTGATCAAATCAATTCAGCCCCTTATTTTACCAATGGCTATGGTACAATATAGCATAAATCGTAGTAGTTCTAAAAAAGGAGTATGAAACGTGTGAATGTGTTCAAAAAAGTTAGAAATAATTATGTGATTTGGCATGCAAATCGTATTCAGTTACTGGATTTTCCTTCAAGTCCTGTCGTTAGAAAGAAAGTGGTTTTTTCGGGTAGAGTTCAAAACGTAGGATTCCGCTTGGAAATATATACGATTGCTGAAAGAATGAAGTTAAAGGGTAGGGTGAAAAATTTAAACGACGGAAGTGTAGAGGTAGAAGTACAAGGAGAAGAGCAGCAAATCTCTTTTTTAGTTCATTGCATGCAATCATTGAAACGGGCATCTGTAAAGAAAGTAACTATGAGTGATCTGCCTATTCATGAGAGTGAGAAAGATTTCACGATAGTAAAATAAGTACATATGGATTAGTAGAATTAAGAAGTGGATTGTTTTTTTGGATTAGGAAGATAGAGGGAAAAATATGAATAGATTAATTAATTGGGACTAAAGTTTCACAGTTCATTCTTCGCTGTGTAATACACAGAATAGAATAAAATGGAACTATTGCTTAAGCCATGCGTAACCGATAAATAAAAGAGATTATGATAGCGCAGGAGGTACATATGAACTACAGAATTTTCAGGAAAATGCTTCTTACCACACTTGCCACCCTGATGTTAAGTGTTTTGCTTCTTCCGGTTTTAACTTCAGCTAAGACAGCTGTACCTAAGCATACTGGGTCATTTTATGTGAATGATTTTGCGAATGTGATCGACGAGAAAGCTGAGAATTACATGGTGAACTATGGAATTCGATTACATCAGGATACGGGTGCTCAAGTCGTAGTGGTGACAGTCGATTCTACAAATGGAGTTTCGATGGAAGAGTATGCAACCTCGCTATTCAATAGCTGGGGCGTAGGCTCTGCGGATAAGAATAACGGGCTTTTGCTACTGCTTTCTATAAAAGATGATGACTACTGGGCGGTACAAGGTAAGGGTATTGAGGACACGTTGCCTAACAGTAAGATTAAAGATATTCTCTCTCAATATCTTGAGCCGGATTTTGCAGCTAAAACTTATAGTAACGGTGCACGTAAAACTTATGGCGCTTTTATTCAAGCCATGGGTGGGACCTGGGTGGAGAATGTCGGCACCAAAAACTATGTATCCGATAATGCCGGTGTACTCAAAAAAGTAACAAAGGACTATTTGAACGAATCTAGCAACAGATATAAAACTACAACTGGCAGCGGAATTTATGTGGTTACTGTAAAGAACGCAGGAGATAAAACGCTTCAGGATTATACCTACATGAAGTTTGCCTCCGTTGCTGCTGGCCCTAAGGATGTTATGCTCGTGCTAGACATAGGTGGAGACAACTATCATGTTCTGCAAGGGAAGGACATCGACAAGGTTCTAACTAATGATGCAATCAGCAATATTTTGGATACTGTACTTGAGCCCCAATTTGTGAAAAAAGATTACGGAACGGGAGCTACGGCAACTTCTAATGCTTTGTACAGCTTCTTATTGGCTAGAGCGGATCAATCCGTTGGAGCGACGGGAAATAGTGGAGGCACTACAGCCGCCAATTCTTCCTCAACAACCACTTCAGCAAAGGAGACTAGTGTTAGTGTAGGCAAAGGCCTTCTAATTTACTTATTGATATTTGCTCCGCTCATACTGTTCGGATATGGTCTTTCACGACGCAATAAATATATTGAAATGTATGGCTTGCCATTTAATCCGTATAGCCCAAGAAATATTCGTCGGTATGGGAATTGGTACGGTCAAGCGGATTACGGTTATGGTAGACGTTGGCACAGACGTTATAATAATCACCATCATAATCACCACCATCATCATAGAAACACACCATCCAATAACTCACAGTCAAGCTTCTGGGGAAACAGTGGTGGAGGCGGATCTACTAGAGGTGGCGGAGCAGGACGATATTCCTCAAGCAACGAGAATCGTGGGGGCGGAGGCTCGAGTAGTGGCGGAGGTGCAGGTAGACATTCTTCTAGCTCTTCCAGCTCTTCCAGCAGCAGCTACTCTAACAATGATAGTGGCTCCGGTGGAGGAGGTTATTCCGGCGGTGGTGGCTCATCAGGTGGTGGGGGTAGCGCCAGCAGTGGTGGCGGAGCGGGTAGACACTAAAAAGGTTGAAGATGAGCAGGTTTCCGGGTTATCCGAAACCTGCTTGTTTTGTTTTAGAAGGTTACTTATTTGTTTTAGGTTGTTACTTAATAGTAACTTTTCATAAAATTTATCGTCTATGATAAAGTTAGACATTTATTTTCAAATTCCGTAATAGTCAGGGAGGAAAAAAGAAGTGAGCACTTCATCATTACCTCAACGTTCCACCGTACGCAAAAAGAAGCCAACAAAAAAACGTAAGAAACGGAGCTTTTTCCGAACACTATCCAAAGTATTTTTATTCTGCTTAATTTTGTTGATTGCTGGGGGCGGCTGGTTTTACTTTGCACCTTCGGCTAAAAATCTGCGCTATTCAATCGCTGATACACTGATTACAACACAGCACCGCTACATGGCTAAATATATTATTGGCGAGGACGGATTAAAGGACAGAGTGACTGAATATAGCGCCCAATTTGAAGAGATGGGGGTCGAAAAGGACACACATACCATCACTCCTGAACCAGAAGTAAAAGAGAAACCACTGGTCGAGATAGAAAATGTATCAGGTACTGGATATTCCGGATATGTCATGATCGTTAATGATCCTACTAAAGTTCGTTTGGGAATTCCGGATAAAGTAGGGTCAGGTGAGAAAGTAACTAGTATGGTGAAGCGCACAGGTGCTATCGCTGGAGTTAACGGTGGTGGATTCGCTGACCCCAACTGGAAAGGTAACGGATTTAAACCTATCGGTATTGTGATCTCACAAGGTAAGTTATATTACAACGGTCTCGGTGGCAAGAAATCCACGCAAATCGTAGGTCTTGATAAACAAGGGAAGATGGTTGCTGGAAATTATTCTTTAGACGAGATTAGTAAAATGGGTGTTCAGGAGGCAGTGACTTTTAGCCCTCGTTTAATCGTCAATGGAAAAGGATTGATTAAGAACGCGGCTGAAGGTTGGGGAATTGCACCAAGAACAGCGATGGGCCAGCGAGCTGACGGAGCGATTATATTTGTTATTATTGATGGAAGACAACCTACTTATAGTATTGGGGCAAATCTATACGATGTGCAGCAAATCCTTCTTAAGCATGGAGCAGTGATTGCTGCCAATTTGGATGGAGGTTCTTCTACTGTGCTGGTAAAAGACAACGAGATTATGAACAAGCCATCCTCTCAATATGGGGAACGATATTTACCTACGGCTTTTCTTGTGTTTGAGCACCCTGAGCAAGTCGATATGCCGAATATTTGGCAGGGACTTGACCCCTCCAAAATTGATGCTGCTAAGAAGCGTACACGCTAAAGCACTCTTAATACGTAAATAAGATAAGGATTATCTTGGATTGCCATATGAAAATATGCTACGATATCACCTAGCATGAAACAGAATACTGAACTAACAGGTCTGGAACAGGGGGAATAGGAGTGACGTTGCAACAACTCCGCTACGCTATCGAAATTGCAAATAGTGGCTCCATGAATGAGGCGGCAAAGAAGCTCTTTGTTTCTCAACCGAGCCTGTCCAATGCCATTAAAGAATTAGAAAGTGAACTGGGGATTACGATTTTTGAGCGGACCAACCGTGGAATCAGTATTTCCGTCGAGGGAATGGAATTCCTGGGTTATGCCCGCCAAATTATTGAACAGACGGAGCTTATGGAGAATCGTTATACGGGGAAAAAGCGTAGTCCGATCTATTTTTCCATCTCTACGCAGCACTACGCCTTTGTGGTTGACGCCTTTGTAAATCTCATGAAGCACAATGATGTCTCAGAATACAACTTTAGCTTGAGAGAGACGCAAACCTACGAGATTATCGAAGATGTACGTACCTTGCGCAGTGATTTAGGAATTCTTTATATTAACGAGAGTAACTATAAGCATATGAATAAACTGTTTAGTGATGGCAATCTGAAATTCACACCACTTTTTAATACCGATCCGCATCTTTATGTTCGAACCGGACACCCGCTGGCTCATAAGGACGTCATTACACAGGATGATATTGTGCCGTTCCCTTATATCACTTTTGAACAGGGTGAGAACAATTCACTGCACTTCTCAGAGGAAATGTTAAGCTTTTCACAAATTGAGAAGAATATTAAGGTGAATGACCGAGCGACACTGACCAATTTATTAATGGGTACGGATTGCTATACGGTAGGCACAGGAATTCTGGCGTCTGATCTAAATGGTGATGGACTGAAGACGATTCCTTTTGAGAGCAATGAAGTATTTACGGTTGGCTGGATAGCGCATAAAGATCGCAGACCGAGTGTAATGGCATCTAAGTATATCGAGATTTTGAATGACCTGGTTTCAGGAAGTTATTTTGATCTAAATCATTTTTTACTATAGCAGTAGGAGGATCGGTATGATTAGACCCGTAATTGGCACCCAGAGAAATGCTCCACCCTTTCGCTACGATATCGTTGGCAGCTTCTTACGAACGGATGAGATAAAAACAGCCCGCCTCCAATATGACAATGGTGAAATCACGGGCAGTCAGCTTCATGAAATTGAGAATATTGAAATCGCCAAACTACTAGAACTGCAAAAAGAAGTGGGTTTATTGGCGGTCACAGACGGGGAATTTCGCCGTTCCTGGTGGCATCTCGATTTCTTTGTAGGGATTAAAGGAACTGAGAAAATTAACTTAAATCAAGGAAGAGCGGAAGCGGCTCAGCGCGCGGAATCTTTTCGAATCGTGGACCGGATTGCCTTTGAAGATCAACCAATGATCGACCAATTTATCGCTTTGAAACAAATGGCCGGAGACCGAATTCCGAAAATGACGATCCCTTCACCCGCTTTATTTCACTTTGTGGAGGATTTTAACGGGAATGAAGTTTACCCGGATCAAGAAACCCTATTCCAAGATATTATTGCTGTTTACCGAACTGCAATCCAAGCGTTCTATGATGCAGGCTGCCGTTACCTCCAATTAGACGATACAACTTGGGGAACTCTGTGTAGTGGTAGACATCGGGCGCATTTACGAAGCAGAGGTACAGATCCAGATCAATTGGCTAGGGATTACGTTAGGCTGATTAACGAGAGCATTGCCAGTCGTCCAGATGATATGACGATTGCGCTTCACGTATGCCGAGGTAATTTCCGCTCCACATGGTTCGCAGCTGGTGGTTATGAGCCTGTGGCCGGAGAGCTTTTTTCGAATAGTAAAGTGGATGCTTTTTTCTTGGAGTATGATAACGAGCGGGCGGGCGATTTTGAGCCCTTACGTTTTATTAAAGATCAATTTGTGGTATTGGGACTAGTAACTACGAAACATGGTGGTCTTGAGAGCAAAGAGCAGCTCAAAGCGCGTATTGAAGAAGCGGCACAATATGTTGATATTGAGAAGCTTTGCTTAAGTACTCAATGTGGATTTGCTTCAACCGAGGAAGGAAATATCCTAACCGAAGAAGAGCAGTGGGATAAAATACGTCTCGTAATTGAAACAGCCCAAGAGGTTTGGGTATAAATAAAATAAGTTTTTAGAAGGCTCCTGTTTGATTCAGGGGCCTTTTTTATGCGTGTATTGTGACAGCTTAGAGGATTAACCTACCAGCGCACTTTACTAGAGCTATTAATCAAGGGTATAATAAGTAACAATTGTTTTTAATTCATGTTGAAAGAGAGCGGGAACAATATGGGTCGTAAGTGGAATAATATTAAGGAAAAGAAAGCCTCCAAAGACGCCAACACAAGTCGCGTCTATGCAAAGTTTGGTGTTGAGATTTATGTAGCAGCCAAGAAAGGTGAACCCGATCCAGAAGCAAACCGGGCCTTGAAGGTTGTATTAGAACGTGCAAAAACTTACAATGTACCAAAAGCCATTATTGACCGCGCAATGGATAAAGCCAAAGGCAGCGGTGATGAGAATTATGAAGAGCTTCGTTACGAAGGATTTGGACCTAACGGTTCGATGATCATCGTCGATGCACTTACGAATAACGTTAACCGTACAGCGCCTTTGATCCGTTCTACATTCAGTAAGAATGGCGGGAATATGGGTGTCAGCGGATCTGTAGCCTACATGTTTGACTCAACGGCTGTTATCGGTGTAGAAGGTAAAACTGCCGATGAAGTGATTGAGATGATGTTCGATGCAGAACTAGATGTACGTGATGTACTGGAAGAGGATGAAGCGGTTATCGTGTATGCTGAACCTGATCAGTTCCATGCCGTACAAGAAGTGTTCAGGAATGCAGGAATCACTGAATTTACGGTTGCTGAGCTGAACATGCTTCCACAGAACTATGTAACACTTCCTGAAGATGCACAAGCTCAATTCGAAAAATTGATTGATGCCTTAGAAGATTTAGAAGATGTTCAACAAGTGTATCATAACGTAGATTCTGAGGACTAAGAATAACATATAACAAGGCGATGGAGTTCGCCACAACCGTCTCTTCAGACTAATGACTCCTACCAGAGTGAGCTTCACTGGTAGGAGTCTGTTTTGTTGCCAGAGACTAATTTATATTGACTTTGGGAGTTGCTGTTATGAATCAATGGTCTGCACGATGGCATGAATTCGTGAAGAAAAGAAGTCATTTTGCACTTTGGAGTACATTTATCAAATGGATTGTACTCGGAAGTGTGGTTGGACTCTTATCGGGAACTGCCTCGGCTTTCTTTCTGAAAAGCTTAGACTATGTAACAGATGTACGTTTAGAGCATCCATGGCTACTTTATTTGCTGCCTCTTGGGGGAGTATTTGTTAGTTTCTTATATATACGTTACGGAAAAAACAGCGCTAAAGGAAATAACCTTATTATAGAACAAATTCAGGATGGTACAGAGACCATTCCATTACGCATGGCACCCTTAGTATTGTTAGGAACACTGGTCACTCACTTGTTTGGTGGATCTGCCGGACGGGAGGGAACAGCTGTACAAATGGGAGGAAGCCTCGCGGAGTGGTTTGGGAAATTAATCAAAATCAGCCCGTTAGATCGCAAAATACTATTAATGTGCGGGATTAGCGGAGGCTTTGGTTCTATTTTCGGAACACCGCTGGCTGGAACCTTATTTGGTCTAGAGGTAGTAACCATTGGACTTATTAGCCAACAGGCATTACTTCCATGTTTTGTCGCTAGCTTTGTTGGTGATCTGGTCACCACTCGATTGTGGGGCGTTCATCATACTCACTATGTAGTGAATGAATTTCCAGCCTTAAGTTTAATGATTATTCTAAAAGTGGTATTGGCCTCTGTAATTTTTGGTCTCGTGAGTATGCTTTTCAGTGAACTGACTCATTTTCTAAAAAGAACCTTCACCGCCATGATAAGCAATCCAATGATAAAAGGTGCAGTGGGTGGATTGATTATCATTGCCTTAGTATTCCTTGTAGGGTCCCGTGATTACTTAGGCCTCGGAATTCCATTAATCAAGGATTCTTTTGAGGGAAATGTCTCGCCGTTCGATTTTTTATGGAAGCTGATCTTTACCGCCTTTACCTTAGGAACAGGATTTCAGGGTGGTGAGGTTACTCCGCTATTTGCAATTGGAGCCACATTAGGCAATGCTTTGGCTGGAATTTTACATGTATATGGACCGTTTCTGGCTGCTCTCGGATTCATTGCTGTCTTCTGTGGTGCTACCAGTACGCCTATCGCTTGCTTTTTAATGGGGATTGAGCTATTTGGTTCAGAGGGTGCTGTATACATGTTCATCGCTTGTGTGGTGAGTTATTTATTCTCCGGACATAGTAGTATTTATACTTCACAGCTTATTGGTGTATCGAAGAGCCAGTTCATTTCAATTCCTCAAGGGACTAGGATCGGTACGGTCAAACGCGCCCGCAAAAAATAACAGCACCTCTCGGATGGTGGTTGACAAGTGCGGGTACACGATTTAAAATGTAGCCAAACGAAGGGATGGTTTAACATGATTCATGTAGAAACTGTAAAGTTATATACCAGAGGCTGCTCCGAACAAACGGATACAAACGATGAAACGTTGTCCGGAGCTTAATCAAAAGCGTAATGCTTTTATATCATCGAATGATAACGAATCCGATTTAGCGTGAAATATCATGCTTATTTGGTTATGCTATCTTTCGATGTTAATGATTAAGAGGCTGTAGACAATTTTCGTCTACAGCCTTTTGTGTTATATTGCTCAGTTTCTACACTGACATTTATATGTTTGTGCCGTTCATTCGTGCACTGACAAGCAGAAGGCTTGCACCTAAGGGTGCAGTGTCTTCTGCTTTTTTTGCGTTCTTAATTTATTTTAGAAAAGAGGAATAGGAAATGAGTTTACTTGAGGTTTCTAATTTATCACATGCTTTTGGCGATAAGGTTCTATACAAGAATGTTTCTATGGAATTGTACAAGGGTGAGCATGTCGGTGTGGTTGGCCAGAATGGAACGGGGAAAAGTACGTTTATTAGCATTTTGACAGGCGATGTGATCCCGGATGATGGAATGATAAAGTGGCAGCCCAATATTACAATCGGTCATCTCGATCAATATGCTGTCATGGATGGAAACCGTACGGTTCATAATTATTTAAGACAGGCTTTCTCAGAATTATATGAACTAGAACGAAAAATAAATGGGCTCTATGAAGAGTGCGCTGTTACTGGCAACGAAACGTTATTACAAAAGGCAGCAGACTACCAGGAACGATTAGAAGCGCTAGACTATTATTCAATGGAGAGCAACATCAGTAAGATGGTTACCGGTCTAGGGATCAACGCGATTGGAATCGACCGTCCCATCGAGCAGTTAAGCGGGGGGCAACGGACGAAAGTCATTCTGGCCAAGCTTTTACTTGAACAACCTGATGTGTTATTACTCGATGAACCAACCAATTATCTGGATAAGGAACATGTTAACTGGCTCGCTGAGTATCTGATTGCATTCAATCAAGCGTTCATTGTGGTGTCTCACAACTATGCCTTTCTCGATAAAATATCCACTAGTATTTGCGATATTGAGGGCGAAACGATTAAAAAATACCACGGGAAATACTCAGATTTTGTGAAGCAGAAGGAACATTTACGAGAGAGTCATATCCGGCAATATCATGCACAGCAGAAAAAAATCGAAACCACTGAGCAATTCATTCGAAAAAACGGTGCAGGTGTTAATTCCAAAATTGCCCGTGGTCGCCAGAAACAGCTGGATAGAATGGAACGAATCGCCGCTCCGACATTTGTCTCCAAAGCGTCTATTCGCTTTAAGGAGCTTCCGTGCATGTCACAAGTAGCCCTAAAAGTGGATCACTTAGTCGTAGGTTACGATAAGCCTTTGTTGCCTAAATTGAAGTTCTCCATTCGCGGTGGACAAAAGCTCGTGATTACGGGGTTCAACGGAATCGGGAAATCAACTTTACTAAAGACGTTGGTTGGAGAGATCCAAGGGATTACCGGTAGGTTTCAGTTCGCAGAACAAGTTAAAGTGGGTTATTTCGAGCAAGATTTAACTTGGGAAGACGATACAATGACACCTATTCAGGTGATTTCAGCTTATGATCCCAAACTGACTGTAAAGGAAATACGTCGCTATCTAGCGCAGTGTGTTGTTAAAGATAACCTTGTAACACAGTCAATACGTACACTCAGCGGCGGGGAGCAATCAAAAGTTAAGCTGTGCCTATTACTGCTTTCAGAATACAACTTTCTAATCATGGATGAGCCGACCAATCACTTAGATGCTGAAACAAAAGATGCTTTACAGAAAGCTCTAATCCAATTTGGTGGAACTGTGATTCTTGTTTCTCATGAAGAACAATTTTATAAGGGATGGGTTGATCGTGTGCTCAACATAGGAGATGAGACCAGAAATAAAGGAGTTAAGTACTAATGAAAACCATGAATGATCATTGGAAAAGAAAAATAACCCTATTTCTAACAGCTCAAACCATATCTTTATTTGGATCTTCGCTTGTTCAATATGCGATTATTTGGTATATCACTCTAACAACTACCTCAGGGGTGATGATGACGATATCAACCGTCTGTGGATTTCTCCCGCAGATGGCCATCTCGCTGTTTGCTGGGGTATGGATCGACCGCTATAGTCGTAAAAAAATGATCATGCTAGCAGATGGTATGATTGCGATCGCTACACTTCTTCTCGCTGTGATGTTTTTGATGGGTTATAACAATATTTGGTTGCTATATTTAATTTTGCTGATCCGAGCAGCAGGTACGGGCATACAGGTTCCTGCTGTGAACGCACTTATACCTCAAATTGTTCCAAAAGATCAGCTTATGAAGGTAAACGGAGTAAACAGCAGTATTTCATCCTTGATGATGTTTCTGGCTCCAGCTGCAGGTGGCGTGATCCTGTCGATTAGTACCATTGAAACTGCCTTTTTTATCGATGTGATGACTGCAATTATTGGGATCGGTATGATGTGTATAATCGTTATTCCAGCTCACGCTAAAGTGGAGAATGGTCAGAAATCGAATGTACAAGACATTAAGGAAGGATTTAAGTATCTAAAGGATCATGCTTTTATTAAGCAATTACTAATCTATTTATTTGTCGTAATGATACTAATTAGTCCAGCCGCCTTCTTAACCCCTCTAATGGTGAGTCGATCCTTTGGTCCAGAAGTATGGAGATTGACCGCAAGTGAGATGACTTTCAGTGCTGGGGCGTTAGTTGGAGGGGTTCTAATCGCATCATGGGGCGGCTTTAAGTCTCGTATGCATACCAACATTTTAGCATGTGCTTTCTACGGTTTGCTGATGGTTGGACTTGGCGTCGCTCCTATGTTTGCAGTGTACCTATTGTTTAACTTGTTGATAGGCATAACGATGCCTTGCTTTAACGCTCCTTTGACAGTATTGTTGCAGCAGAATGTGGATCCGGATATGCAAGGTAGGGTATTTAGTCTTGTTCAAGTAACGAATTCATGTGCTTTGCCACTCGGGATGGTGCTGTTTGGTCCGCTAGCTGATAGTGTCCAAGTGGAGACAATTCTTATTTTCGCAGGGATTGCAGTGATTATGTGCGCTTTGTATGCAGTGATTAAACTTCTTGCCTTAGCAAAGGACTACGATTAACATGATGTTATTCCAAATAAATACTATCATAGTCCAGGGGATCTTAGTTCGGTAAATTGTGGAGGGGGTTAGGTATGTATATCCATACATCTTCTTTAACACAGTTCAAAGGATTAGAGCCAATTGACTCATCACTCGAGCTATTCCTTAATCAGCATTTACATCGTTATGATAAGTTGGAGCCTTACATCCATGCTTTTGTATCGGAAGAGAAAAGAACAGATAGAATCATGAGTGAAGTAGCGCTGCTAAGACAAACCTATCATGAACTCCCAAAACCATCATTATACGGAGTTCCAGTAGGAGTTAAGGATCTAATTCATATAGACGGCTTGCCCACTCGTGCTGGTTCAAATCTTCCTCCACAGGAATTAACACGTTCAGAAGGCAGTTTTATTAAAAAGCTGCGGCAAAAAGGAGTATGGTTCACAGGCAAAACGGTGACCGAAGAGTTCGCATATGCCGGGCATCTCCCAACTCGTAATCCTCATCATTTGGATCATACACCAGGCGGCTCTAGTGCAGGGTCTGCAGCGGCAGTTGCCACGGGGATGTGTCCATTTGCGATAGGCACACAAAGTTTACGTTCTGTTATGGCACCTGCTTCTTTCTGTGGTGTTGTTGGATTTAAGCCAAGCTATGGACGTATCCCTTTGGATGGTGTTCAGTTGATGTCCCCTTCAATTGATACGATGGGATTTTTTACACAGGATATGGTTAGCATGGAGCGGATCTCTTCAGAACTCATCTCGGAATGGAGGCCTTTCGAATCTAACCGTAAACCCGTGCTTGGTATTCCAGAAGGGGTATTCATGACTTTATTGGAAGAGGACGCTAAACATACTTTTTGGAGCCAGATTAAGAAGTTGGAAGAGGCGGGCTTCATCATAAAAAATGTTAAGATGCCATGGGAAGATAGTTTCATCTATGGGGATGCAATGTTGAGATTAGTACAAGGGGAAATGGCTCAAGTGCATGCTGTACGATTTGAAAAATATAATGATTACTATGGTTCGGCGATGCGTGATGGTATTGAATCAGGTCAAACCATCAAAGAGGAAGAACTGGAGCGATATCGTAGAGGACAAATCAAATTGAGATATGATCTACTGGATGTTCAAAAGACAGAGGGGATTGATATTTGGGTCTCGCCCGCTCAAGCAGGAACTGCTCCATTGTGGGGAACACGGACAGGATGGGCTGGAATGACGGCCATTTGGTCATACGCAGGAGCGCCAACTGTGAGCATTCCTTCAGCCACTATTCATAACATGCCTTTAGGATTTCAATGTATTGGGGCTTACGGTCAGGATGAAGAGCTTATATATTGGAGTAGACTTGTATCACTAGCACTGGGGTGAGCCTATTTGGCTGCAGATGGGGCATGTTCGAGGTTAGATAACAGAGTGGGTCTTCAATACAATTGAAGATCTACTTTTTTTGTATAAAGTGAGAGTTTTTTTGTTAGGGATCGTCTATAGAGTATCGTGCTTCAAGGAGGCTTAAGGGTGAAGGGACATGTACCGAAAGTTGAAAAAGAGGAAGAAAGGCAATGGATCCTAAACGTTCTGGATGGGCATAAGGAAGACTATTCGTATCTTGTGAATCGATATAAGAATAAAATCTATGGCCTATTGAGAGGAATGGGGGCCGATCACCAAGACGCGCAAGACATCACTCAGGAGACTTTTATAAAAGCTTATCGTAAGCTAGCCTCACATGATTTGGATAAAAACTTTGCGGCTTGGCTGTATACGATCGCGACTAATGTACTGAAGGATCTGTGGAAAAAAACTCGTCCTATTGCGAGCTTACCAGACGATCTTGCTGAACTATCTCTTTCAGATAATCCAGAAGAAGAATTCATTCGATCGGAGCATCGCACAGAGCTGCATCAGTTAATGCAGAAGCTACCACCTAATTATCGTACGACTTTGCTGCTTCGTTATACCAATGATTTAAGCTATGAAGAAATGTGTACGCTCTTAGAGGTCCCTTTAAGTAAGATCCAAAATGACCTTTATCGTGCAAAACAACGATTGAAACATATTATGACACACCAGGAGGTGAAGAGCGATGAAGTGCTTAAGTCCATTTGAGATCGAGCAATACATCCTAAGTACACCCACCTCCCGACCATTTGAAGTTGTTGATCATATCGCTGCTTGTGCCCATTGCAATTTAATCTATCATACACTATTAGAAGAACAAGAGGAGTGGTCGCAAGCGTTGTTTGAAGAGAAGCTGCCAGATTCTTTTACTGCTCAAGTTATGGCTTCAATAGAATACGTAGAACTAGAGAAAGTAACGGTACCTGACAGGAAGCGAAAGAATCCGAAGATACTTAAGTCACTAAGAATAGCCATGGGAGCGGCTTTGTTACTTGTTGTTCTGAGTGCCGTGATTTTATATTCTGTGCCCACATTGGCAGAGACTTTACGTTCTCTTTTTGTAAAAGATAATGTGGACATTGGCCTTTTGCGAGCGCAAGAATTTGGATTGGTAGAACATCCTAATATTAAGGTGAAGGATAAAGGCTATACGATAAAAATAGATGAAGCTGTAGCGGATCCTACTCGTGTGATTGTCGCTCTACAGTTGTTCGGACCGGATGGAAAGCATGACAGACATCGCTTGGGTTTTGGTGAAGGAAATAAGATTGAAGTTAAAGATGATCAAGGAAAGATCGTAGGAGAATTATACGATATTGGATTTACCAATGATTTTTACTATATGATCGCTAATTTCTCGGAGCCACTGCAAACCGATCAAATTACAGTCGAAGGTCATATTACTGAGTTGGGAAGCAAGGACAGAAATATTCCTGCACTTCAAGGCGATTGGAACTTTAGTTTTTCGATGGATATGACAAAAGCGAATGAACAAACAACCTCAACTCCCCTAACGGGTAGCTACACTTCTCCGGATGGTTTAACAGTCACCTTGAAAAAATTAACTCATATGGTACAAGGTGTTCGTTTTGAATTTGATACGGAGTTGAGTGATGAGGCGCTAAACCGTTCTCCAGGTGAATTATGGAAGCAGCAAGGGGTGAAGTTCCATTTTGAGGATAGCGCGGGTGAAGAGATTCACAGTGTTAATGCGAGGAAATTGCCGAGTAAGGATAGTGTAATGTCACGATCTTCGACACCTGGTGATAAACCTGGACTTATGCATTGGAGCTATACGTTTAAATATTTGCCTCAGGATACGCCGTATACTTTTGTGCTCGATGGGTATTTCATTCTAGAAAAGGATGGTTCGATGGTACAGTTTGAGCCATCCAAGTTGAAGGAGCATCCGATCCCCTTTGCATTTGATGGAGATGAGCTGATGTTAAATGATTTTACTGTGGAATCACCGCCTGATACCAATGGATCAACGAAGGAAGGTTCATTACATTTTAGCGGAAGATTGAGAAATGAATTTATGAACAGTGAGTGGATATTTAAGGGTCTTGAGGGTAAAGAGTATCCTCTCTCAGGACGAGGAGCTTATTCTACTGATGGGTCCGGATGGAAAGATGGTTATATCGTAATCGTTGAATCGCAGTCAAATAACAAAAAGAATTTTTTTGAATTCCGTGCAATTGGCCTTACTACGATCCCTGATCAGCTTCAATTAATACGCACGATAGTCAACCGATTGTACACCAATGTAGATTGGTCCGTTCCTATCATGGAAGCTAGCAAAAAGCAGTAAAATCAATCATTTACCTTCCGGAATGTACAAGCAGATAGGAGCTCTGTCGCATCTCATATACTATCACAATCGAAAAGAGGTGGTAGTTTATGACTGCTGCAGAGAAGAGAAGAATTCAAAGAGCTTTGAATGCTTTGCGTAAGCAAAGAGTGGTTCTGAAGGAAAGCCTTAAAAGAATTGAAGCATTGCTTTGCAGATTGCCTATTGGCAGTCGCGAAAGATTTGAATTGTTAGCAGTAAGAGATTCAATCATTGAAGCGCTCCGACTCAATGCTATTGCTATACGAAATTTAAAAGATGTTACTTGTGCTTGTTAATTCGTTGAACTTCTGAACCTCCTGATCCTTGTATCAACGATCAAAGTAAAGCTTTTTCCTGTCACATTAGGAGGATACTGTTTTTCTTTCTTATTGATCTGACGGGTAACGATAGCTCAATAAACACGATAAGGCAGCCGGTCAGTCAATGTGATCGGCTGCCTTTATTCAGCAAACGGGCAGGATAGTTGAAGTTCAAACGTGGGAAAACGTATCATAAATAGGGTTTAACCCCTAAGATGCCTCTTAGTTTTTTTATATGACTTAATACAACAATATTTACAAATTCATGATACGATATTGCTAAATCAGGAAATAGATGCTCCATATGTAAGATAGAATTAATTATTGATGGAACTGTTGAAGATGATTAATAACAAAATGATTGATGATCAACCAAGGACGTTTACTGAAACTATTATGATTCTGTAGAATGGGGGCCACTATATGTCATTAGTTAATGAAAAAGAAGAGTGTTTACTGATCGAGACATTAAAATCGCATATACCAAATGTAGAGGAATTACTGAATCCAGCAGTCGAGGAATCAGAAATAAATCTTTTTGAGAGCATGATGAACTGCAAATTTCCAGAAGATTTTAGAAAGTTATACATGAATTCTAATGGAGAAGGAGAGCAGATTTTTGGCGTTATGGCTGGTCTTGGTTGGATGAACATTGAATCGATAGTAAGCAACTGGAAGTCCCTTTTGGAATCAGCATACGATATTATATCCAGCAAACCAGATATAATAAAAGATGGGAACTACAGAGAAGGCTGGATTCCTTTTGCCGAAGATGGTGGAGGCTCATATTTGGCAATTGATTTAGACCCCGGAGAAAAGGGCGTTTATGGGCAAATTATAACGATAGATCACAATTCTAGTTTTTCATATGTTATTGCGGAAAGTTTGGGACATTTCTTTGAATTTATAGATTCGAGCCTCAGAAATAGTAGTATTGGTATTAGTGAAGAAGATGATGTAATCATATTATCCCGTGAAAGTGGAAGTTTGTTGGATGATATTTTGGCTTTGACTAAAATGGATATCGAAGAGAACAGCCTTATCCCTGTAAGTGGATTTTGGGAAGAGTATTTTAAAGACGATGTTGAGAGTGGTTTTGTATCTTCAAAAACATTGAAAAAAAAGAGAATGGTATTTATTAGAGCTGATCAAGCTCAAAAATACGGAGCAATTTCTTTGGATATTTTAACACATATGGTTAATCTTAAAGAACTTATTATACATGCGGATGAAATTACTAATTTCGATGTACTTAAACGGTTGCCTTCTTTAGCAGAACTTGTGATAGGATCAGAAGGCTTTAAAGAGTCTGATTTGGAGTACTTAGTTTCTTTAGATGGGCTAAGGCAGCTAACATTAATAGGACTTCCATTAAAAGATATACATAAACTGAAAGATATAAAGAAATTAAAGAGTTTGAGATTATGTAGAATGAACTCAATTGATAGGGGATTAATAGGAACTATAAAAAATTTGAAGGAACTAAGTTTAGAAGAAATGGAGGTTGGCGACCTGCTTTATATTTCAAACCTTAGTAAGTTAATAAAACTAGAGCTCAAACAAGTGACTATACCACATTTATCATTCTTAAAAGGTTTAAAGAATCTAACGTTTTTTGAGACGGATAGCTGTGCAATAGATGAATCACATATAGAGGTTATAGGAGAATTGAAGAAATTAAAGCAATTCACTTATCCGGTTGGAGATTTAACAATACTCAAAAATTGTATGAGTCTAAAGCAGATTGGAGTAGATGCATCAAGACTTAAAGGGTTGGAGGAAATTTCAGACTGTAATATAGTCGATATAACTATATTTCATGCAACATCGAAAGAGAACGCAAAGTCCGTAGTCGCGGAGTTTAATAAATACTTTAAACTTCAGTCATATGGATGGCCGGTAACATGGAAAGATTAATGAAACTTGCCTACACTGAGCTTTATCATAATAGGCCGAAATTTTTATAAAAGAAATGAGACTAGCCATATTGGTTAGTCTCATTTCTTTTTGCTGTTAGACCAACTTGACAGAGGTCTATATTTCGATTGGTCGAAAAATGATAAGGGCTTGGTAATACTTCATTTAATAAAAACCTCACTGATACCTAATAAAATACTATAAAGGAAATGTAAGATGGGACAGAGGGGCCTTTTTTGCGAAACAAGAAATAATATACATGGGTCTGTGAAGTTTACAATAGTAATCTAATCATTGAACGTCTAGCATTAAGTATAATGGAACGACGCATTAGGCAGATAAGGCGTACTACGGGTTGTTTATATTTTTTCGAAATGGAGAGTTTATGAAAAAGACTATTGTTTTTGTATTATCAATACTTATATTATTCTCAGGATTCGCAACACAAAGTTATGCGTCGTTGTCAGATACGCAATCTGCGGCAATACAGGCGTTGCTGGATGATGCCCGTCGTATATCAGGTGTGCCGGGAATGTCGATCTCAATACTTGCTGATGATGAAGTGTTCTACTTTTCTTCCGGGTATGCAGACCGTGAAAGTGGGTTGTCTGCAAGTGAAAATACACTATATGAGTTGGCCTCGGTCAGTAAAGCTTTTACCGGCATGGGTATTCTGCTGTTGGAGGAGCAAGGGCTGCTGTCAATGACTGACACTGTCCAAAAATATTTACCTTGGTTTACGTTAAAATATCAAGGCAAACCTGTTGATATGCAAAGCCTTACACTCAATAACTTTCTTCACCATACTAGCGGCCTAACAAATAGTAGGCATTCTCAAAATATTCCACAAGGCAATACACCAGATTTGCTGCAAAAGACTGTGAAAATGCTGGTAGATGCTGAGTTGGCGTTCCCTACCGGTGAACAGTATAGCTACGGAACCGTTAATTATGACGTATTGGGTTTGGTTATTGAGATTGTGTCGGGACAAAGCTATGAAGACTTTATGAGGGAACAGGTATTTCAGCCGTTAGGTCTTCACCAGACGTATGTTTATAAAGAAGATGCTCAAGCCACCGGACAGTTGGCACAGGGCTACCGTTCTTCCTTTTTTATGACAACTCCATATAACGCACCGGATTATTCCGGGAATAAACCCGCAGGCTACATCATTTCTTGTACAAAAGATATGGCGCGTTGGATGGGCATACAGATGGGTATTGTGCAGGACATACCCGAAATATTCCATACGGTTATCGAAAAGTCACATCAGGGCGATATGTCTGTTCCGGCAGTCAACGAAATGTATTATGCATCGGGCTGGTCGGTAAACGCCAACCAAACGATTATAGAACACCCAGGGGGCAATCCCAATTTCGGAACTGAAGTGGCCATACTGCCAAATGAACGAACAGCCGTCTGCTTGCTGACCAACGGCGCAAATATCAATAGAAGCATGGTACTAAAAGTTAAAGATATATTAGACGGCAATCTAACGCAGTCATATGAAATAAGCGGCACACAGCTTTTGGACATCATTTTATCGTCTATCACAATTATTCTTTGCCTATTGGCTGTTCTGTTCTTTATCTTAGGATTACGCAGAAGGAAAACGAATGAGCGGCAGCCAATTACAAAAAAGCGAATAATCGTAACAGCTATTTTGCTGATTGCTACGATTGCCCTGTGTATAATGTGCTGTGTATTAGATTGGTCAACGATACTTATTTGGCAAACATATAGTGTTCTTACAGCTTTGATTTCGTCGGCATTATTAACAGCAAGCATTACATGGTTTGTATACACTCACCGATATAATGCCTCGCTCCGAAAATAAGCATTTTGTTCGTTCGCTTATTGGTAAAATGCGTATAGCGTATTTTGTTTGGTACAGCGGAAAGTAGAGTTACGAAATAGTGAGAAAGAATTGATTTAACGCCAGATTCACCTCAATATAACCATTTAAAGTTCAAGTAGAGATACCACTTGAACATTTCTTTTGTTGAATTACTTGCACAATCCTTGGTGATTCACAATCTACATACTGGCAGTAAAGCTCAATGTTACTATACATCGGATTTGTTGGTTTTCCGTTCATTACCGGAATCTCGTGATCCGAGTATATCCGGCGTCGAAGACTTGTCTACCGCTTCTAGCACTTGACGAGGCGTTTTAGTACCTGCTATGATTTCTTGAATATCTTTCCTAGATTTGAGAAAGCAGGGCCAGCAACGCCCCAATTATTAACAAGGTACATGACATTGCCGCCTTGAAAGCTTCTTGAAGTAACCCCGTTCAAAAAAAGAGGAACCTCCTTTATTATCGATCCGTTGAATTACAAGCGATAGCGGATACATGAAGGATGTAATCTCAAATCTCATACATTAAAAGAGACAGTATTGAGGAGTATTCGTATGGAACATAAATTAACCTTAATTAATGTTTTTGCCGGCATAAATTCAGAGGAAGCAGTCTTTGAAGAGCTTCCTGCAGAATGCATAAGCGATAAAATATTCAAATTATGTGCATCTCCTGGGCTGGCTCTAGGGCTTGCGAAAGGAGATACAATAAAACTCCATCCCAATGGAGAGTTTGAATTAATCAAACATGGTGGAAATTTCTGCATTCAAATTTACAAAGAGGAGCTTGTTAAAGAAAAGATAGAGACAGCTGAATCTATAGTCAAACGAGAGCTTTCCGGTTCTTTAGATGGATTTCATAATGGCTCGCTTGCCTTCACCGCGCCCATCAGGAATGGATTTCATGCCACCAATAAGGTTTTCAATATAATTAGAGATTTATTAGAATCGGAGTACTATTACTCTAATATTTACGAATATCCATATAACTTTGACGATGAAGAGTTAGTTAGCTGGGCTAGAGATCTGGATTAATCGCTTCAAAATATCAGTTCTCCGGCACCATACACTACCTTTGGCCCATATTTTTCAATATGATCTCCAATCCTGAGTCAAAAAATAACGCGTAATCATAATATACCCAAAAGCTCAAGAGTTGCAGGAGGCAGATATGGTAGATGAAAGGCATCTTGTTTATTTCAAAGAACTCCTGGAAGGAAATGCTGAAATTTCTTTTAAGGCATACCTTTCAAATAATGAAGATTTCTTGCGCAAGCAATTTTCTCCGGCGAGATTTGCAAGACTGAAGTTCAAGTCAATTGATGAAATAATAAAGATTCTTGACGAAGAGAATGTATCCTACAGCATTAATGATCATGCCGTAAGAAACGAAAAATATTTAGCAACCTTTCATCTGGATGCCTTGAATGAACAAGGTAGGCTTATGGAAGGATTCAAAGACACCCTATTCAAAGGAACTGTTCACAACTTTAAAACCAAGGGGGAAGAAGCAGTCTTAACCCTCTATAAATACATCGAATACCCTAAAAAAATCAATAACAAAAAAAATATAGAAAAACTCCAAGACATCGAATGTTTCGCCGAATTGGAATTATCCTTAGGGGATGAAAGTCTTGGCTTATTTTTACTAAAGGCTCTAGCCTCTATTGAGCGTCAGCTTTCCGAAGTAGATGATATTGTCCTTAAAGCTCAAGAAGCAGTCATGAAGCACCATTCATCGAAAAGAGATTAATAACTTCTTAATTGGAGAGATTTGCCCTTTCAATTACTGAAATGGCAGGCCGCGAACGATGAAGGAGGACAATGATACCAGCCCAAATTCTAAACCAAAAAACCAATATTGAAAAAAGGTGATGGATGTGCAAATCAATAAAGAGTCATGCCGAGGGATCATTCTGGAATTCGACATTAGGAGAACAATTATTCTCAATTTATATATTAAAGAATGGTCTATGCCAGAATATAGAGTCATAATGACAAAACCGGAGATTGGCGTATATATTGAGTTATATTATTTTCCCTCAATTGACGTTAATATTCCTGCAAGATTCGCAACAGTCGGCCTATCTAATTCCATTCGGAAAACTGGAAAACCTATTGAGAATGAATGGATGATAGCTTTAAAACCCGATTTGGGACAAGAAAACATTGATCGCATATTCTCATATTTCTGTGACATAATTGCCCATAATATTGAACATATCCAATCTTCGGAAGTACCACGAGTAATGACTGAGAGCGCACTCGCACCTGAAAATTGGACTACAAAAGCCCTCTTGATTGATGAACTAAGAGGAGAAAGTGAGGATTTAGAACAAATAAAAATAGGTGAAGAAATAATTAATGTCTTGTGGGTAGTACCAATTACCCCCAAAGAATCGCGTATAATTTTACAAGAAGGCATAGATGCTTTTGATGCTTACATAGATAATCATTACTATTCCATAATTGATCCCACTCGTCCTGATTAATAAGAGCAGTTCAATATCATTCGCACTAAACCAACCATATCCCCACAGATGGGACCTTGGCTCGCGAACCACGTTGTGGAAATTCAAACCATGTCTACGGTGGTGCCAGAAAGTCCAAATGACACTGTGAAGCGCTTGCTTGGCTAGGGCATTATTTTCCTTGAACAGGGGTAATGGTTCTAGAGTATGACAGCGGAATTCTTGGATGAGAGTACAGGATTACTGATGTACAAGGTAGAAGACAACTGAAAGTAGAACAAAAGAGTGAATTCCTTCCAAAAGCGCCGCAAGGCGTTTTTCATTGTGCAGTTTGTCTTAGAAATCCGATATGATACTATAAGCTTAATGTGCCGAAAACGTATAAAAGAGAGGGATACATATATGACCAACAAACTATACTACAATTCTACATACCTTACTGATTGGAAGACCTGTATTACTGAAAATATAGAACGTGAAGATGGACTCTATGTTATTTTGGAGGAGACCGCTTTTTATCCGCATGGCGGTGGGCAACCTTGTGATTTAGGGACTATTGGGGATATCCCGGTACTTGATGTAATCAGTGAGGAAGATCTTGTCCTGCATAAGCTGGAACGTCTGCCGGATGATTTATCCGTCACTTGTCAAATCGATTGGAAGAGAAGATTTGATCATATGCAGCAGCATAGTGGACAACACTTGCTCTCAGCCATCTGTCTCGATTTGTACCAGTTTATGACTCTAAGCTTTCATTTGGGTGAGGATTATTGCACCATTGATATAGAAGCGCCAGAACTGTCGCCTAAACAACTTCATTCCATAGAGTGGGAGGTTAATCGGCAGATTTACCAGAACCATAGTATCCTGAGCTATTTTGTAACGGGGGAAGAGGCTTCACAGCTTAAATTGGTCAAACAACCTAAAGTGACGGAAAATATCCGGATTGTAGAAATTAAAGATGTTGAATATAACGCTTGCGGTGGTACGCATGTATCTTCAACAGGTGAGATTGGTATAATTAAGCTTCTGAAAGCGGAGAAACAAAAAGGCAATACGCGGATCTATTTTAAATGTGGATACCGTGCTTTGGAGGAATTTAATAGCAGTCTGCAAATTGTTGGAGCTCTATCTTCCAAGTTCAATACGGGAAAAGATGAAATTATCGATCGCATTGAAAAATGGGAGAATGAACAAAAGCAGCTGCAAGCTGAAATTACCCTACTTAAAGAGAAGAATGATGATTATGTCGTACAGGAGCTTTTAGCACAGCAAGAAGGAAAGCTGATCTCAAAAGTGTTCGAGGATAAATCGCTGAAAGATTTACAAAGTTTAGCTAACAAGCTTACCGCGAAATGCGATGTTCCGGTTTTATTGGCTAGTTCTACTGAGAATAAGGTTGTATTTGCACAGAATGGCAGCGCGGAGATCTCCTGTGGAGCTTTTTTCAAAGAGCATCTTAGTGCCTACAATGGAAAAGGCGGAGGCAGTGATAAACTAGCGCAAGCAGGATTCCCGACATGGGGAGATGCCTTGGCGTTTTATGAGTTTGCTAGAAGTTAAGATTACTTTATAAAAGACAGAAGACCTGACTGCGGTAGTCTACCGTGGATCAGGTCTTTTTTATACGTAAAACGGAAACAAGAAACTTTTTCCAAATTCTATCGTCTAATTACATATGACTATAGAGTCAAGGGAGACGAAAAGAAATGAATAAATGGAAGGTAACGCTAGGAATCTTGACTGTTTTGATTTTAAGTACGGGGTATGGATCGGTATCAGCCCAAGCAGAAAACCAAATTCAATTCAATTATAAAGAAATCGGAATCAGCAGTAAACAGGTGATCACGGAGAATACAACTTTTGTACCCCTGAAATCACTCGCAGATGCTATGGGGTATACATTATCTTGGGATCAACCGTCCAAAACGGCCAAACTGGTTCGTCCTGAGCGTGAGGTTATCTTCACGGCTGGTACTGTAAAGTCAAAAGTGAACGAGGCCGTGGTGACTTTAACAAAATCCCCACGTATTATAAAAGGCTCGGTGTACGTGCCATTGATCTCAGCGGTCAGTCTACTTGGAGGTAAAGCGGGGCTTAATAAAACGGATGGGGTTATCCAAATTATAGATGAAGCTAGATTGGTTTCTGCTTCTGTAGATGGAAAATCCTATTGGATATCTCAAAAAAACGGCGATTTGTATTACCGTGCAACGGAAACTGGGAAACCAGTAATTATTGGTCGACTACCTTTTAAGGAATCTGCGTACAACTACGCTTTTGAGATTGAAAAAGTGGGCAATGGTACGGACTTACTCCAGTTAACGGACAATCATTATGCCATGTTCACCGATTTCAATAGCAGCTATCAAGTATTGGTCAAAGCGGGCACTATTCTCAAGCAAATGGACTATCATTACAATAACTCGGCTTATATCCATGCACCACAAGTGCCTTCCACTCAGGTGTATATGACCGATGGGAAGAGAGTTCAATATATTACTAAGGGTGGCGGTTTGGGCAAGTTATTTGAGATGGAAAAGTTAACAGGAGCAACCGGAGATTTCATAGTGGAGTATGCTGCGGAAGACGTTGTGCTCGTTCGTTTATTAGATACGACACACTTATATTTAGTTTATAGCAACACCGGTGAAATCATCAATCTCTATGAAAAACTAATTACTAGTGAGGATCGTAAGGAATGGGATAGAGTAAATGATGGCAGAGATCCATATGTATTGACCAGAATGTTAGTGTTGAAGAGTCGCAAAGGGAATGTAATGACATTCACCTATACTCCAATCCTTGAGGAAAAAGCAAAAACAGTGACATTTACACTTCAATCCAAATAATTTCAATCACTTTTATGTAATAAGCAAAAAGAGAGCGATGTTTAAAATCGCTCTTTTTTGCATTTTGGATTATTTCATCATCATCGTACTTCCACCTTTAATCTGAACAGGTTGATCATTTACGGATACCCAAACATCAATAGCTGAGTTGTTACGGATGACCGTTTTGTCAGCACTCATCTTCAGTGAATATAGCGCAGCAACATAATCATAAATCTCTATATTGGTAGCGTACCAAATATCCGAATGTCCACCTGCTTGTTGGCAAAAGGATTCGATAAGCTCCCAATTGTTCTGCTGTGCAAATTCATAACTATGACCCCAAACAAAACAGAGTCTCAGTTTTTGGGATGGCCCTTCCATTGTAAATCGCTCCCATACGTGATGCAGATCTTCTATATGATGACATGTTGGATGCCACTCCATGAAATTCAAAGGCATATCAAACTGTTTGGTAGAATGGACAGTTCGGCTGTATTCAATCCCAACAGACTGTAGAGGAGCAATGATTTCCTGAGAGTATGTACCGTATGGATAGGACATGCCTCGTACCGGATAATCCACTAGTTTCTCCAGTCGCTTACGGTCTTCGAACAGCTCATCAATCACCATAGGTAAAGGTAGACGCTCTAGATGTGGATGGGTAACGGAATGGGCAGATACCTCATGGTTTCTGAGCGAATGTTTAACATCAGCAGATGATAAGAATCCGGGTGCGTTTATCATTGCGCTATTTAAATGGAAAGTACCTTTAATCCCATATTGATCAAAAATCTCCGCTAAGCGAATATCGTGTTTCTGTCCGTCATCATAGCTCATGGTGAGCGCCTTGGGCAATCCGCCCGGGAATAAGTTAAATTGAAGTTTCATGAATGTACACTCCTGTTCGTTTGGTCATTTCGAAAATTACCTCTTCCAATTATAAACATTAAACGTTATAATCGGTTTCCACGTCTAAACAATGAAAGTGTTTACAGAATGGAATACACTTATAAGGAGAGATGCTGCCTGCCTGACTTTCTCTATGTTGTAAAACTATTATATGTGAAAGACAGAAGAAACTCACTTTTATATTTTATCACTAACTTACTGAGTGCCCCAATCCTTTTTGGAGAATTATTCACAACGAAATATGTGGTTGACCTCATTCAGAACTTCAATCCTAACACCTACCAACATATCTTGTTATTAGTAAGTTTGCTTATGGTAATGTTATATCTCGCGGGCCTTAATAGTTCTCTTCGAGCCATTGCTATCACCAATTTAACATCCACCAGTATATATGAACTGGAACATACCATTTTGGAAAAGACTTCTAAATTATCTACGGCACTTTTGGAGGACCCCGCTACAAAAACTAAAAGAGAAAAAGCAAAACGACTTTCCTTGATTGATCTGTTAGACCAATGGACAGGTGTGACAGTTCACCTAATAACATTAGTTGTGTTAATGGTTGTCTTATCTGTTTATGGCTTCTATATTCTGGCTTTGATTATTTTAGGGGTGCAGATTCTACAGCTTTATCTTATGAAGCGAATGTCACAGAAAGTAGAGTCCATTTCAGCGAATCAAACCTCCTCTGTGCGAATGATCAACTATTTAGTCGATTTGTTGATTAACAGAAATTCCATTCCGGAAGTAAGAATGTACAGAATGTCCTCCTATTTGTTTTCCTCAATGAAAGAGAGCTTTACGAATAACTTTAAACAAATGCACCGTAAGGTTATTTATTCTGAAAGTCTCAACTTCTCCCAAAGCATAATCATAATCTTATTAAATGGGACAACGATTGCCATTTTGGCGATCACGATTGGAAGTAGCGGACAGAGCGCTGGGCTTTTTGTGTTATTGCTTCAGATATCCAGTCAATTATTCATCGTTATTCCTGCATTAACAAGAGTTTACGCTGACTTAGCGAAGAGTCGTTTACGGTACGAGGATTATACGTCTTATTTAGATTTGGAAGAGCAGGTGCTTAGAGATCAGGAGGTGAATTCCAATAGGAAGACCGATCCGATGAAGGTCCAAGTTCATCAGCTGTTTTTTAGATATCCGACCAACGCTAAGAACACCCTGAGTAATATAAACATGACTATTCATCCAGGTGAACGAATTGCTTTTGTAGGTGAGAATGGCTCGGGTAAATCTACGCTTGTTAAGTTGATCTTAGGGTTGTATCCTGCAACAGCTGGAAACATCCAGTGGTTTAAAGGTGAGAATGAAGTCTTAGCGCATAACGTGACACAGGATACCAGAGTTGTTTTTCAGGATTTCATTATGTTACAAAGACCAATTAGAGAAAACATTGCATTAGGTAATATGGCTACTATTCATGACGATTCAAGATTATTAGCCGCGATGAGAACAGCAGAAGCCGATAATTATGGTGTTCGGTTGGATACTTTAGTAGGTCCTCAGTTTGGAGGGATAGATTTGTCTGGGGGACAATGGCAAAGACTAGCGATTGCTCGAGCCTATCTCAATGACGGCGCTCTTATGATTTTTGATGAGCCGACTGCTGCCCTGGATCCTTATGCGGAACAACAGGCGTTCGATACCTTTATGAAATTAGGAGAGCAGCGGACCTCCATTATTGTGACTCATCGGCTGTATATGTCCAAATTCGTCGATAGAATTTTTCTATTTGAGCAAGGAGAAATCGTGGAAAGTGGAACGCATGAAGAATTAATGAGGGTGGATGGTAAATACAAAAAGATGTTTAATCGCCAGTCCTCTTTATATGTATAAGAAAGGAGAAATCCATGCTGAGGTCTGACATCACTAATCTTGTAATGATACTCGTGAGAATGGTTAGAAAAAGTCCGATGATCTCAACAATCACTATCATAGTCCCTATAATCAGTGGTTTATTAACTTTTTATTCTTACGCTGTCCAAGTGAATATCATTAACGGTGTGGCTCGCGGTGTTATGACGCTGCTCCCTATTCTATGGTTTGTTGTGATTCATGGCGTACAAGCTTGTTCATTAAGCATAACCAACATGATGAAGAATCGAATGAATGCGGAACTAACCCTCGCTTTTCAATCCGAATTGATAGATATTGCAAACCGGGTTGATTTTGAGGATTTTGATGATGAAGAGTTTGGAAATAAACTGCAAAGAGCTAAAAAGGTAGTTGGAGAAGATTTAGAGGGGATTACAGGTTTTTTGGTATCGAGTGTAGGAATTATCTCAGGACTAATAAGCATCATCTGGTTGTCGGCGACAAGTGGTTATTTCTTGGTCACATTCGTGGTAACACTTATGATCGTGACTACCTTATGCATTCGATTATTTACGGAAATTAAAGTGAGAAGAACAGGAAGAGAGCTCACCTTCGATGGAAGAATGGGAGACTATCTTGCTAACACTTTGGAAGACCCTAATGCGATTCGAGAAATGCGAATTTATAATTCCATCTCTTATTTTACAAATCTCTGGGCAATGATTATGAAGAAGCAGCATAATAAAAGATTTAGTGCCAGAAAATTCGAGATCAAAACAGGGATGGTCGTGGCTATGGTCCAGACGAGTGCTATCTTTGTAGTTCTAGTGTACCTGTTAAACAAAATGGGGGAGTCTAATACAGTTACAATTGGAACAATTTCGGTGTTATTTCTGGCGCTGTTATCGAGTGGTGGTAAAATTATGAGTTTGACCTGGCCGTTAAGCAAGCTTTACATCAGCAGTAGCAAATTATATGACTTAAATGAAGTACTTACATATAAGAACAGGGATTTTCGCAAAAATAACATAAATAATTCGACTGATTCTATGCTCCCAATTACCGTTTCAAATGTCTATTTTAAATACGCCAAATCGAACAAGAATGTCTTATCTAACATCAATATGACCATAAAGCCGGGTGAGAAAATAGCGATCGTCGGGGAAAATGGAGCAGGGAAATCTACGTTGATTAAAATGTTATTAGGTCAATATAGACCAAGCTCCGGAACGATTTGCTGGAAGGATCATTTAGAACCTCACGGTAAGGTGTCCGTTGTATTTCAGAATGCTGTGAAGTTTGAACTGACACTAAGAGAAAATATCCTATTGGGCGATGCGAATACACCTTCAGATGATGCTAAAATACTAAGGGTTCTAGAACAATGTGAGCTGATAGATTTGCTCCATGAATTAGGCGGATTAGATGTGAATTTGGGGCAAATAGTAGAAGGAAGCAGGCAGCTATCAGGGGGACAATGGCAAAAGTTGGCGATTGCGCGCGCGTTATACAATGATGCGGAACTTATAGTATTCGATGAACCTACTTCTGCAATTGACCCGAATGCCGAGATGGAGATCTATACGAAATTATTAGAAATCTGCCAAGATAAAGCAGCTATTTTTATTTCTCATCGCTTGGGTTGGGCGAAGAATGTTGATACGATCTATGTTATGTATCATGGAGAAATTGCTGAAGAAGGAGATCATCAAGACTTAGTACATCACAATGGGATTTATGCAAACATGTACGCTTTACAATCCTCTTGGTATAAGTAGCTTATTAGATGTGATTGCGGTTGATATAAGATGGCATATTCTCATTAACTATACTCATGAGGTTTACTAAAAAAATCCACAACGAATTTCTGGAATTGTATAGCCGCTTGTGATAAAAAGTGTTTTCTGCTCCAAGCGATGCCAAAAGTGCGCTGACAAAGCGGATCGGTTATTTTCAATTGAACGATTTCTGTGTTTTTACTTCTCCTGCTTAAGGCTAAAGGGAGAGTAAAGGTGATACCCAGCCCCATCTCAACTAAGGTTTGAACGGCACTTACTTCTTCGAGCTCGAAAGCAATTAGCGGTTCAAATCCAGCTTGACGGCAAAATGCATCTGTAATTTCACGGAAATTAGATCTAGAAGACAAAGAAATGAAATTCTCACCAGCAGCTTCAATCAAAGAAATACTCTCGCGATTGGCAAAACGATGATTCTTAGGCACACTTAAACATAATTCCTCTTCTGCTAAGGTAAACCATTCGATGTCTGGTCCGGTGACAGGTGTCGAAGATATGCAAAAATCAATCACCGCACTCTCCAGATCGTTTCTCATTTCTAATGCTGAGCCAAGCTGACGCTGAATGATCCGAACGTGCGGGTGAAGGGTAAGAAACTCTTTTAGTAAAGTGGGCAATACATACGGTAGTGTTACTGCTATAGATATTACTCCATGTTCAAGTCCAGCCATATCCGTGAGCTCATGCTGACCTTCATCCAGTTCCAGAAATGCTTGCTCCACACGACGAAGATATGTTTTTCCGAATTCGTTCAATTTTAAATTTCTGCCTTGGCGTTCGAATAAGGGAACACCTAAGGTTTTCTCTAAACGTTGGATGGAATTGCTAAGTGAGGGTTGAGATACATTTAATTCTTTGGCGGCATTAGTCATGTGCTCAAGACGAGCAACTACACGGAAATATTGAAGCTGAAGGAATTCCATAACATTGACCTCTCTTTATTCATAACTCTAATGTGATATATCCATCATATAATTTGTATTTTACTTAATTAATTTTCGGTCCTATACTATTGTAACATATAAAAAGATTTAGGTAGGATGGAGAGAGTCTGCTGTGATTAGAGAGAAAATATGGACCCGGAATTTTATTGTTGTTTGTTTGAGTAGTTTTTTTATGTTTCTGACCTTTTACATTCTGGCGACTGCATTCCCGTTATACGTGAAGGAAAGCTTGCACGGGAATCAGCAGCAAATGGGGTTAGCCATTACCATCTATGTCCTCGGAGGTGTATTGATCCGTCCTTTTTCAGGACAATGGGTTGATAAATTCGGTAAAAAGAAAATGGCGGTTATTGGGCTGGTCTTATTTCTACTCGCCTGTATAGGATACTTCGGAGCTAATGGAATTGTATTGTTTCTGGTGATTCGTTTCATTCACGGTATGAGTTATGCGGTTGCCTCGACAGCGACAAGTACAATAGCTTCCACGTTAATCCCTTTCTCACGCCAAGGAGAAGGTATCGGTTATTTCAGTATGTTTATGAGCATTGCGATGGTCATTGGACCAGCTTTGGGTCTTTTTCTATGGAAAGATGAGAACATTCATGTATTGCTGTTAGGTGTATGTGTGATTGCTGCGCTTTCGCTGTTATTCACATTAGGCGTTCGTATGCCCAAAGAAGAGAAGGATACGGTTAAAGAAGCCGTTAAGGAACCTGTGAAGATGCGAAAGGGTCTTCGCTGGAGTGACGTCATTGAACCCAAAGCACTGCCCATCTCACTTGTTGGATTTACGCTTGCGTTCTCCTATAGTTCTTTATCTGGTTTTATCGCGTCTTTTACAAAAGAAATTAACCAATCACAGCTTACCGGTTATTTTTTTGTGGCCTTTGCGATTATGATTGTGCTGTTTCGACCGCTAATCGGTAAAGTATTCGATAAATATAATGAACATATTCTCATTTATCCCGGAATTCTGATCTTCGCTGTAGGTCTGCTTAGCTTAAGTCAAGCTAAATCCGGATTCATGCTGATGTTCTCAGGCATCATTATGGGGGTTGGGTATGGCGCACTTATGCCATGCTTTCAGACGCTTGCACTTAAATTAGCCGATAAAGAACGTAGAGGAAGCGCAAACGGAACCTTTTTCTTGTTATTTGATTTGGGGTATGGAGCGGGTTCTTATATTATGGGTGTAGTTGCTTCTTATACAGATTACCGTATGATGTACGAAGTTGCAGGGTTCGTGACGCTTATCTCAGTTGCTGTATACTATTTGCTTCATCACCTACCTCAATCTAAGCTTCGCGTTCAAAAATCTAAAGCTGACGTTGCATAAATGTATACATTCAGCTGTATGATATAATTGTTGAAAAAAAGGCATGGGGAGAACAATATGACTACAATTATTGATAAAATCGCTTGGATTCATATCGAGAATGGACAAGTTCTATGTGCACGTTCCAAAGGGAAAGATACCTATTATTTGCCTGGAGGAAAAAGAGAAGCCGGCGAAACAGACAAGGAGACGCTCGTGCGCGAAATCGAGGAAGAGATTTCTGTTCAGATCAAGACAGAGACTGTTTCTTATTTTGGAACGTTTGAGGCAGAAGCTCATGGGAAAGCAGAGGGTGTTACAGTCAAAATGACCTGTTATATTGCGGATTATGAAGGGACATTAATGCCAGCGTCCGAAATCGAGGAATTGTCTTGGCTAAGTTATAAGGATCGGAATCGTGTGTCTGTTGTTACCCAAATTATTTTTGATCAATTGCATGAGAAGAATTTGCTCTCATAATCAACCATATACAGCATTTGAAGTCCGTTTTAAGCCAGCAAGTTGGCTTGAGACGGTCTTTTTATTTCTACGAGCCAAAGGTCGTTGTTGGGCGATAGCAACGTTTCTTCTCATTAAGGACAGATGTCCTTTTTTAAACCCTTGAATTGCTATTTAATATGTAAGAGATCGAAGTTGAGGAGAGAGAGAAATGAGAGGAATTATATTTGCATTTTTAGCGGGGGCTTGTATTACGCTACAGGGCGTGTCAAATGCTCGAATTAGTCAAGATATCGGGACTTGGCAGGCGGCTACAATTACACAATTAACAGGGTTCATCATGTCCTTTCTCATTCTTTTGTTCGTTAGAGATGGGAAAAGGGGAGGCTTTAAGCAAGTGAAACCCTTATATTTGATCGGTGGCGCTTTTGCGGCTGTTATTATTTTTAGTGAAGTAACGGCCATTCAGCAAATTGGTGTTACGTTTACGATATCCTCATTGTTGATTGCTCAGCTATGTCTGACGTTCTTAATTGATATTAAAGGCTGGTTTGGAATGGAAAAGAGAAAAATGAGACTGCCGCAGTTCATCGGCATCGGGTTGATGATCGTTGGCGTAGTGATACTGAAATTTTAATGGCCTTGCGTAAAGTCGATAAATGGAGGAGTTAAGTTATGATTATTGGTTTGATATTAGCGCTTATCGCGGGATCACTAGTGAGTCTGCAAAATATATTTAATACAAAAGTTAATGAAAAGGTTGGATCTTGGGCCACGACAACTTTAGTGTTAGGGATGGGATTCCTAGCTTCATTTATCATGAGTCTTATCGTTGAAGGAAACCGTATATTTACTTTGAGAAATATGGAGCCTTGGTATTGGATCAGTGGTTTGATCGGGGTTGGGGTAGTAATATGCCTTGTGCAAGGAACTAAGCGATTGGGCCCTACGTATGCGATTTCGATCGTATTAATCTCTCAGCTTGGGTTTGCACTGCTCTGGGATTCACTAGGCTGGTTAGGGCTTGAAAAGGTTCCTTTTACTTGGAAGCAGTTGGTCGGAGTGATTGTTATTGTTGGAGGTATTCTCGTGTTTAAGCTAGGTGGTGAACGGGAGACGCAGAAGGCGGCTTAATTTATGCTCAGTCGCATGTCTGTCAAAATAGAAGTGATGGCAGTCACACGAGGATGGAAGCAAATCAAATTATACTTTGGGAAAGTAATAGCTCGATTATAAATAAGGAGTAGATCATCCTATGTTCATACAATTGAACTCCCAAACTATTGAAAAGTTAGAAAAAAGCCTTGGTGAACGACCAGGATGTTTTAAATTATTCTTCGATACAGAGGGCTGTGGTTGTAATGGCGTGATCGTAATTCAGGTCATTAGTGAACCTCATGCTACAGATATTGAAGTTCAGAAAGAACCTTTTACTTTTTTTGTTGACCGGCAACAGGAGTCTTTATTTGATGAACAGATGCGACTTGAAGCAGATGAGAATTACCCGTCATTCCGATTAAGTAGTGATTCGAGTCTGTTAGGAAGTAATATTCGTGTAAAAGATATTCGTTAGGCAGGTTGGAGCAGTTGAATGCAGAGTGTGTAGAATGGCTGATGAAGCGATTCTACACATTTTTTTTATTTTTTTTCGAGCATTAATATTGTAGACTATGTCACAACGTGATATAGTCACGTTAAGACATATTTAAATGCGACGTATAAATAAAGGGAGCTGGGCATGTTGAACCCTGAGAAAGTATTGAAGAAATACGTACCCATGACTGAAACAGCATTCTATATTCTTTTATCCTTAGATGAACCACGTCATGGATATGGAATAGTGAAGCATGTGGAGAAAATCACGAAAGCACGTCTTTTGTTAGGTTCAGGTACAGTTTATGGCACGTTAACGAAGATGCAAAAAGATGGGATGATTACTGTTTTTGCTGATGAAGAGAGAAAAACAGTTTACGAAAGAACAGACATAGGGATGCTAATTCTTGCTACGGAGATTAATAGGCTTAAAGAGCTACATGAGAATGCTACAAAATATGGAGGTGACATAGATGATTATCAAAATATTTAGACCCCTTTGGAGTTATGATGTTCAGAAAACTGAAGAATGGTTAGCTTCTATGGCCCAAAAAGGCTACGAACTTATCCGAATCAACCGTTTAACTAGATATTTTTACTTTCAGCAGGGCGAACCTAAAGCAGCAAACTATCGAATCGTATTCGATAAAGTTCCCAACCAATCCCTCTCTAAGGGTCTATTAAATTTCGGATGGACGAAGGTGTTACAGAGCGGCAAATGGGTTGTGACGATGAATCGGCTGCCTTTAGAACAGATTAGAGCTCTCCCTGATCGAGAGGGAATCGTAAAGCATAACAAGAAGATCATGTATATTTTTATGGGGATATTGATTTATTTAATGGTTGCATTACTCAATGTAATTATAATAAGTACGATAGCATTGAGTGTTTCCGAGTCTGGTCATTTTAATGTCTTCAACGGACCTTATGGTTTTATTCCCGCTACTGCATTAGGGCTTAGCATTATCTTATGCATTTTCACCGTATATTCGCTGATCACATTAAACAAGACGAACCAAAGATTAACAGGGGAATTCATACAACCAAACAAGCAAAATGGTCAGGGGACATCCCCTCTGAAAGACAGGCTAAGTAAGAATGAAGAGAAGCGTTTGAAAAATTCAGGTCAACTTGTTTTGAAGTGGAAGATTGGATGGATGTATTCGCCGGATCGGCTTGAAGAGTGGCTAGAGGGAATGGAAGAAAAGGGATATAATCTGTACAGCGTTGGCAAAACAGGAACTGCCTTTTATTTTAAAAAAGGGAAGCCTCGTAAGATGTGTTATTGTGCGGACTTACAAAATACTGCTGATACCAATTACTTCAACATTCATACGGATTCTGGCTGGATATGTCTGTATCATTCGAGTTCATGGAGTCAGAAATGGGTTTTATGGGGCCAAGAATATGTACCAGGTAAAGCCAAACCGCAAATATACAGCGATAAGTTAAATCAGTTGAAACTAGCTAGACGTATAGCTTTAACGTATTCTGCTATGTTCTTACCCCTCACTATTTTATATATGTATATCATTGGTTTAAATGTAAGATTATCGACTTATTCTAACCTGGATCGATTGCAGATCATAAATATGATCTTGTACGCCATATTAATTCTAATGTTTGGCTCATATGTTACTCGGACTTGGCTATATTACAACCGACTTCGTAAACATCATCAATAATTTCGTGGAGGTGTATGATGCAACAGAACATTTATGACAACCCTGAGTTTTTTCAAATGTATAAGAACTTAAGGGAGTCAAGAATTACATACAATGACTTTATTGAACAACCTGCAATAAGAGGTTTGCTTCCTGTCCTACAAGATTTAAATGTTCTCGATCTGGGTTGTGGTTTTGGTGAAATGGCAAACTATATGATTGATAACCACGTTTCACAGGTAACAGGTGTAGATATATCAGAGAAGATGTTAGCTATGGCAAGGAAACGACCTGAGATCCGTTATATACAGGGCTCTATGGAAGAAATCGAATTCAGAGCATCCTGTTGTTTTATCAAATAAGATTCAAAGTGGGTGGGTTAAAGATTCCGATCAAAATATCCTACATTGGCCCATTGATAATTATGGAGAAGAAGGTCTCAGATCACAGTTTTGGGGAATTGATGGTGTCATAAAATATCATAGAAAACTTTCAACATTACTTAATACTTTGATCCAAAATGGACTGACTATTGAAGGAATTGTTGAACCTGAATCCAGCCTTGAGGGTCTTGAGAAGATGCCCAAATTAATAAATGAAAGAAGGAGACCTTCATTTTTAATAATTAAGGCTAGAAAAACAGTTATACGTGGACAGTAATTTTCAGTTATGAATGAACTTTACCAGCCGATGAAGGACGATTACTTTATACTTATGTATACAGCATCTGTAAGGAAAATAAGGGGAGTGTTTGTATGCATGAAATACCTCATGAGGATTATTATAAAGTGAAGCCACTACTTCAAGGCGAGCATATCCATCCCGAAACTCTCTCTTTGATTGAAGGCAATAATCCTGGTTGGATCTTTGTCGATCAACTTACAGCACCAAAGAGTGCGTTAGTATGGAGTCAGGGGATTGAAGGGTTTTATCTTATTGGCGATCACACCAACCAAGCCTTTATCCATGCACTGGACAGTTATGTAACAGATCATATTGTACCTAGAATGAAGGAACTCGGGATGGAACATTTCGAAGTTTCTGGTCAACATGATGAATGGAATCTGGAATTGATGTTTCCTTCTAGGAAGCTATATCCGTTTGAACAGATGGTGTTCAAGTTACTTCACAAGCCGCCTACGACGCAGACTAATGGGACTAGAACTATAAATCTTAAAATGCTGGATTGGGAGAACTCAGATCTAAAGAATATAGAATTTGTACATGAAAATATTGATTTATTCTGGTCATCGAAAGCAGACTTTGCCGAAAAAGGCTACGGATATGCTGCAGTTGAGGGATCTGAAATTATGGGGGTGTGCTATTCTAGTTTTGTTACACAGGATACTCACGCAATCGGAATTGAAACCCTTCCTAAATATCAGAAACAAGGAGTGGGGACATATTTAGCAACGCTAGTAGTTGAAGATGTGCTCGCCAATGGCTTTATTCCTTACTGGGATTGTTCACTAGATAATGAAGCTTCGAAAAAATCGGCACTACGGCTAGGGTTTCAACAGATACATCAATATAAGTGTGGTGCTTTTGCAATATAATCCTTTTAGAGACGTCTATTCCATGGAGTAGACGTTTTTATTATATTTACCGTGGAGTTGTAGATACTATAATATGAATTGTAATTTGGTATAACTCTATAATTATGAGAGAATGATCATCGGAACGAATGGAACGATAGAATATATTATAATGTTAGGATGATCATCCATGAAAATTTTTCTTGTCGAGGACGATAGAACGATAGCATCAGGGCTTGAATATTCATTACAGCAGGATCATTTTGAAACCCTTCTATGTTATGACGCCAGCTCAGCCAAAGCGGTGTTATCTGAGCAGTTATCAGAGCTCACCTTATGCATCTTTGATCTCTCACTGCCGGATGGCAGCGGTTATGAATTGTGCAAGATCGTGAAAGCGCAAAGTGATATACCGGTAATTTTTTTAACGGCGATTGATGATGAGGTCAACGTGGTGATGGGACTCGATATGGGGGCAGATGATTACATAACCAAGCCTTTTCGGATTCGGGAGCTGCTATCGCGGATTAAATCCGTCTTAAGGAGATATAACAAGCAGGCTCAGACCCAATCCAATATCGAATTAGAGAATATACGGATTAACACACTTGAAGGAAAGGTTTATAAGAACGGCGATGAAGTGCTATTGACCGCATTAGAATATCGATTATTACTGATCTTTGCTAACCATGTTGGTCAGGTTCTCTCAAGAAATCAATTGTTAGAACGGATTTGGGATGTGGCAGGTGAATTCGTGAACGACAATACATTATCGGTTTACATAAAAAGACTTAGGGAAAAGTTAGAAGATAACCCCCAAGAACCAACACTGATCAAAACAGTTCGAGGGTTGGGTTACAAGGTAGGTGATTAGGATGCTTCGTAATAGAGAATTTAGATGGTTATTATTTACGATGTGCTTGATCAGTCTTGTGGCTACAGCGGTGGCGACATTTATATCGTTAGAGGCGGTAGGGCTCATAGCTGGGACTTCAGCTTTGCTTATAGCTTGCAGTGTATTGTTTACCCGCTGGAGATATGGTGAAATTGAAAAACTCTCAGGGTATCTACGCCAAATCAGTAGTGGGAATTATTCGCTCGATGTTCGTGATAATCAGGAAGGTGAGCTTAGTATCCTGAAGAATGACATTTATAAAGTGACGCTGATGTTATCCGAGCAGAGTGCGCAATTACAAGAAGATAAAATGAAGCTCACCAATGCGATTTCGGATATCTCTCATCAGCTCAAAACCCCGCTTACTTCCATGACTGTGATGGCAGATTTATTAAGTGATCCTGAGCTGCACACTGAAAAGAGAATGGAGTTTACCCGGAAAATTACGATCCAACTCGAACGAATTGGCTGGCTAGTCTCCTCTTTATTAAAGTTCTCCAAGATCGATGCAGGAACCATTCATTTTAAAAAAGATCTTGTTCTGGTGAACAAGCTAGTTCAAAAATCTTTGGAGCCCATGTTAATTCCAATGGATATTAAAGAACAACGGATCTTGATTGATGGAGATGATAGCACCACATTTACGGGCGATCTCAATTGGACAACTGAGGCGATCATTAATATTCTGAAAAACTGTGTAGAGCACACACCTGCTGGGGGAGAAATTTCGATTTCTTTTGCAGAAAATGCACTGTTTACGGAAATTTTCATTACAGATAACGGCAAAGGAATCCCAAAGGCAGAGCTCCCCTATATCTTCAAACGATTCTATAAAGGTAAGAATGCAAGCGAAGATAGTGTAGGGATTGGACTTGCCTTGGCACAAAGCATTATCACAGGACAAAACGGAACGATCGATGTGAAGAGTGAGGTGGGGAAGGGTTCACAATTTCAGATTAAATTTTATAAGCAAGTCATTTAGCACTTGTAGCTTAGTGACTAGAATGTCACTTTTGAGTCACTGGATAGTCATTGTAGACAGATATACTGATCTCATCAACAAATGGAGGTCTAACAATGGACATTTTAAAGATTGAACATCTGTCTAAAACATATGGAAAAGGCGAAACAGCGGTAAAGGCACTGGATGATGTATCTTTTTCGATTAAAAAAGGTGAATTCGTAGCGATTATCGGGCCATCTGGCTCCGGGAAATCGACCATTCTGCACTTATTAGGCGGAGTGGATAGACCGACAAGCGGCAAAGTATTCGTAGATAACACGGATATTTATGAATTGAATGAAACACAGCTGGCGATCTTTAGACGCAGACAAATTGGGCTGATTTATCAATTCTATAATCTTATACCGGTCTTAACGGTCGAAGAGAACATCACACTTCCTTTACTCCTTGATCAGCATAAGGTAGATAAGAAACAATTTGCGGATACTGTAAAGGCGTTAAATTTGGAGAATCGCTTAAACCATCTCCCAAATCAGCTCTCAGGCGGGCAACAACAGCGGGTCTCTATTGGTAGAGCGTTAATTAGTAATCCTGCAATCATGCTGGCAGATGAGCCAACCGGTAATCTGGATAGTAAGAACAGTGGTGAAATTATAGATTTATTAAAAATGTTTAATAAAACCTATAATCAAACACTGATTGTCATTACTCATGATGAACGGATTGCATTACAAGCGGATAGAGTGATTACCATTGAAGATGGAAGGATCGCCAAAGATGAGGTGATTCGTCCGTGAATATCGTAAATAAATTAACGCTTAGACATTTGAAGCAAAATAAACGAAGAACATTGGTTACTATCATTGGAGTCATCATTTCTGTGGCTATGGTGACGGCTGTGGCAACGCTTGGTTTTTCATTTATGGAATTAATGAGGCAGCAGAGTATCTCAACAAATGGAGAATGGCATGTCCAATATAGAAATGTTACTAAAGCTCAGCTTAAAGCGATAGAAGCGGATGATGCAACGAAAACACTTGTCATCTCAAATGATCGTGGCTATGCCCCTTTAGAGGGGGGACAGAATGAGAACAAGCCCTATTGGTATATTAAGGAATATAATTTAGCTGGTTTTAAACAATTTCCGATTGAACTTCTGGATGGAAGACTCCCGAAGACTAACTATGAAGTAGTCATTTCTGAGGAAATTGCAAAAAACGCTAAAGTAACATACAAGATTGGTGAAACTTTAACTCTCGATGTCGGAGAGCGAGTCACTAGGGATGATAAAAATAGTGGGCAGCCCTTATCTCAGAACGAACGATTACGGACTGAAGAGGACACCCTGAATGAAGAGATCATTCATAAAAAACCAATGAACTACACGATTGTGGGAGTGATAAAGCGCCCTACTTGGGAACCAACATGGTCCCCGGGTTATACTGCTCTAAGTTATGTGGATGAAAGCTTGATTGGAGCAGCTGAAAAAACCACAGCGACGGTTGTATTAAATAAGGTGGATAGCTCCATATACAAGCATGCAGAGGAATTGGCACAAGAAAACAATATCGAGTCGATCTCTTATAATAATAGTTTGCTCCGCTATTATGGTGTGACGAATAACGATGGCTTACGTAATACACTTCTTTCATTGTCAGTCATCGTTATGACTGTGATTATCATTGGTTCCGTTTCTTTAATCTATAATGCTTTCGCAATTTCTGTCTCGGAACGTGCACGCCATTTAGGAATGCTCTCCAGCGTAGGTGCTACAAAGAGGCAGAAGCAGAATTCAGTGTTTTTTGAAGGGATGATCATCGGTTTAATTAGTATACCTATTGGGATCCTTTGCGGAATTACAGGAATCGGGATCACTTTTATGTTTATCAATTCGATGATTCAAGATGTATTAGGGATAACAGAAAAATTAACGTTGGTTGTTACACCTCTATCTCTTCTAACCGCTTGTGTAGTTTCAATTATGACGATTTTTATATCCACCTATCTTCCAGCCCGAAAAGCTTCAAAGATCTCGGCAATTGATGCGATCAGACAAACAACCGATGTTAAGCTCTCTGGTAAAGCGGTGAAAACTTCCAAATTCGTTCGCAATTTGTTTGGAATTGAAGCAGAAATTGGTTTGAAGAATTTAAAGAGAAATAAACGCAGGTACCAAGCAACCGTGTTCTCACTTGTCATTAGTATTGTTCTGTTTTTATCCGTATCTTCGTTCACTACTAATATGAGAAAGTCGGTAGAACTCTCACAGGATGGTTTGAACTACGATATCCAAGTTTATATGGGGACTGAGGACACTCAAAAAGTAGATCGGCTGACGAAATCGATATCTGCCTTACCTAATATAACGGAATATAATGTGGTCAGGGAACTAAGCTTGAGTTCATGGATTGATGAAAAGGATATGGCAAAAGAATTGCAAGAGATCGTGGAGAAGGATAGCAGTATTTTAAAGAATGGGAAATATCCTTACTACATTCAGATCCATGCCCTAAATGAACAGAGTTTGAGAACCTATGCAGAATCCGTCGGTGTAAGTTATGAACAATTAACGGATCTCAATCAGATGTCAGCTATTGTGAATGATACCGTCACCTTTGAGGATGAGAACGCCAAAAAAATTATTGAGACCAAAGCTCTTCATTCGGAAATCGGTCAGAAGCTTGATTTAATTTATACGGATTGGAACACAGAGAAAGAGACGAAATTACCACCAGTAGAAATCGTCGCATTAACTGATAAACGCCCTATGGGTGTTCATTCAGCACAAGTTGGTGGATTAAACATCATTGTCTCTGACCAAGTCTTCGATCAATTAACAAATGATACGATGAGTAACGATATTCAAAGCCGACTAAACCTGAACAGCTCTGATCCATTAGCGACACAACAAGCCATTGAAGAGATGAAAGAGCGGAATGTCTATGTTCAAAATGTGTTTCAAAATAGACAAAATAGTGAGCAGATGATCATGTTAATGTCTATTTTTACCTATGGTTTTATTGCTTTGATTACATTAATATCGATTGCGAATATTTTCAATACGATATCAACTAGCATATCACTTCGTAAAAGAGAGTTTGCGATGTTGAAGTCTGTAGGGATGACGCCAAACGGTTTTAATAAAATGATTAATTATGAAAGTATCTTCTATGGGATAAAATCACTACTTTACGGGCTTCCGATTAGCATAGTCGTGATGTACTTGATCTTTAGATCCATGATGAGTAGTTTCTCCTATGGATTTGCACTTCCGTGGATGAGTATCTTGTATGTCATAGTCGCTGTATTTATCATCGTTAGCTCAGCTATGCTGTACTCCAGTTCAAAAGTGAAGAAGGAAAATATTATTGATGCTTTAAAACAGGAGAATATATAAGGATTAGCCGCGATAATCGCGGCTTTTTTGACTTTTCTGAAGGTTTATATTTTTTGGGGGTGTTTTGTGTCATATATGACACGAACGGTATGTTATTACATATAAATCCCTATGATATAATGTATTCAATTGAATTTAACAGATTATAACTTTAGAGGCAGGTGTCAACGCTTGAGAACGGTCGTCGTGATTGGCGGGGGAATTACTGGATTGTCTACCGCTTACTATCTACAGAAATCTATACAGCATAATAAGTTGGATGTAAAAATCATTTTGGTTGAAGCCAGCGATAGACTGGGCGGCAAAATCAGAACACTTCAGCATGATGACTTCATCATGGAGTCTGGTGCTGATTCAATTGTCACTCGCAAGACAAATGTAGCACCATTGATTGAAGAATTAGGCATTCAGGATGAGGTTGTATATAACGCGACAGGAATATCATACATCTACACAGAAGGTAAGCTGAAGCAAATTCCTAAAGATGCAGTCTTTGGCATCCCTCTCAGTATTGAATCGCTTGCTACTACAGATTTGATCTCTGCTGAAGGTAAAGTTGAAGCACTTAAAGATTTCTATACTCCGAATGATCGTTTTACGAAAAACGATTCTGTAGGTGACTTTCTGGAAGCTTTCTTTGGAAAAGAACTTGTCGAGAAGCAAATATCACCTGTCCTATCAGGTGTATATTCCGGGAAATTGAGCGAACTTACCATTGCCTCGACCCTTCCTTATTTGATTGATTATAAAAATGAATATGGAAGTATTATTCAGGGATTGTCCGCGAATAAGGCTAAATTCCAGGGGAACGGCGATAAGAAGTTTATGTCTTTTAAGGGTGGCGTATCTGCTCTGATTGATGCCATGGAAGAACAGCTGTCCGATGTTGAGATCATCAAAGGGATTCGGGCAGAGCGCATTGCAAAGGATGGAGAACGGTACCGGGTAACACTGGCAGATGGACGAATCTTGGAGAGCGATTTTGCCGTACTAGGAACGATGCATTCTACTGCACAAGCATTACTTCAAGACGAAGCGCTGAATGAAGATTTCAAACAGTTGTTTAACAGCTCTATGATTAGTGTGTATATAGGATTTGATATCCCTGACAGTCAACTGCCAGCGAACGGTACAGGGTTTATAACAGCCAACAGTGACGATGTTCTTTGTAATGCTTGTACGTGGACAAGTCGCAAGTGGGAGCACACGTCTGGTCAACAACGTCTGCTTGTCAGACTCTTTTATAAAAGCTCAGGACCGCATTATGAGTCCTTGATTAAGCTTTCAGAAGAGGAATTATTAAACGTGGCGTTGAATGATATACAGACCAGTCTTGGAATTACTGGACAGCCAGTTACCCACGATGTGACCAAATGGCATGATGTTATGCCAAATTACCACAAACGCCATCACGAGATTGTAGTATCCTTAGAGAAGAAGATTGCAGATCATTATCCGAATGTAATCCTTGCTGGATGTTCTTATTATGGTGTGGGTATTCCTGATTGTATTGCAAATGGAGAGAAGACAGCGGAACGCATTTTGGAACAAGTAATTACACATTAAATAAAGGAGGGCGGACAATAGTGAGAAAATTAGCGATAAGCTCTATGCAAAGTCTAGACTATAAACAACGGCGGTTGTTTGTATAGAGCGAATAAAAATTGATTTACCGCCAGTGCACTGTGCAGGGTTGTTTTTAGAATAGACTTTGCTACCTTCAAACTCAAAAAAAGTTTAAGGAGCAGAGCGACTATGAAATATGTAAATGCAGATACGATTTTTCCAAAAGAATTATTAGAGGAAATTCAGAAATATATTAACGGTGGTTTGGTGTATATCCCTAAGCCTGAAGAAGCACATGTAAAATGGGGCGAGAAGTCAGGGAGCAGAAAATACTTAAGATCTAGAAATATTGAGATTTGTTTAAGGTTTGCCGTTGGAGCAACGGTTGACCAGCTTTCGGATGAATACTGCCTATCAAGGGACAGTATTAAGAAGATTGTTTACACAAAAAAATAGCTATAATCCCAAAAAGCCACGTTAGAGGAAGCTCTGACGTGGCTTTTTGTATTATAATTGACAGTATGTTCATTAACTACGAGGTGGAAGATACATGGCAGACAAAACATACTTAGATTTACGGATAAGAAAGACAAGAAAAGCAATCCGGAATGCTTTTATAGATTTATTAGCAGAGAAAGAACTGAATAAGATCTCGATCAACGCTATTACGCTAAAGGCTGAAATCAATCGAGCCACATTTTATTTACATTACAAAGATATTAATGATTTGATTGATAGTATCTTGGATGATTTATTAGCAGATTTAAAGAAAATACTCATAGATAAATTTGAAGAATCCTATAAACCAGGGGATGAACTTACCTCGCTGATTTTATTGCTTGAGCATATTGCAGAGAATTCTCATATGTATAAGGTGTTGCTTGTAACCAAAAACATTCCTTATTTCACACCGAAATTGATGGATCTGTTATATGAATTGATATTAACAACTACAGAACAACAATCGATTAAAAAAACAGAGGATTTCTTAACCGTTGATACTCCATCTGATATTGCAGCTTGGTATGGAACATCGGCTATCATTGGTACAATTTCCATGTGGCTAGGCAATGATATGCCTTATACACCTAAATATTTAGCAGAACGAATCATACAGTTAAATCCATTTATACCTGCAAATAATAAAAAGATATAGTGAATTGTTTCACTATTTAAATTTTTAATTAACACTTATTTATCAACTGTTGCTTTATTAACGCTTTCAGTATTATTGTAGATTGCTTAGCTCCTTAATAACTACTACCATGAAAGTAATAGATAGTAATAAGGAGTGTTAATGAATGATGAAAGTCGGCATTTATCACAGTCAAAATAGTGTGGGGATAGAAGAGCGTCCGATGCCTCAAGTAGGAGCAAAAGATGCATTGGTTCGTATTTTAGCGGGGGGAATTTGTGGTACAGATATTAATATAGTAAAAGCAGGCTCAGAAATGGGTATCCGTTTCGGCTCAGAGTTTGGACATGAAATGTTTGGTGAAATCGTCGAATTAGGTTCTGATGCGGAAAATGATTTGAAAGTTGGCATGCGTGTAGGTGTGAATCCAATTACTGCAAAACGTGCAGGTCGCCGGTATTCGTTGGAGGTAGGAGCCTTTTCACAATATGTTTTAATTGAAGATGCAGCACTTAATTATAACCTTTATGAATTTGATGATTCCGTTTCGGCAACAGAGGCCGTATTAATGGAACCCATGAGCGTAGGCTTCCATGGCGCTTTTAGCATACTGCCCAAACATGGAGACAAAATCGTAGTTCTTGGTGCTGGTCCTATTGGCTTATCTGCAGCTGCAGGATTAATTGGTGAAGGCATTAAAGATGTTTGCGTAGTGGATATTGACAACTGGCGTTTGGATAAAGCAAAAGAATTAGGCGCATTAACAGTTAATACGTCGACTGAAACATTAGCAGAGGGTTTAATCAAACACTTCGGCGAAGTGAACGTATACGGTGTGAGTGTACCCAATGTAGATGCTTTTGTGGACGCAGCGGGCGCTCCAATCTTATTTGAACAAGTGATGCAGATTGTAAAGCCACAAGCAAGAATAGCAATCATTGCCGTTTATAAAAATGAAGTACCTATAAACCTTGCTCAAGTGATGAGTAAAGAAGTTAACATAGTTGGAGCTAGTGGATACACACATGAAGATATTGTAAAGGTAATTGAACATATAAACGACAAGAAAACGAATATCTCTACAATGGTGACACAGACTTATAAATTAGAGGATATTCAAGCCGCCTTCGATAAAGCAATTGCAGCAAAAGAAACGATCAAGGTTATTGTAGATCTAACTTAATCATCAGTTAATTATATTGGAGTTCATTTGAGTGTAAAACTCAGGTGAACTCTTTTTATTTTAGAAGAATAATGACGTTATATAAAATTTAATTCTAATTGAACATGGCATATTACTAGTGTGTGGTCGTAATTATACTGAGTATGGAAGTGAAATTAGAGAAAAAACGTGGAGGTATGATGGAAATTAATCTTGTTCCAGTAACGTTTGAAGATAAAGAGGTAAGGGGATCATCGATGGAATCCATATTTGATTGAGGTTTCAGGAAACGTAGCTGGATTTGTGGTTGTTCTTTTTGAAAACTTAGATAAAGACCCAGATCCAACTCATGTGATCTATGATTTTATGATTTTGCAGAAATACAGAAGAAATGGAATAGGTACTGCTGCCGCAATAAAAACACTTGATCTATTTAAAGAAGCTAAATGGAAACTAGCTCAAATGGAAAATAATAAACCTGCCATAGCTTTCTGGCGAAAAGTGCTTAAGGATTTTACAAAAGACAACTATACAGAACGTTATCTGAGTGATCTCCAAAAATATATTCAAGCATTCGATAGAAGGGGGAGAACGAAATGAATACCACCGTAACATTAACTGACAGCACAACGAAGTTTAAGATTAACAATCTCTACCCACTATACTTACACGATCTATCAGAGATATGGGGGAACCTTCCTAATCAATACGGGGTATACGAGGATAATGAAACACAGACGCTGAATGAACAGAATAAAGTCTTCGACATATGGTGGGAGAAGCCGGGGATTTTATATCCTTATATAATAAAAGAGGATGGAATTCCTGCTGGTTTTGCATTAGTAGCGACACCACCTCATACACCACCAGGTTGTGAATTTTATTTAAACGAATTCTTTATCCTGCGGCCCTTCCGAGGTACGGGAATCGCTGAACGTGCGGCTAAGGAGGTATTTAATCTTCATATTGGAAAATGGGAGCTACAAACCAATCCCACAGCTACTAATAGGAGAGCCCAGCATTTTTGGAGAAAGACACTAAAAGAATATACTGGTAACAGCTTTCAAGAAGAATGTAAGAAGTCTTTTGATGATGAATTAAAGATGATTTTTAATTTTTGTAATGGATAAAGCTAATCAAAACAAATGCTTTGATGGAGAAAAGTAGTTCAATACCTCTTTACAGGGAGGAAACGCCGGAGATTGAGAGCGTTTCTAGAGAAAAGGGTTGATCGAAGTTCACTCCGGAGCAGTCCCTTGAAACCATTGTTGGCAAGTAGAGGTGTACCGGTTTTAACCGTTAAATATTTAAGTGAGAACATTTCTGTTTGTTGTACAGAATAGTTCTAATTTAGGGTGGTACCGCGGCTCCTCGTCCCTTTTCGGACTAGGGGGCTTTTTGTTTTCATTTTAGAAGAAATATTTTTTATTGCAAAAAATATCCGGTCAACCTTAAGGTTGACCGGATATTACATTTATTTGAAGCGTTAACTCGCAAATATATGCTTACCAATTTTTAAGTTCTGAGGACGAGTCCAGATCCATGCACTAGTAGCTGTATCTGGATTGAAATAATAGATCGAATTGTTTGTTGGGTCCCAACCTCGGACAGCATCAAGAGCAGCTAAATAGGCAGTCCGGTTTGGAGTAAGCCAGTATTGACCGTCAGATACGGCTGTAAATGCGCCTTTTTGAAATACAACGTCTTTAATATTGTCTGGGAATTGACTTGATTGTATGCGATTCATAACTACAGCGCCAACTGCGACTTGACCTTTATAAGGCTCACCACGAGATTCACTATAAATGACTTTCGCCAGAATATCCATTTCCTCAATATTAAGCGTGTATTTTTTTAGAGCATTCCATGTTTTTGTACCAGTAACTCCATCGGCACTTAATCCGTAGGCTTTTTGAAATTTAGTAACGGCAGCTTTCGTTTGTGCTCCATATACACCATCTAAAGGCTGAGTATAGAAATTCAGAGTTTTTAATCGATACTGAAGATCCCACACATCTCGAGAAGAACTCCCTACGGTTAATACCGGAGCAGCACTAGCAGAACCGATCATAGTAGCCATACTTACCAGACCCAAAAGAAGCAACAAAGTGAATATTTTAGTCTTCATTGTAGTAGCCTCCTTTCAGAAAACATTATAAATAACCTTCAATAACTGAGACAACACTCATTTATTGGTAATCTAATAATCCATTTTACATTTTCGAAAATACTTCATTAGGTTTGTGATCCTATGAAATGGGTAAATGAATAATCAGAGGCACATCAACTTCGGAGGTTTTATATATGAAAAAGCAATTATATCTATTCATAATCGTAGCTGCACTCACTCTTAGCGCATGTGGTAATGATAATAGCTATGGCAATAAGATAATGGAAGATACCTCATATTCCAGTTCAAGCGACGTACCTGAAAATTTGAAAGTGGCAGAGAATCCTACTTTTAAAATAGGAAGTAAAGCGATTATCCAAGCGGAGCATATGGAAGGTATGAAAGGGGCAACAGCAACGATAGTTGGAGCTTTTGATACCACTGCGTATATCGTTTCTTATAGGCCCGCAACAGGCGGATTTCCAGTTACAAATCACAAGTGGATTATTCATGAGGAAATCAAAAAAGCAGCCGACAAACCCTATGAATCCGGCTCAGAAGTCGTAATGGAAGCTGACCATATGAAAGATATGAAAGGTGCAACGGCTCAAATTAACTCAGCTGAACATACTACGGTATATATGATTGATTACACACCTACTACGGGTGGAGATAAATTGAAAAATCATAAATGGGTAACGGAAGATGAGCTTTCAGCAATAAAGTAACCAATAGAAATTAAGCTCTTAAGTAATGAAAAATGATCAAGGTAGGAACAGTCATGGACTTTGTTAAAGTTCTAGGCTGCTCCTACCTTTTTGATTGCTTCTTTTATTGGTAGTGAAGTGTTAAAATATCTTTATAAAGCACTGCTATACAAAATATACCATTTAAATTGATGTTTTCTTAGAAGGTAGGAGCGTGATTGAAATGCCTAACTGGCAGGTGAAATTCGATGAAGAAATGCTTAAACAAGCTGCACAACAGATTCAAGTCGATTGGACAACGATTAAGTATATTGGTGGTTTTGAAAATGTTGTCTATAGCTTTCCAAAAGATGATCATGAATATATTTTACGTGTAACACATCATTCTCATCAGGAGCAGGAGATGGTCATCTCTGAACTTGACTTTATGGACCATCTTGCAAAACATGGCGTGCAACTGGCTCGCCCCATTCCCTTTCAGGATGGCAGCTTGGTACAAACGCTATTCAAAGATGAGGAAAGATTTATGATTTGTGTAATGGAGAAAGCACCAGGTGGTCATGTTAATGCTTCCGATCCCAATTGGGGAACGGAGCTTTTTGAGCAATGGGGTGAGGTAACAGGAAGAATGCATGCTTTAACTCTGCAATACAATCCGGAGACTGTTTTGGCAAGACCACATCAGGGTAAGCTAGATTTTGACTTTGCTAACTTTGGTACTGTTGAACAGCAGCTTTTTGAAAAGTTGCTTCAAATAAATGATCGGATTAACCAGTTGCCGCGGAATCGAGAAGGCTATGGACTATGTCACCGTGATTTGCATCCGGGTAATTTCTTCGTGCATGAGGGGCAGATCACCGTGTTTGATTTTGATGATTGCGGATACGACTATATGGTGCATGATATTGCCATTGCCGTTTATTATTCGACCATCTTTGGGGATTGGCGAAAACCGGAGGTAGAGCAGAGTAGAACTTCTAGTCTTGCGGCAGCCATGCTGACGTCTTTTATGAAAGGGTATAATCGAGAGTATGCACTCGACAATAAATGGCTAGAAGAGCTCCCGCTCTTTATTGAGAAGCGCCGACTGGAATTAGTGCTTTTGTTATTTCAAGAGTTTTCGGAGTCACAGCGTGAGCAGGATAGAGAGTGGCTTGCCCGTAATATTCAGGATGCCCTAAATGACAAAGCTTGTTTAGAGCTTTAATAAATCCTTTTGAGTAGTTTTTAATATATTTAGAATAGATAATGAGGATATATCATATAAAAAAGGAGCATTTATTTGAACCTAGCAACTCCTGTAACACCTATTCAACTTATGCAAGTACTTCTAAACGTTTCTGTGATCCGCCCTGTTTTTATTTGGGGGGCGCCTGGTATTGGAAAGTCTTCTCTTGTAGAAGCTTTTGCTGATCAGGTGGGTCTTCCATGTGTTTCTCTTCTGGGTTCTCAACTAGCACCGGAAGACATCATTGGGGTACCTCAAATCGTTAACGGCAAGAGCCAATTTTGTCCTCCGAAAATGATTGCTCGGGACGAACCGTATTGCTTGTTCTTAGACGAGCTTAATGCCTGTTCTCAAGAGGTGCAAAAAGCTTTTTATAGTCTTATCCACGAACGCCGCATCGGCGATTATCACCTACCTGAGGGCTCTATAGTAATAGGAGCTGGTAACCGTGCACAAGATAGTGCAATTGTTAAACCTATGTCCTCCGCGCTTATCAATCGGATGTTCCATATACAGCTAAATGTATCTTTTCAGAATTGGATCTCTTGGGCATATGAGAATAGCATTCATCCTATGGTTATTGAATATCTGGAATTGCGTCCCGATCATCTGTGGAGTGCACCTCCAAAGACTGAAGAGCCTTTCTCCACGCCACGCTCTTGGCATATGCTTAGTGATGCACTACATGAGTTTGGGGATGATATAAATGTGGATGCCGTGGGGATTTTAGCGAATGGTTCACTGACACCTTCTCACGCCACACAATTCAGGGCTTTTTATAAAAATCTAACTGGAAAATATGAACTTAATCAAATTATAGATGGTAATTCCTCATTTCCAACGGCTCCAGAAGATCGGGATCTCCTGTATTTCCTGGCGCAATCCTTGCGTGCCCAGATTATCAAAGAACTCCCTCCGATTAAAGATAACGTACGAGATGGACATCGCCAATTTGCACACACTGTTAAAAAGCTGATTAAAGACCTGTCCGTCATTAGCTTTGAAATTGCACAGCTAGTAGTTGCTAAGCAGGAGCAAAGTGATAATATTCCAGATTGGTTAATGGTTGAAATTGTACGTGATTTACCACGTCTTGCAATAAAAGAGCGGGGGTAAATATGGCTAAAAAAACAACTCCAGATAATCCCGCTTTGAAAAATTTTAATGAAGCATGTTCATTAATCGCGGATCATCCTATTTTTGCACCGTTATCTGTTCGAGCTTCGATTATTCATAATGAAAATAGTCCCTATCCTGAAGACGGCTGGGCAATTGTCACTAATAACGGTTATATTTACACTCATCCTAAAAGGCGTGGCGAGGTTGCTGAATGGATGTACGTTTTGGCACATTGTTTTCTTCATTTAGGTCTTGGACATTTAAAGATTAAAGAGAATCAAGTGGCGTGGAACGTTGCATGTGATGTGTACATAGCAAAGTTTTTAAATGACTTGAAGCTTGGGAAAGTACCCGCAGATATGGAGTCGCGAATTGATCTTACAATTAAAGATGAACAACAGCTTTACGAGCAATTTATGATAAAAGGAATTCCGGACACCTCCAGATATTTTGGGACTGCGGGTGTTTCAAAACTGGATATGAATGTTAGAGAAACCACCAAAAGATACTGGGGAAAAGCACCGGATTGGGAAGCCTATTTTGCTTATGGGTTATCTAATGCTGTGACGAATGCAGTAAGTGTTGCTGGAGGCCATGCTAATACTATTAGTGACCCTGCACTTTCATTAACCGCTCCACAACGTGCAAAACGATGGTTTATGGACAGATATCCTTTATTAGGTGCGCTTGCCGCCGGCTTTGAGATTATAGAAGATCCAGCGATATGTTGGCGATTTGATATTTCCATAGCTGCCATTGACGTTATTGAGCGCAAAATATTTATGAACCCTGCAGCCGGACTAAACGACGAGGAGTGTATTTTCGTGATGGCGCATGAGCTTCTGCATGCGGGGCTTCAGCATCACGAGCGATGTCTTGGTCGAGATCATTATCTTTGGAATGTGGCTTGTGACTACGTAATAAATCTTTGGCTAATAGAAATGAGTGTAGGGGAGTATCCGCGAATTGGACTCTTATTAGATCCTGAGCTTAAAGGTTTATCTGCTGAAACGATTTATGATCGTATGGTCGGAGATATCCGCACTTATAAGAAACTGGCAACCTTGAGAGGCAACGGACTCGGTGATATTTTAGATAACGGTTCATCTAGCTTTTGGGATGTGAGAGAAGGACAAACGCTTGATGATTTTTGTAAGAATGCTATGCAACAAGGACTTATGTATCATGAAGAGCAAAGCCGCGGTCTTTTGCCATCAGGACTAGTTGAAGAGATTAGAGCGCTGGGCCAGCCACCTATTAAATGGGATGTAGAGCTTGCTCGTTGGTTTGATCATTATTTCTCACCGCTTGAGAAGACCAGATCTTATTCACGAATTAGCAGACGTCAATCTTCTACGCCTGATATCCCTCGACCACAGTGGGTTCATAGCGGTGCTGCAGATGATGGCCGTACTTTTGGAGTTATTTTAGATACCTCAGGCTCAATGGATAAAAAGCTTCTGGCCAAAGCATTAGGGGCCATTTCAAGTTATGCGCAGGCTCGTGATGTTCCTTTTGCACGGATTATCTTTTGTGATGCTTGTCCTTATGATGCAGGTTACATGCCCCCCGAGGCTATCGCGGATCGGGTACAAGTGAAGGGAAGAGGGGGAACGATCTTACAACCAGCTATTGATTTGATTCAACAAGCTGAGGATTTTCCGAAAAAAGGACCACTTCTAATTATTACAGATGGTTATTGTGACAAGCTGACCATTAAAAGAGACCATGCTTATATTTTGCCCAAGGGAAATGACTTGCCTTTCTCACCCAAAGGACCTGTATTCAGAATTAACTAAGGTAGAAGATCTTAGAAATGATTAGAGGGAGTAACCGATATGACAACCCCAAAACATATTCTTTCCGCAGCTACCGTTGTATTCAATGAACAGGGAGGCCAAAGAAGAATCGGGTATTGATATAGAGATTAATAAGTTCTGCGGAGTTTTTCAAAATGTTGATCGATCTATTTGTACTAACCTATTTCTAGGGAAAGCCATCGGCGGCGAACCTACTACTAGTTCCGAGAGCTTAGAAGTTGGGTTTTTCTCGATAGAACAAGCATTGGAAATGGTCACATGGAAAAACCTCAGACTGCGGCTGGAGTATTGTCTAAATGATGAGGTGCAGCCTTTTTACGTAGAGTTACGGGGTACAGAAGTTGAAAAAATTATTATTACACATCTGAGTTAATGTAGGGAGCACAATGGACAAGTGTTTCGATCAACAAAGATTCATTTTTTTATTTTATAACATTTTCAGTTGATTACAGAACTTTTCATACGTTTACAGCGTCTTACTTATGAACGATAAATCGACGGTAAGGACTGAAACATTATGAAAGACAACACGAAGCTTTTCAGAAATAATATGAGGAGCCAGTCTTCTATACAATCTGTAGGCGGCAGGCGTTATGTGCCAGGAATTGATGGTCTAAGGGCTTTATCAGTACTCGCTGTAATCGCATATCATTTGAATCTGAATTGGGCTGAGGGTGGACTTCTCGGCGTTGGAATATTTTTTGTAATCTCCGGATATCTCATTACTGACCAAATCATTAGCCAGTGGGAGCGGCACCGAAGGCTGAACCTTGTAGACTTTTGGGTTCGTAGGGCGCGGAGGCTGTTGCCTGCGATGGCCGTTATGCTTTTTGTGGTTGCCATATGGCTTTTAATTATAGAACCATCAAGATTGTTTGGGCTCAAGGGTGACTTTATGTCTTCCTTATTTTATTTCAATAACTGGTGGCTAATATTTCATAATGTTTCCTATTTTGAAAGCTTTGGCCCACCATCTCCTATCGGACATTTATGGTCGCTTTCTATTGAAGGACAGTTTTATATTCTATGGCCAATAGTTCTCATCATCGTGATGAAAATCGCTCGTCGGCGAGGTAAGCTTATTGCATGGATTATGGCTTGCGCAGCAGTCTCGGCTTTAGCCATGGTATTGATCTACGTACCGGGGACAGACCCAAGTAGAGTATATTATGGAACGGATACCCGCTTATTTGCGCTTCTCATTGGAGCAGCACTTGCAGTTGCTTGGCCAAGTCAGAAACTTAATGATAACGTCTCAGAACCGGCTCGGCGTGTGCTTGATATTGTAGGGGGATTAGGACTCATTCTATTGTTGGTACTTTTTAATAAGGTTAATGAGTTCGATGATTTACTTTACCGTGGTGGGTTTTTAGTGATTTCTTTGATTGCAGCTGTAGTTATTGCCGTTCTAGCTCATCCTGCTAGCCGTCTGGGATCGATCGTAGGCTGTAAACCTTTGCGTTGGATCGGGCTGCGATCATATAGCTTGTACATATGGCATTTTCCAGTCATTATCCTTAGTAGTCCGAATGTGAGTACTGAAGAAAGCAGCATGCTTCGGATTATCATTCAGGTAGCAGTAAGTTTTCTTCTAGCTGCATTGTCATATAAGTATGTGGAGGAGCCCATTCGTCGAGGTTCATTTAAAGAAACTTGGAAGAACATCAGTGTAAAGCGAAGGGGTGGTCTTCGTCCAGGCTTCTTAATGGCTATTATTGCTGTGATTCTTATCCCAATCGCATGCAAAGGTTATTTGTTAAACGCTGGATCGGATACGTCTGCGATCGAATTGGCAGATTTGCAGTATGAACAACAACAACTGCAACAGCAAGAACAACGACTGCAGCAGCAAGAACAACAAGATATGGGAAGAAAGAATGATCCCGCAGATCATAAAGCGATAGACGAAAATGTAACTGATAAACCATCAATACCAGCCTTGGCAACAGCTACAACTGAACCTGAAGTAAAAAAAGCTGATACTAAGGTGGGAACTACAAATACAGAAATAGCAAAGCCTGAATCAGAAGTGGAAAAATCTGTTCCTGAAGAAAAGAAACCTGTGGCTGAGAAGAGTCAAGCTGGAACGGATGTTACGGCCATTGGAGATTCTGTCATTTTGGATGCAGCACCATACCTTTCAGAGGAATTACCTGGCATTGTCATCGAGGGAAAGATCGGTCGGCAGATGGCTAAAGCTCAGGAGGTAGTGGATCAGCTTAAAGCTCAAGGCCGGCTGGGTAAAAAGGTTATAATCGAGCTTGGGACTAACGGATCCTTTAGTTCAAAGCAATTACGTAATTTACTGGATTCATTAAGTGATGCTGAGCAGATTTTTTTGGTCAATACACGGGTTCCAAGAAAATGGGAGAATAATGTGAATCACAATATTTCAAAAGTTTCCAGTGAATATAGTAATACGACCGTAGTAGACTGGTACTCTGCAAGTGAAGGAAAAGACGATTATTTCTACCAAGATGGTGTGCATCTTAAACCAGAGGGCTCCAAGTGTTACGCCTTACTTCTTGCGAAAGCCTTGGAAAGTAAGTAAGAATTAATTGAATCTCCAAACTTTTTGATATTATATTTTAATAGACCGGCAAGAGAGTTCTCTCTTTGCCGGTCTTTTTTTTCGTAAACGAATGATCATTGAAGAGCTAATTAATTCCTAGTCGTAGATAAAATGCTCCACCACAGCCACAGTCTTAGTTATGTCTGGATCAGAATTATCGATCACTTTCACATTAGAACTTGGAAGCGGCCACTTCACACTGCGGTTTCCAAATGATTTGCGAAATTCATCCCAATGCTGGAACTTCCATTCATCTAATGGTGATTGTCGATCGTGAATTCGTGTCCGATACAATTCCTCATTGGCTAGTTCGACCAAGACAACTTTAACCTCAACATCTTGCAGCGAACGTCCGATTCGAGATAACTCACTGCTGATCCAGTCAGGGTTGGCAGCTTCTTTAGTAAATGGTCCAACCACAAATGCATCTACATTCAGGCCTATATTGTCTAGCGCTGCATCCATCGTAATCCGGTAGCCCAAATCACGGCATAATCTTTTGTAATCGGCAGAGTCTCTGTCTGCCGGGTCCAATCCGTGTAAGGTCATGATGGCGTCTGCCGCTGGACGTAATAGAATATCCATATCAAAGAAGGGTACTTTACGCCGGGAAGCGATCGCTTTAGCTAATGTCGTTTTGCCTGCCCCAGCTGGCCCTAGAAAAAATACAAGTTTGTTCATCATTGTCTCTCCTTAGAACCTCAATTCAACTCCATAATGTATCTCTGCATACTATCATATAAAAGAAGATGAGTAATCGCCAGCGTAAAATCCTCATCTACCGTAGGTTTTGAGAACCTGAGATATTTCGCGTTACGGTCCATAATATGATATTTTTTTGCTTCTCCATTGAGTTTTTGTGTAATCCTGCTTATAATATAGCGAGAAAAATAAGAAAAAGGTGTCCATAAATGAGCATATTAAATGTAGAAGGATTAAGTCATGGTTTTGGAGATCGTGCGATCTTCAAGGATGTTTCATTCCGTCTTCTAAAAGGCGAGCATATCGGATTATTCGGCGCTAACGGCGAAGGTAAATCCACTTTTATGAATATTGTTACAGGAAAGCTGCAACCGGATGAAGGTAAAGTCGAATGGTCCAAACGGGTGCGTGTTGGCTACCTCGATCAGCATGCAGTGTTGACCAAAGGCATGACCATTCAAGATGTACTCAGAGGCGCTTTTCAATACCTCTTTGATCTTGAGCAAGAGATGAATGATATGTATGGCAGAATGGGTGACGTGTCGCCTGAAGAGTTGGAAAAGCTGCTTGAAGAAGTTGGTACGATCCAAGATACGCTTACAAATCAAGATTTCTACATGATCGATGCGAAGATACAAGAAACCGCGCGCGGTCTAGGAATCACAGATATTGGATTGGATCGTGACGTAGCTGATCTTAGTGGTGGTCAGCGTACCAAAATCCTGCTTGCGAAGCTGTTGCTTGAAAAACCAGATATTTTGCTCCTAGATGAGCCTACGAACTATCTGGATGAGCAGCATATTGAATGGCTGAGACGTTATCTTCAAGAGTATGATAATGCATTTATTCTGATCTCACATGATATGCCTTTCTTGAACAGTGTTATCAACCTGATCTACCATATGGAAAATCAAAAGCTGACTCGTTATGTGGGTGATTATGAGCAATTCCAGCAGGTCTACGAAATGAGAAAACAACAGCTTGAATCTGCTTATAACCGTCAAAAACAAGAAATCGCAGAGCTGAAAGACTTCGTTGCACGTAACAAAGCCAGCGTAGCTACCCGTAACATGGCAATGTCCAGACAGAAGAAGCTCGACAAGATGGAAATCATCGAGATTGCAAAAGAGAAGCCAAAACCACAGTTTAACTTTAAAGAAGGTAAAACTGCGGGCAAGATGATTTTCGAAGCAAAAGAATTGGTTATCGGATATGATACACCGTTGTCCAGACCGCTTAATTTGTTAATGGAGCGTGGACAAAAGATCGCGTTGGTCGGTGCGAACGGGATCGGTAAAACCACCTTGCTTCGCAGCATCTTAGGCGAAATCCAAGCATTGTCCGGTTCGGTAGAACGTGGATACCATCAAGAGATTGGATACTTTGAGCAAGAAATGAAAGAAGGCAATTACAAGACTTGTATCGAGGAGATCTGGGATACATTCCCATCCCTGTCACAATTCGAAGTACGTGCTGCTCTTGCCAAATGTGGACTGACCACGAAACATATCGAAAGTAAGATTGCTGTTCTAAGTGGTGGAGAAAAAGCTAAAGTGCGTCTATGTAAACTCATTAACAGTGAGACCAACATTCTCGTATTAGATGAGCCGACGAACCACTTGGATATTGATGCCAAAGATGAACTGAAACGTGCGCTGAAAGCATATAAGGGAAGCATTCTCATGATCTCTCACGAACCAGATTTTTATCAAGACATTGTCACCGATATCTGGAATTGCGAAGATTGGACAACAAAAGTATTCTAATAAGCAAATCTTTATTGAACAAGCCTATGAGGTGTTAACGAATCAGTTACGCTTTATAGGCTTTTTTATGGATAGTGGGGAGGGTCTATGTGTTAGAGAATAAAATGGATCAGCTTAACATCAGTGTTCAACGAATTTTTGGAGAACAAGAAATAGAAATAATCAGTTTCACTTGTGAAAATTTAAATTATAAAACGCCTAACTTTACTACAGCAGGCATCTTTTCTATTCATGGTCTGGCAATAGTTAATCACGAGCAGCTTCCATGGTCAATCATATTAAAAATCATCAAGTCTGATAGTGCAGAAAAAGAGGATCCAGCACATCACAATTACTGGCGACGAGAAGCCCTAGTCTTTGAATCTAAGATTCTGGATGAGCTTCCGGTCTCAATCCAAGCTCCTAAGTGTTATCTTGTTGAGGAGCAAGAAGATGGTACTGTATGGTTATGGATGGAACGTATTGAAGGAGAATTTGCACATACGAAGGAGCAGTTTGATATTATCGCTGAACGGTTAGGCCGATTTAATGGAGCTTATCTTTCAGGAAAGAACACTCCTAATAACCAATGGATATGTAGAAGCTGGCTTAGATCATGGACTACCGCAAGTAAAATGTATGCACCTAACCCTGAAGAATATATTCATCAATTACATAGAGACAATGACCGAAGCCTTTGGGCTTGGTTCCAAGACTTCACGAAGCGGATAGACAGTAACTTGAATGCTCTCCATCGCTTGCCGCGAGTATTAGCCCATCAGGACCTCAGTCAAATGAATATGCTGTTAACTCAAAACGGAGAGTTAGTTTTGATAGACTGGCAATTTATGAGTATATCAGGTTTAGGTGAAGATCTTGGTAAAATGTTTGGCGTAAATATGAGTCTTGGTGTAATTCCTATCCATCGTTACGAGGAATTTAAAGAGTCTTTATTCCATTCGTATATCAAAGGATTAAAGGCTAGCGGATGGCAGGGGGACGAATCCCTTGCAAGATATGGTTATTGTTTAAGCACTGCTTTACGCAGTGTCTGGGAAGTGCCACAATACTTTTCTCTGAATGCTCAGCTACAATCTGACCTGTTAAACGCTAATCTTCAGGAGCGGGTTAATCGGCTAGAGCAAATCATTATTATTCATCAAAAAATGACGCTAGAAGCAGAGACATTGAAATTATGGACAACATAGTTCTTAATTCTCATTAGATATGAAAAGGGAGCCCCTATTACAGGAGCTCCTTTTTGCTACACCTCAATAATGATGGGGAGAATCATTGGACGTCGTTTCGTTTTTTCGTACAGGAATCTACTTAGGGTCTCCTTGATGGTCTGCTTGATGATATTCCACTCGCCTAGGTCAGCCTCACTCATCTTTTGAAGGGTAGAGGTTACAAGCTTGTTGATCTCCTCCATTAAAGTTTCTGAGTTACGGACATAGATGAATCCTCTGGATATGGTATCCGGCTCGTTTAATAAACGTCCATCTTCTTGGCTTAATGTAATCACTGTAATCAAAATACCGTCTGCTGACAGCTGGCGACGATCGCGAAGAACAACATTACCAATATCTCCAATCCCAAGGCCATCCACTAGGGTTTGTCCAGCTGCCACTCGGCCAGATTGGCGGACGACACCTGATGATGACTCGACGATATCTCCATTTTTCAGAATAAAGATATTATTGGGGTTAACACCAACTGCCTCTGCTAACAAGCTGTGATGATGTAGCATACGGTATTCACCATGAATCGGTATGAAATATTCAGGTTTCATCAAGGTTAACATTAACTTAAGCTCTTCTTGGCTTGCATGCCCAGATACATGAAGCTCGCTGCGTGATCCATAGATGACTTTAGCGCCAAGCACGTATAAATTATCGACGATTCTAGATACATTGCGTTCATTCCCGGGAATGGGATTAGCTGCTATCAGAACGGTGTCTCCTGCCTGGATTTCCATCTGCCTATGACTTGCGTTAGCCAGTCGCGATAACGCAGCCATGGGCTCTCCTTGACTGCCTGTACATAATACAGTTACTTGCTCTGGAGGGAGTTTGGCAGCTTCAGTAGGCTCGATCAGCATGTTATCTGGAATGCTCAAGTACCCGAGTTCCTGGGCTACTCGGACAACATTAACCATACTTCTGCCAAGTAAGGTTAATCTACGATCGGTTAAACGAGCAGCTTCAATGATCTGTTGTAGACGGTGTACATTTGAAGCAAAGGTAGAGATAAAAATTCTACGGTCAGCTTTCATGAATGCTTCTTCTATATGAGCGCCAACGAGTTTTTCAGAGGGGGTGAAGCCTGGGCGTTCTGCATTGGTACTCTCTGAGAGCAGGAACTTTACACCATTCTTCCCGATGTCAGCCATTTTATGTATATCGGGATACTGCTTATTAACAGGGGTCATGTCAAATTTGAAATCCCCTGTATGAACAACGGTCCCTTCTGGGGTATCGAATACAACACCAAGGCAATCCGGAATACTATGATTGGTATTAAAGAACGTTGTAGTAATCGCTCCTAGCTGTAAAGTAGACTCAGAATCAATGACATGAAGCTTGGTCTGACGTAATATTCCGTGTTCCCTCAGTTTATTTTCAATTAGACCTAAGGTTAACCGAGATGCGTAGATCGGAAGATTTAATTGTTTGAGTAGATACGGAATTCCTCCAATATGATCCTCATGTCCATGTGTAACTACTAATGCTCGAATCTTATCAAGATTGCTTAATAAATACGTAACATCAGGAATAATGAGGTCAATCCCCAGTAGACTTTCGTCCGGAAATTTAGAACCGCAATCAATGACAATAATATCATCAGCATATTGCAGGAAATACATATTCTTACCAATTTCATTCACACCGCCTAATGCTGCAATCCAGAGCTGCTTAGCTGCCACTTTCATTAAAGTCCCTCCTTTTATAAATTCACCTATATTATGTATGAAATCCCTTATAATTATCCTTTCATTGAGGTGGTACAATAGTATAACAATAGATTGATATTCAAAAGTTAGGGGACAGATTGATCATGAACATCAGAAGAATATATAAGAACGATAATCGTGCGATTGAACAGATTATTAGGAGCTGTCTGATTGAGTTTGGCGGGAATAGGGCAGGGCTTGCGTGGGAAGATGACAGCCTGCATCATTTATATGAGTACTACAATCAAAGCGATAATCAGGCTTATTGGGTTGTGGAAGAAGATGGAAATATATTGGGCGGGTGTGGCATTGCGCCTTTCGGCAATGAGGGCGACATATGTGAGTTGCAAAAAATGTACTTATCTCCGTCCGTTAGAGGTAATGGGATAGCTTCTGAACTCCTAAATACGGCGCTGGATTTTGCCAAGCTTCATTACAATAAATGTTATTTGGAGACATTACAGAACATGCATGCAGCTAACCGTTTTTATATGAAAAACGGCTTCGAACTTTTAGATGCCCCATTAGCTGGCTCAGAGCATTTCGCATGTGATGCTTGGTATATTAAAGAGTTAATTTAATTATGGTTTAGTAAGCCTGGATTAACAGGCTTATTTTTTATTTGACAACAAAACCGTCCAGACGGTATAGTAAATATCAGGGGTGATCAATGTGAACAGTAATTCTAAACGTAAAACTATTTTATTGGCGGCTTCCACAGTTGTTAAAAATAATGGAGTAGAGAAGCTTACGCTTGAAGCTGTGGCTAAAGAAGCCGGGGTCAGTAAGGGCGGGCTACTGCACCATTTTCCAAATAAAGAAGCTTTGATCATAGGGATGGTCGAAGATCTAACGAACCATTTTTTTACCAATGTTCAAGATAGAGCAATGAGCGAAACGGTTGAAAAAGGGAAGTGGAGTCGTGCTATTACTAAAGCCATGGATGATGATATTAAAGAGGGCAAAGAGATTGGTACCGCGCTTCTTGCTGCTCTTTTCACAAATCCAGATATTCTTAACAAATTTCAAAGTCAATATGCAACGTGGCAACAAAACATAGAGAACGATGGCATTGATCCTGTACGCTCCACTATCGTTAGGTTGGCAGCAGATGGGTTATGGTATTCCGAAATGTTCGGATTAGGTGTGTTAGATGATGAATTACGCACGAAAGTCATTCAAGAATTGATAAATATGACGAAGTAAGGAGAGGTTATCTTTGAATTCATATGTATTACTTGCAACAGCGATCATCTGTGAGGTATTTGGCAGTTCAATGCTAAAAGTGTCTAACGGGTTTAAAAGGGTATTCCCATCCATTGGCGTGATCCTTGGTATGGGCTTAGCATTTTATAGTCTTTCTTTAGCGTTAAAAACAATTCCATTAGGTACAGCTTATGCGATTTGGTCAGGGGTGGGCACAGCTTTGACAGCTATAATTGGCGTAGTTATTTATAAGGAGAATTTTAATCGTAAGAAATTACTAGGTCTACTACTTATTATTGGTGGTGTAATCATTATGAAGCTCTCAGGTGGGGCTCATTAGAATTTGGAGGCTGCAGCATGAAAAGAAATGTAGGATATATTGCTCTAAGTATAGCGATTGCTAGCGAAGTCGTAGGGACTACTATGTTGAAAATGTCAGAAGGATTCACGCAATTACTCCCTTCTATAGGGGTTATTATTGGTTTTATTATTGCTTTTTATAGTTTATCCATAAGCCTTAGAGAATTACCGTTAAGCTTAGCTTATGCGATTTGGTCGGGTGTAGGTACTGTTCTAACTGCAATTGTGGGTATTGTCGTGTGGGGAGATCCATTTGGTATTCTTACTTTTGCCGGAATAGTATTAATAGTAGGAGGAGTGGTATTATTAAACTCTCCTGCCAAAGGTGAAGACAAAGTACGGGCCTGATAAATCAGGCTCTTTTTTTATTTTTAAACGGATGTCATAGATTCCATAAATCGCATAGTTTCGCGATAATGGTATCACTTACCTTTTCCGTAGAATTACATCTTATAGTTTGAGCTACTATTTATCTATAATGAGTGTGTCTGAAAGTGAAGGGAGGGTGTGGTTCTTTTTAATGTGCTCTGGATGATCTCTATTGAAAACGCTACCATTTGAGCACTCTGATAGGTTCGTGAATTTTTGAGAATCTAACTTATTTAAGGAGGATTAAAATTAAAATGCGTAACAAGTATGTTGTATGGCCGCTGGTAGTATCCATGCTGATTTCAAGTTTATTCTTGGCTGCGGGCCCACTTAATTTTGTTTCAGCCTCCGGAGGACCAAACCTGACACTCGGCAAAAATGTAACTGCGAGCGGTCAATCACAAACTTATAGTCCTGACAATGTTAAAGACAGTAATCAAAGCACGTATTGGGAAAGTACGAATAATGCATTCCCGCAATGGATTCAAGTCGATTTAGGTGCAAATACGAATATTGATCAAATCGTTCTAAAGCTCCCTTCTGGTTGGGAGACGCGGACGCAAACATTGGCTGTTCAAGGGAGCACAAACGGTTCGACATTCACGAATATTGTAGGTTCTGCAAATTATGAATTCAATCCATCAGTGGCAGGGAACAGTGTTACCATCGACTTTGCCTCAACCAGTACGCGTTATGTTCGTCTGAATGTAACGAGCAACACAGGTTGGCCGGCAGCTCAGCTCTCTGAATTCGAGATTTACGGCGCTAGTGGCCCTATTCCTACTCCAACTCCATCGCCTTCCGGCACTTATGAAGCTGAATCTGCTTCACTGTCTGGAGGAGCTAAAGTGAACACGGATCATGCCGGTTACTCCGGCGCGGGCTTCGTGGATGGATATTTGACACAAGGTGCAACAACGACATTCACGGTTAACGTGCCAGCAGCAGGTAGTCGTGAGGTGACATTGAAATACGCCAATGCAAGTGGCAGTGCAAAGACAATAAGTGTCTACGTCAATGGTGCTAAAATTGGCCAGACCTCATTATCTAACTTACCAAATTGGGATTCATGGAGCACTAAAGTAGAAGTTCTTAATCTAAATGCGGGTAACAACACTATCGCATATAAATATGATGCTGGTGATTCTGGCAATGTTAACCTTGACCAAATCACTGTAGCGTCGACGACAACAACACCACCTGCAACACCTGCTCCGACACCGACAGCCACACCAACACCAACACCAACACCAACACCAACACCAACGCCAACACCAACGCCAACGCCAACGCCAACAACCACACCAACACCGACGGTCACACCAACAGCAACGCCGACACCAACACCAACACCTGCTCCTGGGAGTAATATTGCTGTCGGCAAGACGATTACCGCTTCTTCCAGTACACAAACGTTCGTAACAACAAATGCGAACGATAATGACACAAGCACGTACTGGGAAGGTGGCAGCAATCCAAGTTCACTCACCCTCGACTTAGGGGCGAACTACAACATTACGTCAATCGTTTTGAAGCTGAATCCAGCCTCTGCATGGAGTACTCGCACACAAACGATTCAGGTGCTCGGTCACAATCAAGACACGACTACCTTCGGTAATTTGGTATCGGCTCAATCGTATACGTTTAATCCAGCTTCGGGCAACACAGTAACCATCCCGGTTACGGCAACGGTTAAACGTCTGCAGTTGAATATCACTTCGAACTCTGGTGCTCCTGCTGGGCAAATCGCGGAGTTTCAAGTATTCGGTACACCAGGGGCGAACCCTGATCTAATGATAACGGGTATGTCCTGGTCACCTACTACTCCTGTCGAGACAAGTGCAATTACATTAAATGCAGTTGTTAAGAACAACGGTAATGCTAGCTCCGCAGCAACCACTGTCAACTTTTACTTAAACAATGAGCTCGTTGGATCTGCTCCAGTAGGTTTATTAACTGCAGGCGCATCAACAACAGCCTCAATGACATTAAACGCTGGAGCCAAAACCGCTGCGACCTATGCTCTCAGCGCTAAAGTAGATGAGAACAATTTGATTTTCGAGCAGAACGAAGGGAATAACAGCTATACGAACGGGGCATCTCTTGTTATCGCTCCAGTCTCCAGCTCTGACTTAGTTGGTGTGACTACATGGACACCAAGTAATCCAGTAGCTAATAGTACAGTAGCTTTTACCGTAAATCTCAAGAATCAAGGAACCACTGCTTCTGCAAGCGGTTCTCATGGTGTTACTGTAGTTCTTAAAAACTCAGCGGGTACCACGATTCAAGCATTTAATGGATCCTATTCCGGGACCCTTGCTGCTGGAGCTTCCGTTAACGTCACGATTCCAGGGACATGGACAGCAGTCAACGGTAATTACACTGTAACCACTACTGTTGAAGTGGATGCTAATGAGGTAACAGCGAAGCAATCAAACAATATAAGCACAACTAATCTGGTGGTCTATGCTTTACGTGGTGCAAGCATGCCTTATAGTCGGTACGATACCGAAGATGCTACTCTCGGTGGTGGTGCTACGTTGAAATCAGCACCTACGTTTGATCAAGCACTAATTGCTTCAGAAGCATCTGGTCAGCGTTATGTAGCCCTTCCTACAAACGGCTCGAACGTGGGATGGACAGTCAGACAAGGACAAGGCGGCGCGGGTGTGACTATGAGATTTACTATGCCTGACTCTTCGGATGGTATGGGACTGAATGGTTCACTTGACGTGTATGTGAATGGAGTAAAAGTCAAAACGGTATCGTTGACATCCTACTACAGCTGGCAGTATTTTTCGGGCGATATGCCTGGTGATACTCCTAGTGCTGGGCGTCCGCTCTTCCGATTTGACGAAGTCCACTGGAAATTGGATACTCCTCTCCAGCCTGGAGATATCATCCGTATTCAGAAGAACAATGGAGATAGCTTGGAGTATGGTGTTGATTTCCTCGAAATCGAACCCGTTCCTACTGCAGTCGCTCGTCCGGCGAACTCCGTGTCAGTGACAGATTATGGTGCTGTAGCAAATGATGGTCAGGATGACCTTGCAGCTTTTAAAGCAACGGTGAATGCAGCTGTTGCAGGCGGTAAGAGCATGTATATTCCTGCCGGAACATTTAATCTTAGCAGCATGTGGGAAATTGGTTCTGCCAGCAATATGATTAACAACTTTACGGTGACAGGTGCTGGAATCTGGCATACGAACCTCCAGTTTACTAATCCTAATGCGGCGGGAGGCGGTATTTCACTCCGTATTAGCGGCAAGCTAGATTTTAGTAATGTTTACATGAATTCGAATTTGCGATCCCGTTATGGACAAAATGCAATTTACAAAGGATTTATGGATAACTTTGGTACTAATTCAATTATCCATGATGTCTGGGTAGAACATTTTGAATGTGGCATGTGGGTAGGCGACTATGCTCATACACCTGCTATTTATGCCAGTGGGCTTGTGGTTGAAAACAGCCGGATTCGGAACAATCTTGCCGATGGTATCAACTACTCCCAAGGCACTAGCAATTCGATTGTTCGAAACACCAACGTAAGAAATAACGGTGACGATGGTCTTGCAGTATGGACTAGTAACACCAATGGTGCTCCGGCGGGTGTAAATAACACATTCTCCTACAACACGATTGAGAATAACTGGCGTGCAGCAGCCATAGCATTCTTTGGAGGCGGCGGTCATAAGGCTGATCATAACTACATCATCGACACTGTAGGTGGTTCTGGTATTCGTATGAACACCGTTTTCCCTGGTTACCATTTCCAGAATAATGCGGGCATTGTTTTCTCAGATACTACGATTATCACAAGTGGTACCAGTAAAGATCTGTATGGTGGAGAACGTGGAGCCATCGATTTAGAGGCATCGAATGATGCCATCAAGAACGTTACCTTTACCAACATTGATATCATCAATACACAACGTGATGCAATCCAGTTCGGTTATGGTGGTGGATTTGAGAATATCGTGTTTAATAACATCAATATTAATGGTACTGGGCTTGATGGTATTACTACTTCACGTTTCTCAGGGCCACATCAGGGTTCGGCAATCTATACTTACACAGGCAATGGTTCAGCAACGTTTAACAACCTGACGACTACGAATATCGCTAACCCCAACCTGAATTATATTCAGAGCGGTTTTAATCTGACGATTCATTAAGCGATAGTGTGAGGGAGGAGTTCTTCGGAACTTTTCCCTTTTTTTATATTGTGGATAGTGAAAATTTAAAACTTCGGAGAAGGATATTGACTTGATGAGCAAGAAATAAATGGTAGGATATAGTATTTATCTCATAAGAAATAAATTTTTAGGAATGTGTCGATTTCATCATCTTCCGTTCGTCGTTTAAATAGAAGTCCGGATATCAGACGTTAAAGCGAAGGAGAGATGAAATGCATTTAGTAACTTCAATGGATGGAACTAAGATTGCCTATGACAAAATGGGTCAAGGGCCAGCACTTATATTAGTGACAGGTGCATTTAGTTACCGAAAATTCCCAAGTCAGGTACAGTTAGCTGATCTGTTGTCTGAGAATTTCACAGTCTTCAATTACGATCGACGAGGTCGTGGCGATAGCGGAGACACTCAGCCATACGCAATAGCTCGTGAGATCGAAGATCTGCAGGCTATAATTAATGCGGCCGGAGGATCGGCATATGTCTGGGGATTGTCTTCTGGAGCAGTTCTTGCTCTACAGGCAGCAGCGGATGGAGCAAATATTACTAAATTAGCTCTACATGAGCCTCCATTTGTTGTCAATGCTTCGGATCCCAAGCCGCCTCTAGATTTCGTAATGAATGTTACTGAGCTTATTGCTACAAATCGCCGATCTGAGGCAATTAAGTATTTTATGACTAAAGGTATGGGAGCACCTGCTTTTGTAGTTAAATTGATGCGCTTAATGCCAAGTGTATGGTCTAACCTAATGGCTGTAGCGCACACTCTTCCCTATGATGCTGTTTTATTGGATGGGTATATGGACGGAAAGCCGCTTCCTGCCACCTTGTGGAGCACAGTTACCATTCCAACGCTGGTCCTCGAAGGTACGGAGAGTCCTGTTGGCTTACGGCATGGTGCTCAGGCAATAGCTAAAGTACTACCTAATGCGAAACTATTAAGTAAAAAGGGGCTCGGTCATACGAAGAAACTCAATACAAGGATCATTTCAACTGAGCTTACTGCATTCTTTATGGGAAAATAAAAATAGGAGGGATACACCTATGAGATTTATGATGATTGTTAAAGCTACCACAGATTCAGAGGCGGGAATTATGCCTAGTCAAGAACTGATTGATGCTATGCAGAAGTATAATGAGGAATTGGTGAAAGCAGGTGTGTTGCTGGCTGGCGATGGATTGCAACCGAGTTCCAGTGGTATTCGAATTTCATATCCGGAAGCTGGCGGCAAACCGAAAGTTATGGATGGTCCGTTTACAGAAGCTAAAGAAATGATCGCTGGATATACGCTGATTGAGGTCAAATCAAGAGAAGAAGCCATTGAATGGGCTTTACGTATGCCGGACCCTCATGGATTTGGCCAAGGAGAGATTGAGTTAAGGCAGGTATTCGAGCCGGGGGAATTAATGGACGATCCCGAAACATTGGCGAAAGAAGTAGCACTTCGTAAACAGGTTGAGGAGCATAAGCAAACGTGAGTTTCTCCCATACGCATCGAACGATTGATACAATATGGCGAATGGAATCGGCAAAAATCATTGCGGGTTTAACGCGCATGGTACGGGACGTAGGTCTCGCAGAAGATCTTGCTCAGGACGCATTAGTAATTGCCCTTAATCGATGGCCAGAGACGGGGATTCCAGATCATCCAGGTGCTTGGCTGATGACCACCGCGAAACGGCGTGCGATTGATCTTATTCGCAGGACCAAGCTTCGAGATCAGAAATACGTAGAGGTTGCACATAGCATGGATTTATACACTGAGGTAGACATAGATGATGCGTTAGATGAGGAGATCAGTGACGATCTCCTTCGTCTGATCTTTATGACCTGTCATCCGGTGTTGTCACAAGATGCCAGAGTAGCCCTGACCCTTCGACTGTTATGTGGATTGACGACAGATGAAATCGCACGTTCTTTTCTAGTCGCCGAATCAACGATTGCTCAGCGAATTGTTCGGGCGAAGAGAACCCTAAGTGCTAACAAGGTTCCTTTTGAGGTACCCGTTCAAGAAGAGCTTAAAGACCGTTTGTCTACGGTGCTTGAAGTCCTTTACCTAATGTTTAATGAAGGATATTCTGCAACCTCTGGAGTGGATTGGATCCGTCCGCTGTTATGCCAGGAGGCGCTGAGATTAGGACGGGTACTAGCTGAGATTAACCCTTATGAACCTGAGGTTCATGGACTGGTCGCCCTTATGGAGATTCAATCCTCGCGTTTTAGGACGAGGGTTAATAGCAAAGGGGAACCTATTCTACTAATGGATCAAAACCGGGCACAGTGGGATCAATTACTGATCCGTCGTGGTCTGGCTGCTTTAGAGCGTAGCCGAAAGCTTGGTCGTCCGCCGGGACCTTACTCGCTTCAGGCTGCGATTTCTGCTTGTCATGCACAGGCGACTACTGCAGCAGAGACAGACTGGATCCGTATTTCTGCACTGTACGAAGCGCTCTCGAGAGTCATGCCTTCGCCAATTGTCGAATTAAACCGAGCGGTCGCCATATCCATGGCGTTCGGCCCAACCTTTGGACTGCAAATTGTGGATGAGCTAAATACTGAACCATCTATGAGGGAATATCATCTGCTGCCCAGCGTTCGTGGTGATCTTCTGCTGAAGCTGGGTCGATATGATGAGGCTCGTACAGAGTTTGAACGTGCCGCATCCTTGACTGGGAATGAACGTGAAAGGATTCTTTTGCTGAATCGGGCGGCAGCGTGTAACTTAGGAACATCGTAGTTAATTCAATATTATTTTAAACCGGTACGTACATAAAGGAGAGATAAAATATGAATCAAGAAGTCATCGATTTTATTGAAGCATTAAAAGAACCATGGCAGGTGGAGTTATCTACTAATCTTCGTGAGGTTGTTCACCAAGCAATCCCAGATGTACAGGAACGAATTCAGTATAAGAAGCCTCATTTTTTGAAAAATGGTAAGTACGCAGCAGCTATTTCAACTTCGAAAGATGCAGTAAGCTTTGTTATTTTTAATACGAATGAACTTGAGTTTCCAGAAGGGATATTCGAGGGCCCTCCGGAGAGAAAAACACTGAAACTACGAAAAGGGGATACAGTGGATACGGCTCAATTAGTGGCTTGGGTTAGCCAATCCTCAGCTTCCCTTTAATTGCAAGATTCATGATGTAGGACGGTATCTCAAAGTCATTTGACTTCATGGGATATCGTCTTTTTTGGACGAATTTGGCTCCAGCAATACATAATCATTCAATAAATTGTGAAAAATACATCAAGAGCTAGCAATGAAGGGAATGAAACCCATGAAGATATTAAAACAAACTTGTTTGCTACTGCTTACGGTCCTTGCACTTAGTGCATGCTCAAGACCAGTAGCAGATAAATCCCAGCTACCACCTCCAACGGTTGTGCCAAGTGGAGCTGAGGAAAGATTTAGCCTTGAGGAACTTGCCACTTTGATTGGAAAAGAGGATGCTCAAGTTGTCCAAGCTCTCGGCAAAGGCGCACCTAATCGTAATGAAGGTACGAATTCTACTCTTTTATCCCGCGAATATAACGAGAAGATTGTGAATCACGAAGCAAATCTTCAGGTCTCCTATGATCACACTGGAAAAGTGATTGGAGAGACGATTCATTTTGAAGAAGCTACCAAGGAAAAATTAACGCAAGAGATAACGCAACAGCTTGGAGAGCTTACGACTAAGAGTGAAGGTAACACAGCAGATATAGAAAAAGAAGGCGAAGGTACAAACTTTCGTAGGGTATGGCAGACGGATAATGCCAAAATTTCTTTAATTGAATCCAATGGAAAGCTATCTATTTCCATAGATACGAAGTAACATTCGAATAATGTGAGAAAAAAAGGACAATACCCATTGTAATTAGACAATGGGTATTGTCCTTTTTTGATGAATAATTAAGGCTTAAGAGGAAGAATTATTGTTTGTTGCGGAGCTTAGACGATGAATCTGCTCTTCCAGAACCACACTTGCTTTGCCAACAAATTGTGTAATAAGTTCAAGCTCTTCATCCGAGTAGGTGGAAGCTAATTTAAGCATCTCGGCATGCAGGGGAAGGTAGGCATTCCCGACCTCATTATTTTCATACAAAGGGACAATAATTACCTTACGACGGTCACTGGGGTCATTTTGTCTGCGAACAAAACCATTATTTTCAAGTCGATCAATTAATGCCGTAACACTGCCTGTAGCCAGTCCGGTTAGTTTGGACAGTTCACCAGCGGTGATGGGACCTCTTTCATGGAGGATATCTATGGATAGATAATCATTATTATATAACCCAAGTGAAGCTGCCACATTTTGCTGATATAGTATCGTTCGACTTCCTAGACCCCGCATACGCAAGGTGAAGTTTTCTTGCTGATTTTTCACTTGATTGTGTCGATCTCTTGACAAAAGAGAGCCCTCCTTTTAAAATATTAATATCTTGATAAACGAGATATTAGACAATAAAGATACTCGATGAACGTACGATTAATTGAATTCATTTTATCGGAATTATTAAAGTTTTGCAAAAGGTAATGCATCAAGAAGTTTAGAGAGAGGTTGGTGTGCGATCTTATAACGATAAGATTAAATTCGAAATTAAGGAAAAGTGGAGGGAACAAAAGAGAATGGTAAAGAACTTGGAGAAGAAAAATAATGTAGGGATTATTATAGCGGCTCTATTGCTGGCCACACTTATGGCATCCATGGATAACACTATATTAGCAACTGCAATGGGAACAATCGTAGGGGATCTTGGCGGTTTTGACAAACTGATGTGGGTGACTTCTGCTTATATGATAGCTGAGATGGCAGGAATGCCGATTTTCGGAAAATTATCGGATATGTATGGCCGCAAGCGTTTCTTTATTTTCGGAATTATTGTATTTATGATCGGATCTGCTTTATGTGGTACCGCAAACTCTATAGTTCAGCTGAGTATTTATCGTGCGATTCAGGGTATCGGTGGAGGGGCACTGGTTCCAATTGCGTTCACCATCATGTTCGATGTGGTTGCTCCGGAAAAACGGGGGAAGATCGGTGGATTATTCGGAGCAGCTTATGGTATATCAAGTATTTTCGGACCCCTTATTGGCGCTTACATAGCGGATTACATTCATTGGTCTTGGGTCTTTTACATCAACTTACCTATAGGTGTTATTGCCTTCTTTTTGATTGCTTTCTTCTACAAAGAGTCTGTTGAGCATTCCAAGGAAAAGATCGATTACCTAGGTGCGTTTACACTTGTAGCTTCCATCCTATGTCTCATGTTTGCGATTGAGCTGGGTGGTAAAAAATATGCCTGGGACTCTGCTATGATTTTAGGATTGTTCTTAGCTTTTGTAGTGTTTATCGTGGGATTTATTTTTATCGAACGTCGTGCAGAAGAACCCATCATTACTTTCGGCATGTTCAAGAATCGTCTTTATTCTACGAGTAATGTTATGGCTATATTTAGCGGAGCAGCATTCATTACAGCCTCGGTGTACATTCCAATCTACATTCAAGGGGTAATTGGCGGCTCAGCAACGAATTCGGGACTTGTTCTACTTCCTATGATGCTCGGCTCCGTTATCACTGCAGCAGGGGGCGGATTCCTGCTCTCGAAGTTCAATTATCGCGCCATCATGATATCGACGTTAATACTGCTTGTTTTAGGTATCGCTTTGCTAACCACATTAACACCAGATTCTTCACGGTTCATGGTCACCATATTTATGTTTCTAGTAGGTCTTGGAATAGGTTCTTCATTCTCTGTTCTAAGTAACGCAGCCATTCATGGATTTACAGCAAGGCAGCGTGGGTCCGCAAGTTCGACACTTAGTTTTACAAGGGAGCTGGGAATGACACTCGGCATAACAGTATTCGGTATTATCCAAAGTCATGTGTTTTCGAATAAATTAGCATCCATGTTCAGTAGCAGTGGTGCAACACCTATAGGGGTAAATTTAAGCGATCCAAGTACTATTTTGACTCCGGATACTCGTGAGAAAATCCCTACGGAAGTTCTTGATAAGATTACAGAGGGATTATCCTCATCGCTTGTTCACACTTTTGCATGGGCAATTATTCCGTCTGTTATAGCTCTACTGGCTGCATTTGTGATGAGTAAGGAAAAATTTGATCCGGCTTCTGAATTGGGAGAGTATACGGCTTCGCATTAAAGGTTGGCTGCTTTGCAATATTAACGAATGCACTAGTGAAATGTTACATTTAAACAGATTGAGCCCTCTATTCATAGGTGCTCAGTCTATTTTTTTAAAACAATGATTTACATTATATTCCTATTGTAATATTATCAAATTTGACGATTGTAAAATTAGATGATATTAGAATTAATTGAAGGTAGGAGGATTTTTCGTGTCAATTGTAGATATTTTAGGAGTGGTTCACGATGATGAACTTAGGCAAAAATATCATTTTTCTTTAGAGTTCATAAAGGATTTAATTTTAGAGTTTAATCCAGATATTATTTGTGGAGAAGTCCTTCCTAGTAGTTGGGAACATTATAAGAAGGACAGTAATTACCGTGGATATTGGGGAGAACCTGCAAGTGAATATTGGGATCTCATTTTCCCTTTGTGTAAAGAAGAGAATTATGAATTTGTCCCTATTGATTGGGTTGAATTGGATGTTTGGACAGATTTTGATCCTTTTAATAGCTATAAAGAAGATCAGAGAAAAGAATTGGAATATGAGTTAGAGCAATGGTTTCAAAGACAGCTTTCAACAGTGGATTCAAGTGCAATTCCCTTTAATTCATTAGAATATGACACTATTACAAGACAGAAGTATGAATGGTTAGAACGAATCAATCCTCAAGCGCATCAGTTCAGGTGGTTGTGTAGACATCTTATAATGATTCAACGAATCAAAAATGCCATAAAAGGCCACCCAGAGAAAAGAATCTTGTGTATTGTAGGTGCAGACCATAATCATTCGTTATATGAAGGACTAATTACAGAGAAGGACATACAACTTGTATATCCTTTATCTCGGATTACTCAAGCTTGAGCAATATTGTAGCGTGAATGCAAATACCAAATAAGTTCTCTACGGCTGCTGACACCTGATTTGCTAAAAATAGATTTTAAATGATCTTGGACGGTGTATGCAGAAATATATAGTGCAGAAGCCAATTCTTTAGTGGATAATCCTCGAATTACACCATGTAATAGCTGCAGCTCACGTTCCGTCAAACCATACGCTTCAGCAATGATGGGGAGCATGTCAGCAGGACGCGCGGGTTCGAATGAAATGGCAATTTGGTTCTGACCGTTGGAAGCCTTAAGACGACTTGCTCGAACGACTAAATAGGGTCCCTCAGTCATACGAATGCATGCTTTCGCTATCCCCATAGATTCGGAAGGGCTGTTTAACGCTTGCGTGCTTACAGCACGGATTGGACGAGGCAGAACATGAACATCGATCATTTCCAATGATCGGAGTTTGCCTAACCAGCGATCCGCTGTGGGATTGGAGGAAAGAAGAGCCAAGTCATCAGATAGTACTGCAATCCCGGAACCATAATGATCCTCAAGCCAAGTCTCATCTCTCTCCGGAAGCTCAAGACTGAAAGCCCGCATTCTGGCTGCAATCAAAGGGATGAGTGAGGTGATCCAATCACACTCCTCTTGTAAGAATTCCGATTGATCTGTATTTCTGTACAGCGTCAAATATCCCCAACAAGATTCTCCAAGAATAAGGACTGCTCGTAGTTCATCCCCAAAACCTGCTGGAGACAAAACCTTTCGATATCGGGCACTCCGCTCGGGTTGCTGCTCGGTTGCTTCATATATTGTAGCGACGAGGAGTTTGCTATTAACCATTTGCTCATAGGTGTTAACATCATCTTCACCGTATTCGATCTGGAACAAGTGGGGATGAATGGACTCTACATTGTCTTCAGTAACCGCACCTGTCGAAAGCAATGTCTGTGGATCAACATGAGTACAGCAGGCAGCATCAAAGGGAACTGCTTCACGTAAGAGAGACAGCAAGGAAGTACGGTAGTTGTGAGATGAATCAGTAATCATTCCTAGCTTAATGATTTGTTTCTTTATTAGAATGAATTGTTTATGGGTATTCATTGAGTAGCCCTCTAGTCCTTAATGGATTATATCGAACTCCCACATTTGTGGGATAGTGAACGGAAGCGAAATCCGTATAATTGAGAATGATTCTTAATCAACTCTATTATATAGGATGCGGTGATAATAATGCAGGAAAAAGAAGATATTGTTGTTGTTGGTGGTTATGGACATGTAGGGCGTACCATATGTGAAATATTAGAGAAGAAGTATCCAGGTAAAGTATTTGCTGCAGGGAGAAGTCTTGAAAAAGCAGAGAGGTTCAGTCAATCTACTCACGGCAGGATCAAGCCATTAGAGTTAGATATTAATAAGCCGATACCTCCACATTTACTAGATCAAGTGAAGCTAATCATTATGTGTTTGGATCAAACGAATACGGATTTTGTAAAAGCCTGCTTTCGCAGCGGTACGTATTATGTGGATGTATCAGCGAGTGGTCCGTTTTTATCTCAAATTGAGGCGTTATACGCAGAGGCTGCACGACATGGATCTAGTGCCGTTCTTAGTGTAGGGCTTGCACCCGGCATAACCAATCTAATGGCTCTTGAAGCGGAAAGATTGATAGAACAGACGGAGGACATCGAAATCGCGATTATGCTCGGACTTGGTGATTCTCATGGTAAGGCGGCGATCGAATGGACAGTGAATAGTTTAGGAGAAAAGTTTGAAGTTAAGCAGAAGAATCGTCAGGTAGAGGTAGAGAGCTTCACCGATAGAAAGTCATATCACTTTGGTGACGATTTAGGGAATCGCCATGCCTATCGTTTCCCATTCTCAGATCAACAGACGCTTGCCCGAACGCTCAAAGCATCGTCCATCTCCACACGATTTTGTCTGGACTCAGTTTTCGTTACTAAAATGCTGGCTATAGCCAAAAAAACAGGAGCCGTTCGTTTGTTAAAGACAAGCTGGGTGAACAGCTGGATGGTTAGTGCTATGGAGCGGCTGCATATTGGGAGCGACCAGTTCGCTATCAAGGTTGAGGCTCGTGGAAGAAATCGAGAGGGGAAGCCAATGCATGCTGATTTAATATTGCAAGGAAAGAATCAATCCATCATCACTGCAAAAGTGACAGCAGCAGTATCAAAGCTCCTCTATGATTCTTCATTTCCAGGCGGCGTTTATCATATCGAGCAGATAACAGATTTAGCATATATACAAAAGGAATTAGGATCGACGCTCTCGCTAAAGATCCAAGTAAAGGAGCATAATGCAGATTAATCTAAATAGAATAATTTGTGTATAGTTATTTTGAAAGAAGCTTGATTAGTCAAGCTTCTTTTTCGTAACCCAAAAGAGTTTTGACCGTATTAACTGATGAACATTTCATTCAGGAAGAAATTCGGTTCTTCCCTAATGGGTCATGTTAACAAAAAGAGAAGTTGAGGTCATCACCTATGAATGAAAAATTTACAGATTACGCCGATACAGGATATTCGATCGCTGAGCAGAAGGCAGCTCAGTATTTTACATCTCTTCGTGAACAATTCAAAGAAAAAACTTATGTGTCCACCTTGATTGAAGATTTTCAATTGTGGAAGAAGAACCATATTCATCGCCGTTCATGGTTGTCCTTTTTATCAAGAGGCAAGAGGAAACCAGATTCTCAGGATTATCATAGATATCTAGGATGGCTGAATCAGACTGGTAAATTGGATGATTATTTGGATCGAAGTGTTTCCTATCTTTATATGAGAGATCTGGGGCAAGCTTTGGATTCGCCGAATACACAGCTCCGGATTAAGCGTATGGTTGCCGATATTAGAAATCAGATGATTCTTCCAGGTTCCACAAGTTCGGAGGATCAGTCAGATTTCATGAATTTCACCGGGATTTACCGTTGGGCTCAGAAGGAAGGCGTTGAAACGGCCACGATTTGGGTGATAGACAAACTTAAGCTGGTATCAGCACATCTTCCGAAGGAAATGAATCCCGAGCAAGCACAGCGTAAATTAATCAAGATCATTATTGGGGTGATTCTCCATGTGATGGAAGAGATGGACGATGACGTACCACCTGTGGAGCGATCCAAGAGGATTGGTGAAGCCATTAGACTTGGTTTTTCATATGGCCTAACTTATCCATTCATTGATGATCTCCTTGATTCCAGTGTCTTAACCGACCAAGAGAAAGAACAGTATTCTCATATGATACGCACTGCGATCCTTAATAGAGTTGTACCGGAATTGGGTGAATGGTCCGGAGAGAACATGCCGTTCATTCGATTTGTACATTCGGAGCTCAAGGAGGCTTTTGAGTATATTAGAGGGTATCAGCGGGAAGAAATGCAGGATGCATTTTTCGAGCAGTCTTTTGTATTTTTCCATTCTCAGGAATTGGATCGTATGAAGGATCTTTCTAACTCTGAATACAGCAATGAAGAGCTTTTCATACCCATCATTTTAAAATCCTCTTCTTCCCGTTTAATTGTCCGATCCGTAATTAGTGCTCCAGCAGATGACGGATTTGATCAACGTACCTTTTTCTATGGGTTATATAATCAGCTGGCTGATGATTTTGCGGATATGTTTGACGATATGAAAGCGGGAGCGGTAACCCCCTATACTTATTATTTAAAATACCGTAGTCAACGTACAGATCTGATCAATCCTTTTGAATTATACTGGACGGTCATTTCCCATTTAATACACACTGTGTATCGCTCTGATCCTAAAACCCGTGAAGTAATATTAGATCGCGCCATTAATGGACTCAAGCGATGTAAAGAACGTGTAGGAAATGAGAAGTATAAAGAGATCATGGAGATTTTTGCTTCTGGTCAACCAGCATTTAATCGGCTTGTCCAGCAGATGGTGCAGAAAGCGGACGATGTGGATTTTTTCGATAAACTGCTTCGGGATCAGTTGCTTTTGAATCTAAAAAACAGCAAGAAGGAAAAAGTGGAATTTCGAGATACGATCCAAAAGGTTCGCGATCAAATCAATAAACAATTGCTGATAGCCAAGCCAGACGGGACGCCAGAAATGAAAGAGTTGCTTATTGATGCGGCTAATTATAGTCTAGCAGGCGACGGCAAGCGGATAAGACCTATATTGACTTGGGTCATGGGTGTTAACGAATATGGTCTAGATGCATCCGCAATTGTGCCGCTTCTAAGATCTTTGGAATATATGCATACCGCTTCTCTAATCTTCGATGATCTTCCATCCCAGGATAATGCTTCAACCCGAAGAGGTCGTGCAACTCTACACGAAATGTATACTAGTTCAACGGCGGAATTAACCGGACTATTTCTGATTCAGAAGTCGATCGAGGAACAGGCGTCACTTCATTCTTTTGATGCAAAAGCGGTGCTAGCCTTGATGCAATATTCAGCCCAAAAAGCAGAAGATACATGTATGGGTCAGGCAATGGATCTGAATTCTAAGGGAAAAGCATTGACGCTAGAGCAATTAAATATGATTTGCTTTTATAAGACCGGAATTGCATTTGAAGCTTCACTAGTGATGCCAGCGATTCTGGCTCAGGTTAAGAAAACTGAAGTTCTGGCTTTGAAAAAATTTGCCTATCATGCGGGGATTGCCTTTCAGATTAAAGATGATTTGCTCGATTTGGAAGGAGATCATCATTTACTAGGTAAGCCGATAGGTCAGGATGTGGAGAATAACAATTCAACGTTTGTATCTATCCTTGGTGCTGACGGCGCAAGAAAAGAGATGTGGGAACACTACTGTCTCGCTATGGAAGCGTTAAAGGAGATCCCTCGTAATATTGCTTTTCTGAAGCATTTATTGAATTACATGATTAATCGAAATCGATAATTGATTCTAAAGTGTTGGCATTATTGCCAGCGCTTTTTTATATTTTTTGCAGATTATTAGTTCTTTTTTTTGTAATTGAATTTTATTGTTTATAATCGAAAATACGTGTATGATGAAGTTGAAAATAGATAAAGGAGGTGTAACTTGTGAAGTTAGGAATTTTCTCAAAAGTATACTTGAACTATGAACTGGAGAGCGCCTTACACAAAATCAAAGCGCAAGGCATGAGTAGCGTTCAATTCAATTTTGCTAATGTAGGACTGGAAAGCTTGCCTAAAGAGATTAGTCAGGAGACCATCCATCAAATCAGAGAAGCAGTAATGAACAGTGGAGTTAGCATTGCTGTGATCTCAGGAACGTTTAATACGTTAGAGCTAAATGAGGAGAAGAAAGTTAAAAATCAGCAGTGTTTTAAAAATGTAGTTGAGGCTGCAGCTGCATTAGCTGTTCCGTATGTTTCGATTTCTACGGGTAGTTTGAACCAAGAAGATTTCTGGAGTTCTCATCCTGACAATCATACAGTGAGGGCATGGTCACTATTGCATGAAAGTCTTGCGTGGATGCTGAAAATTGCAGAAGACAACCAAGTAACGTTAATATTTGAACCTGAACAAGCCAATGTGGTGAGTACGGCAGAAGATGCTTTGAGACTATTACAAGATCTAGACACACCCTATCTTAAGGTTTTGTATGATGCAGCAAATCTAGTAACCCCACAGGATCATAAGGACCTCTTAGGTAAGATTTCAAAAACGCTAACAGCGCTGAAGGAGCACATTGCCATTGCGCATTGCAAAGATGCTTTTGTAACCGAAGAGAAGATCACTTTTGCACCGGTGGGTAAAGGAAACTTGCCCTTAAAGGAATATCTAAATGAATTAAGTAAGGTTTATGACGGTCCTGTTATTATGCATGGGTTAGCTGAGGGCGATGTAGAACATGCTTTGAATTACTTTAACTAGAATAGGAGGACATGAATATGAAAAAGGAAAACCAATTGTTGAACATCGGCGTATTAGGTTGCGGTCAGATTTCACAAGCGGCGCATTTTGACTCTATAAGGCGTTCACGTAATGCTCACCTTTACGCAATATGCGATGTAGACGAATACTTACTTCGAAGAATGAATGCTATCTATGAACCTGACAAGGTATATATGGATTATGATCAAATGCTGGCGGACCCGAGCGTAGATGCTGTAGTTATTGGGATTGCCGATCAATTTCATGTGGAGGCAGCTAAACAAGCCGTGCGTGCAGGTAAACATGTCTTGGTAGAAAAGCCTCTAGGTGTATCCATCGAAGAAGTGGAAGAATTAAAAGAGCTTGTGGATCGTACCGATCTCAAAGTGCAAGTGGGGAATATGAAAAGATTTGACCCCGGTATAGTAGCAGCTAAAGAGTTTGTGGATCATGAAATGGGTGAGATTATTGGCCTAAAAGCTTGGTATTGTGATTCTACCTATCGATATACCGTTACTGAGAATGTTCAGCCAGTGATTATATCCGGTGAAAATATAAAGAGACCTGCTGGAGATCCAAAAGCGAACAAGGAACGCTATTATATTTTAGGTCATGGAAGCCATTTGTTCGATACCGCAAGATATCTAGGTGGAAATATTGTAAGTTTGAAAGCATGGAATACGCAAAAATTCGGTGCCTATTGTTGGTTTATTACTGCAGAGTTTGAAAGCGGCTTTGTAGCTCAATTGGATTTGACCATTGCGGTTCGGATGGATTGGCATGAAGGATTCCAAATTTATGGTGAATTCGGATCAGTAGTAGGAAAGACATACAACCCGTGGACATTAAAATCAAGCGATGTAGAAATTTTCAAAGCTAGTGATAACAGCTACCATAGACCGCTTGGAGCAGATGGTCATTTTTATAGATTGCAGATTGAAGGTTTTGCAGATTCAATTCTGCATAATAAGCCAGGTGTAGGTGCAACGATTGAAGATGGGATTGCTACGATGAAAGCGATGCTCGCTGTTGAAGAATCGGTGAAGACCGGAAATACGATTTATCTAAGTGATGTTTCTGGTCCTTTGTAAAGGAGGGGAGAATATGCCTTACTTTACCTACGAGCACATTCGATTTTATTATGAAGATGATGGAGGGGATGGAGAGCCTTTTATTTTTCTTCATGGTTTGGGTGGTGACGTTAATCAAACTTTCGGTTTAATGAAGCAAACAGATCACATACGAAGGATCTCACTAGATTTTAGAGGTCATGGAAATACTGTGGCGTTTGGACATGCGGATGACTTTTCTTTTAAACAATTCGCCGAAGATGTGATGGCTTTAACGAAACACCTTCATATCCGTTCATTTAATATTGGAGGGATTTCCACAGGTGCTGGAGTGTCGCTTCATTTGGCATTGAGGTACCCGGGTAGCGTTAAGAAGCTTATTTTGTCACGTCCAGCCTGGAAGGATAAGCCGCAAGAGGTGTTGATTCGTGAAGCCTACGCCAAAGTTCATGATGTACTGCAGGATACAGATCCTCTGACCGCTCAATATAGATACGAAAATTCAGAGGTCTATAAATCCATAAATTCAATATCTACTTATGCGGGTGAATCCCTATTAGGGCAGTTTAAATATCCTTATGTAAAAGAAACCTCGATGAAGTTTGTGAAGCTGCCAATGGATTGTCCTAATCAGGATCGTGAGGCTTGGAAGACCTTAAAGCTGCCCACATTGATCCTAGCTAGTCAACTTGATCCTATTCATCCATACGCCTACGGACGATTACTCTCAGAATATATCCCAAACGCTCAATTTATTGAGATTACTTCGAAAACGATCAGTAATAAGCAACATAATCAAGATTCTTATGAGGCTATTGAGAACTTTTTAAATGAAAGATGAGCACAAGCTTCAAAGGTGTTCATCTTTTTTTGTACAAATTTAGAAAGTATCTATACTGTAATTACGTTAACGCCGAGTTTGTTATATGTATCAACAATTTTATTGTCTACTGTACCTTCAGTGATTAAATAGTCTAACGCGGATACCTTGGCTACAAAAAAAGTGGATATTTTCTCCAGCTTTTCTTTCGTAGCTATGGCGATAACCATGGAAGATTGTTCAAAAAGTTGATTCTTAATGATGGATTCCTCATAAGAGGGAACAGTTATGCCCACCTTTGAATCCAGCGTGGATACGCCAAGGATTGTTAGATCCAAATGGATTTGCTGTATCGCTCTAAGCGTTGCGGCTCCGAATAACACTTGGTTCTTTTTATCGAGGTCTCCACCTAACAAGGTTATACTAGCTTTGGACAACCGGCACAACGATAACGCAATTGAGGGGGAATTGGTAATAATTCTTCCATCAAAATGCTCAGGGATGTTCTCAGCTACTTTTAAATTTGTGGACCCGCCATCAATAAAAATAACCTTTGCATTCTCAATAAGCGTGCAAGCTCGTTTAGCTAAGTCAGCTTTGGTCTGGCTATTAAATTCTACACGTGAATTGAAATCTTTCATGTCATTAATAAGGCTATGAGCACCACCATGAATTCGTTTGAGAAGTCCCAGCTTCGACAAGCTTTGTAAATCTTTTCGTATGGTATCTTCTGTTACATTTAATTCCTGTGTTAATTCTTGGACAACGACGCGGCCTTCGGTCTCTACTTTTTTTAGGATATACGCCTGTCTGTCAGCTTTTAGCACTGATCCACCTCTTTTCATAAAATGCTCTAAAGGTTGTACTTAACGTTACTATTTTACTACATATGAAATGAATTTGAAAAAAATCAATCGTTTTTACGTTCAACTCCGTCTTACTTATAGATATATGAGGTGGATGCATCTTCCTGATAGAAGATAGAGGGGGTGGTGGAAGGTGGAAAACACAATGGATGAAGTCAGAATGGTAGATTTTGCGCAAATGGATGAAGAAGCTTTTTTTAGTCGTTTGTATGTGGAGCATCGAAAAATGTACGCTATTGCCTACAGTTATCTGCGAACAGAGGCAGACACGCTGGAAGTGATCCAAGAAGCGTCATGCAGGGCATGGATGAAACGTAAAAAATTAAAGGATGAACAGTCCTTCACACCTTGGCTGATCCGAATAACGATTAATTGCTGCATGGATGAGCTACGGCGCAAAAAGCGTGTGATTGTAGCGGAGAAGATGGTGGAGGAAGAGGCACAGGAAATGAAGAGTAATGACCGAATTGATCTGGAGCGTGCGATGAATCGGATAAAACCTAAATACCGGCATGTTGTAACGCTTAAATACTACCATGACATGACCACTGTCGAAATTGCCAAAGTGTTAAAAAGGCCAGAAGGTACGATTAAGACTTGGCTGCGCGAAGGACTCAAACAGCTTCGAAGTTATCTATAGCGATATTGGAGGTGAATGGAATGACAGAAAAAGAAGAACGTATTCTACGTAAGAACGTCGATGAAGTGCAACAGAATGTCGAAACAATACAGGAGATGAAAATCTACAACGCTATGAAAAAGGGAATTGTGGAAGGGAAGAAGCGAGAAAAACGACGCATCTATACTACAGGTATGGGCGTGGTTGCAGCTGCAGTGGTTGCGTTACTGTTTACATACTCAACAATCGGATTACCGAATAAGGGAGTGGCACAACCTTCAGTACAATCAGCAAGCACTAAAAACACGGATAATTTCAAAGCTTATCGCTCGTTCTCAAGGTTAGAGCCTGCATTAGCCAGTGCCCTTGAGCAGAATCTCGTTGTGCCGGTCGGTCAAAGTGCGGAAAACAAGGGTTACCGAATAGATGTGACAGGTGCAGTTACAGATGGACGGAAGGTTTATGTTTTATACAGTGTTCAGAACAATACGGACGAAGTAGTTATACACGCAGATTTTGAGCTTCAATTTGAAGGGATACAGGAGTCGCCTCTTCACAAAGGCGCATCATTAAGTATGCTCGCTAGTGAGAGCCGAATTCAACCCGGACAGTCTATGGATTTTATATACTCCACTAATCTTTCACCATCGGTTAAATATCCAAAGAAAGTCAACTATAATATAATTCTTACCGAAACTTCAGATAAGGCTCTCCTATCCAGTAGTAATAAGTATCGGACTAGTCTAGATGTTGCTTTCGAGCTTGACCCTGACATGCTTAAAGCACAGGAACGTATGCTGGATACAGACGGAACACTGACAGTGGACGGGCAAAAGATTAGAGTGAATCAAGTGCAGTATACTCCGCTTAGCACCTATGTGGATCTGGAATATAATCAGAATAATGATAAACAGATTTTTCAATTAATTAATCCAGTACTGATTAGTAAAAAAGGGGACACAGTTGAGAAGTTGTATTACCCCGATATCATCAATTCTGACAATTCTGAAGTCTATACGGACAACTCCATGTTCACGTTAGTGTTCAAGAATAGTAAGGGCAGCCAGCAGTCGGATTCTGTGACGTTGAAAGCATTCGGAATTTCGGCTGTCGAAAAGGATCAAATGAAAATTGTCGTGGATCTTAACAAATATCAGCTTATTGAAGCGCCCGGAACTGGACTTGAGTTAGTCACGCCAACGCCAGAGAATAACGTAGAGGAAGGAGAAATCCTCCTAAGACGTAATATTGAGAATGCTCAATATTTAGAAGGCTCTACTAGACTTGCTGAGACTTTTACTGACGCAAAAGGGAAGGTATATAATAGAGCACCTTCCACAAGCAGCTTCAGCAGCTATACGACTTCTAAGGATGGCTCAGCTGTGAACGAGTTTGGATATAATTTTGGCGCGGAAGCGAAGAACTATCCTCAGCCATTAACGATAACGTTAGAGAAATATACAAATCCAATTATGGATACGCAGGCTGTGGAGTTGTACTCGAAGAATTAGAAAGCAATGAATGATTAAACAAAAGATTGAATTTTATATTAACTCTTTTAGCCGTTGATAATTCTATCAACGGTTTTTCTGTGACCCCACATCTTCATTTTTTGAAATTTAAGAAATACTTAATATATACCATACTTCTTTTTAAAAAGTTTTACTTATTCTAAGTACATGAAGGAGGTTACTGAAAGAATGATAAACCCAATTATGAAGAAATGGCTCCGAAAGGATGTCTCAGCGGCAATAATGTTCCTGGCACCAAGCGGTATCGGATTCGCGATGTTTTACCTTATACCGTTTGTTATGGGAGTATTCTATTCTTTTATGGATAGCACGATAGAGGGCCACTTTGTAGGGTTTGATAATTACCGAGAGCTGCTAGATAGCGATTCTTTCCGTAAAGCAGCATCTAATACATTTTATTTTAGCGTGATAAGTGTTCCACTAATGCTTGTGCTTTCGTTAGGATTAGCAATGCTATTGAATAAAAATACATATCTTCGGAATTGGCTGAGGACTGGATACGTGTTGCCGCTTGTCGTACCTGTCGCCTCTATCATTCTGATCTGGCAGATGCTCTTCGATTGGAATGGCTCGCTTAACGCCTGGCTGAACAACTTCGGTATCGATCGTGTGGATTGGATGAAGACGGATGCAGCTAGAAATGTAATCATTGTTGTTTATTTATGGAAGAACATCGGTTATAACGTGATTTTATTCTTGGCGGGATTGCAGCAAATTCCGAAGGATTATTATGAAACGGCTCAAATTGAAGGTGCTGGACGATTACGGCAGTTTCGCAGTATTACGCTTGTCTATCTAACCTCTTCGATGTTTTTTGTAATCATCATGTCGATTATTAATTCATTCAAAGTGTTTCGAGAAACGTATTTAATCGCTGGTGATTATCCGCACGACAGCATTTACATGCTGCAGCATTATATGAACAATATGTTCATGTCGCTCGATGTTCAGAAGCTGACTGCCGCGGCGACCTTGATGTTTGGTTGTATTTTATTGATTGTGTTGGGATTGTTTGCATTTGAACGGAGGCATAGACAATTCATGGAATAGGGGTGAAAAGGTTGTGCCAGTTGTCAAAGTGTTGCGAAAAGGGGCATTAACACTCGTCATGGCTGTTATTGCAGTCTTGTTATTATTCCCGATTGTGATCACATTCACAAATTCGCTTATGACAGAGAAAGAAATTGAGATCAATTATGGACCTATCGGGCAGATGAATGAGGTGATTGAAGGGAGAGAAGATCCTTTTGTAAATTTAAAATTGCTGCCGGATCAAGTGTCCTTGGACCAGTATACTAAGGTTCTCCTAGACAACCCTAAATATCTGACGATGTTCTGGAACTCAGTATTCATGGTTGTGCCCATCATTGCAGGACAAACATTAGTAGCAGCACTCGCTGCCTATGCATTCTCGAAGCTGAAATTCCGGGGACGAGATCCTTTGTTTCTTATTTATGTCCTAACGATGCTTATGCCTTTCCAAGTGACGCTAGTACCGAACTATATTATGGCGGATAGGCTAGGAATATTAAATAGTTCATATGCAATTATATTGCCTGGAATTTTCGCAGCTTTTGGTGTGTTTATGCTCAGACAGTTCATGCTAGATATACCGTATGCGTATATCGAAGCAAGCAAAATGGATGGTGCTGGACATTTTCTGATTTTCTACAAGATTATTATTCCGATGATTAAACCTGGCCTGGCAGCACTCGTCATATTATTGTTCGTTGATTATTGGAATATGGTGGAGCAGCCGCTTATTTTTCTTGATGATCCGTTTAAGCAGCCATTGTCAGTCTTTTTATCGAGGATCAATGAAGGCGAGCGAGGCATTGCTTTTGCTGCATCCATACTTTATATGGCTCCGATGGTGATGCTATTTCTGTATGCGGAATCGTATTTTATTGAAGGTGTTCAATTGTCTGGTATCAAAGGTTGATTGGAGGAGAATGACGGGATATGGAGTTAGGTATAGAGCCGACTGATCGTAGACGTAAACGAAATATTCAAGTCGTCTTCATGGTTTTTATGGGATTATTGTTGTTTTTTACATTGTTCAGTAACACAATACAAACTTTGACCTTGCCGAAAGTTAGAACCGAAAAACCAACAAAGGGAAATCTTTTATTTACGATTGAAGGTAGTGGGATATTGCAGCCACTTGCTGAAGTTAGACTTTCGAATACTTCCGGACTGAAGGTCGAACAAATTCTTGTGAAAGAAGGACAACGTGTAAAGAAGGGACAAAAACTTATTATCTATGAGAGCAAAACTGTTGAGCAAGAATTGAAAGACGAAATAACAAATTTAGAAAAGCAGAAAATTGATCAACAGAATAGGCAAGATCAGTACATCCAATCCGCGCTGGAGGAGGATGAATTCAAAATCAGAAATACAAGACGTGATATCGAAAAAGGGAAGTTAGATATCTTAGCTCAGGAGAATAAGATTAGCGGACTAAAAAATCGTCTAACAAGCGAAAAACAACTACTGTCTCCGTTCGATGGTCTGATTTCAAAATTAAATGCCGTCGAAGGGTTAATTTCAATGGGAGAACCGGATGTGATTGTATCGAACAGCAGTCGGGGTTACAGATTGGATATTATCGTGGATTCCGTGCATTTGTCAAATTTAGGGATTTCTGCTGGAGAAAAGATAGAGGTCGAGGTTGATATGAATCATGGACAAGAAGCACGGACCCTAAGCGGCTCCATCGAAGAAGTTGCGAATTCAGAGTCACGTACTGATAGCCCCTCTAGTAATGAGTCCGGGAAGACTCAAACCATTCCTCAAAAGAATTTGAGAATAAAAGTCGTTGATCCAGAACTTAAAGGAGGTGAACAGGCTCAGATCAAAATCGAAAAACATTCACTCCAAGAGGGATTACTCCTATCCAATGAAGCTATTCATGAGGATCGCGAAGGTTTGTTTGTCTATAAAGTTGACGAGCAGCGGGGGGCATTAGGCAATGTCTTTGTCGCTCAAAAAGTTCGTATTCACTCCAGTGAAAAAAACGAGAAAGAAACAATGATTCAATCGGATATTCTCTATGAGGAGGATTCAATTATTCTGGAAAGTAGTGAACCTCTTGAAGACGGGAACCGAGTTCGACTGCAATAAGAATTCAAATAAACGAGCAAATAGTAGGAGGAAATCAAATGTTTAAAAGGTCTATTTTTGTACTATTAATGGGTGCTTTGATAATGACAACGGCATGTAATTCCGGAGGTAATGAGAAAGTGGAAAGTAAGGGGAAAACGACAACTGAAGAGGGGAAGACAATCTTGACTCTATCTCTAGCAGAATCGAGTGCATTCTATCAGGCGCTAGAGAAAAAGTTTGAAGCGAAATACCCGGATATCGACCTACAAATTAAGGCATATAAAGAAGTGGGAAATGAGTGGGGGGAGAATGGTTATGTAGAATATAAAAAAACAACGAATACAGCCCTACTCTCCGGAAAAGGTGCAGATATTTTTGATGTAAGCGCCTTTTCAATCAATGATTATGTGAGTAAAAAGTTGCTTGTGAACATGAATGATATATTTGAACACGATAAAACGGTAAATAAGAGTGATTTAGAAATGAATGTTTTGGACGCAATGAAGGTAAACGACGGCCTATATTTCATTCCTACCGGGTTCGCTTTTAGAGCGTTCATAGGTGATGGGAATATGATTAAGAACTCAAATGTGAAGATTGACGATAAGAATTGGACTTGGAAAGAGTTTGGGGAACAATCGAAGGAAATTATACAACAGGCTGGGAAGGACGCTAAAAACAAACTTTATGCCTTAACGGAGTACCCAGCGGAAATGACACTCCAAGAAATGGCTATTGATAATTATAATTTGTTTGTTGATAGTGAAGCGAAACAAGCGAAATTCGACTCGCCTGATTTTGTGGAGCTGTTGGAACAAGTCAAGAAAATGTATAAAGAACAAGTTATGACTTCGGAGCCAGCGGAGATAGGTAATCAGCTTTTTAACTCCATCGTTATATGGTCACCAACAGACTTTATCGATGGTCCATATTCTTACTTTGAAAATCCGGTGTACCTTCAAAAGCCACATGCAGGTCAGACTGGTGGTATGAGAATCATTCCTTCATCATCGCTCGCCATACAAGCCAATACTCCGGTGAAAGAAGAAGCTTATAAGTTTATGACCTTCTTGTTATCTGAAGAAGCACAGTCCTTGCAAGATAGAGAAGGATTCTCTCTGCTCCAATCAGTGAACGATAAGAATTTAAACGATGTTCAGGAAAAGGTGGAAAGTGGAGCATATAAGCTTCCAACCGGAAAAGCGGCTAAGGTTTCTGATGAAGAATTTACTAAGTTTAAAGAAATCATTCATACGGTAGATCAATATGCGGAACTGGATACTAAAGTGCTTTCTATTATTGGGGAGGAGTCCTCATCATTCTTCAGTGGACAAAAATCTGCGGAAGATGTTGCAAAGCTGATCCAGAATCGAGTAGCAACCGTTCTAAACGAATAGAAGTATTGAACAGGATTTTGTATAAGGAGGGAGACTCATGCACAAACCACTAAAGACATACGCTGTAGTTCTGCTCAGTGCAATGATGTTAAGCCAACCTCTTGCAAACAGCATTTACGCAGCACCGACAAGTGCTTCAACTGCAGCGGTATTCACTCTTGACAAACTTGGGTCGATCGCTTTAAAAAACAATGTCAACGTGAAGCTAATAGATATGGATATTTTAGAGCAACCGAGCGGTAATATACTTATATACACACTTAGTTATAGCAATAGTAGTACCAATAGTGTAGCTCACGTAGATTATTTCTCAAGGGTTACTACAACTGGGGGGACAGTCATACAAGGTAAACCTGTCACGAGAGATGTTACTAAAAAAAATATTCCTTCAATGAGTAGTCAAATTGTAACTTACTACGTGAATATTGGAGAGTCTACAAAATTAAACGGCACCAAAGTGACCCTATTGAAGTGGGATTTCAGTAGCCAGGATTATCAGAAAAAGCTAGGCGAATTCGCCATTCCGGCAAGTTACTCAGTTGTCGTTCCTCAAGGCCAGAGCAAGAAGCTCACGCTGGATAATCTGCAAGTTGATATCAAAGCGGAAAGTATGCAAAGGCTTAAAAGGAATGGAAAAGTCTATATGAGAGTTGGCGTTAGTTACACGAATTTGGGTAAAAAAGTGCTAAGCAATTCTACTTATATTGCGTACCTGAGATCAGCTGGTGGTTCGGTGTTCGAACTTAAGCAGGAGGATGCTAGCAGCAGTTTCGATGTACAGTCCCAAGAAAAGAAGACGATTTATTATTTAACTGAAGTTCCTTCCTATATGAAGACTGAACATATGATCTTGCAATTTGCACAAGAAGATGAAGCTTTGAAAATAATGCTACCTGTTAAATCTTTTAAGCTTCCTTCAGTAACAACTTCTGACTTCGCTGTGGCTAATTATGCTGTGAAAAAGATTTCTATCAAGAATAACACGGTTGAAACACAATTGAAGAGTGCTTCCGTATATTCGGAAAATGACTTTGCGAAATGGAATCTTCAATTCCGCCTAAAGAATCTTGGGAATAAACCTGTCACGCTACCTGCATATGAGCTTACGGTTAAAGCTGCTGAAGGATTAAGTATTCCGGTAGATTCAAAAGCACTTGCGAATGTAATATTGAAACCACTTGAAGAAAAGATCGTCAGTCTCAGTGCGGATGTGCCATTAACACTTAATCAAGGTACGTTAAAGCTGGAGTGGACGGAACCCGCTGTTGATGACAAGATTGTTTTTCCAACTGCGTTGTATAACATTCCGTATGCTCTAGAATATAATAATCTGATGGGACAAGAGTATATGGTCGAGAACAGGTACGGGAAGTTCATGGTGAAGCTTGGATCCTATCAGCGGTTGCCTTGGGATGATGGTGATCAAATCGTAACTAATATCAGCATCCGGAACACAGGCTTAACCTCAGTACAGCTACCTTCTTTAAAAGCTATAGTCAAAGCAGGAATGAGTGATCTGAGCAGTACAGCCCAGATCGTGACCACAAATTCGCAAACGTCACTAGCTCCTAATGAAGCAAAAGAGATATTTGTGATAGCGAAAGTGTCATATTCTTATAGCTTCAATCAGCTGAAAATTGTACTACAAGATACCTCTGGAGATGAAGTCACGAAGTTTCTCTCCATGTATTCAAACTCGCTAAATAATGTGATCCATACGATTGCTACAGGTGAATCTCATCATATGAATTCGTTAGGCAAAAAAGCAGAAGTCCGTGAGCGTCGGACAACCACATATAATTCTAACAAATCTAATTTGATCTATACGGAACTGGAAATGATTAGCGAAGAACCACGCCAGTCGAAACAGGCACAGCTGGTAGCTTATTACAAAACACCTGATAACCAATTTTTCAACGCGATGGTTAGCCAATCGACAACGCCAACTAGCCCAAATGGTAAAAAATTGGTTACCATCTGGAGTAAGCTTCCCCAAGGTGTGGATACCTCTCAGCTTGTGCTATATATTGGAGAAGGGGTTGCTGACGGTAAGCTTACAGATCTAGGGGGGACATCAACTGGATTTATCAATAGTGTTAAATTAGCACTTACCCCTAAAGCAGTAATCTCACAGAATAATCTAATAAGTGTTGATCTATTCCCTTACAACCTTTCGGTTGCAAATGCAGTGGGTTACATTACAGAAGAAAGGGACACATTAGATATAGCTGTAAATTATAGCTTATCCGAACAAGAGGATTTTGAAGCAGGTGCCTATGAGCATAAGTTAGTCTTAGAGCTTATTGACCCTTACGGACAATCTATGGAGAAGACTTTGGTAATGGGGACTGATTTGCCAATGGGCAAAAATAAGTCATACACAACTTCATTTAATAGTAACCTTTACAATAAATTAAGGGGAGGAAGCTTCCGTATAAATTTATATGATGAATTTCAGGGTCATAGGATGTTGTTAGGGAGTCAGTCTTACCCGTTAAATTACGTTTTATCGGAACCGAGAACAACTAAAAACATTGACAATTAAAATTGTAGTGAGCTGGGTTAAGAACCAAGTCAAATGTGTTGGCATAATTGCCAGCACTTTTTTTATTTCTCGCCTATACTTATGAACTTTTTATGGAAATTCCTTCAATGTATGTTCTTTACATTGACTGTTCTCAGTCTTTTCGTTAAGATTACCTCTGCGCTTCAATGCCAAAAAGCAAAAAAGCTTAAAAGTGCGGAAGCGTTCGATCATTATTTTTATACCCAATACAATGTTAAGGAGCATTATTTTCATGGAACGACAGCTTAGTTTCTCAAAAAGCATGATCATCATCGTTTTTATTTTAGCACTTCTATTTGTATCCATCTTTCTATTGAAAGCGGAGCCGCATCTACCGCTTCTCGTAACTACAATAGGCACGGCCGTCTTACTAGGAATGTTTGGTTTCTCTTGGAAGAAGATCGAATCAGCAATTATTCAAGGGATACAAACGGCCATAATGCCAATTCTTATCCTCATGCTGATTGGAATTCTGATCGCTGTGTGGATGATGAGCGGTACAGTACCGTCGCTTTTATATTATGGTATGGATTATATTAATCCGAATTATTTTGCGGTGAGCGCATTATATGTCACGATCATCGTCTCGATGTTCACTGGAAGCTCCTTCACGACAGTAAGCACCATCGGCGTTGCTTTAATGGGAATTGCAGTAACTACGGGGATTTCCCCAACTTTGGCTGCTGGAGCAATTATCAGTGGGGCTTGTTTTGGTGATAAAATGTCGCCACTTTCCGATACAACGAATTTTGCACCTGCAGTAGCGGGTATATCCTTGTTTACACATATTCGTAATATGGCATACACTACGGTGCCGGCGCTTGTTATCACCACTCTCTTTTTTCTGTTCGCTCCAAAGGGGAATTCGATCGACTTATCCTCGATTAAAGACATTAAGCTTGCGTTACAAGATGGATTCCATATTCATTGGTTAACGCTGCTATCTCCGCTAGCTGTCATCGCTTGTTCGATCAAGCGGATACCGATCCTGCCTACGTTAGTTGTTGGTATTGTCAGTGGTCTTCTTGTGACGGCTTTGATTCAGCAGCAGACTGAAATCGATGTCTGGTTTAGTGTAATGCAGAGTGGATATAACAGTAATATCGCGAATGAAATGGTTGCTTCTATCGTGAACCGCGGAGGAATGCAATCGATGATGTGGTCTGTATCTCTAATCTTAATTGCCTTATCCTTAGGTGGTTTGATTCAGCATTGCGGTGTCATTGAGGCCTTTTTCCGTAAACTCATTCAACCACTCAAGCGTAAGAGCAGCATTGTACTGATGAGCGGAGCGTCATCCATTGCGGTAAATGGCATGACGGGTGAACAGTATCTTTCGATTCTTTTGCCAGGTCAAATGTTCAAAGATGAATATAATCGCCGTGGCATTCCAGCGAAGACACTGTCCCGTACGCTAGAAGATTGCGGCACTCTCGTTAATCCATTGATTCCATGGGGTGTCAGTGGTGCCTTCTTCGCAGTGACTCTGGGTGTACCCGTGATAGAATATGCGCCGTATGCAACTTTCTTATGGTTAAGTCCATTCATCACGTTTGCTTACGCGTTGATCCCTAGATTACAAAGGAACTCATTGGGTAAAGATTAAGAAATCTCAAGATAATGGACACCTAATGCATTGATTCAACGTATATAAAGAATACTATGCGTTGAGTCAATGTGATCAAGCTAGTGATCTAAGCTTAAAAAGTGGTCAATTTATCGGAGGTAATAACAGTGAGTCGCAGTAAGTTACAGGATAGAATCAAATTAGCTAATGTCGAGACTAAGCACGCAGAACAATTTAATAATCTATTACGTTATGTATTTCAAGTGACCAATCGTGATCTGCAAATCTTTGGCTGGGAGAATCGTGAAATCACTCAGGCTAAGTTGCCAGTTCTTAAGTATGCTGATGTTGTAGGTTGGTTTGATGGAGACAAGCTCATCTCTCAGTTAGCCGTATACCCATTTCAGGTTAATATTTTTGGGCATATCTATGAGATGGGTGGATTAACGGGTGTTGGAACCTATCCCGAATATGCCAATTTAGGTTTAATGAATAAACTGATGCTTCATGCTTTAACTAAAATGCGGGATCGTAAACAATCGATATCTTATCTTTATCCGTATTCAATCCCTTATTATAGAAGAAAAGGCTGGGAAATCATCACTGATAAAATCTCATTTGAAGTTCCGGATACACAGTTGCCAAAAATGAGAAATGTCCCAGGAAATGTGGAACGTGTATCCATTGAACATCCAGATATCAAAGTGATTTATGATCAGTTTGCCGTGCAGCATCATGGGGCGATGATTCGTAATGAGTTAGCTTGGGAAGAATATTTGCGGTGGGATTTAGATGATATGACGGTAGGTATTTATTACAATAACAACGATGAACCCATGGGGTACTTGTTGTATTGGGTCGCCGAAGAAATATTTTATATCAAAGAGATGGTATACATTGTTGAAGAGGCTCGAACGGGCTTGTGGAATTTTATTAGTGCGCACTTTTCAATGATTAAGCTGGTTAAAGGGGATATTTATAAAGGAGAACCGTTGTCATTCATATTAGATGATGGGGATATTAAAGAAACGATCGCTCCATACTTTATGGCACGGATTGTAGATGTCCGTTTATTTATCGAACAGTATCCTTTTAAACGGCAGGACAAAGACTGTGAGCTCATTTTTAACTTAAGCGATCCGATGCTGGAATGGAATCGAGGGACATTTTCACTAACTGTAGATAAAGAAGGGAAGGGGACCCTGCGAAAAGGGGGATTAAATCCTTCACTCACGATTGATATTCCTACCTTAACAACCATGTTAATGGGCTATAAGCGGCCAACCTACCTGGCTCGCATCGGACGTATTCAGACGGATGATGCCACGATCCATTTGCTGGAAGGACTGATTAGACCAGAGCATCCTTATTTCTCTGATTATTTTTAAAATATGTGAACCTTTGAAGCATACTCTAATGAGTGTGCTTTTTTGCTCTTTTTATAGTAGAATAATCTCTCAGCAACACAATATGATATGAGGTGTAAGAATGGCAATTAATTTTACTAAACCAATGATCACTAAATTACAACAAGAAATTACCGAGCTCGAAAACAAAATCAAGAGCACACAGAACAAAAAAGAAAAATCTAAATTCAAAATTAACCAATTAGAACAGGATATGAAATTTAGCAAGTCTCACACAGATTTGAGCAGTAAAATGTCGCGAATCAAAAAGCTGAATGATGAGATAAAAACCTTAAATCGTATGCAAGCTGATCTGTCAAAAGAATTAACCGCAAAGAAAAACTCGCTAAAGAAACTTCAAATGAACGAAACCGCACCTGTTACGAATGATCCTGCAAAAGGATAAATTGATTATAGTTTATAGCATAAACGCTTACCGTCCTTATAAGGACGCCGAAGGCGTTTATGCTTGTTTTATCGGCTCATCCGTTTCTCCTCGTAACAATGAAATCTCATGCTTATAGGGCGGGTTGACATATTTCTTTTCACCGATGGAGGGGGTCTCCAGGAGCTTGGGAATGGTTGTTAGCTGTGGATGGTGGACTACATATCGAAGCGCCTGAAGGCCGATATATCCATGTCCGATATTTTCGTGCCTGTCTTTTCGCGAGCCGATGATATTCTTTGAATCATTTACGTGAATGACCTTTAGGCGCTCTATTCCAATTATGTGATCAAATTGATCCAATATGCCATCAAAATCTTCCTTCACATTATAACCAGCATCGTGGATATGGCAAGTGTCCATACAAATAGACAGGCGCTCATTGTGCGTCACTCTATCAATAATAGCCGCAAGTTCCTCAAATGTAGTTCCGCATTCACTACCTTTTCCAGCCATGGTCTCTAATGAAACCTGAACATTTCGTTTATTGGCTAACACTTCGTTTAAACCTTCTACGATCCGAGAAATTCCGGCCTGTGGACCCGCACCAACATGGGACCCGGGATGAAGGACAATTTGTGTTGAGCCTAAAGCTTCCGTTCTTATAATTTCTGATTGAAGAAACTCAATACTATGTTCAAAGACTTGATTCGATTGCGTATTCCCTAAGTTAACAATAAACGGAGCATGCACAACAATATTTGAAATGCCGTTAGCTCTCATGTGAGCTTGTCCAGCTTCAACATTCAAAGCTTCAATGGGTTTGCGACGTGTATTATGAGGAGCTCCGGTATATATTAGGAAGGTGGTCGCTCCATAAGATGCTGCCTCTTCACTAGCTCGAAGGAGCATTTTTGGTCCAGTCATGGATACATGTGACCCTAGGAGTAAAGTCATCTGGTTCAACGCTTCCTTTCTTCAGAGAAAGAGACCGAAATTTAGTCACTGCATGTCTATTAATATTTGTAGAAGGCCCTAATTATATGTATTTCAGCGCAGGCTAGGTTGTCTCGTCCGTCTATCTCATAAGGGAGACAACCTTACCCACCCAGAATGATCGTTATTCAGCAGCGGTGATCGTCTCGCCTTGGATCGGCTTCAATCCGTTCCCCCACCTAACAGGGATAGAACGAGAGTTGAATAAATCCACTCCGTCAGAGATCTGGAAATGTAAATGGGGCTCACTAGAGTTGCCCGAGTTACCCGTCAGCCCAATGATATCACCTTTTTTGACTTTATCGCCTGGCTTAACTGTAATCGAACCTTTTTTGAGATGTGCTAGATGGCTGAATTCACCACCGTGATCAATGACCACGTTATTGCCGGTTGCCTGGTTTGGATTCATAACACCGACAGGTTCATTATCTTTAATATCATTCATAACCGATACGATTGTACCATCTGCAGGGGCGAAGATTTTTTCCCCAAAGGCATAATAACTTTTGTTTTTTAGCGGATCACCTTTATAAGAATAGTTCTCCTTGGCCTGAATGAAATCATAGGCGTAACGCTGGATCTCTACTTCATAATGATAATTTACGAGAATATTCTCTCCGCCCCAAAATACAAACCAGTCACCTTCGAAAGGCAACGCGTATTCCTGCTTGCTAAGTTTCGAGTCGGTTTCAGGAGAGGATGTCAGTTCTTGAATCTGGATTAATGAAATGGTTCCATCCGGATCAAACATTCCGATAAGCCCTTTATTACCTGCATCACTCACCCAAGTACGTCGATCAAATCCATTAAGCTGCATATCAGAAGCTTTATTCAGTGTCTGGATATCCTTAGTGAATTCCTTAGCGGTCTCAGCTAATTCAGTTTCACTAACCTCATCTTTCAAAGGCTGACTAAAGTGGGCGTACATTTCTTTATAGTTCCCTTTAAGCAGAAAATTTGGCAGATCATCAGGCAGGAACATTGTTTCGTTTGATTCTACAGCTGAATTGGATGTTTGCTCCACTTTCGCATTATTGTTCATATCCGTTTTTCCTCCTCCACAAGCTGTTAATAGTAAGGCAAGTGATCCTATTGCCAAAACTGTTTTTGCTGACATTCCCGGTATGCTGATTATTTTTTTAGAGCTTTTTTTCAAGAATATCGCCTCCCATTAGTCAAATTATAGCAAATGAGTCTTAGCTCTTCTGAAACACAGTATTAATACGATCTTAACTTTTGGTGTAGTAGACGAATACGAATTAAGCTTCTGTTAAGGTAAGTGCGATTGATAGCGTCAAGAATCATGCTATGATGATAAAAACAAGGGCTATTTGGAAAGGGAATTTCACAATGAATGAAGCATCGATTTTACTTGTAGATGATGAACAATCGCTTTTGGAGATTATGGAGACTGTATTACGCAAAGAGGGTTATTTAAATATTGATACTGCGGTGACGGGTGAAGAAGCGATAAGCGCCTGCGAAGCCAAAAAATATGATTTGATTGTATTGGATGTGATGTTGCCAGGGCGCAGTGGAATTGAAATCTGTCCTTTTATCCGGCAGACGACGGACGCACCTATCCTGTTTCTTACGGCTCGAACCTCTGATTTTGATAAGCTGACCGGATTTGCTATAGGTGGAGATGATTATATCACTAAACCCTTTAATCCACTTGAAGTTGTCGCTCGAATAAGAGCGCAGTTGCGGCGGTACTTAAGTTCACCTGCTCCATCAGATACTGATAAGATCACAGCGACAGTTCACAGCAAATCTGCGAACGTTTACGATTACGGGAGATTTAAACTGGATGAGACGGCAGGGGAGCTGCTGGTTGAGGGTGAGTCGGTCTCTTGTCCGGCACTTGTATTCCAATTGCTGCTGTTCTTATGTAAACATCCCAATCAAATATTCAGCAAAAGTGAATTATATGAAAAGGTTTGGGGTGAAGAAGCCTTAAGTGATGATAATACGGTCATGGTGCATATTCACCGTATAAGAGAGCGTATAGAAGCAGACCCATCCGATCCGAAGTTTATTGTTAATGTTAGAGGTCTTGGGTACAAACTGGTTAAAGTAGAACGTCAAGAGTTGTCTGCGCCATGAATATTAAGCGCCGGTTAACGTTAAAGTTTGTTCTTCAGCTCGCAATTACGGGCATGGTAGTACTCGCTATTTCTGCCATAACATTTACTTGGATTTTGCTGCGGTTTCTTGATATTAGTCTCTCGCGTGATTTTGCCAATGTGGGTCTTGAACAATTGGTAGAATCTTCTAAGATTGATGAGGATGGCATACATTTTTCTCCGAGTTTACTGGAGCAAGTGAAGAAAAATAAAGGCTGGCTACAAAGTCTAAATGAAGATGGGCAAGTTGAGAGTGCCTATAATACACCTAAAGATGTACCCATTCAATATGGCCCTGGCGAAGTAGTTGCTTATTGGACGGGCACTCAGCCGTTTCCTTATAATCTGGCACTATGGATTCAAGAAAAGGATGGTAAACAGCTCGCACTGGTGTATGGTGCGCCTAATGTATTAGGTCCACTATTAAAGAAAGTGAGTGAGGGGACATTCGCTGCTGCGAAAGGGGACCCAGTACTTCCTGATGAACTTGAAAAAGAAATTAAATCGGCCCAAGCTTTTGTTCAACTTATAGATTCATCAGGCAATGAAGTGGTTTCTTATAATAGACCTAATATGATACCCACTCAGTACTCCGTTCAAGAGCTTGCACTTCGCACCCTGTACAGTGAACGATATGGGTACCATGTTCTTTCTTCTTTTGATAAGGACTCAGGTCGTACTTGGATCGTGGGAGAACCCAATATCAAAGGGACAGATCCAAGTAAAAAAGTGTGGATACCAGAGGAAGTAAAGGTCGTGATCATCGGTTCATTTGCCATGCTTATCGCTTTATTGATCGCGTTTGTGTTGCTCTCTTTATGGCAAGCTCATCGTTTCGGTGCACCTATGCTGCATATGCTCGTGTGGCTCGATTCCATCGGAAATGCCATCTATACAGAGCCAACGGATCGTAAAGGACTTCGTCGCAGTCGAACAGCCGTGGGTAAATGGAGGAGAAGATACCGTGTTTTTGCTGATGTGATGGTTTCAATTGAGAAATTATCGGCAACCTTGAAGAGTGATCAAGTACTGCGGGAAGAGACGGAGAGCTTACGCGAGGAATGGATCGCCGGTGTTACTCATGATTTGAAAACCCCATTATCCTCAATCACAGGATATGCTCATTTACTGGCCGAACCAAAATACGATTGGTCGAAAGAGGAAGTTCGTAAGTTTACAACGACTATGCTAGATAAATCGGCCCATATGGACATGCTGATCAGTGATCTTGCAATGACCTATCGTCTAAAGTCAGGAATTAAACCACCTGAGACGATGGAAGTTGAATTGAACGCTTGGCTGCAACAAGCTCTCGAACAAGCTGCTGCCAATCCTGCCTACGGGAAGCAGCGAATAGTATTTCTGCCTGCACAAACCGAAGTAAGAGCTCAATTGTATACGCCATGGCTAGAAAGGGTTGTCAACAATTTAACTGCGAATGCGCTGCTCCACAACCCACCGGATACGAAGTTGACCGTTTCGCTTATTCATAAAGATAGGGACACCGGATTTATCATTCAATTTGCTGATGACGGCGATGGAATGGATGAAGAAACAATGATCCGGCTATTTGAACGATATTATCGAGGAACGGATACAGCGTCTACCTCCAACGGTTCTGGGCTCGGCATGGCGATTTCTAAAGGACTGATCGAATGTATGGGGGGCCGGATTACTGTCGAGAGTCACGTAGGTAAAGGAACGGTTATTAAGTTAATATGGAGCTGATATCTTCATTCAAGCCCTCGCTGTATTCCAACCGGATACCGCGAGGGTTGTTTGTATTTATTAGGATGAGTCAAGGCTATAAAAATAAAGGAGTTGACATCTTTTTTGAATGTAACTACAATAGTTACAGGTGAGCGATTATTAAGAGGATGAAATTCATCCTAATTTGAGGAGGATTTTAAAATGAAAATAGCTATAACAGGAGCAACAGGTCAATTCGGATCATTGGTGATAGAGTCTCTACTTAAAACTGTACCCGCAGGGGACCTTGTAGTAAGTGTCCGGAATCCAGATAAAGCAAGTGATCTTAAAGCGCGTGGTGTGGAAGTCCGTCATGGTGACTTTGATAAGCCGAAAACATTGGATGTAGCGTTTGCCGGTGTGGATCGACTGCTAATTGTATCTTCAGATGGAGATAACGAGACTCGGATTCGCCAACATAAGGCAGCTATTGATGCAGCCGCTAAAGCTGCTGTTGGATTCATTGCCTATACAAGCGTAGGACATGCAGAGAAGAGTGAGCTGTTCCTTGCTGAAGTACACCGTGTAACCGAGGAAGCCATTCGAGCTACCGGAATTCCTTACAGTTTCCTTCGCAACAACTGGTACATGGAGAACGAGATTGGATCTATCCAAGGCGCCGTAGCAGGTGCCCCATGGGTAACTTCTGCTGGTAGTGGTAAAGTTGGTTGGGCAGCACGAGGAGATTATGCAGAAGCTGCTGCTAATGTTCTAGCTGGGGAAGGACATGAGAATTCTGTCTATGAATTGTCTGGCAAGCCTTTAACACAAGAAGAATTGACTGGAATTATAAGTGGCGTAATTGGTAAAAAAATTAAAGTGCTGCAAGTTGACGACGAAGCTTATGCGAAAATCATGGCTGAGGTTGGTGTACCAGAAGCTGCTCTGCCATTCGTTGTTGCGATTCAACGTGGTATTCGCGAAGGATGGCTGGATATTGAAAGTGGCGATCTAGAGAAAGTATTGAATCGTCCAGTCACTCCGTTAGCGGATATTATCAGTGATCTTGTAAATAGTCTGCAAGCTTAAATAATATATCAAGATTCAAGGCTTCTTCTCGGTGAAAAACCAGAAGGGGCCTTTTTTTTGTGCATCGTTAACATCAACGATAAAGGTTTCGTGAAGTAATAATAATGATATAATAGGAAACATATGTGAACTATTGGTGTAATGAAAATGATTGAATCGAAGAGAAGGGGATGAATATCAATGAGGACAAAAATTTGGATGGCTTCTGGTGCAGTAGTTGTTGTTGCTTTAGGGGCAGTTTTATTTGTGGGGGGAAATGATAAAAAATCACCCGCAGCAACCGATACATCTAACGTTAAACAATTAGTGCAGGAATATAGTTCAAGCAGCATGAAAGACCTCTCTGCTTCCATCACTTCAGAGCAGCTTATTGTGACCGACAGCAACAATCAATCAACCAAATATGACTTACCCAAAGATGAGTTTTTTGTTTCCATCGCACCATATGTTAAGAATACACACCCGTGTGCAACACATAGCTTGACTGGATGCCAAGGGGAATTAACAGAACAAACGTTTGATGTATATGTAGAGGACACTGCGGGCAATGTGATTGTGGATCAAACTATGAAGTCCCAATCTAACGGATTCATTGATCTTTGGTTACCTCGTGATAAGAAATATAATGTAACGATTGAACAGGATGGTGTAAAAGCGAAAGCCGCACTTTCCACTTTTAAGAGTGATAATACATGTGTTACGACCATGCAATTAGTAGAGAGTATCTAAGCATCAGAGACAGCGAAGTCACTACTTCCTCTGAAAATTCCATATCGGACCTGCCATTTTAAATCCTTCCATTTCATGAAACCTTGATCTAATAGGTTCGAATTATGAGAGGGTTTTTCTATGTAAGAATAAGGTAAAGTTTAATTATAGTAATTTTCCACCTCCTGGAAATGGTATAATCTGATGGATATCAAGAATCGAGCTTTTATAGGGAGTGTTCCTTGAAGAAGGGTATCGTCGAAAAACTCAAGGGTGATTCTCTATGATAAACTTTAGTTGGTACTTCATTTTTGAGAGGAGATAGAGGGATGGATAAAGATCTGATCATCGGTGATGTTTTGCAGGAGTTAGCTGGTACGCGTCGTATGCTGGAGAAGCTGACGCAGGAGCATATGACATGGAAACCACACGAAAAGTCAATGAGTCTCGGTGGGCTATCCACACATCTCGTCAATCTGCTAAACTGGCAATCAGCCATTCTTCTTCACTCGGAGTTTGATTTGGCATCTGTGCCATATCGACGAGAAGCGCTGGAGAGCCCCGCCGCGGTTCTGCAAGAGTTCGATATGAGCGCTCGCAAGATTGAAGAATTAATTTCTGAAAGCAATGTGGAGACGCTTGGTGCGGAGTGGACACTGCGTAATGGCACAGCGGTTATCCGCCGTCAGACACGGGCAGTCGCGCTTCGTACCATCGGCTTGAATCACATGATTCACCACCGGGCACAGCTTGGGGTATATTTCCGACTTCTAAATATACCAGTGCCGGGCCTTTACGGCCCCTCTGCAGATGAATTAGCGAACGCCTAATTAATGAATTTCTTAATGAGTTAAGGATCGGAAAGTTGAAAAAAACAAATCGGCATGATAACATGGATACAAATTAATGATCGGAGTTGAAAAGTATAGTGTAGTAATTATTCTTGCGACACATGATGAATAAAACAACAAAAACGGTTTATTTCGTTTGTTTTATTTTTTGTATGCAAGAAAGTTACTACTTCTTTTCACTCGAACAATATATCCTTATCTAACTCCATTTGGGGCTAGATTTGCTGTATTTATTTGAGTCACAAGAAAGTAACTTTCTTGTGGCTTTTATTTTTTTCATACAGGAGGATACTTATATGTCATTAATAAATGTTACAAATCTAACCTTTGCCTATGAGGGCAGCTACGATAATATTTTTGAGAATGTTAACTTTCAAATCGATACTGATTGGAAATTAGGCTTTACCGGAAGAAACGGTAGAGGAAAGACCACCTTTCTGAGTTTATTACTCGGAAAATATGAATACAGCGGAAATATTTCTGCCCATGTCACTTTTGAATATTTTCCTTTTCAGGTGGATAACAAGGAGCTTAATACCATTGATGTGATCAGCGAGATTTTTCCGGATTATATTCATTGGAAATTAATGCGTGAACTTTCATTATTAAAGGTGTCTGAAGATGTGTTATATCGGCCCTTTGATTCATTGTCTAACGGAGAGCAGACGAAAGTGCTGTTAGCCACTCTATTCATTAAGGAAAATAGCTTCCTATTGATCGATGAACCTACCAATCATTTAGACATGACGGCAAGAAAGCTGGTCAGTGATTATCTCAATACGAAAAGTGGATATATTCTGGTCTCTCATGACAGATCTTTTCTTGATAATTGTGTAGACCATATTTTGTCTATAAATAAGACGAATATAGAAATTCAAAAAGGCAATTTTTCAAGCTGGTGGGAGAATAAAGTCAGACAAGATAACTTTGAGCTGGCAGAGGACGAGAAACTCAGAAGAGATATTAAACGCTTATCTGCTTCTTCAAAACGGACAGGCAACTGGTCACATGAAGTGGAAAAAACAAAAAACGGAACGAGAAATTCCGGCTCAAAGGTAGATAAAGGCTACATTGGACACAAGGCCGCTAAAATGATGAAACGCTCTAAAGCCATTGAACAAAGACAAAATTCTGCGATTAACGAAAAGTCTAAGCTTCTTAAAAATATCGAAAATTCTGAGAATCTAGAGATTACACAGCTTGACTATCATAAACGTCAACTTGCTGAGCTAGACAATATTTCGATTTTTTACGGTGAAAAAAAGGTATGTTCAGACGTAAGCTTCACTATCGAGCAGGGTGAGCGTATTGCTCTGTCGGGTAAAAACGGCTCAGGTAAATCAAGTGTCATCAAATTGATGTGTGATGAGGATATAGATTTCACAGGCACTCTCACAAAGGATAATCAGCTTATCATTTCCTACGTATCCCAAGACACTTCTAATCTGCAGGGGAATTTAACGGATTATACCAGAGACAACGGAATCGATGAAAGTCTGTTTAAATCTATTCTACGAAAGCTTGATTTTTCTAGAATCCAATTTGATAAAGACATATCCACTTATAGTGGTGGTCAAAAGAAAAAAGTGCTGATTGCCAAAAGCCTTAGTGAGAAAGCTCATTTGTACATTTGGGATGAACCGCTTAATTTTATTGATGTCATTTCACGTATGCAAATTGAAGAGCTGTTGCTTGAATACACGCCAACTCTTGTTTTTGTGGAGCATGATCGGGAATTTTGCAACAATGTTGCTACGAAAATCGTTGAACTTTAATTAAAATGAAGAAATGGGGGAAGTCGACAGAGTTTATCTGTCGGCTTTTTTGTATTATTTTACAAACGCTGCACATTTAAAAAAGCAATTTAATATCACCCTATAAAAGTTATGGATTACCTCCGTGCAATCCTAACTCGTGTCGAGTACTATGAAACTAAAGACTATAATCTCCAAAAGAAACAGTTGTACATCCAAGTGGATCAGGAGGGAGATCAGATGCTTAGTGTACTTATAGTGGATGATGAATATGAGATTCGTGAAGGATTGCGGAATCGCTTTCATTGGGAGGATTACAATATTACAGAGGTTCTTGTTGCGGATGATGGTGATGTGGCCTTACGTACGGCACTTGAGATCAGGCCCGCTCTGATTATTACAGATATCAAGATGAACCGCATGTCTGGTCTGGAATTCCTTAGCGCCTTATCTGCGGAAGAGGACTATAAGCCTGAGAAGATTATTGTAAGTGGTTATGATGATTTTGAACTGGTCAAGCAGGCCATGAAAATAGGGGTATGCGATTATATTTTGAAACCAATTAATTTGGATGAACTAGGTAAAATGGTGGATAAATCGATAGAGAACATCAATAAAAAGAAGTTGGATCATCGTAACCGGCAGATGCTTAAGAATCAAGCGGTCTTCGCCATCTCCAAAATGCGCGAGGAATTATTAAAGGAAATGATTGAGCAGGTTTATGATCCTAATCTTGAAATGCGTAGATACCACCGTCTTCAAACATTGGAGCTTGAATGGATGCTGAAGGAGCCTACGATGTTGATTGTCGTTGAGGCTGATAATTTAAAAGCGATAGAGAATAAGAATCCGCATGAGAAGGAACTGATTCTATTCGGGATCAGTAATGTGTTACATCAGACGCTCGAAGAGGAATACGCCCACCCTTCTGCTCTCTATAAGGACCGTTATAACCGCTGGATTATCGTGCTGGGAAGTCTTTCGCATGAGCAGACGGATATCGCACAGGGCATGGCACAGCTCTTCATTCAAAGAATCAATGATTTTGTCAAAATCACTGCTAGTGCAGGAATGCTGACTAAACCAGGGAATACAAGAAACTTGCACCATATGTATATTGAGGCTGTGAGTGTAATGGAGCAAAAGGCGGTTTATGGGGGCAACAGATTATTCACTGAGCAAGGACTATTTTACGACGGGGAGAGTGATAACTTGTCACTTCAGAACCCGGAAGAAATGCTTGATTTAGTTCGATATGGTTCGGATGAAGATATAACAAGAGCGATGGATACCTTTATCGAGATGATACAGTCTTGGCAGCTTACACAACTTAGGGATATCCAGCAGAAAATTTTTGAATGGCTGTTCGAAGTGTTCCGGCGAGGAGCGGAGGGAACCGTCCTTAAGCATTGGAAAAATAATCCGATCGCAGTTTGGGAGCTGTTGGAGCAATACGATACCCTGCAGGCGCTTCGTGAACAAACAGAGGTCTTTCTGCATGAGATTGCTGCCGACTTTCGAAAGCTTTCGCATACACCTAGCCAAATTGTTAGCGAAGCTGAGAAGATCTTACACCGTGATTATGCTGAAAGCCTAACGCTGCAAATTGTAGCTTCTGCGGTTCACGTAACTCCGGTTTGGCTTAGTAAGTTATTTAAGAAAGAATTGCATATGACCTTTCTTGAATATTTAACAGATATTCGCATTAAAAAGGCAAAAGAAATGCTATACGATGTGCAGTTTAAAATTTATCAAATCTCCTATCAGGTCGGTTACAAAGACCCGGTGCATTTCTCAAAGCTTTTCAAGAAACAGGTAGGCTGCACCCCTAAGGATTTCAGAAGACAGCTTGGAATTGCTGAAGAATAAAGAATCCAGGTTGCTCAGGTTCGGAAGAACCTGGCACCCTGGATCTTTGCAAGTATTTATAGTGGCGTGATTCCTATAGTTACAATCCCAGCCTTACATACAGGAATCGGCTGTGTCTGAACCTCGGAGGTCATTTCTTCCATGATATTACTGTGGTATAGCAGGGAGTTTTCTCGGGTATTAATACTCAAATTCGAAGGCGTGTAAGCAAGATTGTACCAGCGTGCCATTAAATCTCCATTATCTTCATTGATTTTTAAACTGGAAAAAGCCATTTCTTTACCATCCCATGCCAGAAAACTGTGCACAGGAGGAAGTGTTCCTTCATGAATACCGGTCTGAGCAGTGGTGACGGGAACAGCATAACGATAGGCTTCACGGTAGGCCGCGAAGCGGTTGTCACCTCCGCCATGTGGGATAAGGCTCCACTCTGCTACATTAACGCCAAGGCACTGAGCATCAGGGGTATGAAAGACGCCCCAGTCGCCAAGTTCTCCTATGGAACGAAGGAGTGTTAGGGCGATTGTACCTTTATCATCCTGCAACACCTCGTACTCATTAAGACCTTTACCGGCTGCGGTCAAGCCGCGATCATCGGCATGTACATCCACGAACGCCTGCATATGCTGACAGTTGCTTGGGTTCTCCCATTCCGGTGCAGGTATGGTTTCGCGCTCTGCGACTTCAAAGACGGAATCTGCGTAATGAAGCGCCGTCTTAATGCCAGTTGGCAGCAGAACACGTAGACGGTGATCCTTGGCGGTGTTGTCGATTCGAGTATGCACTTGCAATGCATGGCTTTCACGCTCCAGACTGATTCGAGTCACAATATTTAGAGGGACAAGCTGCTGTGACCGGACCGACTTCCGCTTACGGAACTCAACCATGGTTTCTACTTCCTGCTGTAACTGTTCATCTGCTGTGGCTGGAACTTCTAAGGTGTGTCTGATTTCAAAAGCAGCTCTGTAAGGGGTATTCTCCGTTAGGCGAATCTCAGCAGGGATGCCGCGTGTAGTTATGGCTACATCACCTTCGGGTTGTTTGAAGATGTATTCATTACCTATGTCGCCGACATCCTCGTATACACCAAGATCGCTGTACAGCTCATCGCTGCCTTTGTCGAACATAGAAAAGCTGCCGTCTTGTGCCACTATGACTCGAATAAATTCATTCTCCATAGTGAAGTCATCGGTAATCAGTGTGTCACTTGAAGATTTCGATATCGCTGTGTCCATTGCGGGAATCCAAGCAAAAGTTGCCAGTCCTAGGGCAGGAAGCGATTTTGCCTCAAAGGTTAGCCGTAATGCATGCGCCATATAAGGCTGTCTAAATCTATCGTTAGGCAGCTCGTAACCGAAGCGTACACCCAGATCTTCAACAGTGCAGTCTAATCGATCACCTTGGGAATTGACCAGGTAGCCCTCGCCATGCGATCTGTCAGAGACTTGCTTGAACACGGCACTTGGGTCTTCACTTTGATTGAAGAAACGATGAGACCACTCAATTTCCAAGGTCACAACGCTGCTGCTAGAATAGCCGCTAGTATTATAAACTACGAACGCAGTGGCGTCTTCTCCAAATGATGCGAAGATAGAGGTATCGACCTTAGCACTAATGAATCTGGCGCTGTCAGTTATGAGGGCTGATCCGACCTCCATGCTTTTTGCAAACCGAGTCTTCATCTCATGGTAGACTTCATCTACACTGCAGCCGCAAATACTGTCATGCGGATGGTTCTGCATAAGCGTCTTCCAGGCATATTGCATTAGACCGTGCGGATAAGCTTTGCCTAATCCATGTGCGATAGCGGCTAGCGGTTCAGCTATTTTTTCTAGAAGAGTCTGGTTCTGTTGATTGAGCTGCTTGATGTATACCCTCGCTGAAGCAGTATTTACTAGTGAGTACCAGCCGTCTGTATGTTGCCCACGCAGCTCCCCTGTAGTAAGGGTTAGGTCATCGGGAAGCTCATTTTTAACGGCTTTTATATAATCATCATAGTTAGAATGAATGAAATCACAGTCTGGATATAATTCACGCGCAACACGTAAAGCTTCTGAAAGATCGGTTTGGATGGGCTGGTGATCACATCCATTCATAAGCAGTAAATGTCGGGTGGAAGCATATTGTCTGGTACGTGCAATGCGATGGTCCCAGTAGCTTTTAGCAGTATCAGGATCAACAGGAATTTCCATGCCATTGTTGTACCAATTCGCAAAGAGAATACCGAGCACTTTGGAGCCGTCAGGAGATTGCCAGATCAGCTCAGAGTAAGGAGATTCCTGATCAGAGGCATCTACCACGCGATTGTTGAACCCAGTAGCTTTCACACCCCTGCCGAAGATGGCTGTATCGATTCCAGCTTGCTGAAGAATCTGTGCAGCTTGGCCCATATTGCCAAAAGAATCCGGGAAATAGCCGATCTTAGAGATGGGACCGAATGTCCTTGCATCACGATGTCCGATTTGCAGATTGCGAACATTAGCTTCACCGCTTGTCAGAAATTCGTCTTGAAGAATATACCACGGCCCAAGAGAGAGCTTGCCAGCATCGCATAATCTCTGGATGATTTCACGCTTTTCAGGATAGACCTGTAAATAATCTTCCACTACTATGGTTTGTCCATCTAGATAAAAGCTCTTAAAATCCGGGTCGGATTCAAACGTCTCGATCAAAGAATTTATAGTTTCGATAAGCTTAACGTGATGGGCTTCATAGGGCATATACCATTCTCTATCCCAGTGTGTATGAGAGATGATATGTACAACGGTTTTGCTAGCTCCAGTCAATACGATTCCTCTTTTCCATAAGATGATGAATGCTACAGCCTAATTATATAAAATGCATTTTTTGCCACAATGAGTGGATCGCAAATTATTGCGGGGATTATTGTCGACATGTAAGGATTGGGGGAATTGTTATGAATCGTTTCACTCTGCGTCTGGGCGCATCGTTAAGGAACCGTATTATATTGGTATTTTTTATGATTATTATTGTGCCTTTTCTCATCTTTGCTTACTTTGCGCATATTAAGTCTATTGAAGGCATCACGAATACGAACACTAAGATCTCACTGAGCTACCTTCAGCAAGCAGCTAAAAATTTTGAGATTTATCTTAATACACTTAATGATCAGGTCAACACTCTTATCGGCAATAAACGTGTACAAGATTTACTGATTGATCCGCCCGCCAATTCTGCTGAAGAAGAGGATTTTACTGTAAATCTACTTACTGTGCTCTATCAGGCCACTCCACAAATCGATGCTTTCCGAGTGCGAGTATATCCAATAAATCCTTCGCTGTATCCTTCTTATATGAATACTTTGGGAGAAGCGGCGAATATAACTTCAGAGGAATGGTTTACGCGGTCACAAGGGACTGTAGGTCCAATGTGGGAGTTATTTATGCCACAGCAAGGAAAATATGGACGCCCTCTGCTAGGATATATTAAGCGTTTTTCAGGACTCTATGACCGTAAGCCCCGAGGTATGGTCGTTACAGAAGTTTCAGAGGATCATTTGAAGCGTTACTTCTCACCCACTGAGCAATTGAAGAATCAGAAGCTGCTACTCATGAATCGTGACGGTACTATTTATTATGACTCATCATCCAATGAATGGGCCGGCACACGATTTCCTTCGAATTCGTTCATTACCCATCTTCAAAAAAATCCGGCAGGCTCACAAACGATCAAGATTGATGGACACAAGTATCTTACTACTTATGTCAGCTTAGACAGTGAGCCTTGGGCGATTGTCAGCCTGACGTTATTGAAGGAACTGACTGGAACAAGTGATGAAATGACACGTCTGCTAATCATCTTTCTGTTTATTTATCTCGTCTGCTGCTTTGCCGTTGTTTTTTACATTACGGTGTATTTCACCCACCCTATCGCACGTCTGGTAAGGCTTATGCGGAGAATGGAAGAGGGCAATTTCCAGACAGAAGCGTTGACTTCGTCAAGAACAGATGAAGTAGGCTGGTTGTATCGAGGCGTCGGAAGTCTTGTCCAGCGGATTGACGTATTGATCCAGGAAGCGTGGCGTTCCGAGCGAAAGAAGAAGGCTTTGGAGTTTCAGGTGCTCAGCCACCAGATCAACCCACATTTTCTCTATAATACGCTTGAATCTATTCGGTGGAAGGCAGAAAATCATGGCCGCAGCGACATTAGTGATATGGTATCTGCACTGGGAAATCTACTTCGGCTCAGCCTGAATCAAGGAAAGGAGATTACCACGCTGCGGCGTGAGATTGAGCAAGTTAAAGCTTATGTGCTGATTGAACAGGCCCGAATGGGCAAAACAATCCGGATTTTATATTCCATAGATGAGGATTTGCTGGATTTTCCATTCCTTCGCCTGCTGCTACAACCTCTAGTAGAAAATGCAATCCAACATAGTGTGCGGACTGACTTCGAGAAGGGGAAAATCATTGTGTCCGCTAGACGTGAAAAGGAAGATATGATCATCGAGATTGCAGATAATGGAAAAGGCATTCCACAAAGTATCATTGACGAGCTGGATTATGAAGATCCTGAGGAGGAAATGTATACAACTACTCGGAGAGGTGTGGGCTTGCGCAATGTGAACGACCGTCTGAAGCTGTATTTTGGCTCTGACTATAAGCTACAGATTCAGATCGGAGCACAAGGAGGGACCCGTATTTTATTGCGACACCCTATGAAGGTAGACGAAGAATTGTCCAAAACAGGTGAGGCCCATTAATGGCCTGACTCAATCAAATCGTTAAAAGACTTATAAAGTAGCGATTCTCGCATCTAAGAGAATCGCTACTTTTATTTTTACACAGGGAATTGGATATCTCGTGGATCAGGATAAAAATGAATCAACAAAGTGCAAGATTGACTCATAGTAAGTGCACATCCACTCTTTTACAATTAATTTATCCAAACAGCGAAAGGGAAATCGATATGAAACTAAACGGAGTGTTCAAGGAACTGTACAAAAATCGCACCTTGCTGCTCATGTTCTTACCCGTCGGGGTACTGTTCTTGCTCTTTAACTATCTACCGCTGGCTGGTCTTGTAATCGCCTTCAAGAATTTTGATTTCTCCAAAGGGATTTTTGGAAGTGATTGGATGGACCCACTGTTCAGCAACTTTGACTATGTATTCTCTTCTCCGGTGGCATTCCGGGCCATCCGCAACACGATCCTATTAAATGCTCTCTTTATAGCAATAGGGCTCGTTTTTGAAGTTGGGTTTGCTCTCCTATTGAATGAAATGCGCAATAAGTATTTCAAACGAATTACGCAATCCTTGACCTTTTTACCGTTCTTTATCTCATGGATTGTTGTAGGTGTATTCGCTTATAATCTGATGAACTATGAGAATGGAGCGATAAATCGCTTCCTGGAGTACCTAAATCTTCAACCGATTGACTTCTATAGTAGAGCCGAGCTGTGGCCGGCTATCCTAACCATTGCTGCCCGCTGGAAAATCACTGGCTATGGCACAATTATCTATTTGGCCGCGTTAACCTCTATTGACAGTTCCTATTATGAAGCTGCTTCCATTGATGGAGCATCTAGATGGCAGCAGATCAGGTACATCAGTATTCCTATGCTGCGGCCAACGATTATCATCCTGACGCTACTAGCAGTAGGTAGAATTATGAATGCTGATTTTGGGATGTTCTACGCCATGGTAGGTGACGCTTCTCTACTCTTTCCAACCACAGATGTTATTGACACCTTTGTCTATCGGAGCCTGCGTAAATCTGGTGATATTGGGATGGCTTCCGCTGCGGGCTTTCTACAGTCCTTTGTTGCCTTCTTCCTAGTCCTTGGGAGTAACTATGCGGCACGCAAAATCGACAAAGACTCAGCGATATTCTAAAGCCAAGCTCATCTAACTTTAAGGAGGTCATCCCACACGATGTCAGCAAGAAAATTCTCTTTCAGCCAGTTCCTAATCGCTTTGGTCATCGGCCTATTCAGTCTGGCCTGCCTGTTCCCGTTTCTCATGGTGATCTCAGGCTCGCTTAGTACGGAAAAAGATATTATGCAGTACGGCTATTCTATATGGCCGAAGACGATAACATTTGATTCCTATCGTATTTTACTTCTTGGCTCTAATCGAATCTTTGAAGCGTACGGAGTCAGCACATTCGTCACTGTTGTCGGAACTATTTTGTCGCTCTTCTTAACGAGCATGGGCGCTTATGTAATGGCAAGACGTTCTTTTAAATATAGGAATATTCTTTCTATCTTTGTCATCATCACCATGCTCTTCAGTGGGGGATTGGTTCCCTGGTATATCGTTATCGTCAGATACCTGCATTTGAAAGATACGATTTGGGCGCTTATTCTTCCATCGCTGGGGAATGCCTTCAATATGTTTCTAATTCGAAACTTTATGCTCTCTATTCCAGAGGATCTGCATGAATCGGCCAAAATGGACGGTGCAGGTGAATTCAGAATCTATTCTAGGCTGATCATGCCACTGGCTCTACCAGTTCTAGCGACTGTTGGCTTGTTCGTAGCACTCGGGTATTGGAACGACTGGTTCCTCGGGTTAATGTTCGTCGATAAGCAAGAGCTTCAACCACTGCAACTCCTTCTGCGTACATTGATCTCTAATGTCGATTTCTTGAAGAACTCTGGAAATGCGGCAGCGATGCAGCGGATTTCAGCTCAGATTCCTTCCGAGTCTATCAAAATGGCGCTAACAGTTATAACCATTGGACCTATTATTTTCTTGTATCCATTCCTGCAACGTTATTTCGTTAAAGGTCTTATGGTTGGAGCAGTTAAAGGTTAACTATGTCGACTTAAGTCGTATAGTATAAATTAAAGGTAAAAGGGGAGATTAGGATGCGCAAACGCATGGGTAGATTTCAGATCGTCCTGATAGCAATGCTATTGCTAGGACTGATTATGTCCGCATGTAGCTCGAGTGGCGGAAATACTTCATCCAATGAAACGAATCAAAACAAGGGCAACACCGGTTCTAACACAGAGCCTGCGAAAGGTGAAGATGAAGTTACACTCAAATTCTATTTCGGTGGGGACAAAAAGGCGGCCACGGACGAGGTTTGGTCCAAAATTAGTGATTACGTGAAATCCAAAGGCCTAAACGTTAAGTTCTCCGTAAATTTCATACCTTTTGGCGACTTCAAGGAAAAAATGCTCGTGATGGCCGCATCCGGGGATAACTGGGATATGAACTTTGATGGAGATTGGCTCTCCTATAAACAAATGGCTGCAAAAGGTTCCTACATGGCCTTAAATGATCTGCTCCCGAAATATGCGCCTAATCTTGAGAAGAAATATGTAGAACAAGGAACGTTAGGAGCTGCAACAGTTAACGGACAAATCGTAGGACTTCCATGGACAATGAAAATGAATGAACGTAAATTTGCTGGATGGCGTTCAGATCTGGCTGAAAAAGCAGGCATTAACATCGCTCCGGATTCTATTCAAACGATTGAAGATGTCGACAATCTGCTTCGTGAGCTGAAAAAAGCTTATCCGAACGAGAAGCTTTCCCGTACTACACCTCTATCTTTGTATTATATCCGCGATGAATGGGTAGATCTCAACTTCCATGGGTTAGGCTTCTATCTGAGTGATCCAAAAATTACTATTCAATCTGTTGAACAACAGCCTTTCTTCCTCGAAGCTTCTCTTTTGGCAAAGAAATGGTATGACGACAAACTGATCAACAGAGATGCCATGATTGATAAAGAAGGAGCAGAAGATCAGTGGAGAAACGGTAAATTGCTCTTTACTGTAACATCACATGAATGGGCTTATGCTGATCCAGGCTTCTCTGATGCTTCCTATAAACAAGGGATGTCGCTCATGTATCCAGACAAAAAGTATGTCAACCGTACAGCACTTGCTAATGTTGTAGCCATCAATGTAAACTCCAAGAATCCAGATCGGGTACTTCGTTTCCTTGATATGGTTGAGACTGACCAAACGCTATATGATTTGTTGCAATACGGTATCGAAGGCAAAACCTATGTCCTGAATGGTGAAGCTGCGGATTATCCGGAAGGCATGCAGTCTTCTACGAGTAATTACATGGAGTGGGGTGGACAATGGGCGTTCTGGAAACCTCAATACATGCGTCCAACAACAACTTATGCTAAAGATTTCTGGGTGAAAGAAGCCGATTTTGCTAATCAGCCGTACAATGTGAATTCCCCGATTGACGGTCTGTTTATTGCTGAAGATGCTATGAAGAATGAATTAGCTAAACGCGATCAAGCCACCGATGAGATCAGCAGACCGATTGAATACGGTATGGTGAAGGATGTTAACAAAGCTGTAGCGGATTATGTGGAGACTCAAAAGAAAAACGGACTTGATAAAATTATTACTGAAACTCAGAAACAAATAGACGCTTATCTTGCTGCCAAAAAATAAGCTGCGGAGTTACTGCATGGAAGTGACGCCAATCTGAATTCAGAAGGCTGCTGAAACGTGCGGAGACCACAGACCTACTGTATCGGATTTATAATTTGAAGTGATTATCATAAGGGTTTTTGATTAATAAAAAGGCGTCCCAAGTTGTCGTTTTACGACAGTCTGGGACGTTTTTTGTTCCATTCTATCCCATCAACAGGAAGAGGATAGAAATGCGGTGGAAAGTTTAATAACGTCCCGTTTGGATGTGTCGATGATTACATTAAAATAAAAGCGACACAAAAGGGGATGGTGAAATCATGGCAAAAATAACAGGAGTAGAATGCATCCGCACCAGACATGATGGAAGCTGGACAATTGTGAAAGTAACGACGGATCAGGATGGATTGTATGGGATTGGTTCCGCATCAGATTTGTATAATCCTGAGGCTGTAGTTCAAGTTGTTGAGCAACTGCTTGCACCACTTCTAAAGGGTCGTGATCCGGCAAATATTGAAGACCTCTGGCATCTTATGCATATGAGTGGTTATTGGAGAAACGGTGCGATTCTTAATACGGCTATCGGTGGTATTGATATGGCCTTGTGGGATATCAAAGGTAAAGAAGCGAACCTGCCAGTCTATCAGCTTCTGGGAGGTGCCTGCCGTTCGGCGATCCCTTGTTATGGCCATGCTGGTGGCAATGATATCACAGAGCTCAAGGAAGATGTCTATAAATTCATTGAGGAAGGTTACACAGTGATTCGTGTCCAGATGGGAGGATACGGCGGCGGTGGGTTTGTCAGCGGGAAGGAAGCGAAGCTTCCTGTCCATCCTTGGAGCAGTGGTCCTGTATTTGACGAGCATGCTTATCTGAATGCCATTCCTGACATGTTCGAGAAGCTTCGTGTGGAATTTGGATCCGGCGTTCAGTTCACTCATGATGTCCATGAGCACCTCTCGCCTATACATGCGATTCAACTCTCAAAACGCTTAGAGCCTTACAGTCTTTTCTACTTAGAGGATGCAATAGCACCAGAGCAGATTGGTTGGTACCGCCAGCTTCGGCAACAGAGCGCAACACCGCAGGCTGTGGGTGAGTTATTTGTGAACCCGCAGGAATGGACAGGGCTTATGCAGGAGAAACTGATTGATTTTATTAGGGTACGAGTTTCTAAGGCAGGGGGCATCAGTGCCTGTCGTAAAATAGCCGCATTGGGTGAAATCTACGGTGTCCGCACGGCTTGGCAAGAAGGAGGAGAAAATGATCCAGTGAACCAGGCAGCTGCAGTTCATCTGGATATGGCACTTTGGAACTTCGGCATCCAGGAAATTAATCATTTCAAGCAGGAAGAATTAGAAGCTTTTCCAGGACATATCGTCAGACAAGGTGGGTACCTGTACCCCTCTGACAAACCGGGATTAGGTATTGATATCGATGAAGTGCAGGCTAAATCTCTTCTCAGAGAACAATGGAGTTCTAGTCAATATCACCGGCCTTATCCTCTGGACCGCAAAGCAGACGGAACATTGGTACGCCCTTAGATTACAGTACTAAAATAACCGCAGATCAAGGAGGTAGATTGAAATGAACACTATTGCCGTTACTGGTGGTGGGGGCAAACTTGGCTCTCAAGTAATCGGGATGCTCCAAGAGCAGAAATATGATGTTGTGTCGTTAGATAATCATCTGTCTGATCGAATTCATTGCAAGCAGATTAAAGTCGATCTGAATGATTTCGGGCAAGTGGTGGGATCGCTTGAAGGCGTAGATGCTATCATACATTTAGCTGCAATACCTGCTCCGATTCATTATCCATATTCTTATATTTATGCGAACAATACAGTGGCTGGTTATCATGTACTGGAAGCAGCTTCTCTCTTGGGTATTCGTAAAGTGATAATGGGCTCAAGTGAGTCATCCTACGGATTTGCTTGGGCTCCACAACCCTTTTCACCGCATTATTTTCCGGTAGACGAAGACCATCCACAGCTACCGCAAGAATGTTATGGACTCTCCAAAGTCGTCAACGAGCTGACTGCTGAAATGTTTCACCGGAGAAACGGTATGCAGGTGACATCCCTACGTTTCTCTATGATTACTGGTCCTGGAGATTATCGACATCTTGCGATAGCAAAACCGGAGACGTTCAAACCTATTTTATGGAGTTATATTGATATTCGGGATGCAGTGACGGCTTGTATTGCCGCTCTTCAAGCTGAACTTAATGGAGCCATCCACCTGAACATCACTGGAGATGATACATTAAGTGACCGAACAACAGAAGAACTGCTGAAGAGCTTTTACTCTGAAGTAGGAGACTTGCGTAAGACATTCCAAGATAGAGAGGCTATTGTCAGTAATACTTTGGCGAAAAAGCTCCTGTCTTGGCAACCTAAATACTCATGGTCAAATACAGAAGTAGAATAGCAACCTATCAAAAAAGCATACTTTAGGAGGTCTTATCATGTCTAACAACAATCAAGATATAATTGTCGAATCAAAAAAGAGAACATCTTTGAATCCTGTAATTACATCCATCTATACGGCTGACCCATCAGCTCATGTCTGGAGTGATGGTAAGATTTATATTTACGCTTCCCATGATATGGATCCAGCCAGAGGCTGTGATCTTATGGACAGATACCACGTGTTTTCCTCTCAAGATATGGTGAATTGGGTGGATGAAGGTGAAATTCTTAGTTCGGACGATGTCGCTTGGGGCAGACCTGAAGGCGGTTTCATGTGGGCTCCAGACTGTGCGTACAAGAATGGAACCTACTATTTCTATTATCCTCATCCGAGTGACTCGAATTGGAATGATTCGTGGAAAATTGGGGTAGCGACAAGCAAGAAGCCAGCAAGTGATTTTACCGATCAGGGATATATTCCAGGGCTTGGTGGATTCGCTTTGATCGATCCATGTGTGTTAGTGGACGAAGATGATCGCGCTTATATGTATTACGGCGGAGGGAGTACATGTCTTGGCGGGGAACTGAATGAAGATATGTTGTCTCTGAAGAACGGGATGACTGAAATGGAGGGACTAGAAGATTTCCATGAAGCAGCCTGGGTATTCAAAAGAAACGGTCTTTACTACCTTACCTATGCGGATAACTTAGAAGACAATAATCGAATGAGATACGCAACCAGTGAGAATCCGCTTGGTCCGTGGATGTACAGAGGGATCTTTCTAGAGCCGACAGGCTGTTCAACAACTCATGGTTCCGTGGTGGAGTTCAAAGACCAATGGTATTTGTTCTATCATAATCAGTCCATTTCTGGAGAAGGTAATCTGCGTAGCGTGTGTATCGATTACCTAGAGTTCAACGAAGACGGTACGATCAAGCCGGTTATTCAGACAAAAGAGGGCGTCTCATCGATTGGAACTACACCGGAAGTCAATCCTTATCTTAAGACATATCCGGCTGCGGATTGTATGGTTTTTGGAGGAGCAGAAATACAGACGCTAGAATCAGGTCAACAGGTGGTGAGCCACTTACAAACAGAGGGTTCCTACGTTATTTTCAATAATATAGAGGGAGGAGAGGGAGGCAGAGCTTCCATTGAACTTCATTATGCTACGAGTGAACGTCTGGCAAAAGTGAATTTATACGTCAATGATAAGGATTACTCGCTCCTTAATGCCCTCTCCACTGGTGGAGATCAACAATTTAGTGGCCGTACGAATATTACCGTCAATGTATTGCCGGGTGCTATTAATACGCTGAGAATCACGGGCGGTCATGGTGAAATTAGTATTATACAAATGACGATTAGCCCACTTGTGGATTGAAATGTACGCTATTTTTTAAAATAAATTACTATTAAAAGTCATAGGTTGATCTCATATCTTTCTTGAGGTCAACCTTTGTTATTGTTATTCAAATTTCGAGACGAAAGAACGACTGGAATAAGCAATAATGCAACGAAGCCTCCACCAAGTGATAAAATGGCGTAACTGGAATTTAGTGTAGTAGAATCTAAGATTAGTGCAGTGCCGCTAATTAAACCGAAATTCCAACCTAGTCCGAGCAAAGACAATGCAATGATAAGCACAAGTAAAGAATCAGCAGGAGCTATAGCCGCTGTTATGCCTGCAAGAAGTAGAGTGACTGCTGAAGCAATTGCCATTGCTTTTCGTCCAACTTTATCAACGAGAATCCCTGTTAAAAGAGAAGGGATGTACATCGCACCTATATGAAATCCGATAACAAGTCCCACTGATTTCAGTCCATGTCCATGATGTCCCATATGTACTGGAGTCATTGTCATTATTGCGATCATGATAACTTGAGTTAAGACCATTACTGTGGCTCCAATAATAACGCCCTTTTTGTTGAAAGAAGCTGTATTTCCTGTTGAATGATCAGGATGACTTGGAGTGGAGCTTAGTGCCTCTGCAAGAGCTTTTGCAACAACGAGCGGATCTGGTCTAAGTAAAGCTAGAAGGATTAAACCAGCGACAATGTATGCTGCAGCAGCTAGAATGAACGGTCCGGCAAGAGCCGGGACACCAATAGATTCAGCGAACTTCCCCATTACATTAACTAAGTTTGGCCCAGCAACAGCACCAAATGTAGTTGAAACCATCGCGATGCTAATCGCTGTTGCTCGTTGAGTGGGGGCCGCCAGATCTGTACCCGCATAACGTGTCTGCAAATTAGTTGCTGTGCCTGCTCCATAGATAAGCAATGAGAACATTAAAAGTAGAATATTATTAGTTAAAGCAGAAATTACGACTCCGATTGCTCCTAATCCGCCTATTAAGAAGCCAGTAGCAAGACCAGAACGCCTTCCGAATCTTTGCGATAGATGTCCTACAAATAATGCTGCCCCAGCAGATCCTAGTGTAAATAGTGCAGCAGGAACGCCCGAGAAGCTATCGGTTCCTAACATGTTTTGAGCTAGGAGGGCGCCTACAGTGATTCCAGCAGCAAGACCTGCTCCTCCAAAAATTTGCGAAATGATGACAATAAATAGTGTTTTCCGATATAATTGGTGTTGCTTTTCTGGAGAAACGAGGTAACTTTGTAACCATTCAGGGTGATTGCTAATACTTGTAGAATCACTAACTTTCGTCGACATTAGATTTTCCGCCTTTCTAGCAACACTTCTTAATCTTCTTGCTTTTGTTTTTAATAATTCGACTGCCTCCACGGACATTAAACAGTAAGGTCCTCTACAATAAGCGACTACATCACAATTTGAGGGTAAGTAAGCAAGCTTCTCTTCTAATTCTTCAATAGGAATAGATATAGCCCCTGGAATATGTGCCATATCATATTCTTCCTTCGGTCTTACATCCAACAGCAAAATTACTCGTTATTAAATTAGTGAAGGGTCCAAACTAAAATTATTATATTAATAAAGTTAATTATTATATATATTCCAGTTTTCCAATGTACTATAATGATATAGATGCATTGTTAGCATGTTATTAAAGGAATTGAAGATTTCAAGAAACAACCTATAGAATTGAACAACAGGAGGAAATAAGTTGAGCACACAGAATGTGGGAATTCCATTAGAAGGTTTTGCAGAATTTAGCCGGACAGTAGCCGCTGAAGGTGCGGTGCTGGTGAAGAATGATAATCAGGTACTTCCGCTTGGCGAAGGCGATAATGTTGCGATTTTTGGCAGATCCCAAGTGAATTATTATCGCAGTGGTACAGGTTCCGGCGGTAGTGTCCATGTTACTTATACGACCAATTTATTGGATGGTCTTCGCACTAAGAAGAACTTTACAGTTAACGAAGAGCTGGCTGCTGTCTATGAAAAGTGGATTGAACAGAATCCATTTGATAATGGTGGAGGCGCATGGGCTGCAGAACCTTGGCATCAGAAGGAAATGTCTTTGAGCAATGAATTGGTTTCCGAAGCTAGAAACAAATCGAATAAAGCCATTCTTGTAATTGGACGCACGGCAGGGGAAGATCAGGATAATGCTGATGCACCGGGCAGCTACCAATTAACAAATGATGAACAGGCAATGCTGAAGCAGGTAACTACATATTTTGAGCAAACAATCGTTGTCCTGAATGTCTCCAACATTATTGATATGAACTGGATGAACGATGAAAGCTATAAATATCCAATTTCAACTGTGATTTATTCATGGCAGGGTGGTATGGAAGGCGGAAATGCGATTGCAGATGTGCTGTCTGGAGAGGTAACTCCAAGTGGTAAACTGACGGATACAATCGCTTATTCCATCAATGATTACCCATCAACACAGAATTACGGCAATGAATTTACGAACTTGTATCAGGAAGATATCTATGTAGGATATCGTTATTTCGAGACATTTTGTCCAGATAAGGTTCAATTTGAATTTGGTTATGGTTTATCTTATACAACTTTTAGTATCGAGCCAGAAGAAGCCAAATTGATTACCAAAGAAGGCGAGTCTTTCATTGAAATCGGCGTAACCGTTACCAATACAGGAACTTCCTTTGCTGGTAAAGAGGTTGTTCAGGTCTATTATGAAGCTCCGCAAGGTAAGCTTGGTAAACCAGCTAAAGCTCTGGTGTCATTCGGTAAGACGAAAGTTCTTGAACCAGGTGAAGCACAGCGCCTTAACGTGAGTTTCTCAGCTCATTCTATGGCTTCTTATGATGACGCAGGCGTGACAGGACATGCTTCTGCCTATGTTCTCGAAGAAGGTACGTACCGCTTGTATGTGGGAACTAGTGTTAAACAAGTGGTGGCAGTCAGTGTTGAGGGTAAAGACGGCTATGTCGTTGAAGCTCTTCAAGTTGTGGAGCAATTGCAAGAAGCTCTCGCGCCTACAGAAAGCTTTACGAGAATGATGCCAGGCGCTCAGAAGGCGGACGGTTCGTACGAGATTGTTTATGTTGAAGTTCCTAAACGTAAAATTTCGTTGGCTGAGCGAATTGAAACTAATCTTCCAGAGACGATCTCACAAACAGGTAATAAAGGATATAAATTAAGAGACGTATATGAACAGAAGGTTAGCATGGAAGCCTTCATTGCACAGCTCAGTGATGAGGATTTGGCTGCAATTGTACGTGGTGAAGGGATGAGCAGTCCTTTAGTTACACCGGGCACGGCTTCTGCATTTGGAGGAGTAAGTGACAGTTTATTTAATCTCGGAATTCCAGTGGCTTGTACAGCTGATGGTCCTTCAGGGATTCGTATGGACAGCGGAGCAAAGGCGACTCAAGTTGCAATCGGAACGCTTCTTGCAGCTACTTGGAATGCGGATTTGGTAGAAGAGCTTTATGTTATGGAAGGGCAAGAGTTGTTAAGAAATAACGTGGATTCCTTGCTTGGACCTGGCCTTAATATCCGACGCAGTCCGCTTAATGGACGTAACTTTGAGTATTTTTCAGAAGATCCTTTGATCTCTGGGGTGTTTGCTGCTGCATGTACTCGCGGTATCTTGAAAGGCGGCTCAACCGCTACGATGAAGCATTTCGCTTGTAACAATCAGGAGAAACATCGTAGTAAAGTAAACGCCGTGGTGTCTGAACGTGCACTTCGTGAGATTTATTTGAAAGGTTTTGAAATCTCCGTGAAGCAGGGCGGTTCGAATTCTATAATGACCTCCTACAATCCAGTTAATGGACACTGGGCGGCTTCGAATTATGATTTGAACACCACGATTCTTCGTGGGGAGTGGGGCTTTAAAGGCATTGTAATGACTGACTGGTGGGCGATCATGAATGATGTAGTTAATGGTGGACCAGCAGATCGGAAATTTACAAATTGGATGGTTCGTGCACAAAACGACCTCTACATGGTTGTACCTAACTATGGTGCAGAAATTAACGGATGGAATGATAACACCATTGAGTCCTTGGAAAATGGTACGTTAACCCGTGGAGAGCTCCAACGTTCTGCCATAAACATTTGTGAGTTTATCATGAATGCACCTGTATTCTCGAGAAAACAGGAAATTGTAGAAACTGTAGAGTTCTTTAAAGCTAATCCTTCACTTACTGGAGAACAAGCTCAATCCTTATCACAGAATCCACAGGTTAAACCTGTCGTAGAAGGATCGACTAGCTTTAAAGTGGAACAGGCTGGTCAATACCGTATCCTGGTGCATATCATGTCAACGGAACCTGAGCTGGCTCAAAGTGCGTGCAATGTATCAGTGAATGATCAATTGATGACAACCATTCAAACAAATGGTACTGAAGGTCAGTGGATCAGACAAAAGCTTGTGAAAGTTGAACTCGAAGCAGGTCTTTATGATATGAAATTGGAGTTCATCAAACCAGGTTTGCAGATCGATTGGATTGAATTCAATAAAATCGACTAGGTGTCATGCGTTAATGTTAGATAGATCGTTAATATTAATCATTTCTAAAAACCGCGATATTTTTCGCGGTTTTTTTGTTGTACTTATTGTTGCGGGGGGATCATATATTTCATTTCCACTACTCCACATGAGTATGGAGGGGGGATTTCAACTCCTTTATCGGATACTAGAATATGAGGAAATTGCCCGGTATACCAACTATGGTGTGTCGGGCTTTTTGCAGATTATATACTTTGCAAATACTTGTCTGCATGTACTTGTGTTTGTTCGAATAAGTTAGAAAGTAGGACCAGGACAAACCATAGGTGGAGATGCGTAGAGATGGGGATGCGTAAACAAAGCTTTATTCGTGGCACGTTCATTTTAACTGTGTCGTCATTTTTTACAAAAGGGCTCGGATTTTTGAATGGCGTTTTGCTGGCACGTTTCTTAGGAGCCGAGGGGGTAGGGCTGCTTATGATTGCTCATCCGCTGCTACCCTTGTTTATTACGCTGACAGAGCTGGGGCTTCCTGTTGCGATTTCAAAGCTTGTCTCAGAAGCTGAGGTTAAGCAGGATGAAGCGCGAGTAAAGCGAATTCTCAAAGTATCTTTAAGTATTACGGGTACGTTGAGTATTATACTAACTTTAGTGGCTCTATTTGGATCCAAATGGATCGCGTCGGTTTTTTTAGCCGATCAGCGGGCGTATTATGCTATGGTCGCTATTACGCCGATCATTCCAATTATTGCGATGTCAGCTGTATTAAAAGGTTATTTTCGTGGAAAACAGAACATGAACCCGCTGGCCTTTTCCGATATTATTGAGAATTTGGCGCAAATCATTGTCATTATCGGTGTTGTGAACGTTTTGCTGCCTTATGGGATTACTTATGCAGCTGCGGGCGCTATGGCGGCTTCCGTGATCGGCGAAGGTTTTGGTTTGCTCTATTTGTTTGCTGTCTTCAAATGGGCAAATCGAGGGAAGATCAAACCCACCCCACCGCCTAATTCAAGTTTTTCACCCAAAGGAGACAGTACGTTGAGAGATCTGCTGCGCATCGGCTTACCGATGACAGGCAGCGGTTTTATTCATTCTCTCTATCATGCGTTTCTCCCATTGCTGATTACGAAAAGTCTAGTCCTGTTTGGTGTGGGGGTTGAGATGGCGACTAAGCAATTTGGACTTTTAGCGGGATATGCTCTCCCCATGTTGTTTCTCCCCAGCTTCTTCACACAATCGTTGTCCACTGCATTAATTCCGGCGATCAGCGAAGCAAGTGTGAGCAATAATAGCAAGCTTATGCATAGTCGGATGGATATGGCTATGCGATCCGCGCTTATTGTTGGTCTTCCATGTACAATCATCCTGTACTTATGGGCTGTACCATTAACTACTTTGATCTATCATTCGCCAGAAGCGGGCGAGCTGCTAAGGTTGATTGCCCCCTTATTTTTCCTTTATTATTTTGGAGCACCACTGCAAGCGATTCTGCTTGGTTTGGGGAAAGCATCAACCGTCATGTGGAACCATATTCTTACGAATATTTTTGAAGTGATTGCGATCTTTGTTCTCGGTTCTAATATTGGCATCGAAGGGGTTGCTATAGGGTTCGGACTGGGGCTTTTGCTGCTGACACTGCTGAATTTTATGTCTGTGGCAGGAACGATCGGATTTTATTTTGACTTTCGCGTTGTATTCAAGGTGGGCGCGGGAGGAATTATCATGACGATTTGCGGGATGACGGCTCACGGTATACTGGAACGAATGGACCTGGGGCAGATTATTGAACTGTCCGGAACTCTAATCGTTTCATTGATCACCTATGCTGCAACATTGCAGGTAACCCATGCTTGGGAACGGTCACCGAAACCACCGACGATTACGCCTGTTTCTTGAAAGGGAATATTTCGGTATCATGCTCCAAAAAGTAAATCGAGTAATGATGTAACCCTCTGTGTAACAGTATGGAGGCGGATGAAGGTAACGGGAGCAGCGAGGTGTTTAACTGTATTTTGTACAGCTATAAATGGATGGGTGATTTAGAAGGAAGTGTAACGGACAAAAGTATTCAACCCCCGGTTCATAACATCAGAGCAACGATTCTCCAATAACGATGATCGCTGCTCTGATGTTTTTTACGAATTTTTGTTTGAACTGATGAATACATACCGGAGCGGGGTATTGGAAAGGGGAGCTAGATTCTCAAAAAGGACTACATAAGGCGCGATCTAGCTTTTATGAGACACCTTGAGAAGTGAAGCAGGACTACGCTAGTTATTACCGAGTATTATCCTTGACCGTATTTTTTTCTAAAATGACTCAGTGTAAGTAACGGCCAGATATAGCGATAACTATGATAATTGGAATAGAAATTACCGGGGAGACCAGCGCCTGTTGGATAAGAAGTTTTCCAATCCTCTTCATGAATAGACATGATTAATCTTTCAATTCCTTTTTCCACCGCAGCTGTTGATTTCGGCTGAATGGTGATGAGTGCGTCAAGCGCCCATGCGGTTTGGGAAGGCGTACTTTCGCCTAATGGCACATATTTCAAAAGCCGATCACTATGACAAGATTCCCCCCAACCCCCATCCGAGTTCTGTATGCTTAGGAGCCAATTTGCTCCTTTTTGCAATGTTTCATGTTCCAGTGGCAGGCCAACGGCCTGCAATCCTGTTAAGGCAGCCCAAGTCCCATAGATGTAACAAACGCCCCATCTTCCGTACCATGAGCCATCCTTCTCCTGATGCTGAATCAGCCATTTCACACCTCGCCCGATGAATTCGTTTCGCGTATCAAGGGCGGCAAAGTTCCCGAGATACTCCAAGGTGCGCCCGGTTAGATCTGCCTCCGAGGGATCAATAGCAGCAGATTTAGCCCCATCGATTGCGAGCCAAGTGAGCATTTCTTTATTGGTGTTTTTTTCAAAAGCTGGCCAGCCACCGTCTTTATTCTGCATCGATAGGACCCAGTTCAGTCCACGATTCCATGACTCTAGATAGGATGGCTGAGTTATTGATAAACTTCGAATGGCTCGTAAAGCAGCGGTCGTATCATCCACATCCGGATTAATCGTATTAGATTCTGAGAAACCCCATCCCCCCGGAGTCGTATCCGGATTATGAATGCTCCAATCAGCAGTTTTATGCTGTTGTCTGGTCAGCAGATAAGGAGTAGCACGTTGAATCGCGAGATGATGATCGGGAATTTGTGCCTCCTGTAAAGCATAAGCGATTAGAGCCGTATCCCATATCGTAGACGGAGAGTTTTGAATTGTTGTTTTACTTTCCGAACGGCATTGCATCGAGGTAAGCCCATCTATGGCATTCGTAATCAGAGGATGCTGCTGGTCATAGTCCAGAGCCAGAAGGGCATACACCATAAGAATTGTACTAGTTGCGTAACTGTATAGAGTCCCGTCGGATTCAATCCGCTGGAGAATAAACTGTTCTGCTTTAGTTCGGGCAACTTCGTGAATGTAGCGAGGGCTTCCAAGAAGTCTGCTTAGGCCAGTTTGAATAACGTCCTGCAGCTCATGATATCCACGGGAAGCGGGTTCAGTATCTTCAATGCGTGTGTCTATGAGATCAGATAGATCGGGAGCATTCGCTGTTGAGATCGAGAAACGTCGATCGGCCATAATAAGCATAGGCGTGAGATGCACTCTTGAGTAGCCAGAGAACTCAAAATAGTTAATAGGAAAATAAGACGGGAACAACAGAACTTCTAGGGGAATCGAAGAGATCGATAAAGGCCATTTGCTCTGTCCAGTAGCTGCGAGAATGACTCTGGTTAGGATGCTAGTTACTTTTCCAATTCCTCCTTTGGATTGAATATAATGCTTTGCGCGCAATATCGGCTCATCTGTCACCTTACTGTACCCAGAATAGAGAAGGGCGTAGTAGGCTTCAACCGAGGTGGATAAGTTACCATCTTTTTCATCTCTATACAATTGCCAGAATCCAGCGGATTGCTGCTCAGCAAGAATGCGATCATGTAGCTGTCGAATCAGGGCTTCATTCTGTACGTTCAAAATCCGAAAGAGAATGATGACATAGGCATCGATAACGATTCCATTCTCAAAACAAAAGTGCCAAGATCCATCTTGCTGCTGTTGATCAATCAGGAATGCCGTTAAACGCTCGATCTCATTATCTACTGTGCTCAGTATAGGATTCATTCCTTAGGTACCTCCGAGGTCCTTCATTTTTAGTATTATATGATGGATGAGAGGTTGAAATGAAAAAGGACTGTAAAGTTGCTTTATGCAACCTCACAGCCCTTGATAATATTTAGCTAATCAATCGGTTAATTTTCAATCACGATACGGTTCAGCTTAAGATTTACCGGGGCAGCAATCGTGTCACCCACAGGGCATTTGCTTTCTAAAAATTGTACGAATGCTTCGACCTTCTCGGCAGGGGATGGGGTCTTTATGTAGAATGTATAGCGAATATCTGAATAGCCGGGACGGACTTCAGAACGGTTAAAAAATCCATCGAGGTCCAGATCACCTTCCACGTCTACTCTGAAATCTTCAAGCTCTACCTCAAATTTGGAAGCATAAACTCGAGCCACAATAGATTGGCAGGCCCCTAAAGAAGCAAGCAAAGCTTCAACAGGATTCATTCCTGTATCCGTACCCCCAAGATTTTGTGGTTCATCGATGACGAGCTCGAATTGTCTTGCTTTTGTAATGACTTTAACCCCATCTTGTAAATGGGCAGTTGCTTTGAAAGTTTGAACATTTGGCATTTGTCTACACTCCTTCTTCTGGACAACCCAATTATGATTAGATGTTTCGAATTTTATGTAATTCATAGTATTTTTCTAGGAATTGTTTAGATTATAGTTCTATTCTTTGTACCTTGTCAATACTTGATTTGTTTTATTGGAGGTAGATAATGTGTCGTTGAAATGACGTTTACGTGAATATGAAAATTGACTTCACAACTATCTCTATTATGTCGATAAATATATAGATTGTTTGGTATTTATATACACTGGAGGGATATTATGAACTATTCAGAACTAGGAAAACAATTTATAGGTGGGGAATGGAGAGAAGGGAAGAGTAGTAAAACACTGACAGACATCAATCCATATAATGATGATGTAATCCATACTTTTCAAATTGCCAGCGTTGCTGACATTGACGATGCTTATCAAGCAGCTTATAAAGCAAAGCTGGAATGGGATAAGGTTAACCCGTATATTAAACGTGACATCCTTGAGAACGCTGTTAAATATATTGAAGCGAATGAGGAAGAAATTACATCCATTATTGTTAAGGAACTGGGTGGAACGAGGCTGAAGGCAGCATTTGAGATTGGTCTTGTAAAAAATATGGTAAAAGAAGCGGCAACGTTCCCACTTAGAATGGAGGGTAAGATCCTGCCTTCTACAGAGGATGGTAAGGAGAATCGGCTGTACCGCATCCCTGCAGGCGTGGTTGGGGTGATTAGTCCTTTTAACTTTCCTTTCTTCTTGTCTATGAAGTCGGTTGCTCCTGCGCTGGGTGCTGGAAATGGTGTGGTACTTAAACCACACGAGGATTCACCCATTACGGGTGGAACTCTGATCGGCAAAATTTTTGAAGAAGCAGGTGTACCGAAGGGGCTATTAAATGTTGTAGTGACGGATATAAAGGAGATTGGCGACGCGTTCGTCGAGCATCCGATTCCGAGAATCATTTCCTTCACGGGTTCGACTAAGGTTGGAAGCTATATAGGTCAACTGGCAATCAAGAACTTCAAAAAGCCGTTACTTGAGCTTGGCGGCAATAGCGCGTTCATTATCATGGAAGATGCGGATCTCGACTACGCAGTACAAGCTGCGACATTCAGCAGATTCACACATCAAGGTCAGATTTGTATGTCTGCCAACAGAATCATTGTACATAAGACGATCTATCAGGATTTTGTAAATAAATTCAAAGAGAAGGTATCTACACTTACAACAGGTGATCCGAGTGATCCACAGACCATCATTGGACCAGTCATCAACCACCGCCAAGCAGAGACACTGGAAAAGTTAATTGCTAAGGGCATAGAACAAGGCGCTGTTCCTCTGTTGCATGGTAAGATTACCGGCCGAATGGTAGAGCCTACTATCCTTATTAATGTTAAAACGGATATGGCTGTTGCACAAGAGGAGCTGTTTGGACCAGTTGTATGTATCATTCCGTTCGAAACGGATGAGGAAGCTATTGAAATTGCCAACGATACGCGTTTTGGGCTAAGCGGAGCAATTCATACTTCCAATCTTGAGCGTGGTGTAGAAATGGCTAAGAAGGTCCACACTGGAATGGTTCATGTGAATGATGTCACGATTAACGATGAGCCGATTGTAGCTTTCGGAGGAGAGAAACAGTCCGGTATAGGCCGTTTAAATGGGGAATGGAGCTTGGATGAATTTACAACGATGAAATGGATTTCAGTTAATTATGGACAAAGAAAACTCCCTTATTAAGGGTTTGGAGGATAAAATGTGAATGAGATAACTGTAGAAAAAACACAGCATGAACTGATTAATGCTTTCGTAAAAGTGGCTCCACTACTGAATAGTCTCTATAACGATGACATTACAATTGGCATTTATGACACGGAAAAACTGATCATCAACATTCCGGGGAAAACATTCTCGCTGAATGTCAATCCTGGTGATCCACTGATGGAAGGGGATATTGTAACAAATGCGATTAGGAATGATACAGCATTATCAGCTGTCGTTCCGAAAGAGCTGTTTGGTTTTCCGCTTGCTGCACGTGCGATACCGCTTCATGACGAGCAGGGCAAGGTAATCGGTGGTATCGGTATGGGGACAAGCCTCGAGAAAGCGAATAAGCTTTTTGAAATGGCAGAGAGTTTTTCCGCTATTGTCGAACAGACAACGGCATCTATTGATGACATCAGCCAATCGGTTTCTCATCTTACCGGTCGTGTGACAGACGTAACAAATCAAATGAAGGATGTTAGCTCCAGTGCTCAGCAGATCGGAAAGATTTCGACTGTAGTTAAAGAGATTTCGGATCAGAGCAACATGTTAGGACTTAACGCTTCTATTGAGGCGGCAAGAGCAGGAGAATTTGGGAGAGGATTTTCGGTCGTTGCCGATGAAATTCGGAAGCTGGCGACGAGCTCCAAGGAAAATGTGGACCAGATTAATGGAATTTCTAAGAATATTCAGGAACTTTTGCAACGGTTAAATCATACGTTTTCTGATATTCACGCGCTTACCGGTAGTCAATCAGGAGCAATAAAAGAATTTTCTGCAACGATTCAAGAGATAAGCTTAAAAGCGGAGGAACTAGCGCAGGTTGCGGAAGAAACGCTTTTTAGAAAAGATAAAAGTCAATAAGCAATCAATATTGATTACACATTAATAAGAATTAATAAGAAGAAATACAGTTGTCTTGTATTTCTTTTCTCTCTTTAAGCCTGCGCTTTACGCGGGTTTTTTTGTTGTTTTTTGGGATTCAGAAATGAATAATGCTGATGTTACAAAATGGAAAAATAAAACTTGACAGGATTAGATCATCTCGTATACATTTGTATACATAAACGAAACGTATACATATGTATACAAAAAAGGAGGAGTAAATATGCGTGATGGACATTTCGGAAAACGCGGTCATAGAGAACATGGGGAACACAAAGACCGTGGAGAGCATAGAGATCGCGAGCATATGAGCAGACATGGGATGGATTCTATGGATGGTCCCCCCAAAAGTGCTCAAACTTTTCGTCGCGGCAGAGCTCTAGCATTTTTGGAAAAGCTGAATGTGAATCGAGCCACTTTACAGCGGCAGCTGCAAACACCGGAGCTGGATTCGATTAAGCAAGTGATTAGCGGTGAATTGAAGGCAACGGAAGCGATCATTGAAGAGTTTATCCATATTTTTCAGATTCATGAAGTAACGCCGGAAGATAAGACTGTTGGCGAAATTAAAAAAGAGGAGAATGATCAAAAAAATGAAAACCATTGATCTTATAAAAACCCGTAGAAGTATTAAGCAATTTAAGGCGGATTCGATTCATGAGGATGATTTATTGAATTGGCTGGAAGCAGCTAGTTATGCTCCAAATCATCGTATGAACGAACCTTGGGAACTCCTATTTATCGGGCCTGAGACTAGAGCTAAATTAAAGCATAAGACGAATTTTGGAAGCGCTCCTGTCGTTCTTGCTATCTTATCTAAACCTGGTGCAACAGCGTTTGAACGTGATGAGAATGTTATGGCTGCCGCATGTTTCGCACAGAACTTCTTATTAGCTGCACATGAAGTGGGAGTTGGAGCCTATTGGGCTTCTTTAGGTGCTTTACCTCATAATCGTGAAATTCTAGGTGTCCCGCAAGATTACGATGTGATTGGACTATTTGGCATTGGATATCCGGAGGAAGTTCCAAATGCTAAGCCAAGAACACCGATGAAATCAAAAATCACATATTTATCTTAAAAGGTGATGGAATGTGGAAACTTAAGAGTTACTTAAGGCCATATTGGTTGTGGTCTGTGTTAGCACCACTTATGATGATGCTCGAAGTGTTTATGGATTTGCTTCAACCTACACTAATGGCGAGCATTGTGGATCATGGGATTATGACGAAAGATTTATCACATATTTATTCGACGGGATTGACCATGCTTGGAGTAGCATTTGTCGGTCTAATTGGTGGGGTGGGCTGCACCGTTTTTTCGAGCATCGCCTCACAAAATTTCGGGAATGATTTACGGATTAACCTGTTTGAACATATTCAGAAATTCTCAAACAAGAATCTGGATCAATTGAAGACGGGTTCATTGATTACTCGTCTAACAAATGATGTGGTGCAGCTACAAACCTTTGTTCAGATGATTTTGCGGAATATTCGCTCTCCATTGCTATTAATCGGCAGCTTGATAATGGCTATACGGATTAGTCCTTCGCTGACCCTTATCCTTGTCGTTGCCGTGCCATTGCTGGTTGCAATATTATATGGGTTAATTCGACTTTCTTTCCCTTTGTTCGAGAAAATGCAGGTCAAATTAGACGGCGTCAACACAGTATTGCAGGAAAATTTATCGGGTATTCGTGTAGTCAAAGCCTTCGTCCGTGCTAAGCATGAACAGAAACGGTTTAATACAGCGAACAAGGATTACACTGAGACTGCGATAAAAGCGGTGCGATTAATGTCGTTAAATATGCCGCTCATGATGCTTGTGCTCAATGTCAGTATCGTAGCTGTGCTTTGGTTTGGTGGGCTGCAGAGCTGGAACGGCTCCCTGCCGGTCGGTCAGTTAATTGCCTTCATTAACTATATCACCCAATTGTTGATGTCCATGCTGATGTTGAGCAATATGCTCACATTCTTCTCGCGTGCAAAGGTCTCCGCAGATCGGGAGAATGAAGTGTTTTCTACGATCAGCGAGATTACAGATGTAACCGAAGCTGAAAAAGATAAGCTACAAAACGGTCGAATTGTATTTGACAACGTTTCATTCGCTTATGATCCTACGGATGAGAACCTCGTGTTAGATGGCATCCATTTCACTGCTGAGCCAGGTGAAACTGTAGCCATCCTTGGAGCAACCGGTGCTGGTAAATCAACCTTGGTGAGCCTCATTCCACGCCTTTACGATGTTTCTTCTGGATCAATCACAATTGATGGTTCCGACACTCGGCAAATTTCTTTGGAACATTTACGTCGCAAGATCGGTTACGTTATGCAGCAAGCCATTCTGTTCAGCGGAACAATCCGTGATAATATCCGATATGGCAGACCGGAGGCTACGGATGAAGAAGTGGAACAAGCAGCAAAAGCTGCTGAAGCGCACCATTTTATTTTAGAGCTGCCACAGGGTTATGATACAGTGCTTGGCCAACGAGGCATCAACTTGTCCGGTGGGCAGAAGCAGCGGCTTTCGATTGCAAGGGCGTTGTTAATTCAGCCAACAATTCTTATTATGGATGACAGTACTAGCGCACTTGATGCGGCGACAGAGTCGCGAATTCGGCAAATGTTAAAAAAACGGCTGAGTAGTAGCACTAATATTATGATTGCTCAGCGTGTCACATCTGTGATTGATGCGGACCGCATTTTAATTCTAGAAAACGGCCGAATTGCTGTACAAGGTACACATGATGGTCTAATGAGTAGCAGTGAAATTTATCGAGACATCTGGAAATCACAGATGAAAGGGGAGGAGGTTCCTTATGTCAAAGCATGACAACGGCATGAACACTCCCCCTATCCATAGACCAGGCGGATTCGGAACAGGAATAGGACCGGGATCTGGCCCCGGACGCGGCGGCGCTGTGCCAATCGTGCGCGCCAAAAATCAAGCGAGCACGCTTAAACGCATCTGGACTTATTTGAATCGTCAGCGGTTCGGGTTAATCATTGTATATGTATTTACTGTGTTGAATGCACTTCTTTCATTGATCGGACCGTATCTCATCGGTAAAGCGATTGATACTGCGGTTATTCCACACGATTATCAGGGTCTTATTCGGTTTTGCATACTCCTTATTGGCATTTATGGGCTAGGCAGTGTAGTTGCCTGGGTGCAAGCATACGTCATGACATCTGTTTCGCAGAATACTGTTTTTGAGCTGCGCCGTGATCTGTTCAGCAAGTATCAGCAGCTGCCCATTAAATTTTTTGACACTCGGGCTAACGGAGAATTGATGAGCCGGGCAACTAACGATATTGAGAGCGTATCCAGCACACTCAATCAGAGTGTGACCCAATTGTTAAATAGTTTGATTACACTAAGCGGCTCCCTCGTTATTATGTTAATGCTGAACGTTCCCTTGACTGTAGTCTCATTAATCACGATCCCGCTCGTATTATTGGCTAGTCGAAAAATCATTGGTTTAAGCCGCACTTATTTTAGAAATCAGCAGCGACATTTAGGTGAACTTGGCGGGTTCATCGAAGAAACCATCAGCGGACAAAAGGTGGTCAAACAATACAGTAGGGAAGAGTCAGAAGTTAAACGATTCCGAAAAATAAGCGGAGAACTGAATAAGGTCAGCATTAAGGCACAAATCGTATCAGGATTAGTAGGACCCGTGATGAACATGATTAATAACCTTGGATTTGCGATCATTGCCGGGGTTGGGGGCTGGATGGCTTTCCATAACATGGCTACGGTTGGTATAATCGTTAGCTTCCTTACCTATTCCAAACAGTTCGGTAGACCCATTTCTGATCTTGCTAACCAGTACAATTTAATTCAATCTGCAATCGCCGGTGCGGAGCGTGTGTTTGAGGTTTTGGAGATGCCGTCCGAATACGGGGATGAAGAAAGTGAGGATCTCCCAAGATTAACAGGGGAGGTTGTTTTTCAGGACGTTTCTTTTGCTTATAAAGCGGATTCCCCGATTCTGTCTGGCGTTACGTTTAAAGCAAAACCTGGGGAGAAAATTGCACTCGTTGGCCCAACAGGAGCAGGTAAAACAACCATCGTTAACCTGCTGATCCGATTCTATGATTTGAATGGCGGTTCCATACGAATTGATGGTCGCGACATCCGAGAGCTGGATAAAAACGCACTTCGTAGTCAACTAGGGATGGTGCTGCAAGATGCGCATGTATTCTCGGGAACGATTCGTGAGAATATTCGGTTTGGCCGACTCGATGCGACCGATCAAGAGATTGAGCAAGCGGCTCAGCTAGCCAATGCGGATGCTTTTATCAAAAGATTGCCGCATGGTTACGAGACCCTCCTCAATGCAGAAGGCAGTAATCTGAGTCATGGCCAGCGCCAGCTGTTAACGATTGCTCGCGCAATTTTAGCTGATCCTGCCATATTAATTCTTGACGAAGCAACCAGTAGCGTGGACACACGTACGGAAATGCACATTCAACAAGCAATGAAGAATTTGATGAAGGGTCGAACAAGCTTTGTAATCGCCCACAGGCTTAGTACGATCCAGGACGCCAATCGCATACTCGTGATCCAGGGTGGAGGAATTGCTGAGCAAGGAAATCATGAGGAGCTTCTTGCGATGAAGGGCGCCTACTACGAGTTATACAATACCCAGTTCAAACGAGCGATTTAAAGAAACGTTTGTATGGCTGTGAAAAAACACTGACTTGGATCAGTGTTTTTTTGTTAGAAAGGTGACCACAGACCATCGAATTGACCGCCGAAACGCGACATTGTATGCTACTACAAGATAATGTAAACAAGGAAGTGATTATTTGAGCCATTCCAGCTATGAGCAGCTTGAGACCGAAGGCAAACTACCGTTTGATGTTTCTTTACATAGCGTCAACTTTGTGCCGAATCACTGGCATATGAGTGTGGAGCTGATTTTTGTGCTGTCCGGTAATCTAGAGGTTTCGACCGGAAACCGTCAATATAGGCTTAAAGAAGGCGATATGCTACTCATTAACCAGTGTTACGTGCATGAAGTTATCGGATTAGATCAGAATATCATCGCTACCTTTCAAATCCCAACAACCTATCTTAAGCAGCACATCCACAATGTGGAGAAGATCAGCTTTGAATGTTATTCTGCTGAAGTCGGTCCTGAGAAGCAAAATGGCTTAGATAACATGCGTCAGCTCATGGCTGAAATGGTACAGCTGAAGTATAAAGGCGGAGAAGCCTATGAGCTGGAGATGGAAGCGCGTATGCTTGGGTTATTCTCTATTTTGGTCAAACAGTTCAAACTGCCAAATTCCGGCGAAGCGATGAATATAAAATATATGGAACGAATGATGAGCATCATCACTTATATAGATGAACATTATAAAGACCCGGTGTCACTGCAGACAATCGCAGAACGAGAGTATTTGTCGGTGCCGTATTTGTCCAAATTTTTTAGCGAGAACATTGGGGTCAACTTCCAGACTTACTTAACCAGCATTCGTTTGAAAAATACCGTAGAAGCCCTTTTAAGAGATCAAGAGCATTCGCTTGCTGAGCTGGCACTTGAGCAGGGCTTTCCAAACGCAAAATCTTTTTACGCTGCATTCAAAAGCCGATATCATATTACACCACATGAGTATCGCAAAAAATATCGGCCTCAAACTCATGCGAAACAGGAAGGTTCTGCTTCCGGCTACTTAGCATTTAATCAATCCAGCGCACTGGGCATTGTTCGGCAATTCCTGCGGCGTAGTCAGTCGCACCAGCTTGAACCCGTACATGCGGTTGTTCAGCTATCTGCGAGTATTCCATTAGACAGGATTCAGCGGCAAATCCAGCATAGCTGGAAAAATATCATTACGATTAGTAAAGCAAATGAAGGACTTCAAAGTGATGTACAAGCTCATTTGAAATATGTACAAGAGCGGTGTCCGTTTCGCTATTTGCGTTTTCATGGAATTTTTGATGATTCAATGATGGTGTACCAGGAGGATCACGAAGGGCAGGCACATTATAATTTTCGCTTTGTAGATCAGTTGTTTGATTTTTTGTTATCGATCGGCTTGAAGCCTTTTATAGAACTGGGGTTTATGCCTTTTGATCTCGCAGCAGACAGCAGTAAACATGTGTTTTATGAAAAGAGTTACGTGAGTCCGCCTAAATCCATGGACCGCTGGTGTGAATTGGTAGATCGGTTTATTCGCCATTGTCTCAATCGGTACGGTCTTGAAGAGGTGGAAAGCTGGAAGTTTGAATTCTGGAACGAACCGGAATATGGTTTGTTCTGGCCTGCGACGGAAGAAGCGTACAACGAATTGTATGCCCGAACGTTCGACACCCTCAAAGCCATCTCTCCGAACCTTCAGATTGGCGCTCCCGGTAGAATTATTACTCTGAATTCCAATGCATTTTGTGAACAGTTTTTCGCTTTCTGCAAAGAACGGGGTTGTCTTCCAGACTTTATCCCGTTACATTTTTATCCGCATGAGGACATGGATGATCTGCTTAGTAAAAATTGGGAGCCTAAAGAACGATTAAGTGAAAAAGAAATATCTCCACTTACAGTAGAGGGGTTCAACAAAGTGTCCCCAAACCCCGATTATTTGAAGGAATCACTGGAGCGTGAAATCGGACTGCTCGCTGAGTTGGGACTTAACGGACAAGAGCTATATTTAACCGAATGGAATTCAACGGCATTTCATCGTGAACTGACCAATGACACATTATATAAAGCTGCATATATCGTAAAAAATATCATCGAAAATCTCGATAGCATCAGCGGGTTCGGATATTGGGTACTGAGTGACAATATTGAAGAAACGGCGGCTTCATCCCGGATATTTCATGGTGGTCTTGGACTTATGGCTCAGTATGGAATTCCGAAAGCCGCTATGCATGCCTATGAAATGCTCGCTAAACTGGGGGATCGGCTAGTCGCACATGAAGAGGGTTATATTGTGGCGGCTGGAAGAGGTGGTTATCAGATTTTGGCTTATAATTACTGTCATTTTGATGATTTGTACGCGCTTGGTGATACTTCATTCATTACACCTACTAGTCGTTATAATGGCTTCAAAAACGAGAGGCATCTTAAAATTGAGCTCACATTAACTGGATTACCATCTGGCAGATATAAGCAAGTGAACCATACGATCAGCAGGGCACATGGCAGCAGCTTTGACAAGTGGGTAGAAATGGGGGCTCCACCCGTTCTGACTGCAGAGGACACTGCTTATATAAAAGCTGCCTCTCTTCCAGGCAGACAGATTCAGCTTCTTGAAGTAGGTGAAGAGCTTTATGTTGTCATTAGAATGGAACCTCATAGCGTAGAGCTTATTGAGCTGACTCCATTGTTTTGAGAAAATGAGTCAATTTTTAAGCTTCATCTTGATGAATGATATTGAAACGCTTTCATTTAGATTAAAAATGAACCTAAAAGTGTGTAATTGACCACCTCTCCTCCAAGAGGTGGTTTATTTTATAATCAAATTGTAAACGTTTTCTAAAAGGACGAAGAGGAATTACAATGACTGGAGCATCGTCTAAAGGGCAGGTTCACACCCCTTTTCGTAGATTGACCTTTGGTATTCTGCTTGGTTACGGCATGATGATGCTGGCACTGATGACACCTGCCACCTTGCTGCTGACCTTTAAAATGATTGAAGTGGATCCGAATGGATATACCTCTTCCTATGGACTGGTTGCAGGAATAGGCGCATTCTTTGCTCTTATCGGAAATCCGATTGGCGGTGCACTCAGTGACCGAACCCATCTTTCGTTCGGACGGCGGCGCACGTGGATTATCCTAGGTCCACTAGTTGGCTGTGCTGCGCTGGTATGTACTGGTTTCGCCAACGAGCCTTGGCAGATCATGATTAGCTGGGCAGTCGCACAATTTTTCTTCAATGTAGGGATGGCAGCCTATACAGCGCTTATTCCAGACCAAGTACCTCAGGAGAAACAAGGGACAATCTCCGGATTAATCGGTCTCACTATTCCAATCGCTATGACGGTAGGGATGATCATGATGACAGTGATGACCTCAGTTTCTTCAGAAATTAAGTGGCTTTTGCTAGGTGTAATCGGCATCATAGGTCCACTTCTCAGTACGTTGATTATTAAAGAAGGTAAAGTAGAACTTGTTCCCAAGACACATAATCAAATATCGCTGGGCAAGAAGCTGAGTACGATTTTTCCTAGTCCACGTAAATTCCCGGAATTCTCTTGGGCTTTCGTATCCAAGTTCCTGATCATGATGGGATATTGTAGCACTTTATACCTCACAGTCATGCTGGTAAACCGGATGGGACTTACGGAAGAGCTGGCCACCGCAAAGGTTGCTACGATTAATATCGTTATGTTAGTGGGTGTTGCAATTACAAGTATCTTCGGTGGGGTGTTGTCAGATAAATTTGGTAAGCAAAAACCATTCCTGATTGTTTCAGGGTTCATCATTGCTATTGGGGTTCTGTTGTTTGCTTTTGTGCCAAGTTATCCGGCCTACATTGCCGGAGCTGCAGTGATCGGATTGGGCTTTGGCTGCTTCTCAGCCGTAGATATGGCACTCGTTGCACGCATTCTTCCAAGTAAAGAGGATTCAGCCAAAGACTTCGGGATTATGAACGTAGCTAATGCGTTGCCTCAGTCCATTGTTCCAGCAATCGCTCCTGTGCTGTTAGGCATTGGCAGCTGGACCTTCTTTTACATCTTCCTTGCCGTCTGCACTATACTCGGTATGCTGGCAGTGAAGCCACTTCCAGAAGTGGGAACAGAGAAAAGAGCTCAAACTGCTGAACTAACAGCTGTCGAAGCGCAATCACAAAAAGCCAATCTGGTCTAAGAAAAAACAAACAAGAAAACAGTGGAGGGAAACCATATGAATCAGAGAGAGACTATTAACACTAAAAGCCTTCATACCATTTCTTACGTAAGCAATAAGGGCGGTCCAACCTTGGGTTATTCCCCTGATTCTGGAGTGCAGATTCTCGAGCAGGACGGACTTTTCTTCAAAGATCTGAATCGTAATGGCAAGCTGGATAAATATGAGGACTGGCGATTGACGCCGCAAGAGCGGGCTGAAGATCTAGCTTCACAAATGAGTATTGAACAAATTGCTGGACTCATGCTGTATAGTCGTCATCAATCCATCCCAGCACTTAGTAGCAGCTGGTTCTCAGGAACATATAACGGTAAATCCTATGAGGAGAGCGGAGCTAAGCCATGGGAGCTTACCGATGAACAATTAGCATTTCTGGCACAGGACCATCTAAGACATATTCTGGTGACCACCGTGGAAAGTCCGGAAATTGCTGCCCTCTGGAACAACCAGGTGCAGGCATTTGCAGAAGGAACCGGCCTTGGGATTCCAGCCAACAACAGCTCCGACCCACGCCATGGCTCAGATTCTAATTCAGAGTTTAATGCTGGCGCTGGTGGGCAAATCTCCATGTGGCCGGAGACGCTGGGCCTTGCGGCAACCTTCGATCCGAAGATCACCTATCGTTTCGGGCAAGTTGCCTCACGTGAGTATCGTGCACTTGGTCTAGGGACGGCGCTATCGCCGCAAATCGATATTGCTACAGATCCACGATGGTTTCGTTTTAACGGCACTTTTGGCGAGGATTCGAAGTTATCTGCTGACATGGCAAAGGCTTATGTCGACGGCTTCCAGAGCTCGGAAGATGACAGGGAGGTTAACGAAGGCTGGGGATATGACAGCGTGAACGCTATGGTAAAACACTGGCCTGGCGGTGGTTCCGGGGAAGGCGGAAGGGATGCACATTATGCTTGCGGCAAATATGCTGTCTATCCGGGCGGTAACTTTGATGAACATCTTATTCCTTTTACAGAAGGAGCTTTTAAGCTGGATGGCCCAACCAAGCAGGCTTCAGCGGTCATGCCATACTACACAATTTCTACAGATCAAGATCAGTTGAACGGGGAGAATGTCGGGAATTCTTATAGTTCCTATCTTATTACCGATCTGCTTCGGGAAAAATACGGTTACGATGGCGTTGTGTGCACAGATTGGCTCATTACAGCAGACGAATCAGATAGTAAGGATTCCTTTCTCAGTGGTAAACCTTGGGGCGTAGAGGGTATGTCCGTCGCAGAACGGCATTACAAGCTCTTGATGGCAGGCGTTGACCAATTCGGCGGCAATAATGAGATGGAGCCCGTCCTTGAAGCATACCGAATGGGAGTAGCTGAGCATGGAGAGGTATGGATGCGGAATCGCTTTGAGCGGTCAGCTGTTCGGCTTCTACTTAATATTTTCCGTCTGGGTCTCTTCGAGAACCCGTATTTGAAGCCTGAGGAGAGCGCTCAGATTGTTGGGAATCCTGAGTTTATGCAATCAGGCTATGAAGCACAGCTGAAGTCGATCGTGCTGCTGAAAAACAAAAATCGGGTATTGCCGTTGGCAGCGAAACAAACCGTATATGTTCCGAAGCGTTATACTCCAGCAGGAAAGGATTGGTTCGGCAACCCAATGCCGGAAAAGACAGAATATCCGGTGAACCTGGATGTTGTGTCTAAATATTATCATGTGACAGATCAGCCGGAAAAAGCAGACTTTGCTCTTGTCTTCATAAGCAGTCCTAAATCAGGAGTAGGCTTTAGTCAGGAAGATTTTGAGCAAGGCGGTAACGGCTATGTGCCCATTAGCTTGCAATATAGACCGTACACTGCGGAACATGCTCGGGAGCAGAGCTTAGCTGGAGATGCGCGAGATAACGATGTACTTAACCGTTCTTATAAAGGAAAAACCGTTGTTACGCATAATGAGAGCGATCTGGATCGTGTCCTGGAAGCTCGCAAGCTGATGAAAGACAAACCGGTAATTGTGTCGATGTTATTGTCCAATCCTTCGGTTGTTGCCGAATTTGAGGGAGAGGCTGATGCTATACTTGTTAATTTTGGGTTACAGGATCAAGCACTTATGGAGGTGTTAACGGGTGCCGAGGAGCCTTCGGGATTGCTCCCAGTACAAATGCCATCAGGTATGCAAACGGTAGAAGAGCAGCTGGAAGATGTGGCACATGACATGGATTGTCATGCGGATTCAGAAGGAAATGTATATGATTTTGCCTTTGGAATGAATTGGAATGGTGTTATAGAGGATGAAAGAACGAAGAATTACCGGAAATAAGAACCGTTCTGCGGAAAAATAAAAGCAAAGCACCGCCTGAAGAATTTATCAGGCGGTGCTTTGTATATCAATCGGTTTTTCCGATGGTGGAGCTATAAGTTCCTTTCCAACAAAGTCCCAAGTTGTTCAGCCAAGATTTGATGTGTTACAGGCTTCTCATTCTTGAACCACCATTCCACAACCCCTGCATAAGCTGATGCCACAAAACTAATGATAACCTCTTCATTTAATCCGTGGTTTATCCCTTCCGTTACATTTACTTCATGTCTAAACTCTTTTTGAAGAAAGGTTAAGAACCAATTACGGAAATAAGGGGCGCCTTTGCTCGCCAGCATCATAGAGAAAAAAGAATAATGATTATCGAAGTATTCCGTCCACTTCAACGTGGCCTCAATAAAATCTAAATCTGCTGCCGATTCGCAAAGTACTCTAAGAACTTCTATATGTTCCTCGATAAGCTTGTCTAACAAATCATATTTATCCTGATAATGAAGATAAATGGTTCCTCGGCTTACATTTGCCTTGTCGGAGAGATCCTGTATGGTAATGTCGTCAAAATTCTTCTCGGACATCAGTTCAATAACAGCTTTTTTAAGTGCTTCTTGTGATTTAAGAATCCTTCTATCCACTTTAGACATTTGATTTTCTCCTTACTTTCAAAAAAATGAACACTTTTATAGGACCTGTTCAGTATTGAACAAAACACACACATCGCTTTAAAAAACCAGAAACCCGCAAATTTCTCTTTAAGAAGCGTAGACAAGCTCAATGACGATAGGCTAAGTATTCAAACCTGCCAAATGCAAAATCTGCTTCAGACGATCTATATCCACATAGATATCTTCGAATCCCGGAAAACGAATAGCAGGATCTGGCCAGCCTTGACCATACATCATGTAATAATCAAGAGCGTTATGGTTGCTGATCATCCAATACGTTGGAACGACATGCTGTTCATGAACAATTTCAATAACTTGTGTTCCAGATTGACAAAAAGCCAGATTGGCCAGTCCAGCGCCATGTGCTCCCATGATTACCTTTGCCGAAGCGAATAACTGGATTTGCTGGGCAACCGTCCAATCCTCAAGATAAATAGGTTGAATGCTATATTCTTCAAGGCAGCGTATAACTTCCTCTTCATTAACCAAACGCCTGGTGCTTGCTTTGTTTCGAGAAATATAAATACGCTCAGGTGTAGCGAGTGTTGATTCCCTGTGAGGCAATAATAATTTACGTAGTGTATCCGTGGTCCACGGGGGATAGTGGGAATTCATCATCAAAGAAGGGACAAGTAGCTGATCAGCTTCAAAGTAAGCTTCAGGATTTGTCCGGATTACTGAAGACTCTGATATACCGAGCATAGCCCAGGTTTGTTCCACAAATGGTCCATATGGATTTGGATTCATGATGATAGAGGTATAAGGAATTCCACTCGTTTTGAGCATCGCCAGCCTAGGGAGCACATCATACAACCAGTGGAAATAGTTATGGCTTCCGCAAAACGTCAATACAGCCACGGTTCCTTCTAAATATTGAAGTTTTGGATCATTCCACCGGTGGAACACAGGGTGTTCCTCTGCTTCTAGCATTCTATTTTGAACGGCGTCATATTCCTGTGACAGATCAAAGATCAGCTTTCCCTCCGGAGATAGAACAGCACCAGATTCTCCCCATACCCTTCCACTCGAGATGGTGGCTACGTATCCACCAAACGGCTGTAAACAATAAGGCGTCAGTGCAGAATGAATACTCGATTCAATGCTTTTAGGAGCGGTGAACTCGGCCACCTGACCGAAATCAAACGGAATAACCTGTCCAGCTTCATGGATAGTTCTTTTTTGTCCCCATTCTGTTTCAAGTTCCAAGACACTCCGGTAATATCCAGAGGGCGCTCCCCCGTTCACAGAAAAACTCATCGTTTCACCTCTTTTGGCCAAGTTGAACTCCAGAAACATCATTAAGCTATTCTATGGAACAAGGAACTTAACGACACAATTCCTTCTGAAAAGGGCGAGTGAACAGTTCCTTTATAGCTTCTTCCGATAAGCCTTAGGAGACATACCGTAGGTTTTGGTAAATTGTCGTGTAAAGTAATTGCTATCGCTAAACCCGCTTTCATGTGAGATCTGAGTAATACTGAAGTTAGAATGCTTCAACAAGCTGCAAGCCCGTTCCAGACGCAATCGATGGAGATAGGAGATAGGAGTCGTCTGATAGTAAGAGCGAAAGATCCGGTTTAAGTGTCTAACAGATATCCCTGCGTGTACGGCGATTTGATCCAGCGACAACGCTTCAAGATAATGGTCTTCCATAAAAGAGAGCGACTTCGCCAAATGTATTAGATGATTATCCTGGCTGCTTTTATCCTGCTTTTCATAATGCCTTGATAAATAGACAACCAGTTCCATAAACCGTGAGACGAGCAACGTCTGATATCCTTGAAGCTTGTGGCTATATTCTTCAATCATACCGGCAATGAGTGCAGTGACAAACTCCAGCATGGGAATTGGCAAGCTTAGTTTACTTGTGTAGGCATGTTTATGACGATACAACGGTTCCAATACAAACAGCGCCTGAAAGCCGTTCGAAGTTCGCAGATCCGATCCAGCCGTCGACAGCATTTCAGGCTTGTACATAATATTACAGATCTTAAAATCCTGAGGATCTTTAAAAGCATGCGGGGTTGAACCGTTAATCACAAAAACATTCCCCTTCTTGATGAATGATTCTTCGGTATTCACAATATGAGTAGCAGTACCACTCAAGACGATTACGAGCTCTGAAAAGTCCACATGTCTATGAAGGTCAGTATCATTGTCGTGAAAGCCGTATTGAATAAAGAATGGGAATTTCTGATCTGATGTAAACCAATTCAAATAAAATTCGCTCAATTCGTAACCCTCCAAAAGTATGTCTAGATGAATGTCTATATCATGCTATTTTACGACTGGATAATCAAGGTTTATCGTTTAGCTAGTGGAGTATAATCCTTGACATAGATGCAAATGTTCAACAAAAGGAGAATGCTTCATGAAATATAACAATCCGATATTACCAGGTTTTTATCCAGATCCAAGCATTTGCAGAGTAGGCGAGGATTACTTTTTGGTAAACAGTTCATTTGCTTACTCTCCGGGAATACCCATTTGGCATAGTAAAGATTTAGTCCATTGGAAGCAGCTCGGGTATTGCTTAACAAGTGATTCCCAGCTTCAATTTGATAAATCGGTCGTGTCTGGAGGGGTGTGGGCACCAACCATTCGTCATCATAATGGTCGATTCTACATGGTGACGACAAATCAGGATAGCGGTGGACACTTCTACGTTTGGACGGTTGACCCAGCAGGTGAGTGGTCGGATCCTATTTATGTGGATCAGGAAGGGATTGATCCATCCTTATTTTTTGACGATGGAAAAGTATATTTTACAAGCACTGGCACCAAGGATGGTATGGGAATCTACCAATGTGAGATTGATATTGAAACGGGCCATAAGCTGTGCGATTCTCGTTTGATATGGACAGGCAGTGGCGGTAAATTTCCTGAAGGACCACATCTTTATAAAATAAATGGCTACTATTATTTAATGTGTGCTGAAGGCGGGACAGAATATGGACACATGGAAACCATAGCAAGAAGTAAATCACCCTATGGACCCTATGAATCCTCACCCCGGAATCCCATTTTGACTCACCGGAGCTCGGATTACCCTATACAAGCTACGGGACATGGCGATCTGGTAGAAGCACAGGATGGCAGCTGGTGGGCGGTATTTCTAGGGATTCGACCAGTAGGATATCCATATCGACATCATCTTGGCAGAGAGACATTTCTTGCTCCGGTCCATTGGAGTGAAGATGGATGGCCGATGATTGGAGATCACGGTGTTGTTGGATTAGAAATGGAAGCTGACACTCCACCACCAGTGCTATGGGAAGACGAGCCTGAGACCGATGATTTTAATCGATCTGATTTAGGAATGAGCTGGAATTGTATTCGCAATGCTAAAAAAGTCGATTGGTCTTTGCAGGAGCGACCAGGGTGGCTAGCATTACATGGAGCTGATGTGAGATTAAGCGAACAGGGAACGCCTGCATTTATTGGCTGTAGACAGCGTCACTTGGATTGTGAAATTTCCACTAAAATGGAATTCAACCCACTAGATGGTGATGAAGCGGGTCTTGTTGTGTTTATGGATCAGATGTATCACTACGAAATCGGACTAACCCAGGTAGAAGGTGAAAATGTGATTACGCTGCGAAGACAAGTGGGTAGCATAAGTGATGTGAAATATTCTTCTCCATTGGAAGACACAGTCGTAGAATTGAAGATTCAAGCATTACCTGAGAAATATTTGTTCTCTTATCGAGGTGCAGATCAGTTATGGCATCCACTAGGTGAAGCGGAGACACACTTGATCTCTACTGAAGTGGCAGGCGGATTTACCGGAGTGTTCTTTGGGATGTATAACTACTCTATCAACCGAACAATCGCATATTATGATTGGTTCCGCTATCAAAAGGAATAACAATCCTAAAATATGTTAAATTAAGAAATGGCGATGCTCGGGATGTTTCCCTGCACCGCCATTTCTTGTATTTGGAAATAGCTTAATTTTTTCGTATATATTCTATATACCAGTGCTGATTGTGACCGCCGTTATCACTCCATTGAATGGCCTGCGCACCGCTGGTTTTATCTTGTCCCGATATATCCAATAACTTGCCACTGGCTCGGTTTTTAATTTTATACATGTTTTTTTCACCAGTTGGAATAAGCTCCCACTGTTGGTTCCACCCGTTATTGCTCGGCCATTGAATAACACTGGCCCCATCGGATGAAGATGCTCCGTTGACATCCAATAAATCTCCGCTAGCTATGTTTCTGAAATTATAATATCCGTTTTCTGCAATTTCGAGATACCATTTTTGATACTCTGCTCCTTGATCGATGTATTGTACGATAAGCGCACCGTCTGCTTGTGAATCCGCTCCGCTGACTGACAGCACGTTATTGCTGTGTTCATTGATAATTTTGAGAGGAATTGGCACTCCAGCGTGCGTCGTTGAAGTTAGTGCGAGTGACGATGCAGATACAACTAACACAAGTGCCAAAAACATTTTCACTCCGTACCTAATTTGAACTCGTTTCATGAAAATACACTCCTTCTTCAATTATAATTAATTTCTTAACCTGCCGCCTGTCCATTTTAAAAACAAGTTTTATGTATTCAACTTAATCACCTCCTAAATCAGTAAATGTATTGCATGTCATTCGATAGAATCTGAAAAAGGACTCTATCCTCAAAAGTAAATACATAAAATATAAATAAATAATGGTTCATTTGCTAAGAATATACTTTAATTTCAAATAATGAGTCAATATGATTTTTTTCGCTATTTATATAAAAATAATACTATCAACAGCTTTAAATGAGCATATCAAAAACCAAAAAAATACTCATCGGACCATAAAAAGACACGGATACAAGTCAGTGTCTTTTTGTGGACATTTATGATGTTTCACTTCTTTGTTCAGTGCTAAAGGAAATATCTTCTTGTCTACTTTTTAAGATATTCTTGGTAAGGTAAGGGGATATCAATGAATAAGAGGTGATGAGTTGTAATGATTAAGAAATACTGCTTGTTCTGTGATGAGATGGTATCCATTACATCGGAAGGTGATTACGATAGATTTTTAGGCTGTAATTGTTCTCCTGACGGGTTCTATAACTTATTGAGAGACAGCTATGAGCCTATAAATTCTCTCGCGCATCCAAAGAAACGCGATATGTTTCATGTGATATCGGCTTATATACGGGAGCTGACAGATCGTGGAGAAAAGGTCAGTCTATCGGCCGACGATTTAGAATCCATTGTAAATTCCTCGAAAATTCCAGTGACGATTGAAGATAAAGGAAACCGTTTACTGCAATACTTATACAGACATTCTGAAGCCCCTGGGGAATCCGTTGTTATTCAGCCACTCTCCAGTAGCTATAACCTAACGTATTCGCCTAATCTGCAAGAACTGGTATATATCATAGATAAGCTGATTAACGAGCAGTTTATGATCAGGGAAGGCATGACTTTTAAGCTGACGGACAAGGGATGGAATGAAGCTGCCGCAATCGCAGGAGGTAAAAAATTAAAACCCTGTATCGTTCTATTGTCAGATGCGGAGGATTTGCACACGGAGTGGGTGGATAAGCTGCTTCCTAAAATCGAGCAGTTTGGTTATATACCACGGTTACTAAGGCATACGTCAATGCAAAACCTTGAACCGTATTCTTTGGAGCTTATAGAGGAGAGTAAACTGATTATCGCTGATTTAACCGGCCAATCTCCTGAAGTGTATTTTACTGCAGGATATGCGCTCGGGTTGAACATTCCAGTGATTTGGACTGTGAACAGCAGCGATGCCAATGATCTTTTTGTACAAGTGAAAAATATCCGTCCAATCGTTTGGGATACAGCTGAAGAGCTGGTAGTCTTACTCCAGCAGAAATTGAGTTTATAGAGTCCATGTCAAATTTAAAATGAACATCCAACGCAGAAGAAGCCGCGAAATATTGCGGCTTCTTTCTTTTTGCTATAAAAGTTAATGTCCCCATACAACGCTATTACGAAATCTTTTTTCTATTATTGAGGACTGACCCGAGACCTACGAATAGGAATGCTACAATACTGCAGAAAAAAAATAGGTAACTAAGCGGAATTAAGAAAAAAGCCGGCTCATGCAAGATTCCATCCGGTCCCACGCTTGAACCCACCATACGTGAGATCATTAAACTGATGATGCTTAATAATAATGGTGAAGCGGCTATTAGATATTTCTTTTTCATATGACATTCTCCTTTGCTTGATAATCATATAATACACAAAAAACATTCGCGAATCAACATTAATTTATTGTAATTCGATATATCATTATTGTAAATCAAATGAATTAACTTGTGCTTGGAATTGGATTTGAAAATGGGGACTTGACCATAATTGCTGGTGAGGACTATTATTTGGTTTAAACAAATTTAAGTAAGTCTCAAGGCTTTATTTGTATAGAAGGTCGCTCCGAGTCGGATGGATTGAACTGTAACAGATAAATAGAAAACGGTTACATCCAATGCTTCGATAGTATGAAGGAATGGCGTTCTGGTCATTTGTATGACTTTTTAAATTTGTCCAATCAGTGAATGAACATAATAACAGGTTGAACAGCTGCAAGGGGGCAGATATGAAACCAATATTTAAGATTATGATTGTGGATGACGAGATGCTGGTTAGACAGGGAATTAAACATCTTTTGGAGTGGGAACAAGAAGGGTATCGAATCGTCGGAGAGGCCTCTAACGGTGTTGAAGCACTGAGTATGATGGATGAGCTGAATCCTCATATTATTATTACGGATATCGTAATGCCAATAATGGGCGGGGAGAAGCTAGTCAAGATCGTTAAGGAGAAGTACCCACACATTGAAGTAATCGTCTTAAGCAGCTTCAGTGAATACGATTATGTCCGTTCCACATTTCAGAGTGGGGTAGCAGATTATATCCTTAAGCCAAAGCTGGAAGCCGATTATCTGTTGTCCATCCTAAATAAAACTACAGCTAAGATGGCAGGGATGAAGATAAGCGACCCAGGGGCAGATCCAGAGGAAAAGCAGCTTTTGTTCGCGATCGAGAAGCTCATGACGGGTTATGAGTCAGTGCTAGAACCTGCTTTGCTTCATTCCAAGTTTCCACACGCACAATTCGCAATTTTCGGAGCAGATATGAAGCATATTAAAGATTCTGGTGATAAGTTAACGTTCGCAAATGAAATCGAAAGAGGAATTCAAAAGTTAGCTTTGGACGATGTTGTGTTTATTCGGTTAAAGTTTGTTAACGACTCGGTCATTTATTTGCTTAACGTTAATCCAGAACATTGGGACGAGCTTGTGATTGAACTCCGTTATCTGATCTCAGAAATAGAACATCGTGTGAGAGAAACACATTTTATTATCAGTCAGAGCTTTGCGCACTTTGAGAGACTTGGTGAGATTTATCGAGACAATTACTTGAAGCTTACACGATACAGTTTCTACTTGCCAGAACGAAGTCTGATTGAGAATGATCACTTGCCGGGTCTTCCGGGAGCATATCAGGAAATTGATATGGGAGAATTAATGGACCAGTTGAGACGTAAGCAATTCCAGAAGGCATTTACAGAGTTTCTTGAATATGTCCATCTGCGTTCAATGGATTATCGCATTGATATTTTCGAATTTAAATCGCTATTGGGCAACTTTATATTTAACGTAGCGACCACGCTTGGAAAAATGAAGTGTGAGATCGGAGGTCTGGAGGAGACCAAATACGACTACTTCCGAAAAATAGATGAAGCGATGTATGCAAGTGATGCTATTGCTGTTACCGAAGCATTCATTCGAGAAGTTGAGCGCACGATTGGTGAGACGAATTCATCGGTTAACCCCAATATGACAAAGCTACTCGAATATATTCAGAATCATTATGCAGATCCGATCACACTGACAGGGGTAGCTAGACAGTTCCACTTCAATGCTTCTTATTTATCGAGTTATTTTACTGCCCATAATGGAGAAGGCTTTAGTGAGTACCTGAATAAAGTCCGTTTGGAAAAAGCTATGGAATTGCTCGAGACAACAGAAAAATCAATTTCTGATATTAGCGCAAGCGTGGGATATTCAGATCAGAGTTATTTCACCAAGGTATTTAAAAAGCAGACTGGCATTTCTCCAAGCCGGTACCGGAGACGGGACGTAGAGCAGCCATGATTGGAAATTTCATTAACAATATTAGAAAGCAGGGCTTATTCCTCAAGCTGTTTCTCGTGACCCTAATTAGCATCGTAACTGTATCACTCTTGACGCTGGCTATTACAATTAGTATGTCGGAGAAATTATTTTTACAGACCTTTAGTATTACAAACGGCAAACTGCTGAATCAGATGAAGTCAAACCTGGAATCGTATAACAACATTATTGCTACCGGTGCTACTATGATGGCTCAAAATGAAGCTATCCGGAATTATTTATCTAGCGGAGAGACGGATGCAGTGAATCTTGCGATCAAAACATATCACATGACAGAGGGCATGCGGGCAATCCGCTCTAACCTCAGCGCCGTTGATGTTGGTATCATGATCGTGGGTGTAAATGGCAGGAGTTATTCAACAGATCCATGGTATTGGGACATTTCCGCAGATGAACTAATGGCTCACCCAATAACGAAGGAAACCATATCCCATCCTGATCAAATCCTGTATCAGCTCGATCTAAGGGAAAATAAAGAGAACGTGAAAGAGCCTATGCTGGTAGCTTCCAAAGCTTTATTTGATCATTCGACCGGAAGAATTTATGGCACCATGTACGTTGCCATTCGTGATCGAGATTTCAAGCCCTTTTATGCTAACTTTACGAGTGAGGGTAATGACGTTGTGTTGCTGAATAAGAAGGGATTAATTGTATCCAGCAGCAAGACAGAAATGATTGGGCTCCGCGATAAAAAGCTGCTGCAAGAAGTAGAGGATGGAGGTAAAAATGGCGATTCTACCTATGTGATGGGGAATGAACGAATTGTTTTCTCGGAATACTTACCTGAATTTGATTTTTATATGGTGAACCTGATAGATAAGAACGCCGTGACCGGACAGATGGTGAATGCCAAAGCGGTGACACTGACAATCATGGCTATCGTGGCAATATCGCTCATTATTGTTTTTTTGATTACCCGAAAAATGACGAAGTCCTTGCGTGTACTCGTTAAACAGATGTCGAGTATTCCTACAGGTGATTTCGATAATCATGTAGATGTCACTAATAGTAGTTATGAAGTTAAGGAGTTAGGTAACGCCTTCAATTTTATGCTTGATTCACTTCATGATTATGTTGATAAGCTGATGGAGACTCAAAAGCAACAACGTAATGCGGAGCTGGCGGCACTCCAAATGCAGATTAACCCACATTTTTTATATAATACGCTGGCTTCTATCAAATTTCTGGTGCAGCAGGGCAATAAGGAAAAAGCAGCTGGAACGATAAATTCACTAATCTCACTCCTGCAAAATACAGTAAGCGATGTTCATTCTACCATTCCTGTTAGTCAAGAATTGGAGTCGTTGAAGCATTATGTGTATATCAATCACGTGAGATATGGTGAGAAGATCCGTGTGAATTACTTTGTGGAGCCAGAGAGCTTGGATTATCATATGCCGAAGCTAATTCTTCAACCTTTTATCGAAAATGCATTCTTTCATGCATTCAACCTTAAAGATGAGGGAAGAATTCTCATCATGATTTCCGTGCAGGAAGAGCAACTAGTATGTGAAGTTGTAGATAACGGTGATGGAATGGATCTTGACCCGAATTTGCTGGAAGAGGAGCAGCTACCAGCTTCGAAGCACAAACGCCAACTGTTCTCCGGGATCGGTATACGGAATGTGGATGACAGAATCAAATTGTTATACGGTGAGAGATACGGGATTAATATTACAAGCAAACGGAATGAAGGTACACAAATCGTTGTTACGCTTCCATTGTTAAAAAACTAAAAATTTTACATGAATCTAAAAATAGTACCAGAGTCGATATGAGAATCAAAATAGGACCCAATAATATCACCAAACCTAACAAAGATACTGCCAAAGAAAACGAATACAAAATGATAAGATGGAGGCGTAGCAGAGAAAACGCTTCCATCTTTATTATTTTTCAGACTATCAAGGGGGTTTACGTAGTGAAAAAATTATTATCCGTAATGCTAGCTAGTGTGGTTCTACTGTCGGCATGTTCCACAGGTGGAACGAAAAATGAAACGAGCAACTCTGGTAACTCCGGTGCCGAAGGTAGCAGCAAGCCAAAAGAGATTACAGTTTGGGCTTGGGATCCGGCGTTTAACATTGCCGCTATGAATGTTGCCAAAGATGCTTATGCGAAAGTTAATCCGGACGTAACGGTTAATGTCGTTGAGAACGCGCAAGCTGATATCGTTCAAAAGCTGAATACGGGGCTAAACTCTGGTTCCACGAAGGGTCTTCCTAACATTGTGTTGATCGAAGATTATCGTGCACAGAGCTTCTTACAAGCTTATCCAGATTCTTTTTATGAATTGACGGATGTTGTAAAGGCTGCTGACTTTGCGGATTATAAGATTGGCCCTACCAGTGTTGACGGCAAACAATACGGTGTTCCGTTTGACTCTGGCGTAACTGGAATGTATGTACGGACAGACTATCTCGAGCAAGCAGGCTACAGCCTGGATGCATTACAGGATATCGACTGGAAGCAATATATCGAGATCGGTAAAGCTGTAAAAGAGAAAACCGGCAAAAGCATGCTAACACTTGATCCGAACGATCTAGGACTTATCCGAGTGATGATCCAATCGGCGGGCGCATGGTATACCGGAGATGATGGTCAGACTCCGACTATAGAAAGCAACCCTGCTTTGAAAGAGGCGCTTGTAATGTACAAAGAAATGATGGATTCCGGTATCGTAAAAGTAATTTCAGACTGGAGTCAGTTTGTAGGTGCATTCAATGGTGGTGAAGTGGCTAGTGTACCTACAGGTAACTGGATTACACCTTCGATTAAAGCAGAAGCTTCTCAATCTGGTAAATGGGCAGTAGCTCCACTACCTAAGTTAGGAGCAACAGAAGGCTCTGTTCACGCTTCCAACCTTGGAGGTAGTTCCTGGTACGTAATGAATGTAGATGGTAAAGAAGCAGCAGCTGAGTTCCTATCTAAGACTTTTGCCTCTGATGCTGAACTGTATCAGACGTTGAATACAAAAGTTGGTGTTATCGGCACCTTGAAAGCTGCGGCGAGCGGTGAAGCTTACTCAGCTGCGGATGAATTTTTCAAAGGCCAAAAGGTCGTATCAGACTTTGCAGCATGGACCGAGCAAATTCCTAACGTCAACTATGGCATGAACACTTACGCAATCGAGGACATTATGGTTGTAGCAGTACAATCTTATCTAGGTGGCAAAGATGTAGATACTGTTTTGAAAGATGCGCAGAAGCAAGCGGATACTCAAATTCGCTAATCGCACTTAGGCTGTACAACCGATGCCCTTGCTCCTTCTTCTCCTGTAAATTGGATTTATACAGAAGGATAGGTAGCAGGGGCTTTCATCTCTAATATATAAGACAGAAGGGTGCGGAGTGGAGTGGAAACTATAAAGACAGGGCTAAGCCCGCAAAAACATAAGAGCTCTAAAGGGTCACGGCAGATCCGTCTGACGGGTTGGTTATTCGTCCTTGTGCCGGTCATTATGATCAGTATTTTCTATTTTTATCCAATGATCCAAGCGTTAATTCTATCCTTTAAGACGGGTAGAGGCAACAATCTTCAGTTTACCGGACTAGATAACTATATTCGCTTGTTTAGCGATACTACTTTTCTTACTGCCGTCAAAAATACATTTATTTATTTGATTATTCAGGTTCCAGTCATGCTGGTACTGGCGCTCTTTATCGCCGTCCTGCTAAATGACGATAGACTGAAATTTAAGGGTTTTTTCAGAACGGCTATATTTCTGCCGACGGTAACCTCACTTGTAGCGTATTCCGTTGTTTTCAAGTACATGTTTGGAGCCGAAGGGATCATTAACAAATTTCTGGTGAATCTTCATCTAATCAGCGAACCGATTCAATGGATTACTGACCCCTTCTGGGCCAAAGTTACGATCATCATTGCTATCACCTGGCGCTTTACTGGCTATAATATGATTTTCTATTTATCATCCCTGCAAAATGTAGACAAATCTATTTATGAAGCTGCTCACATAGATGGCGCTAGTGCATTTACTCAATTTTTCAAAATCACAATTCCTCTATTGAAACCGATTATCTTGTTTACGACGATAACATCGACCATTGGAACACTTCAGTTGTTTGATGAGGTGGTTAACATCACGAAAGGTGGACCCGGCAATGCAACCATGTCGATTTCCCAATATATTTACAACCTTTCTTTTGAATACACACCTGACTTTGGATACGCTGCAACCGTCTCCTACTCGATTGTTGTAATGGTACTCATTCTGACGCTGATTCAGAACAAAGTAGGAGGAGACAAGAGATAATGAAAACTAAACGCATGTTTACTTACCTGTTTCTAGTCATCGCTGCGCTGATCTCTATCTTTCCATTTATCTGGATGGTTATTAGTGCCACAAATCAGTCGGTTGATGTAACAAAAGGGACATTACTTCCTGGTACGCATCTCTTTAAGAATATAGACAATCTCTTTAGTTCAGTGGATATGTGGCAGGCTCTTTGGAACTCTGCAAAAATCTCTGTTGTTACTACTTTACTTTCACTATTGGTAGCATCGGCGGCTGGATATGGTTTTGAAATGTACCGCAGCCGTGGTAAAGATATCGTATTTAATATCTTACTAGCCTCTATGATGATTCCGTTCGCGGCAATCATGGTACCTCTATTTCAAATGTTTGCAAAAGTATCGAGTGTTGTGCCGTTCCTTGGTATCGATACAGCAGCAGCAGTTATTATGCCGACATTTACAACAGCATTCTTAATTTTCTTCTTTCGTCAAAATACAAAAATGTTTCCTAAAGAAATGATGGAAGCCGGTCGCATCGATGGTCTTTCGGAATTTGGTTTATTCTTCCGCATATATATGCCAACGATGAAATCAACTTATGCTGCCGCGGCGATTATCACCTTCCTTAACAGCTGGAACAACTATTTATGGCCTTTGATCGTATTGCAATCACCAGAAAATATGACCGTGCCATTGCTAATATCGAATCTCGGATCGGGTTATGCGCCTGACTATGGTCTGATTATGTCCGCGATTGTCATTACGACTCTGCCGACTGCCCTTGTATTCTTCATGATGCAAAAGCAATTTGTAGCTGGTATGACGGGTTCAGTTAAATAAGAAAGCTATCATTTTAAAGCAGAAGGAGGAAAATTAGATGAAGCAGCAGGTTGAACGGGGCGTATCTCCAAGTTTGGAATGGTTGTCAGACCCTTCCATTTATGCAGTAGGCAGAATACACGCGCACTCCGATCATCGGTATTACGAGACGAAATTTGAAGCCGAAGGGCTTGGAGATATGCGTTGGCGCCATAGCCTGAACGGAAGCTGGAAATTTAGCTACGCCCACAATGCTATGGAACGACAGGCGCATTTTTATAAGGAGAACGTGTCCTGTAGAGGGTGGGATGATATTGAGGTTCCTGGACATATCCAGCTTCAGGGTTTTGGGCAGCCTCAGTACGTGAATACGATGTATCCATGGGATGGTCATGAGCATCTTAGACCTCCGATGATATCTGAGGATCACAATCCTGTAGGCAGCTATGTTAAATATTTTGAAGTGCCTGTAGGCTGGGAACAACGTCCACTGTATATCTCTTTTCAGGGAGTTGAATCCGCTTTTTATATCTGGCTAAATGGGGAGTTTATTGGCTATAGCGAGGATAGCTTTACGCCGAGTGAATTTGATCTGACACCGTACTTGACGGCAGGTGAGAATAAGCTGGCGGTTGAGGTCTATCAGCGCAGTACCGGAAGTTGGTTGGAGGATCAGGATTTCTGGCGCTTCTCCGGAATCTTTCGCGATGTGTATCTATATACTGTGCCTGATGTTCACGTGAGGGATCTCCACGTTCAGACCGATCTGGATGAGAAGTTTGAGCAGGGAACGCTAACGGCTGTATTGCAGTTGATGGGTAAGCCTGCTTCGAAAGTGGTCCTTGAACTTAAGGATAAGGCAGGTAATCTTGTAGTTCGTAGTGAGACTGGAGTTTCAGGAGATTCCGTTTCGCTTACGCTTGAGGCATCAAAGGTTCATCTGTGGAGCGCAGAAGATCCTAATTTGTATACCCTTTACGTATCTGTCTTCAACGCATCCGGGGATCTTGTGGAAGTCGTGCCGCAAAAGGTTGGATTTCGAAAATTCGAGATGATCGATAAGATTATGCACTTAAATGGTAAACGTATTGTATTCAAAGGTGTCAACCGGCACGAGTTTAATTCGCGCTTCGGACGCAGTATTACGAAAGAAGATATGCTGTGGGATATAAAGACTTTGAAACAGGCGAATATCAACGCTGTACGGACGTCGCACTATCCGAATGAAACACTCTGGTATGAGCTGTGTGATGAATACGGTGTGTATGTTATTGACGAGATGAATTTAGAGTCGCATGGATCATGGCAAAAAATGGGTGTTGTAGAACCGTCTTGGAACATACCGGGCAGTAAGCCTGAATGGCAGGATATCGTAATGGATCGTGCGATTTCCATGGTGGAGAGAGACAAGAACCATCCATCGATTCTGATTTGGTCCTGTGGCAACGAGTCTTTTGCCGGAGAAGTCATTCGGAACGTTGCGAATTATTTTCGTGAGAAGGATTCTACGCGTCTGGTTCATTACGAAGGGGTGTTCCATAACCGGGATTATGATGATGCGAGTGATATGGAAAGCCGGATGTATGCGAAAGCAGCAGATATCGAAATGTATCTAAAAGAGAATCCATTAAAGCCATATATTAGCTGCGAATACATGCATGCGATGGGGAATTCCGTTGGAGGATTGCATAAATACACAGAGCTAGAGCAGAAGTATCCAATGTATCAAGGTGGATTTATCTGGGATTTCATGGATCAGGTCATCGTAAAAAATGATCGATATGGCAAACCTTATATGGCTTATGGTGGAGACTTCGATGACCGTTCAACCGATTACAACTTCTCCGGAAACGGAATTGTGTATGCGGATCGCAGATGGTCTCCGAAAATGCAGGAAGTGAAATTTCTATATCAGAACGTCAAACTTTCCCCTGATTGCTATGGGGTTACCATCAGAAATGAGAATTTATTTGTTGGCTTGGATACTTATAAATTGAACTATTGTCTGAATTATGAGGGCAAAGAATTTCATCGTGGCATTGTATTCGCCCAGGTTAAACCCGGAGAAGAAAGATATGTAGAACTTGATTTACCAGAGACTAACCTGTCTGGTGAGTATAGTTTAGATGTTTCTCTTGTGCTCAAAGAAGATTCGTTATGGGCAAGCGCTGGTTATGAAATCGCTTTTGGACAGTATGTATTTCAAGTGGAGAACAAGTCAGAAGATGAGGTTACAACACAGCCTAAGGTAAGCACTAATGTAAATGATTTTCGCGTAGTTGAAGGGGATGTAAATATTGGCGTTCACGGTCGTGACTTCTCTGTAATGTTCTCGAAGCAGGCTGGTACACTAATATCCGTCAAATATTCGGGACGGGAAATGATCTCTTCGCCGCCGGCACCGCTCTTCTGGAGAGCGATGACAGACAACGACAAGGGGGCGGGAATGCATTTCGACTCTTCCATTTGGTATGCTGCAAGCTTGAGCCGAAGAACCTTAAGCTTCGAGCTTATGGAAGAAGAAGACCGAGCGACTGTGACTTATGTGTATAAACTGAGTGTGTCAGAAGGAGTACGAGTAAGTGTAACTTACACGGTGTTCTCCGATGGGAGCATAAAGGTAAAATCAAGCTACCATGGAGAGCCGGGTTTACCGAAGTTTCCCCTCTTCGCTTTAACCTTCAAGGTGCCAGCGGATTATTACCAGCTGAATTGGTATGCGAATGGGCCAGAAGAAAATTATATTGACCGTTCGTTTGGCGCGAGATTGTGTCGCTTTCAGAATCATGCGGTGGACAATGTATCGTCCTATTTGGTACCGCAGGAATCGGGCAACCGTACAGGTGTGCGCGAAGTATCCGTAACCAACGATCTTGGTCAAGGGATTATTATATCCTCACCAGTCTCAGCCCCTGTTGAAGCCAACATATCGCCATATTCGGCAATGGAGCTGGAGAATGCGACGCATCATTATGAGCTACCGAACATTCATCATACCGTTGTTACGATTGCCGGTCGTCAAATGGGCGTTGGCGGGGATGACAGCTGGGGAGCACCAGTTCTTGATGAATATTTAATTGATCCATCAATAGATTTGGATTTTGAATTTACAATTCGCAGAGCATAATTAGAGCCGGATAGCAGTTGCCTCAATGGATAAGGTTGGGGCAACCAAATCCTATTTGTGAATGATGTAATAGTTTATTTATACATATTTGTAATCGTTTACATTTTATGAAGGAGGTGTTTGTAATCTAAAAAATAGTTTGCAATGTTGATCGGAAGATAGTAAAGAAGTGGTTTCTATGATTATTTTTATGAGAAGGGGGTAATCTGGATGATTACTACAGTTAAACGAAGGTTGACCATGTCTTTTCTTTCTATTTCTTTAGTCGCACCTATGTTTATGGGTTTAACAGGTCAGAAGGTAGATGCAGCGAATACTACGATTAAATTAGATCCAAACCATATGAAGCAATCTTGGGAGGGATGGGGAACCTCACTTGCCTGGTTCGGTAATATCACTGGTGGTTGGAACGATAAAGTCAAAAATGCAATGGCTGATGCACTATATTCTCCAGAAGGATTAAACTTTAATATTGCCAGATATAATATAGGTGGCGGTGAGAATCCTGCCTACAATACGATGCGTCAAGGGGGGGAAGTACCTGGCTTCTCACCATCTCCAGGAGTATACGATTGGACGCAAGATGCTAATCAACGTTGGTGGCTGCAGGCAGCTAAAGATCGAGGCGCCAATATTCTGGAAGCGTTCTCGAACTCTGCTCCGTATTATATGACGGAAAGCGGAAGTACGACTGGTCATTGGGATTCGGGGAAAGACAACTTGAAGCCGGATGAGTACGAGAACTTTGCTACCTATTTAACTGATGTAGTGAAGCATTTCAAAGAAAATTGGAATATTGACTTTAATTATCTATCACCAATGAATGAACCTAATACGAATTACTGGGGATTCGGCGGGAGACAGGAAGGTTCCCACTGGGATGTTGGTTCTCAGATGAAGATCATTAATACGACACGTGCTAAATTGGATGCGGCAAATCTACAATCTATACAAATTGCTGCCATGGATGAATCTATTCTGGACACCTTTGTAAGTAACTGGAACTCTTATGATGAGACAACCAAAGCTAATGTTGGTAAAATGAATACCCACTCCTACGGTGGTTCAAAGCGAGCTGAGATCAGAGATGCCGCTAAAGCTGCAGACAAAACGTTATGGATGTCTGAAGTGGATTTAGGTCCTTCCGGGATTGCCCACGACCATGAAGATTTCGAACCAGCACTAGCATTGGCAGAAAGAATTATGACGGACATTACTTGGCTTGAACCTAAGGCTTGGATTACTTGGCAAGCGATTGAAAGCGAGAAGAACATGCAGAAGGATAAGGAGAACAGTAACTGGGGTCTCCTTCACGCGGATTTCGACACGCAAGAATGGTGGTACACGAAGAAGTATTACGCTATGCAGCAATTTAGCAAATTTATTCCACAGGGTTCACGCTTCATAGGGGATACAGACGATAACACGTTGGCCGCTTATGATCCTTCAACTAACAAAATTCATGTTGTATATAGAAATCCTAACGTAACCAGTCAAAATATTTCTTTAGACTTGTCACAGTTTGATACGGTCACTGGAGATGCAACGCCTTATGTTTCTTCCGCGACAGAGAATGTCGTACAGAAGACTAAAGTTCCTGTTCTGGATAATATGTTGCAAACGACTGTTGGAGCAAAATCCATCACAACCTTCGTAATTGATGGCGCTACCTATACAAGCGACTCTCTAATTCCTCAGAGTGATATGACGGCAACAGCAAGTAGCGCTCAGTCAGGTGAAGAAGCTGAGAGAACATTGGATGGAGATAACTGGACCAAATGGCACACTTCGTGGGACCCTAAAGCTGAGGGACCACATACGATTACCTATGATCTTGGAGCTGACTATGAAGATGTCAACAAGCTGAGTTATTTGCCAAGACAAGATAACGATTGGAACGGTATTGTAACGAAGTTCACCATCGAAGTTAGTTCCGATGGCGATAACTTCACACCGGTTGCGAAAGGAACCTGGAAGAACGATAAATCCGAAAAAACTGCAACGTTTTCTACGCAGAAAGCGAAGTTTGTAAGGTTAAACGTAGATGAAAGTAATGGGTCTGGAGCACAGTACGCATCGGCTGCAGAGATAAATATTATGAGAAAGTCCAATTTCACAGTGGATACGACTTCACTCGCTAATGCAATTTCTAGAGCAGAAGACTATATCTCAGCTAATAACGCAAATGTAAATGTATCGGATTTGCAAAAGTTGGTGGTTGAAGCCAAAGTTGTTCAAAAGAACACTTTAGCAACACAGGAAGAGATCACACAAATCCTTTACAAACTGAACGTCGAATATAGCGTTTTAGGCCAAGGACTTATCCCACAAAGCCAGATGACGGCAGCGTCTGACAATTCCGCATCTGAGGATGGACCGGAGAAGACTATTGATGGCGATCTTTGGACCAAATGGCATACTGCATATAACAACGATTATTCAACACTTCCGCATTCCATTACTTATAATCTCGGTAAAGCATATAACGGTATCTATAAACTTCAATATTTGCCACGACAGGATGTAGACTGGAATGGTGTAGTCACTAAGTTCGAAGTTTCTGTAAGTGACGATGGTGATAAATTCACCAAAGTAGTTGCAGAAGGAACTTGGAATGCCGATAAGACAGAGAAAACAGCAACCTTTAATGCTCAGGGTGCTAAATATGTTAGATTTACTGCACTTGAATCGAGAAGCGATGCAGGTAAGCAATATGCATCTGCTGCAGAGATCAATATTTTTAACAAGCAGGGATATAAAGTGGATTTCTCCAGCTTAGACAGCGCAATTCAAGCTGCAGAGAAGTTCAAAACAGATTCTGGGAAAGATGAGTCTTACTTCAAGAATCTGGACGCGATCCTTAGTCGAGCTAGTACTCTGCTAAATAGCGCAACAGCGACACAAGAAGAGATCGCGAAATTTGCCAGCCGTATCTTAACTGAAATATCCAGTATTCAAAACAGTGATCCAAATATTAAGGGAATGAGCCTTTTCTATACACCAGAAGCTTATTACGCGAATCCAGCCAATCTAATGGTGGATAACGACATATCTACCTACTTCGAATCGAACTGGGACAAGAATGGAGTGAAGTATAAATCTGGCGATTATATCGTTGTAGATCTGGGTGAGAGCATGCGTGACGTTGGTAAGGTGCTTGTTACACCAAGACAAGACAAGGCAAACGGCCGCATCAAACGATTCAAAATCTATTACAGCGATGTGAATCTGAAGGATTTACCTGCTGACGCTGTCGGTACGCAAGATTATTTGGACAAGAATTTCAAATTTGCAGCAAATGGCTCTTTTGATGACTATAGCACGAGTGTTCAATCCGCAACGTTCAAATCCGTTGAAGCTCGGTATATCGCGATTCAGGCTATAACTACTGGCGGTGACGGTAACACACTCAGCGCTGCAGAAATTGCAGTTAGTCAGAAACAAACAGCGACTTTTGATACTAGTAAACTACAATCAGCAATCGATCAATTGCGTACGTTGTCAGACATTAGTCCAAAAGTGGAAGCTGCGATAGAAAAGCAAATTACAACGATCGGTGATCTTAGTGATTTAACCGAAGAAAGCATTTCGCAATACACCAGACAGATAAATGACTTATACAATCTCTATTTGACTGTAAATAACAGAAACTCCATTAAGAGCGGTGAAGTATGGTTGGATACGGAAGGCGTGCCGATTCAAGCACATGGCGGAGGCATTCTGTACAACGAGAAGAATAAGACATATTACTGGTACGGTGAAGACAAGACGGAAGGTTATCTTCCTACTGGAGTTCACGCATATTCGTCCAAAGATTTGTACAAATGGCAAAATAAAGGCATTGTATTGCCTGTCTTCAATAACCCTCAACTTGGCGAAGCTGTAGTGCCGGCTGGAAATGACCTGCCATTATATCTAGATGAAAATTCTGAAACGTACAAGAATAGCGGGGTTCCATACGATCCGGATAGGAAAGTAGAAATTAAAAGTAAAGATGAAGATTATACAGGTAACATGAAAGCACCAAACAATACGCTCAGTAAACATAATTCACCAGCTCGAATCGCTGAGCTAAATGCGCTGTATGCGAATTATTCGAATGAAGAGAAGCAAAAGATGTATAAGAATTTCAACTGGGATAAAGTTGTCGAGCGTCCTAAAGTCGTCTACAACAAGAAGAACAACAATTATGTGTTGTGGTGGCATCAAGACGGACCGATTGCTGGCGAATATTGGACAGCCGAAGGTGGTGTTGCTGTCAGTGATTCGCCGACTGGACCATTTAAATATCTCGGCTCATCCCGATTGCCAAATGTAGGTGATGAACATGGCAATGAAGGAATGCTTCGTGATATGACCTTGTATGTCGATGACGATGGTAATGAAGCGACGGATGACAAAGCCTACTTGATTTTTTCTTCCGAAGAAAATGCTACGACCATAATCATGATGTTGAACGATGATTATACTGGTCCAGCCCAGAATGAGAAGGGTGAATCCTTAGAAGGAACTCACTATGTGAGAGCGTTTAAAGATTGGAGAGAAGCACCAACGATCTTTAAGCAAGACGGAGTCTATTATATGATTACGTCCGGTTTGTCCGGTTGGGATCCTAACGAAGCCCAATACCGCGTCTCCACTGAGGGAATGTTTGGACCGTGGGAAAATAAAGGAAATCCTATGGTTAATGACAATAGAAATACCTTCAGGAGCCAAAGCACGTTTGTACTGCCTTATCGGGATGGTAATGGTGTTCTGGTACCGAATAAATTTATCTTTATGGCCGATCGCTGGTACCCGAGTAATTTGAGTGATTCCAGATATGTTTGGCTTCCGATTGAACTCGATAACGAGAATCGCAGAATTGCGGTAAGTTGGCATGATGAGTGGGATACTTCTCTATTCAAGACCGGTACGACTATTAACTTCAATAGTAATGGAGGAAGTTCGATTTCTTCCTTGTATGGGGTTGAAGTCGGTACGAAAATTACTGCGCCTACAGAACCGACTCGTGATGGATTTAAATTTGTGAATTGGTATCAAGACGCAGCCTTGAATACAGTATGGGATTTTACTGTTGATACGGTTCCGGCAAATGATATTACTCTCTATGCGAAATGGGAGCCTGTAGCTGCACCAGTGATTACAAATATCATGCCAGTCAATGTAGCTACGGTGATTGGAACTCCACCTGTACTGCCTACAGTTGTAACGGCTGTGTACAGCGATGGAACAAGCCAAAATAAACCAGTTGTATGGGACGTAATTGATCCTTCACAGTATGCCGAAGCGGGTGTCTTTAGCGTAAGTGGAGCGGTAGACGGCACAGTGATCCCAGCTGTTGCGAATGTGATCGTAAGCGATGATGTTAATAGAGCACAACTTGCCGCACGAATCGCAGATGCACGAGCCATTCATGATTTAGTCGTGGAAGGAACGGCTGTTGGTCAGTATGCAATAGGTTCGAAACAGAAACTGATGGATTCGATCATGGAGGCACAGCAAGTGCTTGACAATGATTCAGCTACACAGTCTGAGTTAGAACAAGCAACAAATGATTTGAATTCAGCAATTCAAGTATTAGAGGCTTCAAAGAATCAACATGTTAAAGTACAGTCTATCTCAATCACGAGCGTTTCGTCGTCCATTGAAGTGAAGAAAGGAACTCTGCAGTTACAAGCGGAAGTCCAACCGGCTAATGCTACGAACAAAACCGTTACGTGGGCGGTCTATGAAGCAGATGGAAAAACTATAGCGGATAAAGCAATCATCAATACAAATGGGTTGTTAACGGCTGCGAAGAACGGCGTTGTGAAAGTCGTTGCAACATCCGTTGATAACACCACAGTTTACGGAATAAAAGAGATTATGATAAGCGGTCAAAATGACAGCCCAGAGCCTACTCCAAGCCCAGGAACAAATCCAGGCAACCCAACGACATCAACGAGTCCTACAACTACACCAACGACCCCTCCTACAAAAGAAGATCCACATCGTTATGTGCCAACTGGTAAAGAACTACAAAATGAAACTGCACAGAACGGAACAACGAGCCTGACCATTAACATCGATAAGGAAGCTTTAGCGAAGAAGTTAGAAGCACTTAACAAAACTACAGGAACCCCTAATCTTGACATCGAGATTCCGGGAATGAATTCATGGAATGCAGTCAATCTGCCATTGGATGTCTTGTACAACAGTATGAAAGCGAATAAGGACACAATCATTACAATAAGTAGCCATTTAGGCAGTTATGAACTACCTCTTGCCAATCTTAATCGTGAAGAACTTGAGAAAGCAGCTAAAGTTGCGGGTGCAACCTTAATCATTCGAATGGATAATGTGACTTCACAGCATGAGCAGAAGTTTGAACAATCCATAGTAGAAAAAGGAATGAAACGAGTAAGCGACATCATCGCGTACAAAGTCATTCTTAAATCGAATGATAAAGAAGAAGAGCTTCAACGTTTCGGAAATCCGTTTATGACACGTGTCATAAATATGGATGGCGTTATTCAAGATCCATCGACTGCGACCGCTGTTATATTCGATCCGGTTACAGGACAAATGCGTTTCGTACCATCGGTGTTTAATGTGAAGAACGGCAAGACTGAAGTCTCGATCTTCGGACATGAAAATGGTCTATACACCATCGTTCAGAACAAGAAAACATTCGATGATATGATTGGACATTGGGCACAAAAGGATGTTGAAACCTTAGCCTCTAAACTGATCATTAACGGAATGTCGGATCGGACGTTTGCACCAGCAGGCCAAGTTACACGTGCTCAATTTGCGGCACTACTGGTAAGAGGACTGGGGTTATCGACGGAGTCGTTAACGAATGTGTTTGCAGATGTTAATACAACTGCGTGGTATGCACAGGATGTGAACACAGCAGCGAAACTTGGTTTGATTCAAGGCGTTGGTGAAGGGAAATTTAGTCCGGATTCACGGATTACGAGAGAGCAAATGGTCGTGATGATCATGAACGCTATTCAGCTCGTTCAAGGAGATGATAGAGCAGAAGCTCAATTGCGCACTCCATTTGCCGATCAAGCTAGTATCTCTGGTTACGCTACCCAAGCCGTAACAGAAGCAGCAAGCCAAGGATTAATCAAAGGCAAAACAGAAACAGCTTTTGCTCCGCAAGATACAGCCACACGTGCTGAGGCAGCAGTGATGATCAAACAAATTTTGCAATACTTGAAGTTTATGAACTAGATAAATGTTTAAAAATTGTGCTCGGCTCACACTGATCTGTGAACCGAGCACAATAATTATCAACTAGTTATATAAGGAGGAGGGAATGATCTTGTTTAAAATCAAATCTTTAGCTAAACGTTTGATTGTGAGCGCTTTATCATTGAGCTTAATTATTCAGCATCCTTTATCTATCCCCATAGCTAAAGCAAATCCTGTAAGCGCTATCACTGGATTATCCGATGCACCGGAACATAAATTGTCCCTATGGTACCGACAACCAGCGATAAATTGGGAAACGGATGCGCTTCCAATTGGCAATGGCCTTATGGGAGGGATGATCTTTGGTGGCATCGAGCAAGAACGCATTCAGTTAAATGAGAAAACGTTGTGGTCCGGTGGTCCAGGTTCTTCTTTTGTATATACTTGGCCTTCCACGGATGATCCAACGACTTCTATCCCATATACATTCGGTAATCGTGAGGGTGGTGCGGATCATTTAGAGAGTGTCCGAGCTAAACTCCGCGCGGGGGATATCGATGGTGCTCACAAAGAAGCGGATGAGAATCTTACAGGCTTGAATGAAGGCTTAGGAAGTTATCTAACCTTTGGTGACTTGTACCTGGACTTTGAGAAGTCCTCAACAACCAATGTAGAGAATTATCGCCGGGAGCTTGATCTTGAAGACGCGATATCTCGAGTTAAATACACGCTGGATGGAGTAGAGTATACACGAGAATACTTTGTCAGTTATCCAGATAAAGTAATGGTTACTCGCCTGACAGCCAATCAGCCGGGTAAGCTGTCCTTGGATGTACGCCCGACAAGTGCTCAGGGAGGGACCGTCACGGCGAATGGCAACAACATTAATATTAGGGGTAATGTACTAGACAACAATATGCTATATGAAGGTAACTTCCGCGTCCTAAATCAAGGTGGAAATATAACATCAGGTAACGGAAAGATCCATGCAGCGAATGTAGATTCATTAACCATCCTTACATCATTAGGCACCAACTATGCCAACAGCTATCCTAATTATAGAGGCACTGATCCGCATAATGAGGAAGTTGCGATATTGGATGCCGCTGAGAGTAAATCTTACGAAACATTACTTGAGAATCATAAGAAAGATTATAAGTCATTATTTGATCGTATGAAATTAGATTTGGGAGAGTCTAAGCCTACGATTCCGACAGACGAGCTCTTAGCCACCTATGCAGGAACGAAAAGTAAAGCGCTTGAGGTTTTATTTTATCAATATGGCCGATATTTGTTGATTTCATCTTCTCGTCCCGGTTCACTACCGGCCAACTTACAGGGCGTGTGGAATAATTCTAATAGAGCGCCTTGGAGCAGCGATCATCATTTTAATATCAATATTCAAATGAACTATTGGCCAGCGATGGTAACGAATCTCTCGGAGACAATGACACCACTGATCGATTACATAGATTCGCTGCGTACTCCTGGGCGTATTTCTTCCGAAAAATATTATGGCATTACTAATGCGTGGTCGATTGGAGTGGCAAACAATCCGTTCGGATATACTGCGCCGGGTTGGAATTTTGATTGGGGCTGGTCACCAGCATCCAATGCTTTTATCTCGAATAACATTTGGGAGAGTTATAAATTTTCCGGAGATGTCGATCTACTAAAGTCACGTGTTTATCCAATATTGAAGGAAACGACGCGATTTTGGACCCAGTATTTAGTAGAAGATACGGATGGGACATTGGTATCCACACCATGTTACTCACCAGAGCAAGGTACGATCAGTACAGGATGTGCCTATGACCAGCAGCTTGTACAAGATTTATTTACTAACTACTTGGAGGCAAGTACAACATTAGCTGTCGATTCCGATTTTCGTGAGGAAGTACAAAGTAAATTAAATCAGGTGTCTCCAATTAAAATAGGAAAGTACGGTCAAATTCAAGAATGGAAAGAGGACATCGACGATCCGAATAACAAGCATCGCCATTTGTCCCAACTAGTTGCCTTATATCCAGGCAAGCAAATTAACAAAAATACACCTGAGCTTATGGAAGCTGCCAGAGTGTCATTGCAGCATCGAGGAGACGAGGGTACCGGGTGGAGCAAAGCTAACAAAATTAACATGTGGGCTCGTGCGCAAGATGGCACACATGCACATACGATTCTAGAGGGTCAGCTTACTGGAAGTACATTAAACAACTTATTCGATACGCATCCGCCATTCCAAATCGATGGCAACTTCGGAGCTACGTCCGGCATGTCTGAAATGCTGCTACAAAGTCATTTGGACAATATTGATGTTTTGCCAGCGCTCCCTGCTTCATGGCCGAAAGGAAGTTATTCGGGCTTGGTTGCCCGCGGGGGATTTGAGGTTAGTGTGAATTGGAACAATGCTAGAGCTACAAGCATCAGTGTCAAATCTAATAAAGGCAATCGTGCAGTTGTTTCTTATCCAAGCATAGCTGGAGCAACTGTCATGAATCAAGCGGGACAAAATGTAAAGTATTCCGTAGACAATAACAATCAGATTTCTTTCGACACTCAAGTTGGAGACGTTTACACGATTGGTTCAATTCCTTTACAAGATGGACAATTGTTGACAATGACAATGAAAAATAGTGGTCATTTGCTAGATATTGAAGGGGCATCGGAGCAAGAACAAGCAGCGGTTGTTCAAATGACAGCAGGATCGTTATCACAGAGTCAGCAGTGGTATGCAGAAAGCGTAAGTGATGGATACTACAAAATCACAAATAGCTTGAGCAGTAAAGTGATTGCTGTGCTAAATGAATCAATGTCTGATGGTGCAAAGCTCGTTCAACAAACCTACACTTCAGACAACTCTTATCATGATGAATGGCTTCTCGTTGATAAAGGGAACGGTTATTCTCAGTTGGTTAATCGTGGTAGTGGTAAAGCGATTACAGCTTCAAACACTAGCACAGGGACTGGGATAGAGTTGATCCAATCTTCAATCACAGATTCTGATGAGCAATTGGTGAGAATCGATCCTGTGAGAGACTTTTTTGATCAGCAAAAGTTCAATCTAACCATCCAACACAGCAATCTTCGTATGGACGTGAACGAGGATTCTAAATCAGATGGCGCCGCTATCATACAATGGTCCGAAAGTTCGGGTCAAAATCAACAATGGATGTTTATGAAGACAACCCCGGGTTATTACAAAATTATCTCAATGAGCAGTTCAAAAGTGTTGGCTGTAGAGAATGCGTCAACAGCGGATGGTGCAGGGATAATTCAAGCCACATTCACCGATGATGCAACCTACAATGATGAATGGTCAGTCGTAGATGCTGGTGATGGCTATTATCAATTGAGAAATCGGGCTAGCGGCAAAGTGATCGACATGCCAAATAACAGTGTTTCTAGTGGTGAACAATTCGTACAAAATAAAGCCGGTAAGGGGAGTAACCAGAAGTTTGCTTTTTCATTAGATAGAACCGTGAACGACAATGCAACCGGATCAGGGAATGACCAGTTTGTATATGGCTCGGGATGGGAGTATAGCGGATTCGAATCCGGGGCATACAATCGTGACAATCATTATTCAAACGAGACGGATTCATATGCGTTCTTGCGTTTTAATGGCTCTAAAGTGCAATTGTATGGGGCTAAGAACAATAATCAGGGTATCGTTGCATTCTCTATCGATGATGGTCCTGAACAATTGGTTGATACTTACGCCTCTTCACGTTTAGATCAACAACTGCTCTTTGAAAGCTCTGAGATGTTGAATCAGGAGCATGTACTCAAAATTCGGGTGACAGATCAAAAGAATGACAATTCGAACAACACATATATTTCAGTTGATCGAGCGGATATTCAGTCTCGTGTAGTTAAGAGCGTGGACAAAGCCGAAGATTATTATATACAGACTATAGAAACAATTAACGGAGTTAATCATAGCGTAATCACCCTGAATTATAATGGTGAAGACGCAGGTGATGCAGTAAGAGCGGCAATCGAGGCTGCCAAAGCGGCGCAGAAGCCTGTCATCCTAGACTTTCCTACAGAAACGTATCATTTTAAAGCATTAACCGCAAATCAAGTGCAATATTTCATTTCAAATACAACCACAAAAGAACAGACACCTAGTAGCACTCGTAAGGTAGGTCTTATATTCAAGGATATCGATGATCTTACCATTCGAGGGAATGGTTCGACCTTGTTATTCCATGGTGTGATGACACCTATCGTATTCGACCATGCAACAAATATTAAAGTGAACGGAATTAACATCGATTTCAATCGTCCTGTCGTATCGGAGATGACTGTTACTGAAGTAGGCAACAACTACATGAAAGCGAGTATACATCCGGATTCATGGTACTCTATTCAGAATAATCAATTAGTATGGTTCGGTGAGGAGAACTGGACAGAGAACGGAACACAAAATGTACGCGCTGTGCAAGAGTATAACCCAGCTACGAAACAGACATGGAGAGTGGCCAATCCTCTAGACGGCACAACAAGCACGAAGGATCTCGGTAAACGTGAGGTGCAATTCAACTTCACTAAGAGCCCAAATTTGTCGGTAGGAAACACGTTTCAGTTTCGGGATACAACAAGAAGAGAACAAGGTGCGTTGATCTATCGAAGCAAGAATATTGCGTGGTCAGATGTTGACTTCTATGCTGCACCTGGGCTTGGAATTATCAGCCAATATAGTGAAAATGTATCGCTCGATAACTTGAACTTTGCACCTAAGACAGGCAGTGGACGGACGAACGCATCAATGGCAGACTTCCTGCAAGTTTCTGGAGGCAAGGGTGAGATTCGGGTGTTAAACTCTTATTTTTCCGGAGCTCACGATGATGCGATTAACATTCACGGCACTCATCTGCAAATTGTGCAAGTAACGTCATCCAATCAGGTCAAAGTACAATTTATGCATCCTGAGAGCTGGGGCTTTGATGCATTTGCCGTCGGAGATACGATCGAATATATCAACAAGTCGACTTTACTTTCGAAGGAAAGTGCAGTGGTCACCGATGTGACACGCCTAAATGATACTCAAATTGTTCTTACGCTAGATAAACCGGTGCCTTCTTCGATAACTGCGAATGAGTATGTCGTTGAAAATGCCACATGGACGCCGAATGTCACCGTTAAGAATTCAACGTTTGAATCGATACCGACAAGAGGCCTCCTCGTAACAACGCGCGGCTCTGTTCGAATCGAGAACAATACGTTTAATGGCATGCAGATGAGTGCGATCTTGATCGCACATGATGCTAGTAGCTGGTACGAATCAGGAATGGTGAAGGACGTCTTGATCCGTAACAATAGGTTTAATAATAACAGTAACGCGGTGATCAGTATTGATCCGAATACTTCCCTGACGAATCCCGATAAGACCGTGCATAGTCATATTGAGATTGACGGCAACCAGTTTAACAAGGTGGGCGGCAATTCTGAGATTTATGCAAAGAGTGTAGACGGGTTAACGTTTACGAACAATACTGCAAATCAAGGTGGTATTGAACTTACATTTGATGCCTCTAAAGCTGTTACTGTCACGGGGAATAGTTTTAAAGAAAGTGATGTTGACAAGAAAATCAACTTCAATCGCATGATCCCTGGTACGGATTCCGTAGAAGCAACTCAAGGATTTATTGTCACGCGAACGAATGATTATACACCTGCAGTTACAGATCCAAATGATATTCCGCAAAGTGAAATGACAGCTTCATCTACCAGTAATCGCAGTGGAAACGAAGCGGATAATGCCATAGATGGAAACCCTTCAACCATCTGGCATACTGAATGGGATCCTATGGCGGATTTGCCGCAATCGATCACCCTAGATCTTGGAAATACGAGAATCATATCTAAACTAAAGTATTTGCCAAGACAAAACGGGGAACAAAACGGGAATATTACTTCTTATGTATTATCAACCAGTTTAGACGGAACAACATTTAAACAGTTTACAAGCGGAAGCTGGGATGATGACAGCACCGAGAAAATCGCAGAATTCGCTCCGGTCGCTAGTAGGTACCTGAGACTTACTGCTATCGAAGGCCATGGTGGATTGGCTTCAGCGGCAGAGATTAACATTATGAAGAATGAGATGGATGAGGACTATCAAGCCCTTAAAGCGCTCATTACAAGAGTCCAAAGCAAGCACGACGGTGCTGTAGAAGGGACTGAAGATGGTCAGTATCCAGAAGGCTCAAAACTAACATTGCAAAAAGCCATTGATCAGGCGAAGAAAGTACGCGATAGCTTACCTGTTACACAGCAGCAATTACAGCAAGCGGCGAGTGACTTAACTGCTGCGTTGCAAGTGATGGAAGATAGTATCAATAAACATGAGATGGTTCAATCGATCACGATTACAAGTGAATCATCAGTGATTACTGCTAAGAACGGAACTCTCCAATTAGGCGCTACTGTACTGCCTGCTAATGCAACGAAAAAGTCGGTAATATGGTCTGTGCATGAAGTAGATGGCATAACAGCAACGGACAAAGCGACAATTAATCAAACCGGTTTGCTAACGGCTGTGAAAGATGGAACTGTGAAGGTGATAGCCACAGCAACGGATGGCTCTGGTGTTCATGATGAAATGGATATTAGCATTAGTGGTCAAACGGACATTATCGATCCAGGTACTGATCCAGTGAATGTTGGAAGAATAACCATCACAAGCTCAGGAAATGTGTCAACGATTACCGCTAAGAACGGGACTCTTCAATTAGGCGCTACTGTGCTACCTGACAATGCAACCAATAAGTCGGTAACATGGGCTGTATATGGAGTAGATGGCACAACAGAAACGGATATTGCAACCATTGATGTATCCGGTTTGCTCACGGCTGTGAAAGATGGAACTGTGAAAGTGGTAGCCACAGCAGTGGATGGTTCTGGTGTTCAAGGGGACATGGTTATTACCATAAGTGGTCAAACGGACATTATTGATCCAGGCACTGATCCTGTGAATGTTGAAAAGATTAACATCACAAGCGCAGGTAATGTGTCGACGATTACCGCTAAGAACGTAACCCTTCAATTAGGCGCTACCGTGTTACCTGACAATGCAACTAATAAGTCTGTAACATGGGCTGTATTCGAAGCCGATGGCCGCACACCTACGAATAAAGCAATTATTGATGTAAACGGGTTGTTGACAGCTGTGAAGAACGGAACTGTAAAAGTGGTTGCCAGTGCAATGGATGGTTCTGCGGTTCATGGATTTAAGGAGATTGTGATTAGCGGTCAAAATGACACTCCTGACCCTACTTCAAGTCCAGAGCCTACTCCAGATCCAGGAACAAATCCAGGTAACCCAACGACATCAACCAGACCAACGCCATCACCTACACCAACGATCCCTCCTACAAAAGAAGATCCACATCGTTATATTCCAACAACTAAAGAACTACAAAGTGAAACTGCACAGAATGGAACAACGAGCCTGACCATTAACATTGATATGGAAGCTTTAGCGAAGAAATTAGAAGCACTTAACAAAACTACAGGAACCCCCAATCTCGATATCGAGATTCCAGGAGTGAATGCATGGAATGCAGTACATCTGCCGCTTGATGTTCTGTACAACAGCATGAAGACGAATAAGGAAATAATCATAGCTTTTAGAAACCATTTAGGAAGTTATGAACTTCCGCTTGCCAATCTGAATCGTGAAGAACTTGAGAAAGCTGCTAAAGTTGCGGGTGCAACCTTAATCATTCAAATGGATAATGCGACTTCACAGCATGAACAGAAGTTTGAACAATCCATAGTAGAAAAAGGAATGAAAAGAGTAAGCGACATCATTGCGTACAAAGTCATTCTAAAATCGAATGATAAAGAGGAAGAGCTTCAACGTTTCGGAAATCCGTTTATGTCACGTGTCATAAATATGGATAGCGTTATTCAAGATCCATCGACTGCGACCGCTGTTATATTCGATCCGGTTACAGGACAAATGCGCTTCGTGCCATCGGTGTTCACTGTGAAGGACGGAAGGACTGAAGTCACAATATTCGGTCAAGCAAATGGTCTATACACCATCGTTCAGAACAAGAAAACATTCGATGATATGGTTGGACATTGGGCGCAAAAGGATGTTGAGACCTTAGCCTCCAAGCTGATCATTAACGGAATGACGGATCGGACGTTCAATCCATCAAGCCAGGTTTCTCGTGCTCAATTTACGGTGCTTTTGGTAAGAGGTCTTGGGCTAACGACGGATTCATTATCGAACGTATTTACAGATGTTGGTACTACGAAGTGGTACGCGAAGGATGTGAACACAGCAGCGAAGTTAGGCTTAGTTCAAGGCGTAAGCGAAGGCAAATTCAGCCCGGATACAATGATTACGAGAGAACAAATGATCGTCATGATCATGAAAGCTATTCATCTCGTTCAAGATGATCATGGAACGGAAGCTCAAGTACGTACTCCATTTGCTGATCAAGACCTTATCTCTGATTATGCTAGTAATGCGGTAACAGAAGCAGCGAGCAAAGGATTAATCAAAGGAAAAACAGAAACAACATTAGCTCCGCAAGATGCAGCAACACGCGCTGAAGCAACGTTGATGATTAAACAGCTTTTGCAATATTTGAAGTTTATGAATTAGTAAAAGATTAATATATTGTGCTCGGTTGAATTATTAAGATTGAGCCGAGCACAATGTTTATCTACTTATTTCATAAACAAAAGAGGAGAGTATGATTTTGTTCAAAATCAAATCTTTAGCCAAACGTTTGATTGTCAGCTTATTAACGGTAGGTTTAATTGTACAGCAACCTATAAATGTTCCAAAAGCTGAAGCAGAAAATGTAAGCGTTATTACGGGATTATCTGCTATCCCAGAGCATAACTTTTTGAATCTGTCATCCGATTCGACAAATCGAGAGGAACTAAATTTCAACACAGGTTGGTTATTCAAACGTGAAGATGTAAGCGGATCCCAAGAGGCAAATTTTGACGATAGCGGCTGGGAGGGAGTCAATCTACCTCATAGTGTGCGTCTGGAGCCGAAGATCAGCGGCGGCTCTAATCAAAGCTATCAAGACTTTGCAACGTATCGAAGACATTTTACGCTCGACAATTCTTACAGCGGTAAGAAGCTATTTATAGAATTCGAAGGTGCGATGATCAATGCTGAAGTGTGGATAAACGGCACTTATCTAGGAAACCATCACGGAGGCTACACCCCTTTTACATTCGACATCACGAACTATGTTCAATTAGAGGGGGCAACAAACGTCATTACAGTCAAGCTGGATAACAGAGATGACCCACAAACGCCACCTGGCAAGCCGCAAAGTGGTTTGGACTTTCAATATTTCGGAGGAATTTATCGAGATGTTAAACTGCATGTCATGGACAATTTACACGTCTCCGATGCTATATACGCAAATAAGGTGGCGGACGGTGGCATCTTTGTTACTTACCCAGAGGTGAGTAAAGAGGAAGCGATGGTGCAGGTGAAGACAAATATCATCAATGAATACATGATCGCTAAGAACACCAGTGTAAAAACCACAATTGTAGACAGCAATAATCAAGTGGTTGCTACAATGGTGAGTGATCCACAGAAAATAGGAGCGGGAAGCGATTATACATTTATCCAATCGACGAAGATATCTAAACCACAGCTTTGGCATCCTGACCATCCTAATTTGTATACGGTGTATACAGCTGTGAATGATGGGGCTGCTTATGTAGATAGCTACAAGACCCGTATCGGGATTCGTCATATTCAATTTACACCTGATCAAGGCTTTCTCATCAATGGAGAAAAATTAATGTTAAATGGCGCAAATCGCCACCAAGAGTATTTGTATGTCGGCAATGCAATGCCTAATTCTGGACAGTACAGAGACGCTGTGCAGCTTCGAGAAGGCGGTTTTAATAACGTGCGAACGGGTCATTATCCACAGGATCCAGCATTCCTTGATGCGGCAGACGAGGTTGGATTGACTGTCATCTCCCCAACGCCAGGCTGGCAGTTCTTCGGAGATTCTGTCTTCCAAGAGCGTTCCTATCAAGCCATTCGGGATATGGTACGCCGTGATCGAAACCATCCGAGTATTATTATGTGGGAGTCCAGCTTGAATGAAACGACATACTCGCTGGAGTATGCACAAAATGCTCATAAAGCTACCCATGAAGAATATCCTGGAGATCAGACGTACACATCTGCAGAATACGGATTCTTCGGTAAAGAAGTTTATGATGTAAACTACAAAGAATTAGATACAGCATTCAAACCACTCTTTACGAGGGAATGGGGAGACGATTGGTCGGAAAGCGCGACAAGTCCAACGGGTTATCGATCGGTACGCAAAGTGGGCGAAACCGACATGCTCAACTCCATGATCATGCGTCAAAAGGCGCTAAATGGTGAAGGCTACTTCGACTGGGCGGGCCTCAATGCCAATTCACGTATAGCCGGACATTCGGTTTGGAGCTTTAGCGACAACAACCGGGGTATGGATTCTGACCCGGCATATTCAGGCCTAGTGGATCTGGATCGGTATCCGAAATTTAATTATTATTTCTTCCAGAGCCAGCGTAATCCTGCTGTGAAGCTAAGTGGTGTCGAATCTGGACCGATGGTCTATATCGCTAATTATTGGACACCATCTTCGTCAAGAAATGTCACAGTCGCTAGTAATACGAAGCAAGTTAAGCTTTATTTGAACGATACACTCATCGCTACCCAAAGTCCCGATAGTGGATTAAAGTATGTTACCCATCCGACATTTACATTCAACAATGTGTCCTGGGCGGCGGGAACATTACGAGCTGACGGATTGATTGACGGCAAGATCGTGGCTTCTCATACCGTGAAAACACCGGGAAAGCCACATCATTTGGCTGTTGAGTACGATACGAAAGGGAAGGATCTTGTTGCAGACGGTTCCGACCTAGTGATGGCTTATATTACGGTGCGGGACGCTGACAATAACATTGTTCCAACAAACTCTATTTCTGTTTCCCTAAACTTGAGCGGTCCGGGGGGACTTATCGGTAATGGTGTAACGCGAACGTTTGCCAACCCTGTTGCCGTGGAAGGTGGCGTTGCCGCTGCAATCGTGAAATCCTCACTTACGGATGGCACTTTGAAATTAACGGCATCAGCGAGTGGATTGCTCCCTGGAAGCGCTGAAATCACCAGTATTGCAAGTCACAGTGTATTCGTTCCTGGTGGAAGTGATGGAGGTGACAACTGGTTTGAAGGTGAGAATGTTGCTTTGAACAAACCTGTAATAACAAGTAGCGAGCAAAGCGGTAATCCAGGAACAAACGGCAATGATGGAGACGAAAATGCTGGATGGACAGCTTCAAATAGCAGCTCGGATCAATGGTGGGAAGTCGATTTAGGAGAAGCCTATAACATTACGGGATCTGAAATCGTTTGTGCGAATAAGAGCTCCAATAATCAGTACAAAATTGATGTATCTGAAGATCAGGGATATTGGACGACTATTTTGGATAAAACCCAATATAAGACGGCAACGGCGCTGCAAAGGGATAAGCTCGTTGCTAACGCACGGTATGTGCGCGTAACGTTAACGGGTGCACAAACAGGTCAGGCTAGTTTGAATGAGATAAAAGTATTTGGAGTAGCATCGTTTCAAAATCAGGCGACGCGGCATCCAGAGTTGGTGAATGTCGCATTAAATAAGTCCGTCAGTGCAAGCAGTTCGGTAACTGGCAACGAAGCTTACAATGCAAACGATGGAATCAATGCCACTTGGTGGGAGGCTAGCAGCAATGCACCTGGATGGTGGCAGGTCGACTTGGGTGCTTCCTACAATCTTTCAGGCAGTAAAATCCTTTGGGGAAGGGATAACATCTATTACTCCTACAGATTAGAGGTATCCTCCAACGGTAAAGAATGGTCGCAAGTGGCGGGCCGCTCGGCTTCAGGTCAAGATATGAGACCAGACAACTACACGGCAACTGGCGTTAGATATGTACGAGTATTTGTAGATTCTCTTGCAGGGGGCAGTGGTACGGAGAAGCCAGCGATCAAAGAAATTCAAGTCTACAGCGATCCTAAGAACATTGCGCTTAATAAGCCTGCTACCGCTGACAGCTCGCAAAATAATAACCCTGTCTCGGCAGGTAACGATGGAAATGAAACGACTCGTTGGAGCGTAGCCGACGGTAATGTTGGGCACTGGTACAAGGTTGACCTTGGGGCGATTTATGACTTATCGGGTACCAGGGTGAAATGGGAAATGGAGAATAAGAATTATGGATATCAAATCGAGGTTTCGGATGATGATGTAAACTGGGTGTCAGTAGCGAAAAAGTCAAGCTCACAGCAAGTGCAGTTTGACTATTTCAATACACACGCAAGATATGTTCGAATCCAAGTGACGGAGTTGTCCGATAGTTGGGCGAGCTTCTGGGAATTTGATGTTTATGGCGCGGTTCCGGTTGATACGTCGTTGATTCCACAATCGCAAATGACAGCTACGGCAACGAGTGAAGAGACAAGCGGCGAGAATAATGACGCTTCGCAAGCCATCGACGGTAATTCGTCAACAATCTGGCATACGAAGTGGGATTTGTCTAATCCGCTGCCACAGTCGATCACCCTTAATCTTGGTAATACGCATGTCATTTCGAAACTAAAGTATTTGCCAAGACAAAATGGGGCACAAAACGGAAATATTACTTCTTATGAGATATTAACAAGTTTGGACGGAGTTAACTTTACACCTGTTATAAGCGGAAGCTGGGATGAAGACAATACTGAGAAAGTCGCGGATTTCGTTCCGGTTGCTAGTAGATACCTGAGACTTACTGCTATCGAAGGTCATGGTGGATTGGCTTCCGCAGCAGAGATTAACATCATGAAGAATGAGATGGAGGAGGACTATCAAGCCCTTGTAGCGCTCATTACAAGTGTGCAAAGTAAGCACGATAGTGCTGTAGAAGGGAATGAAGAGGGTCAGTATCCAGAAGGTTCAAAACAAACATTGCAAAAAGCCATTGATCAAGCGAAGAAAGTGCGCGATAGCTTATCTGTTACCCAGCAGCAATTGCAGCAAGCGGCGAATGACTTAATTGCTGCCTTGCAAGTGATGGAGGAGAGTATCAATAAACATGAGATGGTTCAATCGATCACGATTACAAGTGGATCATCAGTGATTACGACTAAGAACGGAACTCTCCAATTAGGCGCTACCGTGCTGCCTACCAATGCTAATAGATCCGTAACATGGGCTGTGTATGAAGTAGATGGTATAACAGTAACGGACAAAGCAACCATCGATCTATCCGGTTTGCTGGCGGCTGTGAAAGATGGTACCGTGAAGGTTGTAGCTACAGCAACGGATGGCTCAGGTGTTCATGATGAAATGGATATTACCATAAGTGGTCAAACGGACATTATCGATCCGGGTACTGAAACAGTGTATGTTGGAACGATTGACATCACAAGCTCAGGAAATGTGTCCGCGATTACTGCTAAGAATGGAACTTTGAAACTAGGTGCTACCGTGCTACCTGCTAATGCTACGAATAAGTCAGTAACATGGGCTGTATACGAAGTGGATGGTATAACAGAAACGGATATCGCAACCATTGATGTATCCGGTTTGCTCACAGCTGTGAAAGACGGGACTGTGAAGGTGGTAGCTACAGCAGTTGATGGTTCTGGTGTCCAAGGAGACATGGTTATAACCATAAGTGGTCAAATGCAAATTATTGATCCAGGTACAGGTCCAGGAACGGGCGTAGATCCAGGCAATCCAACGACACCACCGGCGAAAGAAGATCCACATCGTTATGTTCCAGTGGGAAAAGAACTGCAAAGTGAAACTGCACAGAATGGAACAACGAGCCTGACCATTAACATTGATAAAGAAGCTTTAGCGAAGAAATTAGAAGCACTTAACAAAACTACAGGAACCCCTAATCTCGATATTGAGATTCCAGGAGTGAATTCATGGAATGCAGTGAATCTTCCACTGGATGTCTTGTACAACAGCTTGAAAGCAAATAAGGACACAATCATAACACTAAGAGGCCATTTAGGCAGTTATGAACTTCCGCTTGCCAATCTTAATCGTGAAGAACTTGAGAAAGCAGCTAAAGTTGCGGGTGCAACCTTAATCATTCGAATGGATAATGTGACTTCACAGCATGAGCAGAAGTTTGAACAATCCATAGTAGAAAAAGGAATGAAACGAGTAAGCGACATTATCGCGTACAAAGTCATTCTTAAATCGAATGATAAAGAAGAAGAGCTTCAACGTTTCGGAAATCCGTTTATGACACGTGTCATAAATATGGATCGCGTTATTCAAGATCCATCGACTGCGACCGCTGTTTTATTCAATCCGGTTACAGGACAAATGCGTTTCGTGCCATCGGTGTTTAATGTGAAAAACGGTAAGACTGTAGTCTCGATCTTCGGACATGCAAATGGTCTATACACCATCGTTCAGAACAAGAAAACATTCGATGATATGATTGGACATTGGGCACAAAAGGATGTTGAAACCTTAGTCTCTAAACTGATCATTAACGGAATGTCGGATCGGACGTTTGCACCAGCAGGCCAAGTTACACGTGCTCAATTTGCGGCACTACTGGTAAGAGGACTGGGGTTATCGACGGAGTCGTTAACGAATATGTTTGCAGATGTTAGTACAACTGCGTGGTATGCACAGGATGTGAATACAGCAGCGAAACTTGGTTTGGTTCAAGGCGTTGGTGAAGGGGAATTTAGTCCGGATTCACGGATTACGAGAGAGCAAATGGTTGTGATGATCATGAACCCTATTCAGTTCGTTCAAGGAGATCATAGAGCAGAAGCTCAAATCCGGACTCCATTTGCCGATCAGGAACAAATCTCTGATTATGCTACCCAAGCGGTAACAGAAGCGGTAGAGAAAGGATTAATCAAAGGGAAAACAGAAACAACATTTGCTCCGCAAGACGCAGCAACACGTGCTGAGGCAGCGTTGATGATTAAACAGCTTTTGCAATATTTGAAGTTTATGAATTAAGTAATATTAAATAGGCTCGGTTCAAACGATAAGTTTGAGCCGAGTTTTTTTGTTTCGTTGGAGCATCTAAGTACTCAGTCAGTTAATGGAATCGAGAGAATAAATTCAGTTCCTTCTCCTGATTTACTTCGTACATTTACATCACCGTTCATCGAACGGATCAGTTGATAAGAAAGCGTAAGTCCCAAACCGGTACCTTTGCTTTTAGTTGAAAAATAAATGCTTCCCAGTCGATCCATCTGCTCGCTGCTCATTCCAACCCCATTATCAATTATTATTATTTTTGCGAATTGGGATTGACGCTCAATACGGATGCTCACAATTCCTGTTGAATGAACAGTGCAAGCTTCTATCGCGTTTTTGATGAAATTTATGAATAGTTGTTTGATTTCAGTAGGATTTGCAGATACATATAGTTTATCCTCCAAGGGGTGCATCTCCAAAGTAACGTTATTCATATTGGCGTACGGCGTTATGATGTCTACAATTGAGTAGATTTGCTGCACAAGTTCAATTTTCTCTACCATAGAATGATTGGGTTTAGCTATCGATAAATATTCAGAAAGAATAACTTCTGTCCGCTTAATCTCTTCAAGGCAAATTTCAATATATCTCTGACTCTTTTCTCTTGTGATCGAATCATCCTTCAATAATTTTAAAAATCCCATAACGGCTGTAAGTGGATTACGGACTTCATGAGCTAGAGAGGCTGCGACATGAGCAATCGTTTCCGATTTTTCACTTTGAAGATACCTGAGATATAATTCCTTATCAGAAACTGCTTTATTAAAAAGGGAAATCAATATCCAAATTCCGAGGAAATTTTGTACTGGCATAACGAGGATATTGAACTTTAAATGCTGTATCGTGTATTGGTATTCCGTTGCAAACATAGTACCTATTGGAATAATGGAAAAGCATATCCCTGCAATGAGTGTAATAAGCTTTCGGTACTCGGAACGACGACGGTATAGATTGGATAACAATGCGGATAAGGAGAAAGTGATGGAGAGAATAATTATCGCGGAAAATAGTCCCTGGCCACCTATAAGCAAGCGGTATACTAGAAACTCAACGAGAAGAAACACTCCAGTAGTTATGCCGCCATACACCATTCCGAAAAACATGATCACGTAACGAATGTCGAATATGATTCCATTTTGTACACTAACAGGAAAGGTCATCGACATAAAAAGGCAAAACATACAAGCAATCGTAATAAATTGTTTTGAATAGTTTTCGGCTTTGTCACGATAGTAAATGGTATAAAGGACAAAAGGGGTTAGGGCAAACAATAATTGCAGTAAAATATCCTTAACATACAGCATATTAGCCCTCCCAATAGTTTAGAAAGAATTTGATATACTGTTTATTCGTTGTGACTATGAATTCCTCCTTCTGAGGGAGCGATGTGAAGGCACTAAAAATAACTATTGAGAAGAAAGTTACATATACAGGAAGAATTATACTGTGCGTGCGAAACCTGTCGTTTAATCATTTCAAGTAAAAAGGCTGATGAACAACTTTTAGTAATTAAAAGTTGTTCATCAGCCTTTAGTTGATCATTTCATCTGAGTTTACTCAATCTTAGATATCCCACCACTGATCAGATTCACCTTGATATCAATCTTTTCGATGCTGCTTGAATCGAGCGGTAAGATTCCTTTATCATTCAGTTTGTTCCACTCTTTTGGAAGATTACGATAGAATATTCCTGAGAGTCCATATACATCGGCATTTATTTCTAAACCTTTCAAGTAAGTTTCCCTAATCTGATCATCAATTACTTTTATCGCTTTCAGTTCAATATCTTTTCGATTAAGGTTTGCGCTCAATTCCGGAAGAGTGCCCTGCATAGACACTTTAATATCGAAAATAGGTTTGCCATGCTTCATCTTGGGTTTAATAGAGAATTTAACTTTGTTCATGACGATCACAGCAAGTACTTCTTTGTCATCTTTGATTATCAGAGGCGTTCGTTGCGTCTTTTTTTCCAGCCATCGAACCCCTAATATCTCTTTAGACTTCAGGCAACCACGAAATTGCTCATTTTGCAGAAAGCAGATCCCCGTCATGCTAATGTTAGGGGAAGGTTCCTTATTACTGGTCCAGTCTGGCGCAATTTCAAGAAAAGGTAATCGAACCGTTTCGGCTTTCTCTCTCCATTTCCATATAAACTTGTACAGATACAACGGAGCGACAACCGAGCTCTGTTCATAGGTTCGCATGGGACTGTTAAGCTGCGAGTAGATCACTGACAGATCGGCGATCGACGGGGTAGTCAGCACTTCTTCCATAGGATCGTTGGTTGCCATGGTCCAAACGGTATATCGAAATTCATAATATCGATCCCAAACGTCCAATACTTGATTGATGACGCTACCCTTCTTTAGCGCTGCTTCACTAAATACGATTGTTTTCACATTACTCCAGATAATTCTTTGTGGACTAGTGGCATATAAATTAAATATTGCCGCATCAAACGAATCTCCTTCTGCTTTCCCTATGAAGGTTTTTTGTTCTTGGCTCTGCCCCGCCTCTTTTTTCGCAATGCCACTAAAGTTAACCATTTGAATATAAACAACGACTTTGTTATCTACATAATCGACGCCTAATGTATTCACATAGATCATATGCTCAATTTCTTTTGATCCCCAACAACCTGTAAGCAGCATGGAGAGCAGAGCAGTAACAAGCATGCATCGGATCAATTTCATGATCGCTCTCGTCCTTTATTTCCCGTATTGTCCGTGAATTTTCCCTTTCCCCACGGCATTCTGAAAATAACTTTATAAAAATCCTTCCAGTGAGGCGGGGATAGAGGGGAAAGATAGTAGGTGCCGAAAGAACGTAGATTGACCATAAAGAGGATCAGTGCAAGCAGACATGTCATCGTACCAAACAACCCCAGAAACCCGCTAATGATGAGAATAGCAATTCGAAGCAAGCTAACAACGCTAACTAATGACTGGTTGACCAATGTAAAGGTAGCCAATACTGAAATGGCTATTACCACAATCGTACCTGGACCTGCAATGCCGGCGCTAATGGCTGCCTGACCGATAATTAAACCTCCAACTACCGATAAGGTCTGGCCATAAGCAGTAGGTAATCTCATCCCTGCTTCCCGAAAAATCTCAAACAAAATGAGCATCACAATCGCCTCCAAGGGAGCCGGAAGAGGCACGCCTTGTCTCGAATTTACTAGCGTTGCAAGCAGCGTAAAGGGGATTTGATCTTGATGAAACGTAGTAAGCGCGATCCAAAAGCCCGGCAAAAACAAGGAAAGCATAACCCCTAGGACTCTTAATAACCTAGTAAAAGCAACAAAGATATTTACCATATGTGCATCTTCCGAAGTATTCAACAAGAAGCTAAAGCTCACTGGCGCTATAATCACAGTAGGCGAACCATTCGTCAAAAGCACAAATTTGCCATGAAGCAGTGAATTCGCAGCATAGTCAGGTCTGCCCGTATATGCGAATAATGGAAAAAATGAAAACCCAGTCAGACTTTCTTCAAGCTGGGTGCTACTCACCAATCCCTGGATTTGAATGTTGGTTAGTTTTGACTTGATCTCATCTAGTACATGAGGTTTAATCGTTTCCTTGAGATATAAAAGATGAACTTCAGTCGCGGTTTGGATTCCAATACTGAATTGTTCAACAGCCAATAATTCGGTCTTAAGTCTTTTTCGAATAAGGGCAATATTGGTAAATGATTCTTCCGTAAAACCATCCTTAGGCCCTCTTGTGGACACTTCTGTATTGGGTTCTTCAGGTTGCCGTTTAGGTGGATCAGCCAATTTCACAACATAGTATTGATTCGATGGCGTAAAAAGAAGGAAAAGATCACCATTAAGCACAGTATCAATCATTGAAGCATTAATCTCTTTTGATGGAAGGGGGGTCATGTGAAACGGAACCTTTTGCATAAGATCGAGTTCACGTGATGTGAGAATAGATTCCGGGATCTTTTTTAATTCCGGGATGATATATTCTTCCACTTTGATTTCATCGCACAACCCCTGGCAATACACCAGTTGAACGGCATTGTCCGAGTCAGACAAAGAGATAGTTAGTCTCTTAATGTCTGAACTTGAACCAAATACTCGTGTGAACACATCCTCGAACGTATTGGATTCCTTTTGCTCAGGCTCTTTCATGATGTTGCTTTCCCCTTTCGTTGAGCCAAGCTAATCAGCCCTGCAATAATTACAGAAAAAGCGAGTACCCCCCATAAAGAAAAAGGAAGTACATAGTGAGCTAACATACTCAGAAAAAATTGATCACTAAATGGAATGGCTGTGAACACTACAATAGCAAAAGAAATGCTTCCAAGAACCAACATTTTCACTTTTTTGCTTTGAATTTGGAGTATATCGAGAATTAGAAACATTGTTAGAGAAATTCTCAGAAAAGCACCACTGAACCATTGATAAACGCTAAAAAAATCTAGATGCTCAATGTATCGTCCAATCGTCAGCAATCTCCATTCTTCATACGCGGGAAATCTGAGTTTATCAGCCTCATCCGGACCAAATTCAACAATTGCACCAATTATCGGACCCATGGTTAGACCTAAGATAAGCAGGATCATGATCATAAACGATAGATATGACAATCGCGATTTGATGTGATGTTGCATAAAGAAAAGCATGATGACCTCAACAAAACCTGCTCCTACGTACACGCTCCCTTTCCAAACGGGCTGCATACCGTGCTCAAGCATCGGTCTTAATAAGGAATAATCTTTATGAGTTGTATTAGAGAACATTATAAAAAAACCCAATATAATAACAAAAGGCAGCAAAATAGCAGCGGTATTCGCGAGGGAGTGAATACCTAAATAAGCATTTATCACAGAAATCAAAAGTAATACGAACGTAAGGACCAGTATAGGTGTCTCTGGTGAGAAGGTCAGATGCACCCAGTATACAGTGTCTCTAGTTGTAATCATGCATAAGACAAACAAATATACACTAGCGACTACCGCAAGTATACGGCTCACGATAGGAGGGTAAGCTTTAGCCAGCCAAGCGAAAAGATGCTGTTTTTTGATTTTTGTAGTACTAATGTGCAGGATAAAGATCCAAACTAGCGCACATGCCCCAGCAAGCAGCACTGAGATCCAGGCGTCACGTTTTGCCGCGTCCAATAGGATGGGGATGATAATGACATGATTTAGAAGGCCTGTACTCAGCATAATAATCATGATGGATTGAATAAACGTAATATTTGTTTTGATTTTCCTCATCCTCCTAAATAAACCGGACCCACCGTCTACCTTATAATGCCATTCTTTGAGGTGATTTATTCTGGAGAATTGAGCAGTGCAAAACGTAAAGAGCCGAGCGGATATCCGCTCGGCTCAAAGTGTTATTATTTAGCGCTCCATAAGGCAACACGATCCTGCACATATTTGGTATAGCCTTTTTCCATTTTTTCTACTCCGGCTTTCTCCAAAGCTGCCATGTAGTCAGCCCAGATTTTATCGAAATCTGCTGGTTTGGCAAGAATGGCTTCCGGAATACGTTTCCATGTAATATCTCTCATTTTGTTACCTAAAATGGTGACCTCATCTTCACCTGGAATCGCGATATTCCATGCTGCACCATAGGCCTTTTCAGTGAATTCTTCTTCTTTCGGGAATAGATCCTTCCAAGTGGTTGCCTTGTAGGCAGCTAAAGTTTCTTTCTCAACATCGCTATACCCAAGTACAAGTTGTTCCGGGAAGTTTTTAGTGTAATAATTTCCACTTGCATCCTTAGCGCCGTCTCCGTAATGAACCATCATATTCCAGTAGAAGCCGATTCCTGTCTCCTTGGTGAAGGCTGTGTTGTCATTGTTGATGCGATCTTGTACATCTGTCGGAACGATCCGTTTGCCGTTCTCTACCACATAATGCTTACCTTCAATTCCCCAGTTATTCAAGATTTGTCCTTCGTCAGAAGCGAGAAAATCCAGGAACTTAATTGTACGAATCGGATCCGGATTTGTGCTGGAGATCGAGATGCCATAACCACCCATGAAGCCGGTAGGCCAGAAGCTAGTTTCCTTGTATTCTTTCGTTAATGTTACCGGATAATGACCATAAGTTTGATCGAACTTTCCTGCCGTTTTCAACGCTTGTTGAGCATCATTATAATCCCAATCTTGATCAATCAAGCCAAGCACACGTCCTGTGGCTACTTTAGCTTTGTACTGGTCATACTTTTGCACGAAGCTCTCTTTGTCTAGCAATCCGATATCATTCATATGATTCAGCCAGCGGAAATACTCTTTCTCCTCCGGACGGCGAAAGTGGTAGATCGCCTCATGTGTCTGTTGATCTACGTAATATTCCCCGTCATCCGAACCGCCTGTCGTTGCAACAGCAGGGTTAGTGACGGAAATGTACATATGCCAATCATCCGCGTTAAGGGAGACTCCGATGTTCTTGTTGCCGTTCTCATCAGTTGGATGTTTCTCAAGATAGGCTTTAATTACATTCTCATAATCGGTGACTGTTCTGATTTCAGGGTATCCGGCTTCCTTCAAGACGCGATGTTGAAGCTCAAATCCACCGCCAGCCACGAATTTCTTCTCATCAACCGCTGCCCAGGTAGGAATGGCATAAATCGATTGGTCTTCATTCGTGTATTTTGCCCGGGCAAGGTTGTCACCAAGCACACGTTTAATATTTGGTGCATACTTGTCGATTAACTCCGTTAAATCGATGACTGCTCCAGCATCTACAAGTTTACCGATATCAGCTTTGGCAGAGATGATATCCGGATAATCACCACCAGCAGCGATTAAGGCGATTTTTTGTTGTGGATCACCTACCGCAAATTCCGCATCGAGTGTGACGCCTGTTTTCTCTGTAATCACTTTACTGATGTCGTCTTTCATATTGTTCCAGTTCGGATTTGGATCTTCAGCGAAGAAGGAGAGTGTAAGCGGGCTTAAATCTTCGGCTTGTGCAGTTGCTTCCGCGGTAGCCTCTGCAGTGGCACTAACTTCATTCGTTGGTTTAGTTCCTTCGTTGTTATCTGCTGTTTTGTTGCTTGATCCGCTACAACCTGCCAGCACACTAATTAGTAAAGTCAAGACCATCAACATCACATGCGATTTTACTGTATTTCTTGTCATGAATAGAAACCCTCCCTTTTTCTGGTCAAAAATGTATTGTGTATACAGGCTGAGCCTGCTTATACCATTACCGTACTAACTCTTTACTGAACCCAAAGTCATACCTTTAACAAAGTAGCGCTGCAAAAATGGATAGACGATTAGAATAGGCACTGTGACTACGATCGTGATTGCCATTTTGACTGATTCCGGAGAAATTTGTGCCATAACCTCTGTCATATTGCGACCTCGGAAATTGTCTGCATTAGTTGTCGTACTCTGTATGACCTTCATTAGCTCGAACTGGAGGGTAGTCAACGCATCCTTGGAACCATTGTAAAGATAAGTATCAAGCCATGAATTCCATTGGCCAACGGCGAGGAAGAGAGCGATGGTTGCCAGCGCAGGTTTGGTCAGCGGAAGAATAACCCGCCAATAAATCGTGAAGTCATTAGCCCCGTCCAACTTAGCGGATTCCTGCAGCGCATAGGGCAAGCCATCGATAAAGGAACGGATGACAAATACATTAAATGCGCTGACTAGACCGGGGAGGACATACACGCCAAAGGTTCCTATCATATGAAGATCTTTAATCAGGATGTAGCCAGGGATGAGACCACCTGAGACATACATCGTAAGCGCGAGAAATGTAGAGACGAACTTTCGGGCTTGGAAGTCTACCCGACTCAGAGTGAAAGCTAACATGGAGGCACTAACCAACCCAAGAATCGTGCCAATCACCGTACGTAATATAGAGATTTTGAGTCCGGTCATCAGCCCGGAATAGGCGAAGATCGTCTCATAGTTCTTAATAGTGAAGACGCGTGGATATATCGTAATTCCACCCTTAATGCTGTCTGTGGAGTCGTTAAAGGAAATTGCCAACACATTCAGAAAAGGATATAGCGTAACTATGGTCACTACAGTGATCGCAATATAGACTACCAGATCGAATATGCGGTCCGACCATGACACGGCGGCCAGTTTTTTACTTAGCATAAGGGCCTCCTATATGATGCTTTCTTTTGTTATTTTTTTGAATATCCCGTTGGCGACAAACAGCAGAATCACACTTACCACAGAATTGAAGATATTAATGGCTGTACCGAAGGAGAAGCGGCCCATGCCGAGCCCGTAGTTCAATGAGTAGAGATCCAGCGTCTGTGAGTAGTCGCGCACCAGGTTATTGCCTAGCAGGAACTGCTTCTCGAACCCAATGCTAATTAAATGCCCGATGGAAATAATGAGGAGAATAATGATGGTTGTCTGAATACCTGGAAGTGTAATGTTTCGTACTTGCTGCAGGCGACTTGCACCGTCTACTCTTGCTGCTTCATAAAGCTCTGGACCTATACCTGAGATAGCTGCAAGGTAAATGATTGTGTTCCACCCGGTTTCCTTCCAAACATCAGAAGCTGTGACGATCCCCCAGAATAAATGACCTTTAGCCATGAATTGTATAGGTTCACTAATTAGATGAAGACTTAGCAGCAGGTCGTTTACCGCACCGTTATCGGTAGAGAGCATCTTGGTAATAATTCCGGCAGCAACCACCCAAGATACGAAGTGGGGGAGATAGGAGACTGTCTGTACAAACCGTTTCAGAAACTGAAGCCGTAGCTCGTTCAGAAGGATAGCAAAAATGATGGGAATAATGAATCCAGCCAACAAGCCCATGATGCTCATAGCGAGTGTGTTGCGAAGTGCATTAAAGAATTGATCATCTTGAAAAAGCTCTCTGAAGTACTGTAAGCCGACCCATTTTTGATCGAAAAAGGATTTCCCGGGTTTGTATTTCTGAAAAGCCATCGTCCAGCCCCATAAAGGAAAATAATTAAATACAAATGCCCAGAGCACAAATGGGAAGGCCATCATATAGAGGTATTTCTGCTGTATAAAAGTTGGCCAAAAGCGTGAAACAGGCTTCTTCAGCTCCGGTTGAGCTTTTGAGGTAATCGCTTTCATTTATGTCCCTCCTTCGATATGCCATAATCATAATCTACAGAAAGTGAAAGAAACACCCGAATATTTTATATAAAAAACAGGGGTATATCTGTTATTTTCGTAAGCGTTTTCTGAAAAATGTTGAGTCTTTTTCAATTCTTTCTGCGGTAGTCGGAGGGAGAGACACCTTCATGCTTCTTGAATTTTTCACGAAAATAATCTACATCACTGATGCCCACTTCGTTTGCGACCTGATGGATTTTGTAGCCTTGAGTAAGCAGTTCCTTGGCCTTCTCCATGCGGACATTATCTAGATAGCTGTTAAAGGAATACCCCGTGCTGTTCTTAAAAAGCTTCCCTAGATAAGCGCTACTATAACTAAATACATCCGCTAGCGTGTCGAGCTTAAGATTCTTATTATAATGTCGATGGATGAGGTCCAGCATCCGCTTTAGGAAGACCTCCATATCGTCGCGGGTAATGCCTTTTGCATAATACTCAAGAAGAGTGGAGGCATAGCGCTGCAATTGAGGCAGAGAGGTATGTTTATAGATTTGTTCAATTTGCTCATCCATGTTGCTGTGCAGAGGACTCAGCTCCTTATATTGAAACGAGAGTTTGTTGAGTAGATAAGAGACGATACGCACATAACGCGATTTCACGGCCATCTCGGAATAATCGGCGGTAATCATAAGTTCTCCAGCTTCTTGAATCAGGGTGAAGAGTAACGCGCAACTGCCGATATCCATACAAAAAAACATCCGTTCTAAAACGGACTCCAGCCTATTCTCTATTTCCTCTGGACTAACTGTCAGCCCATTCTTTATTTTCATGGAATCCGGTCCAATCATCCCCGTCTCGTCATAGAAGAAATGCTCTTTCATCCTTGCCAGCGCCGATAGGTGGGAGACGGAGATATCCTCCAGAGAGTTCACCATATCACCTGCGGTGATGATACATTCAAGTTCATGGTCAAATACTACTTGCTGTATATTCTGGACCATTAACTTATGTACAAGTTCTTTCTGAAATGAGGGCTGAAGCAGAACCCCCAAATAAGAATCTAGCAAGAATACTATGCCCCAGTCATTTTCTTCAAAGCTTTTTGCAAGTCTCGCCTTTACGACTGTTGAAGGTCCATGATCCGCATTGTCCTGAAGTATCAGCCTAATCAGAACCACTTGATAGGAATCCCATAGTAATTCTGCTTCAAGAACGGTTGCCTCCATTATTGACGGAGTCTGCGCACTTCGATCCATTAACAAGGATTGAACTAGCATCTCCCGGTTCCATACTTTGACTGCGGCCTGTTTCTTACGATCAGTATTACGTACATCCTGCTCAATGGACAGATTCTCCAAGTATAGCTGTAGTTCATCTTCATCTACAGGCTTGAGCAAATAGGTATCAATGCCAAAGGATAACGCTCGCTTAGCATAGTTAAAATCCGCATAGCCACTGAGGATGATGATGTGCATTTCCGGATCAAGTGCTCTCAGTTCTTCAACAAGTTCTAGACCATCTCTACCGGGCATACGGATATCTACGATCATTAAATCAGGGGAGTAAAGTTCATATTTATGTTTAGCCTCAATGGCATTTGCGGCGGAATCGATGACTTGATATCCAAGACTCTCCCAGTCTAGCAGAGCAACTAGTCCTTCACGGATCGCCAGCTCATCATCCACTATCAACACGCTATACATAAGAATCACTCCTTAATGGAATCGCAAAGCTGATTTGCGTTCCGAATCCGATTTGACTTGCTAAGGTCAGCCCAAATTGTGGACCGTAGGTCAGCTGCAGCCGCAAATGAATATTGCGCATCCCAATATTATTAGTTTCATAGTCATCATTGTTATTCAACATCTTCCTAATTTCTTGTATCCGTGTTTTTGAAATACCCACTCCATTGTCAGATACCTGAACCTTTAGATAACTGTCTTCTAAGCGGATTTCCACCCGAACCATGCCGCCTTCAATTCGATTCTCCAATCCGTGGATGACACAATTCTCTACCAGTGGCTGAATAATTAAAGGGGGAATTTGAAAAGGATTCGCCTTTGGGTCCACAAGTAGCTCATAAGTGAGTCTGTCATCATAGCGGAATTTTTGGATGACTAGGTAACTGTTTACGGTTTCTAGCTCACTTTGCAGACTGATCCTCCCATTGCCGACCTCAAGGTTTTTACGCATCATTTTTCCCAGCAGTCGAACGACTTGAGAAATATCCGCTTGTCCTCTGACAAGAGCTTTCATGCGGATTGATTCTAGGGCATTGAAGAGGAAGTGAGGATTGATCTGGCTGGCCATCATCTTGAATTTAATTTCATTTTGCTTAAGCTGAGTCGCATTTTTCTGTCGATTAGATTCTTGTACCTCACTCATTAGTTCATTAATGTTCAGAACCATATGATTGAATTGTCTGGCAAGCTGACCGATTTCATCTTTACCGTCAATAACAAGCGTGGCTCCTAAATTTCCCGCAGCGACCTTAGAAATATGTTTGCTCAAATGTAGCATCCTTCCGGTGAGTAGCCGTGAGACATAGTAAATCAAGAGAATAGCCATAATCATTGCTGAAAGAATTACAATTGAAGCTAGAAAGATAATTCGGTTGGGCTCATCGACGATGCTTGCTACAGAAAAAATGGAAATGATACGCAGGCTATTCAAGCTTCCTCCAGGTTGCCAGTGATCGATCACCATTTTGAAGGGTTTGCCATCAATGGTTACATCGTGGGGACCTTGCCCTGTAGCGGATAAGGTTGCTAGGTCAATATTCGACAGTGATTTATCTTGTGTATCTACACGATTTGAGGCGACAATATTGTCGTTCTCATCCATAATAAGAGTTTCAAAAGATTCTTGGTTGAGGATCGCATTGAGCTTTTTGGTATTCACATTCACGACTAGCACACCGGTGGTTCTCGCCTTAAAAAAATTGACCTTTCGGATTAGACTTAAATAATATTGTCCATTACGGTTGTCTCGAATATAATTCCAACAGACCAGTCCCCTTTGGGCTAGTGCGGTTTGGTACCATTGTTCCTGCGTAACACTCTCATTCGTCTGTAGAAACTCCCAGTTGTTAAGAACCGTTGGATTATCGATATATAAGCGGATACTGGAAACTTCGTTGTATAGTCGAACAAAATCACGGAAATCAGGATAGTTCCAGTAAGCTTCAACAACATCATAGACAGACTCATAACGATGATTGGCAACTTCTTCAAGGCGGCTATCATTCGATAGGCGATAAGCAATATCAAGCGGGATGTTGAGCATTTCGCCAGTCCGTTTTTTCACACGATCCACGTTGGCTGTAATCTGCTCAAGCGCATTAGCCATTGCCATATTCCGTAGTTCATTTGTAAGGAACAGCCCTACAATTAAGACCGGGATTAGAACAACACAGCCAAATGACAGAAATAATTTCGTTCTGAGTCTTAGATTATTCATAAGAGTGATGATACGAGCATACACGACTATGGGCCACCTCCTTCAACAGAATGTTAACGCTTACATAAAAGTATATCGTTAAACAAACTTCCATTATATGTGATCATTTAGGGATTTATTGTCTTCTGTTATGGAGTTTTGGAAAGAGGTATATTATATAAAAATCTACAAAAAAAATAGAAAACCACTGATCTAGTCAACTAGATCAATGGTTTTTTTTATCCAATTGAATGGTCTCGATTTTCTTTACCGAAGAATAATTCTTAAACCAGAATGCGGACCCTTATGAGGATTTGGTTTGAATAACAGACTCATTCTTTAAAATAGGGTGTAATCCCTCTTGAATATAGGTTCTCTACTAACTTGAAAAATTCTTCTGACGATAAATCCTTTTGACGCTGAAGCCAAAGACGAAATAAAGAAAGGGAAGTTGTCAGGTAAAACTCAATGAAGTATGGCGTTAAGGAATGGTTTTGCGGAACGTTTAATTCTAATTGATCCAAAGTGATTTCTTTTTTTAAGCGTTTTAAAAAACTGGCACTTCCATAATCACCCAAAAGGGCGTTTAGAACCAGGAGATGTTCTTTTTTGTCCAGACAATAGAGCGTATCTTGAACCATATGCATCGATAGCTCTTTATTCGCCAATTCTTTTTTCATTTCATTCAATAAGTCATTTTCAACAGAGTCTAACAATTCGTAAATGTCAGTAAAGTATTGATAAAAGGTACTGCGGTTATATCCTGACTTATTCGAAATTTCCTGAACCGAGATTTTCTCAATCGGCTTTTGGCTATATAACTCACAAAAAACTTCTACAAACTTTTGTTTTGTTTTCTCCGTTATTTGGGGTTGCTTTTTCATGTTTCCCTCCTATTAGTGAATAAGAATATCATCCGACAAATCATAAAAAACTGATGGTTGATCAAGGAATAATGAAGATTTATAATCACATCATACAACATGTTGTCGGATAATCAAAAGGGAATATTAATAAGTAGGGGTGGTTTATATGTCAGCAAAACAAGATAGAATTTTAATTTTTGGTGCAGGTGTCATCGGGAGCATGTACGCAATTAAGCTTATTGAAGCTGGGTTTGACGTTAGCTTGTTTGCACATTCGAATAGATATAAATCATTAAGAGAAAATGGCCTGCAGTATATAGAAAAAGGTACAGTTAGATCGATACAAGTGAATGTCATTGATACGCTCGAAAATGACGATGTATACGATTTTATTTTCGTTACCGTTCGTTATGATCGGTCCGAAGCAGCGTTGTTAGCGCTAAAAGATAATCAAAGCAAAAATATAGTTACGATGACTAGTAATTCAATTGGATTTTCTTCGTGGCTGGATATCGTAGGGGATAGACTTTTACCAGCTTTTCCCGGCTTCGGCGGACAGATTAAAGATGGAGTATTGCATGCTCGATTTCTACCAAAGTTTATAGCGGCAACTGCATTTGGAGAAATTAATGGTGTAGTGACAGAGCGCATAGAAAACCTTGCAAAATTATTTAAAACTGCAAAGCTTCCCTACGTTATTAAAAAAGATATGCAAGCGTATCTAATCACACATTCCGTATCAGACATTGCCATGTTGAGCTTTTTGCATTCTGAGAATAAGATCATTGACAAAAAAACAGCCAGAACTAGAAAGACGGCACGTGAAATAACATTCACTTTAAAAGCGTATCTAAGGGCAATACAAAAAGCTGGCGTTTCAATTGATCCTCCAATGCTTAAAATGGTGCTTAAATTTCCAAACTTATTTTTGGACCTTTTCTTTATGAGATGGCTACGAACTAAAATGGTTAGGGATATGATGTTGCCGGATTATGCGAATAATGCTAACAATGAGATTGTGCAGCTGAGTAATGATTTAATGAAATTTTTAAGTCAACATGATATCAAATCAGAAATACATGTTCAGTAATTTTTTGTTAAAATATTATAGTATTGTGGAGGGGCTTGTAATGAACATAATTAATCTGATATATGACAAGTAAAAGGGGGACGCTAAGTCCTCTTTTTTTGTCTGTAATTTCTTTATATTTCCATTTATAACCACAAAAGAACAATACTTTTTGGGGTAAAACCTTTAATTTGAACAGATTAAATTGTGCGTAAGCTATGATAAACTTCTATTTGAAATCGCTTACAATTATATAAATGGAAGGATGTGGTGATCTCGGGAGTTTTACCAAACAACAAAGAAAACCACAGACGATTGCTTGGAATACTAGAGGTCAGTCAAGTAGTATGTAATCAAAAAAATCTTAGGAGGTAGATTATGTTTAAGATGAATAAGAAAATCTTGACTGTATTCTTCGCAGCTACTATGAGCTTTAGCTTGTTTGCAGCAACTACAAATGCAGCGACAGATTATTGGCAAAATTGGACTGATGGTGGAGGAACAGTAAATGCTACGAATGGATCCGGTGGGAATTACAGTGTTACATGGTCAAACACCGGGAACTTTGTTGTCGGTAAAGGCTGGAATACCGGATCACCAACAAGGACAATAAACTACAATGCCGGAGTCTGGGCGCCTTCCGGTAATGGATATTTGACACTCTATGGGTGGACGAGAAACTCACTCATAGAATATTACGTCGTTGATAGCTGGGGCACTTATAGACCAACTGGAACATTTAAAGGTACCGTAACCAGTGATGGTGGCACATATGACATCTATACGACTACCCGAACCAACGCACCTTCTATTGACGGCACTGCAACTTTCACTCAGTTCTGGAGTGTAAGACAGTCGAAGAGAGCAACTGGGAGTAATGTTGCTATCACTTTTAGCAATCACGTTAATGCATGGAAGAAATATGGAATGAATTTGGGAAGTAGTTGGGCTTACCAAGTGTTAGCTACTGAAGGATATCAAAGTAGTGGGAGCTCTAACGTAACGGTGTGGTAACAGGTAAACTGTAGCCTCTTAATCGATGATAATACTAAGGACTGCCGGTCTCACAACCGGCGGCCTTATTTATTCCGAAAGAAGACTTACATACTACTAACGACTTATTATGTTCCTATCCGTTCAAAGGAGATAAATCAATGAGAAAACTATTGAGTTTCCTATTCATAGCAACAATAGTTGTTATCAGCGCTTGCTCACAAGAAAAGCCTGAAACGAGTAATGACAATGTATTTGTAAAGGGAGGGACTTTTATAGACACAAAGTCCAACTACAATGGTGCAACCCTATCGAACTTTTATATCGGTAAATATGAGGTAACTCAAAAAGAATGGATTGAGGTAATGGAAAGTAATCCCTCAGAATTCAAGGGCGACAATTTGCCGGTTGAAATGGTTAGCTGGTATGACGTTGTTGAGTACTGTAATAAGCGGAGTATAAAAGAGGGTTTAACACCCTATTACAATATAGATAAGAATAAAATAGATACAAATAATAAGAGCGAAAACGATAATATAAAATGGACCGTAACGATCAATAAAGGTGCTAATGGTTATCGATTACCGACAGAAGCAGAGTGGGAATATGCTGCAGGTGGAGGTCAATTAAGCAAGAGTTACACCTACAGTGGAAGCAATAATGCAGATGAGGTAGCATGGTATTGGAAAAACGCTGGAGATAAATACTTATCGGGAGAATGGAACTGGCCTATCATTGAAAACAACAATAATAAAACAAAAAATGTTGGTGTCAAACAGCCCAACGAGTTAGGACTTTATGATATGTCAGGGAATGTAAGGGAATGGTGTTGGAACTGGTATGGGGATAGGGGAAGCGATGTCGGATATTACCGGGTTGTGAAGGGCGGCGGTTGGATCGGCAACATCACCAACAACGAGATATCTTTTCAAGGCAAGTTCGACGCAAATGGCATGGGACCTGATCAAGGCTTTCGTGTGAGTCGTGGTGAGTAAACGGCGGGAAGGTTATTCTCTTTTAAGTTAAGACTCCATTTCGTAGGCAATGATAAAATGATCTAGCCAATAAGCTGTTTCCGGTACTCTACCGGAAGCAGCTTATTTAATTTCGTTTATTTCCAACTACAAAAGATCTAAACTTTTCACGGTATAAGCTTTAGTTTATGCATATGAAAAAATTAGGACAATGATAGAATCTGATTGTTTCCGCTTATATTAATAAATATGGAATAAAAAGGAGGTTAATCAAACGGGTTGCACAGCATCTTAGTAAGACTAGTTGCAGTATAACCAAGAGGAGGACAGCAAATAAAACAGAAGAGAATGCGTTTATTTTTAGTAATCATTATTTGTTTTATGCTTGCATTGCCTGCAGTAAGTGTAAATGCCGCAACAACGATCACATCTAATCAAAGCGGCACCCAAGACGGCTACTACTATGAGCTATGGAAGGATTCCGGTACCACGAGTATGACTCTTGATAGTGGAGGTACATTCAGTGCTCAGTGGAGCAACATCGGAAATGCTCTGTTCCGTAAAGGTAAGAAGTTCGATGAGACCCAGACACACCAGCAAATTGGAAACATAACTGTTAACTACAGTGCCAACTACCAACCAAACGGAAATTCGTATTTATGTGTCTACGGATGGACCGTTGATCCACTAATCGAATATTACATCGTTGATAGCTGGGGGAGCTGGCGTCCGCCTGGTGGAACGTCTAAAGGTACCATTACCGTTGATGGGGGAACATATGACATATATGAGACTACCAGAGTCAACCAACCTTCAATTAAAGGCACAGCAACCTTTAAACAATATTGGAGTGTCCGGACGACCAAACGTACAAGCGGAACCATATCTGTTAGTGAACACTTTAAAGCGTGGGAGAGCAGAGGAATGTCAATGGGGAAGATGTATGAAACTTCGCTTACGGTAGAGGGTTATCAAAGTAGTGGAACAGCTACCGTGACTAGCAATACAATTACGATCGGAGGTAGCGGAGGTACGAATCCGACGCCAACGCCAAACCCAACACCAACCTCCACACCAAATCCAGGCACAAGCACAAAAATAGAAGCTGAAAACATGACTAAAAGTGGTCAGTATACCTCCAATATAAGCTCACCATTCTCCGAGTTTCTTTATACGCCAACAATGATCTAGTGAAATACACACAGAATTTTACGACCGGTACCCATAATTTTTCACTCCGCGGGGCTTCGAATAACTCTAATATGGCGAGAGTCGATTTGAAAATCGGTGGAGTGACCAAGGGCACCTTTTACTTCGGGGGAAGCAGTCCCGCCGTTTATACTCTAAACAATGTCAGTCATGGAACCGGAAATCAAGAAATCCAGCTCGTCGTAACAGCTGATAACGGGACATGGGATGCTTATCTTGATTATCTGGAAATCCAGTAAATATTCCAAACACGGAAATTGGAGCCGGACTGCTTAATGTAGAGACAAAATGAAAAAAGCAACCTACCAGCCATGACTGGTGGGTTGCTTGCCTTGTTACAACCTATCTCTCAACAACGGTCTCACCTTCAATTAACACAGGCTGATAATAAGTGTTGTTTGGAAGGTCTTTTTTTCCTTGTAGTTTCTTAATGACCCAATCCGCTGCATCGCGTCCCATGGCTTCTTGTGGGTGTGTCAAGGTGGTTAGTTTGATGTTCGCGTTTTTGGCGATATAGGAATTGTCTTGTCCGATAATCGATAATTCCTCCGGAATAGTGATGTCCAGCTGTCTGCAGGCATGAACCACTTCCAACCCAACCTCGTCGTTATAACAAACAATAGCAGTGAGCGTATCTCTATTTTTATTCAGAAAATCCTTCAAGTCTGTAGATAACGTCTGTTTTGTCTCCGTATTGAATGAAAAAATCTGCTCAGGATAAAATCGTAATTTGGATTCTCCGAGTGCTTTAATATACCCTTTCATCCGATACTTTCCTTGTAAATCATCCATTTTTGCAATGAGCCCTATTTGGGTGTGCCCTTTGGTTATCAACTCTTTTGTTGCCAAATAGCTGGACTGCACGTCATCAAGACAAAGGTACGGCAGTTCTATTTCTTCATAAAAGGCATTAATCATTATAATCGGAATATCCTGTTCCTTAAAAGAAAGGTAGTAAGCAATATTGGGGTTATATAGATTGCTTTTCGTCGGTTCAATAATTAAACCATCTACACCGTAGGACAGCATCATTTCAAGGGCCTTTTTTTCTTGAGCAACATCGTTATTTGTACTAGCTAATAGTAGAGAATAATTATCCTCATTTAGCCGGCTCTCGATCCCACGGATAATGGAAGGAAAGATATAGTCGGAAATATAGGTCGTAATTACGCCGATCGTCTTCTTATGGGAACTCCCGCCGGTCTTCGAACGATATTGGTTGCTGACATAAGTACCAGACCCTTTTTCGCTTCGGAGGAAGCCTTCGTTGGAAAGTTCTAAAATTGCTTTTCGAACAGTCTGCCGGCTAACTTCGTACATGGACTGCAAGGCAGATTCAGTAGGGATTTGTTCACCAACATTGTAATCTCCCGAAAGGATTTTGCTTTTTATGTCATCTAATATCACTTGATACTTTGGTTTCATGTAATTCCTCTTTCCATTCTTGTTCGCTAAGTTATTCGTATATTCGGTAAATTTGTATGTACAAATTATAGCATGACAACGAAAAAAATAGAAAGGGGCTCTTTTTTTATATGTTAAATCATTATTATCTCCATATTTGTATGTATATATAACTATTCAATTGACAAATGTACGTACAAAAAATTATACTATAGCTGTCAATTAAGAAAGCAAATTCTTATCATGACCTTTTAAAAAAGCGCTCTCAGAGAGGTGACAAACGTGATATCGAATCGATTAAGCATCGAACAAGCGATTAATAAGGGAGAAACTTCGCTTGGTATTGAATTTGGGTCCACGCGCATTAAAGTTGTACTTATCGATCATAGCTTTCAAACGATCGCTTCTGGAAGTTACGAATGGGAAAATCAGTTGAAGGACGGTTTTTGGACGTACAACTTGGAAGATATTATCAAAGGTCTGCAAGACGCCTATCGCGAGATGAAGGAAGAAGTTGCACAAAAATACGGAATCACCCTTCAAACGGTTGGTTCAATCGGTTTTTCTGCAATGATGCATGGATACATGGCTTTCGACGAGCACAATGAACTACTTGTTCCATTCCGGACTTGGCGTAATGCAACTACGGGTGCGGCTGCCAAAGCATTGACCGAGCTGTTTGGGTTTAATATCCCAGAACGCTGGAGCATAGCTCATCTTTATCAGGCGATTTTGAATGAAGAAGAACATGTGCCACAGATACGTTTTGTTACGACACTAGCAGGATACATTCATTGGCTATTGACTGGAAATAAAGCACTTGGTGTTGGTGATGCATCCGGTATGTTCCCAATTGATGAAACTACAGGAAATTTTAACGCTTCCATGATACAGCAGTTTGATGAACTGGTTGCAAGCAAAGCTTATCCGTGGAAGACCAGTGATTTACTTCCTAAGGTGTATGTTGCAGGAGAGCAAGCAGGTATTTTAAGCGAAGCGGGAGCTAAAATTCTGGATCCATCGCTGCATTTACAATCAGGTATTCCGCTTAGTCCTCCAGAGGGGGATGCTGGAACCGGGATGGTTGCAACGAATAGCGTAAGAAAACGCACCGGGAATGTATCAGTAGGAACCTCTGTTTTTGCCATGATTGTATTAGAAAAAGAACTTTCCAAGGTTTATCCGGAAATTGATATGGTTACTACTCCGAACGGAAGTCCAGTGGGCATGGTTCATGCGAATAACTGTTCAAGTGACCTCAACGCCTGGCTCGGGTTATTCCGCGAGTTCTATGAAGCCATGGGACACAAAGTGGATGCCAATAAATTGTACAGCGTGCTATTAAATAAAGCTTTGGAAGCAGATCCTGATGCCGGTGGATTACTAAGCTATGGTTATCTCTCAGGAGAGAATATTACTGGGTTAGAACAAGGTCGTCCGCTATTTGTCCGCTCGCCGGAGAGCAAATTCAATCTGTCCAACTTTATGCGTACGCATCTATTCAGCGCCTTTGGTGCTTTGAAAATTGGAATGGACATTTTGACGAAGGAAGAGAATGTAGCCATTGATAGTATTTTAGGTCACGGCGGTTTATTTAAGACTCCGGTAGTGGGCCAAAAAATGATGGCAGCTTCAATGAATGTTCCTGTTTCCGTAATGTCGACTGCCGGTGAAGGCGGTGCATGGGGAATGGCTATTCTTGCCGCTTACATGATGAATAAAAATCAGGAAGAAAGTTTAGAAGACTTCCTCGATCAAAAAGTGTTCAAAGATGTTAAGGGGGAAGAAATTCATCCAGAGGCAACCGACATTAAAGGATTTGAAACCTTTATCGAACGTTATAAAAAGGGTCTGGCGATTGAGCAGTCCGCTGTTGACAATTTAGTGTGAAAATGGAGGTAGCAAGATGTTAGAACAACTTAAAGAAGAGGTTTTTCAAGCCAACCTGGAATTGCCGAAACAAGGACTTATTAAATATACATGGGGAAATGTGAGTGCAATTGATCGTGAAAGTGGATTATTCGTAATCAAACCTAGTGGTGTAGATTATGAAACAATGAAAGCCAGCGATATGGTAGTTGTTGATCTGGATGGCAATGTGGTTGAAGGAGATATGAGACCTTCCTCCGATACACCTACTCACGCCGTGCTTTATAAGCATTACTCCGAGATCGGGGGAATCGTGCACACACATTCCACTTGGGCGACCATTTGGGCTCAAGCAGGACTAGATGTTCCTGTCATGGGAACGACCCATGCTGATACCTTCTATGGTTCCATTCCTTGTGCGCGTTTCTTGACGCAAGAAGAAGTCGATCGTGGTTACGAAGCGGAAACGGGTAATGTAATCATCGAGACCTTTGAACAACGTGGGATCGATATTATGGCGGTTCCTGGTGTTTTACTTAAAGGACACGGACCCTTTACTTGGGGGAAAAATGCGAAATCGGCGGTAATAAACAGCGTAGTTTTGGATGAAGTATCCAAAATGAATTTGTTTGCAAGAGAGCTGAACCATTTTGCTGAGGAGTTGCCACAACGTATTTTAGATAAACATTACTTGCGAAAACATGGAAAAGACGCTTATTACGGACAAAAATAATTAAACCACAAAATAACGAAAAGAGGATGAATATGTCAACAGCAGTAGCAAAAGAATTTTGGTTTGTCGTAGGTTCACAACATCTTTATGGGGAAGAAGCTTTGGCTGAAGTTAAGGCGCATGCCCAAACGATGACAGATGCTTTGAATAAAAGTGGAGTTTTGCCTTACCCACTAGTATTGCAGGATTTGGCTGTCAGCGCAGATAAAATCACAAACATCATGAAAGAAGTCAATTACCGCGACGAAGTTGCCGGTGTTATCACTTGGATGCATACCTTCTCGCCTGCAAAAATGTGGATCCGCGGAACTAAAATGCTACAAAAGCCTTTGCTACATCTAGCTACGCAATATAATGAAAGTATTCCATGGGCAACGATCGATATGGATTTCATGAATCTAAATCAAGCCGCTCATGGTGACCGTGAATATGGTTTTATTAACGCCCGTTTGAACAAACAAAACAAAGTGGTAGTAGGCTACTGGGAACGTCCTGAAGTCCAAAAGCAAATTGCAGAATGGATGGACGTAGCCGTTGCTTATAACGAAAGCTTTAATATCAAGGTCGCTCGCTTTGGTGACAATATGCGTAACGTTGGCGTAACCGAAGGAGATAAGGTTGAAGCCCAAATTCAATTTGGATGGACTGTTGACTACTTTGGTATTGGCGATCTAGTACAAATCATTAATGAAGTTAAAGAAGAAGAGATCGATGCCTTATTCGCTGAGTATTCAGAGCTGTATGAATTTGATTATGGGACTAACAGCAAAGAAGCTTGGGAAGCTAGCGTGAGAGTTCAAGCAAGCTATGAAATTGCTATTAAACGATTCCTTGATCAAGGTGGCTACAACGCCTTCACATCGAACTTCGAAGATTTACACGGAATGAAACAACTTCCAGGTCTTGCTGTTCAACGACTGATGGCACAAGGCTATGGTTTTGCTGGAGAAGGAGATTGGAAGACTGCAGCTCTCGATCGCTTGCTTAAAGTGATGAGCCATAACCAATCCACTGGCTTTATGGAAGATTACACTTATGAATTGACGGTTGGTCAAGAATCCATTCTTCAATCCCATATGCTTGAAGTAGATCCTACTTTGGCAAGCAACAAACCAAAAATTATCGTATCTCCACTGGGTATTGGTGGTAAAGACGATCCAGCACGTTTAGTATTTGACGGTAAAGCAGGAGACGGTGTGGTTGTTTCCATGGCTGACTTTGGGACTCATTACAAACTGTTGATCAATGAAGTTACTGCTTTCGAACCAACGGTTCCAGCTCCCAACCTTCCAGTAGCTCGTGTACTTTGGAATGTTAAGCCTAACTTCCAAGATGGGGTTAAAGCTTGGATCGAAAATGGTGGCGGTCACCACACCGTAGTTTCATTAACGCTTACAACAGACCAAATTATTGCTTATGCAAAACTTGTAAACTTGGAATATGTAGTTATTAAATAATAGCAAAGCTTTATTACGATTAATAGGACTCCATTCTTCAAAAGGCTCGAGGAATGGAGTCCTATTTTTTTGTTCGATTTCCTTCAATAGATGCGATAATTTCCACTCAAAGCCAGTAAACTAAAAAAGTACAGACAGTTGTCATAGTAACGACGGAGTCCAGTGCGCAATGGTGTATCCCAAAACAAACGGACAAAATACTCTGCCTCCGGGCCATTAGAAGCAAGGGAAGCCATGGCATTGGTCGCCAACAGACCTGTCGGGTGCAGCGCCGGTTCGTCGAAGGGCTGTCCCTCAATGGTATACCGCCGGTAATCGGAAACTTCGATATTCCTAAAAAAGGCCTGAATCCGGTTACATTGATCGACCTGCCAGATGTCCTTTTGGAACCAAGCCCAGTCCAGACCGATATTAGCCGCTACCCGGTAAGCATCACTGAAAAAATGGCTGAAATCACCATGAGGCTGGGGTTCTGCCGGGGACCCGTTAAAATTAGCATATTCGGGAGCAAGGCCAGTTATCGGATGGCATGTAGTATGCAGATATGTGCGGCTGGCTTCCGCGGCTTCTCGCCAAAACATGTGGTCACGTTCGTCAGCCCACAAGGCGAACAAATCATAGAAATGGGGGAGATGGTAAGACGGATCACTGAAGGTGGATTCCGGTACGAATTTGATCAATTTCGTTTCCACGTCCCACATTGAGTCGCCATCTCCTGTTTCAGTTTTATGTACACAAGCATGCAATATCGTTCGGGCCTGCTCAGAATAATTATAAGGTTCCGGACCGTTCCCCCAACGTTTTGAGGCAAAAAACAGAGCCATGGCGAAAAACTCTTCGCCGTCCGGTGCAGGTCCCTGAGAAATCCTTGTACCGTCAGGCTTGCAGTGCCAAGCAAAGTAATTGGCATAGCGACCTTCTTTGTGCTGCATAAACGTCTTTGAGAAGTTCCATAGACGATCAAACTCTTCTTTTTTATTCATTTGAACGGCCATCATCATCCCGTAGGACATTCCTTCCGACCGAACGTCTAGATTACCTGTATCCAGGATATAGCTTTTATCCTCGTCCTGTGGATAGTATATTCGTACGTTCGGATCTCCGTAAAACAAATCATTCCAAGTTTCATTGAGTTTAGCGTTGATATCATCTTCAGAAAAGCCGAGCTCCTTAAATATATTGCGATATTCCCCTGTATAAAAAGCACCTTGTTGTTTCATTGTCATCAAAAACGCCCTCCTGTGAACTACAGCATGCAGTCCATTTTAATAAAAACTAAGGATGGATGGTTTGAATGGTGCCATCATCGTTGTATCTCAGCTCTGTATATTTTACAGAACGCTTGTTGTCAGCTCCACCAGACAAAGAACTGTCATGATAAAATAAATACCATTTCTCTTTAAACTGAACAATAGAATGGTGCGTTGTCCAGCCTAACACTGGAGAAAGGATTTTTCCTTGATATTCATAAGGTCCAAGCGGATCTTTACTGATAGCGTATACAATATTGTGGGTAGTACCAGTGGAATAAGAAAGATAATAAAATCCGTTGTATTTATGTACCCATGGGCCTTCAAAATATCTTCTCTCTTCATCTCCAGCAAGAATCGGATTTCCGTTCGTATCGATGATGGATATTTCTCTAGGTTCACCTTCAAAGCTCAGCATATTCTCGCTCAATTCAGCTACGATAGGTCCAAGAGCTGGTGCCATTTCAGACGGCCCCTCGGCATCCGGAACAAATGAGCCGGTTTGCCATTTTTCAAGTTGACCGCCCCAAAGACCCCCAAAGTATATATACGATTTACCATCATCATCAACGAAAACGGCGGGATCAATGCTATAACTGCCGGGAATGTAGCTTGGTTCAGGTGTAAAGGGTCCGGAAGGTGAAGCTGAGGTGGCGACCCCAATTCGGAAAATATCGTCATGGTCTCTAGCTGGGAAAAACAAATAGTAGGTATTGTTTTTGTATGCTGCATCCGGAGCCCACATTTGCTGCTTAGCCCATGGAACATCCTTCACATGAAGCACTTCACCGTGGTCAACACAAGGGGAGCCATCTCCATCAATAGAAAGAACATGGTAATCCTCCATATTATATTGGTCACCGTTGTCATTAGAGATCATTTCGTGATCCAGGTCATGTGAGGGATAAATATAAATTTTACCTTCAAATACATGAGCGGAAGGATCCGCAGTATAAATATGAGTTACGAGAGGTTCATTGGGCTGCACAGGCTTTGTCAAATCATTTCCTCCTATAAAGTTAATCGCTTACAAAGTTAATGGTATAAGAACTTTAGGACTCTGTATATATAGCAACTATAGTTTATACCCCACAAAGTTTAGAACATAAAAAAGAACCTTTATTCAAAGGTTCTTTTTTTACTACTGTCTTTGTCCGTGGAATTGTCGATGAAGTTCCCGCACTTGTTCTGCAAGCTCCGTTACAGGGCCATCTACGACTGCATTATGGATAACTTCCTGAATGGTCAAATTACGGACAGGTGATGCTGCAATGCCTATTTCGCTTAACCACTGTGATAATTGCTGCGAAGAACTGGCATATACAATCCTTCCTAATTGAACCCAACCGTGAGCCGCCGCACACATAGGGCAATGTTCCCCGGAAGTATACACAGTTGCCTGCTTACGTTCTTCCAGTGACATATTCTGAGCTGCCCAGCGAGCTAAAGCGAATTCGGGGTGCTGAGTATGGTCACCACCGCCTACATGGTTACTGTCTTCGGCCAAGACCTCTCCATTTGCTGAGACCAGGATGGAGCCGAAAGGTTCGTCCCCAACCTCGAGTGCAATTCGGGCAAGTTCAATACAACGCTGAAGATGTTTGATATCGGTATCGTTTAACATGATGATAGAGCCTCCCGAAATTTAATTTATAGATAAATCTCACGAACAGTAGGCCTGAGCCTGTTTGTTCACCGCATTCTTCTATGTTAGCATGTAAAGTATTCGATTAAAAATATGTCATGCAATTTCAAGATAGGGAGGACATCTAGAAATGAAACACCCATTTATATTAAATGCCGTATGGAACGGCGGTCGTAATAGTGAGGGAACGATTGAAGCTGGACAACTCAAGACTCAAATCTCCATTCCGAAAGAAATGGGCGGGCCAGGAGTTGGAACGAATCCGGATGAGATGCTACTGGGTGCGGCGGCAACCTGCTATCTCATTACACTAGCAGCTATGCTGGAGCGATCAGGGCTTACGACTTCCAGCCTGACGTTAACATCAGAGGCGACAGTGGATGTAACAAATAACATTTTTACATATGAAGCGATCAAACATTCACCCATCATCACACTTACCGAAGATGCGTCACAGGACGATATTGATAAAGCAATTCGTATTGCCCATAAAGCAGAAGGCTCTTGTATGATTTCCAGAGCTGTAGCAGGAAACGTACAAATTACCACAGAGCCAACAGTGCTAACATCAAGTATGTAAGGTTAAGTTCTAAAGGAGTTATCCCTTAGGAATCAGAGAGGAGAAATTAACTTTGAACGTTGAGTTGTATAAGGATTTGATCAAGGATGAGCGTGGGAATTATTACGTAGCGGTACAAAAAGAGGGCAATGAACTGACCTTGGTAAATGCAATGCTTGAGCGTTCTTATCAGGACCTGCTGGAATTTAATGAAGAGTTTAAAAAGAAATATGCGGAATACGAGCACCAGTTCATCGGCAAAGTGATTATGGATAAGCTGCGGCATGATGTTGTGTTCGCGTCCAAAGAAGACGGCCATGGACGAATGTATAATCTGGCAGCGATTGCCGGCGATTACAAGGTTACTTTTATTGATATGATTGAATTTTACCGAAACCCTCGAGTAGGACGTAGCCATGACAACGACATCCATTAAGCTTAGCGTTTTGGACCTTGTACCTGTATTTGATAATGTGGATGCAAGCTTTGCATTAGGACAAGCGGTGGAACTGGCTCGAACAGCTGAAAGACTGGGATATACTCGTTATTGGGTTGCCGAACATCATGATATGCCGGGTTTAGCGTGTACCTCCACAGAGGTGTTTTTATCGCATATCGGAGCGAGAACACAGCATATCCGCATCGGATCGGGAGCTTTATTGCTGCCGCACTATAAGCCGTTAAAAGTAGTGGAATCTTTTCATTTGCTGGCAAGTTTATATCCGGGACGCATCGACCTTGGGTTAGGCAGGGCTCCTGGCGGTGCTGCTGAAGTAAGCTTAGCGCTGAGCGGAAATTTTCTCGAAAATGTTTGGAAAATGCCGGAACTGCTTAAGGGAGTCACCGAATTGTTGCAGGGGAACTATTCATATGAAGGACGTAAGATAACCGCCCGTCCGACTCCACCCGAATCGCCAGAGCTGTGGATGCTGGGTACAAACAAGAAAAGTGCGGCATATGCTGCCGAGTTTGGAGCAGGCTATGTGTTTGGTCAATTCATGAGCGATGTAGCTGGGGAAGAGATTTTGCAAGCTTACCGTGAAGCTTTTATCCCTTCTTCAGTTAATGCTAGCCCTCGGGCTATCGTAGCTGTTGGCGTTATTTGCGCCGAGACTGAGGAAGAAGCAGAGCGGCTAGCCTCTTCCGGTATGACATTATTTCAACAAGAAGGCTCAAAGGAAGAGAAATCCAAGCTTTTGGAACGTAAACTGCTGATAGGCACACCCAAAAGCATCAAAGAAAAGCTGGAACAGTTATCTCACTTGTATGGAGTTGATGAATTCATTATCGTTACTATGATTCCAGACTATGAGAAACGGTTGCATTCGTTTGAGTTGCTTGCCCGTGCTTGCTTGAATTCTAACTAGCCCTTTCTTCATGCAATGATGCTAAAGGAGGTCCACATAGATGCAGACTCATACTTCTGACTCCATTAAAATCCCTCCCGGATTTTGGGCTGGATTAATTCAATTAGGGATAACCGCTCAAGATATAGCCAGTAAAGCAAGTCTTCCCCTGAGCCTTATCACGGAGTCAGCAGTCACCACAGCCCAATATTTCGCTATCTGGCAGGCATATTCGGATCTCGTTGGAGACACTGCTGAGGGAATCATCAAGCTAGCAACCGTTTTTGAAACCACACAATATCCGCCGACCGTCTTAGCCACTTATCATGCTAAAGATTATCGCGACGCTCTAAACCGAATGGTGCGCTATAAACGAATGTGCCCTCCAGAAAGCTTGCATATCGTCGAGGAGGGAGAGTTGTGTGCAATCGAATTGAATTGGCAGCATCCCGAGTATTCCGGTCCACCGCTGCTGCTTGGTCTTACACTGGCGTTTTTATTGGAGCTTGGGCGGCGGGGAACTGGTATACCTATGACAGCGCAGTTTGTAGAATTTTCACAACCCATAGGGAATTTACAGGTTCTTGAGGCTTATTTCGGCTGTCGAATTCAGATCGGTGCTGAGACTAACCGCTTAACACTACGACGAAGTGATTTGGATCTGCCCTTTATCTCGTATAACGAAGAGTTGCTAGAAATTCTGACTCCCGTTTTGGATCGGACACTTGCTGAACAGCAGGACAGTCGCTCAATTACTGAAAGGGTCAAATGGATCATGAAACGCAGCCTTAGCGGGGGGCAACCCGAGATTCAAACTGTTGCTAAAGAGCTAAGGATGAGTGCTCGTACCTTACAGCGGAGGCTTACTGAAGAAAATACGAGCTTCAAGCATTTGCTGACACAAGCCAGACATGAGCAGGCGCGAGCGTATTTAGCAGATCCATCTCTCGATGTTAAAGAGGTAGCTTTCTTGATCGGATATGAAGATCAGAACTCGTTCTACCGTGCCTTCCGACTTTGGGAAGGAGATACTCCTTCAAATTGGCGTGTTAAACAAGAAGTTTGGCGCAAGACACTAGTTACTGAATAATCCCGGTAAGATAGTATAAATACTAGCCGATGCTCAGTACAGTTCTTGAGAAACTGCTAATTAATTCGCCATGATTAAAGGAGAAATGAAATATGGATATGGGATTAAACAATAAGACAGCTTTAATTACAGGATCTACAAAAGGTATTGGTAAAGCTATCGCCTTTGAACTTGCCAACGAAGGCGTTAATGTACTAATAAATGGACGTAATTATGAAAAGGTAGAACAAACAGTAAATGAAATTAAAGCAAAATTTCCGGAAACTTCTCCACTGAATGCTACAGCCGATATTGTAGATATGGAGCAAAGAGAAGCTTTATTTGAAAAACACTCCCATATCGATATTTTAGTTAATAATATGGGGATTTATGAACTGATGAGCTATGACGACGTTGATGATGAAATATTTGAAAAATACATCCGTACGAATGTTCTTGCTGCAAATGGATTAACAAAATTTTATTTACCAAAAATGTTAGAAAACAATTTTGGTCGCGTGATCTTTATCGCTAGTGAAGAAGCAATAATGCCGTCAGCTCAAATGCCACATTATGCAATGACAAAATCAATGCTATTATCATTAGCAAAAAGCTTATCTAAATTAACAATCGGAACAGAACTTACCGTCAATACTATCATGCCAGGACCAACACTCTCTGAAAACGTGCACCAAATCATTGATGGAATGTACCCAGATGAAGCGTTGACTTTTTCAGAAAAAGAGAAAAAATTCATGGCTAAAAACTTACCGCAATCTGAAATACAGCGATTTATTAAACCTAATGAAATAGGTAGACTAGCAGCATTTATGAGCAGTCCCTATGCCTCTGCATTTAAAGGTTCTCCGATCCGTATGGATGGGGGCATGGTACCTACTATTTTCTAAATGTATCGATACACAAAAAGCCACTCCTTATGGAATGGCTTTTTTATTTGATATATTATTCACTGTCCTCCGGTATAACAAAGGATACCAAAGTACCTTCATCTTGTTTACTTTGAATAAAAAGACCCTGACCATACAATTGCATCAGTCTTCGATGGGTGTTAGCCAGTCCGATGCCACTTTTAGCTTTTATGGTCGGTTCCAGCAACAACGCGAGCGTTCTATGATCCATACCTTGCCCATTATCCTCCACTTCGATCTTTACAGCATTGTTCAGACGTGAGATCCGAATATAAACGGTACCCCCCTGTTGACGCTTGAGCAGACCATGCTTGATAGCATTTTCTACCAAGGGTTGGATGGATAGAGGGGGTAACAGGATATTAATGTCTGGATCTACCTCCCAAACAACGGAAATTCGTTCTGCAAATCGTGTTTGTTCAATATACAAATAAGATTCTACCAGCTCTAGTTCATGAGAAAGGTTCACGAGTTCTCCGATATTTAAAAAGTCAAAGCTGATTCGCAAAAAGGAAGTAAATGCAGTGATGAGCTCTTGCATCTTTTTAGTATCCATATCACTGAGTGCCGCAATAGAGTTCAATGTATTGAACAAGAAATGGGGTTGTATTTGTGCCTGTAGATAAGCCGCTTCAATACGCACCCGTTCATTAAAAGAAATTTTCATCGCTGTTAAAGCTCGAATGCGATATTTGAGTTCAACTGCATCCACCGGTTTGGTAACATAATCATTTGCACCGGAGTAGAATCCAGTGTAAATATCCTCAGGTTGACTGCGGGCAGTCAGCAATAGCACTGGAAGCTCATATAGGGAATAACGAGCGCGAACCTTTTGCGTTAATTCATATCCTGACATATGCGGCATCATTACATCACTAATCAGTAAATCCCAGCTCTTTTTATCTAGCCAATCCAGTGCCTCTTGCGCTGAGTTCACTGTCGTAATGAGATAAGGTTCGCTTTCGAGAATGCCCTTTAGCACATTCAGATTAACAGGGTCATCATCTACCACCAAGAGATTCACCTTCGCATCTGTAAAGAGTGGCGGGATTTTGTCAGTGTGTTGATTAGTTTGTTCGGAAATCCCCCATTCAGCCATCTGCTTATAAATCTCATCAGGTGTATACGTTGTTATAGGTGCAACCTCTCTTACTATCTGTTCACTATAGGAATCAGCAAGGGGGAGTGCAAAACTGAAAGTTGAACCTTTGCCGAGTTCAGAATGTATGCTCAAGCTGCCACCGTGTAGTTCTACCAACTGCCTACTAATGCTTAGTCCCAGTCCAATTCCACGCCCGTCATTTATTCCGTGAGGGCCTTGCTCATAGGGGAGGAATACTCGCGCCAGGGTCTCTTCGGTCATGCCTACTCCGGTATCTGTTACATATATAAAGACATGAGCGTCTTTTCCCTCAGCTGAAACAGAAACAAGTCCTTGCTCGGTGTATTTGAGCGCGTTGTGCACTAAATTTAATAATACTTGTACTAGTCGTTTCTCATCCGCAAGAATAGGAGGCATAGATTCTGGTATGTTCATGGATAGCCGTACCGGTTTGCCTTCAATCATATATTGAAGCATATTGATGACTCCGGGAACCACCGATTGAACCAAAATAGGCTCCTGATGCAAAATAACGCGATGCTCTTGAAGACGTACTACATCCAGTAGATCACCAAGCATATGGGACATACGGCGGCTGATAGTAATCAGTAACTCCATATCTTGCCGGCTACTCTCGTAGAGTCTATCCTTTTCCTTCGTTATTATATTTTGCGCGATATTCATAATTCCATGAACTGGTGTTCTCAGCTCGTGAGAAGTATTGGCGAGAAACTGATCCTTGAGTTTGTCCGCTTTTTTCAGCTGTTCATTTAGCTCCATGTTCTCTTTGGCATTCTGAAAATACTTTTTAAACCAATAAGCTGAGAAGCCAACGATGGCGGCAATAATATCCACAGGATAGTAAACAATGGAATAATGGCCGTTATTATCCCACAAATTCCATAACAAATTAGAGATGATGGCCGCACCTGATATCAGTAGAAAAACAACATCTTTTTCATCTTGCCTTTTGAACAATAAGCGCCCCAAGCTATATATTAACCAGATGAAGGGGATATACTGAAACACTTGAATGATTCCCCAGTGAATCGATGTACTGACCAAATAAGCAGGAACGATAAATATAAATAAGGTATAAAGGAAAAGACACCACGTGTAAGCACGTAACCACTTGTTGACTTCGGCACCTGAGGTGAATTTCCTGAAAACAAGCAGAATAAAAAGGTTCTGCCATAAGAAGGCGATTAAACGGATTTTTAATGACCAAGTGTAATTAATCGGCAGTAATGCTAAAACTAAATTGTCATTTCGGGCTAAAAGGATTACGGCTACAGATAATGTCATTAGCCCTACAAGAAACAGGGCACGTTCTTTAGGATTAAATAAATACAGAATACAGGCATACAGCCCATGTAGTAGCAGGATGATTGCAGTAAGTATTTGAAATCCAACGGTATAAAAATTTGTCCGGTTAACCACTTCCTGAGAGCCAAAGAAAATAGGCCCACTAATACCGCCTTTATAGGGGTGATCAAAATTTGCTACCTGAATAAGTACATCTATTTCTGTCATATTTTCCGAAAAATATGATGCTGTAAATGAGGTAGTTTTTGGTGCATATGTATTGGCATCGAGAGAAACTGTCCCATTATTGAGAACAGGGGTACCGTTAATTTCCACACTGGAGGCGGAATAAATTTGTTTGATCCAGAACGAGATAGGCTCCTGAAGCGGTTCTACCAAAATACGCAGACGGTAAGTCCCGTATCCATATGAAGTTGTGTTATCAGTTCCGATAGCGTGGCTCCATTTCCCAGGAACTTGAAGCGCTTGGGATTGTTTTGGGCTAGTGGAAGTCTTGGATGAAACAAATTGCGAAGGATAGAAGCTCCATTCACCATCTAGCCTGAATAAGTTAGCTTTCTCCAGATCCTGGCCACGTAAATCCAGTACACCGTTGCTAATCATAGGTACATTGTTGGAAACCTTAAATATGCTGAACCAAATGCAGCGTAGGCCAAAGAGAATGCTGATAAAAAGTAGAATAATTGCTAATTTGTTTAGGATCGTATTATTTTTCATGAGAACATTATAGCAAATAATTCTGATCTAGATTCTAAAATGGATTTATATTTATATAAGATGAGCAAATGCCAGCAATGATCTTAAAGGACAGTATAGTTATAATTGTTCTTTATAAACAATAACTAGTAAATATTGTTATTATTAGAGAGGGAGTTTTCATCGCTAACAGGTCAAAATCTGCAATAGGTAATGCACTGAATAGAAAAGGAATGAACCTAATGCCTAAGGAAGAAGTGTTAAAAGGCGGTAATGTAAATCATATAGTCCGTATGGCGAACACTGTTCGCCGCCCTATAGGTTATTGGAGTCCGAATGTTCATGAACTACTCAAACATTTGGAACAACAGGGCTATGAGGGAGCACCAAAATTCCTCGGAATCGATGATTCAGGTCGTGAAATATTGACATTTATTTCTGGAGAAGTTCCAGGGAATAATTATCCAAACCTTGAACCGTATATGTGGACGGACGAAACGCTTGTGGGTCTGGCACACCTTATACGTCGTTTCCATGATGTGACTACAGTGTTCAGGTCCAATATGGAGGACAGATGGCAGCTTAGCTATGCCGATGATGCCGAATATGAAGTGATCTGTCATAATGACGCAGCGTTGTATAATGTTGTCTTTCAAAAGGAGGCTCCTGTGGCGCTCATTGATTTTGACATGGCAGGTCCAGGTCCGCGTATGTGGGACATTGCGTACACCCTTTACACATCTGTTCCACTTGCGAGTTTTGCACCTGACCATACTTCTGGAACCATAGTAGCATACCAATGTGAAATACATGACGTAGAGCGACGTCGGCGAATTCATTTGTTTTTTGAAGCTTATGGAATTCCCGTCCCAAATAATCTGCGACAGTGGATTATACAACGTTTGATAGTACTGTGTGATACATTGAGAAATGGTGCTGCTGATGGGAATCCTGCCTTTCAGAAAATGGTTGATGAGGGTCACTTGGCCCACTATGAGAGCGAGATTCGGTTTGTAACAGATCATTTCGAGGATTGGATATAAAATTCGGATATTCCGCTCACGGACAGGATCATAGAATAAAATTAAAAAAGTATACCATTAGAATTGAGGTCTGAGAATGAGAGTAAAACGAATTGTCACAAATATTAAAACTCAGAATGTTTCGGCAGCAAAAAGCTTTTACCAGGACGTACTCGAGCTTGATTTATTGATGGATCATGGTTGGATTGAAACATACGGCTTACTGGGGAAGGAGAACATTCAAATAAGCTTCGCATCAGAGGGCGGCTCCAATACGCCTACTCCTGATCTATCGATTGAAGTTGATGATGTCGATGCTGTGTATGAACGTATGAAGAGTGCTGGATATACAATAGAATATGGACCTGTTGATGAGCCTTGGGGTGTTCGGCGATTCTATGTCCGCGACCCATTTGGCAAACTTATCAACATCCTTGCTCATGGACATTAGATAAACGATCACGGCGTGCAGAAATCTAGATTATTAAACAATCATGAAACGATAGTGGAGGAGCTTCCTATAGGGTAGCTCCTTTTATTATTAAACTCCCATGAAAATTAAATCTGCAGTAACTGTAAAAAAGCAAAGTAAATAAGACGCAGTCCATTCATTTTTTTGAATGTCACAGCATCCGAAATAAGAATATGAGTGTCTTAATGAATTAGGAGACTTCTGCAATAGTTACAGAATAGCCTAAGTTTTCTAGTCTTCGAACTGCGTATTTCACAATAGATTGTTGCTTCTGCTTGTCAAAGTAATCTTCGCCTAGATCCACATACATTTCTTCACGAGTCAACAAATAGTAGGCTATTCTCAACATAGCATGCGCGACAGAGATTGCAGCCCTTTTTCTTCCTTTTCTTGCCGCTGTTCGTCTGTACATGGCACCAAGATAGTTCTTTGAGGCTGCTACGGAATGGGCTGCTTCAACTAAGGCGGACTTCAAATATTTGTTTCCGTTTTTAGATTTAGCAGATTTTCTTTTTCCTGCACTTTCGTTATGCCCAGGCACAAGTCAGTCCATGAGCATAAATGCGCAGCACTGGGAAACTGCTTCTTAATGTTGGTCCCAATTTCGGCTAAGATTTGTTCTGCCATTCGAGTAGCTATTCCAGGAATTGAATCTAAACGTTCGACATCGTCAGAAAATGGAACAACCCTCGTAGCGATTTCCTGGTCTAGTACTGTGATTTGTTCACTTAAAAAATCAATGTGAGTTAAAATAGTCTTAATCATCAAGCGTTGATGAGGGTTTACATAGCCGTGTAAAGCAAGTTCAAGTTCATTCTTCTTTCGTTTCATGGTGCGTCTAGCAAAGTTCGCTAGTTTCTCAGGATCATCCTCACCATCAGCAATAGCATGAAGCATATCACGAGAGGAGACACCCATAATATCAGAGACAACAGAGCTGAGCTTAATATTGGCTCCTTCTAACACTTTTTGAATTCGATTATGTTGTCTAGCTCGTTCTTCGATAATACTCCGACGGTAACGAACAAGTTCTCGAAGCTCCCGTTGATTTCGATCTGGAATGAAACTTGCTTTAAGTAACCCATGACGAAGAAGCTTTGCAATCCATTCGGAGTCTTTGACATCTGTTTTACGTCCAGGCAAAGCTTTCATATGCTGGGCATTCACCACTAAAAATTCAACGCCTTCAGCTTCAAGTAAAATTTACAATAGGCTTCCAAAATACACCTGTACTTTCCATAGCGACGTGAGTGCATTCATGTTGTTTAATCCAGTCAATTAATTGTAAAAGAAACACTGTTTTAGTCGGAAACGTTTGAATCTCCTTTCCATTAGACGTTAGAATACATGCGGTAATGTTATCCTTATGAATATCCATACCACATGCCCGTTCAACTACGATTTCCACTCTAAAGTATCCTCTCTACGGCTAAATTAGGTAAGAGGCTGGTGCAACAATCAGAGTAGGATTAATCTCCCATGAGTGCTTCCCGATAGGGAGCGACAATCTGTGATGCACCGTGATCGTTGGAGTCAGACTAACGGATGGGCTCGTAGGCACCATAGCTTATCGACCTTCCTCTCCCAGCCATAATAGCAGTATTAACAGATACATATATTTTCATCATCTGTGGTGCGGCGCTTGCGCTGCATGTATGGCTAACGGGACACGATAGCACAATAAACACCAGCTGTGCTGCCGATTAATTTAATCGGTAGCCTTTATTACGCTAACGGGCAGACGGGTTTTATAGTCTGAAAGTAACTGTTATAATTTGGTTGTACCCGAAAATAGTCGAGAAAAGTTGAGAAGAGAAAGGTGAGATGAGGAGCATGGCTCAAGTGAAAATTTTTGGTTTGAAGGAAAATTTAAACCCAATAAAGGAAAGGTTTTCGGAGGTAATTCATACATGTGTAGTTGAAGCATTTAAATTACCCGCCGATAAAAAATTCCATCGTTTTTTTCCAATGGATAGGGAAGATTTTCATTATGCCCCCGAACGTACAGAAGCATATACCATAATTGAACTAAGTATATTTGAAGGGCGTTCGGTGGAATCGAAAAAATATTTGATACGGTCGCTTTTTGAACACATCCAACAAGAACTAAGAATTTCCCCACAAGATATTGAAATAACAATCATCGAGACTCTTAAATCAAATTGGGGAATTAGGGGATTACCTGGTGATGAGCTTCAGCTTAATTACAATGTAAATGTATAGTCTTTAATAAGGCGATCAGATTTGGTTGCCTATTTTAATTTTGGAACGACTCAGTTTAGTTTAAGAGAATTTTGATTCATGTTGTAAAATATAATTATTTGAAGTATTGGGGGACGAAAGTAAATGTATGATATTTGTATTAAAGAAATCACAAAGAACAATTGGGAAGAAGCATTTGAACTATCAGTACACGAAAGCCAAAAATCTTTTGTTCCAAATATTGCAGAATCACTTGCGTTTGCTTATATAAAACCTTGGGATGAGGCTTTGGACCCTTACGTTTTATATGAAAACAATAGAATTATTGGTGCGTTTTATATTAGCTATACACCAAACAGTGAGGAAAATTATTGGATTGGTGGATTTCAGATTGATAAGGAACTTCAAGGTAAAGGGTACGGAAAACAGGCTCTAAATAAAATTATTGAATATATAAAAGAAAAACACCGTAAATGTAAGGTTATATCTTTAACAGTAGAAAAAGAAAACGAGAAAGCTATTGATTTATATGAGAAGGCGGGGTTTATAAGCCAAAACCAAGAAAATACTTACCAGCAACCTATATATAAGTTAAAGATTGAATAATTAATACTTTCGACTATTCAACTAACGGGACACGATAGTGGAGCAGAGTGCCGCGGCAGCTGCTCCTCTTGTTGTTCAACTATTGGGCAGTTTAACGCAACTTCATTTACTTCGATTCCGTCTAGATATTAGGAGGATTTCTCCATGTTGGGGGACGTTTAAATTGAGATATTTAAATTTCGGTATTTTGATTGGTTTGATGTTATTAATTCTTGTTGGATGTAACAATGAAGTCACAGGTGATGAAAAAATAGCCGAACAATACGTTATGGCTCAAGGTTATAAAGATATCACCTACAAAGGCGAAGTTTATAGCTATACTTTAGAAAAGAGCAAACTTTTCGAAAGTACAGAATCAATACCTTTTCAACAGACTTGGGGCGTTCAAAAGGTAGAACCAGAAAAATATTTTGGGAAAGTCATAAAAATATATGGCTACACAGTTCAAAACCATCCGTTGGAAAAGATATATAAATCGAAAATAAATGTTTATATCATGCTTTCTAAGAGTGAAGTTATCGGTGGCTATTCATTTCCTGATAACGATAGCGACGGAGGATGTTATTCACTGGATGGTAAAACCTTGGAGGAAGTAACAGGATTAAGTTATAAAGAGTGGAGTGATAATTGGAAAAAAAAATATGGAAAGTCATTACGCTAACGGGACACGATAGCTCAATTACGACATAAAGGCAGCCGATCAGTGAATCGACTGCCTTTGTTCAACTAATATGCAGGGTAGTTCGAAATCAATGTTGAACTATTGAAGAAAGTAGTGCATGAATAAGAGGTGTGACTATGAGGGTTGAACTTATTGACCCATATTCTGATAGTAGAGCCTATTGCGAGTTGCCAACATTAACATTTAAAAACATCATCATAAATTGGCTTAAACAAAAGGATAATTATTACATTGATACAGCTAAAGGGAAATGCTAGTTGAATCAATAGTCTAAAACCTTCTATTAGAAGCAAACTAGAATTAATTGCTCTAGTAGGAGGTTTTATTATAATTTAAAGCGAACTTTGGCGTTATTATGAAGCGGACAAGCGACTCGAGGGGTTTAGTTCAAATACATTGAAAGCATATGCTCTGCAGCTCCGGATGCTGGTTATATATCTTGGGGATATAGTTATTTCCGAGGTAACTCTGAATCTGCTGAAGGAATACCTAGCTAAGCAGTCAGACCGACTAAAGCCAAGTAGCCTAGAGCACCGCATCCGTTTTGTGCGCTCCCTATTCCGTTTTGCATATGAAGAAACCTATTTACCTACCAACCCTTCGCTCAAACTACGTGAACCCAAAATGGATAAGCGAATTCCTAAGTTTTTGATGGAGGAAGATGTAATTCATCTGAAGATCTCTTGTCAGACACCATTCCATTATTGGGAGTGGTTTCTCCTTTATATACTGATGTATATTTTATGGTCAAACTTCACTTTGTGTTTAGATACGTTACGGTGAACCGTACCATAAGTAGGGGCAAGTTTTTTGGAGAAAAGCTCGCAGCACGTTTGGAAGGGCGCTTTGCCGGACATGGCTTCAGGAAGGGGCAAGCTTGGTGGCGAAATCGGCGTAAACGGGCTTCTGCGAGCTTTTTGGGGTCACAAAATGATGAGTCCCCCTCCGCCGTTTTGGCGGAAGGGGCCAGTTCAAAAAAATGCTTTTGGATGGTCGGGTCGAACTCGAACTCTTTTTTTCGGTCTTTCATGTGAATCTGCTTGACCACGGTGTGGAGCAGCGTCTTCTTCGTCTCGGGCGGGGATTCCTTCAGCAGATTGTGGAACTGTGTCAACGCTTGCCTGACTTACGGAAGGGGAATGGACTCCGCCATGCTGTCCTCCAGTTTGCGCTCGACCTCGCTCCTCCGGGACAACAGCCGCTCATGACGGTCTTTCAACTCGCCGAGTAGTTCGACGAACAGGTCGTCATCGACGCCGTTTCCTTCAAACAACTTGAGGAAGCGCTCACGCTGACTTTTGATGCTCGTGAGTTCTTTATGACTCAATGGAGCAGGCCGAAACAATCTGCGCTGTCCGGCATTGATTTTTTTCCAAAATAGGTTATTTTATAGACAGCTTAGCGATAAGCAAGTTCTTGACACGAAGGGAGATGTGTTTTAATGGCAACTATTTATATGGTGGTTTGGTCTTAAAACTGAATAGAAGGCATACGCGAAAAAAGCGAGAAAACGCCCGTGTTATTTGGTATGCCATCCAAAGTAACCTTTCGTGAATATTGCTGTTTGCAGAATACGATGAAGGTCGTATCTTTTTTTGCGTCCTGATGCCGCGTGACAGCAGCTTCTTTTAGAGGCTGCTGTCACGCGGCATTTTTGCGTCCAAAAAACAACATTGAAGGAGCTAACAAAAAAAACATGATGGATTTGAAAACCTATGGCTACACAGAAATAGAAGCAATTCCCGACGGATCATTGCCCGGCAGGGTGACGGAGCTTCGGCGCGAGCGCTTCACGGTCATGACCGAGCGCGGCGAAGTAACGGCGTTGCTCAAAGGAGCGTTTATCACAGCGTGGAAACACGCGTAGATTTTCCGTGCGTCGGTGATTTCGTCTTGCTGCACTACAACGAAAGCGGAGATTCTCTCATCGTTACGGTACTGCCCCGCCGCTCCAAGTTCTCACGCGCGGATTATTCAGGGCATGCCGCAGGCTATGCCAAAACCGTGCTGGAACAGGTCGTCGCAACCAACTTTGATTATGTGTTTATCCTTTCTTCTCTGAATTGGAATTTCAACGTTACCCGCATCATGCGGTACCTGACACAAGTCAGGCAGAGCGGCAGTCAGCCAGTCGTCATTCTGACCAAGGCTGATCTCGTTGAAGATTATAATCTCCCGCTCGCAGAAGTTACACAAAGCATCCCTGATGTGCCAGTTCATGCGATTTGCAGTCATACCGGCCTGGGGCTGAACGAACTCGCTCCCTACTTGATGCCTGGTAAAACAGTCGTCTTTCTCGGTATGTCTGGCGTCGGCAAATCGTCTCTGCTCAATGCGTTGATAGAACAGGACGTAATGAGGGTTCAGGCGATCCGGGAGGTTGACAGCCGGGGGCGGCATACGACAACGCACCGTCAGCTGTTCATGCTCCCCTCCGGTACGATGGTCATCGATACGCCGGGAATGCGTGAACTTGGGCTTTTTGATGCCGGCGAAGGCATACGCGCAAGCTTTACCGATGCGGAGGAATGGTTCCCACAATGCCGGTTTGCAGATTGCCGCCATCAAGCCGAGCCGGGCTGTGCCGTTCTCGCCGCGCTTGCCGCCGGTTCGTTGCCGCGTGAACGGTGGGAGCATTATGTTGCCCAGCAGCATGAGCACAAGTATGTCCAGGATAAAACAAGCTACCTCATCGACAAGAGGGCTCGAAACAAAACGATCGCCTTGTGGAGCAAGCAAACGAAGAAAAAAGGAGGATGGAAGAAATGAATATTAAATTCAAAACGCTGATCTATGCCTTAAGCCAACGGTTCAAGAAGGATATCATCTCGGCCGACTGCCAAACCATGCCGTTACAGGGCGGAACTTTGGGAAATGTGTACCTGGTAACGGGGATCGCCGAAACCGCGGATGGCGAAAAATTGCCGTACCGTATCGTGCTGAAAATCCAGAAAAAATGTGAGCGTTACGGCGATCCGAGTTCATGGGCCGGGAATATGATCTCTATGCGTCTGACTTGGGAGCGACGTTCTCGGATGCTTTCCGCTGGCCGACATGTTATCACGCCGAGATCAATGCCGAAGAAAATGAATTCAAGTTGTGGCTGGAATATATCGATGGCGTAACCGGTTTAGACTTGACCGGTGACATGTATGAACAGGCCGCGCTGGAGTTGGGACGTTATCGAGGCAAGCTGTATGCGGAACAGCCCACTGTGCTGCAGAGCCTGACCAACCTGAGCCATGCGGATCTCATGAAGAATACGTATCTGCATTACCGGTCATGGCCGGTCGTTTACGATTATATACGCTCGGAGGACTGCGAATTCCCGCAGCACGTGCGGCAAATGCACATCGACATCGATGAGCACGTAGACGAGATACTCGCCCGCATCGAAAAATTGCCCCTCGTGCTATGCCACCGGGACTTCTGGGTGACTAACCTGATCTATGCCGACGGGAAAATCGCGCTCATCGACTGGGATACATGCGGATGGGGCTACCTGGGCGAGGATCTCGCAAGCTTGATTGCGGATGAAGCGGATATCGATCACATGGTCGAATACTACCAGCGATGTGTCCCCGCGTATTACAAAGGCTTTTCGGAGTATGCGGATGTATCCCCTATCGCTGATCATTGCGTCTACGAGCTGATCCTTCTCATATTCGGTTACAGGCTTGTGGAGTGGTATCTCCACACAGAGGACGATGACGAGAAGACGAAGCGTGTCCATACGCTCCAAAAAATCTATGAAATGAAGACCAGCCCTACGCAGGGTTGAACTCTAAAAAAAGAACTCCGAGAACCCTTGAATGTAATGGGTTTTCGGAGTTTCTTCCATTACTCCCATTCGATCGTCCCCGGCGGCTTGCTCGTGATGTCGTAGACGACGCGGGACATTCCAGTCGGTGAATCAACAGTGGAATTGACAAATGTTTACGGCGTCACATCGGAAGCTCCGATGTACGTCATCGTTACTGGAAACTTCCTGGATTCCTGCCGACATTTGGCCTTAACTTCTTCGACTTGTGCTTCAAGGCTGTACCCCTGCAATATCTTACGTTTTGTCAAAGTCATGGCCAAGTCCTCACCTTCACATTAAGAACGGCATCTGTTTTTTATGCGTCGGAAGCGGGGAAAAAAAGCTCAATCTCCATGATACTTAATAAAGTGACAGAGGAGGTGCTTAAATGGCGGAAAGAAGATGTGGAATGGTCAAATGGTTCAAAGAAGATAAAGGTTACGGACGGATAATGCTAGACGGGCAGGACGGTAACCATGTTTTTGTTCACTTTAGCGAAATACTACCAGACCCTATTAGGTTACCGAACGGCTTTCGGTTTCTTAAAGAGGGTCAAAAAGTTGCATTCGACCTATTCGAGTTCCCGAGTATAGTTGATTCTCAGCGTTGGACAGCTAAGAATCTGCAAATTTTAGAGGATTGAAGGAATCGAAACGTACTTCATGAATGTAACCGAGGAGGAATACAGTTCCAGATATGAAGAAAGGCGGGGTGTTGATGTGTTATAACAATGTGTTGACACAAAAGTAGTTAGGTACCATACTATATATGAACAACAATAATAAATGACATTGACTCTATTCCCTCGCTTCTACAATCCAAGCGTCAGATTGATCGCTATAACCTAGACATAGACGCACAGGCTATACTCGTCGCGTCTAGGCTAATGGCAGCGGGAGCCAAGCTTCACTATGGACAGACGAATTGGTTAATAACAATTTAATTGAGAAAAAGGAGGGATCCATCGTGAAAATAAGAGCGATAATTACAGGAGTTACGGGGATGGTTGGCGAGGGTGTATTACATGAATGCCTGCAGCATCCTGATGTGGAACACGTTTTAGTGATTAACCGCAAACCATGCGGCGTTTCACATCCCAAATTAACTGAAATCATCCACAAAGATTTTTTTGATTTATCTGCAATAAAGTCTCAATTAAGTAACTATAATGCATGCTACTTTTGTTTGGGTGTAAGCTCTGTTGGTTTGAAGGAGGCAGAGTTCGCGCGCTTCTCGTATGATCTTACAATGCATGTGGCAGGCATACTTTCAAGCTTGAATCCAGATATGGTATTCTGCTATGTTTCCGGAATGGGAACGGATAGTACAGAATTAGGAAAAAGGATGTGGGCAAGAGTGGAGGGCAAGACAGAAAATCACCTCATGCAGCTGCCTTTCAAAAAAGCGTACATGTTTCGCCCTGCCTACATCCATCCAATAAAGGGATTAAAAAATACGCATAAATCTTATTATGCATTGATGTGGCTATATCCTATTCTAAGAAGACTATTTCCAAACTTTACTGTGTCTTTAAAGGAGCTTGGTGTTGCAATGATTCATACTGTTACAAAAGGATATGATAAATCTATTCTGGAGAGCAAGGATATCATTAAATTGGCTAAATCTTAACCGGGTACTTTTGGCTGATCTCATAATCTAATTCATCTGAGCTCAATAATACAGCTGTTTTATCCGGGTAATTATTCTCAATGTATCGCTCTCCTCAAGTACAAAGCGCATCCAGAATATGCGTAATAGCGTGGCGAGGTAACGCATGCTTGGCCGAATCAAAAAGCCATTTAAACAGCACATAGACCATTAAAGCCACTAATAGTTTGCCATATACTGCGTTTTCTGTCGTGCCAAATAACTTAGGAATATTCAAATGTTGTTTGATCCAGCGAAAGAACACTTCAATCTGCTAGTGAGCTTTATAGATTTGAGCGATTTGTTCTGGTGTTACTTGCATCAAATCCGTAACAACGCGTATTTCTCTATCTTCAAAGTCCCGAAGCCGAATAACAAAGGATTGCTTGTCTGTTTTGTAACGATCCAAACGCTCCAACTTTTCGTAAGCTCGATCCATTACCATAATATAGTCGGGATGTTCTAAATGCTCACTTACCGGCCTGTCATGTCTGGATCCGATCGTTTCCATGACGTTTAGAGGTTGCACTGTTTCAGCCCACAAGGCCACATGAAGTTTGATACCTGCACGTTCATCGTGATAAGGAGCCCAGGGCAAACGCATTTTCCCAACAGTCATCGTAGTGGCATCAATGAGAAGCAGCTTTTTCGGAAAAGCCGAGGTGTTGATGTGTTATAAAAATGTGTTGACACAAAAGTAATTAGGAGCCATACTATATATATGAACAACAATAATAAAATAATAAATGACATCGATGCTATTCCCTCGCTTGTACAATCCAAGCGTCAGATTGATCGCTATAACCTAGACATAGACGCACAGGCTATACTCGTCGCGTCTAGGCTAATGGCAGCGGGAGCCAAGCTTGGACATGCCTCGGAAATTCATTTCTCTAGATTCGGTTTATCAACAGGGCGATATCGTTTATTGGCAGATCTTGAAGATAACGAAGGAGAAGAGTTGCCTTCGCAATTAGCGGAGCATCTAGGGGTTACACGTGCTACAGTGACTGGTCTTATCGACATTCTTGAACGAGATGGTCTAGTTTCTCGGCGATCAAGCTCAGACGATGGCCGTCAGAGATCGGTCATTTTGATGGAAGAAGGAGCGAAGAAGCTCCGTGAAATGGCTCCTGAGCATTTCGCTCGGCTGGAAGCAATGGTGGGCTTACTCAGTATTGATGAGCGCAGCGTATTTCTCGACTTGCTAGGCCGAGTTACACAAGGCATCTCAGCACTTACGGGCGAACTTGTCTCGAAACCAAAGGGAAACATCAGTAATGAGTAGAATGGGCTAGTGAAGCTAGCCTATTTTTACTCTTATATAGTTAGGTGCCTAATTATAGCTCACTGAAAGCAATCGTTGAACTATTTCAAAGAAGAAGGGAGCAACTAAATGAACCAGATGAAATACCAGAATCAGACAGATGATGTTTACGGTATCAAGGCTGTTGGTTCCAAGAAAAAGACTTTTGTACTATGGCGCGAAGTTGTAATGGCCTATGCTGCTCCTGCCATCATGGCAGGTATCGGGGGATTGGTTACTTCCGATAGGGGGCTTCAAATAGGGGCATTGACCACAATCGGCACTGCATCGGCCTTGATGGCCTTGATGATTGGCCTTTTGTTGCGCAGCCGAGTGGGCCATTTGGGATGGGTCATCGGTGCACCTCACTTGGTTGTGGTAGGGGTGTTCGCATTGGCCGGGTCCTCGTTTGGCCTATTCGCCGCATGGGCGACATCTGGTTTACTAGAAATTATGATTCCGAGCAATGACTTGGCCTGGGTCGGTCGTGTCTGGACCGATTTCCCCTTGTCTGGATTCATAGCAAGTACGATAGTGACATGGCGGTGGCGTCTTGCCGTCGCAACAAATTTTTCATCCAAAAGGAGAAGATAAAAAATGATAGTTATTATGGGAGCAACAGGTACGATAGGCAGTGCGCTTTTGGAACGTTTGGTTGATCTTGGCTTACCCGTCAGGGCGCTGAGCAGAGAGCCAGAGAAGTTGCGTGATCAGATCGGAGAAAAAGGCCGCTCGACTATCGAGGTCGCATTGACGGATGCTTCCGACCCCGAATCGCTGCGCTGCGCGTTTGCAGGTGCTAGCCAGCTCTTCCTTGCCATGTCCAACAGTCCAAGACAAATTGAATTGGAAACTTCAATCATTCAGATTGCCGCTGAATCCGGAATCAAACACATCGTAAAAATATCCAGCCCTGCTTTTGAGCAGAGTTCTCCAGTGGCAGTGGCTGGCTGGCATCAAGAAATCGAGAAAACGCTGAGGGAATCGGGTCTCACCCACACCGTGTTGCGCCCTTATGCGTTCATGCAAAACTTAATGCGCCTTGCACCAACGATCACAACCCAAAATGTTTTCTTCGGCTCCATGGGCGATTCACCGTGTAACTTCATTGACTGTCGCGATATCGCTGATGTTGCTGCAGAAGTTCTGACCAACCGCGAGGTATCAGGCCAAATATATACGCTTACTGGTTCGGAGATTTTCAGTTATCCCCAGATCGCGAGTCAACTGTCCGCCCTGCTTAATCGGCCGATAAGCTACATCAACATGGAACCCCAAGTACTACTACGTAATCTTATCGAGTACGGCCATATGCCTCCTTGGCTCGCGAACCACGTTGTGGAAATTCAAACCATGTCTACGGTGGTGCCAGAAAGTCCAAATGACACTGTGAAGCGCTTGCTCGGCAGAGAGCCACGCACGCTAAATGCCTTTCTGCATGAGTGTGTAGAAAATTTCCGGTAGAGGCGGAGTCCACCTATTTTGAAATTTGTGTCGTTGGCAGCATTTAATTCCGATCTCAGACAAGTTTTTGAGCTCCCATGAAAATTAAAATAGCTCAAAACTAGAAAAAGAACATAAGAAAGAAGACCCAGAAAGACACTTTTTAAAAAAAGGCTGAGCCTTATGTGTACTTAAATAAAGTTAGGCAGACAGAAAAACAACAAACTTCGTTCTACAATCACTAAAGACTAGGCTGGTGCAAAAACCAGAGTAGGATTAATCTCCCATGAGTGCTTCCCGAAAGGGAGCGACAATCTGTGATGCACCGGGGTCGTTGGAGTCAGACTAAGGGATGGGCTCTAAGGCACCATAGCTCATCGACCTTCTTCGCCAGCCGTAGTAGTAGTATTGACTGATTTTACCCATTTTCATCATCTGTGGTGCGGCGCTTGCGCTGCATGTATGGCTAACGGGCAGGATAGTTGAATTTACATGACAAGAATGATCATCTAATTCTAGGAGATGACCATTCTTTGATTTCTTCTGAATACAAACTATTTTAAGTCGTGAGTCTTTATCTTATCCAATTCTTTTTTTCTCTTCTGGCTAAGGGACTTTCTTCCTGCACTCCATTCTGCAATAAGGAAAAGCAACCCTAATAGTAGATAAAGGATAAAACCTAAAGTGTTTTCGATACGATTAGTAACAAACATCCATATTAAAAACACAATATAGGCTACTGGTATAACTGATCCCCAATAAACGTTGTTCCTGGTTGAAAAAAAGTATTGAACCGCTAATATCCCGACTATAACCAAAAGTCTGTATAAATCATCCATTATTATTCTTTCCTTTCTTGTTTATATTTTTCAATGATCAGTTTTGCGTCCTCTACGTTTATGCGATCATCAATCGATAGTTTTTTGATGAATTTGATGAAGTCCTCATTATCTATAGCGTCATTGATTTTTATTTTCTCGATCAATCTATCGAGCTTAATCCTTACTGTTGGATATGACACTTCATATACTTTTGCGATTTCTTTCAAAGAACCTGATTTGAGAACTAAATTTTTTATGAATTCTAAGTCCTCATTTTCCAAGGATAATATCCAGTTAGGCACTTTTTTTATATCCATGGCATGTTCCCCCTCCTTTCTCATTAATACAGTAACACATCACTTTAATTAAATCAAACAAAATATAAACTTTATTTAACATGAATCTAAACTACTAATTAATTTATATAAGTATATAAGTTATATTTACTTCAATTTTCTTGCTGATGAAGAGATTAGAAACGCTTAATAATGATTTTTTTAAGGGATATGAGGGTGTATAAAGTAGATACAATAAAAACAGTTCCTCCTTCATTTTGGGAATTATGATTAAGCTAACGGGGAACGTTAGTTCAATAAACTAGCGGCTGTCTAAATAGTTCCGGGATTCTGCCGTTACAAGGGAGCATTGTTATTAGACGATAACAGAGAGGGTGTATTCATGAATACATCCATCAGGGTGGTAACGCGAAATCAACTCCGTCCCTTAAGGGAGGAGTTTTTTGCGTTCTTATAAATGATTTTAAGAAGGATTAATTATGTTCCCAAAAATCTATGCTTTCGATCGAATTCTGAGCCAGAATATGTTTATTGCTGTAAGGACTTCTTGCCGAAAGAAGGGGGATGCAGGTGCACTGGTATTTGAGTTAAGTTTTCTTCTTTTTGGGAAGATTGCTTGTTGATATCAAGTTATCAAGTTATCAAGTTTAATAGTATTTCACATATTTCATAAGCTCAGCGATCCCTAAAAACTGCTTCATTAATTGACTGTTTAATTTTTGTAACGCAAGCTCGAATGTCAATTCTACTTTTTTATAGTTTTGTGTCTCTATTTCATTCAGGAGTTGTTTCATGTTCTCGATATAATACACGGTTTTCCTTAAACTGCTGATCAGTATAATCTTTCTTAATTCCGTTATAGTATAGACCCTATAGCCGTTGTCTTTGTTTCTGTTAGAAGTAATAAGGCCTTCTTGTTCCCAATGTCGAATGGCTGAAGGCTTAACGCCTGCCATTTGTGCAACTTCACCAATAGTCATTGCATTTGTGACCTCTAAATCGTTGTATTTTGATAAATCTGCATTTCGGAACATGCGTAACACATCCTCTAACCTATGCTTTTCCGTTTGTGTATTAAACTGTTCCTGATTGATTGACCAAAGTGCATCCTCAATTTGCCGAGCTTTAATCTTTCTCATCACATCGTACACAACTGGAATCTCATATCCTTGTAAAAGTGCCCGAATCGTAATAAAAGCTTGGACATGAATGTCTGTATAACACCGGCGATTGCTAGGAGTCCTTGGGACTTCGGGAACTAAGCCTTGATCTTCATATCTTCTTAATGTAGTGGTACTTACATTTAATTTCTTAGCTATCATTGTTGGTGTATAATTATCTCCCATAATCGTCATCGCCCCAGAACATTAAAGTTAAACCTTCAAGTGCTACAACAACATTAAATCTAATTTAATTAGATATATCAAGGCTTAGTATGGGATAAACCGAAAGATTGCATGAATGTTATATGATATTTTTATAAAACAGTAAGGAGAGGATTGTTTGAAAAAAATCATACGATTAACCAACCATTCAGCAATAGAAGTAGGATTGACAGGAGGATCAGATCGTCCAACCATTATGTTACCTATCGCTAAAAAATCCGTGTACAATCAGGAGGCAGAAAATCTAAAGCTATGGGGCGTAGATCCTGAATTAGGTAAACATTTTGTTGAAGGTCTAGCGGATACGTTTCAAGTGCTTTATTTTGATTATGAAGGTCATCTCTTTCAACATCCAGTGGACAACTTAACCGTAGACCATATTGTGAAGGATCTGCTCCTCATTGCTAATGAAATGAACGTTAAGAGCTTTAGCTACTACGGTTATTCCTGGCTAGCTTTAATTGGACTACAATTGGCTATCAGAACAAATCGTCTGGAAAGCTTGGTCATGGGAGGTTTTCCGCCTTATAATGGTCCCTATCAAGAGATGCTGATTGTAACTCAAAAAACACATACCCAAGCTTTGAATAATCAAAATGAGGCAGCTGAAAAAAGCTCTATGGAAACAGAGAATCCTGATGAGATAGACTGGGACAACATCAAAGTATCAATGGATACCCGTGTAACAGCTCAATTTGTTGCCTTATACGAGAGCCTCACTGCTTTTGATGATCGTAGTATTCACCAATTGCTTAGTCTTCCAAAATTAGCTTTTGCAGGAGAAAATGATACTATCGTATATGGTGAAAATTTTGGAAATGTTACCGTTGATATTGCTGGGATATTAAAGAAGAATACGACGAAGCTGTGTGATTTAGGCTGGGATGTTGAAGTGCTAACGGGAAGCCAAATGGATCATACAAAAGCTATGCAACCAGCCATGGTAATACCATTAATTAAGCCCTGGTTTATAAAACAATTATGAATACAGACTGGACTGTAATTCGGGAGCAGTTGTACCCAGCTGTAAATGAAAGTGAGAGGGTTACAATTAACAAGCTTATTTTGCAAGTAGCATCATCGGTTTTAGCATTTAGTTTACTCGTTGCCTGTAACCATCAACAAATCAACTCATCTACTCAGGAACAAAAACTATCAGAGGTTAGCTTATTTCCAAAAAACGATCTCATGGATTCTATTGTAATTGACGCAGTAAATGAGGATAAATCAATTCGGGCGGAACAGCAAACGGAAAAGGGAACATTATTGATGATAGCCAAAGGTAGAGAAGAACTTGGGCATTTGGTCGTATCGAGCACGATGGGACAAGAGGGTGATCAGACGTTTCAGAGTAATTACTCTATTATCTACAGACAGGGAGATCAGGACAAAGTCTTAATGGAACTACCCAATTACTTGTTTTTCCGACCATCCAGCAAAAAAATATCTTTTGAGAAGCTGAGTTTTAAAGAAGCTGAGGTTTACATCCTTACTCCTCAATATCAAACAGGTCATGGCGTGGAAGGATATATTTTCGCGATTGATAAGCAAAATGAAGATGTATTCCCATTAGAAATCGTAAAGAAGGATCAAGTCTCGAAAACACTTCTTTATTCAGAAGCTGAGCCTTTACCAAGTGTCGAAAATAATATCTTAGTAGTCCATCCACCAGTTGGAGCAGGTACACAAGAAGCAGAGGCAAAAGATATCTTTTACAAATTGGATTTAAACAATAAACGGTTTGTGGCTGAATAGCATGATTTGAACAAAAAAAGGTCAGTTCACGAAATCGCGGAGCGTCTATGCTTCTATCATGAAGCTGCAGCAATTCCTCTATAGTTTCTACTTTTAATATATTGGCCGGTGTTGCCCATTATAGGGTACACCGGCTTTTTTCATAGGAATCAAAAGGATAAGATCACACGTCATATTATTGGCATTGAATGTCGAAGCTTATGAAGACATAAAATGATTTCCCACACTAGTACATAAGAAAAAAACTTTTTTGCAACCAAAACCCTTCTTTTCTTACTTTATAAGTGAGGCCTTAATCAAACTGAACGGAAGTGATGGAGTGGACGATAGTGAAATCATACAGCTGTACTTTGCCCGCAAGGAAACAGCAATAGAAGAAACATCCAAAAAATATAGAAATTATTGTACCAAGATTGCTCATAACATTCTGTCTAATTTTGAAGATTCGGAAGAATGCGTGAACGATACCTTTCTAGGAGCGTGGGAAACGATACCGCCGAAGACGCCTGCTAAGCTCTCATCTTTTTTGGGGAGGATCACACGAAATATCGCGTTAAATAAACACGATTATTACATGGCCAAAAAGCGGAATAAAACATTCGATACGATTCTTGATGAATTAAATGATTGCTTATCCTCTCCAGACAATGTCGAAAGTCAATATGAGGAAGAACAAATCGCTGAATCTATAAGCAATTTTCTGCTGAAGATTAATGAAGATCATCGGAATATTTTTCTGAGACGTTACTGGTATTCCGATTCTTTGGCTGATATCGCAACTCGATTCTCAATAAGTGAAAGTAAAACGAAATCGGTTCTTTTTAGAACACGAAAAAAACTCCAATTATACCTTATGAAAGAGGGCTATATCCTATGAATAATAAAGATCTATTTAAGACTATTGGTTATGTAGACGGCAATCTGGTGGAAAAGGCCAACACAGCGAGGCGTACTAATAAGAGAACATATGCGAAGTGGGGAACCATGGCTGCTTGTGCTGCACTTGTGTTAGGAGTGGCCATTTATACATCTCCTCTAAAGTCTTCATTAACGAATTCACCACAAATCTCGCAGCAAACGCCAGTTTCAGCTCCTACCGGAGTTCGGAAAATTTTAAATTACAACGGATTTCGTTATGCATTCGTAAGTGATGGTGCTCAGTTTAAGTTCACAGGAATGAAGCCTGAAAAATCACTTGGTACCATAGATTTTGATATTAACCAAGAGACCGGGAAGAACAATGGAGGAGAAGTTGTAGAAAAGGATTTTTCGTCTACGTTCGCTGTTGGAGGTAAGTTATATGAAATTCCGACATACCCATCCCAATTCCGCATCGCTGTTAAAGTTGAGGAGCATTATTATTTGGCAGAAATCGTGGCGAAGACTAACGATTCAACGATGACCGCTAAGGAATATCTGGATATGTCTAATCTAAAAGAGCATGCAAAAGATATCCATGTTCTTAATCATGTGGGAAATGACGTGTTAAAGAAGATGACAGATCATGCTTCTGTGGAGTCTATCATTGATGGATTGTACAGCGCAAAAACAGCTGATTTAAGTAATAAAGAATACGAGGCTATTGCAGAGGCGCAATCCCAAGGGAAATCGTATCAGTTAAAGTTCAACCTCAAGGATGGAACCTATATGGGCATGTATATCATTCCTGAATTAAAAGTCGTATCTATGGGAGATGCTTACTATCATTTGCCTGACACCTTTTTTGAACAATCTGGAGATCTTTTTTCAGGGCTAAAACAAGAAGTGTTGCCGCTTTACTGAGTATTCCTTTAAAAATAAATAATATAATTTTAAGATTATTGACACGACACCTTTTGGTGTCCTATAATCAAATAGACACTAAATGGTGTCCAATTGGGTACTGATGAAGTATAATCGGTCACACTACAGGTAATATTACGGAAAAGGTGGGGGTGGTTTTGAACGATAATAGTCAAGTGAGGGATGTATATGACGCTGTTGCAGATCCAACAAGGCGAAAATTACTTCAAATCCTGGCTGATGTTGATGAATTACCCCTACATGAAATCACGATTCATTTCGAAATGGGCCGTACTGCAGTATCTAAGCACTTGTCTATTCTTAAAGAGGCTGATCTTGTAGTTGCTCGAAAGGTTGGTAGAGAAACGAGGTATCGTTTGAATGCCAATCCATTGAAAGAAATTCGGGATTGGGTATCTTTTTACGAAGGCTTCTGGAAAGAAAGAATCGATAAACTAAAACTTTTATTGGAGGAAGAATAATGAAACCAGATGTATCCTTAGATTATCAATTTACAAGCTCCATCGAGAAGGTATGGAACGCTTTGACGGATTCAGATACACTTGCGAAATGGATTTGGAGTAATGACTTTAAACCAGTCGTAGGGCATAAATTTCAATTTCGTGCAGAGCCAAATGAATGGTGGGATGGTATTGTAGATTGCGAGGTTCTCGTAGTAGATGAGCCACATACATTATCCTATACTTGGCATAGTGCCGGAGAAGGTACAACAGTTACTTGGACTTTGAGCAAAGAGGAAGATGGTAAGGTTCATCTGCATCTTGCTCAATCTGGATTTAGTGAGGAGACCAAAGCTCGCCAAGGCGCTATTGAAGGAGCTAAATATGCTTGGGCGAATATGGGCAGTCAGCTTGAAAAAGTATTAGCAGAACTGTAATTTCAAGAATAGGGCGCTTTTCTGAAAATGGAAAGTGCCCTTTTTAATGGAATAAATGATGGCAATACTAAATGAAGAGAATGGAGATGAGATGATACCACTATGAAAATCAATCGATTGATTGCGAACAATATTAATAAGTTAGATGCAGTACTTCCAGTTGAGCAATCCCTAGGGATTGCTGGTTTATCCGGATCTGGTAAAACCACCTTTTGTCAAACCATCGGCGAAGAATCCAAGAAACGTCTCGTTTCTTTATTGCCAAAGGCAGAATATCAGTATTTATTCCCTAACATTATGGAGACTAATTTCAGTGCGATTCAGATGGAAGAAATGCCACTTGTACTTTTTCTAGGGAGATCATCTATTTCTTCCAATCCTCGTTCAACCATTGGCACACATACGGGTGTGTTCACAGAGATTCGAGTTGCGATTGCTGAACAATATAACCTATCGCCAGAGGTTTTTTCATTTAATAATGAATTAGGCTGGTGCCCAGATTGTAAAGGTCGCGGCACTACTAAAAATGTCGAATGTAAAAAGTGTAAGGGTAAGCGATATAATCACGAAGCTGAACAATACAAAATGGAGTTATTAGACCAAGACAAGAGTATTTCCGATATTAATGACTTAAGCATTGAAACCATTTTTTCTCTAGCAGAAGTTCTAAACATTAGTGAAGGTAAACAAAACATTCTAAAGAACATAATCCATATGAATATTGGTTATCTAACCTTAAATCGTATAATGGGTACCTTGTCAGGTGGAGAGTTAACACGACTTTACTTGGCAGAATTCATGGCAACAAGTGAAAATACAGTAATTATCATTGACGAAATCTCTGTGGGTCTGGATCACCAAACCCTTTTGAAAATATTAGAGCAGATAAAACAACTAGGATTTAAGAATCAAATTTGGCTTATTGATCATTCGGATACTGTATTAGACATAACGGACGAGCGATTGTTCTTTGGACCAGGAAGTGGTAAATATGGCGGGAAAATCGTTGAAGAATCGCCACGTCCTGCGCCGATCAATGGAGAAATAAATCAGGCAGCTCCAACTGAATATTATCATTTTCATGATCTTTACTGTCGTAATATTCAAATCGCCGAAATTCAGATTCCTCGTAATAGACTTGTAACGTTCACAGGGGAATCTGGCTGCGGTAAATCTACATTGGTCAATGAGTGTATGTCCAAGGATTTTGTGAAGCGATATCCCAAGGATAAGCTGGTGATTGTGGGGCAGGATCGAAATCAATCGATTACCAGCCGGTCTACGGTTGCGACTTTTCTTGATATTAAGAGAAAGCTCACAAAATATAGCGAAGAGATTGATGATATTTTTCAGCGCTCAATTGAAGATATTATTGATGAACTGCCAAATGAAGACATCGCTCATAAACGTTTAAGTTTATTGATCAAGCTTGGGCTGGGTTATTTAACGTTGGAAAGAAAAACACAGTCTTTATCCACAGGTGAATTTCAATGTGTTCATTTAGTCTCCGAACTATTTGCAGGTTCAAGAAACCCAAATACACTTTTCATTTTTGACGAGCCTTCCAAAGGGTTATCACAAAATATTCTAAATCAATTCATTGATAGCATTAGAGTCATTCTTCAGGACGAATCGGTCTCCATAATGATGATTGAACATAACTCGTATATGCTGGAAAACTCTGATTTTATCGTTGATTTTGGTAAAAGACAGCTTGAACCTGTTGAGCATCTAGAAGTTGTCGGTCATCAAAATTATTATCTCGAGCAAAACAGTGAAGATCATGTCGCCCCATTGCAAATTTCTTCAACACTGCGTCAACAAAATGGCATTAACTATTTAAAAGAAAATCAAATTGCCTACTTTAAAAATGCGGAAAACGTTTATAAAGGTGGCATCTTAAAAAGTTTATCCTCTATGGCGCGTTTGATATATGGTGAATATGAATCAGATACCATTGCACCTGTAATCGCCATTGATCTGGAAAGACACTTATATAGTCAATATACTTTTCTATATGAAATTGGTGGCTTGATCAACCAAATTGTAACGGCACATCCAACTAATAAAGATACAAATAGCTTCGATTTCTATAATCAAGACAATCATTGTCCATGCTGCAAGGGACGTCGAGTCATTGAAAAATTTGATTTTGAAGTTGTTCTTCAGGATAAAAATGTGCCATTTTGGGATGGCTTATTACATCCAGATGCAATGGATATTCTGAAATTCTATCAATTCCCCAAAATAAAATTCATCTTTGATGAGATTAAGAATGAACTCGGACAAGATATCAGTAAGAGCTATAATGAGATGACGGATGCAGAAAAGCATACTTTTTGGTACGGATATTGGGAAAAGTCATTTTATGATAAAGCAAGCAAGGCAACAAGAACTTGGGAAGGCTTTAATTACATCATTGGGAACTACATGGTGATATCAAAAGCGATTATTAAAGAGCATATTAAACAGTCCAAAATACTGATTACCTGTCCAATCTGTGAAGGAACCGTACTAAATCATCATAAGAAGCTAAAGTTTGGCGACACAGATATTCGTGAGATCATTGGACTACCTCTTGATCAAGTGATCAGTACCGTTGGCAAATTACCGATGCTTGAAAAAATGAAAGCTATTGTCGGCGGTGATATGGTTCTAACAGTGGATGTCTCTCTATTACCTAGGGAAATACAAGTTGCTCTAAAAATGCTTGAACTTGAAGTAGCGAGCTTTGCACACTATGAAATGGTATTGCAAAATGCACTGCCATTCTGGGGCGATATTAGCGGCAGTATTGAATCTATTAGCTTGAATAATCAGATTACGATTTGTGATTTTGAGAATATCACCGAAACCAGAGAATACATCATTGATAAGTTTTTCACGAATGGAAAATACAAAAAGCTGACCTATGTTTATGAAGCGTTTGGTTACAAAAAACTGGTCACTCAAATTAATAAAATAAAAGCTAGTCAGCCATGTCCATTCTGTAAAGGAAAGAAAGTCATATCCGAAGATGGACTTCACGATGGCGTTTATAAGTTAACGATTCCATGTGTTAGTTGTTACGCAAGTGGCATTAATGATGAAGGGCGTAAAGAAATTGTCGAAGGCATTGAAGTACAAACTTGGCTAACTGGCAATGTAAGTGATGTTATGTCTGAAAGCTCAAATATTGAGGCTGTAGCAGATATTCCAATTTTCAATCGTATTCGGGAGTTAAATAAACAAGAAATGATGGCCGTTTATCATTACCTTGAAAATAATTAGTTAACCTAATGAAACCGCGCTATGCGCGGTTTTTTATTATATGGACACACATTTGGGATAGTAAACGATGTGACATAACTCACAATTTAGACACATCTTATTAATAGGGATAGCTACATTGAGCTATAGGCATGCAACTTCCTTTTCTTTACAATTAGGCAAATGATAGATTAGAGAATGAATTACTGATAGGGGGTGAACAATGGTTATACGCAAAAGTTTCTGTCACCTCAGAGTAATGCTAATGATGTTATTCAGCCTTTTCTTAATAATCACGACCTACAGTGGGAGTGCCAGTGCAAATACTACTTCGAAAGCGGTTCCACTCCAGCCGATTATTAATGCGGCCCAAATCGGAGATTCGATTACTTTAGCTCCAGGTACTTACCTGGGTCCGGTTCAAATTGATAAAAGGCTGACGATTAGCGGGGAAGGAAGGGCAACACTATTAAATTCATCTCCCGATGCTGAGGTTGCAGTTATGATTCAGGCTGATGGGGTAAAGCTTCAAGGACTTAATATACAGCAGCATAACGGGGGAGAAGCAGCAGCGATTCGGGTGGAAGCCGATCAGGTAACTTTGAAAGATTTAGTCATACATACATTTGGCTTTGGCATTATGCTACGTGAGTCTGATAGTGGAGTTATAGTAAACAATAAAATCCGTTGGTTTATACCTAAAGGTGCTGCTTCGGGAAAAAGAGGTAATGGCATCGATCTCTATAACTCTCATGGTTCAGATATCAGAGAGAATGAAATCTCTTATCTCCGAGATGGCATTTATTTAGAGAAGAGTCGCAATACAAAGGTTGATCACAATCGGCTCTATCATTTACGATACGGTGTTCACTGTATGTATATCAATGGATCATCTGTTACGAACAATATTGGAGAATACAACATTACTGGCGCGATGGTGATGGGAGTGAGCGACGTTATGGTATCAGGAAACTCTTTTCGTAAACAAAATCAGAATGTTCATTCTCAAGGAATCCTGCTCTTTGACGTTCGTACCTCTCAGATTGTAAATAACCTCGTGGAAGGAAATCGGGTAGGAATTTATATGCAACAATCCTCCGACAACACTCTCCAGAATAATATGGTGCTCCGAAATTATATTGGGATTCAATTTGAGGGTTCTGAAGGCAACCGCTTTCAGAAGAATGCTTTTATTGCAAATGTGATTGAAGCACAGGCAACGGATTCTAAGAATAATAAGATGACGAGAAATTTTTGGGATTCATTCGCAGGGCTGGATGTATCGGGTGATGGCTTAAGTGATCTGCCATATGCTATTAATCCATTTTATCAGCAATTAGTTACAGAAAATGCTGCTTATCAGCTCTTTTTTCAATCACCGGGCATGACATTTTTAAGCGATCTGTATACAAATGATAAAGAACAATGGTCCACCGATCCAGAGCCGCTTATGCAATTGGATTCAGTTCATGCAGATGTTGGACAAGTTAGTGAGGGGCAAGGGTCGGTGATGGTAGCCGGTTGGCTGCTTTTGTTTTTCTCTGTGATCACAATACTATATATGGGGGTATTACGGTTATGAAAAAATGGAGTTTAATGCTGATGTTGATGGTGGGTTTGTTAATTCTAGCGGCTTGTGGTTCCAAAAAGTTTGAACCTTTGGCGATTAATGAAGAAGTTGATATTTGCGCGATTTGCAATATGCAGGTTAAGGACGATGCCTTTGCTACTCAGCTAACAACGAAAGACGGGAAGAATTATAAGTTTGATGATATTGGTTGTATGAATGAATGGAAGAACAAGAATGGAACCAAAAACATCGGAAAGGATTATGTCCGTGACTATAACGACAAAGAATGGGTGGAATTCAGTAAGGCAAGCTTTGTCTATGATGAGACACTACGCACACCTATGGCTTATGGAGTTATCAGCTTCAAGGACACTGCTTCAGCCGAAGCTTTTGTGAAGGAACAAGGTGTTGGCAGCGTTCTGTCAGCAAGTGATCTGTCCAAGCATGAATGGAAACAAAATACGGATATGATGCAAATGGATATGAATGGCGGAGAAGGTCATATGGACGAGCATAAGTCTGAGGAAATGGAAGGTATGACATCGGATAAAGAGATGGATATGTAATGGTTGATATCCTGCAAGTCGCACGCAGAGAGATTAAAATGGGGTTTCGAAATCCATGGGCTTATTCTTTTTTGGCATTATTTTGTGCGTTTAGTCTTGGCTTACTGCTGATTAATGCACAAAATGAGATTCAAGGCTACACCGCAGTTACAGGTTCCATGCTAAGTCTGATTTTGTATCTGCTGCCGCTTATGACCTTATTCCTAGGCTCTTTTTCACTGACCTCAGAAAAGGAAGAAGGTAGTTGGCAGCTTTTATCTACTTATCCAATAGGAACATTGTCATTTATTCTTGGCAAGTATGTGGGGCTGGCTGTCGTATTACTTACGGTTGTGGCTTTCGGCTATGGTTTAATGGGAATGATTAGTGGATTCTTGGGCATGGCCTATGATTCTACTACTTACTTTCTATTTTTGTTGTTTTCCGCAGGACTTGTTTTACTATTCTTGACCATCGCCTTGTTTATCGGTTCATTATCAAGAAACCGCTGGCAGGCGCTGACTGTTTCTGTTGCTGTGTGGTTTTTCACAGTAATAGGGTGGCCGACCTTTTTGATCGCCTTTTTAGGTTTAATGCCTTATCTCTGGATTAAGCCCTTGCTGGTCGTATTCACAATACTCAACCCAGCAGAGCTTGTTCGGTTATTCGTTGTAATTAAGCTGGGCGGAGGTTCAGTGCTGGGACCTGAATATTACCAATGGGTAGAATGGATAAATGGTTCGAAGGGTAGTTTGTTGTTTATGGGAGTCTGTCTAGTCTGGATGTTGAGCTCGATCCTGTTTGTATATTGGATATGGGAAAGGGGGCGCTCTCGTGGATAACCCCTTAGTGAATGTAAGAGGAATCTCTAAGGTTATTAAAAAGCAAACAATAGTTGAAGAGATTAGCTTTCAAATCCCCACTGGGAGCATACTTGCACTATGTGGCGGTAACGGGGCTGGCAAAAGTACCGTTTTGCGAATGGTTGCGGGTATTCTTCAGCCTTCGGTGGGCGAAATCTCAGTGGGAGGTTTATACTGGCACAAATCACGCAAACAATTCTCGAAACAAATTGGTTATATGCCGGATGATTATCAATTCAATCAGGGGCTGTCGGCAGAGGAAGCTCTGACTTTTTGGGCCGCTCTCCGTAGGGTACCCAATCGCAAAGCGAGAGTAAACGAAGTCCTTGGCTTAGTAGGTCTACAGGATAAACGAAATCGTCTGGTCAACACCTTTTCAAAGGGAATGCGTCAGCGTATCTTATTTGCTCAGGCATTGCTGGCCAAACCTTCGTTGCTAATTATGGACGAACCCACAAACGGTCTTGACCCTTTCTGGATGAATGAATTTGTAGACCTACTCCAAAGAATCAAGGAAGAAGGGCATACTGTTATTTTCTCCACACACCAGTTAGAAATCGCTGATAAGATCGCAGATCAGATTGTCTTTTTAAGTCATGGAAGAAATGTTGGTTCAGGTCCGACCAAAGAATTTCATGCGAAATTTGGTTCTCTGTATACAGCCTTTAATCATAGTCTGGGTCTGAAATGAGCATGCGTCGAATCATTGCTTTGCTGGTGATCATCGCAGCTGTCACGACTGTTGTATGGATATTTAGCCATAATGAAACAAGAGATTCATCTGAGAGGATTGCAGTGGGCTCTATCGCTCCCGAATTTGAAGCTACTACTATAGAAGGTAAAAAGGTTCGACTAAGCGATTTTCAGGGACAGATTGTGGTGCTTAACTTTTGGGCTTCCTGGTGCACGTCATGTGTGCGTGAAATGCCCCTTCTGAAGGACATTCACAAATCCACTAGTTCTCAAATTGAAACCTTGTTTATTAATGTTGGTGAGTCTAAAGGGACAGTATCAGAATATCTTAAGGATCACAGTTTTTCTTTTCCAGTTGTCATCGATGTTACCGGAAAAATATCTACTTCATTCGGAGTTAGTGCGCTTCCTGCTACGTTTATTATAAACGGAGAGGGAAAGATCAAAGAGGCTATATTAGGCGAAATCACAGATTTCCCCTTAATGCAGCTAATCAACTCATATACATATTCCGGTATACAGCTGGAGTGAGATTCTCGAACCGTTTGAAGGTTTTAATAAAATAACCAGTATCACAAAATCCTAAATCATCGCTCACTTGATTAATAGGTGCGTCTGTGGTTTCCAGCAACTGCTTGGCCCATTCAATTTTGAGCCTGGCAACGAAGAGGGAGAAGTTCTCGCCTGTTTCTTTTGTAAATATGCGACTGAAATAACTGGGGCTGATATGACAAAGCTTGGCCATTTCTTTTAGGCTGAAATTTTCATTTTTGTGCGCATAGATGTAATCGAACGCAGGCTGAAGCACTGCATTTGAAGAGACCAACTTTTGTGCTCCATTTTTCAATTTGGTCTCAATAAGCGCTCCTGACAACTCTTGCTGCAGAGACTGAATTTTGCGATAAGTAAGGTCTGTCTCCTCGAAAGATTCTGCTGAAGCAGATATATCGATATCTGTGGTCAGTACTCTTTTGTACAAATCAACGGTGGTACGCTTTTGAATGGCTTCTTCCACGATGTAAGTACTTAACTGTAGAAGTAGGTCCACGCACTTGGTTACTTCATCGTAGGATAGGACAGGAAGTGCTTCGTAATCCTCTTTAAGCGCTTGAAACTTCATGTTCGACTCAACATTAGGTGGCCTAGATACTATCTGCTCCAGCTGTGACACATCAGGTTCACGAAGCTTAAGCTGTCCAGCCATAATTGCACCCAAATATTGATCGTCAATAATAATTGGAATCGCGATATCGATAATATTGAAATGGCATAAATAAATATAAGGCTTGTTCTGGCGTACAGCCTCAATGCCGGCACGAGCATCACATTTTTGACAATAAGGAGAGAGATTAGAATCTTGGCGAACGCCTTGGCAGAAAGGCTGACAGAAGCTGTGCTTAGTCACGGGAACGCCTTTATAATCTACGGTAAGAATCGCCATTTTAGTCACGAGTGATAAAGAATCCTGCAGTTTCTCCCATTTCTTCAAATCAATTATTTCTTCTAAATTAAATCGAGATTTGGACATCACGATATTCTCCTAGGTAAGTTATAGAAACATATTGAACATTATAGCGAATTTTTGCTCAAAAGGACAAGATAATACTATTCCTTAATAAGAAGACAAAAAAACTCGATAAGAAAACGCTTTATTCTGATCTTATTGTTTCATGCATACCGAAATAGAGCAATCTATAATAATAACTATATACAACCTAGGAGGAATGAAAATGAGAAGAGCGTTTATCAGTCCGACGAAATATGTGCAAGGTGAGAATGAACTTTTGAATTTAGGCTATTTTGTAAAAACATTCGGTGATTCCGCACTGCTCATTGCACATCCAGATGATGTTACACGTGTGAAAGATAAATTGGAGTCAACTAAACAGAAATTTAATATAACGCTTGTTGAAAGTGGCTTCCATGGGGAATGCTCAAGACAAGAAGTCGCAAGATTACAGGCTCTGGCTAAGGAACATCGATGTGCATGTACGATTGGTTTGGGTGGAGGTAAGGCGATTGATACGGCAAAATGCGTAGCAGAAGGAGAAGCGTTGATTATCGTTCCAACGATAGCAGCCACTGATGCACCAACAAGCCACTCCGCAGTACTCTATACCCCAGAAGGTGAGTTTGATGATTATGCTTATTTCAAGCAAAGCCCAAGTGTAGTCATGATCGACACAACAGTCATTGCCAAAGCACCAACAAGATTTCTTGTTGCAGGGATGGGAGATGCACTCTCCACTTATTTCGAAGCAAGAGCTACAGCAAATTCTTATTCCAATGTGAATGCGGGATTGCCTTGCGGGGTTCGTGAGGGTGTTTGTGGGGAAGCTAAAGGAACAATAACCGCACTAGGTCTTGCCAAACTGTGTTATGACACTTTGCTTGAAAATGGGTTCAAGGCGAAGCAGGCCTGCGATCTGAATATCGTAACCCCAGCCTTGGAGAATATCATCGAAACGAATATTTTGTTATCGGGACTAGGCTTTGAAAGTGGAGGATTGGCTGCGATTCATGCGATCCATAATGGTTTAACAGCTTTAGAAGGAACACATCATTATTATCATGGTGAGAAGGTAGCCTTCAGTACAATTGCTCAATTGGTGCTTGAAAATGCAGACCGTACCGAATTAAGAGAAGTATTGGATTTCTGCCTGTCTATTGGGCTTCCGGTGTGCTTAGCAGATATCGGAGTGGAGCAAGTAACTTACGAAGAACTTCTTGAGGTTGCTAAAAAAGCTTGTATTGCTGAGGAATCGATTCATTCGATGCCGTTCCCCATTACAGAAGAAGCCGTAGCATCGGCGATTATGGCTGCCGACCAATTAGGCCGTCAATACAAATTAAGTAAGGAGCTTTAAGATGAAGAAAATTATGAATAAGCCGGAAACGCTAGTCCGGGAAATGTGTAATGGACTTGTCTTAGCGCATCCTGAGCTGGATTTCAACGATAAATTCAAAGTGATTTCTAAAAAAGAGATCAACACCGATAAAGTTACACTTATAAGCGGTGGCGGAAGTGGGCATGAACCGGCCCATGCCGGGTTCGTAGGCAGTGGTATGCTGGATGCAGCCGTGTGTGGCGATGTGTTTGCTTCTCCATCCCAGATTCAGGTCTACCAAGCGATCCGTAGCTCTGCTAGTAAAAAGGGAACGCTGATTATTATTAAGAACTACAGCGGTGACATCATGAACTTTAAAAATGCGGCTCATCTCGCAAGTGAAGATGGCATACAAGTGGAATATGTCAAAGTAGACGATGACATTGCCGTTGAAGACAGTCTCTATACCGTAGGGAAACGAGGGGTGGCCGGAACTGTTCTCGTTCATAAAGTAGCCGGGGCTGCGGCAGAAGCAGGGCTGTCCCTGTCGGAAGTAAAAGAAGCGGCGCAACATGCGATTGACCATGTTCGCACCATCGGCTTCGCCTTTACATCTTGCACCGTTCCTGCCAAAGGAACCCCGACGTTTCATATCGAAGAGGATGAGATGGAATACGGTGTTGGAATTCACGGTGAACCTGGAATTCGCAGAGAAAAAGCCGTGTCAGCGGATGAACTCGCTCAGCGAATGGTTACGTCCTTGCTGAGCAACTTGCAAATGAACGATGAGTCGCAGCAAGAAGTTGCTGTTTTGATCAATGGATTTGGTGGAACACCACTGCAAGAGCTTTATTTGTTGAATAATTCTGTGATCCGTGAATTGACGGCGAAGAATAAGCAAGTGTTTAAAGTATTTGTTGGCAACTATATGACCAGCATCGATATGGCTGGCGCATCAGTGTCGATTATGAAGCTGGATGAGACGCTGAAGAAATGGTTGTCTGCTCCGTGTGATACTCCGGCATTGTCGGTTAAAGGTTCATTTGAGCCTGTGAAATATACGGAAGTCATCAAGGAAGAGAAAGCAGACAGCACGGTATCCTTCAAGAATAATACGGATGCTGAAGCAGCGGTAATTAAGAACAACCAGTTTTCCTTACAAAATATCGTATTTTTGATCGATCAAATGAGTGAGGTCATTATCGAGAATGAGGTACCGTTCTGCGAGCTAGACGCCCACGCCGGAGATGGTGATTTTGGGATGAGCGTAGCCAAGGGCTTTAAGCAGTTGAAAGTAGAATGGGAAGATATTCTAGCTAATCATCAGAGTGATATCGGTGACTTCCTTGATGCTTGTTCATTGATCATTATGGAGCATTGTGGAGGAGCTTCCGGGCCAATCTGGGGATCGGGATTCCGCGCTGCGAGCAAGACTGCGCAGCAGAAGCAGGAGTTATCCATTCAGGAATTTGCCAATATGATGCAAGCGGTCGTCAAAGGAATTCAAGATACGGGCGAAAGGTCTTTCGGGAGAGGTGCTGTCGTTGGAGACAAGACTTTAATTGATGCGCTTGTACCTTTTGCGGATGCCTGGACACAAAGCGCAGAACAAGGCGAAGATATAAAGCTGGCAGCTATCAAAGCTGCTGAGGCGGCGGTTCTCGGTGCCCGGAAGACTTCCGATATCGTCGCGCGTATGGGAAGAGCAGGCACGGTAGGTGAACGAAGCATTGGTTATCCGGATGCAGGAGCTTACGCGCTTGGAGTTATTTTCACAGAGCTAGCTAAAGCGATGAGATAAGAGATAATATAAACTGAATCCGGATCTGAATAATGCTACGAAAGTTAAAAGCTGATTAACAGAAATCGACACCCCCTTATCCATTAGAATGAGGGGGTGTTTGTATTTGGAATCATACGCTAACACTCCTCATAAACTGTTCGTTGCAGTTTAGCTAATGTCTCGGATATAATGATCTAAATGATAATCGTTATCATTTAATACATGAATAAAGGTGATCTCCTCATGATAAAACACTACATTGGGGTTACAGCATACTACAGATCTGCTGAGGGTATGAATTAATGACAAGAAAATCAATTCATAACATCTACAACGGGTATTTCAATGCATTGTTTGAGACTCCGGCTATAAGGGACACCACAGAGCGAATGCATTTCTCACAACCTAGTGACCATGGATACGTCGATAGGGTTATCACATCTTCCGGGATCGAAATTGTAGATAGTGATTACCGTTTCACTGAGGATCGTTTAGTCCGAGTTCAATCCGAAGCAGCTATGATTGAGCTAAGCTTTTGTCTACAGGGCAGCGGAGAAGTTCAGGTAACAGGCAATAGTCACGAGTTGGTGCCCGACAGTTGTTCATTGCAGCTCATGCGAGATTTCCAAGCCGAATTTCACTATCGCAGTGCTGAACCCATCCGTTTACTGTCCATTGGTGTACCGGTAACACTGTTCGATTCATGGATGGTAGAGCAAGGATCTCTACATACTTGCAGTTTATCCGGGCTGTTAGATACACAATCATTTCGTATGTTCCGTATGCCTATTCTTCCAGAAACCTCCCGAATATTGGTTCAATTGAGAGATTGCCCATATCATACCTCAATGCGCAGGTTATACGCAGAGGGTAAGGCATTAGAACTCCTTTCCGCATATTTGGGCGCTTTTCTTTTTGAGCAGAGTCATACTAAACGTAGCTTGCATTTATCTCGCACTGACCGGGAAAGCATTCGGAGAGCCAGGGAAATCATACTCGAGCAAATGGCAAACCCTCCATCACTCATAGAGCTTTCCAAGCTGGCGGGTATTAACGAATACAAATTAAAAGTTGGTTTTAAGGAAGAGTATGGTACGACTGTATTTGCCTATTTACGGAACAAACGTTTAGAAAAAGCATGGGAAATCATGCGTTCCGGGGAGAGTAGTGTTAGTCAAACAGCGACGATGGTAGGTTACAACAACTTTAGTCATTTTGCGGAGGCGTTTCGGAAGCAATATGGAATAAATCCTTCTGAAATAATAAAAAAACGTTAGACAACAAATAAATATCCGCCAAACCGTTATTCAATCCCTCTATCGGTAGTTCAGCCCTATCAGCAGAGTGTATGATCGGACTTGCTAGTAGTGAGAATGATTATCAATAGATTGGAGAGGGTTGGAAAAAATGTTCAGTTTAAAACGTATCTCTTTTGTCGGAATCGCCTTATTTATGATGGTGATGTTGTACGGATGTGGGAATTCAGGGCAGGAGGCTCAAGGGGAGAACTCCCCACCTGCGGTAAAATCTGAACCCGTCGCTACGAATTCCTCCGAAACACGTACCATTAAGGACGCCAAGGGAGATGTTGAAATACCGGTAAACCCGGTTAGAATTGCCGATGTATCTGGCTCAACTGAAGAACTTTTAGTGCTTGGATATAAACCTGTGATTACCGGGAATACAGACATGGCTAATTCACTGGAAATCACACCTATTCTAAAAAAAGAACTGCCTAATGTAACGCCCGTTGGATGGTTTCAAACGGAAGTCAACTTGGAAGCGATTAGTGCAGCAAGTCCTGACTTGATACTGGCAGGGCCTACGCAAGAGAAAATCTATGATCAACTAAATATGATTGCTCCAACAGTGAGGGTTCCTTATGGCTTTAATGCTTTTAGAGAGCGGTTTGCCTTTGTTGCAGAGGTACTTGATAAGAAAACAGAAATGGATGAGTGGCTGAAGGCCTATGATCAACGTGCTCAACAACTGCATGATCAAATCACAAAGATAACTAAAGAAGAAACGTTTGCGGTAATCGAAGCTACAGAGAAAGAAATCCGGATCTATTCCCGTACAGGTATTGCAGATATGATTTTTAATGATCTTGGATTACTCATCGCGCCAGGTACACCGGAACCAGACCCATGGGGAGGAAAAGTAACAAGTCTAGAAGCACTGTCTACTTTTAATCCAGACCACATCATTTTATTATCTGATAATGACCGGAATGTTCTAGACCAAAGTAAGGTCTGGAGCAGCTTAAAAGCTGTAAAATCGAAAAATATATATCGCATGACAAGCAGACAAAATTACAATGAAGCATTCTTTGCATTAGGGAAAGAGGCATTACTGGAACAAATCGCTGAACAAATCAATGAACATATCAACAAGTAAAGCTATTCTGTTTAAAATTGTGTAGCTAAAAAACACTGATCCTAATCTGGATCAGTGTTTTTTTAGTTCGAGATTCTTCCAACTTTATGAATCTAATCAATGCATTCAATTTTCCTATGAAGGGTTTCTTCATGAAAATCAAAGAATTTGTATATGCTGCATGATTCGCTGGAAGTCAGAACTTGGAAGCTGATTGTCGTAAATTTGATTTTTGGTGTAATGTTGATTAATCTGATAGGTGCGCCTATCATGGCATTGATTACGAATACTTCCATTTGGGCTAGATTAACAAGTGTGGTGATCTTTCTTCCAGGTGATATCATTAAAGCGGTTATTGCAGCCATCATTGCGATATAGCTTAGAATAATCCGCAGGTTTTACATAATTATAAATCAAGAGGAGATTTGATAGGATTATGGATGGTAATTAACTGGATATGATGTAGAAAACAGCACCAAGTAAACAACAATAAATTATTGAAAAGAAGAGGGAAGTTTTATGCAAAGGATTCAAAATTCTAAAATGTACTTTATATTTATTCACATATTTTTATTGATCTTATTGTGTACCTCAATGTATGCCTATTCTCCATGGATTCGTACTAAAGTGAAGGAAATTCTCGAGCCTGCGGACAAAGTCTATACCATTGCTCACCGTGGCGCTTCGGGATATGCTCCTGAGAATACTATACCTGCATTCGAACTAGCCATTGATATGGATACCGATTATATCGAGTTAGACATTCAGTTAACAAAGGATCGTGTTCCTGTTGTTATTCACGATGAAACTATTAATCGTACGACAAATGGAACGGGGTATGTTAAGAATTATACTTTAGAGCAGCTTTCGAAATTAGACGCTGGCTCTTGGTTTAACGAACAATATCCCATGTTTGCTAGGGATCAATATGCTGGATTACGTATTCCGACTTTAGAAGAGGTATTTGAAAGGTTTGGAAAAGAAGTGGACTATATGATTGAGATTAAAGATCCTGCTTTGAATCCGAATATCGAAACCATATTAAACGAACAAATTGAAAAATATAATCTGTCTGATCATGTTTCCGTACATTCATTTAGTGAGGCGAGTTTACGTAAGCTTCATTCGATTAACCCAGAGATCCCGCTTTATCAAATTGTTTGGTATAATATTCCGGTTTACAAAGTACCAGAGTCTTTTATCAATCGGGTGAAAACTTATGCAGTTGGTATTAGCCCTAACTTTCAAAGAATAAATTCCTCCTATGTCGCACAGGTGAAAAATTCGGGTCTAAAGGTATTTCCGTACACAGTGAATTATCAAGTGAATATGGACAAAGCTGTGGTTTGGGGGGTAGACGGGGTACATACCAACTTTCCTGACCGTTTTAATGAAGTGATTAAGAATAATAAGAAGTGAGGAAGTACGGAAACGGGAATTCAACTATCGGAAACTCATATGCCGAATACATCGATTTCAGAGACAGGATACCATGTTTTTGAATTTACGTCTTTAAAAAATACTTGAATAGTATAGGTGCCTTTTGTATTAAACGAATAAGTAAATTCGTTAGTTTTGAACCAAAAGTTTTCTTCACTCTTCTTAATTTGTTGATTATCGATAGTTTCTGTTTTATCTGCGGGATCAGTGATCGTAAGTTTTATATCTGAAATTTCTGTTTTTAAATGATCTACTTGTAATAAGGTTGAAAAGGCAAACCGCGCAGGGCTTTTTACCTTACCGAAAATCTCTCCATTGTTATCAAGCAATACCATGTTCACATTTGGCTTGTAGATTCGAACCGTTTTACTTGTTTCATCTAAAGCGATTAAAGCAAACAAATTTTTAGAGAGCTGTTCAACAGGTAAGAGAATGTCCCCCTCGGATATTACTGCTGCCTGTTTTTGTACCACATTATTGAAATATAATGAAACTTCTGATTGGTTCGATGCGGCATAAATCATTGTTCCCGGTAGAATCATTATGCAAAGTGCTAATATAGTCAGTTTAATTATTTTTCTCAATGAAATCTCCTCCTATATTTTTGTTATGTTAATTATACCCATAAGATGGAAGATAGTTTCTTTTATGCAATTAATAAAATAAAAAAAGGTCAGTAGAGGGGATTACCCTTTCCTGACCTTTTTGATGTTAAAATTAAGGAGCGATAGCAAGTACAAGACTGCTTCCTTTGTTCACCCTAACTAGAACCCTCTCACACTGCTTGGGGGTACTTTTCTATGTTTTTTGAAAGTCCGGCTGAAATAGTAGATATCACTGAAGCCAGTTGTGGTAGCGATTTCAGAAATCGTTAACTGGGTATGCCTTAGCAAATAATCTGCACGGTCTAAACGGACAGCATTTATATATTCCGATATCGTATGCCCAGTTAATTCCTTGAAGAGACGACTGAAATGGAAGCGGCTTAGCCCTGTTAGAGCCGCAAGTTCGTCAACTTGAATGGGCTCCTGGTAATGGGTATCGATATAACGCAAAACAGGTGCGAAGCGTTCAACGGTTTGAATACGTCTTTCTTGCTCAGCCTGTGAGAGTACGGTGACGATATGTCTGCGCAATAGCAACGTTAGCAGGCGGTATAGCTCGGACTTCACGGCCAGCTCATATCCGAATTCGCGAAGTTCCAGTTCCCGAATAATCGCCAGCGCACAGTCTGTAATGTGCTGATCTCCCCGGATATGATTACGTAACAGCAGCTGGTTCTGCTGAATCGGGGCGATGAACTTGGTCTCGGCAGCGTCGCTTACCGCACTATGCAGCAAAGAAGTATCTGCAATGATCGCATAATACAATAAATCAGAAGAAGCGCTCACCCCATAATGCAGCTCGTTGCTGTTTACAGCAACTAAATCACCAGCCCGTACGTTGATCGGTGTTCGTCCGCATTCAAAAACAGCCTCACCGCTTTCAATAAACAGAAACTCAAGATGCTCATGCCAATGATGTGGGAACAACAAAACTCCTTCTTGGTTGAAGCGCTGGGTATGTACTTTAATCGGAAACTCGGGATCCGGCATGTCCATGGGTTCCTGTAGATGTTTATCATAGTCCAACATTTATTGACTGCACCTCCTATAGCACAATTGTACAAATGAAACCGCAAGGTTCTGCATGGTGTTTAGGGTTGAAATCATTATAATACGAATCATAACCTATGCAAAATAAAGGAGAGAGTATTTATGGATATGATCAAAATTGGCGTAATAGGAACCGGCTCTATCTCCAGCATGCACTTAAGTGCTTATCGGAATAATCCGCAGACAATCATATATGCGGTTTGTGACCTGAATGAAGAGCGTGCACGAGCTGTTGCTGCTGAGTATAACGTGGAGAACGTATACACGGATTATCGTGAATTGCTGGCTAATTCCGAAATAGATGCAGTCAGCATCTGCACATGGAACAACTCTCATGCTGAGATTAGCATCGCGGCACTTGAGGCAGGCAAACATGTACTTGTGGAAAAGCCCCTTTGCCGCACGGTTGAAGAAGCGCTTCAGGTTCAGCAGGCAGTGGAAAAGAGCGGTAAAATTTTGCAAGTAGGCTTTGTACGACGTTATGACTCTAATGCCCAGCTACTTCAGACATTGGTGGAACAAGGAGAATTCGGTGAAATCTACTATGCGAAGGCAACGACGTTCCGGAGACTTGGTAATCCCGGCGGCTGGTTCAGTGATATTGAACGCTCCGGCGGCGGACCATTGATTGATATCGGCGTCCATGTGATCGATCTATGCTGGTATTTGATGGGCCGTCCGAATCCAGTATCAGTAAGCGCCAATACTTACCGGAAGCTCGGCAATCGTTCCAATATCAAGAACCTTTCTTTCTATAAAGCCGCTGATTACGACGCAGCGAACAATACGGTGGAAGATTTAGCAAATGCACTAATTCGTTTTGAGAATGGAGCTTCGCTGATGGTTGATGTAAGCTTTACACTGCATGCCAAAGAAGACGAGCGCTCAGTCCGCCTGTACGGTGACAAGGGTGGGTTTGAAATTGATCCTGAGATAGTCCTCGTCAAAGAACTGTCGGATACGATCGTCAATACCTATCCGCAGACCGATCATAAGGGGTTTGAGTTCAACAGTGCATTTCAAAATGAGATTAATCACTTTGCGAACAACATCAGCAACGGCTCTACACCGATTAGTCCTGTGCAGGACGGCGTTACAATCATGAAGATTCTCGGCGCGATCTATGAATCCGCTGCCAAAGGTGAAGAGGTGAAACTATGAAGCTAGGAATCAGTACCTACAGTTTGCATTCAGCTTTTTCAACGGGTGAGCTTACGCTTGAAGGAGTCATTGAGACGATCGCCGATCTGGGCGCGGAGCATGCGGAGATTGTACCCTTGGGCATCAATTTGGTTGAGAATCCTGAGCTAATTGATCAGATTGTACGAACGGCAGCAGGTCGTGGACTAGAGTTGTCTAATTATGCTATCGGGGCGAATTTTGCCGGGCTGGAGACAGCGGAAAGACAGCGGGAAGTCGAGCGGGTAAAGCGGGAAGTAGACGTCTGTGCGGCATTAGGCATTCAGCGGATGCGGCATGATGTAGCCTCGTCAAATGATCTATCAATTACGCACTTTTTGGAAGAGCTTCCACATTTGGCTGAAGCCTGTCGAGAAATTGCCGATTATGCCGCAGGTTTGGGCATCACGACCAGTGTGGAGAATCATGGATACTTTATTCAGCACAGCGATCGTGTACAGGCGTTGGTTCACGCAGTAGAAAGAGATAACTTCCGTACAACACTCGACATTGGTAACTTCCTGTGCGCAGATGAGAATCCGCTTATTGCTGTGACTAACAATATTAAGCTTGCTTCGATGGTGCATTTCAAAGATTTCTATATTCGTCCGCAGGATCGCCAGCCTGGCGAAGGCTGGTTCCAGTCTACTGGTGGGAACTGGTTGAGGGGTGCCATCGTTGGTCAAGGAGACATTGATATGCCGAGTGTCATTCGAACCGTTAAGGAAAGTGGCTACGACGGATATATCTCTGTAGAATTTGAGGGAATGGAAGAGTGCCGTAAGGGGACAAGACTTGGGCTCCAATACATCAAGCGGGTTTGGAACCAAAACTAATTCATTTTAAAGGAGGATTATTGCCATGGTTAAACCAATTATCACTAACAAAATCGGCGTTATCGTAGACAGTTTTCAGGTCGGAGTAAAAGAGGGGTTGCGCAAGGCAAAAGAAGCAGGGGCTGATGGAGTTCAGATTTATGCGGTGCAAGGTGAATTTGATCCCGCTAACCTTTCTCCTTCAGCCCGCCGTGAATGGAAGGAATACATCGCTTCACTGGGTCTCGAAATCTCTGCCCTCGTTGGAGATTTAGGCGGACATGGATTTCAGGACCCTGCACAGAACCGTGCCAAAATCGAAAAGTCCAAACGCATTATGGAGCTGGCTAAGGAGCTAGGTACAGATATCGTAACTACACATATCGGAATTGTTCCCTCTGACCACACCAGTAAAATTTATGAAACCATGCATATCGCCTGTGAGGAACTAAGCAGATACGCACATGAGATGAATTCTTACTTTGCGATTGAGACTGGGCCAGAACCCGCTGCGCGTCTAAAGACGTTCCTCGACGGTTTGGGTTCCAAAGGGGTTTCTGTTAATTTTGATCCGGCCAACATGGTGATGGTGACTGGTGATGATCCCGTGCAAGGTGTTCATACACTAAAAGACTACATTGTACACACCCATGCTAAAGATGGTCTCAAACTTGCCGATATCGATCCGCGCGATGTTTACGGTCAATATGGTTATGAAGCACCCGCATTAGACCATGAGAAGATGGCTGAAATGGCCGAGACCGGCTCGGCGTTCCGTGAAGTTCCACTTGGAGCAGGTTCTGTCGACTGGAACAATTATCTACAAGCGCTGAACGACATCGGTTATACAGGTTTCCTGACCATAGAACGGGAAGTTGGCACTAATCCAGAGGAAGATATCCGCCAGGCTGTGAATTTTTTAAAGGCTTTTCGGGTCTGAACATGGTAGTGATAATGATTAAATAGTTCATCCAACCTTTGGGATAAAAGAGAAGCTGCCTTACAGGAGAACAGGCCTGTACGGTGGCTTTTTTTATTGCTACAAACAATGTTACTTAATTCAGGATAAGAATCTGATCCAATTGCTAATCTCATTTATTGCAACTTTATCCTCTATTTGGCGTTAAAGAAGAGAGAACATGAAGGGGGAGCCTATATGAAAAAGATAAATCTACTAGCCCTTTTAGCAGTCATTTCAGTAATCATTGTTGGATGTATCAATACAGGGAATAAGGATAAAGTGAATCAAACCCTGATCGATCTGAGCTCTGTTAATTCCATAACAATCCAGAACGATAGCGGTGAATCCATGACCATAACGGACAATAATTTAATAGAACAATTCAATGAAGCCATACATACTGCTGAGTATGACAGCGCCAAGCTTGATATTGCAGCACCTGATTATGAAGCTACTGTTGAATTGAAGAATAAAGAAAACGAAAAGTTCTCATTCTGGATTAATGGCGAGAATAATGGTCTTTTCACCAAATCAGGACAAAATGGACATTACAAGCTGCCGGAAACAAAAAAAGTAGTTTTACTTGATTTATTTCAACCCAATGAGCAACAAGTAGAAGCCGATAATCTAAAAATTGACGAGGAAATCAAGCGAATCACAGTAGCGAAATCTCTAGCACATGGTTCAGTGAATGCTAACATAAAGGCTGAATACATAGATCATGAAAGCATAGAAACTTTCGTCCGAGCCATCCGTACCGCTGTACAAATACCAGGAAATTTAAATACCGCAACGCCTAACTATGATATTGTTCTAATTTCAAATAATAATAAATATGCCTTTCATCTATGGATTAACGAAACAAGCGAGCAAGGCATGTTAATGAATGTGAACGAAACAAGCACAGGCTACACACTTACTAAGGAATCAACTATCGAGTTAAAAAAGCTTATATTCTTGGAAGCAAACTTTAAGGGGCTGGAGTTTAATGCAGTACGGAGCTCAAATGGAGAACTGGTGGCTAAACCAATTGGCATAACCGAAAATAACTATCTATTAAACGGTGGGGCAGTGGTTGAATTACAAGGAATCTTATATCATACCATTCATTTTTTCTATGGCGACCATAATGCAGTTAACGCTTTACTAGCCCATGATCCTGCTACGGATGAGGTGATGGTGAAATGGAGCGATGAGCTGATCGATACCGATAACCGTTGGAACAATGCATTTATGAACAACTATAATATGCTAATCAAGTTGGACGAGGATCATCTATTATTTCTGGAATCGGATCTGACGAAAGAAGCTGGGAAATATCATTTGTCCTCTTATAATGTTGTTACAGGAGATATTGAGCGACTTCGGGAAGACTTTTGGCCGCTTTCTGATGATTCTGACTACATCTATAAATTCCAGTGGAATGCGGATGAACAAATATTATTTATGCAAAGTTACCTCGGCAATGTATGGTTGTTTGATCTGAGGAAAGGAAAGGACGATGTGCATCTTCTAAAATATCCGGTAATCCCTCACTCGACGACCGGTGCGCCATCCCTGTTTCTTTCACCAACCTTTAAGAGATTTGTACATGATGATGAGAGCGGCCAATTAACCTTTTATGATAATAATGGAGCTTCGCTACGTACTGTGCAGTTACCACAAGAGCAGTATGTACCTTCTGAGAAAATAAAGTGGAACCCGGCGGGCACGATTGCCTGGATGGATACAGCAGAGATGAACCAAAACCGAATCCATGACATCGACATCGATTATTTGAAAATCGCTCCACAAAAAATTAATTTTTATAATCAGGATGGGCTTCCCATCGGCTCCATTAAGACTGAAAGCGACCAAGAAGATGCAGCGGTTGAAGTTGTAGGATGGATGGACGCTAATGTAGCTGTGATAAAATCCTATTCCGTAGAACTTTTGTACAAGGATACTATAGGGCTGAAGGTTAAGAATGTTTCTTATTATCTCTATGATGTAAAGAAGAAGCAGAAGGGGGCTAGCTTTTCGTCCATCCCCGCCAAAGCAACTGTAATTTTAGATCATCGCCTGGATGATGCAGATACTGAAGGCGATATCACTGTGAGTTTTAAAGAAATTACCTATAAAAAAGGAAATTAAATGAGCCTCGGAAGTTCGCCGCAATGATCACATAAGATCATTGGAAGCTTCCCGAGGTTTCTTTTTTATTATTTCAAGACAATGCTTAAGAATGCGTTATATTCATCGAGTTAGTCTGTACTTGAATTTTATAATTATCCTGCTGAAGTACGGACGGAATTCTGTAGGTCTAGTTGGAAACCCTGTACCAGGGTTTCCCCGTTCATAAGATCGGTCTCATACGCCCGTTTGAAGCCTAAGCGATAGTAGAGCTTGATTGCTGAAGCCATCATTTCTGAAGTATGCAGATTTAAAGTGGTGGCTCCTAACTCATGAGATCTCCTAGCAGCTTCGTGAATTAGATGGGTTGCAACACCGAGGCCGCGAGCGGATGGGGATACGGCAAGCAAGCGTAGGATAGGGGAGTGAATGCCTAGTTCTGGTTTACCGTAAGCCGTTTCCGAGGAGCTAAACAAGAGTGCGCTACCAATGATTTTCTTGTCGATTTCAGCGATGATCCGCACGATCGGGGCATCGCCATGGACAGATTCAAGAAGTGATTTCCGGTACGCTAGCCACAACGGCTCGGGCATGATTTCCGAATATTGGTGGTAAGCGTCCAGTATCACTTCAGCGATGGCATCACGGTCATTATTCTCAGCTTCACGGATAATAATCTTTTGTGACATAATCTCGCGATCCCCTTTCAGTTAATGTATAGTTCATACGAATGAAGTCATTATAAACGATAATTCCGAGTTATATAAGGGGTATTTTATTATTTTGATAAATGAATAGAAAAGCTCTATATGAAATAAACATAACAGTCGATTATAAAGGGATTTACTATAACTTCTGTAGTTTCAAATTTTAAATTATTAATCATTTATGAATGAAGTTTTGTGGAAATCCGATTATTTTACACGGAATTTAAGTTGACAAAAAATAGGGGGGTGCATAAGATATAAACAAAATCTATAGGAAAGCATCGTTTTATTTCATTGTTTTTTCATCGGAATAGTAAAATTAATATTAGTTTAGGGGGAGTAGGGATGAACATTGAAAATATTGAGGCTTTTGTCTACATTAATCATTATGGAAGCTTCAATAAAGCGGCCGAAGTCCTATATCTCTCTCAGCCGACAGTTACGGCACGGATTCAATCGCTCGAAAGGGAATTGGATTGCAGAGTGTTTGATCGGTTAGGTAAGCAGATTAGCCTAACGGATAAAGGTAAGCAATTTCTTCCCTATGCCCAGCAGATTCTCCAGATCTATCAGAACGGTAAATATCAGGTTCAGGCCAAGGGGCTTATTCCAAATGAACTGAGGATCGGCAGTACTGTCTCGGTATCCAATTATTTAATGCCGCAACTGATGCTTCATTTGAAGCGCAGGTATCCGCATATCACGATCAAGCTGACGACAGCTTCTACGGAGGTATTGATTGATAAGCTGAAATCGAAAGAGCTAGATCTGGCTTTTATCCGTAAGGTCGTAAATCCAGCCATTCAAGCCTTTCCTTTCTGCGAAGACCCCATTTCGCTGTATGTAGAGAAGGGGCATCGCTTAGCTAAGGCACAACGTACATCGCTGGAGGATATTCGCCAGGAGACGTTAGTCTTTTTTGAATGCGGGTCTTTGGATTGGATGCGACTGCATCGTGTATTTGAGAGCATGGAACAGCCGCCGAAAATTGAATATCAGGTGGATAACCTGGAGACAGCCAAGAAGCTGGTGTTGAAAAAAGCAGGTATCTGTTTCCTTCCGGCACATAGTGTGCAAGAGGAAGTAGCAGCTGGGACGTTAGTACGGGTGGATATTGCGGAGACGGAAGGCATCTCCTTACGTACCAGCCTGATTTCACTAAATGGGGAGAACGCTGAATTCATAGAAACTCTACTTGAACTCGGGATTGGTAAAACGGGAGATCGACTAATTGTATAGATGTATTAAAAAACTCTATTAGCGCATGGACACATGCAGTGATAAAGTTAATTGCATATAATGACGACTATTTCGATAGGAATTATAAATTTAATTTCGTAAGGATGGAGGGCTTGCGATGAGTGAGACATACAGACTAGCAGAACTGAAAGATGCGGAGATTTTGCTTGAGGTTACATATCGTGCGTATGAGCTGATTCGTGAGCTCGGGCTGCATTGGCCGGCGGCTACAGCTGACTTGGCACTTATTGAAGACAATATTGCTACGAATGAGTGTTATGTGCTTGAAGTTGATGGAACGATAGTTGCGACGATAACACTTTCAAAAGAAGAAGAGATTAAGAAGATTAGCCCACTGCCTTTTATTAAATGGTTTGCTGCTCATCCGGATTACAGTAACAGAGGTTATGGTGGAAAGCTTCTAGGTTGGGTGGAAGAGCACATTATTGCTGGACAATTGGGTTCGGCTGCGGTCACGCTGGCAACGGCGAAGAAGCACCCATGGTTAGTTCAAATGTATGAACGCCGGGGGTATGAACGGTTTCTGGAACTGGATCAGCAGAATGGTGACGGCATTATGTTTCTGATGAAAAAAACACTTATAGATAAACCACAAATCATTCAAAGGGGATAGAACAATGAAAAAGTCCATTTCATTAGTAATTGCATCGTTATTGACACTGGCGATAGCAGGTTGCGGAAATAACAGCACGAACAGTAGTCAGAATGGAAATGCAGCCGAAGCTTCGGCAACGGCAAATAGTTCGACAAAGGTAACTAAGATCATCGTAGGCACGGGTACTGCTTTTCCGAAGGTCTGCTTCATAGATGAGAACGGCAAGCTTACAGGCTTCGATGTGGAACTGCTCAAAGAAATCGATAAGCAGCTGCCTGAATATGAATTCGAGTTTCAAACCATGGATTTCAGCAATTTACTGCTGAGTCTGGAAACTAAAAAAATCGACCTGGTTGCCCATGTCATGGAGAAAAATCCAGAGCGGGAGTTGAAATATTCTTTTAACAAAGAAGCCTATGCCCACTGGAGAAACCGCATCGTAGTGGCGAAGGATAATGATTCGATCCAATCACTGGATGATCTTAAAGGAAAAAAGGTATTAGTCGGTGCGACAAGCGCACAAGCGCAAATTCTGGAAAACTACAATAAAGAGCATGACAATGCGATTAATATCGTGTATCAGAACGGTGCAGCGAATGATACCGTCGCACAGATTAGTACTGGGCGTGTGGACGCTACGCTGGCTGCAGATTTTGTCCTGCCGATCATTGATCCGCAGAGTCAGCTAAAAGCTACGGGCGACGAGCTGTCCTCCGCGGACATTCTCTATGTTTTCCGTAAGGATGATGCCGATTCACAAAAGCTGTCAGATGCGATTGACAGTGCGATTAAAGAGCTGAAGACGGACGGAACACTGGGTAAGCTGAGCACGGAATGGCTGGGTGCGGATGTTACAGCGGATTCGGTTAAATGATTGAGCCGGTGAGCACGGGAAGGGAGGGAATATATGGGCGCACAGTTTGATATCAGTTTTGTATTTTCGTTTTTGCCTAAGTTACTAGGGACTTTAAGCACCACGCTTCTGATTGTCGCCTGTTCTCTACTGACAGGAATTATTGTCGGCTTTCTCGTAGCTCTGCCAAGACTTTATAAAGTGCCTGTGTTAAAGACCCTCTCCGAAATCTATATTTCTTTTTTTCGGGGAACTCCGATTCTTATCCAGCTCTTCTTGTTTTATTATGGTCTGCCTGAAATCATGAAGCTGGTCCATGTGGATATGACCCGAACTCCTGTACTTGTCTTTGTGATTCTAACCTACGGTCTGCATACGGGAGCATACATGTCCGAAATGATTAGGGCTTCTGTGATGGCGGTGGATAAGGGGCAGGTGGAGGCAGCATACGCTGCAGGGATGACGGGGTTTCAAGCTTTTACACGAATCGTGCTGCCCCAAGCGCTAGGTATAGCAGTTCCTGTATTCTCCAATCTAGTAATTGCACTACTGAAAGATACGTCATTAGCTTTTACCCTCGGGGTGATGGAAATGTCAGGTAAAGCTCAGACGCTTGGCAGCTTAACACAGCATTTTATTGAAACCTATATCGCGCTTGCGCTTATTTATCTGGTCATCAGCTTTACGATTGAGAAGCTGCTGCTTGTAGCAGAACACCATCTGCTACGGCATGAAAAGCGAAATACGCCTGAGAAAAAATTGTTTAAAATCAACAAAAGCTGGTCCTACCGACGCATTATTGCAGAATTGGGACCGGGCAAAGGAGGCACCGGATTATGAAACTGGACCCATCGTTTATATGGACTGCTCTGGTACAAATTCTAAGTGCAATTCCTACGACCTTATATATTACCGTTGTCTCTGTATTGATTGGTTTTGTGATTGGAGTGGCTGTAGCCTTGATCCGGCTATACAGAATTCCACTGCTGCATCCGCTGGCCGTCGGTTATGTTACGTTCATCCGCGGGACACCGATGCTGACGCATCTGCTGCTTATATATTTTGGGCTTCCTGTGCTGATTGATGCTCTGGCGGCGCATTTCGGCTGGAGCTTTAGGTCGGTTTCGATTCCGATGATCGGTTTTGCTTATATTTCGTTCTCGATTACTGCTGGAGCTTATATGTCCGAGGTCGTCCGTTCCGGTCTGCTCGCTGTGGATCGCGGTCAGCTAGAAGCAGCCCACTCTATCGGTATGACTACGCCCCAAGCACTAAAGCGGATTGTTTTTCCTCAAGCGCTGGCGGCAAGTCTGCCTAATCTTTCGAATTCAGTAATCGGTATGCTGCACGGATCTACCCTTGCTTTTACGGTTTCGGTGGTGGATATCAATGCTAAGGCACAGATAGTGGCTTCAACGAACTGGAAGTTTTTTGAGGCTTATCTGGCAGCTGCGCTGATCTTCTGGGCACTAACATTTCTGATCGAACGCGTGACGTCGGTCATTGAGAAAAGGATTAATCTGTACAATCGAGGTGGAGTAGCATGATCAAGCTTGCGCAAATTTCGAAGTCATTCGGTCGGAATCAGGTATTAAACAATATAGATTTAACGGTGACGAAGGGAGAGGTTGTCGTCATTCTCGGCCCCAGTGGCTCCGGCAAAACGACTCTCTTACGCTGCGTGAATTATCTGGAGAGGCCAAGCAGCGGAGAGATCGCCATTGGCGATTTTAAAGTGAACTGCAAACATGCCCGCAAAAAGGAGATTCATCAGCTTAGGCAAAAAACGGCAATGGTATTTCAGCAGTACAATTTGTTCCGTCATAAAACCGCGCTGGAGAACGTGATGGAAGGGCTGTTAATTGTCAAAAAGCTTCCGAAGTACGAAGCGAGAAAGCGGAGTATTGCACTGCTTGAAAAGGTTGGTCTTGCCAGCAAGCTGGATGCTTACCCGAGTCAGCTGTCCGGAGGTCAGCAGCAGCGTGTAGGAATTGCCCGAGCCTTGGCGCTTGAGCCAGAGGTTATCTTATTCGACGAACCAACATCGGCTCTGGACCCTGAGCTAGTGGGTGAGGTTCTGGCTGTTATCCGAAAAATTGCCAAGGAAGGCATCACAATGATTGTAGTCACCCATGAAATGGGATTTGCTCGTGATGTGGCGAATCATGTGGTTTTTATGGACGGAGGCGTCATTGTTGAAGAAGGAACGCCGACAGAGCTATTTAATCATCCGCGCGAAGAAAGAACGAAGCAGTTCCTGAAGCGAATCACACCTGAATTTAACTATTCCATATAGGAGGAAAAACAATGGCTATTACAATCAGCGTACTCGATCAAAGTCCGATCTTTCCGGGAGAAACGCCAGAGGAAGCATTCCAGCATACCATTAAGCTGGCACAACTCTCTGAGGAGCTTGGATTTCATCGATTCTGGGTTTCCGAGCATCATGACTCTGAGCAGGTAGCCGGTTCTTCTCCAGAAGTCCTTATCTCACATCTGCTGGCCAAAACAGAGCGTATCCGCATTGGCTCTGGAGGCATCATGCTCCAGCATTACAGCCCATATAAAGTGGCGGAGAACTTCAATGTGCTGGCTACTCTGGCTCCTGGCCGAGTGGATCTCGGAGTGGGACGTGCTCCCGGCGGTCTCCCGCGCAGCACACAAGCGCTTCAGCAGGAAAGAACCGAATCCCCTAGCTTAACGGACAAAATCATCGAGCTGGAGAAATATGTGCATAACCGGCTCGAAGAAAACCACCCGCTGGCTGGGTTGAAGGCAGGTCCCCTTCCTGGTATTCCGCCCGAGCTGTATGTGCTTGGTGCGAGTGTAGGCAGTGCAGAGATTGCTGCTGAACTTGGATTACCTTATGTGTTCTCCCTATTTATTAATAGCGATAAGACAGTAGCGCTAGATGCTATTCGTGCTTACCGCAGTGGTTTTGTTTCTTCACAGGGCAGACAACCGCAAGCAATTATCGCTTTAGCACTAGTGGTGGCTGATACCGAAGAGGAAGCGAAGGAACTGGCGGGCGCACATAAGTTGATTCGGATTCAGCTGGCAAGCGGGAAGAAGCTAACCGTTGGAACCCGGGAACAGGCGGAGGAGTTTGCCCGCCAGAGCAATGAAGCATACACGATTGAAGAGTTGGAACCAGAGATTACCAAAGGAACAAAGAACTCTGTACGTGAACAGCTGTTGGCACTTTCAGAGGCATCCGGTGTTGAGGAGTTCATCATAACTACGAATGTGCAGCCTTTTGACAAACGGTTCCGCTCCTTTGAGCTACTGAGCGAAGCAATCGCTGAAGTGCCGGCAGAGGCATAAGCGGGCGGATCAGGATCACACGGGAAATCGTTTAAAGGAGGGTGACTGTATATGACTAGTAAAGCTAAAGAGCTGAGTGCGGAAGCGCTTGGAGAAGAATTAATCGGGATACGCCGTCATCTGCATCGGCACCCGGAACTGTCGAACGAAGAATATGAGACAACAAAATATATTATTTCCCTGCTGGAGCGGGCAGGAGTCAGGGTCGTAGATTACGGTCTGTCTACCGGAGTGATCGCAGAAATTGGGGGCAAGCAGCCCGGTCCGGTCATCGCGCTGCGCGCAGATATCGATGCCTTGCCAATCCAGGAGGAAACTGGAGCAGCTTATGCGTCGTTGTATCCCGGCAAAATGCATGCCTGCGGACATGATTTTCATACGGCTGCCTTGATCGGTGCCGCCTATCAGTTGAAGCAGCGAGAGGGTCAGTTACTAGGAACGGTACGCCTGTTGTTTCAACCGGCTGAAGAGAAGGCGCAAGGGGCACAGCGGATCATTGCTAGCGGGGCGCTAGAAGAAGTCCGGGCAGTAATCGGGCTGCATAACAAGCCGGAACTGCCAGTCGGAACGATCGGTATTACGGCGGGCCCTTTAATGGCAGCGGCTGACGGATTTGTCATTGAAGTGCAGGGTGGCAGTTCTCATGCTGCCGTTCCAGAAGCTGGGATAGACCCGATTGTAGCTGCTTCGCATATCGTGACTGCATTTCAATCCATTGTAAGTCGCAATGTCAGTCCCCTACAAAGTGCGGTGGTCAGTGTGACGCAGATTCACAGCGGAAATTCATGGAATATCATCCCCAAAAAAGCCGTGCTTGAGGGTACAATCCGTACCTTTGATGAAACGGTGCGCAGCAAAGTACTTGACCGCTTTCGGGAAGTGGCGACTGGTGTGGCAGCTGCTCTTGGAGCTAAAGCCACTGTCCGCTGGATCGAAGGGCCGCCTCCGGTCATCAACGACGCCGCCTTAGCGGCGTTAGGGGTAGAGTCGGCTGAAGCTCTTGGCTACCGAGCGGTCAAACCAGAGCTTTCACTGGCCGGAGAGGATTTTGCCTTCTATCAGCGCGTGGTACCGGGATTATTCGTCTTTATAGGTACTGAAGGAAGCCAAGAATGGCATCATCCAGCCTTCAATCTGGATGAACAGGCACTGCCTGCGGCAGCACGTTTCCTTGCGGATGCGGCTGTACGTTCCCTTGAGTACTACAATTCCGGTGGAGGTGCAGAATTATAGCTGAACATAAGAGTTACGATGTAATTATCGTAGGCGCAGGCTCGATGGGCATGAGCGCTGGTTACAATCTTGCGAGGCGCGGAGTGAAGACGCTACTAGTGGATGCCTTCGATCCTCCACATACACAGGGCAGCCATCACGGGGAATCCCGGCTGATCCGGCATGCTTACAGCGGTGATCCCGCCTACATTGATTTAGCTTTGCGGGCAGATACACTATGGAAAGAAGCGGAACAGTTGAGCGAAACAGAACTCCTTGTCCGCTCAGGCGTGTTGAATCTCGCGGATAGCACAGTGTATTCCTTCAACGGTCGACTCGAAGAAGCGAAGAAACGGAAGGTGCTGGTCCATCATATGGATGCCGAAGAGATCCGGCGGCGCTGGCCGGCATTGAACATACCGGAATCATTCGCGGCAATGTATGAACCAGATGCCGGATATTTGTACAGCGAACGCTGTATTTCCGCCTACCGTCAGCTTGCCCTTGGACATGGTGCGGAACTGTTGACGAACACTCCAGTAGTGAATGTCACCGCTCGCGAAGGCAGCGTTACGGTTCATACGACAAATGGCGATTATCACGGAGCGGCAGTTATTCTTAGTGCCGGAGCTTGGTTTGGCAAATTGGCACCTTTTGTACATTTGCCGATTAAAGCAATCCGAAAAGTTGTGGGCTGGTTTGAGAGCTCCCCTGCTTTTGCTGCTGGTAATTTCCCTGGCTTTACGTTAGGAGCAGAGGAAGGTGGCTATTACGGATTTCCCAGCATTGATGGAGCTGGCCTGAAGATCGGCCGGCATGATACAGGGCTGGAATGGAAGCCGGGTACACAGCTTGCCCCGTTCGGCAGTGAAGCCAGCGATGAGGGTGACCTCCGCAAGGTACTGGAGTCTTACATGCCCGGTGCGGCTGGTCGATTGCTAAAAGGTTCTGCATGTAAATATGAGCATACGCCTGATGAAGATTTCATTATAGACTGCCATCCGCTCCATTCCAATGTGCTGATAGCTGGAGGATTTTCGGGGCATGGTTTTAAATTTTCTAGTGTTGTGGGTGAAATACTGGCTGACTTAGCGATCGGCGGAGTTACAACTCATAACATCCAGCCTTTTTCGTTATCTCGTTTCGCACCACCGGATCATTCGCGAACAAGTCTTATATTGGAGGGGATTTAATGAGCAGATTTCAAATCAGTGATTATCTAAGGACGTATCATCAATTAGTAAAGTCGACCGCCGGGTTAACGGAGGAACAACTGAAATGGAAGGCAGAACCCGCCAGTTGGAGTGTGACTGAGGTACTGACTCATCTGGCTGATCACAGCATCGTAGTTTCGTTCCGCATTCGTGATATTCTCGCTGCTACGACTACACAGCTTCCAGTCTTCAATCAGGATGCTTGGGTCAGCGGTCAGTACGCCAACAGCGGCAATGCTTCCGACAATCTGGAGCTGTTCCGCAGCCTGCTTTACTATAACAGCCTTTTGTTTGAACGGCTTAGCGAAGAAGATTGGGAGAAAAGCGGAATTAATTTCAAGGGGGAGACCGTGAAAATTTCCGATATCGTGCACGGCTTCACTGGACATGTGGAGAGACATCTTGGTCAGATCGAGCGAATCAAACAGGGCGCAGCTAATGCATCGTTTGTGCAATGATTGCTTCCGAAGTCAGTTTTGCATGAAGTGAAATCAAGGAAGCGTATGCTCACAAAACTTTTAGGAGGAATGAACATGACCAAACCAAGACAACTGAAGCTGGGTGCACTGCTGCATGGGGTAGGAGGCAGCACGTCGATGTGGCGCCATCCAGATGCCAAACCAGATGCCAGTGTAAACTTTGAATTATACAAAGAGTGGGTACAGAAGGCGGAAGAAGGCAAGTTGGATCTGATCTTCATCGCAGACGGTCTGTACATTAATGAAAAGTCCATTCCTCATTTCCTTAACCGGTTTGAGCCGCTGACCATACTTAGCGCACTCGCAGCCGTCAGCACTAACATCGGTTTAGTTGGTACCTTGTCTACCTCGTACAGTGAACCATTTACCGTAGCGCGTCAATTCGGCTCACTGGATGTAATCAGCGGCGGCCGGGCCGGCTGGAATGTGGTGACTTCACCTCTGGAAGGTTCTGCGTCAAATTACAGCAAAAAAGAGCATCCTGACCATGGCAAGCGCTACCGTATTGCCACCGAATATTTGCAGGTGACACGCGGACTATGGGATTCTTGGGAGGATGATGCGTTTGTACGAGACAAGGAATCAGGTGTATTCTTTGATCCGCAAAAAATGCATACCCTGGACCATCAAGGAGAGTTCTTCTCTGTGAAGGGGCCGCTGAATATTGCTCGTTCGAAACAGGGGCAGCCAGTCGTATTTCAGGCAGGCTCCTCGGAAGTCGGTAAGAATTATGCCTCCAAGGAAGCAGATGCTATCTTCACTGGACACGAAACACTAGAAGATGCCCAAGCATTCTATAACGATGTTAAGACACGGGTAGCTTCGTTTGACCGGAATCCGGATGAGGTGCTGATCTTCCCTGGAATTGCTCCAATCATCGGTGACACGCCGGAGGAGGCAGAGCGCAAGTACCAGGAGGTTGCTGGCCTTGTAACGATTGAGAATGCACTGAACTACTTAGGCAGATTCTTCGAGCATCATGATTTCTCGCAATATCCACTGGATGAGCCGTTCCCTGAGCTTGGCGAGTTGGGGCGCAATAGCTTTCAGAGCGGCACGGATAAAATCAAAAAGGATGCGAAGGAGAAAGGCTTGACGCTTCGACAGGTCGCCTTGCAGTCGGCTACCCCACGCAGCAGCTTCATTGGCACACCGGAGCAAGTAGCTGATCAGATTCAAACTTGGTTTGAGAGTGGTGGGGCAGATGGATTTATGATCGCGGCTGCCGTCCCTAACGGACTGGAGGAATTCATCGATCGGGTGGTACCGATTCTGCAGGAGCGGGGTTTGTTCCGCACTGAATACGAAAGTGACACGCTGCGTGGAAACCTCGGCATTCCGTTGCCGGAGAACCGCTATTCCAAAGCTTCTCAGCCAGCAGGGCAAATTTGACGGTTGATCCAGTATTCGCAATCCACCAAAACTCGAATATTGCGGAGATGATGCATTACGCCGGCCAGCTGCAGGATGAAATGATTGAATACCGTCGTGATTTGCATGCCCATCCGGAGCTACTGTATGATGTCGTTCGCACTTCTAATAAAGTAGCAGATTTGTTAGAGGAGTGGGGGATCACAGTACGTAGAAATGTCGGTAAACATTTCGGAATGGGGGTGGTCGGCCTCCTGCAAGGCTTAGCAGACAATGGCAATAGTGGGCCCACTCTTCTTCTTAGGGCAGATATGGATGCCCTGTCGATACAAGAGTGCAATGAGTTGCCTTACAAGTCAGTCAATGACGGCATCATGCACGCCTGTGGCCATGATGCCCATACCGCTATGCTGTTGGGCGCTGCCCGAACCTTGGCAGCCTTCCGGGAACGATTGATGGGCACGATCATTTTCGTCTTTCAACCAGCTGAGGAAGGCGCGGTCAAGAGTCCGCTTGATGGAAGATTACTCTCAGGCGGCCGCGATCTCATTGAGGATAACGTGCTGGAAGGTGTCGACCATGCCTACGCGCTACATGTCATGCCAGAGCTTCCGGTCGGAACGCTTGGTATTCACCCTCATGATGCCATGGCAGCGTCCAGCCATTTTAAGGTGGAATTTCAGGGGATATCCGGTCATCATAGTGCTCCGCACAGAGCTGTAGATGCGATCCAGATGGCGGCACGATATATAGGAGAGATTAACGGAATGATGGCTAATCGAATCGATCCGCAGGAGGCGGCGGTGTTGGCCTTCGGAACGTTGAAGGCTGGTACTGCTGTTAATGTGATCGCTGAATACAGTGAACTAACAGGAACGTTCAGAGCGTTTACCAAGACGACGGTAGCTGCAATTACAAATGGTTTACAGCGCCATGCTTCAGCTATAGCTGAGTCTTATGGAGGGAAATACAAGCTGGAGCTGCGTGAAGGAATTGCAGTAGTGAACAATGCGGAAGCGGTGCAGCAGGTGCTTCATGCAGCCCGTGCAGTTCTAGGTGAGGATCAGGTAATACTTCTGGAGCAGCCAAGTCTGGCTGGTGAGGATTTTGGTTGGTATCTTGAAAAGGTTCCCGGTGCCTTCGCCTTTATTGGTTGCGGTAATAAGGAGAAGGGAATTGTCCATGCTATCCATCAGCCACAGTTTAATATCGATGAAGCGATGCTAGTTCATGGTGCGAGGATACTGGTTAGACTCGCAATACAGCATAATGGATCGGCCAGCGGCAAACAAAAGTAAAAGGTACCCCAATGGGATACCTTTTACTTTTGTTTAGGCTTGTCAACTCACCAGAAATACGTTTCGAATGTATAACCGTTTTTCCCAAAGAAAGTTATCTCACCGCTTGTCACTTCCTCAGGAATGTCAAAAAACATGCCTTGTTTACCCGCGATATCAAAGGTGTGAGTTACTTTCTTATCATGAACTTTGTAACTTACCTCGAAATGACTGAATTGCTTCTTAAGACCTTGATCGAACATACCGACACTAACGAGTTGTCCGCTCCTCTTCACTTGGACGTCGTCTCCATCATCCCCCATGCCTAAATCCATACTCCAGTCCAAACTCCCGTTTTTTAAACGATCGACGTATTTCAACGTAAGCGATTCTACGCCATCTTCCTCTTCGATATGTAAGAGTACAGCTGTATATTTATCAATAATCCGAGAATCCAGAACTGGGAGTCCGCTCAAAATAGCAAATTCAGTTAACTCCTGCTCTGTTATTGCCTCTCCTGAGGGATCATCCATCTCGATAGGTTTCATTCCTAGCCAATCTTCCCACTCCTCAGGAGATTCGAGTTCAGCACGAAAGTCATCATCCGTGGTAATGATCGCTGTTCTAGTTGTTACATCCCAATCAACGGAGATCCCGATTCGTTCGGCAATAGCGCGCAATGGAACCATAATATCACTGCCGGAGAGATAAGGTGTAGGACTCTTCCAATTGATCCAAACATCAGAATCCTCTATATCTTCGTCGTAATCGCTAAACATATAATCATTTTTATCCGGATAAATAGAAAGTGCTCCGTTAAAATGTGATATAAAAACATGCGGATAAGGGTTATCTATAAACTTCGAAATATCGGCTTGTATGTCGGGATGCTCAAAAAGTTGGGTTGGAACGAACGTTTTTCCCTCTATTAACGTAGGCAACTCATCTTGAAAGGAAAAGTTTATGCCATTAATTGTGACGGAGGGTTGGATTGCAGAACGTTTGATAGAATCGGATAACTTCGGTACAACCGAAGCCGATGCAAAGATCGGAGTCGAATTGGAAGCCGATAAGAAAAGAATAAGTAATACGTTCATGAAGCGGCGGTTGTGCATGAATACAAGTCTCCTTTTTTTGTTTATCACTTTAATAATCAAATCAATATCCTAAATATACCATGTGGAGATTATTATAGGGGATTCTTAGCACAAGGCTTAAATCGAGTAGTTTTTTTCTTAACAGGATCATTAGTTTGACATTATGCAAGCACTTCACTATACTTATTATAGTGACTTACTTAATTATATTTAATCGACAAATCATAAATGAATTCTTACTTCTTAAAGAAAAGAGGATAATCATGGAACAATATCGGATCAATGCAGACAACGGCTTAGAGTTTGGACTTTATACATTAGGTGATCATCTAGCGAACCCTGAAACTGGGAGCCGAATATCTGCCAAACAACGCATACGTGAAATTATTGACTTGGCTCAATTAGCGGAGCAAGCAGGAATTGATTTTTTTAGTGTAGGAGAGAGTCATCAAGAATATTTTGCTACTCAGGCGCATACCGTTGTGCTGTCAGCTATTGCACAGGCTACTAAGAAAATGAAAATAGGTAGCTCATCTACGATTATAAGCACCTCTGATCCGGTTAGGGTGTACGAAGATTTCGCTACAATTGATTTGATCTCAAATGGTCGAGCTGAAATAATAGCTGGCCGTGCCTCTAGAGTGGGGTTATATGAACTATTGGGCTATGATCTTAATGATTATGAGGAATTATTTGAAGAAAAATTCGACTTGTTATTAAAGATAAATGAAAACGAAGTTATGAATTGGAAGGGAGAATTTCGTAACCCTCTCAAAAATGCAAGAATCCTCCCCCGTCCTGAGGGAAACTTACCGATATGGAGAGCTGTAGGTGGGACTTCTGCCAGTGCGATCAAAGCAGGCATTGCAGGTGTTCCTATGTTTTTGGCCCATTTAGGGGGTCCCGCAGTCTTGTTTAAAAGATCCATTGATGCTTATCGTGAAGCTGCAAGCCAGAACGGATTCGATCCGTCGAAGCTGCCTGTAGCGACTGCTGGATTCTTTTACGCGGATGAAACAACACAGAAGGCACAAAGAGCCTATTATCCATATATAAACGAAGGAATGAAATTAACCAATGGACGTGGTTTTCCTAAACAGGCGTTTGCTCAAGGAGCCGATCCGCGCGATGTTATGAATATTGGCAGCCCACAGGAAATCATTGAAAAAATTCTATATCAACATGAACTCTTCGGCCATCAACGATATATCGCACAAATGGATTTTGGTGGCGTACCTTTTGAAAATTTAATGAAAAACATAGATTTAATCGGTTCTGAAATTCTACCAGCTATTAAAAAATATACGGCAAAAAAATAAACTCCAGGAGGTCAGAATTATGAAAATCGTAGCATTATCAGGGTCAAAGATAGGATCGAAAACCAGAATCGCTATGAATTACACAATAAATTCGTTTCATGAAAAATACAAAGATGCAGAAGTTACGCTTCTAGATCTGGCGGAGTATGATGTTCAATTCAGTGATGGTCGCAATTATCTGGAATACGAAGGGGACACCAAGTACGTAATTCAAACGATCATGGAAGCAGATGTAATCGTAATCGGAACGCCAATATTTCAAGCTTCCATCCCAGCAACACTAAAGAATATATTCGATTTAGCACCCGAAAAAGCATTTCAACACAAGGTTGTAAGTATGCTCGTCACGGCAGGTTCTGCACGTCACTATCTGGTAGCTGAGCAGCAATTGAAACCGATATTGGCCTATATGAAAGCGCAAATTGTTCAAACGTATGTATTTATAGAAGAGAAGGATTTTTATCGAAAAGAAATAGTAAATGATGATGTGCTATTCCGTATAGACCGCTTAGTGGAAGATACCTATGTACTCTCTGAGACCTATGCCAAAATTCGAGAGGCTGAAGAAGCAAAATATGGTTTCTAAGAAAGATCGAAATAGGCTAACATTTCGCAAACTAGTTACTATTTTCCAAGTCACCCTTCATCCTTTAGGATGAGGGGTTATTTGTACAATTTCGTTCCAATAAGGCTCCAAGCTGTTCTGCTAATACTTGATAGGTTACTGGTCTTTCGTTCGTGAACCACCATTCAACTACACCTACATACGAAGAAGCTACAAATTGTACGACTAGATCCTTATTTAAACCTTCGTTTTTACCCTTTGTGATATCCACTTCGTCTTTGAACTCTTCTATAAGAAATTCCAGAAAACGACTCCGGAAGAAAGGGGCTCCTTTACTAGCTAACATCATGGAGAAAAAGGCATAGTTACTCTCAAAGTATTCCGTCCAAATCACGGACCCCGTTACAAAATCCAAATCAGAGGCTGCTTCACATCTTTCACGAAGTTCATTGATATGCTTCTCGATAAGCTTATCAAGAAGATCATATTTATCCATATAGTGAAGGTAAATAGTACCACGGCTCACGTTTGCTTTATCAGAGATTTCCTGAAGGGTTATATCATCAAAATTTTTCACATTCATTAGTTCAATGACTGCTGTCTTCAGGGCTTCCTGTGTTTTTAAGATTCTTCGATCGACTTTAGACAATTTGCTCACCGAACTTTCTTTATTCATCAACAAAAGAGTAAGAATTCATTATATAACATACTATAACGAGCTCATCAATGGGACATCTGATTATAAATTTATATAAAAGAATCGCGAATACGCAGTAGGAAATAAACAATTTCGATGGTTTTGTTTATTAATGTACAAAACGCATCAAATTAACAATTGGCACCAAATTTGATCTGATTATAATAATAGACATGTGATCATTATTGTAATTATGCGTATTAAATATTCGTCACAACTACTCATGTGCTAAGTATTCCAGCAGCAAAATCGGAATATGAAGTTTAGGAGGAAATGATTATGAACAATCGCACATGGCTTATCACCGGTGTGAGCAGTGGTTTTGGTTATGAGATGACGAGACAGCTTCTTGAAAAGGGCAATAAGGTTATCGGTACTGTTCGTAACAAAAGCAAGGTCGCTGACCTCATTGAGAACTATCCCGAAACCTTCAGTTGCGAGATTCTAGATGTGACCGATTTTCCTGCCATTCGAAATCTTGTCGATAGATCTTTTGAAAAGTTTGGACGAATCGACGTTATCATAAGCAATGCTGGTTATGGACTTTTCGGGGCTGCAGAAGAACTCTCTGACGACGAGGTTAATCATATCATTGCCACGAATCTAACGGGGTCCATCCAGCTTATTCGTTCAGCTATCCCGCATTTGCGCACTCAGGGTGGTGGACGCATTATTCAGATCTCCTCCTATGGCGGGCAGATCGCCTTCCCAGGAAATTCAATGTACCATGCGACCAAGTTTGGGATAGAGGGCTTTTGTGAGTCCGTTGCTCAGGAGGTTGAAGCTTTTAACATCGGTATTACATTGGTGGAGCCGGGAGGAGCCCGTACCGAGTTCCGTTATGGGAGCGCACAGGTAACGAAACTCATGACAGAATACGAAGGCAACCCAGCGCATAACTTTTTGAACATGCTGGACGCTTCTAAGAGTTTAGCTCCTGGAGATCCTGTGCGGATGGCTGCCCGAATCATAGAAAGTGTTGAATTAGAACCGGCACCGATACGAATGATACTTGGATCTCATGCACTGGCAAGCACGATTTCGACCCTCAAAGCTCGTGTTGCCGACTATGAGAAGCAGACTGAACTGGCAGCTTCTACTGATTTTCCAGCGGGAGAGTAAGAGGATCGCAGGGCTCTAATAAACATTAACTATAGGCAGAAAGTAGGAATGAACGATGAAAAATGAACAACTTAGTAGCAGCACTATTTTTCCTTTAGGGGAAAAGGTTAAAGCAAACTTTACGGGTGACGCTTATTTGCAAATGGTGTTTACAGATCCGAAGCCGCTTAATACCGCAATTGGTAATGTAACCTTTGCTCCAGGCGCACGCAATAACTGGCATGCTCATCAGGTTGGACAAGTTCTGTTAGTCACTGGTGGAAATGGCTGGTATCAGGAAGAAGGAAAACCTGCTCAATTGCTCGAAATAGGTGATGTGGTCAACATTCCAGCTAATGTGAGACATTGGCATGGCGCGACAAAGGATAGTTGGTTTGTTCACTTGGCTATGACTCCAGGCGAAACAGAATGGTTTGAAGCTGTCGAGGATGAATGGTTTGAAGCTCTGTAAGAACTAAAACTCATCTAAACATAGAAATGGAGGCTTGCTTTATGGAACATATCAAATTTGGAAATACGGGAATGGACGTCTCTCGGATTTGCCTTGGTTGTATGAGCTTTGGAAAAGTGCTGCCTGGAGGGCACCAATGGGTGCTCGATGAGGAGAACAGTCGTCCTATCATTAAAAGAGCGCTTGAGCTCGGCATCAATTTTTTTGATACAGCTAATATTTACGCAAGTGGTTCCAGTGAAGAGATTATCGGACGTGCGCTTAAGGACTATGCGAATCGGGATGAAATTGTACTTGCCACGAAGGTCTGGGGCCAGATGCGTCCAGGTCCTAATGGTGGTGGGCTTTCTCGAAAAGCTATTATGAGCGAAATAGATAACAGTTTGAAGAGACTTGGGACCGATTATGTGGATCTCTATATCATTCACCGCTGGGATTATAACACACCCATTGAAGAAACCATGGAGGCCTTGCATGATGTGGTGAAGTCTGGAAAGGCTAGATATATCGGTGCGTCTGCTATGTATGCTTGGCAATTCCAAAAAGCATTACATGTGGCCGAGACAAATAGCTGGACTCGCTTTGTATCCATGCAAAATCACCTTAATCTCATCTACCGAGAAGAGGAAAGGGAAATGATGCCGCTTTGTCAGGATCAAAAAATTGCAGTAACTCCTTATAGTCCTCTGGCATCAGGAAGATTGATTCGCGATTGGTCGGAAACAACACGCAGATCCGAAACCGATCTCATTCAAAAATCAAAGTATGATTCAACCGCTGATGTAGATCGATTAATTGTTGAGCGAGTAGCGTCGTTAGCAGAGAAACGAGGCGTACCACGTACTCATATCGCACTTGCATGGCTGTTGCAAAAAGCTTCTGTAGCTGCTCCAATTGTGGGCGCGACGAAAATTGCTCAGCTCGAAGATTCAGTAGATGCTCTATCGGTGAAATTATCACCTGAAGAAATTTCATTCCTTGAAGAGTTGTATGTTCCACATCCAATAGTTGGAGCTCAGTAATGAGGACTGGGTAAGCTGTCACTTAAACGTAGACCTTTTCGCCGTCTTTGTGCATTCGAATATTAAAATAAAGCCGATGATCTAAACCAAAAGATCTTCGGTTTTTTGTTTACTTAATAAGATAACAGACCATGTATCTTTTAACGTAATTCACTTGGAGTCCGTTGTTTAATCTGTTTAAATACTCTGTTAAAGGTACGGATATTAGTGAAACCGCATTCCAGTGCGATATCTAAAATGGATTTGTCTGTGGTCAGCAGCAGCTGTTCTGCCTGGTTGACTCGGATGTTGCTAAGGTATGCAATATAGCTCATACCCGAAAGACTCTTAAAGAAGCGGGAGAAATAAAAGAGGCTCATATTGGCTTGCCTTGCGGCGTCAGCAAGTGTGATGGGATGCATGTAGTTGACGTCGAGGTATTCAAGAACCCCTTGCATAATCTTCATGTTAGTGATGCGCCTTTTATCTTTCTGTGGATTAATCTTATCCAAGGGAACATGCCGTAAAATGAGTCCGCTCCACTCGTGCAAAAGGCCAATGATTACCTGTTCATGATATTCCAGCTTCTGATTATATTCGTCCATAAGTTCCTGCAGGATCAGAGAAAGACGGTTGTTGATACGGACTTCTTCTTCTCGTGTTGCTATTCGTTTCTCCATAAATGGGGAAGTCAGCCTCACATTCAAAGGCCATCCACCAGGAAAGCCGATTAATGAAGGATTGAATATCACCATCATTATCTTGGAGCTGCTGTCTTTACTGTCATAGTAGTGGATGTCTCCGCTGCTGCATATAGCCATATCTCCCGCTTTCAAGATCCTCGTTTCGGAGTTAATTCCCATCCGAATTGAACCTTCAAATACATAGACTATCTCAAGATCGTTATGCCAGTGGGCTAGAAAATCAATATCATTAGACATTATTACAGTGAAGGGGAAAGTCGAATGGTAAGTTCTATTTTCGTGAAAGGCTTTCATGAGATCTCCTGTTCATGTGGCTTGAATTTTAGGTTCACCTCTAAAACTTAGCAAAAAATGACCATTCCTACAAGTGAAATGGCGAGCACACCTCTCTGATCTGGATTACAATTTCATCAGATGGACGAAAGGTTGATTACATATATAAAGGAAAAGGAGATTGCAGGATGACGAAGAAAGCATTGATTGTAAAAGGTGGATGGGATGGGCATGAACCAAATGAAGTAGCCGCAATTTTTGCTGGCATTCTAGAGGCTGAAGGCTTTGAAGTTGAAGTGTCTGATACGCTGGATAGCTTCAACAGTGTAGATAAGCTTACGGATTTAAGCCTTATTGTACCAGTATGGACCATGGGAGAAATCAGTAATGATCAGGTATCCTCAGTTCTGAAGGCAGTAGCTTCTGGAGTAGGAATTGCCGGTTGTCATGGAGGGATGTGCGACTCTTTCCGTAACAATACAGAGTGGCAATTTTTGACCGGGTCACAATGGGTAGCACATCCATTTAACGATGGGGTAGAGTACGAAGTTAATATCATGCATTCTGGCTCCAGTCCCATTGTGGAGGGCATCCAAGACTTCAAGGTGAAATCGGAACAATATTATTTACATGTAGATCCTGCAGTGGATGTCTTGGCAACAACTACGTTTGTAATGAGTGAGGGTGAGCATTCAGCAAATGGTGTCATCACGATGCCCGTTGTATATACGAAGAAATGGGGAAAAGGGAAGGTTTTCTATAATTCACTTGGCCATCATGCAGACGTTTTCGATATACCGGAAGCCAAGGAACTGATGCGAAAAGGCTTTTTGTGGGCGGCTAACTAAAACTGAGATAAGGTGGGAATGATCTTGCGCAAAGTGAAGGTAGGTATAGTCGGCTGCGGAAACATCAGCAGCATTTATTTTGAAAATTTGAACGGGACTTTCGTTAATACTGAGGTTTATGCTTGTTCCGACTTGGATAAAGGTCGTGCAGAGCATGCGGCGGAGAAATATGGCGTTCCTCATGTATGGACGACAGAACAATTACTTGCTTCGGAAGAGATTGAAATAGTCGTTAATCTAACAACGCCTAATTTTCATTTTGACGTGTGCAAGCAAGCCTTGCTAGCTGGCAAGCATGTGTATGTGGAGAAGCCCTTATCCCTTTCCCTTGAAAATGGCACTGAGCTAGTTCGTCTGGCGAAGGAAAAGAACCTGTTCCTTGGCTGCGCACCAGATACTTTCCTTGGAGGCGGTCTGCAAACCTGCAGTAAGCTGATTGCGGATGGTTATATCGGGGAGCCGGTGGCAGCAACTGCCTTTATGCTTTGTCATGGACATGAAAGCTGGCATCCTGATCCGGAATTTTATTATAAAGCCGGTGGAGGACCCATGTTTGACATGGGACCCTACTATCTAACTGCGTTAGTATCTTTGCTAGGCCCAGCTAAAACAGTATGCGGCATCACTAAAACCTCCTTTGCTCATAGAACGATCACGAGCGACAAAAAGTTTGGCAAAGTCATTGATGTAGAGGTGCCCACACATGTTGCTGGAACGATTGAGTTTGACAGTGGCGCTGTGGCAACCATGATTACCAGCTTTGATGTTTGGCACAGTACTTTACCGAGGATCGAAATCTACGGATCGCAAGGAACCTTGATCGTACCGGACCCTAACAACTTTGGAGGGCCGATCCTTTTACGCCCGGCACACAGCTCGGAATTCCAAGAGATCCCACTTATCTACAATTATGCAGATAATAGTAGAGGCATAGGAGTAGCAGATATGGCACACTGCATCGACACGGGGGAGACTCCTCGTGCAAACGGAGAACTCGCCAATCACGTACTTGAGATCATGCATGCATTCCATACAAGTTCCGACTCTAAGCAATATGCTCAACTGGTAACCAGCTGCGAGCAGCCCAAGCCATTGCCGCTGGGCTTAGTCAAAGGGTATTTAGAGTAGTAATTTCCCAGAGCAAATACTAAATGTACGCTGCAGATAATCAGCTTTCAAAAAGGGTAGAAGACAGATCTTTAAGTCTTCTACCCTTTTTGGTTTGATGAATCACAGCATACACCAAATTTTCACCATACACTTACCAGACAGGTCTTGATCTCATAGTAGATTTATCTTCATTTGCTTTATATACAAGTGTTGTTAAATCATCTTTGAGCATTTGCAGTCGTTCAGTACCTATGATTTCAATCCAACGTTGCTCAATCTCAGTTAGTATTTCCTCTTTTGCTTTCACTGCTAACCAACCTCGCTCAGTCAAAACAATGATTTTTCCTCTCTTGTCAGTGGGATGATTTTCGCGAATTACATAACCACTTTTCTCAAGATAATCTACCATTTTACTTACAGCTTGCTTCGTAATTCCTAAATATTCGGCTAATTCTATACCTGTTGCTCCGTTTGGAGCAATACACTTAAACATAAAACCATGTACAGGTCTAATATCTGCAAATCCTAATTCACGCAATCTATCATGTAGTTCATTAATTGATGTACTAAAGGATAATGATAAAAGTGTTGTCAGATCCAATTCACTAAAGATTTCCTGAGTCATACATAAAACCTCCTTAAATAAAGTCAACTTAGTTGACTTTGTACGAAATACATTGTACTATGCGAAAAGTAGTCAATCAAGTTGACTATATTTTCTGTTGTGAAAGAAACAGGAATTACTGAAACAGAATTAATAAATTATGGAGGGTTCTCATGACTAATATTGTTAAAGTTAGAGCAAGTGTATTTATTCCAACACCGTGGACTGATCCTAGGAAGGATGAAGAAACAGGAAACGTAATCCATTTTGAAGGTGACTCACGTGAATTCACACCCTATGCTGTCAACGCTATGCGCTCCAGAGTGGAACAAGAAGTAGTTGTAGATTTTTACAAAAAAGATATTTTCACATATGCAAATACTGGTATTACAACAGAAAGAGTCACTACTCCAGATGGTTCTGTTAATAAAAAAACAGGAAAAGCTACTACAGAAGGTATTTTGTGCACTGATATTGTGTGGGGCTCTGAAGACGTTAGGTTTCAAATGAGTGCAAGTGCTAGCAATCCATTAAATGCATTTGCACCTCCAGTTGACTATCTTTTAATAGTTCATATTCAAAAGGATGGTACTGTCAATATGCAAGGAGCACATGATGGATTTCCTTGTTTTGAATTTTATAAACAAGTGAACTTTGGAACGTTCGAACAAATTTATACACATGATTACAGAGTAACTGGTGATACTCCTGAAGCTATGGCTGGAGAAATGGAGTATAGCTTCAAAAAAATATTATAAACAACATAAGAGTGCACATCAGGAGGAACAAGGAATGACAACCGTTTTATTTGTAAAAGCAAACAATCGACCAGCAGATCAGTCGGTAAGTGTTAGATTATTTGAGGCTTTTTTAGCGAGCTATAAAGAATCACATCCAAATGACACTGTAGTAGAGCTGGATTTATACAATGAGGAATTGCCTTACGTAGGTGCAGATATGATTAACGGAACATTTAAGTCTAGTAGAGGATTAGATTTAACAGTAGAAGAAGCAAAAGCAGTAGCTGTTGCTGATAAGTATTTAGATCCATTCCTTGCAGCTGATAAAGTCGTATTTGGGTTCCCTTTATGGAATTTAACCATCCCAGCTGTACTACACACATATATTGATTACTTAAACCGCGCAGGCAAAACATTTAAATATACGCCAGAAGGTCCAGTAGGGCTTATTGGAAATAAAAAAATAGTGTTATTAAACGCAAGTGGTGGTGTGTATTCTGAGGGACCAAAAGTTGATTTAGAGATGGCTGTTAAATATGTAACAAGTATGATGAACTTCTTTGGTGTGAAAAATATAGAGACTATTATCATTGAAGGGCACAGCCAATTCCCTGATAAGGCAGAAGAGATTATTGTCGCAGGGCTTGAAAAAGCTGTTAAAGTATCAAGGACGTTATAATTAACCAAGCGTGTATCAGTCTATATAGGGCAGTACCAACACTTTTATAGCGGTGGTGCTGCTTTTTTATTCGCCTATTTCACTATTTTTGGGGAGTACGTAAAGTCGATAGAAAGAAGGATTACATTACAATGGAACGTTTATGGACAAAAAACTATATCATGCTGACCCTTACAGCTTTATTACTATTTAGTGGATTTTATTTACTAATGCCAACATTGCCTATGTTTATCAAACAACTAGGTGGAAGTGAATCTCAAGTTGGATTAATAATTGGAGTGTTTACAATATCGGCAGTAATTTTTCGTCCTATTATTGGAGGATTAATGGATCGGTTTGGTCGACGTGCATTTATAATAAGCGGATTACTATTTTTTGCTATAACCATGTATTTTTATGATTGGGTAACAGGCATTATATTTTTAGTAATATTACGTATCCTTCATGGAGTCAGCTGGGCAGTTGCTACAACTTCGATAGGAACGGCTGTGACTGATGTTATTCCACAATCTCGTCGTGGAGAAGGAATGGGATGGTATGGACTAGCAATGACATTAGGAATGGCGTTAGGACCAATCATTGGTCTTTGGGTAACAAAATCTTATTCATTTCATTACCTATTTCTTCTATGCACAGCATTAGCTTTGATTGCATTCATACTTGGATTTGGTGCAAAAATTCCAACAGTTCAAAACACATCAAAAAAAACAATATCATTTTATGAAAAAACAGTTTTACCTATCGCTATCGTTACATTTTTCTTATCATTTACTTTTGGTGGTATTACAACTTTTTTACCACTGTTTGCGGCAAATATTGAAGTTAACACGGGTACTTTTTTCTTAGTGTATGCAGTCACACTTACAGTAATTAGACCACTTACAGGGAAGATATCCGATAAGTATGGGGAAGGGGTCATTATTGTACCTGCTCTTTTCATATTGATAGTCGCACTATTCGTCCTAACAATGACTAAAGGAATTGCTGGAGTGGTTATTACAGCTATTTTGTACGGAATTGGATTCGGATCAGCTCAACCAGCGCTTCAAGTAGCGATGATTCGATTAGCCCCACCAGCGAAAAGAGGTGTAGCGAACGCTACATTCTTTACTGCTTTTGATTTAGGAATTGGTTTAGGAGCTATACTACTTGGATTTGTTTCACAGCTTATGGGATATCAGATGGTATTTATTACTTGTGCTATATCTGGGTTTATTAGTCTGGTGCTTTTTATATTGATTGTAAAAAAGACACTAAAAACAACCTGAACCTTCGTTATCAATAAGACAGTAAACTTGATTTCATGGGTTTATATGATAGGATTTTGGATGAGGCAAGGCTCTATTAAGATTAAGAATAGGAGGTTGGGTATGCAAGAAAATACATTGATAGCCTCGGATTTCAGGTTTTCAATTAATCTCCCTGAAGACGCTATCGCTTCCTGGCATCAAGAACTTGAGGTAATGTACATCTTGCAGGGAACTGGGGGACTACAGTTGGATGACAATCAGTTTACCTATGAAGTTCAGCAGGATGACATTTTTGTATTGAATAGCTACCAACTGCACGCTTTAAATATGAAAGGTTCTGGCAAGGCGCTATCGCTGTTTATCTCGCCGGCATTTTTGGCAGCTTTTTGTCCTGAGATTGAAAGTATAATTATAGAGTGTAAGTCTTTTCTATACCCTAAGGACGAACAAGCTCGCTTTAATGTAATCCGAAGTGAGTTCGCCAGTGTATTCCAGGCCTATTACAAAAACGAATCTCGTTTACCTATACTAATGCGTAGTCGTGTAGGTGTACTGCTGAACAGTCTAGTGCATACTTTTCTTGAGCAGAACAAGCAGAAGGATCCCTCCAAATCCTCAAGTAAGGAAAGATTGCGCAAAGCAACCGACTATCTCCACCGACATTATCGGGAAAATATTACTCTGAGTGGACTTGCCTCTACTATCTATTTAAGTAGCTCCTACCTGTCCCATTTATTTCAGAAACAGCTAGGCCTTACTTTTACTGCCTACCTTACAAATGTCAGACTGAGTCAGGCAGTGGCACTTCTTCGTAGTGAAAGAACGATCACGGACATCGCCTCAGAAGTTGGATTTCCAAGTACCAACGCTTTGATCGACGCCTTCAAACGGCGCTTTGGTGTTACACCAGGGCAATACCGTCTAGTAAATGAGCATGATGCGACAGATCCACAGGAGAACATAATGGTCACAGCGGGATTTACGACCGATTTCACTTCACTAATGCGGCATTTGCATCACAACGAGCACTCCATTGTCCAACCTCAGGTCAATGAGGGATATGATCTTCATGTGGACACTGGCCGTAAGATTCGGACGCTGAGTCATAACTGGCGGACGTTGATTAATGCAGGTTACGCCAAGGATCTGTTGAATGGCGCGGTACAGGCGCAAATACGAAAGTTGCAAAAGGAGCTTGGCTTTCGCTATATGCGCTGCAAAGGTCTGTTAGACGATGACATGATGCTGTATGTCAGGAAAATGTCTGGTAGCGCAGATTACAACTTTGTTTATGTAGATGAGGTAATGGACTTCATGCTTTCAGTCGAGTTAAAGCCTTATGTTGAATTTAGTTATATGCCTTCTGCATTAGCGAGGGAAGCCGTGTTTCCATTTAAGAGGCCAAGCATCCTTTCTATGCCTGAGCATCTTGAAAAATGGCTCGACCTTGTGACTTCCCTTGTTAGGCATTTCATTGATCGGTATGGGATTGAGTCCGTGCGGGAATGGAGGTTTGCTCCTTTCGTGAGTCCAGAGTTCTCAGGATATGGTGTGTTTACCATGGAAGAATACTGGGTGCTTTACCGTGAAACCAGCCACGCCATCCGTGCTATCGATCCGCAGCTACATATTGTTGGTCCAGGAAGCAACATTGATTCTAGTAATTTTATCAGCGAATTCCTAGTGTCTTGCAGTAAGGGGAATTGTTTGCCCGACTCTCTGGCTCTACGTGCTTATCACAGCATCTTACCGGGTCAGGAAGACACTGGTCTTCAGCTCATGGCAGAGGATGAAGCTTTTCCACTTGCGGTAAGCGGCGATGAACAGTTTATGAAACACGCGTTACATAAGGTCAAAAAGCTGTTGCGTCAACGTGGTTTCGCTAGTCTGCCTGTGATTCTTGAAGAGTGGAGTAATAACATATGGCAGCGTGATTTGTGTAATGATACCTCCTACAAATCTGCTTTTCTTTTCAAAAATATTCTGGAGAATTACGACCACTTTGAGGCTATGGGATACTGGTCGCTTAGTGACCATATGGAGGAAATTGTTCCTTCGTCGGATCTTTTTCATGGCGGGTTTGGTTTATTCACTCGCGGAGGTTTGTCCAAAAGCTGTTATCGGGCGCTACAATTGTTGCGTTATGCAGGAAGCGGTCTGATAGCTGAAGGTGATGGGTATTTTATAACTTCCTCGAAAGGTGAAATACAGATATTTCTATATAATTATTGTCATTATGATACTCTATATCGCTACCGTCATACCACTCACTTGACTCAAACCGAACGTTACAACGTGTTCAATATACGCAATACCCGTCAGTATCACATTCGTCTAGACGGCTTAACGCCGGGTGTTTATACAGAGCGAAGGTATTCAGTAGGTCCGGCTGGGGGAAGCGCCTTTGATGAATGGTTGAATATGGGGGCACCTAAGGACATGCGTCCAGAAGAATGGTCTTATCTTGAAGGTCGGTCCCTGCCGTTATTTCAAATGCGTTCGCTGCAGGTGACAGCAAATTTTGTGGTAAATGCTGTTGTACAACCACATGAGGTACAAGTGATTAGGTTAACACGTTAAATAGAGAATGTATAACAAGGATGACTTTAGTGTTGTCCTTTTTTGTTTTTTATATTGTATTTTTGCTCTCGACATCATTTTTGAAATCGCTTTCAATAATAATGATAAAAGAAGGATATAACAAAAGAAATAATGCGATATTTTTTCTGTAAACCCAAACCTATAATTGAGTTATGGCAACCAATACAAATCGCCGCAAATCATTTTACCATACAACATTTGAAAAGGAGTAATCATCATGGAACGTAAATATTCGCAACAGCTTCTTACATCGATGCTTGAAAGGCAACATGTAATTAATGAAAATGGACTGGATATCCTGATTAAGCCTATTCCTGAAACCGATGAGCCTGGTGTGCTGGATCCTCGCTTTTATCAAAGTATGGAGTCAATCCTAAAAGGTTTCAAGGGAATGCTGGTTAAGATGATGTTGAAAGGCAGCCGAAAGAAAAATATCCAAAAAAGTGCAGCTCAAATGCGCAAGATGATGAATGGCGTGAACAGCATTCCGATTACTGAAGGTGTTGATGTGAGGCATGCTAACGTTCAAAACGGTGATGTTGCTGTCCCGGTGCGAATTTACACTTCGCAGAAGAAGAGTGGAGAGTTGCAGCCAGTGTTCTATTACATCCACGGAGGCGGTTTCGTAGCAGGAGGACCCGAAGTAGTAGAGGAGATGTGCAAGCTTGTGGTTGCAAATACGGGCTGTGTATCGATTCAGGTTGATTACCGCTTAGCTCCGGAGAACCCATACCCCGCTGGGCTCGACGACTGTTATACCGTGTTGAAATGGATATATGCTCACGCCGAAGAATTTAATGGTGATCCGAATCGCATCTGTATTTCCGGTGATTCTGCAGGTGGGAATCTAGCCACGGTATGCGCAATGAAAGATCGGGATGAAGGAACGCAGATGGTAAAGGCACAGGCACTACTATATCCAAGCGTGGACGCAGCAGGTATGCAGGAACATATGCAGCGCAGAGATGTTTATGAAATATCCCCTTCTCAGGAAAAAGAAATTAGATCTATATTGGATCTGTTGAGCGGTGGTTTAGGAACTGTCGGATTAGGTGAATATCTGGGCGTGCCCGATGATACAATCCCTCATGTGAGCCCGCTGCGAGGAGATCTGAAAGGGATGCCGCCTGTCATTATTTTGTTTGGCGAATATGACTTTCTGCGGATTGAGGATGATGCATATGCCTTAAAGCTGAAGGAGTCGGGCGTCAAAGTGAAAACGGTACGGTACAAAGGACTTTCTCACGGCTTTGCCGATCAGGTGGGGGTCACACCGCAAGCGGAAGATAGTTTGATTGAAATTGGGAATTTCATGCTGGAGAATGTGTAATAAATTTTATTCAAAAGCCGCTCATTGCGGCTTTTTTTATTGTTCTGAAATTACTATTAAATCTTGTCATCAGGCACATTCATGCTCCGGCTATATTGTAAGTTTAGACCTGTCGTCATTCAAATGAGTGTTAACCACTCTACTGAATTATCTGGCTTAATATGCTAAGCTTTATATAGTAGAGCATTATACTGCTAGAGTTCAGTGATTACCATAATAGGAGTGATATTTTGCAGACAAAGATCAACCTAGAAGGCGAATGGAAGTTGCAATTGGATGAGACAAAACAGGGACTAACCTTGCCTTTTACAGATGTTATCACACTGCCGGGAACAACGTCATACGCACGTAAAGGACCAAAGAACGAGGTAGTTTTAGTAAGCGCTCTAACCGATGAATATTTGTTTGAAGGGCAAGTCTGGTTCGCAAGAGAGGTATTCATTCCGGATGAGCTGGCCGGTAAGGCCTGCTATCTATTTTTGGAACGGACGAGACTTACGACGCTTTGGCTGGACAATACGGAGATCGGTAGGCGTAACAGTCTGAACACCCCGCATATATATGAATTGCCGAAGCTACAAGCTGGAATTCATACAATCACCGTCCGTGTGGACAATACCGATTACCCAACCAAAGGCGGACATTTGACTTCACAGGATACCCAGACCAACTGGAATGGAATTACCGGTCGTATGGAGCTTCAGTTCTATGGGGAATCGCAGCTTACTAATATCCGACTGGAGTCGAATCTGGCTGCACGTACGGTTCGTATTACAGCAACCTTGGACAGCAACAGTGAAACTACGCTTGCGGTGTCTGCCCAAAGCTTCAATAGTGAAGAGACACACGCGGTGGACGAGCGTGAGTTTCCTGTTTCACCGGGGCTTTTTTCCGTCGATTATGTGCTGGGCCAAAACGCGTTGCTCTGGAGTGAAGGCGCTCCCAATCTTTATAATATAACCCTTGTTTTGAAAGACAGGGATGGACATATTACTGACCAACAGGAGCTCATCTTTGGTTTGAAGGAATTCCGAGCGGAGGGCGACAAGTTTACAATCAACGGAGAGAAAACCTTTCTCCGCGGCAAACATGACGGCCTGATCTTCCCGCTCACCGGCTATGCCCCAACTGATGTCGAGGAATGGGTAAGAATCCTTGGCATTTCCAAGTCCTACGGTATCAATCATTATCGCTTCCATACCTGCTGTCCACCGGAGGCTGCATTTACCGCTGCGGATATGCTTGGGATCTATATGCAACCAGAACTTCCATTCTGGGGTACAATCACGGAAAAAACCGATGATGGCCATAATCAAGCAGAGCAGGATTATCTGATCAGTGAGGGTTATGCCATTCTCCAGGCCTTCGGCAATCATCCCTCCTTCGTGATGATGTCCCTTGGTAATGAGTTATGGGGCAGTAAAGCTAAAATTGATTCTTTCCTGAAGGACTATAAAGCGTTCGATAAACGGATTCTCTATACACAGGGCTCCAATAACCACCAATGGGTACCGGAAATTCTGGAACATGACGATTTCTTCAGTGGGGTACGCTTTTCCAGAGAACGACTATTTAGAGGCTCTTATGCCATGTGTGATGCACCACTAGGACATGTACAGACTGCCTTGCCGAGTACAATGAAGGATTATGATGATCAAATCGTACCTTTGGATCTCTTGAATGGAGAGAAGATGGAAGATACAGCTGGCGGTGAGATCCAGATTCAGTATGGTACCGAAGCAAAGACCGTGAAGGCAGATGAGGCTTCCGGAGAATGGATACCGCACATTCCTGTTGTTTCGCATGAGATTGGACAATACGCAACCTATCCAAATTTTGAAGAGATCGAAAAATACAACGGACCACTCAAGGCCGAGAATTTCAAAATTTTCCGTGAACGCTTGGAAAGTAAGGGACTGGGGCATTTAGCCGCTAAATACTTCGAATGTTCAGGGCAGCTGGCCGTAGCCTGTTACAAAGAGGAACTCGAGGCGGCATTCCGCTCCCGGCGGCTTGCCGGCTTCCAGCTCCTGGATCTCCAGGATTTCAGCGGTCAGGGAACAGCATTAGTAGGTGTCCTCGACGCCTTTATGGATTCCAAAGGAATGATTAGCCCTGAGGAATGGCGAACCTTTTGCAATGATGCCGTTCTGCTGGCGAGATTTCCTAAGTATAACTATGTCTCCGGTGAACCGTTCGATGCTCATGTAGAGCTAAGCTGCTTCCGCAGCGGTTTGCAAGATACACTTGAATTACGTTGGGAACTGACTGTGGATAATGGTATTTTGGCAGAAGGGACAACCGAGGTGAACGTTCCTGCAGGAACGAATTACATCGATATCTGCGATTTGGAAATAACGCTGCCTGTAGTTGACCGGATGAGTACAATCGTATTGTCTCTCTCGATACAGGGGACAGATATTCGCAAGAGCTACGATCTATGGATTTACCCAGAAAAGAGCGGCAATATGCTGGAAGGCATCCATGTATTCGACAAGCTGTCTAGTGATGCGTTTGCACTGCTGGAGCAAGGTGAGAGCGTGCTGCTGATGCCGAAACCGGAAACTCTCCAAAATGCTGTCGAGGGTTATTACTGCACAGATTTCTGGTGTTACCCAATGTTCCGCTCTATCTCAGAGAGCATGAACCGGCCAGTTCCTGTGGGTACCATGGGGCTGTTAATTGATAACAGCCATCCTGTATTCCACGAGTTCCCTACCGAGGAGTATTCAACCTATCCATGGTGGAATATCGTTCAGCACTCAAAATCCATTATCATGGATGAAGCTGATCGAAGTTGGAATCCCGTGGTGCAGACCATCGACAATTTTGAAAGAAATCATAAGCTTAGTTTCCTCGTGGAATGCAGCGTAGGAGCAGGCAACTTACTAGTGTGCGCTTTAGATGCAGACAAGGTAAGCGATACGCCTGAAGGAAGACAGTTCTTATCAAGCCTTGCGGGTTACATGAAATCCGCAGCGTTCAAACCACAATACAAAGCAACTGTTAACGAGCTTCTTGAGTTAATCAAGTAGGGGTTTGCTAAGACTCTTCATTGTATTTCATATGGATGAACAGAACACAGGGACAGTGCTTCTTTATATACGATGGACCGTTTAACAGCAGAGCAGCGATTCTCTAAGTTACGAGAGAACCGCTGCTCTTTTGGTGCTAGTTAGGGAGCAGACTTCAACTTCAACAGTGTAATCATCCTCTAGCTTGTGAGAGTTTCGGACTCCAGTGAACCTATTGCTCAGAAAGAGGCTCAATTACAGAGTTTTTTATGCGAATAGCGACTCGGGGTCCGTTAGCATTCCAAAAGTGTAATAATACTGCGCTTAGGGTCATCTCAGTCCGATAGGTGCTACGTCGTTGCAGGAGTTCTTGAATCTCAAACCAAACAAAAAGCAAAGGAGATCCCCAGTGGCCTTTCACGGCTTGAGGGAACTCCTTTTTCGCGTTCTACAAACGGCTTGGTTCTAGAATAGTTGTTTGTATTTATCTGCAACTGCGCAGATTAACAAACGATTTCACAGGGTTAGGGGCCTTCGAAAATGATAACCCGATGCTATCATTGGTAATGAAGCTGGATGAATAGAATTGTAAGCGCATTAACCGATGGCGCCAGAGCCGTTCTTAGTCATGAACAGCGCCAAATTAAGCAGGATTTGGGGGAACGGGAGAAGACATGAAACAAATTTTATTGAACGATCTAAAGTGGGAAGTCAAAGGGTACTGGCCTTGGGTGCCGTTAAAGGGCACCAGCATGGAGCTGGGGCAGGAATTGATGGGAGTTACAGACTGGATGCCAGCTACTGTGCCGGGTGGAGTTCATTATGATCTCTACAGACAGGGCTGGATTAGCAATCCTTATGAAGAGTTGAACAGCTTAAGCTGTGAATGGGTAGAGAACCGTTGGTGGGTTTACCGCACGACTTTGAAACATCCTGAGCTGAAGGCATCCCGAGTTGAACTGGTCTTTCAGGGGCTAGACTATGAAGCAGCTGTTTACGCCGACAATATCCTGTTGGGTGAACATAAGGGAATGTTCGAGCCGGCTGTATTTGATGTTACAGATCTCCTCTCGGAGCGGGAGAGTCTGGAAATCTCAGTGCTACTGAAGCAGGCACCGGATGAAATGGGGCAAATCGGCAAAACCTCGGCCACCTTCACGCAGAAGAGCCGTTTTAATTATAAATGGGATTTCTCCACCAGGTTAGTTAACGTCGGAATCTGGGATGATGTGGTACTGAGGGTTCACCGGGATTGTTCTTGGCAAGACGTGTCAATCACTACAGATGCGGAGCTTGGTGAAAATGACGGGCAGGTGTCTGGTCGAATTTCTATTCAGGCAAGCATCAAACAGATGGCTGGTCCTGAACATACAGGAAGGCTGACAGCGAGTATCACTTGTTCTGATCCGGAGGGGAATCCGCTGGTGGTTCAGACATACTCGGTTCTCGCGGGAGAAGTTCTGAACGCGGAGCTTGATATTCCTGAGCCTCAGCTATGGTATCCGAACGGCTACGGAGAGCAACCGCTCTACAGCCTTGAGCTGAAGCTGCTGGACGAAGAGGATATGGTGCTGGATACCCGGAGGTTACAGACAGGCATCCGCAAGCTCGATTATATCCTTAATGAAGGAAGCCCCGACAACGCACTACCTTATACGGTCGTGATCAACGGGCGCAAGATTTATATAAAAGGTGTAAATATGACACCCTTGGATCATCTCTACGGAAATGTGACGATCGAACAGTATCAGCAGATGATCTATTTAATGAAAGCGGCACATATCAATCTTGTTCGGGTTTGGGGCGGCGGAATCATTGAGAAAAAAGCCTTTTACGATTTATGTGATGTGAACGGCATTATGATCTGGCAGGAGTTCATTCAATCGAGCTCCGGCATAGATAATATTCCGTCCAAGCAGCCTGAGTTTCTGGAACTGCTACACACAACGGCTTGCACCGCACTCCGTGACAAACGCAATCATGTATCGCTGACGGTATGGAGCGGTGGTAATGAATTAATGAGTGAACCGAACAAGCCATCAGACCTCAGCGATTCCAATCTGGCGATGCTGAAGAGTCTGGTGGAGCAGTATGATCCGCAGCGGCTCTTTCTGCCGACCTCGGCGTCCGGTCCAGTGGAATATATTACAGAAGCCAAGGGCCAGGGGCATGATGTTCATGGCTACTGGAAGTATATGGGCAACCCCTATCACTACGAATTATATGGCAGTAACGATAATCTGCTGCATAGCGAATTTGGAGTGGACGGTCTGAGTTCTCTCAAAAGCCTAGAGAAATTTCTGAATGAAGCCAACCAGCAGCCTGTCTCGATGGAGAACAGCGCCGTATGGAGACATCACGGGGAGTGGTGGGATACGCTAAGCCGTGAAGAAGAAATGTTCGGTAGCATGAATGATTTGAAGCAGTTCTCTGCTTGCAGCCAATGGATGCAGGCAGAAGGAATCCGCTTCGTGCTTGAGGCTAACCGTCGCCGCAAATTCCGGAACAGCGGCAGCATTGTCTGGCAGTTCAACGAGCCATGGCCGAATGTGTCTTGCACCAATCTTGTAGATTATTATGGTGAAACTAAAATGGCCTACCACTGGGTGAAACAAGCCTTCCGTCCGCAGCATGCTTCGCTAGATTATCGCAGCCTACTTTTAACGCCTGGTACTAGATTTCATGGAAATGTATTCGTGCATGGTGTGGATGGAGGCAAGGTAAAGGTTGATGCAGAAGTGCTAGATGCAACGGGTAGAAGCCTATATCGGCAAACCTTCGAGGCAGAAGGAGACAAAGATCGTGCTGTCTGTGTTGGGGAGTTGAATTTCAGCGTGCCTGAGCCTGAGGATCTATTATATTTTGTCAGATTGTCATTCCGGAACATTGAAGAAGAATCGCAGCAAAATTTATATGTGCTCTCTACCGCTAACCAACATCTTTATGCCCCAGCACTTGATCTTACAGGTGGCAATCTTCAGGTGCGGCAGGAAAGCTTATGGCAACCTACTGGTGTAGGAAAGATAAGTCACCAAGCTCACTTCACTCTCCATAATACTGGTAGTGAAGTACTGTTACATGTACATGCAGAGGAGAAGGGGGACCGCTACTGGATGGAAGCAGAAGAACAGTTCCTCACCCTTTTTCCAGGAGAAAAAAGGACGGTGACGGTTACTTGCACACCAAAACTGTCGGGAGGATTTCTGGCTGGGGAGAATTACTGTAGTACCGACGGTCTGCCAGAAATTAAATTTTGCTCGTTTCTGACAGCACATGGCGATACGATACCAGATGAAGGAGAAGGAATTTATGAGTAAATCATTGTGTTTTGTACCGGGGAAATACGTTCCGCTAAGTCGTTTTATTCTGAGTGGTGGATCTGAACCCATTGCTCTACCCATTACTAGGGCTGTGGCCGATTACTTAAAAATGCACGATGCAGAACTACTACTAGCCTGCTTGCGGAGCGGTGAAGTAACTTATCACAAAGCCGGTTGGTCAACCCTGCGAGAGGATACAGTCGAGGCTGAAAAGGCGGAAGGAACCCAGAATTCAGAGGAAGGAGTGTTCGTATTGGTCAGTCCGTTACTGATCAATACGCTTCCAGTAGTGTCACACTGGGATAACAGTGCTGCTGAGGGGAAAGGCGGCTTCCGTTATGGTGGGACCGACGGCATCGGGACCCTGCGGATGGACGAAGCTGGAGAGAAGGTTGTAGCTGAGCATGTACGGCTCTATAATAACGATCCAGATAGCCCTTATGTATACAATACCGAAGATTATCAGTTGTTCGGCAGTAACGAAGGGGATAAAGAACTTAAAACCCCGCAATTTGAACGCTATATTGGTGACCGCTACAGTCTCTATGCAGTAGATGATTTAGTTGCCATCTCCTTGAGCGACCGTATCCTGAAGACCTTCGGGTATCCGGTGGTCTACCGTAATGAATCCGCTGACGATGGGGCTCTTTTAAGCAATGCGCCTGTGGTTCAGCTCATCAGCGGCAGTCTGTTAGTTACGAAGAACGGTCAGCATAGCCTTGCGTCCTATATTTTGCCGCCCAATTGGAGTGCGAAAAGTGTTAAGGGCTATCCGCTGTTATTCAACGGTTATTATGATGCCAATGAAAATACCTTCAGCACTGTAGGTCCCTCATTTCTGGAAATCATCGGAAAGACTCTAGCCAGCACAGGCAAAGGTATTGTTGGTGTTCTCTGGAACGGTGGAGGTTACATCGGCAGCCGCTCCCTGCAAAGCTCCATTTACGCCGGGATTGGTGCGGCAATTGCCAGAGGCCAAGATAGCTATGGTGGTGATGCGGAGCAGGTTGTGGCCGTGGGTGGCTCACGCGGTGGGCTGACCGCGTTGCTGGCGGGAGGCAATCCTCTAAGGCTGCCGTACCGGGTGCGGTACACATTGTGTTATGCACCTCCGTTAATTCTGAATGGGCTTACCCGTGAGTTTGCGGAAGGGGCATGCCCGTTGATCTGGCATGTGGCAGAGGTGGACACCGGTTACCGGGATATCTGGAAGAAGGACTGGCGGCATCCTCAGACCGGAAGATCAGGTATCGAGACTCTGCTACAGACACTTACGGGAGCTGGTGACTCTGCAAGTCTGCGGGAAACGACCGGACTGGAATCCGATTTCTTCTTAGACGGTCTTAAAGCGAGCGGCACTAAGCTACTGATAAACCATGGCACGCATGATGCCTTTACCCTCAGCCGATTCAGCTTTGCCTTCGCGGCCTTGGTCCGGAGTCACGGCATTCCACTTCGCCATGAGATCGGCTACCGCTTCGGGCATAACAACTGCACGGACCTTTACGAGCAGGCTGCTCTGTGTCTAAAAGCTATACTACAGGAACAGGAGCTTGAATTCACGGGGACGGTGCATTATCGCAGACGCAGTCCAGCTGTGGGCGAGTGGGAGCAGACGGAACGTTTTGTTCCGGTTCCTCAGCCAGTTTTTCTGGAGGCACCGAAGTTCGTAGCGGTGGGTAGTCCAGTGGCTTGGACTCTTTATGGAGAGCCGGGAATGGAATACCGCCTAGAGCTGGGAATCCTAGATCAGCAGGCTTGGGAACAGAAGCAGCAGGTAGTCCGTAATGAGTGCATTACCCTCGCGTCCGGTGTTTTACCTGACAAACAGCATCCTCTTGAACTCTGCTCGTGGCAGGATGGGGTAAGTCAACTCGCTGACGGGCAGCATGCGGGTTATTATCTCTATGAGTTATCTTACAGGCTCAAGGGTGAACAGGACTGGAACGTAGTATCTCCATCCCGTGTGCCGCAGCCCGGCGTGGAGCCGCAGGCGGTACTCCGCATTTTGGAGGAGCAGCCCAATCCGGCGAGCGAAGCATTTCGAGCGGAAGCAGCCGTCCTATGCATTAGCTCAGGGCTAAGTGAGGCCTAAACAAAACGTCATACCATGAACATAAGCGGTGTACGACCATTCCGGTGCGTACATCGCTTTTTTGAAATATAAGAAAGTATAAGTTTCATACCATACACAATCTCTTATATTTCTCGCATGATTGCTTGCCAGCAAAATAAGTAGCTTTACAAACGCTTTCGCAGGGTTACCGGATTTCGAGGTTTTGTAGGAAGCGCTATCATTTAAATATAACAACTATACAACGCCTGACCGGAGTGAATTCTTGGCTTCGGGAGGAAGGAAGGACAGGAGCATGATTGGAAAAACCACTGAACTAAATCCTTTAATGACTAAGAAAAAGAAAGGTTATCCTGTGCGGCGTCTATTTAGAGATTGGTCATCTTGGATATTAATTGTCCCTACGCTGTTTGCCTTTTTCTTTTTTTCCTGGCAGCCGCTCGTCAAGGGCATTGTGCTCTCTTTTTTCAATACAGAGGGTTATAATGCCGTAAGCTTTGCCGGACTGCAGAATTACAAGGATGTGATACAGAACTCAGCGTTTCAACAGACACTGACCAACTCTTTTGTGTATGTGTTCTGGTCGCTGCTGATCGGTTTTGCTGTACCCATTATAGTCGCAGTTGTGATCAATGAGCTCAGGCATGGGAAATCGTTCTTCCGCTTTTCGGTCTTTTTTCCGAGCATGGTTCCCGGCATAGCTGCCTCGATGTTATGGATGTTTCTGTTTGAGCCTGGGAAGGGCGGCGTGCTGAATATTATGCTGAGCGCTCTGGGATTCCCGGTGCAGCAGTGGCTTCAGGACCCGGACATGACGATTATGCTGATTATTTTCACGATTACCTGGCGGAATTTCGGGGGAACGGTGCTGCTCTATCTAGCCAGTCTGCAAAGCATTAATCATGATCTGTACGAAGCGGCTTCCATCGACGGTGCGAATGTATGGCGGAGATTTAAAAGCATCACCATTCCGCAAATTTCCAGCATGATCGGATTGATGATGATTTTGCAGATCAGCGGTGTATTCCAGATTTTCAACGAGCCTCTGGTTATGACCGAAGGTGGGCCGAACAACGCCTCTATGACGTTAATGCTCCAAAGCTATTACTATGCGTTCCGGAGTTTTGAAGCAGGCCATTCCATGGCGCTGGGGGTTATTACTTTCCTTGTCCTGATGGTGCTAACTATTATATATTTCCGGCTGGATAAGAAATTGAACAGGGAGTAGAAGCTATGAAAACAAAAGAAGCATTTGGCATTATCGGCAATATAGAATACAGGTCACCTTGGGTACGCGTGCTGTATTGGTGCATGTTCATTCTGATGATTGTGCTTGCCGCCGTCTGTATTCTGCCTCCGGTCTGGATTATGGTTTCGAGTCTTAAAGACATCAAAGAGTTCTATGCGATCCCGCCTACCCTGATTCCTCGCTCATTCAATGTAAGCAAGCTATGGGAGACCTGGCAGGAATTTAACTTTCTCAGTTACTATCTGAATACGGCTTACTTAGCTGTCGGTTCTGTACTGTTCTGTCTTACGTTTAACGGGCTGGCAGGATATTTTTTTTCTAAGCTGAAGCCTCGAGGGAGTGCACTGCTGTTTGCCCTGATCGTGTGGACTATGATGGTTCCGAATACAGTCGGTATGGTGCCGCTTTTCAAAAACCTGATTGATTTTCCACTGCTGCACTTGAATCTGACCAATACCTACTGGCCGATGTGGTTTATGGCTGCCGTGAATCCAGTGGTAATTCTGATCTTCAAGAACTTTTTTGATACCATCCCACTGGCGTTGCTGGAAGCGGCCAAAATTGACGGAGCGAGCACCATCGGCATTTTTATCAGGATAATCCTCCCGCTTAGCGGACCAGTTATGGCCACAATTACGATACTAACGATGAACAGTGTCTGGCAGGACTTCTTCTGGCCTTTTATGGTGCTGAAGGATAAATCGACCTGGTCGGTCATTGTGGCCATCTATAATCTGAAAGCGACTTTGCCGCAGGACATTCAGTTTATTGCGCTGACGTTTGCGATTCTGCCGCCGATTATTCTGTTTGTTTTTTTCCAAAAGTACATTATGAACGGACAATCCATGGGCGGCAGCATTAAAGGGTAACATCACCCGATCACAAACCATTTCACAGCTTTGCCCCGTAGGGTGCTGCAGAAGGTGCGTGGTAAGATGATTTCAGATTTAAAAGAAAGCGCTTTACATGTTGTGAAGAATGCTTTAACAATAAGACTAGGGGGAATTACATTGAGAATCAAACACACCAAAAAAATTACAGCTACACTGGCGCTAACGCTGCTCCTTACGGCCGGTCTGGCTGGCTGCGGAGGCTCCAAAGATGAGAACGCCGGAGTGAATACGGAGGAAGCGAGCAACAAACAGGTGACGATCAAGGTCAGCAACTGGCCGAAGCCGAATGAGGAAGCCAAAATTGCCCAGTATGAGCAGCTCATGGCGAAGATGAAAGCTAATTATCCAGATATCACTGTGGACAAGGATGAATGGGGTTATGATGTCAGCTCTTTCTTGCCTAAAGCGGCTAGCGGTCAGCTTCCTACGGTGTACGAAACCTTTTTTACAGAAACTAGCAAAATCATTAAGGCAAATTACGCGGCAGATATCACGGATACGATGAAAAAATATGGCTATGACAAAGCGATCAATCCAGATCTGCTGAAGATGGTGACCAAGGACGGCAAATATTACGGGATTCCGAAGGACGGCTACGTGATGGGGATGCTGTACAATATGAATCTCTTCAAGGAAGCTGGACTGCTGGACGATAAGGGCATACCAAAGTTCCCTAAAACATATGAAGAGCTGGCACAAACTGCGCAGATCATCAAGCAAAAGACCGGTAAGGCGGGAATCTTCCTGCCAACCAAAAGCGGCCAGGGCGGCTGGATGTTCATGAACATTGCTTGGGCTTACGGCGCGGAATTCGAGAAACAGGTGGATGGAAAATGGCAAGCGGTGTTCAATTCTCCAGAGGCAGCGGCGGCCCTGCAATATGTGAAGGACTTGAAATGGAAATATGATGTCCTGCCGGACAATAATCTGGTGGATGTTACGAATGACATGTTCCGCATGTTCGGAACCGATCAAGTCGCTATGAGCTTCGGCATGAATGACTGGCCTCCAGTCATCCAGCAGCAGACCAAAATGTCTAAAGATAATGTAGCAATGTCCGCCCTTCCAGTTGGACCGATCGGGAAACCTGTAACTCTGCTCGGCGGTGGTCTATATATGTTCTCGCCTAATGTAACCCCTGAGCAGATTGATGCTGGATTCAAATGGCTAAAAACCTACGGCTTCACACCGGAGTCCTCAGAAGAGGCATTAACTGGTTGGGATATCGAGAAAAAGACACTGAGTGATCAGGGGCTGATCGTAGGCCCTTACGGCCTGCGGATTTGGACAGATGAGAAACGGATTGGTGAAGAACAGAAGATTCTCGACAAATACAACAATGTGAACCTGGATTTGTTCCGTGATTATATGGACAACGGCAGCAAAGGCATGCGGGCAGAAGAGCCGGTCAACGCTCAGGAATTGTACCAGAAGCTGGATATTGTACTGCAAACTGTCCTAACGGACAAAAACGCAGATCCACTGGAGATTTTAACTAAGGCTGCTGAAGAATTCCAACGTGATTATCTCGACAAGGTGAAATAAGCACAGTCAAACGGCGGCGTCGACCTTCTGAAGGGCGGCGATGCCGTTTCTGCGTAGATTGCCAAATCTACTCTAAGGGATAAAGGAGAGGTGCATTATATGGCAGCAAAAGAATGGGGAGAATGGAACGCGCGATGGATCTGGCCTTTGGATGAGGAAGGGACAGAAAGTTGGGAGGAGCAACACGAGCGGGTGTATTTTCGCAAAATGTTTGAGCTGCCAGCTGGAGCCGGGAGGGCTTACAGTCTGAATTTGGCCATTACTGCTGACAGTCGCTACAGACTCTTTGTTAACGGGCAGCGTTTATGGGCCGGTCCTTGCAAGGGTCATGGTTATGTACACTATTATGAGGAGTTCAGTTTGGACGACATTTTACAACCAGGTATAAATGTGATTGCTGTTGTGGTAGTTCATTATGCTGGGACTTCGCCATTTGAGTTGGGTGAAGACGGTCCTCTATCGATTTGGCGCTCGCAAAAAGGCGGCTTGCTTGTAGAAGCGGATGTTATGAACAATGGGCAGCTTGTGCAGGAACTCAATACGGATACCTCATGGAAAAGCATTAGGGACCACAGCTACCGGCTTCAGCCGTTTCCGATTATGCGCTGGATGGGCGGATTGGAAGAGGTGGAGGGGGACTTGTCGCTGTTGGAATGGACTCTGCCGGAATATGACGACAGCGCCTGGCTAGCCGCAGGGATTGTACAGCCGGTGCGGGATGATTATGGTCAATTAACCCCCTGGCAATTGGCGGAGCGACCGATTCCGCTGCTGTATGAGCGCGAGCAACTCTTCCTGAAGCTGATGCGCAGCAGCAGTGGTGAAGGGGAAGCCCTTTTTGAAAACGGGCATAGTCTGGAGCTGCGGAATGAAGCTGGTGGAGCCTCGACGCCATTAGCAGGAATACACGTGGAAGCGGGACAGCAACTCTGGCTGGAGCTGGATGCAGGTGAGCTAATCACAGCTTATCCGCAGCTTAAGCTTCTTGGGGGGAAAGGTAGCCGGATCACCCTGCTTTACGCCGAGTGCTACGAAGAAGAGACTGGGGATGACGAGATCCGCCGCAAAGCTGTCCGCGATGATATGCGGGAGCATGTACTAAGAGGCGGATATGACAGCTACCACCCAGCCGGTTATGGCACCTCGGTGCAGATGGAAACCTATGAACCGTTCTGGTTTCGTACCTTCCGGTATGTCCGACTGGAGGTGCATACTGGAGCTGAACCTTTGACGATATCCGGCTTCAGTTATCGAGAGACTGGGTATCCGTTACTGGCGGAAGGAAGCTTTCATTGCAACGATGAACGATATAACCAGCTCTGGGAGCTGAGTGTCCGAACCCTACAACGCTGCATGCATGAGACCTACGAGGATACGCCGTATTATGAACAGCTGCAATATACCATGGATACCAAACTGATGATGGAGTTTACGTACCTGTTGTCAGGAGACGACCGATTGGCACAGAGGGCAATGGAAGATTATAGGGCTTCGCAGCTGCCAAACGGCATGCTGCAAAGCCGCTTCCCCTCCGTACTGCCACAGGTCATCCCCTCCTTCTCCTTGTATTGGATCGGGATGATTCATGACCACTACAGATCCTTTGGGGATTTGGATATCGTAAAACGGTATCGACTGCCACTGTTATCCGTATTGGACTGGTTCGATCAGCGACTGACACCGCAGGGTCTGGTGGACAGAACACCTCGCCAATATTGGAATTATTTCGACTGGGTAGAAGAATGGCCACTTGGTGCACCAGACTGTACGGATGATGCACCTGCAACCGTGCTTAGCCTGATGTATGCGAACGCGTTGGAGCAAGCGGCTGAATTGCTTGCCGCCAGCGGGTGGACGCAGATTGCAATTGAATTGCGTCAGCGCAAAGCCGCGGTCAACGCTGCGGTACTGGATTGCTGTCGCCAATCGAACAGCTTGATGTTCCGCGACAGTCCGGCGGCAACAGCGGAAACGCAACTGAGCCAGCATACGCAGGTCTGGGCGATTTTAGCTGGCACGGTGGACATTGTAGAGGGGGCAGCACTACTAGAGGCTACAATGGCTGACACATCACTGGCTAAACTTTCGCTGCCGATGAGCTATTATCTTTTTCGCGCGTTGGAACATTGCGGATTGTATGACCGCTCCTTCGGACTATGGGCTCGTTGGATGAAACAGCTGGATTTGAACCTCACTACACTCCCAGAAATGGACTCTGTCGGAACCAGAAGTGACTGTCACGCCTGGAGCGCGCTGCCGATCACTGAGTTCACCAGAGGGATATTGGGTGTCCAGCAAGGGATAGAGGGAATAACCGTAAAGCCACATTGCGGCGAACTGCAACAGGCCAGTGGAATCGTAAGCACAAGTCTGGGTCCAATACATGTAAAATGGGAAATCCATTCAGAAGCGGGACATAAAAACTTCCATTTTGAAGCTAACTGGCCAGCCGGTTCGTCAATTACAATTATCTTGCCTAATCATGAAGTGCTGCTGACAGCTGCAGGTTCTTTTTATAAGGAGATCGACATTAGTCACTTTAGCTGATAGTCTGATTTCAATTGATCTTCGTTTCGTTGATTCATACACCAGAGGGGGATGGGGAGTTATATGTTCAGATCATTTGGCCGCAACATCCGCCTTGTCCTGGTGCTGTTTATTACCGTTTACATTGTCGCTTCGAGTTTCATTTTGTACCGTACTATGGAGCATAGAAGCTTGGATATGTTGCGGCAGTTATCTGTTCAATACACTGGCCAGCAGCATAAGAATACTCTTTTGTTCATGAACTGGCTGGAGGAGACCTCCAAGCTTATCTCCAACAATCAGGTGGTACAAAACGCTCTGAAAAAACCAGCGTACGACGGAGCAATTTCTCCGATACTTGAGGGCATTCGCTCCTCTAGCAGTGACATTCTCGGCATTTATATTTGGGGTGAAGCAGGAGGGACTTACTCCTCGAGCAATGTGTCGGGGCTTCTCCCCTTTGCAGAGATCAAGAAGGTTCCGGGGATGGAACAATTTCTGGATAACCGGGAACAGACTTTACGCTGGACGGTGCTGAACCGGGAACATCTGATGAACGCGCCTTCTGATCTGCGCGACCGTCTGCTACTTGAGGTAAAAATTCAGAATACGAAGGGGCAAATTTTAGGTCTGCTCTCGCTCGAAGTTGAGATTGACAAGCTGTACAGCTTCTACCTGTCAGGCAAGAATACGATCTACGGCGAGAATGAAGTTTATCTGCTGACAAGTAACGGAAAGCTGCTGAATGCGGCGGATGTGCCCATGAAGCGACTGCAAGAAATTAGAACTGCGCTGACCACACCGGAGAAGGATAATCCAGCTATGCCGGAAGAACAAGATAGTTCAAGTAGCGGTGCTATGGATTTGTTGGAGCGTGAAACGGCCGACGGCTTGATTTTGCTCTATCCGCTGCCCGAATCGGACGAGCGGATTGTCACCTATATCTCTGCAGACGGGATGAATGCAGAGCTGCGGACATTTAAGTATTTAATGATCGTTTTAAACATCGTCGTGTTCATAGTGTTCTGGTTGCTGATTTCAATGCTTAGTGGCAGTATTGTTAATCCGCTGAAACAGTTGTATTTGAAAATTAACTCCACGATGAAAGACTAAGATTGGCAGTCGGAATGGCAGCAGAATGGCAGACAGAATCTATGAAGCATTGGAATTTCAGGTTACCCGCTAAAATCTGCAAAAGGTCACTGGCTAGCAGTGCTTATATCTACTTGGGTGGGAACCGATCACAGCGAATCTACTTCGTAGGGGCTTGTTCAACTATTGGGCTGGATAACGTTATGGTAAGATAATGCAATAGAACATATGGGGTGAAAATATGAGAATGTATGCTCTTCTTACAGAACCAATAGGGGACATAAGTAAGGTAATGATTTATGAATCAAAGTATCGTGTTTATTTATTTCTATTTGAAACTCATGAAAATAAGGGTGCAAATGCTGACTATTGTTATGAAACATTAGAAGAAGCAATGGAATTCTGCAATGAGGAACTAAACATAGTTGAGGAACAGTGGGTTGTTATTAACGATCCCAAAGACGGGGAACAACACGATATTATTTACTAAACCAGTATTGACAGCATTGAGCAAACGGGAAACGTTACTAAAACGTAATAGCGACAGTCCAGGGCTTTATTTTCTCGTCCATTGCTGTCGCTGATTCTATTTCTAGGGGCATTCTACTACATTATTTTCTGCTGAACCGCTAGCCCACAGACGGTTCGTTCTCTCCTCCGTTTTGAACAGAATAACTATTTACACTACTCAAACGTAAAAAAAAAAGAAATCGCTCTTTATGAGTAAAGTGAAATTACCACCTATTTCTCAAAAAGATCGATTTCTTTATAGTGTCCGCATTCATTAACAATCTTAGTTAATTGGGCAGCTCCTTCTTCAAGCTAATCGTAACCGTTGTGCCTTGCCCCGGAGTGCTGGAAATGCTTAGCCCATATTGAGGACCGTATTCCAGCTTGATCCGTTCGTCCACATTTCGCAACCCATATCCGCTCTGGAATAGCACATCTTCCTTAGCTTGGCTAAGTGTCGCGCCGTTGGCAAAGCCGACTCCATCATCCGTCACTGTAAAGCGAATCTCATCCTCCAGCAGCTCGCCTTTAATCCAGATTCTGCCCATGCCACGTTTCTCGCTGATGCCGTGCTTGATCGCATTCTCTGCGATAGGCTGAAGAATCAGCTTTAGAATGCGGACTTTGCGCAGCGATTCCTCAATATCGTATTCAATCTCGAATTTATTCGGGAAACGCATTTGCTCGACCGTCACAAAACTCTCCACCAAACGGATTTCTTCGTCGACAGTAACGAATTTATCGCCTTTATGCAGGCTAATCCGAAAAAAGGTCGCCAGAGAAGAAATCAGCCGCTCAATGTCGGGCTGCTTCTTCAGCCGGGCAATCCAGGCAATCGCATCTAACGTGTTGTAGAGGAAATGAGGATTGATCTGCGACTGTAGCGCAGTCAGCTCCGCCTTGCGCTGCTTCTCTTTTTCCTCATCTTTTTCAAGCATTAATTGGCTGATCCGTTCTACCATCTGATAGTAGCTGTTCTCTAGCTGGAAAATCTCATCGACCTGTGCCCGCTGCTCATAGACAGCTGCTAAGTCTTTTTTGCCAAACAGACTCAGCTTCTTCTTCAAGTTCAGTAGTGGTCGGGTGATTTTGGCCGCCAGATAAAAGGAAAGAATCAGTAGGACAATGAAGGTAACACTGGCGAAAAGAAGGGCATTTCGGTTACCCTTGGCAATTCCCTCCAGCAACTTATGGCTAGAAATCACACTGGTGAACTCCCAGCTAACGCCAAGCGTTTCCAACCTAGGATTCAAAGGATAAGTAGCAATGATATAGGAATTCCCGTTATCTGACCAGGTGCGGTAGCCTTCTTTCTGACCCGGGCGAAGAGGTGCGTTCTCCTCCAAAAAATTGCCCAAGAGCCGCTTGTCGGGGTGAGATATAATCCGCTCGCTGGAAGTCAGGAAGGAGTAGCCAATGCCAGTGAAACTGGAGGAATAAAGATCTGCCAAGGCGGCTTCTCTGACATAGATGATGACGACCCCGATATTTTGCCCCGTATTGAAGTTCCGGAATTGCTGTCCGAAGGGGATATAGGCATTGCCGTCCCCATCCCGTTTGATTTCACCGACAACAGGCATGCTGCTCTCCTGTATACGTTTAATGAACAAGGCTTCGGGAACCTCGAGCATCTGCTCCTTGGACTGATAAGAGTAAAGCATATTATCATTGGTGTTGATGATTACATTGCCCACCAGATCATTCTGTGCCAGCATACCGTCGATGATAGCCCCGATCCGTAATTCCTTGTCTGCTGCCGGCAGGGAATCGTTATTAATGATCTGGTAAATGTCGCTGTTCACCAGAAATCGCAGGAACAACATCTGAATGTCATCGACCATCAACTCCACACTGAGCCCAATTTGGCGTTGAGTCTGGACCACATGGCGATACAGATCCTTCTGCAGATAGGTATAGGAATAGAAGTTGAAAATAACAAGCATCAGCACCAGATGCAGAGACAATCCCACTAACAGGACAACAACAATCCGACTTTTGATCTTGAACCTCCGCATCCAAGAATCCATCCGGTTGGCCATCGTTAGCTTAACCATAGGTTTTTGCATATTCGCTCGGCGGGATGCCCGTCATCTTTTTGAAAATCTGGCTAAAGTATTTGGAGTCGGTGAAACCAACCTGATTGCCCACCTCATAGACCCGGTACATCGGATTGCGTAGCATACGTTTGGCTGTTTCAATCCGATATTCCGTCAGACATTCATAGAAAGTCTTGTTCAAATCTTTGCGGAATAGATGCATTAAATGGGTTGGACTGACGAACACAGCAGCAGCAACCATCTCCACGGTAATGTTCCCAGCATAATGCTCCCGGATAAAAGCGAGGGCGTCTCTGATTTCACGCCGGCATCGAGCTCCGGCCTCTTCCTCAGCGTACAACACGCGTTCAATACCAGACAATGCACGCTGCGCAGCAAGCACAGCCTGTTTGTATGAATCTACGATTCCGTTCCATTTTTCAGTTGGTTTGCCGATGCCAACGCTAAGAGCCTGGCCGAAGTGCTGCTGGCTCCATTCCGATAGCTGCTTACCTAATCTGCGGGCAGAATCGCCGGCAAGCTCAGGTTCATCGGTTCGGAGAATCATAACCCACTCCAGATGACTATCGCGGAATAGACAGAGCTGTTCAAAAGAATACGCTTCCAGAATAACCGCTGCTTCATCCTCCAACGCTTTGCCTACATCAGTTCCTTGAAGACCATTATCAGCAGGGAAGGCTATGGACAGCGGCAGCATAGCTTTTCCTGGTTCCAATTGCAGCTCCAGCAGCTTTATTTTGCTGGTAATGAATTCCTCACTATGCAGCTGGCCATGCAGTAAATCCTGCCAGAATTGTTTGGATATCGCGGCAATTTCCTCATTAAGCTGTGAATATCGCTTGGAGAGTTGCTTTTTCCCCAGAATTTCTTCGCCAACGCTTCGTACTGTATCTGCGAGTTCTTCTATATTAATGGGCTTCAGCAAATAGGTGGAGGCACCATAACGTAATGCAGCCTGCGCATATTGAAATTCGTCATAACCGCTAAGTACGACAATGCCTACGATCATGTCCTGCTCCCGTATTTTCTCGATAAGTTCAAGACCGTTCATATACGGCATACGGATATCGGTAATAATCACATCCGGGCGGTGCTGTAGTGCAAGCTCCAAACCCTCTTCACCATTGCTGGCTTCTCCTATGATCTCGACGTTGTATTCTGCCCAGTCTATGGTTTGGGTGATGCCCATACGGACGAGATATTCATCATCTACTATAAGCGCTTTCAACATTGGCCTCACCTCGAAGTAGTTTCTAATATGTCTTACAGTCATTATAAACATGAAACCTCTTTTAGAGGAGCGGTAATTTCTCAGTTGTCAGGATCACAAACGATTTCGCAGTATGTTCACCGGTGGCTAAGTACAAAAATGTCCGCATAGCGGAAGTTCTAAACATTTCAACAGCTTAACAAACCGTTTCATAGGATTCCATCCTAACTTTTGCAAAATGTACTGTGATAGACTTTAACCGTAAAAGAGCGGTAAGCGCTTTTATAAATACATGACATCGAAATTGAACGCTGTAGGAGGAGTACCCTTGATACAAAAATCATTTATTCCATTCGGGTTTCAATATTACCGTTCCCCAACCCCATTCCGGGATCAATGGGAGAAAGACCTAAGCAATATTGCCGGGCAGGGCTTCAATTGTGTGAAGTATTGGGTGCAGTGGCGCGCCAGCGTGTCCAAAGAAGGGATCTACCAGTTCGATGATATTCAGGAGCTGATGGATATTGCTGAACAGAATGGCTTAAAGGTCATTTTGAACGTGATTTTCGATGTGGCGCCAGCCTGGTTTTATAAAAAACATCCTGATTCCAAAATGATCACAGCAGACGGTTCCGTTCTGGAACCAAGGGCAATTAACTGCCGCCAGATTGGCGGAGCTCCTGGACCTTGTTATCACCATGCAGCTGCAGCCACGGAGAAGGCGAAATTTCTGGCGGAAACAGTGAAGACTTTCAAAGATCATCCTGCACTCTGGGTGTGGGATTTATGGAATGAGCCTGAGCTGACGACAGGGATTAAGCGCAAGCTGTCATTTGACAACCAGGTATGTTATTGCGAGCACTCAGTGCTGGCATTCCAAGAATGGCTGAAAAATAAATATATTGCTCTGGAAGCTCTGAACGAATCATGGCAGCGGACTTACAGAAGCTGGGAGGAAGTAGAGGCACCGCGTGGGCAAGGCGTATTCAATGATTTGGTGGACTGGCGGCTGTACATGTCCGGTACTTTAACAGATGAGCTGCGGAGCCGGGTAGATACTGTGAAGTCACTGGATCTGCTGCATCCTGTTATGGCACATACTGTGCCAGCTCCTATTTTTAATATGATTACAGCAGGTTCAGACGACTTTAAGCTGGCTGAGCCCTGTGACCTGACAGGCAATAGCCTAGGGTCCTCAGCTTGGTCGGCTGATCTACTGATCTCTGCCGCCAAAGGCAAACCGATCATCAACTCAGAGATTCATGCGCTGCCTGGCAATACGGCGATGAAACCGCGCCAGCCGGAGCTGCGAGAAATGAAGCAGCATATTCTGACCCCGCTCGCCCGTGGCATCACGGGATATCTGTTCTGGCAGTATAGACCGGAGGTATTAGGACAGGAGGCTCCGGCTTGGGGTAGTGTGTATTTGGACGGCAGTCCAACCCCATGGTACAAGGATATGGCCCAACTAAATAAGCTTGTGCAAGACAATAAGCAAGAGCTTTTACAGGCAAAACGGCGTGGGGACGGGATTGCTATTCTATTCAGCCCACAGAACCAAATCGCAAACTTTGCTGCCCATGATCATTTGGACACCTATAACGATTCCCTTCAAGGCGTCCATAAACTGCTACATGATCTTAATTATAAAGTGGAATTTCTGCATGAGTCGGATGTTACGGAAAAGACATTGGAGCAATACCGCTGCCTGTGGATGCCTTATCCACTGTATCTGAACCGTAAACTGTGTGACCTCCTGCGTGAGTGGGTAGAAAAGGGAGGCATATTGATTTCGGAATGCTCCTTCGGCGCGCTTCAGGCAGAGAATGGCTGTCACAGCTATACAGTTCCCGGTTACGGATTTGATGAAGTCTTTGGGGTTCGGGAGACTTGGATTCATTCTGCCGAGAATCTGGATCATAGCTATCATCAGGTAGCATTCGAATCACGGACGGCGATCCCACTCCTTAATGTAATGGAGCACAGCAAGGAAGGGGAAGCAGCCGCAGATGATAAGGCACACGGCTCCTATTACAAATCAGATATTTCGCTGCAAAGTCATGTGAAGGTCCTAGCCGAATTTGCCGAGGACAACATGCCTGTGTTGACGGCCGCTGCTTATGGAAATGGGCGTGCTGTGTGGTTCGGTACCTTACTTGCGGCTGCCTACTGGCAGGATGGACATACCGGAACGCTCCAGTTGGTGCGCGATCTTTTACAGCAGGAATTGAAGCTACAGCCGAATGTGCAAGTAAGCGGAGGTGTCCGCGCTGATCTTTCCGAGTGGGAAGTTGAAGAAGACAGAGGTGCGTTCCTCTATGTGCATAATGAAGGGAAGACGTTGGCAGAAGCCAAAGTTACGCTGCCTGCCAATTATACTTCAGCAGAGCCATGGTTTGACGATGGGAATGCCAAAATTCAGCCAATAAATCCGTTTGAACCTTCAACAACTCACCTGTCTATACGGGTAGAAGCTGGAGATGTTCAAGTATTTCGATTATCTTAGCCGGCAGCAGTTAAGGTCGGAGATTATAGAGCTGGTGTAAGCCAGCCAAAGGAGTGTATCCATTTGGCTTTGTTAGATTATGTTAATCCATTACAGGGGACTAAGTCGGATTTCCGCTACTCACACGGCAATACGCTGCCGCTTACAGCGATGCCATTTGGCATGGCGGCTTGGAGCCCACAAACCCACGAAGCAGGGGGGACCTGGTTCTTCCATCCGCACCATCGCCACCTGGAGGGCATACGACTAACTCACCAGCCCAGTCCTTGGATCGGAGATTATGGACATCTAACACTGTTGCCACAGACTGGACCGTTATTGCTCAGTCCTGATTCGCGCTCATCTTCCTTTAAACCGGAAGAGATGCAAGTGTCCCCACACTACTTCGGTGTGTCTCTTCAACGATATCGTACCCGACTGGAGCTGACCCCTACAGAGCGCTGTGCGGTGATTAGAATAACATACGCTAAGGGACAACAGAACAGGCTCATAATAGCACCGCTTAAAGGCGAGTCTCAACTCACCTTTCAACCGGAGAAACGCAGGATCATCGGCTTTACAAGAGGCCATACCGCCGGGGTACCCGATAATTTCGCGATGTATTTCGTCTTCCAATTCGACACAGACATCCTCATGGAGGATTCGGGAATCTTTGACGGGGAGTACCAACCTCTAAGGACGTATGAAGGAACCGGCGATAAGCTGGGCGCATACGTAGAATTAAACATACCGGAATCCGGTGTAATAGAAGTGAAATGCGGCACTTCCTTTATTAGTGGGGAGCAAGCGCAATTGAATCTCGATCGGGAGGTCGGTGGGCACAGCTTCGGAGAGATCTTGAGCAAAGCAGAGGCAGGCTGGGAAGAACGGCTGAGCCGCATTGTTGTCGAAAGCGCGGATGAAGAGAACCTCCGTACCTTTTACAGCTGTATGTACCGGATCTGCCTGTTTCCTAGAACATGGCATGAATATAACGAGCAGGACGAGCAAATTCATTACAGTCCTTTTAACGGCAGCATTTGCCGGGGTCCAATGTATTCAGATATCGGACTGTGGGATGTATACCGGACTAGCTTCCCGTTATACAGTATCCTGTTTCCATCCTTGCTCGGTGAGATCATGCAGGCTTGGACATTAGCTTACGGTGAAAGTGGTTGGCTGCCAAAATGGCTGTCACCAGGCGAACGCAGTGCCATGCCCGGCACACTGATCGATGCGGCAGCTGCGGATGCCGTGGTTAAGGGCATCAGCGGCTTCGACGTAGAGCTAATATATGAAGGTTTGCTGAAACATGCAGATCGTCCGGCTACAGACGAGAAGCTGGGTAGACGGGGGCTAGAATTGTATTTGCAGCACGGCTATCTGCCGCATGATCGTTTTCATGAAAGTGTAAGCAACACGCTGGATTATATATACGGGGACTTCTGTATAGCCCAGATAGCCAAAGCACTCGGCAAAATGGATGATTATGAGCGTTTTATGGACCGGGCGCAAAATTACAAGCTGCTGTTTGATCCCGAGGTTGGGTTTATGAGAGGCCGTAACGAGGATGGCACTTGGCAGGAAGGATTTGATCCTTTGGCGTGGGGTGATCCGTTTTGTGAAGGTGGAGCTTGGCAAGGGAGCTGGGCAGTGCCCCATGACTTCCCGGGATTAGCCAGTCTGATGGGTGGCGAGGAAGCTTTTGTTCGGCGTCTGGACCAGTTAATGGCCGAGGAACCGATATTCAAAGTGGGATCTTATGGCTTGGAAATTCATGAAATGTCGGAAATGGCTGCGGCCGATCTAGGGCAGTTTGCCATCAGCAATCAACCCAGCTTCCATATTCCTTATATTTTCGCCAGACTCGGGGCGTTGTCCAAAACACAGTACTGGGTTCGCAAAACCATGGCTAAACTGTTCAATTGTGGAATGGATGGGTTACCCGGCGACGAGGATAATGGCAGCATGGGTGCCTGGTATATTTGGAGCGCCATCGGACTGTATCCGTTAAGTCCCGGGATTCCCGAGTATGTACTGGGCAGCCCACTATTTGATAAAGTAACGATTCGGCTTGAAAATGGGCGGCAATGGGTCATTGAAGCACAAAACAACAGCCCCGCCAATGTGTACAGTAAATCAATCCACTGGAACCACACGCTTTGGGAGCACCACTCTTTGCCTCATGAAGAGATTATCAAAGGCGGCGTCCTGAGCTTCAGTATGTGTCCGGGGGTAGTCCCGTCCTAAAAACAATGCAAGGCAGTCCGGATTATTTCGGGCTGTTTTTGTTTTTTGGATGGAGTGAAATTGCTCTTTTTGGTCAAATCGTGAAATGGCAAACCATTTCGCAGCATTCCCGCCTGTTTTTTCAAGGGTAACATGTCTAATATCGAAGAGAATGAAAGCGCTTAATAAGAATGCGGAGAGGAGGAATCAACTTATGACTTTAAGGCTTCATTCCAAAAGAAATCGACTTATCACTATTCTATTCGCTCTGATTGCGGGAAGCCTGCTGCTGATTGGCGCGATGAATGTGCAGGCTCCACAAGCAGAAGAACCACTTCTGACCCTTAACGGACAGGAGGTCACTGCAGCGGAGTTCAACTGGCATCTTCAAATGAATCGGGCACTGACTGCTGATTACTTCAAACAGACCTACGATGCCGACTACTCAGAGAAATTCTGGTCTACCGACTATTCCGGCGAAAAACCAATCCACAGGTGGATAAAAGAATCCCAGACGCAGCTACTGACGAAGCGGATGGAGTTGCAGCTTGCTCAAGAAGCAGGTGTGGTATCGGATATCAGCTATGAAGGTTTTCTAAAAGGAATGGGGCGTGAGAATCAACGGCGGAGTCAGGCGGCAGCGAATAAGGAAGTGGTGTATGGTCCTCTTCATCTGGAAGCGCAGGCCTATTACAGTTATTACATGAGCAACCTTGAGGATGCCACGATTGAGGCAATGCGCAGCAACGGAGGTATCGTGATTTCAGATGAACAGGTAAGGCTGGAATATGAAGCAAATCTAGCTGCTAAATATTCTCGGCCGGGAGCTATACATCTTGAATGGGCGTCACTGCCTTTTGGTCCGGAAACAGAATACAAAGATCAGCAGAAGGCCTTGGAGAAAATGGAATTGCTCCGGGCAGCAGTAATAGCAGCAGAAATAAGATCAGACACAGGCATCCATCAGCAGGCAAAAGAGCTGGGTATAAACGTGGGCGAAGTCAAAATAACAAGTGCTTCCCGACGAACAGCAGCGCTGGAAAATCCTAAGGTATTGCTTGCTGCAGATCAGCTTGCACCTGGACAGATTAGTGGCTTGTTTGCTGAAAATGGGGCCATCCATCTACTTTACTGTCTATCGGTAGAGGATGCAGGAGTTATACCTTTCGATCAAGTGAAGGATGCTATCACACTTCATTTGGCGCAACAGAAGTTTAGATCCATGGTGGACGATAAGCTATCCAAAGCTGTCCCAGAATGGAATTACCCAATGGCTGAAAGACTCGCAAACCAAGTCATTCAATAAATGTTCAAGGGGGAATAACACAACAATGTTAAAAAAACTCGCAAAATCACTGCTAATGATGGTGCTGATCTTCACGACAGTGTTCCCTGTAATGGGTGCTTCTGCCCATGCTGAAGAGACGTATGCCGATGATTTCTCGGCACTGCCAGCAGCGGAGCTGCGTTCGGAGAATTGGTTGAATGACAGCAGCAATCCTCAATTCTTCGGCGGAGATGCTACGCGGTTGGTCAGGACATCCACGGATACCGGTTATGCCGTTTATTCATTAACAGGAATTCAGTCGTTTACGCTTCAAGCCTATTATTTCTCTGGCTCAACAGCTGTAATCAAGTTCTACGGATCGGGTGATGCGACAGCGTGGACGGAGCTTCCAGTCATTAATGACAGTCCCACAGCAACCGGTTCTGGTTGGTATGGAACAGTATACACGCCCGCCGGTGCACTTCCGAATGATGTCAATTATCTCAAAATCGAGATCAGCGGCGACCTCGACAGCTGGCTGATACAGCTTGGACACCTTACGCTCTCCAATGTATCACTTGCACCCCAAACGATTAATGATGAGCTTGATGATGTTTCACAGCTGTATGCATTTAGTACAAATTGGTCTTTAGATACAAGCAATCCCACTTTTTTTGGTGGAGATCATTCTCGTGCTGTGAGAACAGCAGATTCGGCAGAATCACTTGTGTACCATTTGCATAATTTGCAGCATTTCATCGTCCGTCTGCATTCCTTTGCCGGGTCTAGCGGAAGCATAAAGTTCTATGGATCGGCGGATGCATCCACCTGGACAGAGATTTCAGCAATACATGAAGCTCCACAATCTACAGGAGATGCAGCTTGGACCGGGACGAATTATACCCCAGCACAAGGGATTCCTTCCGGCATTCATTATTTAAAAATCGAGCTCAGCGGCGATTCCGCCCCTTGGCTGATGCAGCTAGGATCGGTCTCCTTGTCCAACCGCTTGCCTGGAGATGGAGGGAACAGCGGTGGAGACGGAGATTATTACGTCGATTCATTTGCAGGCAGCGACAGCAATGATGGAAAAACACCTGAGACAGCCTGGAAGACCTTCTCTGTAGTGAACGAGACCACCTTTGAGGCTGGAGACCGAATTTTGTTAAAGAAGGGCGGAATCTGGAATGAACAATTATATCCTAAGGGTAGCGGAACAGACGATAAACCGATAACAATCACTGCCTATGGCAGCGGAAGTAAACCGACTATCAATGGTGGAGGCATGGCCGGAGCAGCTGTATACCTGCGTAATGCCTCAAACTGGGTAATTCGGGATCTTGAGGTTACTAATTATGCTTCCGAGAGAGGAACGGTTTACCGGGAAGGCATAATGGTGGAGAACGCAAACGGAGGGACATTAAGAAATATCCTCATCCAGGATAACTATGTTCATGATGTATCAAGCAGCTTCCGTTATCCGACAGTTTCCGGTGCAGAAGGGGGTCCACATGCGTTCGGTGGAATCTCCGTATATGTGGGCGGAACGACGGGCACGGACAAATTCGATGGGGTATGGATCGAAGGCAACACGGTCGAACGAATTGGACGGACAGGAATTGTCGTATGGGATCAGCGTTTCAACGGAGCCGACTATGCTACGGTCAATGTTACGATCCGCGGAAATTATGTCAAACAAGCAGACAGCGACGGCATTCTCACCTTCGGTGCGGACGGAGCGTTAATTGAGCATAACATAGCAGAAGAAGGTGGGAACTACTCCGAAGAAGGCGAGTTTAACGGCTCAGCCGCAATCTGGCCGACCCGGGGTAAGAATAATATCGTGCAGTTTAATGAGTCCTTTAACACAAATAAACCAGAGGGAGATGGTCAGGGCTTCAATCTGGATATTGATACTATGGACAGTGTAGTTCAATATAATTACAGCCATGGCAATAAGGGCGGATTCATGCTTTTTGTCGATGCCCGTTTAACTCCAGGAGTGCTGACCGGCTCCTCTAACAATGTAGTCAGATACAACATCAGCCAGAATGATCTGACGCATACGTTTAATTTTGCAGGTGGGGTTACGCCGGATACGCAAATCTATAACAATACGATCTATATCGGCACTGGGCAAAACACCAAAATAATCGACCATGAATGGGACGACGCAGGAAATATCAACGCTCCCTATACGTTCAGGAACAATCTGGTCTACAACCTTGGACAGGGAGGTTATAATCTGCCTGGGGTAAATGGCAGCTTCGACCACAACCTGTTGTATGGAAATCATCCGGTAAGCGAGCCGGAAAATACGAATCCCGTCACAGCGAATCCGCTCTTGGTTGCTCAGGGCAGCGGTGGAATTGGCTGGAATACAGTGGACGGTTACAAGTTAAGAGAAGGCTCCCCTGCGCTTGGGGCTGGTGCAATCATTGCAGACAACGGAGGCCGTGACTATTGGGGCAACTCTATCTCAGCAGAAAATCCACCGAATATCGGAGCCTATAATGGACCCGGACTTGATCCTGCCACACTGCCTGAAGCACCTGTGGATGATCTGCGATTATATTTTCAAGGCTTAAAAATTGCTCCTCATATTACAGATGGTAGAAACGGAGGCATATCCCTTCAACTTCAGTTTACAAACAGTTCTGGAGTAGACCCTCTGAGAATTAACAAAATTTCCTGGAAAATAGGAGAAGGAAGTGATCAGCTCAGTGGTAGCCAGTCGCAACTAGCTGAAATCGCTCCGAATAGCGGATTTACTTATCCAATACCCTTGCCGGGATTCTCTGAAAGCGTTAAATATCCACTAGAGTTGACCGTTGACCTTGAAGGCTATGAGACAGTTCACCTCAAGCAAAACATAGATATTAACCGGATGAAGCATCAGTCAGACACAGAAACTCCCGCGCTGATTGATCTTGCAGACGGAACCCCTTTGTTGAGCGGGTATAACGGTGCGGATGATCTTAGCGGAACAGCGCAATTACGCTGGGATGCGGATAACATTTATTTAACCGCCGACATCCGTGATGATGTATTCAGCCATAACGCTTCCGGGATTAATATTTGGCAAAATGACAGTATTCAATTCAGCCTTGCTCCCGGTGTACCGGGCGATAGCCAATCCTGGTATGAATACGGAATTTCACAGACGCCGGAGGGGCCGCAAATATACCGCTGGCTGTCCATGAAAGGTGCTGCTACTGGAGTGTTGACCAAAGGAACTCTAAGTGTAACCCGAGATGAAGCGGCTAAGATTACCTCATATGCACTGGCACTACCTTGGAGTGAAGTAAGTCCAATTCGGGCAGCATTAGGCAATATCTTGAGCTTCTCGATGTTGGTTAACGATAATGATGGTGCGGGCCGAAAAGGGTATATTGAGTGGGGATCAGGCATTGGCGCTGCGAAAGATGCGACACTCTTCCGCACCTTCCAGTTTATGAATGTCGAAGATGAGGAGGGGACACAACCGAGTGATAATGCTGATTTGAGCTTTTTGAGTATGGACGGTACAGATATTTCCGGGTTTGACCGGAACACACTCACCTATACAATAAATGTACCCTTTTCTAAAACAGCCGTGACTGTAACAGGGATACCTTTAGATCCGAAAGCCAAATTAACAGTAACTAGCGGAAGTGAACTAAAAGTAGGAGAAAATAGCGTCAGCATCAAAGTTACCGCCGCAAATGGAACAACAACAAAGACCTACACTTTGAAAGTGGTACGGAGTGAAGACAGCGGGGGAACAGAAACGCCCGGCGGTTCGTCCGGCAACAATAATGGCGGGAACAATAGTAACAGTGGAGGGAAAATAGTTAATCCAGTGAATATAATCTCAGCCGGCCATATTCAGATTCAGGCTTCACCTGATACTGAAGGAATGCGCCTTGCACAGCTTCCTACTGGAGAAATTCAAAAAGCGATGAATGGTGTGCAAGATGGTGCATTGGTACTTGAGCTTACTAAATTAGATGCCACAGCTAAGGGTGTAACCTTTCAATTGCCCGTTACCGAACTGAAAGATAATGTTACCTCTCTTACAATAAAAGCAGGTGCAACCACCGTAACGTTCCCAATTGACAAGAGGGGTAGCAATATTCCGGAGGGCTCCAAGCAGTTAGAGCTGTCCATTCATTTTGTTGATCCTTCAACCCTTTCTGTTGCATTAAAAGAGAAATGGAAAACGCATGCCGTGTTCCGGATCTCCTTGATGGTAGACGGAAAGCAAATAGAAACATTAAGTCAATCTGCGGCAATGAAGGTATCGTTTGGATATAAATTGAATCCTAGTGAAGCGCCGAATCAAGCCATCGTCTATTCTATTACCCGCGAGGGGCTGGCGGAAGTGGTCAAGAACTCCAAATACGTTTCAGGTACAGAGAGCATCACCTTCACAACACGGAACTTCGGATTATACGCTGCAGCGAATGGAGATATACACTTCTCTGATGTCAATTCGGACTTCGCTGCTATCCTAGAAGCGTTGGCTTCCCGTGACCTGGTGCACGGCACAGGAGATGGCAAATATGAGCCTGCCCGCCAAATCACAAGAGCGGAGTTTGTTCAACTGCTGGTATCGGCACTGGACCTTCAGGCTGAGAACAGCAATACTTTCGAAGATGTGAGTCCAGACGCTTGGTATTACCAAGCTGTCTCAACAGCTCAGGCGCTAAAGATTGTTAACGGACGCAGCGAAGGCTTCTTTGGCGCAAAAGAACCGATTACTCGCCAAGAAATGGCTGTTATTTTGTTTCGCGCTCGGAGTTTAGCTGCTCTTCAGCCGGATTACTCCAGCAAAACCGTAGTATTTGCTGATCAGAAGCAAATCGGAGCTTATGCCAGGGAAGCAGTTGAGTACCTGCAGCAGTCAGGGATAATCAATGGTTATTCCGACGGAACCTTCAGACCACTGAATCTGACCACCCGTGCGGAGGCTGCTGCTTTGATTTATAGAATTATGGGATTGTAATCATCACAAAAGAGCTGGAGCCAAGTGTATTTGGCTCCAGCTTTTTTTCTTGCAAGTATAATAAATTATTCCTTCAGACTGGCCACACAACATATCTCATGTCCGCGACGTTCACCTTGCCATCTGGCCAAAAGAGCCATTCGTTCAACAAATGGAGTATTCGGCCCATAGTGAGGATGTGCATCGATCAATACATCCGAAACGGAGACCAGTTGCCGCGTGAATATCGAATTGATATCAAATCCAGCCTGATTGAGTAATTCACGCACATTAGCGTCCGTGTAATGATACAGGTGATCGGGTTCAATAAATAACGGTGATTCAGGTCCGTAGACTTCGTTGGTTAAAGAATGGCTGTTGGGAATACTGAAATAAATTTTCCCTTGCGTTGTCAAAAGATTACGAATATCCTTCAAAAATGAAAATGGATCGGAAATATGCTCAAGCACATGCCAGAACACTACCGCATCATAACGAGGAAGATCAGGATTTTCAGCCGAGTCATCGTCTTGGGTGCGTTTCCATTCATCTTTAACCAGATCCACACCGTATTTATATTTGGCATAGGCTCGTGACAATTGTGAGGGTTCAATGCCAACCGCTCTCCAGCCGCCATTTTCAGCAGCATGTAAAAATTCACCTGTTCCAGAACCAAACTCTAGCAATGCTCCTTTTTCTGGACTGAACATTTCCAGCAGCATTAAATTAAACAGAGCATGATCAGAATAGGTAGCTTGAGCATATTTTTCACGCATTGCAATCCATTCTGTATTATAAATATCTGCGATTAAGCCGGTTGTATCAACCTCCGCAATATTCGCTCTAAAGATAAGACCACAGTTGCTACACCGTATCAACGTAAACGAATGATACTCATGGAATACGGTAATAGCTGGAGCAGGGCCACACAAAATACATTGCATATAAAAAACACCTCCGTTAATCGTTTCACTTATTCCTCCCAGGCCAAGCTGGGGTTAGGGCATCATAGTTCAGTTGAAGGGCTTGGAGTGGGTTTCATTTCTTTCATACTATTATCAATCTGGATAGAATATGCTCGTCTCACTGATCCTAAACAAGGTCAAACTTTAATAGATTTATAGTATAGCTTTCTAGGACTTTATATTAGGTGAAGCGGAAATTGGGAATCCTTCTGTTGTTACATGATTATAAAGGATCAAGAAGCAAGCACATTGTTACAAGCCATGATTACGCCAAAAGATTGTTGGCTTCGGAAATGCCTGTTAATATTGGAAATAGAATCATCTCTTAGATTGGAGAGTCAATGATATGAAGGTCATTATTTTTGGAGCTACAGGTATGGTTGGTCAAAGCGCGTTGCGTGAATGTTTGATGGATGATAGAGTTCAAGAAATACTTACGATTGGGCGTAAAAAGACAGAGCATCAACATACAAAACTAAGACAAATTCAACTATCCAATGTAGCTGAATTATCAAGTATAGAACATGAAATCACAGGTTATGATGCATGCTTTTTCTGCCTTGGGGTTTCCTCTGCTGGTATGAAGGAAGATGAATATAAAAGAGTAACATATGATATCGCGCTATCCGCCGGAACAACATTAGCAAGATTGAACCCTCAAATGACCTTTGTATATGTTTCTGGAAGTGGGACAGATAGTTCGGAAAAAGGACGCTCTATGTGGGCAAGAGTGAAAGGGAAGACAGAAAACGATCTGTTGAAGCTACCTTTTAAGGACGCTTATATGTTCAGACCAGGTGTAATTCTACCCCTATATGGCATACAATCCAAAACAAAAGTGTATCAGATTTTTTATGATGTGATGAAGCCACTTTATCCCATACTAAAGAAGTTAAACAGTGTCATTACATCGGAACAATTGGGACGAGCTATGATTCAGGTAACGATTAACGGTTATCCAAGACCCAGAATAGAAAGCAATGAGCTCAAATCCATGATCAGGAGGTTAATTTAATGAACATTATCATTAGACAAGAAAAAGCTCAAGATATTAACGAAGTCTACCATGTAGTCCAAAAATCATTTGAAAATGCGGAACATTCAGATCATGATGAGCACAATTTGGTAAATAGACTAAGGAGCTCGACAAAGTTTATTCCGGAGTTATCTCTTGTAGCTGAATATGAGAATAAGATCGTCGGTCATATCCTTTTTACAGAAATTCTAGTGGGTGATCAAACTCTGGTTGCGCTTGCACCTGTTGCAGTACTACCAGAAATGGAAAGCAAGGGTATAGGGAAGCTACTGATTACTGAAGGCCACAAAATCGCAACACAGCTTGGATATAAAGGCTCTGTCGTTTTGGGTCATGATAAGTATTATCCGAAGTTTGGTTATAAAAAAGCTAGTCAATTTGGTATAGATGCACCTTTCGAAGTTTCAGACGATAATTTTATGGCCGTTGAGCTTATAGATGACGGTCTCTCAGATGTCCATGGCGTTGTCGAATACGCTAAAGAATTTTTTGATATTAGATAAACGTAAAAAAGTGGAGCAAATGCTACGGCAGTTGCTCCACTTTTTTATTTGTTTACAGAATCAATTAACACCTTTAAAAAAAGGATTGTGGAATATCGAGACTGAAAACGGCTTGACGAACGACACTATCCTGTATAAAATGAAGCAGTGATTTAGTAAATTAGTAAATCAGTAAATTATTAAATAGGAGTGGTGCAATGAAAATACCAACAACGTTTAAACATAATCCTGTTGTCATGTTGGAGAGTTTTGAGAAGGTGTAAAAAATAGTAAAGGATATGGGGAATTAAAATGTTTTCTAATCGTTATGTTCGAACAATTATCCTCTCCCGTGTGTTATTGCAGCTCGGAATATGGATCCGGAATTATGCCGTCCTTCTTTATGTATCTGAATTGACGAATAATAATCCGGTAGATGTATCTCTGATATCGGTTGCCGAATTTGCACCGATCTTTCTTTTTGGTCTTATTGGTGGGACCTTTGCCGACCGATGGCGGCCGAAGAGAACCATGGTATGGAGCGATTTGTTATCTGGCTTGTCCGTCGGGGTGGTGCTGATTGCGGTCATGAATGGCGGATGGATTGCGCTTCTTATCGGATCTTTTGTATCTGCCAGTTTATCTCAATTTTCTCAGCCTTCGGCGATGAAACTGTACAAGAGACATGTGCAAGCTGAACAGCTGCAAGGCGTTATGGCGATGTCCCAAACCCTTGTCGCTGTCTTTATGGTTTTGGGACCTGTTATCGGTACGTTTATTTTTATTAAGTTTGGAATTCACGTATCTCTGATCCTGACAGCCGTTATGTTTCTGGGCTCTTCGCTTATATTGTCTTCCCTTCCTCGGGATGAAGAAGAACCGAAGTCAGGTAAAGCCAGCGGCTTCATCAAAGAGTTAACGGCTGGCTTGCGTTACATCGGATCGAGTAAACCCTTACGAACACTTAGTTTAACTTTCTCGGCGGTGGGATTGGCATCAGGACTAACTCAGCCGCTTCAGATTTTTCTTGTCATCGAAAATTTAGGTAAGGACAAACAATTTCTTCAGTGGCTTGTGATGGCTAGTGGGGCAGCCATGTTAGTAGGCGGAGCTGCAATAATCGGGATAGCCAAAAAAGTAAGGCCACAGCTATTGCTTTTGATAGGCTTACTCGTCAATGCCGTCTGTACGGTTGGAATGGGTGCTTCTAAGCAAATTTGGCTGACGATTATTTTCTTGGTGATCAGTGGTTTGTTTTACCCTTGCATTCAAGGAGGGATTCAGACACTTCTTGTGCGAAATACCGAAGGGGCCTTTATTGGCCGAGTTTCAGGAGCAATCATGCCTATTTTTATGGGAATGATGGTGGTTGGCATGTTCATTTCCGGCTACCTAAAGGATACGTTCTCCTTGATGGGCGTATTTATGGCGAGTGGTGTATTTGTGATTATTGGTGCGCTTTTTCTGCTTCCTATTGTGGTTAAGAAAAGAAGTAAAGTGCAGCTGGAATCGCTGGGAAAATGAAAATCCAACTACAATTTCCATGAATTTATTATCTAAGATAAGGAGAGAAAGATATGGATATGAATAAACGCAAAGAGCTGATCGAGGAGTACAAACAAATTAAGATTTATATGGGTGTTGCTCAAATCAAAAACCAAATCAACGGCAAAATATTTATCGACAGCTATCCTAATTTGAAAAACAAATGGCTTACCCTGCAAATGCAGTTGGATTCAGGGAGATTTGCAAATGCCCAGCTCCAGAAGGATTGGAAAGAATTCGGTGCGGATGCGTTTACCTATGAGGTACTAGAACAGAAGGAGATAGATAAGGTAACTGATATGCGCTGGGAACGGAAGAAAATCTTAAAGCCATGGTTAGAGAAGTTACAGCCCTACGGAGATAAAGGTTATAACAAACCACGAATTGACTAACGATGAAATCCAAGATAAGATGAAACCGACGTTTAGTAAATTAGTAAAATAGTAACTGGAAGGAAGAAAAAAAACATGAAAATACCTACAACTTTAAAACATAAGCCTGTTGTCGTATCGGAGAATTATGAGAAGGTTGACGGCCGAATGGCTGGAAACACAGATGCGAAAGGTCTTTCCTTAGGATTGGCGCAGTGGAATGATAGAGGAAAGGTCGATATTTCGGCTAAGGTATGGAGATATACCGGGGAAAAATGGTCCAGACAATCTGAGGAACTGCCTCTTCATCGCGTGCTTGATTTGTCCATTCTAATTTGCCGGTCGTTAGAACATTTCCGCGAAGCGTATCGATATGAGAATTTATATGACCCGGAGCAGCCCGTCATCGACAGAGTTGGCTTGCAAGGGGATGCGATGACTGTAGCGGTATGTACAGATAATGAGCGAATTAATGAAGATATTAAGCTATTTAATCAAGCTCTTAGCGATGACGATGAAATGATCGGTGAGCGTCTGAGCACGTTATCCAAAATATTGAAGGATATGGGATATTAAACAGTAAGTGGTAGTCAAACAGGGCAAAAAAGCCTTCGTGACTGCCACTTTTTATATAGTTTAAAACAATTCCGGCCCCCGTCCAGGAGTATCTATTGGCAAAGTATCTTGGATTTTGATTTCATTTCTTAATTTCCGGAAATCTTTAGGTGTTCTTGTTTGATGTTTTTTAAAGGACTGAATGAAGTTGTTAACATGATTAAAACCAACTCTATGGGCAATTTCAGTTACTGTATAATCAGTTGAAATTAATAGCTCCATACTTTTCTTAATCCGGTACTTTATTAAATATTCATACGGTGTGATATGAAGGGTCTTTTTGAAACTACGGGTACATTCTGAAACACTTAAATGAGCAGCATCAGAAATATCTTGCAAAGTTATATTAGTTGCGTAGTGCTGATGGATGAAAGAAAGCATGAGTTGAAGTCGTTCTTGCTGCCTTTTTACGTATTTAGCTGTGTCCTCAAAGGAGAGAGAAATATTAGATATCAAGGTTAACCAGAGTTGTACGGTTCTGATAGAAACCTCATATTCCCATCCCCATTTCTTTGGCATATCAAATCTATTCTTCAGCTCCAAAAGCATGTTTAGTACATCTCTTTGCCATTCAGCATCTCCTTTAATTACTAGAGACAGTAAGGAAGAGTTCGTATAAGGTGATACATAATTTTTTTCCATAGCACTATCTGCATAAAAGACCAACAGCTTTTCAGGAAAATTGAAACTCACATACTGACCGTCAGGAGTCAGGTGCGTCGTAACATGAAGGGCACCTTTATTGATGAAAATGGCTTGGCCATTTTTCAATTCATAATCAATACCATTCACTTGTATAACTAGTTTACCTTGAGTAACCAAAGTGATCTGAAGTTCTTCGTGCCAATGTAAGTCATTAAATCCTCGTCCTTCAGGGATAATTTTCCGAGAGTTAGCTGTGTACATAATGTATGGAAATGAAGCATCAGGAAAAAGAATGTTCTCGTGCAGCAGTTTTGACATCTAATGACGTCCCTTCTAAAATGATGATATTTATATATAATACAACGATATAATGACACAATTTAAACAATGATGATGATATTATTATATCCAATCTTGATTTTATCACTCTGTGCACAGGAAGTAGATAGAACATTTTGGAGGATTATATGTGAAATCAAATAAACCGTCATATCCGTACATTTTGCTTTTTATTAGTATTTTATCTATTTCGATCTCTTCCATCATGATAAAATTTTCAAATACTCCCACCTCTGTAGCCGGCATGTATAGATTGTTTGCTTCTGTAATTTTATTGCTTCCTTTTGTATCATGGAAAAAGCTTCGCTGTCTGGAGATGAGTAAAAAAGACTGGAGTATTGTTTTCTTAGCGGGTCTCTTTCTTGGATTACACTTCTTATTTTGGATGGAGTCTTTAGTTTATACTTCGGTTGCAAGCTCTATGGTGATATTATCATTGCAGCCTTTATTTGTAATGATTGGTTCATACTTCATCTTCAGAGAACGGGTAAATGTGGTAAACATTCTTTGTTTAGTGATTGCACTTCTGGGTTCAATAGTTATCGCTTGGGGAGACTTTGGAGTTTCTAAAGTGGCGTTAATAGGGGATGGCTTATCATTATTAGGAACCGTTTTTGTATCAGCGTATATGCTGGCAGGACAAAAAGTAAGTCATAAAATAGGAGCAAGTTTATACAGTGTTATTGTTTTTTTCCTTGGCGGAAGCGTCTTGTTAATCTACAATTTGTCAAACCATTTCTCTTTGATAGATTATAACACTTCGGACTGGATCTATTTCTTTTTACTCGCATTAATCCCAACTATTTTGGGACAATCTATTATTAATATGTTATTGAAATCTTTAGGTGCAACTACTATTTCTGTAGGGATTATTGGTGAGCCTGTTCTCGCCATAATACTAGCTTATCTATTCTTGGGAGAAACAATCACTAGCTTTCAATTTATAGGAGGGATGATGACTCTACTCGGCATGGGGATGTATTTCTGGGTAAAAGCCTTCAATTACACTACTGTTAAATATCAGAATCAAAGTAGATAAGCAAATAAATTAAGAAAATATCATTTAAAGGGAGAATGCTATATGGCTACTATTGATGATTTTTTGAAACTGGATATTCGTGTTGGAACAATAATTAAATCTGAATTCTTCGCCGAAGCAAAAGTTCCTGCGATCAAGCTTGAGATTGATTTTGGAGATGAGATCGGAATAAAGAAATCTAGTGCACAAATTACTAGAAGATATGTGGCTGAAGATATCATCGGAGAGCAAGTAATTGCGGTAGTCAATTTTCCTCCTCGACGAATTGCAGGCTTTAATTCAGAGGTATTAGTCCTTGGAGGTGTACCTGAAAAGGGTGACGTAATTCTATTGAAGCCAGATATGAAACTGCCTAATGGAACACCCATAGGATGATTTTCCAGAAATATAATTAAGTCTAATACTTAACTAGTTGGTCCCCTAAAAATGTCCCCTCTGTTCAATAATGCTCAGTTGCGGATAATTCAATTATAATTGTTTTTACTATCCAGTTTATCAATACTATCTGGTAAGCTGTACGTAAATTGATCGTATTAGGAAACGAAAGGCTAAGAAAATTTTGAAGTAGTCCTCAAAGGATATAGATCCGAGACTATTCGATTTATAGGAGTTGAAGCAATGGTGACTTATGAGAAACCGAAATTGGCCATAAGTGCAATTGAAAAACTATTAGACAATCATCTTGGGCCTGGTTCGACTGAGATTAAACCGCTTTCTGGCGGCAACATAAGTAATGTGTTTTCATTCAACCACGAAGGGAAGGGGTATGTTATGAAATTCAGTGATCTGGAAGGAGCATATGAAACGGAACACTATGTATCCAATTTGCTCTCAGGTCAAAACATCCCTTTCCCCAAATGTTTGGCGTTAGGGAGAATTAACCAGTTAACCTATATAATCATGGAACGAATTGAAGGACGGAATCTATCCGATTTCACAGCAGAGGAACAAACTCATCAGTTGACTGAGATTATTAGTATTTTGAAAAAAATGGCTGAAGCAGATATTGGGTCAACTAACGGCTATGGGTGGATCGCTGCTGACGGCAACGGATCCTATGTATCATGGAAAGACTTCGTCGTTGCTGTAAATGCAGAGGATCAAAGGGGAACATTCTGGGAGAACTGGCATGATCTCTTCCGTACTTCTCGCTTGGAGAGAGATGTATATGAAGAAATATACGGTCGGTTGATGGACTACGTACCCTATAATGAATCGTACAGAAGCTTTATACACGGAGATTTTCAACAGTGGAATATTTTGTCCGATGGAACACGAATTACCGGCATCATCGATGGGAATTGCATGTACGGTGATTCTCTCATAGACCTTGCGATTCTCGATCGGCATATGCCGTGGAGTGATGTCATTAAGACATATCAAATCAATCAAGAGAAAGCCAGCATAAAGATACCTTATTTTAAAGAGCGGCTAATGGGAGCTTATTATTTCAAGGGGCTCGACGGACTACGCTTCTATGCTAAAATGGGATGGAACGATGCTTATCAGAACACACGGCAATTTCTTTTAAATCTGAATGCTTAACGTCAGGATACATAACTTGAAATCCCAAACAAGTCCAGTATTGATTCTAAATGACATAAAAAGATTGAGAGCCCCCATTTGTTTAAATGAGGGCTCTTTTATTTATGGAGTGCTGTCTGATACTAGCTTCAGACTTACAATCTGTAATATTTGCACCTGGACTTGTCATTAATCCACTATCTAGAGCTTTGTCCAACTTGATAAAATGTAAGCGCAATCATAAAATAATCGATTGGAGGAGTACGGCATGAAAAAGATTGGTGCAGGTTTTATATTCTTATTTGTGATGTTCGTAGCATTATCCACTACTGCGTTCGCTAAACAGCCTTATTCATCCTACTGGTTTCCAGAGCAATTGCTTCAGTGGAGTCCTGCATCCGACCCGGATGCGGTATTCAACCGAAGTACAATTCCGCTGCAAGACCGCTTTGTGACAGATGGAGTCAATGCTCATGCGACAAAAGCGCCAAAAGTTATGGCTTTATCAGCACTGAACTCGGGAACAAGTGGTGTGCCATCACAGGGATCAGACAAATTTGGAGCTAATACGTTTACTTATTGGCAATATGTTGACAAGCTGGTCTATTGGGGCGGATCTGCCGGGGAAGGAATTATCGTACCACCAAGCGGTGATACGATCGACGCAGCACATAAAAATGGCGTACCGATCGTCGGAACGGTGTTCTTCCCGCCAACTGTTTATGGAGGGAAATTTGAATGGGTGAAGCAAATGCTTCAGCAGAACAGCGACGGTTCCTTTCCTGCCGCAGATAAGCTGATCCAGGTTGCGAAGTATTACGGATTTGACGGTTGGTTTATTAACCAGGAGACTGAGGGTGGAACACCAGCTGATGCCCAGAAAATGAAAGCTTTCCTAAGTTATCTAGAATCGCACAAATCTGCATCTATGCAAATCGTATGGTACGACTCCATGACCAAGGAGGGCAGTATCAGTTGGCAAAATGCGCTAAATGACAAGAATGCAATGTTCCTGCAAGACAATAATAAGAAAATAACAGACAATGTGTTCCTGAACTTCTGGTGGAAAGATCTTAAAAGCTCGGCAGAGAAGGCCAAAAGTTTAGATAGAAGTCCGTATGACCTGTATGCAGGGATAGATGTTGAAGCCAAGGGCTACGATACGAATGTGAACTGGAATCTGCTGTTTCCGGATGGTCAACCTGCCGTCACTTCCCTTGGTATCTACCGTCCAGACTGGGCTTTCAACAGCGCAGAAAGCATGGAGGATTTCTTCGCACGCGAGAACAAATTCTGGGTGGGGCCAAACGGGAATCCGGGTAACACCGTGAGCGATCAGGCCTGGAAAGGAATCGCGAACAATGTGGTAGAATCATCCCCTGTAAATAAGCTACCTTTCATCACCAATTTCAATACAGGAAGCGGGCAGAAATATTATGTCCGAGGGCAGCAGGTACGAGATAAGGGATGGAATAACCGGAGCCTGCAGGATATCCTGCCAACATGGCGCTGGATCGCAGACAGCAAAGGAACTTCACTTACTCCAGAGCTCGATTGGTCAGATGCGTATTACGGTGGCAGTTCGCTGAAGATTTCAGGTGATCTGAGCCATAACAATGCAACACATCTGAAGCTCTACAAGACAGACCTTAAAATCGAAGCAAGCACAAAGCTATCGGTTACTTATAAAACACTGAACAAGCCTAGCATGAAGGTAGGTCTTGCTTTTGCAGACCAACCAGATCAATTTATCTTTCTTAACGTGAAGGATAAGACAGCACCAGGCTGGACTACCGAAACTTTGAATTTGACCCCATACAAAGGGAAACGAATCGTAGCATTGTCACTTTATTTTGATTCCAAGGATACGATTAATAATTATAGTATTCAAATTGGCCAGCTCTCCATCCAAAATGCCAACGACCCGATCAAAACGCTACCAGCGGTTCGCGATCTGAAGGTTACCCAATCCGATTTCCGCGATGGAATTTATGGAGATGCTAGATTGGAGTGGAAACCACTTGACCAGCAGGTGAAGCAATACGAAATCTATCGAGTACTTCCTGATGGCAGTGAGGTTTTATTGGGCGCAACGCCAAATCATGTGTTTTACGTTCCTGAGATGAGAAGAATAGACAAAGAAACACTAACAGCATTAAAGGTCGTTGCAATCAATGGAAGATACGAGCAAGGTCAGGCCTCCAGCGTGAAGATCAGCTGGCCAGCTTATCCGAAGCCGATTGCAGAGTTCAAGGCTGATCGGACCTTGGTAGCTCCAGGTGAAAGCGTAAACTTCACCGACCTGTCGACCGAAGTGACAGAAGGATGGTCATGGAGCTTCGAAAGCGGTAGCCCAGCTGTCAGCACATCGAAGAACCCGGTTGTAACGTTCAATCAGGAGGGCATATATAACGTGTCACTAACTGCAACCAACAGTTCGGGCCAAGACACAATTATGAAAAAGGCGCTCATTACAGTGAGTAAGGAAGCTGGTGCGGTGAGGAATTTAGCACTTGGAAAACCTGCAACAGCCGATCATGCATGTGGAGACAAAGAAGGCGCACCAAACGCAGTTGACGGTAAAGTGACGGATAATAGCAAATGGTGTGCACTTGGAAATCTGCCTCATTGGCTACAAGTCGATCTAGGAGCCGAACATCAAATCAGCACTTTTATCATCAAGCATGCTCAGAGTGGAGGAGAATGGTCCGGGTTTAATACAAGCGATTATACCATTCAGGTGAGTAACGACGGAACGAACTGGACGGATGTTGTAAACGTGCAAGGAAACTCGGCAGCTGAGTCGACAGACGCGATTGCTTTGGTGAAAGCTCGCTATGTAAAATTAATAACTCTTAAGCCCACCCAAGGAGCCGATACAGCAGCACGAATTTATGAGTTTGAAGTCTATGGGTTGTAGTTCGGTTCGAACCATGGTTTTTGAATAACAAATAATAGCGGGAAACACAAAAAAGAACCTGAATAGCTTTCAGGTTCTTTTATATTGCATATAAAAAGACACGATGATATAATCGGATCACGACTACAAAAAATATAAAGGCACAGATAATGCATCTTATATTTATAATATACCATGCAGCTAAACTCTTGTCAAATTTTTTCTCATTTTAATGGTTAGGAGAGATTTTGTATGCATTCATTGGTTCTTGGTTTTCAGGAAATAGAAACCACACAGCTTTTGCTCGTGGGCGGAAAAGGGTTGAATTTAGGGCGATTATCAACTATCGAAGGAATAAAAGTACCAGAAGGATTTTGTGTTACAACAGTGGGCTACCAAAAAGCCATCGAAAAGAACGAAAAGTATCATATTTTATTGGATCAACTATCCATATTAAACGTAGACGATCGAGAGCAAATTGGTGAAATCAGTAAGAAGCTTCGACAACTCCTCATGGAAGTAGAAATTCCTTCCGATGTTGTGACGGCAGTTACTCACTATCTCTCCCAACTTGGTGAAGAACAGGCTTATGCAGTACGCTCTAGTGCAACTGCTGAAGATTTACCACATGCCTCATTTGCCGGTCAACAGGACACCTATTTAAATATCATCGGAAGAGAAGCAATCATGCAGCACATCAGCAAATGCTGGGCATCTCTATTTACGGATCGCGCGGTAATCTACCGCATGCAAAATGGATTTAATCACAGACAGGTATATTTATCTGTTATCGTGCAAAAGATGGTTTTCCCTCAGGCTTCAGGAATTTTATTCACAGCTGATCCGATGACTTCTAATCGAAAGCTGCTATCTATTAATGCCAGTTTTGGGCTTGGCGAAGCTCTGGTCTCTGGCTTGGTATCTGCCGATTGTTATAAAGTACAGGAAGAGGAAATCGTCGATATGATGATAGCAACCAAAAAATTGGCTATCTATGGATTAAAAGAAGGTGGAACAGAGACCCTGAAAATCGATCTCGATCAGCAAAAGACTCAAACCCTTTCCGAACAACAAATTTTACAACTGGCACGCATAGGTAGAGAGATTGAAGCTTATTTTGGTTGTCCACAAGATATCGAATGGTGTTTGGATCATGATACTTTTTATATTGTTCAAAGCCGGCCAATCACTACTTTATACCCGATCCCTGAAGTAAATTATCAAGAAAATCACGTTTACGTATCTGTCGGTCATCAACAAATGATGACGGATCCCATGAAACCACTAGGATTGTCTTTTTACCTGTTAATCACTCCTGCACCCATGCGTAAGGCCGGTGGAAGGTTGTTTGTTGATGTTACACATATGCTGGCTTCACCTGTCAGCAGAGAAAATTTCATAAATGCCCTTGGGAAATCCGATCCGCTCATAAAAGACGCATTTATGACCCTAATAGAACGAGAATATATAAAATCGTTACCAGACGATAGAAAAGAACAGAGTCCCGTTAATAGCAGTAAAGATAGTTCGTCAGAAGGTTTTCAAGCATTAATCGAAAATGATCCGGCAATCGTTTCTGATTTGATTAAGAACAGTCAAACGTCGATAGAAGAATTAAGACAAAACATCCGAACGAAATCAGGAGCAGATCTATTTGATTTTATTCTTGAAGATCTCCAGGAATTAAAGAAGTTCTTATCTGACCCACAAAGTACAAAGGTTTTTATGACTGCTATGAACGCTTCGTCATGGATTAATGAAAAAATGTACGAGTGGTTAGGTGAAAAAAACGCAGCAGATATGCTTTCTCAATCTGTACCAAACAACATTACCTCAGAAATGGGTCTGGCGCTTTTGGATGTTGCAGATGTGATTCGTCCTTACCCGGAAATAGTTGATTATTTACAACATGTAAAAGATGATGGTTTTTTGGATAAACTGGTTAAGTTTGATGGTGGACAGGCAACTCAAGATGCAATCTATGCTTATCTCAACAAATTCGGAATGCGATGTGCCGGTGAAATCGATATTTCGAGAACTCGTTGGAGTGAAAAGCCGATTACACTTGTCCCCATGATTCTCAGTAATATCAAAAACTTTGAGCCTAATGCTGGCAATCGAAAATTTGAGCAAGGCCGACAGGAGGCTTTAGAAAAAGAACAAGAGTTATTAGATCGATTGAAGCAATTACCGGATGGAGAACTAAAAGCTGAAGAGACAAAACGAGTAATCAGTTTTATCCGGAATTATATCGGTTACCGTGAATATCCAAAATACGGAATGATTAACCGCTACTTCATTTATAAGCAGGCTTTACTGAAAGAAGCCGAACAACTTGTACAAGCTAGCGTTATTCATGAAAAAGAAGATATATTCTATCTCACTTTTGAAGAACTTCACGAAGTCGTACGCACAAATAAACTGGATGATCAGATCATCAGTAAACGAAAAGACGATTACAATTTTTTTGAAAAACTTACTCCGCCACGTGTAATCACATCTGATGGTGAAATTATTACAGGTGAATACAAACGAGAAAATTTGCCAGACAACGCGATTATAGGTCTCCCTGTTTCTACCGGAGTAATAGAGGGACGAGCTCGTGTCATCTTAAACATGGAAGAGGCAGATCTGGAAGATGGCGATATATTAGTCACCGCCTTTACTGACCCTGGCTGGACATCATTGTTTGTATCTATTAAAGGCCTGGTCACCGAAGTTGGCGGACTGATGACCCATGGAGCCGTTATCGCTCGTGAATATGGCTTGCCAGCAGTTGTCGGAGTGGAAAATGCCACCAAGCTGATAAAAGACGGGCAACGAATTCGTGTGAATGGAACAGAAGGTTATATTGAAATATTGTAGAGGTATTTAAAAATAAAAATAATTATCGATGTTCTCTTTCGCTGGTCTGAAATTCGGTTTAATGTAGGAAAAGAAAGTAAATAATATGGGGATATGGACAACCTCCGGAAACAAAGCCAACTTATATTTGCAAAAGGGGAGTTCGAATTAATATTCCTTGACGTGAATATTCTTCATGAGGTATATTGTAAAAGCAATAAATTATCCCGACTAAGAAGGAGAGTATAACTTATGATTAATAAAATTGGACAAATTATGTTATATGTAAATAACCAAGAGGAATCCAAAAAATTCTGGACAGAAAAGCTAGGATTCGAAGTGATTTTAGACGAAACAAATGGCCCTATGAGATTTATCGAGCTTGCTCCGAAAGGTGCAGCGACTAGCATTGTTCTTCATAATAAAGAGTTGGTTGCCCAAATGAATCCTGAAATGAATCTCGGAACACCTTCTTTAATGTTCTTTTCGGATAATTTTGATCAATTGAATCGAGAGTTGAAGGACAAAAATGTTACGGTTGGAGATATTGTAGAAATTCCTGGTGGAAGAGTATTCAATTTCGCAGACGGTGAAAATAACTACTTTGCTGTAATGGAAAAAGGACAATAAAATTGAATGAACATGCAATAAGGGGATAGTTAAATAAATTACGTCAGCAGCTAATCAAAATGATTAGCTGCTTTTTCATACCCATAATGACCGTTATAAACTTCAAAATCTTACTTGTTAAGTAAAGAATATCATGTTATTCTGCAAAAAGAGGAGATGATCAGATGTTTGAAAAGGGGTCGTTCCAACCCGTTCAAGCCACTAAGTTAGTGGACGATGTTGTTAATCAAATACAACAAAAAATTTCAACAGGAACAATCCTGCCAGGAGACAAATTACCTCCAGAACCTGAATTAATGAAATTATTTAATGTAGGGCGATCAACGATAAGAGAAGCAGTCCGTGTGTTAGTTCATGCTGGTCTATTGGAGAAAAAGCAGGGTTTTGGAACTTACTTAAAATCCAGTCCTATTATTCAAGAACCACTTACCCATCGTTTACTTCGTGCAGAATTGATTGAGGTCTTTGAAGCTCGAAAAATGATTGAATTAGAAATCGCAAGATTAGCAGCTCTACGGCATGATGACACTGACTTATTCAACATGCGAAAACATTTGGATACAAGAGATATGGCTCTAAAGCAGAATGATCGTGAACTGTATGCCAAATCGGATATAGAATTCCACATGGCTGTAGCGATGGCAAGTAAAAACGCTGTAATCATTGACTTATATAGAACGTTTACTCATATTTTGTCAGATGCAATGAGTAAATTAAACCGTAATTATAGTTCCCATGATCCTCAATCCGATTACCATGAACAAGTGTATGAATCTATTAAAAATGGGGATTCAGATCAAGCAGTACAATTGACGCTCAAAATTTTAAATGGAACACTTTCTGAGCTTTAAGTTCAATATAGACATTCATGTAGAGGAGGAATTTGGGCATGATTATATCACTCAAAAATGTATCATGGCAACGTGATACAACAATGATCTTACGCGATATGAATTGGGAAGTGAAACAAGGGCAACACTGGTGTATCGTCGGACTAAACGGTTCAGGCAAGACGACGATGCTGAACGTAGTAAACGGCTATATATGGCCGACGACTGGGCAAGTCGAAGTGTTAGACCACCGCTTTGGCGATGTGGATCTTAGAGAGTTACGGAAACGAATCGGTTGGGTCAGCACCTCGCTGCAACAGAAGCTATATGGCCATCAGACTGCGCTGACCATCGTCCTCAGCGGAAAATTCGCAACTATCGGTTTATACGACAAGACGAATGAAGAGGATCAAAAGCAAGCCGAGGAGCTGATGGAATTTCTAGACTGCTCTTCCTTAGCCGCTCGTACATACGATACCTTGTCGCAAGGTCAGCGTCAAAAAGTCCTCATTGCACGCGCACTTATGGCCAATCCAGATCTATTGATCCTTGATGAGCCTTGCACAGGACTCGATATTTTTGCCCGAGAACAGCTGTTGCAAATGATTGAGAAGATTACGAAGCAAACCAACGGACCAACTTTGCTGTATGTAACGCATCATATCGAGGAGATAACACCATGCTTTACACATACTTTGCTGGTGAAGAACGGAGAAATCTATAAAGGGGATGAGACAGAAAACTGCTTGCAGTCGGATGTGTTGAGTGATTTCTTTGATACCCCCGTTGAAGTTCAGGAGCATCACAATCGTAAGTGGCTTACACTTGCCGGTGATAAGTAGGATAAGCTGCCTAGCAATTGCTAGGCAGCTTTTATTATCTTGAATGTTAGAAGCTAGTGCTCACTTCGAATAGAATTACTATATTGTCGGGGACTCATTCCTATCTTTTTTTTAAATATTTGGTGAAAAAATTTGAGGTCAGCATATCCAACTGCAGCGGCAATTTCGCTTACACTTCTATGACCTCCTGAAAGCATACGACATGCAGCATCCATTCGAATACTTTGCGTATAATCTGTAAAGCTCATTCCAGTCTGATGCTGAAAAAGGCGACTGAATTGCCGTTCGCTAAGGTTCGCTTTACTGGCGAGATCACTAAGTTTAAGCCCATTGGCATAGTTGTAATTTATAAATGCAATCGCATCATCCACTGCCATCCATTGCGGCTTATCCCCTGACGGCGCAACAATCTGCAACCGGTGTCTAAACAAGCCTGTTAATATTTGTACGAAAAGAGCATCGAGGACAGCTAGATATCCTGGCGGTTTTGCCGAGAATTCACGAAACAGTTCACGAAACATAATATGGTATGCGCCATTGACATCTTTCATAGAGAACCATAGCAATTGCATGTCTGTGAAAAATTCACAAATATCTGTAGCGTGAGGAAAGGTAGCCTGAAGTTCTGATAAATACTCTACTGGAAATAAACAGTTATAAACGATGAGCGGGCGGTCTTTCATCGGGGTCTTAGGTCGAAATACATGACTGCGCCCAATGGGGATAAAAAATAACGTACCGTGCTCGACAGGAACAGCCTCATCGTCAATGTAGTGAACGCCTGCTCCTTCACTGATATAAGTAATTTCGATAAACTCATGGGAATGCGCATTCAATTCGAACGTTTCGTAAGCCCTGTTCACATAAATTGGCACACCAGGCTCGAAAAAGCTATCTCCAGACATGACAAAAGTGCTGCGTCTGATACTCATAATCGTGGCCCCTTTCAAATTGCTAAGGCTAGACATATCGTACGAAACTAATGAATGAATGTCTAGATCCACCTATAAAAATGTCTGAAACACCCCCAATTCTAAATTCTCTCAACTCATACAATAGAAATAGCTGCCGGATCAAAGATCTATGAATACAGTTCAAAGTGTTCCGGCAGGTTACTGGATGAATATAGGAGGTTGATACAAATGTCCAATTTTGAAGTTACAAATCTTAAAGTGAACTATAGAAAGAATCCGTTGGGGATTGATGATTTACATCCGCGGCTTAGTTGGTGGATCAGAACAGAAATACGGGGATTTATCCAATCAGCCTATCAAGTTCAAGTCGCGAATGATCACAAATTCTTTTCAAAAATCATATGGGATTCTGAAAAGGTAGAATCGGATAGCAATGTGCATATTGAATACGAAGGTCCCGCCTTACAATCCCGCACTCGGTATTACTTTAGGGTTCGAGCTTGGGACGATCATGGGATAGTTTCAGAATGGAGTGAACCTGTGTTCTGGGAAACGGCATTGTTATCGGTAGATGAGTGGCAGGCAAAATGGATAGCAGCACCTCCGAGTCATCAAGAGAATGGGGCTGATCCTTGTGACTATATTCGTACGGAATTTTCAATCCCTGATAATGTTGTATCAGCGCGTGTGTATGCAACATCTCTTGGGATGTACCGCTTATATATAAACGGTAAACCAGCAGATAACACGTTATTTAACCCTGGCTGGACCAGTTATAATAAACGGCTTCAATATCAGACCTATGACGTGACTTCTTTGATTGCTGCTGGCAATAACGCTCTTGGTTGCATGGTGGGAAACGGGTGGTATAAAGGATATTTAGCTTGGGAAGGAAAGAAAGACATCTTTGGTGAGGATCGTGCTGTGCTTATCCAGCTACACGTCACATTATCTGATAATTCTGAACAAATCATTGTATCGGATGACAACTGGCGTACTTCTACAGGTCCTCTCTTGATGTCAGAATTGTATCATGGCGAAACGTATGATGCGAGGCTCGAGGTAGAAGGTTGGTCTTCTCCCGGTTTTGAGGATGTAAAGTGGCAAAAGACTATTCTCAAGGACCGTCCAGAGACTTCATTGGTTGCTCAGGAAAACGAACCGACCAGGGTTATAGAAACCATCAAGCCTATTGCAGTCATTACTACACCTAAAGGCGAACACGTGCTGGATATGGGACAAAATATGGTTGGATGGGTAAGATTTACGGTTCATGCTGAAGCTGGAACGATAATTACTTTAGAACATGCTGAGGTGTTGGACCGCGAGGGGAATTTCTACATCGGAAATTTACGATCTGCAAAGCAGACTGTTACTTATATATGCCATGGCGGGGAGGCAGAAACGTTTGAGCCGTATTTATCCTTCCAAGGATTCCGTTATGTAAAAGTGACTGGCATAACGCTAGATCAATTATTGGAACAATTCATCGGCTGCGTCATCCATACGGACTTGGAGCAAACGGGAAACTTCAACTGTTCAGATGAACTCTTGAATCAGCTTCAGCACAACATTTTATGGGGACAAAAGGGGAACTTTCTAGATATCCCAACAGATTGCCCTCAACGAGACGAAAGATTGGGATGGACGGGGGATGCTCAAGTTTTTATTCGCACGTCTGCCTACAACATGAATGTCGTCCCGTTCTTTGAAAAGTGGCTAAAGGATTTGGCCGCGGATCAAGAAGAAGACGGAAGAGTTCCGCATGTTATTCCCGATGTGCCAGCGGCAGGATACGGCTCTGCTGCTTGGGGAGACGCCGCAGTGATTTGTCCTTGGACGCTTTATCAATGTTATGGGGACATTCGTGTGCTGAAAACGCAATATCCAAGTATGAAAGCATGGGTCGAGTATATTCGGGCCCAAGGTGAAGACGAATATCTTTGGAATACAGGTTTTCACTTCGGAGATTGGTTAGGTCTGGATGCCAAAGAAAACAGCTACGTCGGAGCAACACTAAAAGAGTTGATCGCTACTGCGTTCTATGCTTATTCAACGGAATTACTAGCTAAGACAGCGGCTGTCATTGGAAAACCCGAAGATGCCTTAAAATATGAAGCATTGCATGAGAAGATTGTTCTGGCATTCCGTCAAGAGTTCGTAACGCCAAATGGTCGGGTGGCCTCACCGACACAAACTGCGTATACACTTGCCCTTATGTTTGACTTATTAGAGGAAAAGGATCGTCATCGGACGGCCAAGATGCTAGCCGACCATATCGAAGAAAATGGAGTGCACCTAACGACCGGCTTTGTAGGAACTCCCTATCTGTGTCTAGTTCTCTCTAGATTTGGTAATACGGATGTAGCCTACCAATTGGTACTGCAGAAAGAGTATCCTTCCTGGTTATATTCTGTAATCCGAGGGGCTACAACCATTTGGGAACATTGGGATGGAATAAAACAGGACGGTTCGTTCTGGAGCGATGATATGAACTCCTATAACCATTATGCTTACGGTGCTATTGGAGATTGGCTCTATCGCACTGCCGGTGGCATCGAACTATTAGAAGCAGGCTATAAAAAAATACGGATCCAGCCGCAGATCGGGGAACATTTGACGTGGGTTGATGCTTCGCTTGAATCTGTCCATGGAACGATCAAGGTAACTTGGAAAAAACAGAACGAAGATTCAGTAGAAATGCAAGTGCTGATTCCATCCAATACAACAGCTGAGATTATTATTCCAACGATGAATCAGGACAGTATCTTGGAGTCTGGGACACCAATAGAACAAGTCATAGGTCTATCCAGTGTGGAACAAATGTCAGAAGGCCTTAAACTACTAGTTGGATCTGGTGACTATTACTTCAAGTTTCCGATGACTTAAACGTTAATAAGGAATGATCCGCCAAAGAGAAAATAAGTTGAGCCAATTCATCGCTTGATATAATGAAATTTTCTAATATCCATTCCTGTATAATTGCTAAGCTTCCATTAACCAAATAAGCGTAAGTAAAACGCTTCATATTTTCGGGAACGTCAAGCTGAAGGAAAGTGTCAATATTCATCAGTACTTCATTAAGCAAACGTTTTGAAAACAACTCGTTTTCATTTGATTTGAGTAGCATGATGGCAAATAAATCATCATTCTTTTTGATGTAGTCTAAGAAGGTCAATATATAAGTGATGCCATTGTCATTAGCTTCGATTTTTTCTAGATATGCATTTGTGTTATCAATAATCTCCTGCTCAACATGTTCAAGCAGATCGTATGCATTTGCATAATGCAAATAAAAGGTAGAGCGATTGATGCCTGCTGAAGCGCATAATTCTTTTACGCTGATTTGGCTTATGTTTTTTTCTTTGAGCAGACGAATCAAGCTTTGCTTCAGCAGCAATTTGGTTAACCGTTCACGTTGATTCATTGTTGATTCACCCCCTATAAAAATTTTTGAAAACTAATGGACAGAATATCTTCGACTGTCTATATTACATCAGTTTGATAATCAACTGGTGGTTGTGAAATAGACACTGTGTCTGTATTCTGAAGGGAGACGAATGACTTGTCAATAATCTTATAATGCAGGTGAAGAATATGGTAAAGAAAAAACGAGTCATGATAACAGGTGCAGCGGGCAATATGGGTGGCGAAACATTGAAATTTCTTAGAAACGATTTAGCGAAATGCGAGCTGTTACTCTTTGATTTAGACAATTCAACCAGCCGCCAAAAGCTGAAAGAATATGAGAGACTAAGTGGCGTTAAAGTAGTCTATGGCGATTTACTAGACTGCGACCTTGTCTATGAATGTGTGAAAGATGCCGACATTGTGCTTCATATAGCAGCCTTTGTATCTCCTGCTGCAGATGAGTTTCCCGAACGAACGATGCAGATTAATTATGGTTCAGCGAAGAACATCGTCGATTCCATCAAGAAAAGCGATCGTGCCCATGTAACGCGTTTCGTAAATATCGGTACAATTGCGGAAACGGGTGACCGTATGCCGCCGATCCATTGGGGACGTGTGGGCGACCCTCTCAAACCAAGTGTTTATGACTACTATGCCGTTTCGAAAATTGCCGCCGAGCGTATGGTAATTGAATCAGGACTACGCTATTGGGTGAGCCTCCGCCAAACAGGTATTATGGGGCCAGCGATGAGCAAGATAGAAGACCCTATTATGTTCCATAACTGTCTAGAAAATGTGCTTGAATACGTATCAGATCGGGATTCAGGACGTTTAATGCGAAACCTCTGCATCTCGGATATAGACGGAGAATTAAATGAAGGATTTTGGCAACATATTTACAACATTGGCGGGGGCGAGAGCTGTCGAGTCAGCACGCTTGAGATGTATCAGGTGCTTTATGGTAAGTTAGGTTTAACAAATCTTGATTATGTGATAGATCCTAAATGGTATGCAACACGGAATTTTCACGGACAATATTATCTGGACTCTGATAAGCTGGAGGAGTATTTTCACTTTCGCCGAGATTCAATAGATTATTTCTATCAAAGCTACCTTGATAATCTAGGCGCACTTGTGCCTGTTGCGAAAGTCATCACTAAATTGCCCGGAGGTCAAAAATTGATGGGTGCGATGATTAAGCGGACGATGAAAAAGCAAGCAGTAAAAGAGCGAGGAACGATACGTTTTATCGAGGAAAATGACATTGAGAAAATAGACGCTTATTGGGGCAGCAAGAACAACTGGGAGGCGATTCCTGCAAAGGTGTCTGAAATGAAGAAATTCGCAGATTGGGATAAAGTCATCAAACTTGACCACGGGTATGATGAGAATAAGCCAACATCGCAATTAAATCTTGAAGATATCAAGGGTGCTGCGAAATTTCGTGGTGGTGAATGTCTTTCAACAGATATGGAAACGGGGAATTGGGCAGGCAAACTTGATTTCAAATGTGCGTTCGACCATACCTTTACGGCTAGCCCCAAGCTTATGCTAGAAGGTGGACATTTCTGCCCGCAGTGTGAGCTCGAAAGCTGGAATTACAAAGAACGTGCGAAGCGTGAACCGTTCTTTGCTCAGGTTTGGAACCCTATTCAAAGAAAGGCAGACGGACGCGAGTATATGAAATCGTATCAGAATTAGATGGTATTACCTCACTTCTGAGATGTTAATACTTCATACAAAGGTTGATCTTTTTGAAGATCAGCTTTTTTGATTTCATAAAGAGGGAGAGAATAAAAGCGTATTTGTTGACAAATAGTCTAATTAGACTAATAATATAAACAGTCTAATTAGACTATTGTAGAGAGGATGAGAATAATGATCAAATCATTTCTAATGATTGGACAGTCAAATATGGCTGGACGAGGATTTATACATGAAGTACCCCCAATTTATAACGAGAGAATACAAATGCTACGTAATGGTAGATGGCAAATGATGGCTGAACCTATTAATTATGACCGTCCTGTTTCAGGAATAAGTCTGGCAGGATCATTTGCGGATGCATGGTGTCGTGAAAATGAAGAAGACATCATTGGGTTAATTCCTTGTGCTGAGGGTGGGAGCACCATTGATGAATGGGCTGTAGATGGGGCACTTTTTAAACATGCATTGCAAGAAACTAAATTTGCTATGCAAAATAGTGAATTAACGGGGATTTTATGGCATCAAGGAGAAAGTGATAGTAGTAATGGCAGCTACAAAGTCTATTATCAGAAATTACTTTTAATGGTTACGGCCCTTAGAAAAGAGTCAGATGCTCCAAATATTCCATTTATAATTGGTGGCTTAGGGGATTTTTTAGGCAAAGAAGGATTTGGGAAACATTGCACTGAATACGAGTTGATGAATCAAGAGTTACAAAAATTTGCTTTTGAACAAGATGATTGTTACTTTGTTACAGCTTCAGGTTTAACTTCTAATCCGGATGGTATTCATATCGATGCAATATCTCAAAGAAAATTTGGGTTGCGATATTTTGAAGCTTTTATTAATAAGCAACATGTACTTGAGCCGCTAATTAATGAACAGGAGTTGTTAAGTCTCCATAATGCAAGAACACACACTAAAGCGGAAAAAATGTATATATTGAGTATGGATTTTGCATGGGGAAAAATATCATTTGACGAATTTCAAGCCAAGTTTATACAAATCAACAATGATTAAACCTAGTAGCATTTTGACGGAGGCGTTGAGTTGATAATATTACTAATTTTAGGATTATTAAAACAAAATCCAGGGGCTCACGGTTATGAATTGTTATCCTTAATGGAAGAAAAACACTATAAATATATAGTGAATTTCACCAAAGGGTCCTTTTATTATAATCTTGGGCAATTAGTAGAGAAAAAGTATATTGTAAAAGTTGACCAAAGAGACAGCACCAGAGAGACACATAATTATAACATCACGGAATTAGGGGAAAAAGAGTTTGAAAAGTTGATGTTCAAATATGGGTCTAAGACAGACTATATAAACCTATCTTTTTATGTAGCAATGTTATTTTCAGATGAATATAAAAAAGAAGAGCTAACTAAATTAATAGAAATACAAATCGAACAAACTAAAAATAAGATTTCTTTAATACAGCTATCTCTTGAGAACGATGAAAATATCACTGCTTATTTTAAAAAAATGTTAGAAAATTCACTTTCCCACCATATAGTAAATGTTCAATGGTTTGAAGGTTTGCTTGAAGATATAAAAAAAGAAAACTGATCACAGCACAACGGTTATTCTAGTAACCTATTTGAACATACGTTTTTCTAGTTCATATTGATAAAGATCATGAATTTCTTTGCTTTCAATATCTTGACCTACAAAAAAAACTAAAGTTGGGTCACTCGCGGGATATGCATAAGTAAGATATGTTCGGTGCATAAAATCATAGTCCATCTTTTTTAACTTGAAGTCAATTTGATACTTATCTTCTAAATAGACTTCGAATTGTTTTTTATGGGCTATGGACTTCCATGGTAATCCGAAGAATAAAAAGTATATTCCTATAAGGAATATCAAAAAAAATATTAGTATGAGCGATTTTTTACTTAGAATGGGGTGTTTCATTTATTAATAACCCTCCTTGTAAAATAAGGCAAAAACGAGCCTCTAAAATCCCTTTTAGGCTCGTTTTGCGTTTCGTGAATTGTATTTACTTATTTTAGAATCCTGCCCACTACTAGTATATATTTTAAATAGTTGCCATAATTACCTGCTGTAAACTCCGTTTTCTGCTGAAATACTTGATCTTTTGTGAGGGCTGGACGATCGTGCAAGCGAACTTACAGTAAGTATATGATAAAAAATGTAATAAGGATGTAAGTAATTTTGTCCGCTACATTGTCACGGTAACAATCAACAATATACTAACGGTACCTGTAAAAAACATTTTGACATATCTAACAGGTACCGTTATAATAAAAATCAACAGGTACCGTCACAAAGATTAACAGGTACCATACAAACTTTATGGAGGATCCAATATGGACATGAATACTGAATTATACGAAAAACTCGCGAAACTGCAATGGCTGCTGCAACGCCAACACTTAAAAACACACGCTGCTGTTGGCCCTATGGCCGACACATCCCGCGGGCAAGGCAGGATACTGGCATTTCTCCGGATGAAAGATGGTATCAGCACCAAAGATTTATCCTATATGCTGGACATCCGTGTATCATCCCTCAATGAATTGCTTGCAAAACTGGAAAAAGCCGAATATATCACCCGTAAGCCATCAGAAACAGACAAACGCATCATGTTGATTTACTTAACACAAAAAGGACAAGAGGAAGAGGGGCAAGAGATAGACAGCGTCAACATATTTTCTAGCCTATCTTCAGAAGAGCAGGTCACTTTCGGGGATTACTTAACCCGCGTAATTATGGCTTTAGAAGAAGAGCTTGGAACGGACGGAGAACGTGATGTAATGGCTATGTGGATGGAGGCTGCAAAGGAGCGTATGGGAACAGAGGAATTCGAAAAACTAATGGCCATGCGTGGACAAATGCAAAAAATGTGGGGGAATTCTAGGGACGAACGCTTTAGCGGAAGGTTCCCTGGCTTTGGCGGGGAAGGGCATCGTGACATGCGCGGATTCGGCTGGCCTTCCAGAGATGGAAGGAATTCGTCACCAGACCAGTCACATGATCCGGACGATAAGTAAGAAAAGTCTTTTCGTCAAACAGTAGCAGTGGCGTGCCTTTCACAAAAGAAAGATGAACGGCAAAGGCGGTGCAATGACGTACTTTCTTGGAAACTGAAGAACAGTTAATTTCGCACACCAACCCCGTAAAGTCGATGTTACGGTACGGGGTTGTTTGTTGCTGCGTCATGGCTCATATTCAATAAATAGTTAGAATTCTAAGTAATTTGAATACCAAATAGATGAAGAAAGTGGTGACCCACATGGATGCAGAAAACCTTCATTACTTTGAAAAAGCACCCATCTCAAAAGCCGTAGCTCACTTCGGTATACCGATGATGTTAGGTATGTCAATGAGTGTCATATATTCCATCTTGAATGCCTATTTCCTTGGCACACTGGGCAATACGGCTATGTTAACCGCACTTGCACTAACCTTGCCGTTATTCGCGATCATTATGGCGCTAGGAAACTTGATTGGCATGGGCAGTGGTACATTCATCTCCCGCTTGCTAGGGGAGAAAAAATATGATGATGTAAAGCATGTATCTTCATTCGCTTTTTACAGCAGTTTAGTTATCGGTCTTATCGTGATGGCTGTTGGCCTCCCGTTGATTGATCCAATTGTTCATAGCCTGGGAGCGACGCCCGACTCCTTCGGATTTACAAAGGACTATGTAACGATTATGCTTATCGGCTCACCATTCGTTGTATTATGCTTCACATTGGAGAATATCGTGCGCTCGGAAGGTTCAGCAATCACATCGATGATCGGGATGATTCTAAGTGTTGTCGTGAATATTATTCTCGATGCGCTAGTTATCTTCGTCTTCCATTGGGACGTGATTGGCGTTGCGACTGCTACGGTCATCTCTAATTTGGTTGCGAGTGCATTCTACGCCTACCATTTGGGTTATAAAAGCCAATTCTTAACTGTCTCTTTTAAATGGTTCAAAGCTACCAAGGATATACTAAGCAATGTATTCAAAATTGGAATCCCTGTCTTTATTATGAGCATCTTCTTGGGTGCAATGTCACTCGTGTTGAACCATTTTCTTGTCGAATATGGAGATCAAGCCATAGCGGGGTTCGGAATTTCATCCCGTTTATTGCAATTACCTGAGTGTATTCTGATGGGTTTATGCGAGGGAGTCGTGCCGCTCATTGCCTACTCTTTTACAGCGAATAAATTACGCATGAAGCATACCATCGGATTCACGATCAAAGCGATAATAGCTTTAGCTGTCGTGTTCGGCGTTATCGTCTATCTGATTTCCGACCATTTAATTGGCTTATTTACGAATGACCCGCAATTAATTGAAATGGGCAGCTACATTCTGCATGTGACATTTTTATCCTTGTTCATTACAGGAATGACTTCGTTGTTTACCGGGATCTTCCAAGCTACAGCGCAAGGAACTGCTGCATTTATAATGTCAATTATTCAAGGAGTTACTCTGATTCCTGTGTTGTATATAGCCAATCGAATGAATGGTTTCCATGGTGTGGTCTGGTCGCTCGTCATTTCGGATGCCGTTGCGTTCCTTGTCGGTGCCATCATGCTGTATGTTCTGCGGAACAAGATGCAGCCGGATTTAGATGCTTTAGCACAGTAGAATACAGGGTCTTAAGTTGATATATTAAGTTCATCTTCTAATATAAATTTTACAGTATAAAGGTGGAGCCTAGAGTATGGTTGATTTTGAATGGTATAGAAGCTTTTGCACAATATATAAGTATCAATCGATTTCTGAAGCCGCAAAAACCCGCATGATGACGCAGCCAGCCATGAGTCAGCACTTAGCCGCCTTGGAGGCGGAGGTGGGAGAAACTTTATTTATTCGGTCGACTAGAAAAATCACCCCAACAGAGCGGGGAAAGGAGTTATATTCCCAGCTCGCTCCACTTATAGAATCATTAGAGAATACGACAATAAGCTTTAAATCGGCTTCTTTGCCTACGCTGAGTGTAATCAAGCTGGGAGCGGCGCATGAGTTTTTTAGTGAAAAAATATTGCCACTGCTTCCTGAATTTAATACTTGCACCATTTCGCATTTTGGAACCGCCGAGCAATTGCTAGAGCTCCTGAAGGAAGACAAGCTAGACATCCTCATTATGTCAAAAAGGTTCCAAACTCCCGGTGTCGAGTATCTGAAACTAATGGATGAAGAGTTTGTTATAGTAGCTCCAAGCGATTATGAAATCCTTGAATTTGATACTCTGAAGCTTGAAGAGCAATGGCTCTCTGAACAGAAATGGATCAGCTATGGCTTGGAATTGCCGATAATAAGAAGAATTTGGAGAGAACATTTTAAGAAACGTCCTGAAATTAGACCTATTCATATCATTCCTAATTTACACATGATCCTGAAGGCAGTTGAGCTCGGGGTGGGCTTGAGTGTCATACCTACATACCTCTTGCGAAACTCGTTAAAAGAAGGCAAATCAAAAGTTGTTTCTAAGCATTTAAAAGTAAAAAACGAGTTATATATCGCTTATCAGTTAAAGAATAAGCATTTGCCTCTGATTCATGAGATCATATCTGTCCTAAGGGAAAAGAAGATGGATTAGCTAGTATTATTTATAAAATTATTTATTAATAAGTGGCTATTTCATAATTTGTTTTATTTATGTTTTGGAGCTTACAATAAAGAAGCAGCAAAATTAATAAATAATTGAGACTGGCACTACACTTTGTCGAATGGACAAGCATCAACAGCATAGATGAGGAGGAAATATTATTATGAAAGTGTTTATCACAGGAGCTTCAGGCTATATCGGCGGGTCGGTGGCTAAAGGTTTACTTGATGCCGGGCATACTGTCTTCGGTCTGGTTCGCAATCCCGATAAGGTGGAAGCATTAAGGGATATTGGTATAGAGCCTATACTCGGCACGTTGGAAGATACGGATACGCTAACGAAATATGCTAAGCTCAGCGACGCAGTAATTCACACAGCCGATTCTGATCATTTGCTGGCAGTTGAAACTTTTATAGCTGCTCTACGTGGAAGTGGAAAGCCATTTTTGCATACATCGGGTTCAAGTGTGGTTGGAGATGATGCCCGTGGCGAAACGGCGAGCGAACAAATTTTTGACGAGGAAACACCATTTGTACCTATGGATATTAGGGAAAACCGCGTAGCGATAAACAACCTCGTACGCAAGGCTGGAATTGAGGATTGGGTGAGAAGCATCGTGATAGTCCCATCTATGATTTATGGTGATGCACTAGCGTTGCCTGTGGAAAGCGATCAATTGCCGCAGATTATTCGCAAGTCGAGAGAGCTGCAGGCAGGCGTTCACGTAGGTAAAGGCGTAAATCGCTGGTCTAATGTCCACATCAAAGATTTGGTACAACTGTATGTATTGGCACTTGAAAAAGCACCGTCTGCATCGTATTTCTTTGCCGAAAATGGGGAGGAATCTTATGGGGACATCGCCAAATCTGTCAGCGAGGCGTTAGGCTTTGGGGGCAAGACCATAAGCTGGCCCGCAGACGAAGCGATAGCAGAACTTGGAGACTGGGCGCGTTTTGCTATCGCCTCGAACAGCCGTGTGCGTGCCACCCATGCAAGAAATCTACTTGCTTGGGCTCCGAAGGAAGAGTCGCTGCTTAGCTGGATAAAAAATAATTTGCAATAATAAACCACTGAAAAATGATTTCTCCATGTTTAAATTTGACGATCACCACGAATAACATATACGCAAAAGAAGCCGCCTACAAGGTGGCTTCTTCTGCGAAAAACGTCATAAGCTAGCCTATCTTAAAAAGAACAATAGCTAAATTTTAACACTGACTTCTCCATTTGAAAGATATTCCTCGTCACCATTTTCATATCTGACTTTCAGATGGCAATCGTTATCGATATCAATGGCTGTTGCCTTAAGCTGTTCATTATTCTTTATCACTGTTACGGGTTTGCCAAGTGAAATTAACCGTTTTCTATATTCGGAAAGAAACAATCTGTCCGTTAATTGCTCATAATATCCCATGAAATTGTTCAGTACTTCTGCTACCAGTCGGTTGCGGAGATCACCATAAGAATTGTTTTCAGAAATTACAGTTGTTGCAATCTCGGTAAGGTCGTTAGGAAAGCCGTCGAACGGCAGCGCTACATTGATACCAATACCAAGAACGGCATAATCAAGCCAGCTGTTTTCCAGTGACACGGATGCTTCAGTAAGAATCCCGCACACCTTTTTACCTTCCATGAAGACATCATTCACCCATTTAATCTGCGTTTCTTTACCGGATACGCTCTCGATGGAAAGGGCGACTGCAACAGCGGCGCAAGTGGTCAGCAGAGCGGAATCTGTTGCTGACAGCTTGGGACGCAGCAGGATACTCATATAGATACCCGTTCCCGGTGGAGAAAAGAATTTTCGGCCCATTCTCCCGCGTCCAGCGGTCTGTTCTTCGGAAAGGATCACCTTACCCTCAGCTTCTCCATTTGAGGCAAGACTTTTTACTGCTTCATTCGTTGAAGATAGTGTCTTAAAGACTTCTAAACGTAACTTTTGCCCCTGGGTATCCAGATATTTTGAAATTGCACTTGCAGATAGGATATCTGTTTGAGGTGACATGGAATATCCTTTATTAGTTACAGCTTGTATGGAATATCCGTCTGTCTGTAACGATTTTATGGCTTTCCAGACAGCGCTGCGCGTCACGGATAACTGAACGGCTATTTCCTCGCCGGAAAAGTATTCACCCTTATTACTGTCGAGCAAGGCAAGAATATGTTCTTTTACTGTCATGAACTTAAACCTCCAAAAGTATAACTCTCCGACCAAAACCCATTGAATATAATAACATCCAACGATTGCGACTGAATACTCTAATTCTATATAACAATTGGAAAAACTCAAGCTTGGTATTTCATTCTATTGTGAACTATAAATTAATTTTTGGTTTACAATCATGAATATCTCCATTATAATTCAGCTTACTGGACGTATTTACTAACCAGAATACAATTATTTATATCCAATGGAGGTCAATTTTTTGAAGACAAAAGAACTAATTTATGCTGCATTATTCGCAGCACTTATCGCGGTGCTGGGCATGATTCCACCCATCCCCCTCGGCTTCATCCCCGTTCCGATCACTGCCCAGACGCTTGGCGTCATGTTAGCTGGATGTTTTCTGGGGAAACGGATGGGCGCCCTCAGTCTAGTCATTTTCATCATTCTGGTAGCCATTGGACTGCCTGTACTGACTGGAGGCCGTGGCGGAATCGCAGTGCTCATTGGTCCTTCTGCAGGATACATATTTAGCTTCCCTATCGCGGCCGGCCTTATCGGCTGGTATTCTGAAAAAATCTGGCCGAAGGTCCGAACTTGGAAGCTGATAGCGATCAACATAATCTTTGGTGTATTACTAGTGAGCCTGATTGGTGCACCAGTCATGGCATTAATAACCAATACGTCGATCTGGGCTGGACTTGTCGGAGCGTTAGCCTTTCTTCCGGGGGACATCATCAAAGCCGTTATAGCAGCCGTCATAACGATGCAGCTGAAAGCAATTAGCCCTATTGAAGAAAAAACACAAATATAATGTGATGTGCAACTCGGGTAAATGAAACCCGAGTTTTTTATTGAAAAATAATATGGTTATAGATGTGAATTTGTTTATACTATAAAAATTAAAATGAAATTGAAATAGGGTGGATAACAATGGATAAGGGATTTAATTTAGCTAGCCAACTATTAACGCTGCTTGATACAGAACAAAGATGGTTTACCTTAGCCGAAGTGGAAAAAAGTTTAGGGATCTCAGATAAGACAATACGGAAGATGGTGGAGGAAATCAGTAAGCAACTACCCTCTACTGTAACCATTGAAGTTTCTAGAGGTAAGGGAATCGTTCTTCTACGTGATGGGCAAAGTACGATAAGTGAAGTGATTTCTTCTATGTTCAGACAAACCATTTTTTATCGGCTGATGCATTTATTGTTTACGAATGCTGGTCGAATGTCTGTGGAGGAGCTTTCTGAAGCCATGTTTATGAGTACCTCGTCTTTGAAGAAGCTGATTGTGGAATTAAATAATAATGATCTAAAAGCGTATAAGTTACGCATTAGTTACTCTACACCTGTGATCAAAGGGAATGAAATGAATATTCGGTATTTTTATTGGAATTTATATTGTGATGCGTATGAGTTTACAGGATGGCCCTTTGCGAATGTCGATTTTGCTTATATAAATCAGTTGATCACAAATATAGAGATTGAGAATAACATTGTATATTTTATCAATTCCAAAAGGAAATTGTCCTTTTTGTTGGCAATTGTAATAGAAAGAGCTGGGAAAGGAAATTGTGTAACCATCGACGAAAATGCATACCCCTGGGAAAAGGGGATGTTTTATATACCAGTGAGAGCCATAGCAGAGCGTCTTGAAGAAAAGCTGTCTATCGAATTTCCAAAGAGTGAAATATTCTTTATGCAATCCATGGTTAGTCTCAGCCAATATCATTATTATGAAGGGTCAGAGATCACTCCGATTAAAGAAGTCGAATTACACAAAAATAAAGAAGAATATCAAATGGGGAATCTGCTTCTAATGTTGTTGGCAAAGGTATACCCGAACTTGGATATGCATGAACGATTTATCTTGGAGATTTACGGGTTCTTTGACAAGTTATTAATCGAAAATGCCATTCCGGAATGGATGATGATTTCGAAAAGTCATTTAACAACATATGTAGAGCAGGAGTGCCAGCAGATTTATCAAGAAATGCAAACCTGTATGCAAACGTGGAATAAAACTTACCCTTCCGTTCTCTTCAATAATTTTCATTTAACAAAACTAACCTTAATTGTCCGTTCGAGTTTACGTTATAAGAGTAAGAGGGCTTTCTTAGTGATCGGAGAGGAATTTTCAATTCGTCATTACATAGCAGATTTGATAAAGAAGGAAATAGGGGATCAGTTGATCCTTAATACCTCCATTATGAAAGGGCTAACCGACGAGATCATGCAGCAAAATAATATTGATCTTGTCATTAGTAATATCCCGGTTGCACTAAAGACCGTGCCTGTTGTTATTATTTCTACGATCCCTTCTAAAAGAGATTTGGACAATATCCGTAAAGAATTGCTTTTATAATTTGACCAATTATTTTCCGTTACCTACGTAAGTTTTTGGTCTAGTTTGTAATGTTAAAAAACCTTATGCTCAATCTAGTTTCGAAACTGATTTTACTTGAGGGCAAGTGGAAAGCGATTTCGGTAAACCTCAGTTTACTATTAAAAGTTGGAGGAAGAACTATGAGTAGGCATTTAGGTGCAAATAAGGGAGAAATATCAGAGCGCGTTTTGCTCCCAGGAGATCCTTTACGTGCAAAATTTGTAGCAGAACACTTTTTAGAGGGGGCTAATTGTTATAACGAAGTAAGAGGGATGTATGGATACACTGGATTATACAAGGGTGTACCGGTGTCGGTTCAGGGGACAGGGATGGGAAATCCATCGATGAGTATCTATGCTACAGAATTGATCGTCGATTATGAAGTTAAGAAATTGATTCGCATTGGTACATGTGGTGCGATGCAAAGTGAAATTAATATCCGCGATATTATAATAGCCCAAGCGGTGTCTTCAGACAGTAATATGACGGAGAAGATCTTTCATGGTTGTAATTTTGCACCTACAGCAGATTTCTCATTGTTAATGAAAGCGTATCAACAAGCACAAGCTAAAAATGCAAATGTTTTTGTTGGTAACATTTATAATTCTGATGAATTCTATCGTGAAAATTTAGATCGACTTCACAAGTTTATGGATTTTGGTGTATTAGCAGTAGAAATGGAAAGTACAGCCCTATACACTTTAGCCGCTAAATATGGTGTAAAAGCGTTATCGATTTTAACAGTCGGCAGTCAATTGCTAAGACAGGAACACCTGACTCATAAAGAAAGTGAACAATCTTTTTATGAAATGGTCGAAATAGCCCTTAACACAGTCATTGATGGCTGATTTATGGATAAGAGCAGTGTTGTTAGAAAAGAGAGTGAGAAAGAAATGAAGGTAATACTGTCAGGATTGCAGTGGATGATTTTTATGATCGCTGGTGCAATTGCTGCACCCATTGCTATCGCAGATTTATATAACTTAACACCCATAGAGACTTCCGGGCTTATCCAGAGCACAATGATTACTTTAGGGATAGCTGGATTTTTACAAGGCCTGATGGGTCATAAATTCCCTATCCATGAAGGTCCGGCAGGATTATGGTGGAGTATTTTTACGATTTACGCAAGTTTAGTGGGGGGACTTTATTCTTCTAACAATGGTGCTTTACAAGCTTTAAGTGGGGCAATGATCATTAGCGGTGTGTTATTTATCCTAATTTCAGCATTTAAGCTAATGGATAAAATCGCTCGTCTATTTACTCCCACCATCACTTTTATTTATTTACTTTTATTGATCTTTCAATTAAGTGGATCTTTTATGAAAGGGATGATGGGGATTACCATAGCCCACACCACGTTAGATGTTAAAGTATTCATCCTTAGTATGATTGTGGTTTGCATTACCTTTTGGTTAGGAAAAAGTCGCTTTGTAGTACTCAGCCAGTTTTCAATAATTTTCAGTATATTGATAGGCTGCCTATTATTTATTATCTGCGGTAATATACCAGTGTTTTCTCATGCGGATACTATATTTAAGCTACCGAAAATATTCCCATTTGGCAGACCTCAATTCGATGCTGGGACAATCACTACTGCATTTTTATTAACGCTGTTATTAATAACCAATGCAGTTGCGTCGATCCGTTTGATGGAGACCGTTATGAAACAAAAGCAAGTGGATCATCATCGTTATTTGCGCGCCGGGTTTACTTCTGGAATTACGCATCTTATTAGTGGCGGTTTAGGAGCGGTCGGTTCTGTCCCTATCTCGGGAGCGGCAGGATATGTTGAACAAACAGGGATGAAGGAGCGCAGATCATTTTTAATTGGATGTTGCTTTGTGATCTCAATATCCTTATTTCCGCCAATGATGAATGTTATTTCAGCGATTCCAGCTCCCATAGGCTATTCCGTTACCTTCGTCATTTTTGTGAAGATGGTCGGACTAGCGCTAAAGGAATTGAAGAAGGTCATTCATGAAGAACGAACATTTATCGTTAGTGGAATTTCCCTTTTAGTGGGTGTGGGATTAATGTTTATCCCTTCATCAGCTACGGCCCATTTATCTCCGATCGTGATAGCCATTTTAAATAATGGATTAATATGCGGAAGTCTGTTGGCGATTATTTTGGAACAAGGGTTAATGTGGAAAGATGCATTTCGATATGAGGATTCCAAGAAAATTAACCGATAATTTGGAGGGCTAAAAATGCATTATCTAATTTCTATTGCTGGTTTGGTCATTGTTCTATTACTGGCATGGCTAGGAAGTAACAATAAGAAAAAGATTAAATATCGACCAATCATTGTAATGATTGCTATTCAGATCGGTTTGGGATTAATTATACTAAAAACAAGTATAGGTGAATTCTTAATTAAAGGGTTTGCCGATAGTTTTGCAAAATTGCTTGGATACGCCAATGAAGGGACTGACTTTGTTTTTGGTGGGATTGCAAATGAAGGGGCCCATACATTTTTCCTTTATGTTTTGATGCCAATTGTTTTTATGTCGGCATTAATTGGGATATTGCAGCATTACAAAATTCTCCCGTTCATTATCAAGTATATTGGTTTGGTACTAAGTAAAATAAATGGCATGGGCAAATTGGAGTCTTATAATGCAGTTGCAGCCGCAATTGTAGGACAAAATGAAGTGTTTATTTCGGTGAAAAACCAGCTTGGATTATTACCAAAACATCGCTTGTATACATTATGTGCGTCTGCAATGTCGACGGTATCCATGTCAATTGTTGGTTCATATATGACGATGCTAGAACCTCGTTATGTAGTAGCTGCATTGATATTAAACCTATTTGGTGGATTCATCATTTCATCCATCATTAATCCGTATGAAGTTACACCTGAAGAAGATATTGTTGAAGTTCAGGTAGAAGAAAAACAAACGTTTTTTGAAATGCTAGGCGAATATATTATGGATGGCTTTAAAGTAGCCATAGTAGTTGGTGTAATGTTGGTTGGTTTCGTTGGGATCATTGCATTAATTAACGGGGTCTTCAGCGGAGTATTCGGTATCTCGTTTCAAGGAATTTTAGGGTATGTCTTTGCACCCATTGCCTTTCTTATCGGTGTCCCATGGCATGAAGCTGTTGATGCAGGCAGTATCATGGCGACAAAGCTTGTTGCGAATGAATTCGTTGCTATGCTTGACTTTGTTAAGATCCAAGATGGTTTAAGTGGGCGTACTACAGCCATTGTCTCGGTTTTTCTAATCTCATTTGCTAACTTTGGGTCCATTGGTACCATTGTGGGTGCAGTGAAAGGCTTAAATGAAAAACAAGGGAATATTGTGGCTCGATTTGGATTGAAACTGTTATTTGGCGCCACACTTGTAAGCGTTTTATCCGCTCTGATCATCGGTATCATTTTTTAGTTAAACTTAGCGGATTTTCGTCATCGTTATGAATTCTGCACAAGACATCTTTGTATATAAAAAGCCGCTTACTTAGCGGCTTTTTTTGTTGTGATTATAGAACAATTATTAAGATAGGAAATAGGAAAAAGAATAATTGATTATCAAATGGGTTAATTAAAGAAGAACCGCCAGTTTTTACTCTTTTTCCGAGTCAGATAGCAAAAGTATTGACAACCTGTATATACAGGTTTAAACTGTGTGAAGTGTTTGAACTTGTATATACAGGTTTAATATTTGACATAAAGTAATTCTTTTGGAGGTGTTCAACTTGAGTCAGTCCCAGTATTCGGAGTGGTGGCGCCGGTCCACGGTGTATCAGGTGTACCCGAAGAGCTTTAAGGACACTACAGGCAACGGAACAGGAGATATTAAAGGACTTATTGAAAAATTAGATTATTTGCAGAAGCTTGGAATTGATATTGTCTGGTTACAGCCGGTCTATGTCTCGCCACAACATGATAACGGTTACGATGTTGCGGATTATGAAAATATCAACCCGGATTTTGGTACGATGGAGGATTTCGACGAGTTAGTACAGGAACTGCACAGACGTGAAATGAAGCTAATGATCGATATCGTGGTTAACCATACTTCAACAGAACATGAGTGGTTCAAACAGTCCATTTCAAGCAGGAACAATCCCTATCGTGATTACTACATCTGGAAGGACCCCGCTCCGGACGGTGGCTTACCCAACAATTGGCAGTCGAAGTTCGGAGGTCCTGCCTGGCAGTTTGATGAAGCTTCGGGACAATATTATCTTACTCTCTTCGATAAAACCCAGGCGGATCTGAATTGGGAGAACGAGAAGGTACGTAGAGCAGTGAATGATATGATGCTATTCTGGGCTAAAAAGGGTGTCGACGGCTTCCGCATGGATGTAATTAATTTAATCTCCAAGGATCAACGCTTCCCTAACGATGACGGGAGTGTTCCACCGGGGGATGGACGCAAGTTCTATACTGACGGTCCACGGGTTCATGAATACATCAAAGCGATGTACGAAGAGGTATTTGGTCCGTATGAGATGGTGACAGTCGGAGAGATGTCCTCAACTACATTGGAGCATTGCATCCGATACTCGAGTCCTAAAGAGCGGGAATTTTCCATGACTTTCAATTTTCATCATTTAAAAGTCGATTATCCGAATGGACAGAAGTGGGAGCTAATGCCCTATGATTTTGAGGCGATGAAAAGCTTGTTCACAGAGTGGCAGACCGGAATGCAGAAAGGTCAGGGCTGGAACGCCTTATTTTTTAACAATCACGATCAACCGCGTGCCCTCTCCAGATTCACTGATGATAAGGTCTACCGTGTAGAGAGTGCCAAGCTGCTTGCAACAACTCTGCATGGCCTTCAGGGAACACCTTATGTGTATCAGGGGGAAGAAATCGGGATGCCAAATCCGGTATGGAAGAGCATCGATGAGTTCCGTGACATTGAGTCACTGAATATGTACCGTATTTTGTGTGAACAGGGGAAAAGCCCTGAGACTGCCCTGAGTATTCTTCAGGAACGTTCACGGGACAATTCCCGTACGCCGATGCAGTGGGATGACAGCCGAAATGCCGGATTCACCACAGGTACTCCATGGCTGAAAGTTGATGAGCGGTATTCGGACATCAATGTGCAGAAGGAGCTAGCCAATCCCGATTCCATCTTCCATCATTACCGCAAGCTGATTGCGCTACGCAAGGATTATGGGATATTCATTGAAGGTGTATTCAAGAGACTCGATGATGGTCATCCTGAAGTGTTCGCTTACGCCAGAACAGGTGATGGAGAGGCGCTTGTAGTGGTCTCGAACTTCAGCAGTAAAGAGATTACCTTCCGCTTTGAAGATAGTCACTGGGCAGAGTTATCATCAAGTGGTAAAGACGAGCTTCTGATTGGAAATACAACAGAAACACCTGCATTAACACAAGAGCTTCAGCTTAGTCCTTATGCTTCCTACATGTGGTTAATCCGCTAACGAGGTGTACTTGAGAAGGAGCACAAATCAATTATGTAAGGAGTGAAAATATGGCTATAGACCGCAAAAATGTTGAGGATATTGTACGGGCAGTTGGGGGCAAGGAGAATATAGAGGTTGCGACACATTGTGTAACCCGGCTGAGATTCTCGCTGTATGATGAGAGCAAGGTGGATTCGGAAGCCTTGGACCGCAACGAACTAGTAAAGGGACAATTTTCTAGCCAAGGGCAGTTTCAGATCGTTATCGGACCGGGAACTGTAGATAAAGTATACGATGAAATGATTCAGATCACTGGCGGTTCTCGTTCTTCCAAAGATGAAGTGAAATCCGCTGCTGCCCGAAAACAGAATCCGCTGCAGCGTGCGATCAAGACGCTGGCTGATATATTTATTCCTATTCTTCCAGCTATCGTAACCGCAGGTTTGCTGCTTGGGATCAATAATATTTTGACCGGGCCTGGTATCTTCTTTGATAATCAGTCGCTGGTGGATGTCTATCCCGCATGGAAAGACATTGCTGCGATTATTAATACGATTGCCAGCACAGCTTTTACCTTTTTACCAGCACTTATCGGTTGGGCAGCTGTTACACGTTTCGGCGGCAGTCCTCTGCTCGGGATCGTTTTGGGTCTCATTCTCGTGCACCCAGATCTATTAAGTGCCTATAACTATGCAAGTGCTTCCACTGAGGGTACTGTTCCAACCTGGAATTTGTTCGGCTGGCATTTGGAGAAGATCGGTTATCAGGGACAAGTATTGCCAGTGCTGGTTTCGGCCTATATTCTGGCAAGGCTGGAGAAGTTCCTCAACCGCCGGGTGCATGATTCCATTAAACTGCTGGTTGTTGCGCCAGTGACTTTACTGATTACCGGTTTTCTGGCCTTCACCATTATCGGTCCGGTTACGTTTGGCATTGCCAATGCCATCACCTCCGGCCTGATCTTTGTATTTGATCATTTTGCGCTTCTTGGTGGCTTGATTTACGGCGGATTCTATGCGCTTCTGGTCATCACCGGTATGCATCATACCTTCTTGGCGGTTGATGTGCAGCTCATCGGCAGCGAGGGCGGCACTTTCCTCTGGCCGATGTTAGCGTTATCCAATATTGCACAAGGTGCCGCGGCACTTGCAATGATGTTCGTAGTCAGAGAACAGAAGGCAAAAGGCTTGGCGGCTACATCTTCCGTCTCTGCATTCCTCGGTGTGACGGAGCCGGCGATCTTCGGAGTGAATATCCGCTATCGTTATCCTTTCATCTTCGGGATGATCGGCTCAGGGATTGCCGGTATGCTTCTTACCGTTAATCAGGTTCGCGCTTCTTCCATTGGCGTAGGCGGGATTCCCGGCTTCCTTTCGATATTCCCGAACCAGTGGGGCGTGTTCTTCATTGGCATGCTTATTGTTCTCATTGTGCCATTTGTCGCCACTGTACTCTACGGCCGTTCTGTGGTGGGGCGTTCCGAAAAGAACTCAGCTACAAAGGCTACTAGTACTGTGAGCGAGACAGACAATTTGAACAGCCGCCCTACAGTTCAAGAGTCACAGGACTCCGTGAATATTCTGGAGCTTATCTCTCCGCTCAGTGGAACTGCAGTATCTCTAGAACAGGTGCCTGATCCTGCCTTTGCCGAGAAGCAGATGGGCGAAGGCATTGCAATCGAACCTTCTGAGGGTAAAGTATATGCACCCTTTGATGCTACAGTAGCTCATGTGATCAAGAGCAAACATGCGCTTATATTGGAGCATGCCAGTGGTGTACAAGTACTCATCCACGTTGGAATTAATACGGTGTCGCTTAAAGGCAGTGGTTTTACCACCCATAAGAATATTGGCGACAAGGTGCAGGCAGGCGAGCTTCTGCTAGAATTTGATATGGAAGCTATCCGCGCAGCAGGTTACCCGTTAATTACTCCAATCATCATTCCTGCAGGTCAGGATATGGTGGAGAAGATTGAGGAGAAGACTGGACCAGCTGCAGCTAGACAATCTAGCATCTTGACTATTCATCTCAAGGGTTGATACAGGCTATATTGGCAAAGACTTTATATTACAGAAAGACAGCCCCCAGGGGCTGTTTTCTGTAAATATAAGAATTCATATATTCCACGCTATAAATTTCCCTCCAATTGAATCGATGCTTCCAAAGGCATGACGTGATACAATAAAGGGCGGTGATCAAAATTGAGAGAAAATAAATATTTGCAAATTTATAATGAGTACAGCAACCAAATTCTTTCTGGACAACTGCTACCGGGAACCAAGCTGCCCTCTGAAAGTGAACTTGCTGAAGCTTACAGCACTTCACGAGAGACCGTTCGCAAAGCGCTGAACCTGCTGTTCCGTGAAGGATACATTCACAAAATTAAGGGCAGAGGCTCCTTTGTGCTTGATATGACGAGAATGGATTTCCCCGTTACCGGTCTGATTTCATTTAAAGAGATGGCCGATACACTGGGTACTGCCTCACGGACACTGGTAGAGCGGACGATAAATGAGCCTGCAGGCTCCACGCTCGCCAGACATCTACAGATTCCGCCTGAAACCCTGGTTTGGAAAGTTATTCGTGCCAGAGAGATTGAAGGTGATCGGATCATTTTGGATAAGGATTATTTCCGAGCGGATATTGTTCCATTCCTAAGCAAGGAAATCGCGGAAGGCTCACTCTATGAATATCTGGAGCAGGAGTTGGGGCTTAAAATCAGTTATGCGAAGAAGCTGATATCCGTTGAACCTTCTACAGAGGAGGATCATAGACTGCTTGATTTGAAGAGTTACACGCATATTGTAGTAGTACGAAACTATGTTTATTTGGAGAACACGGTGCTTTTCCAATATACCGAGTCCAGGCATCGACTGGATAAATTTCAGTTCGTGGATTTTGCTCGAAGGGTGAAACGTTAAGCTAAGCTTAAAGAGGGGTGTCCCAGTTTGGGATACGCCTTTTTTTCCAAAAAGGCAGTATATTACCGATACAAGAAGGCTTGAGAAGTTCATTCCTACGTTCGCAAATAACGATATATTAAGAAAAAGGCTGCCCTCAGAGGCAGCTTTTTTATATGGCGTTCTAAACAACAAGCTACCCCTGGCGATTCCTCATTACTCATTAAGCATCTCTCATATTTTGATATGTAATTATAGTTAATCGCTTCTGTGAAAAATAAGAGGAAGAGAGATTTATTCCAGTCTTCCTCTTAATGAGGTAGAAGGATAGAGACAACAAAACGCCTAAATCGTAATGACGTGGATAAGGAAAGTTGATTTCAATTTTCTTATGGTTGAAGGCAAAACCATGAATCGTCTTCTGGGTGCCAATAAACAGCCTTGTAATGAACATTTTCCTAGTTCAGTTTTGAAATTCTTCTGGTACTGAGGAGAATACGAAAATCCACTCTTGACATTATAGGGTAGGGGGGTATAGTATTGCTACGTTGGTATTAAAAATTTTAATTATTGGTTACCAAAGGAGGAGAAAGAAAGTTATGAATAATCAAGCACAGACTTTACCGCAAGCCGATCCCAAACGCTGGATGGCGTTGGCCTTACTATGTCTTGCCAATTTCATGGTGATCATGGACACATCCATTATCGGCGTTGCACTGCCAGCCATCAAAGAAGCGCTCGGCTATACGCAGGCAAGTTTACAGTGGGTGTTTAATGCGTATGTCATATTCTTTGGCGGATTATTGTTACTTGGTGGTCGATTGTCCGATCTATTTGGTCAGCGCCGCATATTCATGTGGGGATTTTCCATTCTAACGTTAGCTTCCTTGCTGGCAGGACTCGCTTGGAACGAGGAAGCGCTTAATGTTGGTCGCGCCCTACAAGGATTTGGTTCCGCGTTAATAGCCCCATCCGCGTTAACGATTGTTATGATGCTCTTCGGTGGCAACCCCAAAGAACTAGGGAAAGCATTAGGCTTCTGGGGCGCATCAGCTGCTGCTGGCGGTTCAGCCGGCGTGTTTCTTGGCGGGGTCATTACCGAGTGGCTCAGCTGGCAATGGACCTTCCTCATCAATGTACCCGTTGGCATTATTGCATTACTCCTGTCGCCAGGACTTTTAGCCAAGGGAATGCGAAGAAAAGGCAGCATTGACGTCATTGGCTCCATCTTCGTCACAGCGGCTTTGGTTTTGGTGGTATATGGCATTGTTACTGCAGAACACAATGGATGGGGAGCGCCATCCACGTTGTGGACGCTTATTTCAGGAATCGTGTTATTTATCCTGTTCCTGATCGTTCAGGCAACTAAAAAAGAACCGCTTGTTCCACTGAAGATTTTTAAAACACCCAATCTGGCTGCAGGCAATATCGCGCTCATTATGCTGGCAGGGAGTTGGATTCCGCTGTGGTATTTCCTCAATCTCTATATGCAGCAGGTGCTAAAGTTTTCTGCTTTCGCCGGCGGAGTCGGCTTACTGCCGATGACGGTCCTAATTACTATCTTCATGATTTTGATTACCGGTAAATTAATCGGAAAATTCGGAATAAAAACAAACTTGGTCATTGGATTGATTGCACTCGGGGGTTCGATGCTTCTGTTCGCTAGCAATACGCCGGTTGATGGAAACTTTATCGCCAACGTGCTTCCAGCTTCCTTGCTTGGTGCACTTGGCATGTCACTTGCCTATATTCCGGCTACGATGTCCGCCATGTCGGGTGCTAAACCCGAAGAAGCAGGGCTTGCATCGGGTCTCGCCAATACGAGCTACCAGATTGGGTCAGCTATCAGTTTGGCCATCATGGTTGCGATTGCGGGTTCAACAACTGCTTCCCAAACCGGTATTGACCCGGTCTCCGTGCTAAACGAAGGCTTTCAACAAGCTTTTATGTGGTCCGGTATAGTCGCTCTTGCAGGTGCTGTGCTAGCGTTTCTATTTATCCGTTCACCTAAGCAGGGTGAAGCAAGTGACAAGGTAGCTATGTAACCAATGAATCGAGCTCCAGTGCCTAATCAACGGAGTTGACAGGACTCCATCGAATTAACAACTTATATTTTATGTATATAGGGGTGTGGAGTATTTTAAAAGAAAGGGGGATTCCGATGAGCAAAGAATCGATACTCTTTGAACAAGTGATACAGCAAGATCCGGGCTTTTGCTCACCTGGAGAGGATAAGCGCAAGAGCCATCATTCCGATCAAGCCAATAGCGATCTGCTCAACCGATTGAATCGAATCGAAGGACAGGTCCGTGGCATTAAAGACATGATTGAGAAAGATATTTACTGTGACGATATGTTGAATCAGATCTCTTCGGTGCAAGCAACATTGAATGATGTCGGGAAGCTAGTACTTGAATATCATATGAAAAGTTGTGTCATCGAACGGATTCAAGTAGGGGATACGGAAGTATTAACGGAATTCATGAAGACGATCAATAAACTGATGAAATAAAGGTCGGACCGCTTTCAGTAATGATACGGCTTTTATGCCATCATTATTATAGGGTAAGGGGAGGCTTTGCGGCTGCAGCGTGTCAAGATGCGCTCTGCATCTTCGAATTTAGATTGAAACGGAGTTGCTATAACCATGAAGAAGAAGATACTCCTCATCGCTGCTGCGGTGGTCGCTTTTAGCGTATTGGCTGCATGCGGCAAAGCGGAGGACAAGAAGCCAGCAAACGGAAATAACCATGCCGGGCATGCAGCAAGCAGCGGGCAAGAGAACGCCGAGAAGCATACAGGAAATGAGAAAGAGGAGGCGGGAGACATGGATCACAGAGGCAGCCACGGCAATCATAGCGCAGCTGCGAAGCCTGTATTGGAGGATCTTAACGTATCGTTTACCTTCCCCACAGGCGCCGCAAAAGCAAACGAAGAAACGGAATTGACTATTCAAATTACGGATAAGGACGGGAAAACGATCAATAAGTATGATATCAATCACGAGAAATTGCTTCATCTCATCATCGTCAATCACGATTTGTCATTCTTTAACCACATTCATCCCGAGTTTAAGGGAGACGGCACATTTACAGTGAACACTTCGTTCCCTGCTGGAGGTGAGTACAAGGTGTTTGCGGACTTTATTCCTACTGGCGGTGCCAATTCCACGCTTAGCAAGTGGGTGAAGGTGGAAGGCAAGGAAAGTAAACATGCCGCGATTACGCCCGAAGGGAAACTGGTGAAAGAAGTGGGTGGCAAGGAAATTGAACTGGCCTTAAGTGGTACGAAACCAAACGAAGAAGTGACATTGACCTTCAACATTCGCGATGCGAAGACGAAGAAGGGGATTGATAACCTGCAGCCTTATTTAGGAGCGGTCGGCCATGTTGTGATTCTATCGAAAGATGCGAATCAATATCTTCATGTTCATCCAATCGATGAGAAAGCTATGGGACCGGATGCGAAATTCGCGACTTCTTTTCCGCAAAGCGGGACGTATAAATTATGGGGACAATTTCAGCATAACGGGGAAGTGTTCACCATACCATTCGTCGTTGATGTGAGGTAAGACGAATGAACATGGGATAAAAGACGATGCTGGCGGTATCATCTGCTATTCAAGTCGGGGGAAGTCGCTTTACGCCGAATCTGCTTACCAAGATAGGTATGATTTGTTCCTGTCGTATCCACGCGATCGATTTATACAAGGAGCAGGAGAAAGGGAAAGAAAAGTTTAGCATGTTGTGGACCGAATTAAATCGAGCGGTGAAAACAAATTAACGCGTAAAGGAGCGGACATTTATGCTGAAAATCGATTCGAAAACACCGATCAAAATTTACACGATTCCAACTTGCAGCGATTGCCGATTTGCCAAGCGCTATTTAAATGAGCATCAAATTCCCTACATCGAATTCAACTGCGAAGAAGATGTGAATTATGCGAAGGAAGTGCTGGAGCTGACAGGTAAGCAGATCGTACCGACCATTGTCATTCAAGACAAGGTGTTCGTTGGTTTCTCTGAAAACTTGAACGAGATAAGCAATCTTCTGCAAACTTGACTGCTAAAATGATGGAAGTATGGTAGACAAAGGAGATTAGCGATGAGTGCCCTTCCTATATAAGGAAGGGCTTTTTTGAATAGAGCAATTATAAAAATGTCATCGACCTACAATGTCTAGAGTTATTTATGTGGTAAAATTAGGATAAGTGAATCTTGGGAGGCGAGTAAATTGAGTCTCGATCTTGTGATGATCCTTTTTCTACTGTTCTTAAATATTCCAGTATATAAAGTATTGTTTCGCGTGTTCTTTGTGGATAATGATGATTATAACGAAACGATTAGACATACTTTTACACCTAACATCGTTTCATTATTCCGAGGAGAGTATTGGAAGGATAGAATGAATACGGCAAGACTTCAGTTTTTTATTATTCTTTGCGTTGGGATCATTGTTTTAGAATACCTTGTTTTGAATAAAGTATTTGAAATTCTTGCATAAGCTCTGCTCTATTATGGAAAACTTCTGTAGTGCGAATAAACTGCATGATTCCATTTTGGGAGGATAACATTATGACAAATCAGGATCCGCAGGAGCTTCTTAAGAGTAAACACAAGCTAGATGAGCAAAAAAGGCAGTTCACAAATTTTGCCCGAAGTGCTTCCGGTCATGGTGAAGTAGAAGCAGGCCAGGAATTCAGTAATGATCGAGTGCCTGACGATCAAAACCGCATGAAATCTGTTGAGAACAGACAAGATTGACCATGAAAAAATTATAAAATAAGCCGATCTTTTCTGGATCGGCTTATTTTATATAATTAATACGTTGTAAGGTGTTGTTTCAATAGGTATCGGATGCTAGAGTTTTCTTGCTTTAATTTCAGAAGTTACAGGAAGCATTTTTGCTTTTTTTGAAAAATCGCTTTATCGTCCCGCGACTACATAAGTTATCATCAGATTGCTCAATCATTTGCTCAATGACAAATCCCACTTTAGTGAGTACATTCACATAGGTTGATAATTTACTATCGGATCCGATTATGTTAGCGTACTTTCGTCAAGAGATACTGAATACCAAGATTCATCGAAATAACAATTTTTAAAAACTAGAATTTCATTTTCTGTATAGACACATTTGTGTATAGGGTGAGACCATCTTTTTTTAAGGTAAGAAGCACTCCGGCTAAAGGTCGGTTGTCCAGCTTATAGCATAAATCGAATAAACAAAGTCAAAATAATCCTCTGGTAGTTTTCTTCCATGGGAGAACAGATCAATTTTGCTGAAATTAAATACTAGCTATAGTATAGTCCAATCCCAACTACAGTTCTTACATACGTTAAAGAGAGACTGGTAGTTTTTTAAATCTTTAATTATGGGAATTAAGGGAGGATTCGTTAGAATGGCAATTTTATCATCAGGACCTATTGATAATAGTGCTGTGAGCGGTGTCAGGCCTACTGAGCAGGTGACGATCAAGATCGATAACCGGGATGCGCTGAATCAGTCCGCTATTCTGATCCAAGGGTACAATTTAACCCTCACAAGGACTTTGTATGTAAGCGAGCTTATTACGGCTTCTCCAGACGAGGTGATCACAAGAAATTACTTTGCCAATCTGGATGCCTTTGAGTTTGTCTTTACAACGGAAGGTCTCGCTGAATTGCAAACGGAAATCTCCGTGTGGGGCAAAAACTCAGCCGGGGAGCTGGTTACCGCCCACCGTCTTGTCTCATCCGAGCTGCTAGGAGCTGAAAATAGGGGAGCCACAGGCTCCGTTAACCGCATTTATGTTTCCAATTTCAATAGCAATGATGTTTCTGTGATCAACGGAGTAACAGGTGCGGTGATAGTAGTCATCCCTGTAGGCGTGAATCCTGCGGGAGTAGCCATAAACCCGTTAACCAATCGTATTTATGTTGCTAATTTGAACAGCGACAACGTATCCGTTATCGACGGAGAGACCAATACGGTGCTGGCCACCGTTCCTGCCGGGGATGGAGCAGGTGCAGTCGCGGTCAATACCTCTACCAATGCTATCTATGTTGCCAATTTTAATGATAATACTGTTACTGTCATTGACGGATTAACCAACACTGTCGTGACTACCATTATTCCCGCCGGCGGTTCTCCTTTTCCAACGGGGATCGGCGTGAATTCCTTAACCAATACTATTTATGTAGCTGATTTCAACTCGGATATTGTTACCGTCATTGACGGGGCTACGAATATGGTTATTACACAGATTCCCGTTCAGGTTAACCCGTTCCGGGTCGGTGTTGATCCCTTAACGAACCGGATTTATGTCTCGAACTTCACCAGTAACACCGTTTCAGTCATTGATGGAGCCACCAATACAGTGATAACTAACTTGCCTGTAGGAACGACTCCGGCTGAATTGGGAGTGAACATATCAACCAATGCCATCTATGTGCCAAACCGGGATGACGACAATGTGTCGGTGATTGGCGGATTAACGAATACGGTGATTACTACCATTCCGGTCGGGAATAACCCAAATGGTGCAGGAGTTAATCCATTGACCAACCGCATCTATATCACCAATCAGGATGATAACACGGTATCGGTCATTGATGGGGTTACCCAGGCTGTGATTAGTGTTATTCCTGTAGGTGCACGTCCGTTCTCAATCGGTGTCAATCCGTAGGAGGCAAGGACAAAGAATTTAGTACACTCTAAATTCTGTTCTTCATCTTACCGCAGGGGGTGAATTATACGATGGAAATAACATCGGCAGAAGAAATCATGATTCTGTTGTCGAGCATGGACAAAGAGCATTCTGTAGCACGTATCTACGTTCCGGGCATAGGTGAATTCACGATTGTACTGCAGAAGAAAGAAGGCAACAGCGGGGCAGCAGCAGAAGAACGCATACCGGTAGCAGGGTTAACAAGGAACCCTTATCTTTAGAGATTGCCAGTAAATCAGCTTTCTTGCGGTAAGGAAGAAGCTGATTTTGGGGTTTGTATCTGAGGGTCGTGATTGCTGATTATACACCTTATTCCTGGGGCATTGGGGTAGTGTATTCGATAATCTGAAAAAATGAGATACTTCCCATGAATCTCATAGGCGGCTGGTTCTTTCATCCGTCGTACCGCTGGTTTTAAGATCGAGGGACAAGAACATAGTCCCTTTAAAAGTCGCTAAAACAGCAGCTTATTTTGCCTAACCGTATATACACAGTTTCTTCCTCCCGCTAAAATGTACTCCCCCCGTTCAATATGAACATTATTTCCTAGAACAGTTTTAAATAGATGTAACTCATTCTTGCATAACCCGGTACATACAGCAGCAGCTTCACAGATCGGGCAATGTTTCTCAATGAATAAAAGACTGCCGTCATCCTGCTCCTTAACCTCGGCCATATAACCTTCATTTGTTCGAATCTCGGCCAGTTTCTCCAGCTTCACTCTAACGTCTGCTGTATCACCAAGATGCCGAAGATATTGTTCTTGCATATTCTTATTTCGAACAGCCAACAGCTTGTCCAGCCCCTCATTTCCGAAAGCTTCTTTCATGGAATTGATCAAACTGATGGATAAATCCGAATATCCGCTTGGAAAAAATCGATCGGCCGCAGGTGTTAAGATCCATAGCTTGGTGGGTCGCCCCATGGGACGGGACTCTTCTTTATTAGTAACCAGCCCTTCTTCTTTCAGATCATTCAAATGTTGACGAATAGCCATTCCAGATAGCGAAAACTGGGAGGAGAGTGCCATAACATCCATTCCCCCTTGCTGCTTTAATAGATCAATGATCGCTCTTCGGGTCTTGGTTGAGACATCCTTTTTGGTATGATTTCGGCTCAAGGTGCACCTCCTTTTGAAGCTACTAAATCTACATCACAGACTACATTTTAAACAAAAATGTTGACAAAGTCAAAGCTGAACTGTAGCTTAGACATTATAAACAAAAATGTTTACTAAGTGTCCGGATACGATGTATACATACCAATTTTCTTGGAAGTCACATTTCATGCCGTCTAATCATCAAAGCATTTTCAGCCCACGTTATTTTGTACTATCCATAGGACGTATATCAAGATAGGAAAGGGTATCCAATCTTTAGGTTTGAAAAACAAATAACCGAAGGAGGAGTTTACAATGATCATCGAGGTCAGTGATAAGGCATCAGAAAAAATCGCCGAAATCTTATTAAGTGCGAATATCCGAAATCCATTCCTTAGAGTGGGTGTTGATGAAGGGGGATGCAGTGGATTATCCTACACCCTAGTCGTAGATGAACAGCAGGCAGAAGAGGACATTGTATTAAATAAAAAGGATTTTAGTATATTGGTTCACCCGAATAGTATCCCATATATTGACGGTCTTGAAATTGACTATGAAGAGAGTGGAATGGTAGGCGGATTCACTATGAATAACCCTAATGCAAAAGCTTCATGTGGATGCGGAGCCAGTTTCAGAATGGCCAATTATCGTGGCGAAATAAAAAAATGTGATTAAACAGCAGAAAGGAGAGAAGAGGAATGATATCATTTGCAGTATCCGAAAAAGCATTGGATTCATTTAAGAATGAATGGGATTTGGAAGAGGGCCAATATGTAAGAATTTATGCAAAATATTCCGGTGGAGGCTCAGATGCCTTCACTGTTGGAATTAATGCAAGTGCTACACCGATCGATCCCGCATGGGTTCAATCTATTAGCGGATTTCATTTCTTTGTTGAAAACACTGATGTTTGGATTTTACAGGATGAACTTCTTCAAATTGATTGTAATGAAGACGGCATATTTTCAACCAAAATCTCCTGAGCATCTTCTTGAGTGCAATGTACAGTAGAATATCTACTACACTTCTAGCAATTTCGCACGCTTTTGTCTATACTATTTTAAATAAATATCAGAATGGGATCTGATTTTAACAGAAGCAGGTGCAGAACATTGATAAATTTGGACAAATTAGCAAAGGCATTTACTAATGGTGTCTATGATATAGAAGATAGAAGCAGATTAGTCATCCAGCCCAAAAGTTTATTAAGTGAATTTACCACCGTTAAGCATGGATTTCTGTTTATCATTCGCGGGGGAGCCAGAATACGTGTGAATGGAACGGTATATGAATTACGGCCAGGGTCAGTTTTTCATGCGGCTCCAGGCATGCAGATGGATTCGCAGGTTATAGGACAATCAGAGCTTGAGTACTACTCCCTTTTTTATAAATTGGATATGCCAGAAGAAATGAATTGTACTACCGAATTTGACTCTCATTTCAAGCTGGAGCCAGGAGCCAATCTAAAAATTATTGAATTACTAATCATGCTTCATCAGAATACCCATCCATCCGGAGAAATTGGAAAGCTGCGTATCAAAGAGCTGTTCTTAAGCCTAATGCATCAGGTTCTGATTGCTTGCAGTTACAGAGAGAACGACAGTTCACCGAATCAAAAGATGGTTGATGAAGCCCTTGCATACATTAAACTCCATTATATGAATTCACTTACACTCGGTGAGTTAGCGGAACGGCATGCAATGAGTACGAACCGCTTCTCTTACTTCTTTCACAAATACACGGGGCTGCGTCCAATCGACTATGTCGTTAATTATCGTATGGAACGAGCCTGTGACTTACTCAAAGCAGGCAATTTTCCTATCCACGAGATTGCGGACCGTGTCGGTTATGACAATCCGCTGTATTTCAGCCGATTATTTAAAAAGAAATTCGGTGTTTCTCCCTCTGCCTATAGATAATTAGATAATATACATATCGAGTTTCTTATACTTGAATTAAGTCTGCAGCTACTGGTGATGAACCAGAAGTGCAGACTTTTTTATTTAGCTTAAATAATGATGCATGTAGAATTTGAGATTTGTACATTTGAATTTATTTAAATTTTTGATAAACTCACCCTTGTAACTGAGAATCATTATCAGTAAATTGATTTATAAATGAAAGGCTGGTAGATATGACAGGAAACAGACAATTATGTATTGGGTTGTCCTTAAATGCAACCTGGATGAAAGGAGACGGCTGGCGGCACCCGGATAGCGGAGTCGAAAAGATGGGGTCTATCGAATATTATATTGATTTGGCAAAAATGGCGGAGAATTCTAAGCTCGATTTTCTATTCAGGGCTGATTATCTGTATGTTAGCCCGCAGATGTTAGGGGATTCCTCTAATTTCGGCAGTCCGGACCCTGCATTGTTTTTTGCAGCGATAGCCCGTGAAACCGAGCGGATCGGACTAGTGACGACGATTTCTACCACTTTTAATCCGCCTTATGTTGTAGCAAGACAGCTTCAGTCTTTACACTGGCTGAGCAATGGACGTGCCGGCTGGAATATTGTCACTTCTATTGAAGGCGCCGATAATTTCAGCGATTCACCTATGCCTTCACCAGAAGAGAGATATGCCAAGGCAAAAGAGTTCACAGATGTTGTATGCAAGCTGTGGGAGAGTTTTCCGAATGAAGCGATTGTTATCGACCGTCAGTCGGGTATGTTCTCGGATAAGGATAAAGTGACTGCTATAAATCATTCCGGAGAATTTTTCAGTGTAAAAGGACCACTTACTTTGCCTGCTCACAGGTCAGGAACGCCTCCGCTATTTCAAGCAGGCGCTTCGGATATTGGGCGGAATTTCGCTTCTTCCATTGCAGATGCTATTTTTGCAGCAATGCCGGATATCGAATCAGGAGTGGAGCTAAGGAATGATCTGAGAAAAAGAGCGGCAGAGCAGGGACGTGATCCGGATGCCATCAGAGTTTTGCCGGGCTTATATTTTTTCCTGGCTGATACGCGCGAAGAAGCACTTGAATTACATAAGACCGCACATGCGAATTTAAGTCTTGAGCGCAGACATGCTTCGCTTAAATCGGTGTTAGGTCTTGATTTAACCGGTTATTCCATAGATAGGCGCGTAACTGCTGATATGTTACCCGATTCAAATCAGGCCGTCCGCAGCCGGACACATGCCGAACTATTGCGGCGGTATATTATCAAAAACCAGCCTACAGTGAAAGAGATCCTGGACAGGCCGGAGGTTGTCGGATCTGCTCATTGGGTATCTGTCGGGACAGTCGAGGATGTACTGAACGATATTATTGAGCGGTTTGAAGCGGGGGCTATGGATGGCTTCATCGCCTTGCCGGGCGGTTCAGAACAATCTATGGAACTGTTTTTTGAGAAGCTGGTACCGAAGCTGGTTGAGAGAGGCTTGTTCCGAAGTGAATATACGGGGTGCACTTTTCGTGAGCATCTAGGGATATAAAAAAGAGAGTTGAGGCGATTGAACGATGCATGAAGAGGAAATGTTTGATGTTACGATTATTGGCGGCGGTCCAGCCGGATTATTTGCTGCATTTTATAGTGGACTCCGCGAAATGAAGACCAAAATCATTGAATTTCAGCCTGTACTTGGCGGCAAGGTGCATGTTTATCCGGAAAAGATGATCTGGGATGTGGGAGGCTTACAACCTATTCTTGGCTCGCAGCTTATTGAACAAATGGTTGCGCAAGGGATGACGTTCCAGCCGGAGGTTGCTTTTAATGAAAAGGTCACATCCATCTCGGAAGATGAAGCAGGTTACTTTATATTGCACACGGCCGCAAACCGGAAGCATTTCACTAGAACTGTAATATTGGCCATTGGAGGAGGCATTCTGAAGCCGATCAAGCTTGAAATCGAGGGTGCCGAAAGATTTGAAATTACAAATTTGCATTATACGGTGAAGTCACTTGCCCGCTTCAAAGAGAAGACTATTCTAATATCGGGTGGCGGACATTCTGCTGTTGACTGGGCGAACGAACTGGCCCTGATTGCCAAGAAGGTGTATTTAACGTACCGGAAAGAGAACTTAAAGGGGCATGAAGCCGATATTTCACGCTTGGCGAACAATGGCGTAGTGTGCTTGTTAAATACTTCAATCGAAAAATTGATTGCCACACCGGATCACGAAAAAATAGGGACAGTACTGCTAAAAAGCAATGACAACGGAGAAGCATTTGAGCTGTCCGTTGATGAGGTCATCATTAATCACGGTTATGAACGCGACAAAGAACTGCTGGTGAACAGTGAAATTAAAATTGATCTGTGGGAACATCGGATTTCAGGATCAGCAATGAGCGGGACATCCGTGCCGGGCATTTATGCGGCAGGTGATGTTCTGCATCATGAAGGAAAGCTGCACCTGATAGCGGGAGCGTTCCAGGATTCTGCCAATGCAGTAAACCAGGCCAAACAATACATCACGCCGGAGGCAAATTCGACCGGGATGGTGTCTTCGCACAATGACCTGTTCATACAGAAAAATCGTGATTTAATGAAGCATTTATACAGATAGTAATGATAACAACTCAAGGGGGAGCCAAATGAATAGACTATTTGGATGGATTGCATCCTTAATTATAATAGCAGGATTACTGGCTGGATGTTCCGAAACTTCAGTCACATCTGCACCTGAAGTCGGCAAGATCGAGGAAGCGGGATGGCCAAGAACAATTACAGATGCCAGCGACAATGGAGTGGTGCTCAAGACACGACCTGAGCGGATAGCGGTTCTTCATCCTTTGTATTTGGATTACTTTTTTGCTCTAGATACGCCTCCAATCGCATCAACTAACGCAGCAGAAGCAATGAAAGATTTCGCTACTTTACAGCCTTATGCCGGAACTGCTGAGATTATTGATTTGGGCAATAGCAATGCGAATCTGGAAATGATCATGGATGCAAAGCCTGATGTGATTGTAACCTTCAAGGGTTCTGTTGATAGCAATTATGATGAGTTGAATAAGATTGCACCTGTCATCTTAATTGACTACACCGATACCTGGGAAAAAACGACGATGCTGTGTGCTCAGATTGTTGGAAAAGAGACGTTAGCAGAACAAGCCATTAAGGAAACACAAGAAATGATAGCCAATACGAAAAAACAGTTAAATAGTCTTGAAAATAAGACCTTTGCCTTGCTACGGGTCGATGGAAAAGCCAATTTTAATGCTCAAGGCTCTAAAAACACGATGTACTACAATCAAACTGTGGGCTTTGGGTTGTTGCCACCAAAGGGATATCCCGAGGAGGGCGGGGCTCTTTCTCTGGAGGGTCTATACAGCATGAATCCCGATTATATTATTATCCAGCATGATATGGATATCGCAAAGGCGGCCATCAAGGAGAAGGAAACTTCAAAAGCGTGGAACTCACTGGAAGCAGTAAAAAACAATCATGTTCTTATCTTTGATAATTCACTAAACAGCGCAAGTATCCTGGCTGTCCGTTTAGCTGCAGATCATTTCCTGCAATTGGCGGCTGAACAATAATTTATTATACAAAAATCCGATTGACGCTGCTGGGCGCAATCGGATTTTTGTTATTTAGATAAATATCTTGACCTGTTGTTTGGTGAAAATAAAATATTAGATTGCAGCTGTTGTCGTTCCAATAACGTTCCCCGTTAGCATAATCACCTTAAGCGACAAGGTCATCTTACCGTCTGGTAAACGAGGCCTATGGCTCCAGAATCAAAGGTTTTGTTTTCGATTAGCTTAAGATTGATCTTCTCCTTGAGACCTTGGAATAACGGCAATCCCTTACCGATCAGAACGGGAGAAACCGTAATTTTATACTCATCAATTAAATCAAGCTGCATGAGGTGGTGTGCGAACCTAGGACTGCCGAGGATAACCATATCCTTGCCTGGCTGCTGTTTGAGGTTATTGATCTCTTTCTCGACATCTTCTTTCACGAGTCTGGAATTATTCCATTCGACTTTCTCCAGCGTCGTGGAAAAAACGATTTTAGCTGTCTTTTCGATCCACTCGGCATGATTCCGTTCATGCTGCGAAGCTGATGGGTTCGAAGGCACAGATGGCCAGTAGCTATACATCATCTGATAAGTCCCACGTCCCCAAAGGACAGTGTCGGCAGTACTCAGAATTTCTTTCGCATGTTTCTCCAAATCAGCATCATAGGAAACCCAGCCAATGTCCATTTCACCATTCGGCCCTTCTACAAAACCGTCAAGCGATGCGTGAAGAAATAGAACGAGTTTTCTCATTTTCAGTTCTCCTTTGTTCATGAGTGATATTTACACTATACATTAACTACATTTTAGCAGTTTTCTTCAGTCTAGACCTTTATTATCTTTAGACAACTGTTATTGATAATGGTTATCATTTATGATGATCATTAGACAGATAACGGAGGGGTAGTCATTATGCACATCAACAATCAAATATTTCTTTGGGATCAAGCGACCGTCAAGTTATTGGATGTACGCCAAATTGAAATGGTTCAAGGCGAAATTCTTCAAAAATATAAGATTCCTGCCAGTATTTTTTTACTTTCGGTACATGGGAGCGCTCAAGTTCAGTTAGATCAGGCCGAATTTTCTTTTACAGGATTTCAAATCCTCCATAGCGGGAAAGGGGCGACCCTCAATATTGTTCCGACAAGCAAAAAATTTGTTTACTATATCATTTACTACCGTGCATGGATTCATGAAGAGGATCCCTTCCAAATACAATATTGTTTTTCCCCTGATGCACCCATTTTACTTTATAACAAAATTCAAATGATGCATCAAAAATGGAACAGGCAAGAAGAGAGACTCCATGTTAAATCACTGTTTTATCAATTCATTGATCAGGTTTTAAAAGAATTACATAGACAAGAGACTGAGGTGAAACAAACAAGTGTTGCAGTCCAAGTCATCACCTATATCCAGGAATACTATGCGGAGCCAATCACATTAGATTCTCTTGCGGAAGTATTTAATTTCAGTGCTTATCATTTGTCATCATTGTTTAAAGAGTACACAGGTATGAGTCCGATTGATTACTTAATTCGTTTTAGGCTTGAACGGGCAACAGAGCTTTTAATGACAACAGAGGCTTCTGTCGGGGAAATTGCAGGAAGCGTTGGTTATAAAGACGTTTATTATTTCAGCCGAATTTTTAAGAAAAGAAAAGGTGTATCCCCTGCACATTTTAGAACAAGAGAGTTACAGGCACATAAAGTTGCTGAAAGTCCATCAAACTTCCCCACATCCTCTATTTTTGAACACATCGTTCAACAGTATATTAATAATGATAATCATTATCATAATACGGAAAAAGGGGAATTACATATGTTTAAAATGACAAAATCTCAGACGACGGCAGCTTTGCTGCTTTGCGGTTCTCTATTATTAGGCGCTTGCTCAAGCGGGACGGGCACAGCTGCGAAGGAGCAGAGTACTAGGAATGGAACCGTTAATCAAACAGTATTAGAAGAAAGTTCGAAGACTCGAATAGTATCAACGCCAAAGGGAGATGTGGAAGTACCTGCAGAGCCGAAAAGAGTAGCGGCTGACCAATATATGGGACATTTATTGAAATTAGGAATTGTACCCATCGGAGCAAGAACGTTTATGCTGGATGAAGGCTGGATGGAAAAGGCGGACATACCGAAAGAAACGATCGAGAAAATTGAAGATTTAGGGGATTTTCCTTTAAATTTGGAAAAATTAACGATGCTAGATCCGGACTTAATTATCGGTTCGATCGATGAGAACATAGAACAATATGAAAAAATTGGGACCACTGTTTTTCTGCCTTATTGGGAGGGGTTAAAAACAGCAGGGCCGCTTGATAAATTTAGGAGTGTAAGCAAAATATTCGGAAAAGAAAAAGAAGCAGAAGAATGGATTACGGAATATGAACAGAAAGTAGCTGAAGCAAAGTCGAAACTTACCGGGGTTATCAAGGAAGGGGAAACCGTTTCGATTGTTCAGTTTTCACAAAAGGCCGTGTACGTCTTAGCGGCAAAGGGCGGAAATTATGGTTCTTCCACTATATACAATATGCTGAAGCTGCCTCCAACAGAAAGTGCCAAAAATATGGCAGAGGGGTTTGAATCCATTTCACTTGAAGTGCTCCCAGAATACTTAGGGGATTATGTTTTTGTTTATAATGGCGATGCTGATGCAACAAATGAAGCAATGGAAAGTAACATATGGAAAGGCATCCCTGCAGTGAAAAATGGCAAAGTTTATTTGTATGGTGATAACTATCATGATGAATTCGTAATGGAGGACCCTTTTTCATTAGAGCTTCAGCTGGATACGATTGTTAATTTATTACTTGACACTACTAAATAATTTAATAGATATGGCACATCTGAACGAAACGGAATTCACCTCCTGAATAAATAAAAAAAACGCTCCGTTTGGACTGTGGATCAGGCCGTTCCTGATAGGAAGTGGAGGAACTCCGAGAGTGAGGTTGTCCGGTACCACATAAGGCTTTGTCCTATGAGCAAGTGCCTTGGTCGGCATCATCCACATAATAATTCCAAGCGCAGCATTCAAAAGAGGATTTATATCAATGGATATTAATGACATTGACATCTACAGGTTTTTCTAAAATAATAGAATGTAATTGAATACTGGTACCTTTAATTCAGTCCAGAGAGGCTGACAAGGACAGCGGATTTTTATAATCACGTGAGAAGCAGGGCATATTCCGTCAAGGGATGCTCTGTGTCTTAGCGCGGATTGTGATGAACAAAAGAGGCTACTTGTCAGTTTGATCTGACGAGTAGCCTCTTTTGTTTCTGCTTTTTTGGTATCAGGACACTTTATACTGGGGGTATTCTGATGAGTAAACAAGATCAAGAGTTTTCGTGGCAAGCGGTGCCGAAAACGCAGAGAAATCATTTTGGAAAGACGTTCTCCGTCATGTTAGCATTCACTTTCTTTTCCGCAAGCATGTTGGCAGGGGGAACGTTAGGGGTCAGTTTGACATTCATGGAGTTCATTGGAATCGTGCTTGCCGGTAATCTGGCACTCGGCATCTATACCGGAGCACTGGCACATATCGCTGCCAAAACAGGTCTTTCCACGCATTTGCTTGCAAAATATGCGTTCGGTGAAAAAGGCTCGTACCTTCCTTCTTTCCTGCTTGGCTTCACACAGGTCGGATGGTTCGGTGTCGGTGTAGCCATGTTCGCGGTACCTGTCGCCAGAGCGATGGACTGGAATGTGTACCTTTTAATCTTCGTGTTTGGTCTTGCAATGACGGCATCAGCCATCTTCGGCATGAAGTCGCTCGTCATTCTGGGTTATATAGCAGTTCCGGCCATTGCTGTTCTCGGTGGTTACTCTGTGTTCGAAGGAGTAAACACGCTGGGTGGTCTGCAAGGGTTGCTCGATTACTCACCAACAGAGTCGCTCACCGCAGCAGCAGCATTGACCATTTGTATCGGGTCATTCATTAGCGGCGGAACGTTGACGCCCGATTTTGCCCGGTTTGCCAGAACATCCCGGCAGGCGGTTACTGCAACGGTCATTTCGTTCTTTTTAGGGAACTCACTTATGTTTCTCTTCGGTGCAGTCGGCGCAATGGCTTATAATTTGGCAGATATCTCGGAGGTCATGTTCTTGCAAGGATTGCTCATTCCTGCGATCATCGTACTGGGGCTGAACATCTGGACAACTAACGATAACGCACTTTACGCTTCCGGGCTGGGCTTTGCCAATATCACTAAAATTTCGAAAAAGTTTTTCGTTATCGTTAACGGCATCGTGGGTACCGTATTTGCCATGTGGATGTACAACAATTTCGTTGGTTTCCTGAATGTGCTGGGCGCGGCGATCCCGTCCATCGGGGCGATCATCATCGCAGACTATTTTATTGTGAAGCGCAGAAACTACCAACCATTTGCCGACATGACCTTCAAAAATGTAAACTGGATCGCGATGGTAGCTTGGGTTATCGGCGTGGCCTTCGCCCAGCTGGCTCCAGGAATAACACCACTTAATGCACTGATTGGAACAGCGGTTGTATACACCGTGATAATGCTGATCGTTGCTAAGAAAGAATCCAAAGAAAAGGGGAATAAAAATGATTATACAGAACGCAAAATTGCGGGGTAAAGAAGGTTTATGGAATATTGTTGTGAAAGATGGGAAGTTTGAGCTTATCACGCAATCAATGGAACTAACTGCGAATGAGGAAGTAATTGATGTTAACGGCTCACTTGTGCTGCCGCCGTTCATTGAACCTCATATTCACTTGGATACAACGTTAACAGCAGGTGAGCCGGAATGGAATTTGAGCGGAACACTGTTTGAAGGCATCCAGCGTTGGTCAGAACGCAAGGCCTTCCTGACGCATGAAGACGTCAAAACGCGTTCCAAAACTGCATTGAAGTGGCAGATCGCGCAGGGTATCCAGCATGTACGAACACATGTAGACGTTACTGATCCAAGCTTGACCGCCGTAAAAGCGATGCTTGAAGTAAAAGAAGAAATGGCACCGTTCATTGACATCCAGCTTGTCGCTTTTCCACAAGAAGGTATTCACTCCTTCCCGAACGGCGTGGAATTACTAGAAGAGTCGCTGAAAATGGGCGTTGACGTGGTGGGTGGTATTCCACACTTCGAATTCACAAGAGAATATGGCGTTGACTCGATGAAGGTTGCGTTTGACCTCGCTGAAAAATACGACCGTCTGATCGATATCCATTGCGACGAAATCGATGACGAGCAATCCCGTTTCTTGGAAGTTGTAGCCAAAGAAGCTTACGAACGCGGGCTTGGCTCCCGTACGACAGCAAGCCACACGACGGCGATGGGGTCATACAATGACGCATATACGTACAAATTGTTTAGATTACTGAAGATGGCTGACCTAAATTTCGTCTCCAATCCTCTGGTTAACATCCATCTGCAGGGACGCTTTGACACTTATCCGAAAAGAAGAGGGTTAACTCGCGTCAAAGAACTGCTGGAAGCGGGACTTAATGTATGCTTCGGTCACGATGACATTTTTGATCCATGGTATCCGCTTGGCACAGGCAATATGCTTCAGGTGCTGCACATGGGTATTCATGCTTCTCAGTTGCTCGGATACGATCAAATCGTAAATTCAATCGATCTTATTACGAAAAATAGCGCAAGAACGTTGAATATCGAGGATATCTATGGCATTGAAGTAGGTAAACCTGCCAACTTCATCGTTCTTGAAGCAGAGAACGAGTATGAGACCATTCGTAAACAGGCCGGAGTACTTTATTCGTTCAGAGCCGGCCGCAAAATCGCGGAAACAAAGCCGCGGGACACTTCGATCATTCTTGAGAACGGTTCGGAGAAGATTACTTTCAATAAATAATCGAATGAAGTATGTGCTCCATCAAGCAGAGCCTACTTTTTAGCCAAAAATCCCTTCATGATAGTCAGGAATATATGAGATCACGTGATTGTGAACTCTTCCTGTATACATGGGGGGATTTTTTAGTGTCTAGTGTAGGACACAGTTCATGAATCAGTACTTCAGCACAGTAAAATTTGTTATAAGTACATTCAAAAGAGAAAAAAGTGGGATTTTATATATTGGTTGTGATAACCGTTTTTCAATAGACGATGTTTCACTCAGCTAACAGGCAGTTTACAATAACAGTGCATGGAAATTTATGGGGTTAAAAATGGAAAGAAGGTTGAGAACATGGGAATGCGTGGTTATTACTTTGCAATGGATGACAATCTGGTGCAGAAAATCGCAGTAGGAGACATTGCATTGAAGAGTTTGAAAATAGACGATTATCCCGGACTGGACATTGATAGATCCTGGGAGGCGATTCACTACTTGCTTTGTGGAGATATCTCCGATGGAGATGCGCCTCTTGGCTATGTTGTTCCACTGACGTCAGAAAGAGCCATCGATTTTGGCTCATACGGGGCTTTTTCCTTACGTGCCGAGCAAGTTGCAGAAGCGCTTCAGGCTATGTCTACGCTGGTTGAAGCACAGCTCCGTTTGCGGTATAATTTCCCGGCCATGGTCAAGAACGAGGTATATCCTCTAGATCCTGATACTGTTTCAGACGAGGATAAGGACGAGTTCTTTGCTTACATGCTTCAGCATTTTAACGAAATCCGGCGTTTCTACAGTCAAACTGTAGCGAAGGGCAAAGGTCTCATCTTCTATATTTTCTGATTCCAATAATTTGAATCATTCAGGGGCTAATATATCAAATAGTGCTAAACTAACATGAAACGTTAGTTCAATTAAACAGCGACAGTCTAGGACTATATTTTTCGTCCTTTGCTGTCGCTGTTTTGTCGCTGTTTTAATTCTAGGGTCAGTCTATTACTTTACTTGCCGCTGAAAGTTGTTATATTTTTGTAGAATCACTTAGGACGTTCCGGACCTAAACTCCAGTATCACTAAGACTTTTTTCATAGCTTATTTCCAAGATTCGACCTTGTTTTCACCCACTGTATAGGCCGAAAGTATAAATTTACAACACTTTACAAAAATCTATGTTTTTCCTAATCCTTATGAGATAGCATATTAGACGAAAGCGGTGGACAATTATGGAAAAATCCACCGATCTATATCTTAAGGAGGATGAATATGAAGGAGAAGCGTTCAGGTTGGAATAAGAAGCTGCTACAAAGCATGCTGGTTGCATCTGTTGCCGTACCCCTGCATTTGTTCGCATTCGGAGCCGGCTCGGCAATATACGCTGAGGGGCCAAGCGACCCCGCCCCATTCATTGAAGCCAAAGTGGTCAACGAGCATGCAGGCCAGAAAATTCTGTTTGACAATACCCACGCGCAGACGGCCGGAGCGGCCGACTGGGTTATTGATGGCGCTTTTTCCGATTTTGGTAATGCGCTTGCGCAAGAAGGCTATTACGTCAAAGAGCTTCGTAAGACCACTCCGATTACGCTAGGCGATCTTTCCAGCTATGACGTCTTCGTCGTGGCCGAATCTAACATTCCATATAAATCCAGCGAGCAGGCAGCTATGGCGGAATACGTGGAGAACGGCGGCAGCATCTTCTTCATCGGCGATCATTACAATGCGGACCGCAATAAGAACCGCTGGGACGGCAATGAGGCATTCAACGGTTACCGCCGCGGAGCTTGGGACAACCCGGCCAAAGGCATGAGCACTGAAGAGGCCGGTTCCGCGGCAATGCAAGGCGTGGTCAGCTCCGACTGGCTGGCGGAAGAGTTCGGTGTCCGGTTCCGCTTCAATGCGCTTGGTGACATTAACGCCACCAACATCGTGGCTCCCGATCAGGCCTTCGGTATTACATCAGGAGTATCAAGTGTAGCCATGCATGCCGGCTCCACGCTGGCAATCCTCGACCCGACCCGAGCGAAGGGCATCGTCTATCTGCCGAAAACCAACAATGCTTGGGGCAACGCGGTGGACCAAGGTGTCTACAATGGCGGCGGCGTAGCGGAAGGTCCTTATGTGGCCGTGGCGAAAAAAGGTGCCGGCAAAGCCGCCTTTCTCGGCGACTCCTCCCCAGTCGAGGATGCCACGCCGAAGTATTTGCGCGAGGATACCGGTGCCAAAAAAACGACTTACGATGGCTTCAAGGAGGCTGACGATGCTGAGCTCCTGGTGAACACGGTTAACTGGCTCGCCGAACAAGAGAGCTATACGGATTTCACCAAGGTAAGTGGCCTGACGCTGGATCAGCCGACGCAGCTGCTGCCGTTCGAAGAGCCGGCGCTTTCCACTGAGCCTCAGCCAGAGCCATGGGCCGCTCCGAATGCCGGCTACAAATGGTTTGACCGCACCAGCTACAAGGCGGGCTCTTACGGCGGACCGGCAGCTACTGCAAGTGCGGTGTACAATTTCACGCACCAAACGGTGCTGCCGAACGCGCAGGATTTCCAGATTCGTGTCAGCGCAGATAATCTCCCTGCCAATACGAGCGTATCAGGCTTCCAATTGGGTATCTACCAGGTGAGTAGCGGTGCCCAGATCGCCAAGATCCAGAACAGTGACGGCACTTGGCCGAGTAGCTATGCTTACAGCGCCAACTTTAGCCTGACTTCAGACTTGAACGGCCATGCCTACAAAGATCTGACCGTACAGATCAAACCGGGCACCACGGCTGCATCCAATCTGCGTCTGCGCCAGAACGGAACGAACCTGAAGACCGAATCAGTAACGCTCGGTAACGTCCCAGCAGAACCGCTTCCGGACGAGGAAGATCCGATTCCAGCGACCGTTTCCATCGGCGAAGCCCGGACCAAGATTGTTGGATCCTTGGTGACGGTTGAGGGGATCGTAACGACTGAGCCGGGTATTTTCGGCGGGCAAACCTTTTATCTGCAGGATGAGACCGGCGGACTTTATGTCTACCAGAGCCAAAGTGGCTTCCATGCCGGCGACACGGTCAAGGTAACAGCGTCCACGGCGCTGTACAATTCGGAGCTAGAGTTGACCGAAGTTGTGCAGATCGAGAAGAGCGGCACTGCGAAGCTGCCCGAGTCCGTTGACGTGCCGGCTGTGAACGATACCAATCAAGGTCAGCTGCTCAAGCTTAAAGACGTGAAAGTGACGAATATTATCACAGCCACTCCAAGCGGTTCCTTTGAATTTGACGCCATCGCCGATGGCGGGACAAGCAATCACATCCGGGTGGATGCCCGGACGGGCATCACGAAAGACAGCTTCCCTTATGCGGAAGGACAGAAGCTCGATATTACGGGCGTAGCCGCGATCTTCAAAGACGTATACCAACTCAAGCCTAGAAGTCTCGGAGACTTCAGTATTGTGGAAGAAGTGGGGGCTCCAGTAACGACGGCAACCCTGTCGGCAAATCCGAACGCTGCCGGCTGGTTGAACCAGCCCACCGAAGTAACCCTGAAGGCCGACTCCGATACAGCTAAAGTTTATTACTCGCTGAACGGCGGTGCGGAAGCCGTATACAGCACTCCGTTGGTCGTAAGCAAAGATGGACGGCATACGCTGTCTTATCATGCGGTTTCGGGCAAGGGAAAGGCGGAAGAAACTAAGACACTGAGCCTTAATATCGACACGGTTTCACCGACAGCCGAGCTGACGGAGTCCGGTCATGCGGTCGGAGATGTGGAGGAGGAGGCCCAGCTTAAGTTTGTATTGGCTGCCGAAGATAATCTGTCTGGCGTCACCTCCAAGCAGCTTCTGCTGGATGGACAGCCCATAGCCGACGGACAGATCCTGAACGCTGCGGAGCTGGGTGCCGGGTCCCATACTGTAAACTACGTCGTGACCGATGCCGCAGGCAACACTGCCGAAAAGAGCTACACGTTCCAAATTACTGGCGGAGCGGCACTTGCAACTGACAAGCCTGGACAGCCTGTGTTGTCCTCGAATAGTGGCTACGGTTATGGACTCAGTGACGGCAACTTTACCGTCACCATGAACCTCTGGTGGGGCAATAACGCTACCAGCTACAAGCTATATGAGAATGGCACACTGATCGACTCCAAGTCTCTGAAGGATGTATCTCCTTCCGCGCAGACGGCAAGCACAGCGCTTCACGGTAAGCCGAATGGCACCTATATATACACAGTGGAGCTTACCAACAAATACGGCACAAGCAAGAGCCAGCCGCTCACGGTGACGATCCGCGATGCCGCACCGGGCAAGCCGGTCCTGACCCATGACAACTGGGACGGAGATGGCTCTTATAAAGTAACTATGAATTTGTGGTGGGGCACTAATGCCACAGAGTACCGCCTTTATGAGAACGGGCAACTGATCGACACGCAAGCGCTAAACGCCAACACGCCTTCGGCGCAGAGCGCTACGACTGAAGTCACTGGACGCGCTTCCGGCAATTATGAATACCGGGCGGAGCTGGTTAATGCAGCGGGAGAGACCATAAGTGATATCATCAAGGTAACCGTCAACAAATAATACGATGAGCGTTTTAAATCTTGTAAGAAGTATTCCAAGGTGTTGCATTCCGATTTGCTGTTGATCTAAATATGTCTCCAGGAGGTACTTATATCTTTCAGATATAACGCCTCCTTTTTGACTTGTTCATATTCCGTTCATATTGTCGTCACGATGAGTACATCTTAGTTGATTACACTTTGAATATGTCGTCAAGGCGGCACTTCAGATACAGAGACAAGGAAGGGAAGAGATGAACGTGGCAAATAAGGTAGAAATAAAAACAACTGGGACTAAGAGCCACAAGAAACGGAACCTATGGTTAAAAATAATCGGAGGTATTGTAGGGGCGCTCGTGCTGTTCATGGGCATCGTTTTTATCGTTGATGCAATCAGCGATGGGGTAGAGAAAAAGAAAATCGAATCCTATGGCCAGTATGTCAATGTGGATGGGAAAAAGATGAATGTGCTCATTCAAGGCAGCGGAGAACAAACCGTTGTACTCCTACCGGGACAAGGAACCCCGTCACCTGCACTTGATTTCAAATTGCTGATCGATGAAATTACCCCTAATTATAAAGTCGTGTTGGTCGAGCCTTTCGGTTATGGCTTGAGCGATAAAACCGAGAAGGAAAGAACGACGGAGAATATAGTAAGTGAGGTTCACGAAGCTTTGCAGCAACTGGGTTTAGACAGTTACATTCTAATGGGACATTCCATCGCGGGGCTTTACGGAGCGACCTATGTGAACACTTATCCGGATGAAGTTCTTGCTTTTGTCGGCATCGATAGCAGCGTTCCCAATCAACCCGGGATGGATGTCAAATTACCTTTGAAATCCATGCAATTTCTTCAAAAATCAGGTCTGATGAGATTGTTCCAAAAAGTGAGCGGAGATGCGTATAAATCGCTTGCATTTGATGAGCATACCAAAGAACAGATGCGTTTGATTTCGAATCAAGTCGCGACCAATCCAACGTTGATGAATGAACTGAGCCACCTCGGTTCCAATTTTAAAAATGGAGAAAAACTCACAATGCCAAAAGACTTGCCGTTGCTTCTCTTCGTTCAATCGAATAATGAGCACAATAAACAGTGGATTCCGCTTCATGAAGAGCAAGTCAAACAATCCGCACAGGGAAAAATGATCCCAATGGAAGGTTCTCATTACCTGCATCATACAAAATACAAAGAAATCGCTGAGGAATTCAAAGCTTACATGAAACAAATCCAATTGTAGTGTTTATAATTGAACTGCGGAGCCGATATTGAAGTGCACCCTCTAGAATTTCATCGGATAAACCAGGGGGTTTATCCGATGTCTATTCTAAGGGGTGCACTTCATAATGCATTAGGGTGTTTTTGTTTGATTCCAATTCTTGTGTCACATCTGCCGATCAAGAGAGAATCAGCGCTAAGGTCCAAGTACTTGTCCTACAAGGAACTGTACACCGATTTAATCACCTACAATTTCGTTCAGTAAAAGTTCTTCCGTTAACGCATAGCGGTACAGCCGAACCTCGTCGATTAGGCCGTTCATTGTGGAGGACGAGTTATGTCCGGCGGTCAACGACAGTTTGTTCGAGATGTTACCTCCGAGCAGCGAATTATTTTCTCCAACTAATATACCGTCTACATACAGTCTCAGTCCCGTGTCCCGATCCGCTACAGCCGCGACATGATGCCAGTTGCCGTCTGTATACGTCTGCGTCGATTGTACGACATCGGCGGTGCTACCGTAATCGAGCCAGAATCGAATTGTATTGTTGCTCTCGATTCGCAGGGTATAGGAAGCGTTAGTATCCCCTTTATTTACGATGTATTTCGGCGTGCCGACAACATTGGTTCTAAACCAAGCGGTCAGGCTAAAGTCTTGATCTGTGCCGAAGTCGTACAAGCCGGAATCCGGATCACCAAGCTTGACGAATTGTCCACTTCCCGAGAATTGGACAGCTCCACCTGATTTACCTGATGAGCTGCGAGCCATGCCGTTCAAAAGCATCCCGTATTCGTAATCGCTTATATCGTTGGCTGTGATAATGCCGCTTCCCACCGTCGGTTCGTCAAAGCTCCAGCTGCCAGCGACACCACCAAGAGCAAGCATCTCATGTTCTTCTAAGACATAATTGAATAATTTAACCTCAGAAATCAGCCCCTTTAACGTCAAAGCTGAATTAGAACCAATCGTCAGGGGGAGGTTGCTAGCTATGTCGCCTCCCAGGAACGCAGACGATTGCGCGACAATCAATCCGTCGACGTACAGCCGTAGTCCGGCATCGCGGTCTGCCGCGCCAGCGACATGATGCCACTTACCGTCCGCTAAGGAAACGGCGGACTGTACTGCATCGAACGTATTCCCGTAATCGAGCAAGAATCGGAGTGAGCCGTCCGCTTCGAAGCGAAGCCAGAAGGAGCCGTTGGTATCGCCTTTGTTCACGATATATTGGATCGATCCGGTATGGCTTGTCTTGACCCATGCCGAGACAGTAAAGTCTTGCGTCGAGCCGAAGTCAAACGAGCCGTCCGCAGAATGGCTAAGGTTGACGTGATCGCCAGCTTGGGAGAAGCTCAGTGCTGGACCAAAGTGCCCTTCCGCGCCCGGTACTGCACCTGAGATCGAGCCGTCGTGTCCTGCACTTGATGTATCGACGGCCGTCATCCCGGCTGTTTCGTTCAGCGGCCAGCTCCCGAGCAATGAACGGTTCCACCAGATACGCGACACGATGGTACTGTTAGGCTGGAGCGAATTCCACTCATTGCTGGTCACAATACTCAGCTCTGGCGTAACATCCAGCGTGCCAAAGTTCCCGAGCTGCGCACGGTCGGTCGTGTTCGGCATCACGTTGTGCTCTGTTTCCTTCTTAAGCCTAAGCGTTTCCGGATTCATCTTGGCCATCCATAGAGGCGCCCGATATCGGAACACATCCGAATTGACGGAATCTTGCCGAGTATAAACGAGATACAAGCCGTCCGGTCGCGTAATCCAATGCATCTGCGTATTCATGCTACCGACGATGGGAGTGCCGTCTTCCCACTGTAGATCAACGGCGGGCTGCCAGTCGATACCGTTGACGCTCTTGGTCAAACGATTATTCGTGTCATCACGGCTCGTCAGGAAGTATTCGCCGCCGAACATGGTCAGCGAAGCCTCGATACCTGAACGATTGCCGTGTACGCCGGTGTTCGGGACCGTACCGCTCATGCTTTCGTATATCAACGAGGTCCCGTCGAAGGAGGCGGTCACAACTTGCAGCGCGCCAGAGCCGGAGGTCGAATGGATCGGCCATAACACCTTGCCCGTCTGCTCGTCTATGTGTGGATAAGAGCTTCCCGCATGACCGAATACTTGTGGCCAATCAAAGAGTTGCCAATCTGCACTCCAGGCTTCGATAGTTGGGTCGAATACGGCGTATGCCGGATAGGTTTGCTTTTTGCCGAAATTGGCGTCGTACGACTGCGCCATGCCAAGCAGTATGATCTTGCCGGTTGCAGCATGATAGACAGGAACGGGATCGATGAGCATGCCCCTGTAGCCATTCGGAAGTGTCTTCCAATCGTATTGCGGGATAACGTTGTAAGGCGTCCAGTTGTCACCAAGATTAGTGCTGACCGTGTAGGCGATGTCATAAAACACGTCAGAGTGGTTGTCGTTCAAATCTTTGGATGCCGTGCACAATATCGCCGGAGTGCCATTTTGACCTTGTCCCGGCAGGGTGGCACAACGCGTATGAGACCACCAGAAATCATTGGTGCCATCATTTGCATAGATCCGTTTCGGATCGACACGGTAACCAGTAGCGGCTGCTGGCACAGCCAAAGCCGCCATAAGACAAACGAGCAGCAAACAGGAAACAGCTTGTTTCAAAAGAATCATCAGCTCCTTGGACATAAAATATAAAGCGCTTACATTAAGAATCATACCAAATCAACTCTTTCTAACCTATTGGATAGAGTCTAGATTTGGTAGATTATATTAATCTTTTGAGCGGTATGGCTGATCAATTTTGGCGATTGCGGTATTCGGTCGGTGTCAGGCCAGTCCTTTTTTTGAACAGACGGCAGAAATATTTCTCGTCTTGGTAGCCGGAGCGGAGTGCCACCTCATAGGTTTTCAGAGAGGTTTCCGCAAGTAATCGTCTCGCTTCGGCAAGCCGTATTTCGGTCAAGTAATCCGACAGGTTGATGCCTTGGACCTGCTTGAACAAAAAGCTTAGATAGACGGGCGACAAGTAGACTGCCTGTGCTGCTGTCTCCAGCGTCACATACTCCCTAAAATTATCCTCAATAAATCGCTTTGTCTTTTCCACGATAGCGTTTTTACCGACTTTGCGAAAATCGAGGGTCCGCCGCAGAAGTACGTCCAGATAGCGTCGCATTTCTTCCACTAACTGCTCCAGCGTAGACGTCTCGAAGAACATCGTAATTTGACCTGCGGGAAGCAGTTCGTCGAGTGCCAGCTTCGGGTGCATGCCCATCAGCGAGTCCGCAGCTGCCACCATGTGCTGGAGTGCAATGGATTTGGTCACTTGTACAGGATAGTCGCGGCTCTTCAAATGTTGGATAAAGTCCTCTAACCATCGGGTGAGCTGATCAGGATTACCGACTTTGAGCGCAAGTTGAAGCGCTTCGTCAACTGGAGTGGAAGCTGGAAACTTCTGATTCGGTGAGACGGTATTTTCCCATTCCAGATCCTCAACGAACACGACCTGGTTTTGACCGGTATAGTATTTGTACTCCAACGCCGTCCGAGCCGATTGATAGAGATGTTTGCCCTCCGTATTGAGGCTCATCCCTTGCACCGATACCCCGATCATCACCATATAGTGAAGCGCCTCGCGCAGATTACTTACCAGTCTGCACAAATCCTCCCGAAACTGAGCCTTCTGCGACGGTGTGACATTGGCCTGCAGAATGAATCGGTTGTGCTCAGGACAAATTAAGAATTTGTCAGGCCATGCCGCAAGCGTCTCCTCAGCTATATTCATAACAGCAAAGTTCATCAACTGCTGATCTTCGTAAGAGTAGTTTTTCGGAAAGTCTGGATCTTCGTCCAACTCGATGATTGCTAGATATACGGGACCGATCCGTAGAGGGATGTGTAGGAACTCCGTTTTTTCCACGAACAGATCGTCGTTGAAGCAGGCGCCCTCCAGCAAAGAAGTAAGAAAACGGAAACGGATCAGCGGCAGATGGTCCTTAAGTTGACTTTTGAGCTTTTGCTCATCTTTCCATTGCTGTTGGATGGATAGGACAACATTCAGCAGCTGGTCGAGATCCGGTGGCTTTAGTAAATAATCCAGGGCGCCTAGCTTGAGCGCCTGCTGTGCGTACGTGAACTCGTCGTGTCCGCTCAAGATGATCGATTTAACCGGCAGCTCCCGCGCATGGATTTCCTGCAACAGCTCCAGGCCAGTTTTGCCCGGCATCCGGCAATCCAGTAACAGCAGATCGGGCTTGTCTCGCTCGATAAGCTCCAGCGCTTCATCTCCGTTATCGGCAGGCGGAAGCCAAGTAAAACCATGCTCCTCCCATGGAATAAGGGCACGAAGGGCTTGAGGTACGATGGGTTCGTCGTCAATGACCATGATTTTCATAAAGCAGCCTCCATTGGTTTTCGTCTGATATGAGCGGGATAACCAGCATAACACGCGTGCCATGCCCCAGTTCACTCTCAATACGTAGTGCGTATTCCGGCCCGAACATCATCGTCAGTCTTTCATTGACGTTACGGATGCCATAACCGGTGCCGCTGGTATCACTTTCAAGCAGAGAACTTGCCATCTCCGGTCTCATGCCACATCCATCATCTTCGACGACGAATTCAACCCGCTGCTCGTCCAGTTTTCTTCCTCTGATCGAGAGCGTGCCGGGCTGTGCCCGCTTTGTACTAAAGGCGTGTAGAATCACGTTTTCCACCAATGGCTGCAGCAGTAGCTTCATCATATAGAAGTGAATGATGTCAGGATCGATCTCATAACAAGGAATGAATCGGTTCGGAAAGCGGGCATATTGGATATGAATATAGGCCTTGACCTGGCTCAGCTCCTGACGAATCGTATAATAATCTTTACCCTTGTTAAGAGAAAGACGGAAGAGCTCAGTCAGGGATTGCGTTACCTGGGCTGTATTATCATCACCGTTCATTTTCGATTTAAGGAAAATATAGTCCAGCGTATTGTACAGAAAGTGCGGTTCGATCTGAGTCTGAAGCGTCTTAAGTTCAATCATCTTTTGTTTTGTTTGACTAATGTACACTTTCTGAATGAGACTGTTCGTTTCCATGACCATATCATTGTACTTTTGGGTAAGCAATCCAATCTCATCTCGTGAGGTGACATCGACATTCTGGTTGAAGTCGCCCCGTTTGAAGTTGTTCATGGAACGGAGTAACTTCTTAATCGGTTTTGTAATACTGCGCGATAGGAATACCGAGCAGAACCCGACGAGAGCGAGCAGCGATACCGATAGGGCGAGAGTTACATTTAGCATGATTCGGTGTTGGCTACGGATAATTTCCAGCGGTGTGAGGCTTACAATGTTCCAAAGATATGGTTCCACGACCGTACTGGCGACGGAATAACGCTTTCCGTTAATATCATAGATCTCCGAATGCGACTTAAGTGAAAGCTGCTGCTTGAGTTTCAGATCGTCCATCAGTGTTTTTTTTAATCCGTTGTCCTGACTTTTGCTCGATACAAGATTGTAGTTGTCATCAAAAATAAAGGTGTTAGACGAGCGCACAATCTCAATGTCCTGAATGATATTGCCGATAGCGTCACGATTAACACCCATAAAAAGCAAGCCGAGCTTGTTGTCCGGGTCATATAAATCGACGATCCGCCGTCCAATCATAATTTCATTGTAGCTGTGCCCGAATGTAAATAGGGGGGTGCTGTAATACGTCCAGAATGCCTCGCCGTCCCGGGAAGCAACAGCGGTGTATAGCGGCATCTCAGCGAAGTCTGAATAAGGGATGACCTGCCGGAAAAACTCGCTGAAATCGCGGTACAAAAAGCCGTTTTGGCCGTAGATAACAAGGAAGCTAACGTATTTTTTGGCGGCTTTGATGTTGTCGAGATAAGCAAGTGCGGCAGCCTGTTCAGTGTTGACCGGTCCGTTATAATCCCGGCTGAGCAAGCTTTGTAAGCTAACGTTATTCATAATGTAGGAAGTAATGTCTCCGGCGTCGTCTAGCATCAGCTTGATGTTATTGCCGATCAAGCGTACCGTCTGGGCTTGATTTTGCTCCGTTTCCTTCTCTAGAGAGGAGGTGGCGGTCCGAAACGAAAAGAAGCCGAGCGTCAGCAGCGGAATGAGGACGAGTAATACAAAGGATACGAACAGTTTCGTTTGCAGATGTCTGAATACGAACATGGAAAGCCTCCCAACAGGCGGCGCTTGATCATCCGCATAGGAAAATAATGTTATAAGCAATTTATACTGTTACATTAGCAAATCCTTTCTCTACATTCAATATGGAGGTAGAAGATCGAAACCAGTTACTTGACGAAGTCCACTAAACCTTGAAATTGCCGCATTGTTGCGTATCGAATCTGCGGGTAAGATGGGATTGTGCACAAGCAAGACAAGTCCAAACGGGAGGATGATCAGATATGCGCAGGGGGAAAAAGAGATTTGGGTTCGGCGCGGTGGTTGTTGCACTGTCGCTGTTAGCGAGCGGATGCGGAACATCTGGCGGGAATAACGCGGCAGAGAATGGAAAGAACAGCCAGCCGCCATCGACGGCGGCAAGCGGAGAGGCCATCGACTGGAACACAGTCAAGGCTGACATCCGGTTCGTCTATCCGGGAACTTCGGAGGCGGAGAAAGAGCTGGCTGAACAATTCAAGGCGAGAATGAAGGAAAAATATCCGAACGTCAATATCGAGTACATGTATCTGTCGTGGGCCGATATGGAGAAAAAACTATCCGTCATGTTAAATTCGGGGGACGTCCCGGATCTCACACAAACGCAAGACATCACCAATTTGGTTCGATTGAACGGCTTGGAAGACTTGACCCCCTATTTTGAGCAAGAAGGCGAGCATTTGAAGAAGGACGATTTTCTGCCGGGTACGATGGAATATGCCCAAGAGGACGGCAAACTGTACGCTGTACCGAATCTAGCGAACTCCTTCACGATGATCGTCAATGAGAAAATGCTGAACGAAGCAGGCATGAAGCTGGAGGACTTGCAAACGTGGGAGGATGTTGAGAAAGCAGCCAAGGCGATGACGAAAGACGGCAAGTACGGTTTCGGCTATCCGCTTGGAACAGCCCGGTTCGCATTCCGTGTGCCGTTCACGGCCGCATATAGCAATAATCTGCTGCTGAGCGATACGTCAGCTGAGAGCAAAAACAAATACCTGGAAACGCTTCAGCATTTCAAAAATCTGGAGCCTTATCAGCCGAAAGCGCATCTGACCTGGGGGTACCCGGAAATGTTTCGCGCATACAGCAATGGCGAGGTTGGCATGATTGCGGCGGGAACGTTCTTTACAGCCAATGTATACAGCATTAACCCAGACATCGTCAATGTCTCCCGTACGATTGCGTATCCGAAGGGGCCTTCAGGCACATCAGCCAAAGCGCCGGTATCGAACGTCGGTATCGCGATGTTCAAGGACAGTAAAAACAAGGAAGTCGCCTGGAGACTCATTCAGGAATGGTCATCCCAGGAATTCAACAGCACGGCAGCGTCCGTCGTCAACGTGACGGCGATCAAGAGTACAAGCCTCGATGAAATTATCAAGAAGTCAGAAAAAATTTATCCAAAAGCGATAGAGGGACACAAGACGATGCTGAACGACTTCAGCAAGCTGCTGGATGAATCCGGCGTTCCGATGGACAAAATTCCGGGACAAAGCGAGATGGAAGTCATCGTTCAGGAACAGATGGCCAAGCTGCTTAACAACAAAGTGACGGTAGAAGAGGCATATGCCTCCATCAAAGACGGCATTGACAAAATCAAGGCAAAACTGGAATAGGCCAGACTCCGTTGGAGCTGCATGCCGAGCCATTGCAGCTTCACAGGATGTTATGGGACCGGTGAAGGAAAGGAAGCGTAAGAAATGTCCGACATACTGAGGCTAGATAGGCAGGATCCGCCGCTCAACCGACAGCGGGGACGCGTTTCGGCGTTTTTTCGGGAATTCGGCTTCGGGTATTTTTTGCTGGCGCCCGTCGTCCTTTATATTGTGGTATTTCAATTTTATCCGCTTGTGGAAACGATCCGGCTGAGCTTGTACGACTATTCGCTCATCTCCGGACGTGGCATGTCATTCAACGGCTTCGGCAATTACAAGGAGCTGCTCGTGAATGACGGAGCTTTCTGGCAAATTTTCTGGAACAGCTTCATCTGGGTTCTGGGTTCCACTGCCCTTCAATTCGCGATTGCAATACCCGCCGCAATTATTCTGTTCAGCAAGATACGGTTCAGAGGGTTGTGGCGTGGATTGATGATGGTTCCATGGGTATCGCCGGTCGTCATTATCGGCATTGTCTGGAAGTGGATTTACGACGGTCATTACGGACTATTCAATCATTATTTAAAAATGTTTCACTTGATTTCGGAAAATATCGTCTGGCTTGGAGATGAACAACTGGTCTGGCCCGCACTGCTGCTAACGTCGGCGTGGAAGGGATTCCCCTATATTACGCTGATGATGCTATCTGGACTCACGGGCATCTCCCAAGAAATGATTGAGGCGGCGCATATGGATGGGGCTTCCGCGTGGCAGAGGTTTACCCGGATTACGCTGCCAATGCTCAAGCCGATCATGTACGTGACCGGGCTTGTCAGCATTGTCTCCTCCTGGACAAAATTCGAAATGATATGGGCGCTGACGAACGGTGGACCGGGCTATTCGACCAGTATTTTGCCGACGTATTTATATACGAATTCATTCGTTTACTTCGATCTCGGCAAAGGTTCGGCCATCGCTACGCTGTCGATGGCGATAGTATTGATTCTCGTCGGTATTTACTCGCGTCTGTTCGGCCGAAACCTAGAATAGGCATCAGAGGAACGATATTATACCCGATTAAAACGATGTTCTAACGAGTCTTAGTCCTGCTTGTACTATGCAGGATAGTACCACTAACAACGATGCATGATTTGAGGTGTGACTTATGAAAGAGTCTTTTGCTCAAAGAACGGCAAATTATGTCTGGCTGGCGCTGTTGATGGTATTCACGCTGCTGCCGTTCGCTTGGTTGATCGTCACGACGCTGAAGTCGGACACGGAAATGTTCTCAACGATTCCGACCTGGATCGTGGACAATTTGACTTGGGATCATTACAGATGGGCGCTTGGCGATGTAGGATTTCAGCTGCCCCGACTGCTGCTCAATTCAATTATCGTATGCGGTATCACCGCACTGGTTACAGGAGCCATCGCCTGCATTAGCGGCTATGGTCTGGCCCGTTATAAGGTACCCGGCGTTAGCCTGGTCGTCGTGCTAATCGTGCTGGCCCAGATGATTCAGGGTCCGTTGATCATGATTCCCTGGTACAAAATAGCGGCAGCGTTTTCACTGCTGAATACGAAAGCGATTTTGGTCTTAATTTACGGGACACTGACGATACCTGTTGGTGTGTGGATTATGAGCGGGTTTTTCCGTACCATACCGCCCGAGCTGGAGGAAGCAGCGGCGATTGACGGATCAGGCAAGTGGCGGACGCTGTTCACAGTCATTATTCCGCTTAGTTTGCCGGGGTTGGTGTCAATCACACTATATGCATTTATTCTCGGATGGAACGACTACCAGTACTCGCTCATTTTAACCAGCTCTATCGACGCAAAGACCGTTCAGGTCGGCATCGCCGAATTGATGGAAAGCATGGGTTCGACCAACTGGGGTGGATTGCTCGCAAGCGGGGTTATCGTTATTTTACCGATTATCGTCATTTTCGCATTTATTCAGAAATATTTGATCGAGGGAATGACCGCAGGGAGCGTAAAGGGTTGATAGTTTTTTTTAAAAAAGGAGCCGATAGAGATGACTAATTCTTATGATTTCAAAGGCGTGTATACCGCGCTTATTACGCCGATGCACGATGACGGTAGTATTGATCATGAGTCACTTGCCCGTCTAGTTCGACATTTGCAAAGCCAGCGCGTTAAAGGGTTTTATGTAGGCGGAAGTACTGGTGAGGGCTTCATCCTGAATACGGTGGAGAGGCAAGAGGTGCTGGAGACAGTCGTCCGCGCGGCGGAGGGGAAGTCAACGATCATTGCCCACGTCGGAGCCATAGGTACGGAAGCTTCAATCGAGTTGGCGCGTCATGCCGAACGGCAGGGCGTCGATGCGATGTCGGCAGTGGTGCCGTTTTATTACAAGACGACAGTTGAACAGATCAAGGAACACTATATTGCAATTATGGCCGCTGTCCCGCTGCCGATGCTTATCTATCATTACCCGGGAGCGACAGGCGTCCAATTATCGATGGATTTCTACGAAGAGATGGCCCAGTATCCCCAATGCATCGGCGTCAAATTCACATCCCTCAACCTGTTCGAGATGCAGCAAATTCGTGCCCGCTGCGGAGACCGCTTTCTAATCTTTAACGGACATGATGAGGTGTATGCGGCTGGCGCGCTCACTGGAGCCGACGGCGCTATAGGCAGCACCTATAATATGATGGCTCCGTTATTCGTTCAGATGTATCAAGAAGCGGAACATGGGAACTGGTCAAGTCTTTCAAAACTGCAGGGCGAGGCGAATGAGGTCATTGCGAATATGGTGTCTTTCGATGTGATCCCTTATGAGAAGTATATTTGCTATGCACAGGGCATTATCCGCTCGTACAGAGCAAGGCAGCCGCTAAAGCAACTGACGGAGGTAGAGACAGCGGCAATCCGAACGTTTTATGAAAAAAGTGCTGTTTTGAAGGTATCGGCTTATCAAGTGTAATAAATTGATGATGACAATGGAGCCAGGATGTAAAGAATACATGCGATCGGCGCAACTAGCAGCTTGCCCTCACCTTCCAGGCAAAAATATCTTGTTTTGTCCAATAAATCCGTCACGGAAAAACAAACCCATGATATGCGCTTCTGTTCCAAAAGGAATGATGAGCAGTAAGTGAATATTACCATGTGTTATTCCAATGCTTTCTTGCTAATTTGGAAATTCCCCATAAAACCTGAACATTTACTCAAGTTTTGAGGGGGATATCCTTTACATTTACAATAGAGCCTTTTGAAAGGGAACAACAAAAGTATGATTCTTGTTCAGGGGAGAGGATCTAGATGTTGGGAAAAGATGAACTAGCTGAACTAGCGGATCGCGTCTATCATCGGATGATCGATAAGACGACGAATGATTGGGGAATGGGTATCGATAGCTGGGATTGGGTTCCGGGCGTCGGCGTCATTTCAATTCTGGCTTACGGCAAATTAATGAACAATCATGAAGCCATCGAATATTTGCTTCAATGGACGGCTCGAAATAAACAATTGAGTGAGCAAGTAAATGTCATCAATTCCATGGCGCCGTATGCGATCTTCCCTGATTTGTATCGGCTGGGGGGCGAACATTGGTACTTGGATACCGCGCTCAATGTCGGGGATTGGATGCTAACGGAAGCACCACGCACGCGGGAAGGTACTTTTGAGCATACAGTCACGGAGAATGTTCAGTTTTCCGAACAAGTGTGGGCGGACAGCTTATTTATGACCGTACTCTTTCTGGCTCGACTTGCAAAGCTAACTGGTGATCACAAATACGCGATAGAAGCGGAATTCCAACTACTTAGCCATTTACGTGTGCTTCAGGATCCGTCAACGGGTGTATTGTTCCATGGCTGGAATTGTGAGGAGAAGAATCATATGTCCTCCGCTCGTTGGACGCGTGCGAATGCATGGGTCATCCTCGCAATTCCTTGGATTGCGGAGGAGATTGGTACCACGACGCCATTTTCAGATGAGATTGTAGAACGATACCAGCGGCTTGCAGCAGGACTACGGCATTTCCAAGGGGTATCTGGCATGTGGAGTACCGTCATGGATCAATCCGAATTTTATAAGGAGACATCCGGGAGCGCAGGCATCGCGGCGGGTTGGTTAGCTGGTATGCGATTAGGTTGGCTGGATGATTCATACAAGAAAGCCATTAATCTGGCATTGCATGGCGTTATAGATCGGATTGACCCTGACGGTACAGTACAAGGGGTATCTGGAGGAACGCCAGTTATGCCGAGCATTGCGGCCTATGATGAAATTCCGTGCATTCCGACCCTGTATGGCCAAGGGCTAACTCTTATTCTGTTATCACTCGCACACGCAGACTGTGGAAAATTCTATGCCTAATGTACAACTGACGTTCCCTGAGGGGAAACATAAGGTACTCACGATGAGTTATGATGACGGAAGATCAGCCGATAGACGATTGTTGCACTTATTCAATCAATATGGCATTAAAGGAACTTTCCATTTAAATTCAGGCCTGGCCGGACATCACGAACGAATTCCTTTGGAAGAAGTCAAGGATCTGTACAAAGGCCATGAAATCGCGGTGCATACGGTTACGCATCCGACACTAACACGATGTTCAAGGGAGCAAATCGTTGGTGAGATAATTGAAGACAGGAAGTCTATAGAACGAGTCACAGGCTACCCGATCAGAGGGTTTTCCTATCCCAACGGTTCATTCAACCGCCAGATCCAAGAGATGCTCCCACACCTCGGGATCGAATATGCCAGAAACGTCCTAAGTCATGGGAATTTTCACCTGCCAGATGATTACTTCGCGTGGAACCCGACCTGTCACCACAACCAAAACCTTCTTGCGTTGACCGAGACATTCAAGCAGCTTGGTCGAAGACAGCATCTTTATTTGATGTATATCTGGGGACACAGCTACGAGTTCGATCAAGACAGTAATTGGGAACTAATCGAGAGCTTTTGTGAATCGGTTAGTGGTCGTGAGGATATATGGTACGCGACGAACATCGAAATCGTAGATTACATGCGAATCTATCAGAGCCTACGATTTTCTGCTGCGATGGATCTTGTATACAATCCCTCTTATCATTCGATATGGCTGGAAGTGAATGGTGAAGTCATTGAAGTGAAAGGCGGAAGTCAAATAATACTGGTACGGTAATCTGACCACGCAAACAACGAATTCGTAATCAAGATAGATTCCCTTTTGTCCATCAAGGCTCTTAACTAGAGAGAAACGATGGAACAGGAGGGAGTTTTTCTATTTCTAGAATTTTAAAGAGTGATATAGGAATTCACGACGAAATGAATGACATCCAATCATCTGCTGAGGGAGGGATATGTTATGCGCTTAAGTATTTCGGGGAAAGTTATGATGATTTATGGATCGATCTTTATCATCGTTATTATCCTTACCTTTAGCTTGTCTTATTTCGGGATGGTAGGACGTCTGCGTAGCGATTTGAAAGATACACATATTGCGCTACTCAAGCAGATCGACGATAAGATCGAACTCGTGTTTCGCTCAACAGAGAAAGATTTGCTGAATTTATCTGAACAACTTGAATACGTGTATTTCATGTATGACAGTTACGATGATGTCTCACAGAAGTATGCGAATTTCTTCGGTTTATCGAACAAATTGAAAACGATGGTTCATGCCAACAATCAATTTTCCTCCGTCTTTATTTACTCGAATACGAGCGGTGATGTATTAACGGATAAAGCTTATATCAACAAAAACGAGTCAGAAGATCATTGGTTAGGAAGTTATCTAGATATGGATGGTTATACGAAGTGGATCGCGACGCACAAGATATGGGATGGGGAGAAAATGCAGGATGTCGTCACATTAATCCGACCCTATCCGCTAATTAGTAGTCCGGCTTACCGGAAAGGTCTTGTAGCTGTCAATATTAATGAAGAGGTACTCTACCGCATGATTAGCGATGTGTTCGATGGCAATCAAGAAGGAATACATACGTTCATCATCGATGACAAAGGGAACATCGTGACGCATGATGACAAATCACAATTATATAAGAATATGACAGACATTCCTTACATCAACCGGATACTAGGTGAGAAGGGGAGTGGGCAATTCGCAGTCGAATGGAATGGAGGCAAGCAGTCCATCTTCTATACGAAGTCCAATTATACGGGTTGGAGAATTGTAAGCGTTATTCCTGAGACTCAGTTGTACCATCCATTAGCATCGATTCGAAATCTTATGATCGGGATTGTTGTCTTGATGGTCGTACTCGCATTATCCGTGCTGTTCTACGTGAACCGTCGAACCTTTAGACCGCTGGATCGCTTGGCAAATAAAATGACTGGCGCATTCAAACCAATGAAGCCGGAGCACGCCGCCAGACTTGATTATTTAGAGACGGTATTTGATCAAATGTTCATGGATCGCGAGCAGTTGGAGCAGCGAGTTCGGGACTCCAAGCCGATCCTGAAATGGAGAATCGTGATGGATATGTTAGCGGGTTATCGAACTGAGTATTCGTCCGTAAGCATCCAGTTAGAATTTACTGGGTTTCCATTGCATCCGAGCATGTTTGTCGTCTGTACAGCTGAGATTGAGAAAGAAGGCAGTATGAGCTCCAAGGATGAGACGCTATATACCTATGTGTTCTGTAATGTCGCCGAAGAGTTGATCAATATGGAGACCGCCGGCATTGCAATCGATTTAGGTTCAGGTAGATCTGCCATTATTTTTAGCTTCGCAGAAGGAGATGTGGAACAGAACCATTTGCATGCCCTAACGATTCTTGAACTCATTCTGGACATTATGAAGCATCAGTTCGGACTATGCGTAACGGCAGGGGTAGGTAGATGTTATTTCGATATGAAGGATATTCCGACATCGTATGAGCAATCACAAAAAGCACTGCAATATCGCATGGTGTTCGGCAGCCATGCCGTTATCTCATTTGAAGATTTGATCGGCTCGGATAATCAATATTATTACCGGCTCATTAAAATGACAGAGCGCATTATTGAAGCGCTTAGGCACACGGAGATCGAGAAAATCAGGATAACTGTTGCACTCTTATACCAGGAGGCGATTGGGAACAGTCTGTCCCCGGAACTCATCCGGCATTTATCCTATGAGCTGGTGATAAAATCGTTGCAGGCCATTGCTGTGACAGGCATTGAAACAGACGAAGTACTAGATAGCATGGGCAATCTACACGAACGAATGAACCGTTGTCATGATTGGAAGGTACTGGAGCAGATCGTGCTGGACGTGCTTACGCAGATAGCAAGCAAAGTAAAAGAGAAGCGGGAGCAGCGGGGCAGTAATAAATTGATCGAGGCCATGTTGATCTATATCGAGGAGCATTATAGAGAAAGCGAATTTTCACTTGCACAGTTGGCTGATCAGTTTGAGCTCACTCCTACGTACATCAGCAAATTGTTCAAAGAGCATACCGAGAAGAACTTCATTGATTACTTGATTGAGACACGGATTAAAGCTGCTGTTGGTTTGCTCATAGATAAGAATCGCAAAATCAACGATATTGCCGAAGAGGTTGGGTATAACAATACTCGAAGCTTTTTACGGGCATTTAAGAAATATACAGGCATGACGCCTTCGGAACATCGGGATTGGATGCTAGATACGAATGCCGAAATCACCGTGGAATAAGATTTTTACGAAACTCATCACAAAAAAATGAACGAAGCATAAAAAATGCGACCCGACATCTTGTAAGAAAAGTCACTCATAGCATAAGGCGTCTCTTTCCGGGTTAAGGCTTCTTATCCTACAATTTGAATCGTAGCACTCATCAGTCGCATGTCTTCATGCGAAAGGGTGAGGCGAGATGATGTGAAAGGATGAGAACATATGAAGGGGAGGTTAGCGACAGCGAAATCGCAGGCCGGATCGCATGTAGTACGAAGCGGAACACACAGGCGGTCGATCTGGAGTAGAATGCTGCAGGACAAACATTTATATCTTATGCTTGTGCCTGTCATCGGATTTTATTTTCTGTTTAAATACGTGCCCATTGTCGGAGAGGTCATTGCTTTTAAAAATTACAGATTCTCGGACGGTGTATTCGGCAGCGCTTGGGTTGGATTCAAACATTTTCAAATGATTTTCGCAAGCTCAGATTTTTGGAGGATTCTAAGAAACACGCTTGTTCTTAACTTGTATAGTCTGGTGTTCGGCTTTCCTGTTCCGATACTACTAGCGCTCTTATTAAATGAAGTACGTCGTAACTGGTATAAGCGGATCGTGCAAAATATGCTGTACATTCCCCACTTTATGTCGTGGGCAGTGCTAGGGAGCATTGTTATTGCTGCGTTATCGCCGAGTACGGGAATCGTGAACCTTCTATTGAAGAAAATAACCGGCGGGGAAAGCATCTATTTTATGGCAGATTCGTTCTGGTGGCCTATTGCCTATACCATTGCAGGGATTTGGCGAGAAGCTGGTTGGGGAACCATTCTTTATCTGGCGGCCATGGCTTCGATTGATCCTCAGCTCTATGAAGCAGCTAAAATCGACGGCGCCGCCAAACTGCGGCAAATCTGGCATATCACATTGCCTGGTATTCGCGGTACCATAGCCATTTTGCTCGTTCTTCGAATGGGACAAATGATGGATGTCGGATTGGAGCAGACCCTTGTTCTCCAGAATAATTCCGTACTGGATGTGGCCGATGTCATTAGTACGTATGTGTATAGGGTAGGGCTTCAGAACATGAACTACAGCTACACGACTGCCATCGGTTTGTTTCAATCCATCATTGGTGTCATTCTTATTCTCAGCGTCAATCGACTGATCCGACTTTTCGGGGAACGGGGGTTGTGGTGATCCAATGATACGAACCGAAAAAAGACTCTTAAATAAACTCGCAATGGTAAGCGCTTACGCAATCCTAGGTGTTATTTCGTTGTTAACCTTATTCCCCTTCTGGTACGAAATCGTGGCTTCTTTCAGCAGCAGCAGGGCAATTACGTCCGGTGAAGTGTTCTTGTGGCCAATTGAATTCAATACCGTTGCTTATGGTCGGCTATTCGATGATGGACAGCTCATCAAAGCGATGGGAAATACCGTCGTCGTTACGATTATCGGAACAATATTAAACGTAGTAATGACGGTTATGGCAGCATACCCGCTCTCAAGGAAGAGATTGGTGGGACGAAGTGTATTGCTGATGTTTATTACAATCTCCATGCTCTTTGTCGCTGGGTTGATTCCAAACTTTATTTTGATTAAGTCGCTTGGGCTTATGAATTCATATTGGTCGGTATGGCTTCCAGACTTGATCAGTACGTATAACATGTTCGTGATGAAGACGTTTATGGAAGGCTTGCCGGAGGAAATTGAGGAGTCGGCATCCATCGATGGCGCGGGCGACTGGCGGATCCTTTTACAAATCTATTTGCCGCTGTGCAAGCCGATCTTGGCGGCGTTGTCTCTGTTCTACGCTGTCAGCTGGTGGAACAGTTATTTCAACGTGATGCTGTATATCACAGAATCAACGAAGCTGACCGTTATGGTCAAGCTATATCAGATGATTAGTCTGGTGGACAGTAACTTATTGAACAACATGGGGGGAAATGAGGCGTTGGAGCAGGTACTCCTGACACCAGAGGCGCTGAAGGCGGCTGCCGTCGTCATCGTTGTCACGCCGATCTTATGTATGTATCCATTCCTACAAAAACATTTCGTCAAAGGTGTACTTATTGGGTCGGTCAAGGGTTGACGACTGATATCACAGGGCTGAAGGCTCTTGATATAGTTCAATAGGAAAAAGGGGATGAAACGATGAAGAAGCTGAAACAAGCCATGATGACCATGATGGTGATCACGATGTCCGTGACGATGCTGGCCGCATGCAGCTCGAACAAAACTGCATCGGAGCAACCGGTTAATTCATCGGGCACAGCTGCTACAGTAAACGAGGAAAACAAGAAAGAAATCAGCATTTCGATGTTTGATCGTGGGAAAGTGCCGACAGAAGAAGGAACGTACGAGAATAATCGCTGGACGAAGTGGATCAATGAGAAATCACCCGTCCATGTGAAATGGGTTCCTATTGCGCGGAATCAAGCACAGCCGAAGTTGAACGCACTCATCGCCGCTGGGGAAGCACCTGATCTAATCTGGGAATACGATCGGAATTACATCAGTCAGTTGGCAAATCAAGGCGCAATCCAACCGATTGGCGATTATATCGACAAATATAGTACGACGTACAAAGCGTATCTAGAGAAGCATCCTGAGCTACTGCCCTACTTGAATTTTAACGGAAAAATTTATACGGTGTCGTTCGCACGGGAAACGCTTGCCAACCACGGGATGTGGATACGTCAAGACTGGTTGGATAAGCTTGGACTGAAAGCGCCGACAAACGTGGAAGAGTTCATCGATGTTGCCCGAAAGTTCAAGGAGGGGGATCCGGATGGCAATGGTCAAGCAGACACCGTACCGATCGCATTAAGCGTGAGTTCCAACTCGATTGATCAAGCTTTCTTTTTTACAAGCGAGAACCAATGGTACGTCGAGGATGACAAACTGCAATTCGGCAGAACGCTAGATCGGTATGTGGATACGTTAACCTTCCAGAAGCAGCTCTTCGACGAAGGATTAATCGACAAGGAATATATCACGGATACGAATTTCCAGCGCTCAGGTCAACTGCTGACGACAGGCAAAGCTGGCATCTACCTTGCCAACTGGGATATCGAAGAGTTGAATAATAACTTAATAAAAAATGATCCCACAGCAAAGCTAGTTCCATTGGAGTCGATCAGCAGCAAATATGGCAAAAACGGATTGTATCAAGAGGCACCGCCGAGCGTATTCACCGCGTTCAATAGCAAAATGAATGAAGATCAGATTAAATCAGCAATTCAATTTATCGATTGGATGCTGCAGGATGGTTGGGAACCGCTCAGGTATGGCGAAGAAGGCGTCCACTTTAACATAGTCGACGGCGTCCGGCAGAAAACCGACCCGGATAAATTCAAGAATGAAGTTGCCTATGCTTCTGAATATGCGATCATGCTCGATAATGTGTTACGTCCAGAGACGTTCCTCGCTATGGCGGCCAAGGATGAGCAGTCACAAAATTATGCCAAAGAGAAGGGTAAGTCGCTTGAACTGGTCATGAAAAATAAATACCGCAGAGATATCCCTTTTAATCCTGATTTCCCGGAATTGACCCAATTAATCGCGACATTTAATCCGATCGCACAACAGATTGAAGCGAAGGTTGTGACCGGCGGAAACTCGATGACGCCTGCACAAGGTCTGAACGAGTTACAGAAAGAATGGAAGCGTCTTGGCGGCGACAATGTGGAGAGGCTCGCGCAAGCGTGGTATGACGCAAACAAAGATAATCTGAATTAGAACGCTGTTGAAACACTCGGTAGGTATACTTCTGATTGCCTAAAGGATCAGAAGTATACCGTAACCAGGTAAAGCTAAGGAGGAAAAACATGTCGAGCACGAAATTCAGCAGAATACACGAAGAGGAAACCCAGTGGCTTCCCTTCCTCAAGAAAGCATTGGAACCCAAACATGTGAATTACAATGATGAGATCAAGTTGCTTCGCACACCGTTTACGAGTCCAGGGTATCATACGAAGCTTAGAAATGTAGAAAATGTTCACCCCATCCGGGAGTCTCTGGATTATGCCCTGGCCATTCTGGATTGCCATGAAGATGCTTATAAAGATCGGGCGTTCGAAATACTGCGAACGATTCTATCCCTTCAGGATCAGCAGCTGGATTCGCCTACCTTCGGAATATGGTCATGGTACTTTGAGGAGCCTCTGTCCATGATGTCACCGCCGGATTGGAACTGGGCTGATTTCATCGGGAGGCGACTACTGCAAGTGTTGATACGTCATAGCAACCGACTTCCGGGCGATCTTGAGCAATTAACAAGCCAGGCGATCTCCCATAGCTGCGAAGCCATCATCAAAAGAAATGTCGGACCTGATTACACGAATATTGCGATTATGGGGGCATTCGTTACATTGATTGCAGGCGAACGCTTAAAGAACCGCACTTATTTCGAGTATGGCTTGGAACGACTCACGCGCCTATACGATTATTCTATGCAGACCGGCGCATTCCTCGAATATAATAGCCCGGCGTACAGTACGGTAGCCATTCTGGAACTATCCGCACTTGTGATGTATTCGAATACAGCAGAGGCCAAGCGGTTGGCGAACGAGATGTTAGAGGCGACCTGGCTGATGGTTGCCGAGCATTTCCACCCGCTGCTGAAGCAATGGTCCGGACCCCACGCCCGTTCATACCAGACATTCCTAAGTAATTCGCATCTCTCATTCCTTCAGATGGCCTGTAAAGGTGACGTGTCATTTGTAAGCAATGACGAATTCGTATATGGACTGGAATGGTATGCGCAAGGCATCGTCTGTCCGGAGCGGCTGTATGGACTGTTCACCAGTATTGTTGAGCGGGAACTGAGGCAGGATTTGCCTTCTTATCACGAGTTCCGGACGCGGAAGGCTTATACGTACATGACTTCTGAGTTCACGCTTGGCACGTTCAATCATAATGTGATGTGGAAGCAGTGCCGAAATCTGCTGGGTTACGTTCACACCGGAAATCAGGGGCGAAGTTATATCCAGCTTCGGGTGCTGCATGACGGTTACGACTTCTGTTCGGCGGTGTATACAAGTGTACAGGAGCAAGCTTCCGTACTATATGGCATCCAATTCGCTCTGGACGGCGGAGATACACATGTGAATTTGGATCCTATCCACGGTCGAATGACGGCGTCAGATCTGCGAATCCGGCTTGAAATTGGCAGTACTGGTGATGTACCTGCATGGAAACAGATCGGCAAAGATGCATTCCAAACGTATCTTGGAGAGATGACGTTATCGGTCAAGGCTTTATATGGCGCGATGGATGAATTCAGTGCGTTTCATTGGGAATTGGTCGAAGAGGGTCCGGTTGTTAGCTTGGATTACGTCCTCTACAAAGGAGAACCTTCGATGATTGACTTCCATGCGATGAACGAAGCGTTGTTCATGTTTGCATTGACGCTTTGCGGACCGGACGAGGATTCCGACAGAAGGTCGTCGCTCTCTATCTCGGAACATGAAGTTCAAACATCGTTGGAGTCGCCTGACCAATCACTAACATTGAAGCTAGCGAAGAAGCCATCCGAACGGGTCGTATTATTTCATAATTAACAAATAAGGAGGACGTAAGTTCTGAAGTTTGTGAACGTGAAATCAAGTAGATTAACAATAAATAATTGAGGTGAGAAGGGTGTTCAATAAGAGCTCAACGAAAGCCTCCAATCGTATCTTGGGATTAGCATTGTCGTTAGCCTTGCTTCATAGTCTTGTACTGCCATGGCCTGCACCGATGTTCGTAACGTCTTCTATCGCCTCTGCTAATACTGCTCCCACGGTTGTCCAGTTGAATCCGCTCGAAGATACCTATGTCAATGCTGGAGGGAATGCGAGTAAAAATTATGGGACCTCTAATCAGCTCATTGTCAAAAATTATAACGCGGATATTAATTTAAATCGGCAAACGTATTTAAAATTCGATCTTAGCTCCATTACCGGAGAGATTGGCACGGCCAAAATAAAGGTATATGCAATCGATACAGAGAATTCGACGATCGGCGTTCAAGCGTATGGCATGGAGGACGACACCTGGGAAGAGCAGTCAGTGACCTGGAACAATAAACCTGACATCAATCATTATTTGTCCTCCGCTAATGTCGGTAAGACGGCAAGCTGGCAAGAATGGGATGTAACGGCCTTTGTCAAACAGCAAAAGGCTGCAGACGGTATAGCAAGCCTAGCATTGATACAGCAGGCGGCGCAAGGCCATTCGGTCTCTATCAACAGCAGGGAGAACATCGTCAACCAGCCCTACCTGGACATTTCTTCCAATAGGACGAATGCAAATGCACCGAGTTGGCAAGGTGGTGGAGCACTGAGCGTCACCAATATAACGGAGTCTGGTCTACAGCTCGAATGGTCCACAGCAACCGACCCAGTTGGCGTGACCGGTTATACGATGTATCGAAATGGCAGCATCTTAGGGACGGTGAATGGAACAACGACTTCTTACACCGTATCGGGATTGCAGCTAGGTCAGAATTATACGTTCAAAGTGGAAGCCGGAAACGCCCAGAATCAATGGAGCAATGATGGTCCGTATGTTACAGCAGCGACACCAACGACGAAGCTGATCCAGACCCGTCCAGGGAATGTCTATACGAACAGTGAGCCGATTCAGTTCAAAGTCCGAACGGCGAGGCCATCTGTCGCATGGTCTGTTTACGATTATCAAGGAGCATTTGTATCGGAAGGCGTGGCACCAACGGTTCATAACGAAGCCATATGGACTGTTCCACATTCCACGTATGGATATTTCACACTGCATGTCAGAGCCGATCTTGCAGGGAGCGATCCTGTATTAATTAAAACACCATTCACTGTACTTGCCACTCGTGATGCAACGGGAAATGAACATGCTCCGTTCGGAGTATCGACTCATTTGCATCGTTTTCCACAGGCCATGACTCCTGATATCGTGAAGCTGATGAAGGATGCCGGCATCCGCATGGTGCGGGGCGGCTATGAGTGGCCTGGCATCGAGCGACAGCAGGGGAACTACACCTTTACCCCTCAGCCGGACTATTACATGAATATGCTAGATTCAGACGATTTTGATTTCCTTTATGTATCCGGATACACTAACCCCAATTACGACAATAACAGTACCCCTTATACAGATGCCGGGCGGACAGGATTCGCCAATTATATGAAGGCTTACGTCGATCATTACCAAGGCCAGATGGATGCCGTTGAAGTATACAACGAATTTTATGGCAGCTTCGGAGATCGCGGCAATGGGCCAGCCGATTCCAAACCAGAATTCTATTATCCACTCTTGAAGAAAACGTATGAGACGATCAAACCTATGTACCCTGAACTGCCTGTTCTTGGCACATCGACAGTGGGTAATCTCAAATGGATTGAAGATGTGCTTAAGCTGGGCGGCATGTCATATATGGATGGGTTCTCGATTCATCCCTATCTATATCCCGGTGCGCCGGAAGGGTATGAAACCCAGATTGCTGATTTGAAAAATTTGATTCTGAAGTACAACAACGGAAATCTGAAGCCGATCTGGATTAATGAGACCGGATGGCCAACCCAGCTTGATGCCCGCGGCGTGGATGAGAAGACCCAAGCCAATTATTTGCTTCGCGCTTATGTCGTTGCAATCGCGAATGGTGTGGATCAGGTTGTATGGTACGACCTGATCAATGACGGGATCCAAAATATTAATGAAGATAACTTCGGCCTTTTGCGAAATCCGAACGATCCGTTAGGGAGCCTTACGCCAAAGCCCGCCTATACGAGTTTTGCGACTATGACAAGGATACTGAACAACGTACAGTTCGTTGCGCGGGATGTCACGGAAGAAGATATTCGAAGCTATACGTTCGATAAAAATGGTGAACCGGTTCGTGTCTTATGGACAACAAGCACATCGACGCCAGTCGTCATACGTACGCCGAGTCCGATTCAGATCACGGATATGATGGGAAATACGCACACATACACGCCGTATAATGGCAACGTATTTGTGACATTAAGCAATGAACCCTTTTTTGTGGCAGGAGAAGTTAGAGGTATTGAGAAGGATTCCACATTTACGTTAACAAGTAAGTCATCACACGTAGGTGATTCGATGTCACTCGCCCTTGAGACGGATAACAAGATGTCCGATGACTTTGATTTCAATCTAGTTGTAGAAGGACAGCACTATTCGGTGTCTACACCTAGCGGTCAGAAAACGACGGAAACAATCAGCGTGCCGAGTGGTAACGAACCGGGTACTCGTCTTATTACAGGCGTATTGATGAATGGGAGCGAGAGAGTCGGCCTGTTGAGAAGTTCGGCATCGACACTTCCATCGTATAACGTTCAGGTACGACCTACTCTTAATGAATCGGATAGCAGCAAAGCACTTATGGTTACAATTAAGAACGAATCCACAACCAAGCCGATTCAGATTAATAAAGTGGAATGGAGATTCGGAACCCAATCCGGATCGGAGGTTCTGAATGTTTCGATTCCAGCTGATGCATCTACCTCCGTGAAATTCCCCCTATCTGCCATTAGCCTTGGTGTTAGTAGTACAATTAAAGTGACAGTTAATGTCGATGGTTTTGATCCGTATACCTACACGGGATCTGCCGAATTTAATCCTGTGCCCCTTAGGTCTGTTGCAGTAGATGGAGTGCTGGATCCGGACACGGCAGCCAGCGCATCTCCGATCGATCTGTCGAAGGGTACGGTCAAAATGACAGGCTATCAAGGTGCAGGAGATTTAAGCGGAAATGTCTGGATCAGTTACGATACAAACCAACTCTATCTATCTGCGAAAGTAAAGGACAATGTGCATTATTCTTCTTTCCTGGGTGCCGATATTTGGAACAACGACAGCATTCAGTTTGCCATTGCGAATGGCCTTCCGGGTGAAGAACCGTATTGGTACGAAATCGGAATTTCTCAAACACCTGATGGTCCGCAAATATACAGTTGGAATGCCCCTCCGGGCGTGATTAAAGGACCCATCACCAATGGTCAGCTAGCTATTACAAGAGATCAAGAGCAGAATACGATCTACGAACTATCTCTCCCTTGGTCGGAAGTCGCACCGATTAAGCCGGAGAAGAACGGGAACATCAGCTTCTCGTTGCTTGTTAATGACAATGACGGATCCGGCAGAAAAGGGTTCATTGAATGGGGAGGAGGAATCGGCGACGGGAAGTTATCTTCCAAGTTTCGTTCCATGCAGTGGATTGTTACTGACATGACCCCTCCGACGACGATCGCTTCACTCGAAGGGACGGAACGTAACGGTTGGTATATGAGCAGCGTACAAGCGACACTGAGCGCAACCGATGACAAGTCCGATGTAGCATCCGTGGTATACAGTTTAGATGGCGGGAAAATATGGCTGCCGTACACGATTCCTCTGACTTTTGAACAAGACGGTATGTATACCCTACTGTATCGATCGATGGATCGAGCAGGAAATGTGGAGGCAAACCAGAAAATCACCTTCCGCATAGACAAGACTACACCAACGGCATCAATTGTATACAGCACTACGGAACCGACCAAACAAGAGGTCATCGCTACAATGACGGCAAGTGAGCCGGTTACGATAACGAACAATGAGGGAGCAGATAGCTATACGTTTAAGGAGAATGGCATCTTCACATTCGAATTCGTTGATGCAGCAGGGAACACGGGTACGGCGAAAGCGGAGGTAAGCAACATCGTGGCGAATGCTTCTGGGGGTCCCGGTAAACCCGAACTATCAAGCAATAACGGCCATAATACAGGCTTAATGGACGGAACTTATGACGTAAAGATGAACATGTGGTGGGGAAACAACGGTACAACTTACAAATTATATGAGAATGATGCACTCATCGATACACAAACACTCAAAGACGCATCACCTCAAGCCCAATCCACAGTCACCTCCGTGACGTACAAGGCAAACGGTACGTACCGCTATATCGCTGAACTGACAAATGCATTCGGTACCACGCGAAGCAACATACTAACTGTGCGCGTGACCGATGCTGATCCAGGCCAACCAGTTCTCTCACATGATAACTGGAATGGGGATGGAACCTTCAAAGTGAGCATGAACATGTGGTGGGGAACAAATGGGTCGTCGTACCGGCTTTATGAGAACGGCGTGCTCATCGATACCCAGACGCTCACCAATAAGACACCTCAAGCGCAATCGGCAGTAACGGAGATCCGTGATCTACCGGCGGGCATGTATGAATATCGATGCGAGCTTGTGAACGAAGCTGGCGTGACATCGAGTAATACGATCACCGTACACGTGCAATAATCCTTAGCCGCTAAATCACAAAGACGCCAATACATCACGTGGTATTGGCGTCTTCAACATGTTGAGCATTCGGGCTTCTGCCGCAGCTGCTGTGACTGCGTTTTAGTTTATTTTTGAGTTTGATAATCATCGATCAAATGTTGCAGGTTTTTTTTATATATTCAGTCGGCGTGACACCAACGTGCTTTTTAAATGTTTTTAAAAAATAGATATAATCTTTGAACCCGCTTGCCGTGGCAATTTCGTGAATTGAGAGCCTATGCTGATCCAAGAGTGTCTGTGCTAGCTTTAATCGGTATTTTATCAAATACTCAGCAAAGCCAATACCAATCTCTTGTTTGAAAAGCTTACTCAAATAAACGTTGCTAATATTTATTTTGTCAGCGATCAGGCTTAGTGAAATATCTTCTGTATAATGCACATGGATAAACGCTAGTGCTTCTTTTACATAGATTGAGGTTGGCAATGCTTCATGCATCGCAAGCGCATCGCAGAGCTTGTCGAATAGCGATAATAGCCATTCCTGTACGGATGACAGAGATGAAAAATCACTCAGATGCTTATCAGGCAAGATTGGGTCTGCATAAACCTCACGTAGATCGATCGAATGATTTTTGCAAATCTTGTTAATAAGACTGAGTAAATCGGTGAAGACCATTTGTGCAATCGCAAGCGGTGGTTTATTTGCTCGAATTTCGCTGAATAAATGAGATAGCATGGTGCAGATTCCTTCACGGTCCTGAATAGAAATCAGATGAGTGAGCGTTGATTCTTTCTGGATGTCAAAGTAGTTCAGCATCGCCGCATCTTGCTGTTCATCCGAGCTAGTGAATACAGCTCCAGCCTCGTAATAAAACTTGGTTTTCAGCTTTTTCTCGGCTTGCTGATAACTTTGCGGAAGTTGCTGGATGTGACTGCATATGTTGCCGATGCTGAAGCTGACCGAAAGATTCAGAAAGTTCTTCATGCAAGATGAGATTCGTGTCATCGTATTCTGTATAATATCCTGAATCTTTTTTTGGCTAACGATATTCGCGAATGAGAGAAAAACAGCATACTTTTCATTGACAATAGGGCATACCGCTCCGTTCTGCTGATCTTCAAGAATTTCGGAAATAATATTGTTAACAGAAAAACGCAACAGTGTAGTTTTTTTCAGATCCATGGATTGGTAGTCGTCGATGCACATGATCATAACTAACACTTGAGAGAGATCTAAATTGAGCTTAAGGGTTTGGATATGTGCGGCGATCTCATCATCATCGATATAAAAACATGTCAGCAACTGAATAAGAAACTCTTGTTTCAACGCATTGATATTGTTGGTGTCAAGCATGTGGTCAGGTTGTTTGGGGCTCTGTGTCAGCGAACGACTTGCCTTATTCAACGCTTCCTTCAACGTGACAGCTGATATTTTATGTTTGAGAATGTAATCGACGGCTCCATTTTGCAGTGTACCATACACATAGTTAAAGTCATCGTAGTTACTAAGCGCAATAAATTGAATATGAGGATGCTCGATATGTAGTCTCTCACACAAGGCAAGCCCATCGATATTCGGCATTTTCATGTCTGAGAGTATGATATCAGGCGAACACTTCGAGATTTTATCGAGAGCTTCTTGGCCGTCACATGCTTCACCACATAATATGTATTCAGCACTGCCTACCGCACTCACCAGCTCCGTACTGAGCATGTATTTGAGATTGTTGCGTACAAGGACATCGTCTTCCACAATCATCACTTTAATCATATTGCACCCCCTTTGTGATCATTGGAATTCCAATTTCAACGGTTGTATATAGATTAGGCTCACTCCACATGGTAAAGCTGCTAAGTTCTCCAAAGAGTAGGTGAAGCCTGGCACGGACGTTGGCAAGTCCGATATGAGTTGTGTTTGAAGCTGTGAAAGCGAGTAACGCGGTGAGATCGTCCTCTGTCATCCCTTTCCCATTATCTTTAATACGTATTCGTAACAAATCGTCCTCAGTGAATACACGTATTTGAAGAATTCCAACTTCATTTTGTGGCACAAGACCATGGAGTAAAGCATTTTCCACAATTGGTTGTAGTAAGAGCTTAGGAACCATCTTATCATGAACATCTTCACTCACCGAAAAATAACATGTGAATTTTCCACTGTAACGATATTCTTGGATTTCAAGATATTGCTGTAAATAATGAATTTCCTCTTTAACCGTAATAAAACGATCGTTGCTCAAATTCACATGTAGCATATCGGAAAGTGCAATGGATACATTCTCAATATTTTGTGCGCCACGCAGCGTAGCGAGATATTTAATCGTGTTTAAAGTATTGTACAGAAAATGCGGGTTGATCTGTGCTTGCAGGGCGCGCATTTCTGATTTTCTTTTCTCTTGCTCACTATTATGTATACCTGTGATTAATTCGCGAATACGCATAATCATAATACGGATTTGCTGGTAGAGCTGCCCAACTTCGTCCTTTGAACGGATATCTACGTCGAGATTTAGATTCTCATGGTCAATTGTTGTGACTGCACGAGAAAGCTTACGTAAATTACGGGACAGAAAAAATGTAAACAATGAAACCAATAATATAAACATTACGCCACACAGTAAGGCAATGATAACGACTTGACTGCGTGTATTGAGAAAATCAGCTAGTATTCCGTTAAATGGGACGAAACCAATGATTCTCCATCCTGTTAGGAACATTTTCTGTGAAACGGCAAGACTATTTTCTCCACGTAACATAGTGACAAACCGTCCGTCACTTACAGACGCTTTGTCTGTTAGTGAGCTCATTTCCGTATCATTGAGCTTGTGGGCATCGGACCCAGCAGGAAAGATAGGCGTACCGGTTTCCTCATCCATTACGAACACCGCATAATCATTGATATTATCAATACCAAACATGTCGTTAAGCATGGATATCTTAATATCGGCGATCACAAGACCTATCAACTCTCCATGGTACTTGATTGGGCGTGCAATTGAAAATACAAGATCAGAGTCCTGCCTACGATATGAACTATAGAAATGAGGCGGTATAAACTTCACTGCAGTATCTGATGCCTTCAACTCTTCGTACCAATCTTGCTTCAAAACTTCCTTTCCATTCATGGTGGGTCCATAGGACAAGCTATTGCCTTCCAGATCATACACCGCCATCCCATTAAGGTAAGATTTAAAATTACACAAGCTAATCATATAGTCTTCAGCTTCGCGACGGTATTGCAACAAGGTAGCATCCCCAACATTCTTATACTTCAAATAATTAAAAATCCGACTATTCAGGTTGTTCCCAAAATTACTGGAAATGAGTGCTGTCACGCGGTCAATATCCTTGAGAGCGGTTTCAAAATTGTTATTGGATATTTGCAGCATGGCATACAAGTTATTTACAGATGTGGTCGTGGCCTGTTTGGTCAAGCTATCGTACCAATAATAAGTCGTAGCCGTCGTAAATATACAAAACAGCGTCAATGTTACACCTATTATCTTAAATTGCAGGCTATGTAAGGTATGTCGTAGAAGTTTATGCACGGGCTGTATCTCCCTTTCTTGAAGCGAATGATGTGATGATTGAACTTCGTATTCCGAACTTATCACTCCATCTTTCAAGAAGTCAATGCATAATCCCTGATGGTAGAGCAGAACGTGAAAATCAGTTAAAAAAGGACAGTTCAGTTTAAAAAAGAACAATTCCTCGCATGACAGATGCTGATAAGATGAAAGTACATTACATAAGGGAGGTTACAAAATGAAATCCAAAAAAATGTTTGTGATCCTGCTTACATCCGTCATGGCGCTATCCATGGTTGGTTGCGGACAGCAGGGGGCTCATTCATCCAAATCATCGGATCCTAGTCCAAACGCAACAAATGATGTGAAAACTGTTACCGTTCTTACATTTACAGAATGGTATAAGGATGGATGGAAAGCGCTTGAAAGCTATGTCAATGAAAACTCTCAGGAGCTTGGATTTAAATTGGATATTCAAAAAATAGCAGGAGGCTCTCAAGGCGAAGATGTGGTCAAAGCACGGTTTGCCACAGGAGATTTACCAGACATAATTCAAACTTATGGCGCAAAGTGGATTGATACACAGGTAAACGCACTGGATAAAATCGTGGATATGGGCTCACTTTCTAGTGAATCGGAGTATGACGCTGCTACACTTGAAGAAGGTGGATATCGCTACGACGGTAAACTATACGGCATGCCAATCGATACAACCAACCTATTAGGTGTGTTTTACAACAAAAAAGTATTCGAAGAAGCGGGTATCACAGAAATCCCTACGAACTGGGAGCAATTTCTAGCTGCTTCTGAAAAGATAAAAACGATCAAAAAAATACCTCTTTATTATTCCGGTAAGGATGCGTGGACACTTCAGTCCTTCACACATTTTGGATTTAATAAAGAAGTATTTGAAAGTGGAAAATCATATAGTCAATTTTGGGGTGAAATGAATACGAACAAACGTAATTATGCGGAAAATAAACATTTTGCTGATGCCATAGCAAAGTCTAAAGAAATGATAGATAAAGGTTATGTTAATGAAACTTACCTATCGGATACATACGATATGGCTCAGACCGCATTGGCACAGGGCGATGCTGGTATGTATGTCAATGCAACTTGGGTAATTGATGAAATTTCAAGTAAGTATCCGGATGCAGTACAGGATATCGGGGCGTTTGCATTGCCTTTGTATAATGAGAGTGAAAATTTCACGGACTCTTCTTTGCCAGCCTCCCTTCATATTACGACCAGCGCAAAAGATGTTGACACTGCGAAGAAAGTAATTGATTTTATTAGCTCTACCAAAGGACAGCAAATTTATGCTGATGCTCAAACAGGTATTTATATTAATAAAAATGTAAAAGTGAATCTTTCACCAGGACACCAAGATCTCTTGAATCTGATGAAAGAAGGTAAGAGTATAGCCTTATGGCAAGGAACAGGAAATAACTATGGTTACGGCTCTTACGACAAGTTTCTGCAAGATTATTACGTGGGCTCTAAAACCGTAGATCAAGTTCTCCAATCAATGGATGAAGAAACCACGAGAAACGCAACAGCAGCCCAAGATCCGAACTGGAAATAAACGTAACTGATATCGAAATACTTGAAATGGGTGATCTAATGCCAAAACAACTCAAAAATATCTATGCTTACTGGATGGTTATCCCATGTTTTGTGATCTATGGACTGTTTTTTTTACTGCCTTCCATGATGGGATTTGGATTCTCTTTTTTAAATATACGTAACTTTGAATTTTCTGCAGCCTCCTTCGCGGGGTTGCAGAATTATATCAATGTGTTTACGGACAGTTATCTGAATATTGCGATTAAAAATTCATTTATATTTGCCTTTGTCACCACAGCATTAAAAGTCGTATTTGGTATGTTATTGGCTGTGTTCTTAAATAACAAACTTAGAACAACCAATTTTCTTCGTACGGTGTTTTTCTTGCCTGCTGTGCTTAGCAGTGTTGCTGTGGGTATTATTTTTACAGCGATCATGCATCCGACTCGAGGTATCATGAATGTCTTTTTGGATACCATTGGGCTGGATGTATTCGCACAACATTGGCTGACGAATCCACAAATCGCTATATTCTCCGTCGCGTTCATTGAGGTATGGAAATGGACAGGCTTTACGATGGTGATCTTACTTGCAGGACTGCAGACCATACCTGAAAGTTATTACGAGGCGGCAGAAATTGATGGTGCAACGGCATGGATGAAATTTAAATATGTGACCTTCCCACTGATAATGCCTGCCTTTACTAATGCAATGGTCGTTAATCTAATTGGTGGGCTAAAAGCGTTCGATATTGTACAGTCCGTGACGCAAGGAGGGCCTGGTTCGGCAACCGAAGTGTTTGGTACACTCGTGTACAAATCATTTGGTAGCGGCCGCTACGGCGAGGGTTCTGCAGCAAGTATTATCTTGTGTATCGTCGTGCTTCTTGTTGTATTGCCAGTTTATAAGTTTTTGTCCACCAAGGAGGTGGAAATGTGATGCAGCGAAAAAAAGGACACTGGGGAGTCGAAGCACTCGGACTTTTGTTCAGTCTTGTCGTCATCATTCCATTCTATATGATCCTTATCAACTCGTTTAAGAATAAAGAGGACGCTGCGCTGATTAACTTGCACTTTCCATCGCAATGGCAAGCGATATCAAACTATACAACGATGTTCAAAGAGGGCGGAATTGGGACAGCGTTTAAAAACAGCATGCTCCTCACCGTACCGAGTGTTCTTATAATCATCATTTTGTGTGCAATGACCGGGTTTGTGTTGCAACGACGTAAACATAGGGTATCATCGATCATGTCTTCACTCATTATTCTAGGACTTTTTATCCCAGGGCAGATCATTCCTACGTATTTCATCTGTCACTACTTAAATATTTCATCGTTCACTGCAGCTGCTCTCGTCTTGATTGCAGCGAATATTCCCATGGGCGTCTTTCTATATATGGGCTTCTGTAAAAGTATTCCGGCAGAAATTGATGAATCTGCAATACTCGACGGTTGTGATCCGATAAAGCTGTTTTTCAGAATAATTTTTCCGTTGCTTCAACCCATCACAGTCACGCTTTTTATCATTACCTTTATGGCAATTTGGAATGACTTTGGAACAACGATCTATTTTTTGAACAGTACCAAAAATTTCACATTAACGCTTACGATCTTTAATTTTTTCGGTGTGCACAGCTCGGATTGGAATCTTGTGTTCGCGAATGTCATTATCATATCGCTTCCCGTTGTTATCGTTTATTTTCTTGCCCAAAAGCAGATTATTTCGGGGATGACGGCTGGGGCAGTGAAAGGATGAGTTAGAGTATGGAAACAGCATTTCGCATTTTCGAAGTGCCATCACAAATTAAGCCCATTAAGAATCGTTTAGATTTTATGCGTCGTGGCGCTGACGCTTACAATGCCTATACCGATAGTCTAGCACTTTCTCTGGATTGGGATGTTCATGTGCAAGGTCAAAAGGTGCCTGTATATGCAGTACCCGTCACGTCTGGTGGCCCGCACAGCTTTTGTACCATCGAGCTACTAGGCGATGACGTTGCCATTGATTTATGCATGACTTTTCAAGGGAAACTTCACTCTGCGACGGTGTTTTCACAAGAACAAGGTGTTACCTACCGTGTTGAGGAGAATCAGGTTCATTGTTCCGTCGTTGGAGCATGTCATTTGCTTGTGGAAGTGAACGGACGGGTCCATACGCCTCTATCGATTTTTGTAATGCCACCTGAAAACCGCATACCCGATCTGGCGTCACCTCATGTTCTATATTTTGGACCGGGCGTGCATGAGGTTAGTTACTTGGAGCTTTGTGATCATCAAACGGTTTATATCGCTGGAGGCGCTATATTAAGAGCTGTTCCACCTCAGAATGATGAGGTACCTATCCTGGGTGTTGATTGGGCTGGCAAGCCGAATTTCAACGATTTTATCTTCGCTAAAGGCAAACAAGGTATTCGTATTCTGGGCCGCGGGATCATTGATACATCAGCACTAGATTGGCATGCGCGCCGGACGATGTGTTTTACAGATTGTGAAGACGTTATCGTAGATGGGCCGATCCTGGTTGGAGCTGCGCATTGGACTGTAGAGGCGTTCCATTGTAAAAATGTATTGTTCGAACATCTTTCCTTGTTTGGCTATCGCGAGAATAGTGATGGCATTGATATCGTCAGTTCTCAACATGTTCGTGTTCGTCATTGCTTTGTTCGTACGGGTGACGATGCGATTTGCGTGAAAGCAATGTTACCGGCTCCGATCCTAGGTGGTGATGATATTGTCGTAGAGTACTGTGAGGTGTGGAATGACAAAGTACGAGGACTTGGCATTGCAGGCGAATCGAAGAGTGATATTCGAAACGTGACATTCCGCCATTGCACGGTATTCCACAGCTTTGCTCGCTGGGCGTATGAGTTGGGTGCGTTGTGTATCGCACTTTGTGACAGTGGTACCATATCCGATATTCTGTTTGAAGATATTACGATTCACCAGGAGGATTCCAGTGTGGTGAACTGCATTTTGATGCGCGACCGCTGGTCAACTGACAACGATGCAGGTCAAATCAAAAGGGTTTGTTTTCGAAATATACGTATACCGTCCAATGCGCCGGTTCGGTTATGGGGCTATGATGAAGAACATCGGGTAGAGGATATATTATTTGATCACATCTACACACCTGATGGCATTGCTCACACGTCAGATACACTGTGGCTAGAAACAAATCCATACGTAAACAACATACACATCAAAGAAAGGAAGGATCATCATGGCTCATTCTAAGTTTCATTTACCTAAAGCTGTTTTTGTACTGTTTTTTTCTTTGTCGTTCATTGTATTGTTTAGCGCAAACATACCAGCTGGCTACGCACAGGCGTCCGAGGATGCTATGGTTACGGCCTACCCTGTACCAAGTGGTCTGCCGTCAAAATATGTTTCTTCTGATTTTACGATAACTGCGGGGAATACATCTGTTCCAGTATATGTTTCTGGAGAAAACGCGTGGGGCAACAATGTCTCCTATGCAGCATTGGATACTTCGGGTTTGACCAACGTGAATATCAACGTACATTTTCCTTTTAATTCCTATCAGTTACTTCCACATTCGCTCGGGCTTTCAGGGACACGGAATGGTAATAGCGTATCTGTACAAGTTAATCCTGACACCGACGTTACGTTACTGCTGGATGGTGATTATAACGGTCGTGTACTTCATTTATTTGTTCGTTCACCTGAAACCAATATCCCTTCGATGCAGGATAGCCATGTGATCTATTACCCACCTGGATACTATGATCTGTCTGCGCAAGGACCCGTACAAATCACTTCAGGTCAGACTGTATATATTTCAGGGGGTGCTATTGTGCGGGGGCGCTTTCTCGTGCAGGGTTCTGAGAATGTAACGATACGCGGACGCGGCATATTGCTGAACGATTACGTGAGCGGTGATGGGTTTGACGAAGTCGCACTTGCTTTGAAAAATAGCAAAAATATAGAAATTCGCGACCTGATCGTAGCACGTGACCAAAATGCGTGGACGGCTTTTATGTGGAAGTCCGCACAAGTAGATGTGCTTAATTACAAAGCGATTAATGCGCGTTATGCTTCGTCGGATGGCTTTAATATCGCAAACAGTCATGATGTATTGTTTGACCATGCTTTTATTCATACAAGTGATGACAGCGTAGCGATCAAAGGTACAGGTAATGCAGGCTATGATCCGGCTGTGGATCCTGCAACAGCACCACCGACCTACAATATAACTTATCAAAATTCTCAGCTCTGGAGTGATGCGAACAATGCCATCGGTATCGGGGCGGAAACACTAGCAAGTACCTTTGACAATATCAAATTTAAAAATATCGATATCTTACGAAATTTTGATGATATCAATTACCCGGATCAGCTTACAGAGCGGGCGGCAATCAATATTTGCGCGCTGAATGCGACTACGATCCAGAATATCACGTTCGAAGATATCCGTGTGGAGAAAGCCAAACGTCTCATTAATATTACAATGGAAGACGATTTCTGGTTCGGTAGTTTACCAGGAAACTGGCAATGGCCTGGAGTCATCCGCAACGTTCATTATAAAAATATAACATCGATGTCGGATGGTTCGAACGAGATTCGTATTTATGGTAGAGATGCAGCACACCTTATTGAAAACATTACATTTGAAAATATCCAAATAGGCGATCAATTCGTATCAGCCTTCCAAAGTGCATATTTCAGAGTCAATTCATTTGCACGTAATCTGGAGTTGTACTCACCGGAGAACCCAAATGGAATTACGACAGACGGCCCGATACTCCCTGATGGTTCCACTCATCATGCGGCTGAACAGTTTTCCATGGAACAGGGAGTGAACCATTGGTTTTATCGAACTTGGCAGGCAGGTGTTGGTACAAGGGATATGGTATGGAATTTAGATGGTTCAATGCATTGGCACGGTCCAAAAGCTTGGGATGCGATATGGAAAGCGGATGGAGAGCTCTATTTTCATCCGGATGTAACGCAGATTCTGTTAGATTGGGTGTCTCCACGTGCAGGGAAGATTGAGATTAACGGGATCGTTAAGAAATCGGTCGTTAATGGTGGAGATGGGGTGACGGTAAGCATTTGGAAGAACAACCAAATGATTTGGCCTTCCAATGGTCAGTGGCAAGTCCTTGAGTACAATGACAATATGGGACATGAAACAGCGGCCTCTACGATCTTGAATAAAGGCGATGTGATATCATTTCGGGTGGATAAGCGCGGAACAACCGACTACGATTCGACCAAGTGGACACCTGAGATTACTTTCATAGATTGAACCACTAGCGATATGAATACGATAGATAAGGAGAACATCATATGCATACGACACAAATTCAAATACGGGATCCGTTTATTTTGCGTGTGGACGAGGAGCAGCTATATTATCTTTACGGAACAACCGATGCAAATCCTTGGACTGGGAAGGCTCAAGGATTTCAAGCCTATCGAAGTCATGATTTAGAGGAATGGGAAGGACCGTATTCCGTGTTTACGCCACCACCTGGATTTTGGGCAGAACAACAATTCTGGGCACCAGAGGTACATCTATACCAGGATGCATATTACATGCTCGCTAGCTTCAAGGCAGAAAACAAGCCACGTGGCGTTCAAATTCTAAAAGCACAAACACCTTTGGGTCCGTTCGTTCCCATCAGTGAAACACCGATCACACCACCGGACTGGGAATGTCTGGATGGAACCTTGCATATCGACGAAGATCAACAACCGTGGATAGTCTTCTCGCATGAATGGACTCAAATATCAGATGGTGCGATTTGCTGCATGCCGTTATCCATCGATTTACGTCATGCCTTAGCACCGCCGCAGTATATGTTTACGGCATCACAATCAGGCTGGAGCGTATCTAATACAGGGGATGTTATTGTTCATTCAGGTGAAAACTATGTCACAGATGGACCTTTCTTACATCGAACGCTGAGCGGGAAACTTCTGCTGCTGTGGTCAAGCTACTCAAGCTCAGGATATGCAATCGGGCTTGCTAGATCGCAAAGTGGTCATATCCAGGGACCTTGGATTCATGAGCCTCAACCGCTGTTTGCACAGGACGGAGGCCACGGGATGCTGTTTTATACCTGGCAAGACGAGTTAATGCTAACCATTCACCAACCCAATACAGTGAGTTTTGAACGGCCTTGTTTTTTTTCAATGGAAGAGATTGGGGATAGTGTTCGTATCGTCAACAGGATATGAGCAAGACCTGATGCCAGTAAGCTAAAGGCACTCTTACACCTCATTATGCCCATTGCGTTACAGAGTATAAAAAACGTTCACCCATCGATTGATGAGTGAACGTTTTTTTGCTGATAATACCCCTTATTCCTGGGACATTGGTGTTTGGTATACATCGAGACAAATCTTGGTCATCTCATCAATGGATTTTGCAAAGTCGGATTGTATCCATTTGAGGAGAACATTATAGAGGGCCCCCGCTTTAAAGTATATTCGGTACACATTTTCATCGCTTTTGTCGTGAGCAGTAGAGAGCATCATTTCATTCAAGCAATGCAGAATCACATCATCAAATTTTGCGCTTTGAAGTGCTTTGTAGATGTTCCGCTGCTGAAAAACAACTTCAAAAAGCACTCTGATAAATTTTTGAGGTTCTTTAGCTTTGCCTGTTAATTCATTGGTGTAAGGTAAGAGTTTTTGATTAATTTCGAAAATAAGCGAATCGACCAAATCCACCAGGATCTCTTGCTTGGAGGAATAGTTGTTGTAATAGGCCGTTCGAGAGACCCCTGCACGCTTCACAATATCGGTGATGGTGATTTTGTTAAAAGGCTGTTCCTGGATCAAGTATACTAATGCCGTGCAGATGGCTTCTCTTGTCAAACGGTTGGTTTCTTTATTGGAACGATGCTGAGAGGTATTCGGACTGTATAATTCATGATTTGAGATGACATATCCCCTCCGTTTGTACATTCTGGTGTTCGTTTTATTGTTTTACATGAGTCTTTTCAATATGCTAAAACCATAAGGCATTACAAATGTAATGTCAAAATAGTAGTAGATAAAATGGGAGGGCGTCATGTTAGAAAACTTATATAGACGATTGTCAGCGGGGCTGCTTTTGATCCTAGCACTTTGTGCTACGGTATTCATTGGCAAAGAAACGGTAATCTCGATAGTGACCATTACCCTTTTGTTAGCGGAATTAGGCATCTCTTTTTTACTTTTAAAGAAGCTTGAAAAGTTACATGTGGTGTTAATTAGTGCGATGGTGGCAGAAGGGTTGTACTTACTGACAAGAGAATTTTGGCTGCTTGCGCTTTCTATCTTGCTGCTGATCGTAGCGGGCATATGGAGAGGACTCTTTGGACAAAAGGTGCGCAGAAGAGTCACTCCATTGATAGTGGTTCGTAAAGTGTTATTCAGCATTGCTGCTCTTATCGTTACTGCACTTTGGGGTATTGGAATCTATTCAAAACCTATTACAACACCTGTGGCATTAGCAGCTGATGCGGCTGTGACGATCGATGAACGTAAATTGGATTCTGCAGCAGTGATGCTGAAGGATATTGAAGTAATGAATTCTTTTGGAAGCCGTACAACCGGCTCTGAGGGTCATAATCAATTTATTTCATGGCTGGAGCAACAGGTAACAGATATGGGGCTGAAAGTTTATCGTGATCACTATACTTTTGACCGATGGGAAGAAAAGAGCAGCTCTTTAATGATTGATCAGCAGTCAATTCATGTCTCTTCAGCTTTTCCTTATTCCGGGGAAACTGACGAAAATGGGGTAACAGGGGAGCTGGTATATACGAAGCGTGGTGAGTATGACCAGGCCAGCGGAAAAATTGCTGTCATTGAAATTGAGAATTTCAGAAATTTCCCAAGTGGGATCGTTATGAACATGCGGGATTCCTCTCCAATGGAAAGCCAAATTGCCCCAAATGAAGGCGATCTAGTCCTCACTACAGCTTTAAAAGAAGCTAAATTGGAGCAAGCGAAGGAAATGGGTGTGAAAGCTGTTGTTGTTGTCTGGAAAGGGGTATCCGACGATAAGGTTGAAAAGCAGTATGTGCCTTTTACTACAGCTTATGTTGGAATTCCTGCGATCTGGGTCAATGAAACGGAAGGGAAAAAGGTGATCAGTGCAGCCCAGGAGCACAAAGAAGGTACGGTTATTTTAGAAGCGGAAATACAAAAAAATGCTCCAACAGAATCCTTTTATGTGAAAATTGACGGGAAAAATAAAGATGAAGCGATTATCATAAATACCCATACGGATGGGATAAATGTGGTGGAGGAAAATGGTGCTGTGGGCATGCTGTCCATGATTCGTTACTTACAGCAGGAGCAGCCGGAACGTACGATGATTTTCACCTTTGTGACAGGCCATTTTAGATTACCGGATTTCAAAGGAACTTCTCAGGCGACTTCCACTTGGATGGAGGGGCATCGAGAGCTCTGGGATGGCAAGAAAGGCCATATGAAAGCTGTAGCTGGAATTACGGTTGAGCATTTAGGCAGTATGGAGTGGAAGGACGATGATACGGGTCACTATAGACCAACTGGAAAAATAAGTACAGAATATACCTATGCGGGCAATGAAATGATGGCGTCCATATGGCTGAAAGCTATTGAAAAGTCCGACGGCACACGTACTGTATTATTACGTGGACATAACAAGTTTGAGTTTGGAGAGAGTCAGCCTTTATTTGAAGCAGGGATACCGGTGATTGGCTTCATTCCAATGCCCGACTATCTGCTCGTGGATAGTGAAGACAGAGAGATGGGCAAATTTGATGCAAAGCTCATGAATACACAAATTATATCGTTACTGAAAGCGGTCAAGATAGTGGACGGAACGGAGACGACTAAGCTTGGAAAGTCAGATGGGTATTCTTTTTTCTATGGCCGTACTAAATGATGAATTGGAGATTGGCTGATGATGAAGAACTTAGTACCAAAAAAAAGGAGAAAAAAACTACATGTTGATCAAAAGTGTTAAGGATCTTGAATTACAAGAGTTTACAACTTGCTTTAACGAAGCCTTCTCCGATTATGTAATTCCATTTCATGTTTCTTCGGAGTATTTAGCTGATAAATTTGCAGGTGCGGGAGTTAATTATCAGATGTCGTTTGGTGCTTTTGATCAAGAGAAGCTGGTTGCATTTGTTATGCATGGCATCGGGGATCGTAACGGCGAAAGTACTGCATTTAATACTGGTACAGGAGTCGTTCCTTTATATAGAGGGAGACGGCTAGTCGAACAAATTTATCGTCATGCTCTTCCCATCCTTAAAGAAGCTCATATTCAAAAGTGTTTGCTTGAAGTGATTCAAACGAATGATAAAGCTATAAAAGCGTATACCGCCATAGGATTTCAAATTCATAGAGAATTGGCTTGTTTCAAGGGGCGTATTGATGTCACCCTTCCGGACGATCATAGACATACATTCATTACTATGGTTCGACTGGAAGAATTCGATTGGACATCGGTACATTCTTATTGGAATTTTGAACCTTCTTGGGAACAATCTGTTCATGCAATTTTACGAAATCCGCATTTATACGATGTGGTCACGATAAGGGAAGAGAATAAGATTTGTGGATACGCGGTAATAAAATCGGCCAACGGAGCAGTTGTACAGTTCGGTATTTTGCGAGAAGAAAGAAACCAGGGATTTGGGCGTTCCTTATTCCATTGGATGGGAGAGAGACATTCTATCATCACCGTCAATAATGTAGACAAAAGAGATACAAATTCTATACGTTTCCTTCAAAGTGTTGGTCTTGACGTATACATCGAGCAATATGAAATGGAGAAAGATTTGTCATGACGAAGATGACATTAGCTTTAATTCAAAAACACTGATGATTTGAGTCAGTGTTTTTTTTGTTGCAGAAGGGGGTATATATTAGAGGTTAAAATGAGGAAATATTGTTTTTTTCTAACATCGAAGTAGGAGGAGACTTGTGAAATCATATATACGCTATTGAATCAATAGCTCTTTTGGGTTCTTTTTATGTTATTCACTGAGTTGTCAGAAAGATTTGACCCTTTCTTGAACATTTAGGGATTAAGAGATATCTGTGATTGAATTACTTGCAATTTAAGATAAGATGATTTTAATCATTAGGTCACGTTAATTTGACTGCTCAGTATCAGGTAAATCAGGCTCGCCAACTCTTGCTTTGTGAAATTTTTCTCTTTTTACATAGCAAAGAACGAGGAACGTCATACTAAAACGAACAGGCAACGATGTCGCTGAGCCCTGCTAAACCTGATATTGAATGCAGCCCCAGAATTAGCCGGCCTAATCATAAGCATCAAGTTATGACGAAAAATGAACAGCGTTTGAAGGGAGCAGTAAAGAATGGCAATTGATACGGTGCTATGGAGCAGGCTGGTGACAGGCTTGACTCTCGGGTTCCACGTTATTTTTGCGACGATTGGCGTCGGTATACCGCTAATGATCGCTATTGCAGAGTTCATCGGGATCCGCAAAAAGGATCCCCATTATACACTTATGGCAAAGAGATGGTCTCGGGGATTTGTCATTTCTGTAGCGGTTGGTGTCGTGACCGGTACAGCCATATCACTACAATTAGCCCTGGTATGGCCGAATTTTATGAAACTGGCTGGGAATGTGATTGCACTTCCGTTATTCATGGAAGTGTTCGCGTTCTTTTTTGAGGCCATCTTCCTGGGCATTTATTTGTATACGTGGGATCGGTTTAAAAATCCGTATATCCATTGGCTGTTGACGATTCCGATTGTCGCCGGGGCAGGCATGTCTGCCGTTTTTATTACGACGGTGAACGGATTCATGAACCAGCCTGGAGGCTTTGTCATGGAAGCGGGCCAATTCACAGCGATTGACCCGGTGCAAGCGATGCTGAATACGGCGACCTTCTCCAAGGTGTTCCATGTATTAAGCTCGGCCTATTTGACAGGAGCTGCCTTGTTAGCCGGGATTGCAGCCTTTGCGATGCTGAGAAAAGGAGTGTCCGCATACCACAAAAAATCCTTGAATCTCATGATGGCGGTCGTTTTGCTGTTCAGCTTGCTGAACACATTAGCTGGTGATGTGTCCGCCAAGTTTTTGGCCGAGCATCAGCCAGAGAAGCTTGCAGCGGCAGAGTGGCATTTTGAGACGGGTAGCGGTGTGGACTTGGTTCTAATGGGATGGCTGAATGCAGAGCATGAAGTGATAGGGGCTCTTCATTTGCCGAAAGTGCTCAGCTTCCTGGCCTTTGGAGACTTTAATGCGGAGGTAACGGGGCTGGAGGAATTCCCCAAGGAAGAATGGCCACCGCTTCTTGTTCACTACCTGTTTGATTTAATGGCTGGAATCGGATTTGCTCTGCTCGCGATTTCGGTCCTGTACTTCCTGTTTGTGTTCTGGAAAAAACGAAATGTGCTTAACAAGTGGATGCTTGGCATCATCGCACTGATCGCACCGCTCGCTTTTCTAGCTGTAGAGCTGGGCTGGTTTTATGCAGAGGTTGGGCGACAGCCGTGGATTATCCGTGGATATATGCGTGTAGAGGAGGCTGCCACGACTTCACCGAATGTAAGAATTATATTCTTCGCCTTATTGCTCTTGTACATCGTACTCGGCAGTATGTGTGTAATCGTGCTAAGACGTTTGTTCAACAATAATCCGGCAGAAGTTGAGATGGAGAAATGGATGAAGGAACATCCTAATCAATCTGTGGAAAAGGGGGGCACTGAATGATGAGTTACGAAATAATTGGCATCTCGGTGCTCTGGCTATTCTTGTACGGCTATTTAATTATAGCTTCCATTGATTTCGGAGCGGGATTCTTCGCCTTTTATGCCCGTTTGACGAAGCAGGATCATCTCATTAATCGTCTGATTTCCCGATATTTATCACCCGTATGGGAGATTACAAATGTATTTTTTATCTTTTTCTATATTGGCATCGTCGGATTTTTTCCGGACACAGCCTATTATTATGGCTCCGCGCTGCTTGTTCCGGGAAGTATTGCAGTTATTCTTCTTGCGATTCGCGGTTCGTTCTACGCTTTTGAAAATTATGGTTCCAAGAAAAACATAGTATATCTTTTTTTGTACGGAGCTACAGGTCTGCTTATTCCGGCTTCGTTGTCAGTGGCACTTACTTTGTCTGAAGGCGGCTTTATTGTGAAGCAGGCTGAGACGGTTTCTCTGGACTACTGGGCGCTGTTTACCAATCCGTTATCGTGGAGCATCGTTGGACTGGCAATCGTGTCCGTTTTGTTCATAAGCGGCTCATTTCTGACTTTTTACGCATCTCGTGCAGAGGATCATTCCGCGTTGAAGCTGATGCGGAACTACGCCCTGTTTTGGAGCACACCGACGATAATTCTCGCACTGACAGCATTTATCTATTTGGGTCAACACAATGAGCGGCATTTTCAAAATATGATGGATTTATGGTGGCTCTTGGCACTTTCCGTTGCTTTCTTCATGATCGCGATGTGGCTGTTATATAACGGACGCCGTTACGGATTAGCTTTCATATGCATCATGCTGCAATTTTTCTGTGCCTTTTTCGCTTATGGGATTGGGCAATACCCTTATATTCTCGATCCGTATATCACGATTCAGAGCAGTGCAACTTCACCAGCAATGGGCTTAGCGTTAGTTGTTGTGTTTATCGGCGGTCTGTGCCTGTTGATCCCATCCCTTATTCTGGTCTTCAAGCTCTTCCTGTTTGATGCGGATTATGTAAAAGGGAAAAAATAAAGCTAATTGATCCATTACGGCGTGTATGAGGTTTCTCTACAAGCCTATATATAAAGGAGGTGTGATCTGTGCCGAGGAAATCCAGTCTGATTTCTCAACAAATGTCTTCACAAAGAAAAAATATGGCCCTCCTCGCGATCCTTTCGCTCGCGCTTGGTACAGCTATTGTGAGTCAGGCTGGACTGCTTGCTGAAGCAGTCCAACGGATTTTTGTGGAGAGAGCTTCATTTTCATCGGTTATCCTGTTGCTCGGCATTCTTCTGGCTGTTATGGCTGTACGCACATTGTTGTCATATGGAAACGGTAAAGTTGGCTTGCGTATGGCTGCCACTGCCAAGACAAATATGCGCGCAGCCGTGCTGCAAAACTTGACCCATGCTTCCATGCCTTCCACCCTTCGTGGACAGACGGGAGGCAAGGTCAGTATTGCTCTTGATGCTGTGGATGAGGCTGATAGTTATTTCAGTCAGTACATGCCGCGTATGATGGAAGCTGCTATCATCCCGATTCTGATTTTGGTCGTTACATTTATCCAACATGCCAACACAGGTTTCATTCTATTATTTACAGCTCCATTCATCCCGCTATTCATGATTTTGGTAGGGCTGAAAACGAAGAACAAATCCGAAGAAAAATATGCGCAGCTGGCCGAGTTTTCAGGTACTTTTCTGGATTCTCTTCAAGGGCTGGTGACGTTAAAAATATTTGGACGGGCACACCGTCAGCAACAGAAAATTGAACACAGTAGCCTTAGTTACCGTGATGCCACAATGGGCATTTTGAAGATTGCGTTTACGAATACCTTCATGCTGGAATCGATTGTGATGCTAAGCATTGGCATTGTCGCTCTTGAGCTGGCCATCCAATTGCTTGTTTTCAAATCTATGACGTTCCACACCGCCTTTCTCGTGTTGTTGCTCGTTCCCGAGTTTTACAACCTTTTAAAGAATACGGGAACGGCCTTTCACAGTGGCCGGACAAGTATGGGTGCGGTTCGTAAGGTGGAACAGATGCTTGAAGAACCGGCAGGGGAGAGCAGGGACGCGAATAGCGTTGAAGAAGCATTAACAACCGATGGACTCGACGAGATCGACAGCATGGATAGAGTCGACAGGGGAAGCAAATTGGAAATTGCAAATTCCAATGATCTTTCAGTACCGCCATCCATGGAAATAAATCATCTTCAGTTTCAATATGCTCCAGATTCATTCAAGCTTGAGACGGGTCGGATCCAGTTTAAACCGGGAGAACATATTGCGATTGTAGGTAAAAGTGGTTCCGGTAAAACGACTTTGCTCCATCTCATTGCCGGTCTGCTAAAACCAGAATCTGGAACGCTTCTGGTGAATGGTAGTCCACTCTCGCAATACGATGAAACTGAATGGTTCGAACATGTTAGCTACATTACACAGCATCCGTATATTTTTGCAGGCACATTTTCTGAAAATATTGCGATTGGTGCTCGTGGGAGCATCTCCAGGGCAGAAATTGAGCGGGCGGGGGAGGAAGCAGGACTCACTGCGCTTACAGCCCAATTGGAGCATGGATTTGATACCTTTGTTGGTGAAGGAGGCAGGGGACTGTCTGGTGGGGAAAAGCAACGGCTTGCCTTAGCACGCGCTTTTTTGAAGCGTCCTGCTATCATTTTGTTTGATGAACCCACAGTTGGACTGGATTTGCACACCGAGCGGGTACTGCAACGCTCCATAGCCAAACTGGCAAAAACGGCTACGATGATTACGGTGGCTCACCGATTATATACGATTCAACAAGCCGACAAGATTTTGTTTATGGACAATGGAGTGTTGGTGGACTCCGGACGGCATGAAGAGCTTCTGGGGCGCCTGCCTCAATATGCCGAGATGATTGATGTAGAGCGGAAAGGGGGGATATCCTCATGAATGAACTGGCCGTTCTGTCAAAGGCGATGATTCAGGAGCGTAAGGATATCATTCTTTCGATTTTGGGTGGATTTATCGCCGGCATAGCCGGTGTGGCACTCTTTTCTGCGAGCGGGTATCTAATTTCGCAAACGGTATTTGCGCCGCCGCTTTATACTTTAATTGTACTCACCTCGATGGTCAAACTGCTTGGTCTGCTTCGGGCGGCGAGTCGTTATGGAGAACGCTTATATTCTCACCGGGCGACATTCTCCATGCTTAGCCGTTTACGTACATCCTTTTTTGCCAAGCTTATTCCTTTAACGCCTGGTATATTGAACAAAAATCGAAGCGGGGATCTGCTTGCGCGGATCGTTGGGGATGTCGAAAGTTTACAAAATTATTTCTTGCGAGTCGCTTATCCTCCGATCATGGTCGTCATGGTGTTTTTGGCTACGGTGCTGTTTACTTCTACCTATTCGATCTGGATTGCCGTTTTGTTTGTATTAGGTATGCTGATAACGGCATTCGTTGTACCGGGAATTGTGTTACTCGGGCAGCGGAGAATACATGGACGCGTTCGTGAGCAGAGGGCGCAGCTGTCCACGGAAGTTACAGAAGTGTTGTACGGTTTCCGGGATTTAAAAGTATACGGTCAATTGGCACAGCGGGAGGAGCAGCTTCAGCACGCTTCCGCTGTATTGGCAACTGAACAGCAACGAGCAGCCGGGCACTTGTTGCGCGGGCAATCGATGCACACTTTTGTTACGTTTCTCGTTTCCTGGGGAGTGCTGACGCTCGGCGCCTATTTAATTATGGAAGGAGCGCTTGCAGGCGTATTTCTTGCCATGTTGGTTATGGCATCACAAACCGTATTTGAAGAAGCGACGGCTATGGCCACATTACCCGCGTATAAAGAGGATAGCGAACACGCAGCCAAACGACTGACGGAAACAGTTCAGACCTTTGATGAGCAGTCTTCGCAGCCAAGTGGCACATTGTCAGTTGAACATGCCGTTACGATGGAGCTATCCGATGTTACGTTTCAATATGAAGGGGAGTGGAGACCGGCGCTCAGGGATGTTTCCCTGCACATTTTACCTGGCTCCAAAACGGCGATTGTCGGGCCGAGTGGGTCAGGAAAATCAACAATTATCGAATTGCTGCTCAAACTGCGAACACCAACGGCTGGAGATATACGATTAAACGGCACTTCGGTGAAGGAACTGGATGAGACGAGCATTTGGCAAACGGCTAATGTAGTGTTTCAGCAAAGTCATTTTTTCCGGGGAACGATCCGGGAAAACCTGCTGCTAAATGGAGAAGAACATACTGACGAACAATTGTTGGATGTGCTAGCTAAAATGCAGCTGCCCGATACATCGTTGACCGATATGGTGTATGAAAAAGGAGAGAATCTGTCAGACGGCGAGAAGCAGCGGTTGGCTCTGGCGCGAGCGATGCTCCGCAAAGGACGGGTATGGCTTCTGGACGAACCAACTTCATCGCTGGATTATGTGACAGAGCATCACGTTTTGAAGCATCTCTACGCACAGGCGGCTAATGATACGCTTCTCATGATTTGTCATCGGCTAACCGGATTGGAAGAGATGGACCGGATTGTGGTCATGGACCAAGGCAAGGTAGTCGAAACGGGTTCCTATTCGGAGTTGATGGGGCAAAAAGGCTATTTTTATGAGATGAAACAAATCGAACAGCAAATGATCGGAGAAGTTGGAGTGTGATGTTTTGAAAAGTAGAAACAGTCTTGGACTGAATAGGAAAGTCCAGACTGTTTCTGCATTTTTTCGCTTAACGTTTCGAGATAGATTTTCTGCCAGCAGCAGGCCGTACAACTCGAAGACCTTTAATAGGAGAGGTACTCCGGCCAACATTCTTCTTTTTACCAGGAACTGCCGTGTTGACATTTAAAAACTTAGATTGACTTTGAATATTACTAGATACAATATTAACTGTATAATTTCTGAAGTTACCAATACTGATTTTTCTCAATCCTAGCCTTCTACAAAGCGGAGCATCACAGTAACCTGCGCCACCACAAAGTTTGAAAGCATTTTGCGGTAGAGTAAGATAGTTAACACCTGACCATACAAGACTCCTATCTGTAGATTCAGCATAGTAATATATCTCTCGATTGTTGACTGCCCCACTCAATACCTCTACCGTTTGACCTGGATTTATTGTGTACCAACCTACCGCTTCATACCAGCTGGGCCAAGGTATCAAGGGGTTAGAGCCCTGATTACAGCTTGCAGAGGAGTGATATGCGAAGGCAACATATACAGTTAAACTCGTATTGTTACGAAAACTAAGTCCCATTGCATTCAGCTCCCTTCTTGTTAATAGAATAAAGTATGCAGTTTAATAGGAGAAGGAAATGGACAGCAAGAGAAACAATTTCGAATCGATTGGGCTGCTCATGAGTAAACTGACGATTTGGATTTATGAAGTTCTAGCACTACTTATTACAGTTTTATTTCAACAATCGTACCAAGATGAATATCTAAAACAAAAGACTGATTAATTCTCTTGCGGTGTCCAGAAAGCCATTTTATGGCTGTTTAGGGCACCTTTCGTTTTTTATATAAGATTTAGGTAAACACCAAAATCCGTTTTTTCTTTGAATCTACTACAGAAAATGTGATGATACATAGTCTTGATATTCCTAAGGTTTATGAAGAAGATGAACGCATTTATGCTGTGTAGGGGGTTGCAGGCTTTGTCTATGATGCGGCTCTAACTGACTATGAATTTTCACATACAACAAAAGAAAAAAATATTTAAAGTAAGTAACTATGGCTTAATACATAAACAATTGCTGTCACATTTTGGGTCGAGCTCTTCGTTGTATAGAGTGAAAGGGGGGGAGACAGCTTGAATGATACGGAGTTAAGTCAGATCATTGCAGATGTGTTGGATGGGGACACAGAAAAATTCGAAAAAATCATGGAGGTTTATCAAAAACCGATTTTTCTCTACTGTTATCATATGCTGGGCAATTACGCCGAAGCCGAGGATAACGCACAGGAAGTATTTTTGAAGACATTCCGCACCTTGAAGAAATATACCCAATATCAAATAGATTTTGGCGCCTGGGTATACAAGATTGCCTACCATCAATGTATCGACATCATCCGTAAGCGAAAGTTGGTGAAATATTTGCCTTTCTTTTACCAGGATGAGAAAGAAAATAATGAAGTCGACTTGCATATTGAAGCCAACTATTTTGATGAATCCGTACATCAAGCCATGGCAAAATTATCGGCGGAAGAGCGTAATTTGTTAATCTTACGTTGTGTCGAGGATAAAAGCTACCAGGAGATCGGATTGATTCTCGGCAAAAACAGTGCCAGCCTTCGTAAAAAATACGAACGTGCATCTGCAAAATTTCGAAAGTATTATGCTCAAGTGAAGGGAGTGGGAGTGTATGAATATGGACAGGGATCGGGATTTGAAAAAACTGTTTGATGACCCGCGCATTCCCGACGCCGACTTGACAGGAAAAGTAATGAGAATATTACATGCTAAGCCAAAAGAAAAGGAGAGGTTTTTTATGAAATATAAAGTTGTTTTGACTGCGTGTGTAGGGATGATGTTAATGGCCTCCACAGGTTATGCGGCAGTTCAATATCATTCTTTGACGAATAAGGATGGCGAAGTCGTATATGAGACTAAATCGACGAAAGATTACGGAAAAACAGAATCGAAAGATGAGATAGAGCGTTACAAGGCATTTTATGAACTTAAGGATAAGGCGCTAAAGAACGGGGAAGCTGGGCTGTTCTATATGGTTGCCAATAATCCGAATCATGAAACAATTCTTGGAACGAAGGTGACTATCTTCCAAGATCTTTCTAAATTGAGAGATAAGATTACGGATAAATCCATTAAGATCGCAGACAAAGTCAATGGAAATTATACATTCCAAAAGGCGGACGTAATCTTTAAAAATGCTCAGGAAGTGAATCCTCCTTCTTCGGAAGAAAAAAAGAAAATGGCAGAAAAGCTGAGAAAGCAGGCGGAAGAATCCAATCAGGGATATGCCATGATGCCGGTTGAAATGACAGATCAGTTTTTCCTTCTCTTTGCTACGTATCAAAATGGCGAAGATAAAATCGGGGTTAATATCACTAATCTGAGTGGAAAGAGCGATCCTACAATGTATATTGACGAGAAGGTTGAATTTAAGCAGGAGAAGGTTCAAGTGAAGGGAGTAGAAATGCTGCATACAGAATTTGCTCCTTCGCAGACGCACGAGCTGAAATGGGTATACGAGAGCCCAGACAAAGAGGTGAAATACGCCTATACTTTACGTGGAGACATAAATAAAGTAAGCAAAGAAACCCTAATGAAACTTGCCGAAGGCTATTTGGAATAATAATTCTAAAACAACGGGAATCTTCTCCAAATCTAGTTGGGGTTGATCATAATCGGTTCTAAGCGCCCATTTAATTCCGTTGAACAATTCAAAAAAACGGCCGCTGTTCGCATCGTTTGCGACAGGGCCGTTTTTTGTTTTTCATAGGTTTGCTGTAAATTGCTATTCTTGCCAAACACTCATAGGGTCCCATGGCTTGATCTGATTGCCATATTTTCCAGCCAAAAAAGCTTTCATGTCTTCCAGCTTAGCAGGCACTTCGTTCCAAATTGGAAAGGGGGGTAACCCTCGTTTGCTTTTCAATAGGATATCCACTGTAACATACAAGCGTTCTGGCTGAATCCAATGAAGGAAGCGGGAAATATCAATTTGCTTGGTCAGGGACAAGGCATCAATTTCGTCATTGTAATGCTTGTTGAACTCGCTGATCAAGTTCAGGAGGTAGTCTCTCTGCTCCTTCACGAAGTCCAGGCCGCAGATGGCGCCATGTCCTGGAATAACGATTTCGGGTTTAATTTCATCAATAATGCGGTCAAGCACTTTAACCCAATTGTGGGTTCCCTCTTCGCTGTATGCCGTACACCCGTTAAACACAACATCGCCGGCGAACAGCACTTTTTCTTTAGGCATCCACAGCAGCAAGTCACTGTCAGAGTGGGCCGGAGCTACGTTGTAAATCATAACTTCCGTATCGCCAAGACGGATGTTGATATCGTCCTTTATCTCAATATTCGGGAGCACCCATTCTACGCCTTCCAGGTCGAATCCTTCAAATTCTGCTGCAAAAAACCGCTCGCCCGAAGTCGATTCCGGAGAATCCTTTCCTCTTCTGATGACGTTATCCATCCAGGCGATATTTTCGGTGAGACGCTCTCTGGACGCTTCCTTGTGCATAATAATGCAAGCATCTTCAAACACTTTGTTTCCCCAGGCATGATCACTGTTATAGTGCGAGTTCACCACATATGCGGGAGAGCCACCGTTACTTACTTCCTTAAAAGCCTCCCGCATTTCCCGTGCATGGAACAAATCGAAGAACGTGTCATACACCAGCCCTTCACCCTTGTTGATGAACCCGGCATTGGCCCAACTGATGCCGCGATACGGCGAAATACCGGCAAAGACGCCATCTGCGACTTCAAAAAATTTAACGCGAGGTTTTTGGATAATACGTCCATACTTCATGAAAATTCTCCTTTGCGTATATGTTTTTGGGGTAAAGCATGCCTTTATTATAGAGAGTGGAAAACATAATTGCAAGCATGTACTTGCATGCATTTGCTCCATGTAATATGATGTAACAGAACAACATCACACTACATGTATGGAGGCGCTGCAACATGAAGCTAGTAACCTTTCAAACCAAAATATCCCAGGAACCTTTGTTTGGGCTTGTAATTAACGAGAAATTTGTCGTGTCTTTTGCCGCAATCATGAAAAAGCAGGGAACATTCGTTGACAGTCTTGAAAGTATGGACAGCTATCTTCATTATTTGCCGGCAAGTTATGATGCCGCTAAGGAAATGATGCAATATGCTGTCGAACAGTTGCATCAATTCAATGAAAATGAAATCAGCCCGATTGCAGCGGTAAACCTGCTACCGCCGGTTCCGAATCCGGCTGCGCTTATCGATTTCGGGCTGACGCCAAGACATCTGAGAAATGCTGGCGTAAATCTGCTGCAAAGAGAATATACAGGGCCGGAAAGAGAAGAGCTTACACGTAAAATTTCCGAAAAATTCCAGCAAGATCTGAATAAAGTAACTTTCAGTTATTATAAGTGTAACCATAATGCATTAATTGGCGATGGGGATACGATTCATTGGCCTTCGTACTCTTCCTACCTGGATATCGAGCCGGAGCTGGCCTTTGTTACAGGGAAGGGGAACTGCATTGCAGGTTATGTTATTTTTAACGACAGTACTGTCCGCGATGTGCAGTGGCCGGATTTCCAGGCGATGACCGGACCGACGCGCTGCAAAGATTTCGATCGCAGCAAAGGAATAGGACCATTTCTGGTAACGCCGGATGAAATCGACAACCCGCTGGCACTGGATGTGGATGTACGCATCGGGGAGAGACTGCACTGGAAGGGAAGCACATCCGAGTATTCTGCACACCCTGCAAAAGTGATGGAGGAGGTTCTCAAAGTTTTCACGCCACTCCCGGGCACAATTATAGGAATGGGGACGATACCGGATTGCTGCGCAATCGAGACCGAAGAATGGCTGTTGCCCTCTGACCGAATCCAGATTACATTTGATAAATTAGGCACGCTCACGCAATTGGTGCCTGATCATGTCAAGATTACGGAACCAAGCCGCTGGGAAAAAAGAAGTGATTTGCCTTAAAAAAAACGTTTATCAAAATGATGAACCCCGACCCTGCTGCATATGCAAAACTTGTAGTAGAATAGGATTAACATATGCAAAAGGAGAAGTACAATGCAAACTTCAGACAGAATCATTGAAGCCGCGACACAGCTCATCAAAAAGAATGGCTATCGGGGAGTAAGCACCAAAGCCATTGCAACGGAAGCTAAAGTCAATGAATCTACGATTTTTCGGCAATTTGGAAGCAAGCAAGGCATATTGGAAGCCATCATTGAAAGACATTCGGATATCCCGCAATTTGAGAAGCTGTTAAAAGAGGACGCGACCGATAATCCGGAAGTTGATCTGCTGAATGTAAGCCAGCAGTACCGTTTGTTTTTCCATAAAAATGCGGACATCATTTTGATTGGCATCCGCGACAAAGGAATGCTTCCCGAATTAGACAGAGTGCTAGCCGATCCGCCGGCGAAGCTTCACTCCTTGCTGGTTGAATATTTTCAACGCTTGCAGAATAAAAAAGTTATAGCCAGACAGGATGAGCGCCTTGTCGCAATGTCTTTTCTCTCGATGTGCTACGGATTTCAGATGAGCGAGCTGATTCACCGGCAATATCAATCCCAACTCGTCACCGAGGAAGAGTTCTACAAGCACAGTGTCTCATTGTTTGTTAAAGGAATTTTGGCTCAGTCATAAGCACTATTGATTTATTTAATGAGAAGTCTAAACTTACGAGAACGGGCTGAGGCTGGAAACTCGGTGTTACTATCCATTCATCTAATGGAAGAGCATGCAGCGACGGTTGATGATGTGATGATTATTAAGCATGGAACAATCGTTGCAGATGGAACATTGGAGAAGTAAAAGGTAATCCTTCCACGCTGGAGGATGCCTTTTTTGCTCATGAATGTAGTTTTTAGTAATGGAAAATAAAATACGTGGATGCATTATATAAAAAACATGTCTCATTAAATTAAGCCCAATTTTTTCTAGGGCTTTTTTTGTTTGGGACCTCAGGATTGTATTTGGTCTATACTCAAACTTTCGAGTCAGAGTTATTGTACAGCTTTAAATCAAGACAATCATGCCTATTGTATTGGAATTATCCAAGGCTGTACTTACTTAAAATCTTATAAGAAATTCTTGAAATCACAGAAATTTATTGGGGTAGTGGGATGCTATTATACAAATATAAATAAAGACGAGGTGATGATATGCAAGCAAAATTGGCAGCGGACGCCATTCCCCTCACCAAAAAGCGAAATTCATGGATAAGAACGATAAAAAAGTATAAAGTGATGTACGCTCTCTTGTTCCCGGCATTACTTTACTTTGCCGTTTTCAAATACGTTCCTATGGCGGGAATCATTATTGCTTTTAAAAACTATAACCTAGCATTGGGACTATGGGATAGTCCATGGGTGGGATTTAGAAATTTTACAGATTTTATGAACGGCGTTTATTTCTGGGACATCATGAGAAATACGATAATCATATCGCTGTATAAGCTATTGTTCGGTTTCTCAGCTCCTATCATACTTGCTTTGCTGCTCAATGAAGTTTATACCCAATGGTTTAAGAAAATCGTACAAACGATCACTTATTTACCCCACTTTCTATCATGGGTCATTGTTTATGGAATGATGGTGGCATTATTAGCCCCAGGGGATGGTCTTTTTAACATGATTTTGAAGGAAGCTGGAGTTGAACCCATCTCATTCCTAACGGAACCTGCCTGGGGCAGACTGCTGATCATCTTATCTGAAATATGGAAGGATATTGGATGGGGAGCGATATTGTACCTTGCAGCATTAGCAGGAATCGATCCAAGCTTATATGAAGCAGCTAGAATTGATGGCGCTTCCAAATGGAGACAGCTATGGCATGTAACACTTCCCGGCATTCGAGGCGTGATGATTCTGATGCTGATCCTTAAATTAAGCCATATTCTGGATGCTGGTTTTGACCAAATATTCATGTTTGCCAACAGCTTTAATCAGGAGAAGATCGACATTATCGACACATGGGTATACCGTGAAGGGCTCGAGCGACTTAAGATTGGCTTGGCTACTGCTGTGGGATTGTTTAAAGCGGTCATCGGATTTGTTTTAGTGTTGGCAGCGAATAAGCTCGCCAAAAAATTCGATGGGCAAATTTGGTGAGGTGGTTATCAATATGATCAATTTGACAATCGGAGAAAAAGTCTGGCAAGCAGTCGTTTATTTTATTCTTATTTTGCTAGCTCTACTTTGCTTACTACCCTTTCTATATGTGGTTGCTGTTTCAGTGACGCCAGAATCGGAAGTGTTAAGAAGAGGAATTGTTATTATACCTGAAACCTTTACCTTTCTAGCCTATAAAGAAGTATTCATTTCTCATGGTATCGGGCAGGCGTATAAAATTACATTGTTTCGAACGATAGTAGGCACTGCTCTCAATGTGTTCTTTACGGTAATAGCGGCATATCCGTTATCCAAAAAATATTTGCCGGGTCGAAGCCCGTTTTTACTATTCATTGTCTTCACCATGATGTTTGGGGGAGGATTAATTCCGACTTATTTACTAGTCCGTTCTCTGGGATTGCTAAACAGTCCGTGGGTATTGATTATTCCCAATCTCATTAGTGCATTTAATCTGGTGATCATTAAAGGCTTTTTCGAGCAATTGCCTGCTGAAATCGAGGAATCAGCGAGGGTAGACGGTGCAAGTGAGCTTCAGTCGTTATGGCGGATCATTTTACCCCTGTCCTTGCCCGTCCTTTCCACAATTTCCTTATTTTACGCAGTCGGGCATTGGAATAGTTATTTCGATGCTATTGTTTATATCAATGATTCCAACTTAATGCCGCTTCAAGTGATCTTGCGCAACATCCTGCTTAACGTCGCAACCCAAAGTGCTGATTCGCTTGCCAATACCGGAGCTGTTAGTACGTTCGCTATACAAATGGCAGCAGTTGTCGTGACTACAGTTCCGATTTTGATCGTTTACCCATTTATGCAAAAGCATTTTACCAAAGGTGTACTCTTGGGATCTGTTAAAGGTTAAAAAGAAATTCCAACCTGAGTTGTTACGGGGAAACCGTGATAATATAGAAGCAAAGGAGAGGTCATTATGCAACGTAAAGCGATTACATTTGCTATTCTGACAGCAATGGTCGGTGTGGGAACGGTATTGTCAGGATGTGGGGACAAAAAAGAGGTTACATCGTCAGCTACGGGTAATTCACAAGGCCAGTCTAGTCCCTTTGAAAAAAAAATGAAAATTTCGATGTTTAACCAAGGCACTTTCAATGCTGCTGCTCCGATTCCTCCCCGTGAAGAAGATATCCAACGCCAAATGTTGGAGAAAGCAGTAAATATCGACTTGGAAATGATGATTCCTCAATCAGGTCAAGCAACGACTAAATTAAATACGCTCATTGCTGGAGGAGATATTCCAGATTTGATTTTCTTGAAGAGCCGGGCTGATCTTGCGCAATATTATGACCAAGGCGTTCTTGCGGATTTGACACCGTATCTGGATCAATTTCCTGAATTACAGAAACGTTTTAGCAACGACTCCTGGGAGGCGATGTCCTATCAAGGAAAAACCATTGGGGTTCCAGGTTATGATAATGTAAATGGTATCAGTCGAAGCTTCTTCATTCGAAATGATTGGCTGAAAAAGCTGAATATGGAAGTGCCAACGACACCTGACGAGTTATTCGAAGTTATGAAAGCCTTTACAGAGAAAGACCCGGACGGTAATGGCAAAAACGATACTTACGGATTCATAGGCGGCATGAATAAAGAAGGCAATCTGCAAACCTACGGCTTCGATAGTTTGATGTGGATGTTTGGCGTCAATCCTCCATCAGCCATTGATGTGAAAGACAATGAACCGGTGTTCTTGTATACCGACCCAAAAATGAAAGAGGCGCTCGCTTATATCAATAAAATGATGGAAGCCAAAGTTGTAGATCCAGACTGGGTGACAATGAATACTCCCGATTTGTTGGACCAAAAGTTATTTAAGGGTAAAGTTGGCTTCATGATAAGAGATGCACGCAGGCTGGAACCGGATTATCAGCAGAAAATGAAAGAAATCAGTGGAGAGGTGCCGGAATGGATCGTCATTCCTCCAATGATAGGTCCTTATGGTGATCAAATTGTAGAGAGAAAATCGTTCCAAGGCAATTCATGGGCCATATCCAAGAAAGCGGATAAGGACAAAATCATTCGGATCTTGTCCATGCTGAATTATCTCTTTACGGACAAAGATGCATATCCGAATTTTGCATACGGAATTAAAGGAATTCATTGGGATTTAGTGGACGGCAAGATCAAAAATAAAACCTCCGAATTATCAAAGGAAATGAAAGAAAAGTACCTATGGGTTGACCATTATAGAATGCCGCGTCGTGGTGATGATGCTGAGTACTTCAGCTTCCAGAATCCTAAGACGGCAGAAGCTTTTGAGAACAATCAGAAATACGTGGCGCCTACTTTGCCCGGGAATTTATTGACTGAAGACCCGAACGATACATTGGCAGCTGACCGCCAACGTTTCATTAATGAAAGTTTGGTCAAATTTATGACCGGAAAAGATCCTCTTTCTAACTGGGAGAATTTTCTCAATACGTTGGATACCAAGTTTGACATGCAGAAATATAAGGACACAGTAATCAAGCAATTTAAAGAAGCGGGCTTAATTAAGTAAATCAAGTAGAAACGGCTTCGCCGTCCTTTTAAAGGACGGTACCGTTTCAGCGAGAAAGATAAGGAACATTTATGCGCGAAGCATATAAATTCTTATCTTTTAAATAAAGAGAGAGGCTATAAATAGCCCCTCTCTTTATTGAAATATAAGAAAGTATAAGTTTTACTTTATACTTTATCCTTCTATTTTTCGAAGAAACGCTTATCGTCCTTAAAAAGGACGCCGAAGGCGTTTCTTCTTATCATATGCTATTATTTGTTTAATACAGATTTAAAAGGAAGATGATAGATGCGAAGAAGAATAAGCTTGCCTTTAAAATTATTTTTTATCGTGTTTGCATTTGTATTAAGCTGCATAATCTTGATAAGTCAATTGTCTTACCACTATGTCCAAAAGGAAATAAGAAAAACTGACATTTATTACACCAACCAAATACTAGACAAGGTAGATCAGTATTTCACAGTTAATTTTTCCTCCTTCCAGACGATCCTGTTCTCGGTCGAAACATCGGTGAAAGCCAACATTGACAATACAGAAGTGATTAAAAAGCAATTAAGAGAGCTGTATGAACTCAACAGTAATTACGTCAGTAATATTTATTTGATCAAAAGCGATTTATCCATTCTAGGCGGGAGTACACCTACCCGAATATTCGATGAACCTTTAGCTGAAAGAGAACCTTTGTTTGATGCGGCTGACAAGAACAGAAGGACTACATTTGTCAGTGATCCTTACAAATCTAAATATTCCGGCTGGACAGTTACGATGGTTCGATATCTGAACAGTGCTCCGTTTCCTATGGCCATTGCGGTAGATTTGGATCTAAATGCCATTGAAGAAACCTTGTTCAAGATTAATAAAAAAGAACAAATGGATTTGGCTCTAATCACCGCATCGGGAAAAATCATTGCCGGATTTTCGGAAAATAAAGGACCCATGAATATTCAAGATCATACTTTTTCAATCGGTGAAACGTCAGCGGAACAAATTCTGGATACTACAGAAACAAACCTTCAACTACATACCAAGGATGGTATTCCAGTCTCCCTTCTGAAAAAACCGACGGAGAAATTCAACTGGACCATCATCTCGATCAACGATGAATCACGCTTGAAAGCTGCTTTGTCCAGATTGGAAACCTATTATATCGGGCTTCTAGCTGCAGGTCTTCTTTTAAGTCTGTTCATTTCCTTTTTTATTGCCAAATATATAAGGACCCCTCTCTATGCGCTCAAAACAAAAATGAAGCGGGTGGAGCAAGGCCTCCTCACAACTACAATATCGATTAACCGAAACGATGAGTTTGGAGATCTCTCCCGAGCATTCGATCGTATGCTTCAGCAAATTGTGGAACTGATACGGGGAGCAGAGCTACATAATGAACTTGAGCGGAAGCTGGAAATCCAAGTGCTTCAGTCTCAAATAAACCCTCATTTTCTGTATAACACGCTTGGTTCTATCAGCAATGTCATACGACTCGGACAAATAGAGAAAGTAGATGTGGTGATCGAGTCTCTCATTTCAATATTGGAATATGGGATAGCTGATGCTTCGGAGAAGGTATCACTGCGTCAGGAATTACAAAATGTATCGGACTATATCTCGATCCAGAACATCCGCTATAACAGGAACTTCCACTTGATTGAAAATATCGAAGCAGATTTAATAGATTTCCCAGTTTTTCGAATGCTGCTGCAGCCCCTTGTGGAGAATAGTATCTTCCATGGTTATAACGGAGGGGGGATCGAAGGCCCTATTACTATTCATGCGTACAGGGAGGGCGGCATCGTCATCATAGAAGTAGTTGATCTAGGCGAGGGAATTCCAACTGATAAAATAAAGCATATTTTGATTTCAGAACCGAGTGATGTGGAATTGAAAAGGAAAAGAATCGGGTTGAATAATATTCATGACCGAATAAAACTTCACTACGGAGAACAATTCGGGCTTCAAATCATAAGCATACCTAAGGAAATAACCCGTGTTCAAGCCTTATTCCCAGCAGGCTCGTTTAAAGGAGATGCATGATGGTGAGAGACTACACCTGCTTCATTGTTGACGATGAAGATCTAATCATTCAGAGATTGGAATTGTTTTTTAACGAGCTCTCCCAAAGGGATAAGCGATTTCTTTTAGTGGGAAAAGCAAAAAATGGTCTGGAGGGGATAGAGGAGATAGAGAAGCTTAAGCCGGATATCGTGATATCTGATATCGTTATGCCGCGAATGGATGGAATTTCCATGATTGAGCAGCTAAAACCAAAGCTTCCCCATACCCAATACATTCTTTTGACCGCTTATTCATCCTTTGAATACGCCCAGAGAGCTATTCAAGCCAACGTCTTGGAGTACATTGTTAAGGTTCCGCTCAGGGAAAAGGATTTAGATCGTGCTTTAGATAAGGCAGCCGGGATTTTAAATGAGGTTAAGAAAAAAGAAGCGGAATTTCAATCGTTAAACGTATCCGTACTTGAAAATAAATATAGAGTCCGCAAGCAATTTTTTAACGAGCTTATCAGAGGCGAAATTCCTTCTCATCGGGCATCGGATTTTGCCAATCGCATGCAATTCCATTTCTTTCAAGCCAACTATTGCTGCTTCATTGTTGAAATGAATCTGTATGAAAGTTTCCGAAACGATTATTCAGCGTCTGATCAAAACATCTTGAAATATGCGATTACGAATATAATTGAAGAAACTGTGGTGAACGGTGGCAGAGGTGTAGCTGCGGATCTATCCGATAATCGTTTTATTGGCTTTCTTTCCTGGGAAAATAATCGCAGCGATATGGACACGGAATATGCTTGCCATTCATTGGGCAGTCAGATCGTCTCCCATATACATCAATATTTGAATCAAAGGGTATCCGTAGCTTTTGGAGGTCCGCACCGAGGTTGGGAATCCATCAAACAAGCTTACATGGAAGCTAATAACGTGAGTGAGGATTTCTATTATCATGAAGAGAAAGTAGTCAAAACACCCATGCATCGGTTCCATTACCGTAATGACAAAAAGGAGGACTTTCAGCTGAAACTGGCTGATTTTCTCACATGGATACAAAGAAAAGTTTCCAAGGAAGCGCTGGAGAAAGAACTCTCTGCTTTAAACCAATTTGTGACAGATTATAAAATTCATAAGTCCATCATGGCACCTATGCTTCAAGGCTTGTACAGAGACATTACTGCGAAATTTAAATCGGGGAACTCGTTGACCACGGATGCATCAGAGTTTCCCATAAAATTCATGACATTTCGGGAGCAGCTTGCCTATATTGGCGACTTCACATTCGAATATGTACACGCTGGCCAACTTTTACATCGTATAGAAATCATGAGTGCTATGCGGTTTATAGAGAAAAACCTGAAACAGAGATTAACGCTGGAGGCTATTTCCGAGGAAGTGAATTTAGCTCCATCTTATTTTAGCAGCTTATTCAAAAAAACAATGAACGAGGGCGTTATCAGCTACATCAACCGCAAAAAAATTCACTTAGCTCTCGAGCTGTTAAATGTTCAGGATTATTCTTTATTGGAATTGTGTGAGGAAGTAGGAATTGTGAATGAAGGTTATTTTTGTAAACTATTTAAAGAATATACGGGTGATACGCCTAAGCAATATCGGATAAAAATGACACGGTATGAATCCAAATAAGGTTGCAAAAAATGTATAAATTTCTCGTGAAATCATGTAAAAAAAAGAGCATCAAAAGGCTTACCATGATAGAAGGATCTAATCATGGAGGTTATCAAAATGGAGCTTATTAAAGCAGATGTAACCGTCGTAGGCGGAGGTATTGCTGGGATATGCGCTGCCATTGCTGCCGCACGCCAAGGGCTGCAGGTTTCACTTATTAATGATCGGCCGGTTCTTGGAGGAAATGCGAGCAGCGAGGTCCGGGTTCATATCAACGGGTCAGCATATCTCGGAAACAGTCCATCCTATTATGCACGCGAGGGCGGATTGGTGGAAGAACTCAAGTTGAAGATTTTTCACTATAATCCGTTATACAACAAGAAGCTTATGCTTTCGCTTTCGGATACGGTCTTGTTGGATATGGTTTATGCTGAGCCTAACATTTCTCTGTTTCTGAATACATGCGTGCATGAAACGGGCATAGAGAACGGTAGAATTAAATGGGTGGAGGGCCTTCAATTGGCTTCCGAAAGAAAATTTCGTTTCGAAAGCCGAACCTACATCGATTGCTCCGGAGATGGAGTTGTCGGATATCAAGCAGGTGCTCTCTTCCGCTGGGGGAGAGAAGCGAAGCATGAATACATGGAAGAATTGGCTCCTGAAGTGGCGGACCATTACACCATGGGCGATACGATCCTGTTTCAAGCCCGTGACGTAGAATATTCCGTTCCATTCAAAAGACCTGGCTTTGCGTATGATATTACGAAGTTGGCTTTTTTCGATAGTATCAGAAAAGGCTTAAACCATCGGGCTTTACCAAGAAAAATCAATGGGCTTGGCGGATTGTGGTGGCTAGAATATGGTGGACATATGGATATTATCAAGAATAATGAAGACATCGCATTGGAACTGCGGAAATTGGTGTACGGGATTTGGGATTATATCAAAAATAGCGGCGAATTTGATGATGTAGACAATCTCATCTTGGATTATGTATGCCCGATTCCTGGAAAGCGGGAGTCGAGGCGGTTCATAGGGGACCACATGTTGTCTCAGAACGATCTTACAGCAAAGCCGCATTTCGAAGATGCTGTATCCGTCGGTGGATGGTATATGGATTTACATGCGAATAAGGGCATCTACGATGAGGGGCCAGCTACAGCATGGAATTTCGTGCCAGGATTGTACAATATCCCTTTCCGCAGTTTATATTCACGAAATATTCCTAATCTCATGTTTGCTGGTCGCAACATAAGTGCTACCCATGTGGCTTTCGGATCTACTAGGGTAATGGCAACCTGCGGTTGTATGGGGCAGGCGGTTGGAACGGCTGCTTCGTTATGCTTGAAATATGAGATAGACCCCGCGGCCATAGTCGAATCTCATATGGAGGAGCTGCAGGCGCTGCTGCTTCGAGATGGCCAAACGATAGTAGGGCTTCAAGAGGAATTGAATCCTTACTTGGCTGATGGATTAACTATTCGTGCCTCGTCTCAGCGCAGCTATGATAATCTTCATCCAACTGAAGAGATTCCCTTGGAGAAAGGGTTATGTTTGGTCTTGCCGATTCAGACATCCGTGGCTGAAAGTGTACGGATCAAAATTAAAAATAGGTCCGAGCATTCGGAAACTTTGCATGTAAAGCTGTTTGGCGGAGAACGGAAGGAAAACTACATTCCCACCAGCGAGTTGAAAGATTACCGCTTGGTTATTGCAGCCGGTCATGACGACTGGATTACGCTAAACTTGGGCTGCGAGAAACCGGCTGATGACAAAATCTACATCGTATTGGAAGGTACGGCGAGCCTTGCCGTCTACGGCAATGAAGAAAAAATAACAGGAGCGGTCAGCTTCCATTATAGGCCGGAAGAGCCGTCCAGGCTGAAGAAATTCAATAAGAGCATTTGCTTCAAGGATCTGTTACCGTCCCAGAGTATGTATAATCCCGAGAATGTCGTCAACGGCTTCTCCAGACCTTATGGTCTACCGAACGGCTGGATTTCTGAACGTACGGAAGAACAGGAATGGTTGGAATTCTGTTTTGCAAGCCCCAAAAATGTAGACGAAATCCATCTTGTTTTCAATTCACAGTTGGATTTGGAGCATTTCAACGACCCGATCGAGTCCCTTATCCAAGATTATGATATGACCTTGACCTTAGAAGACGGAACCGAGAGGACAATCATAACTCGTGGGAATTATCTCACGTTGAATAAACATAAGGTGGATGCGAAACGTGTAACCCGAATCCGGATTAATTTCTGCGCAACGTATGGTTCGCCTTATTTTGAAGTGTTTGCAGTAAAATTGTTTGCTCCTAAAATTGATAAATGAGGTCAGGTGAAGTCACGATGAAGGAATTATTCCCTCGTAATGGGCTCCCCAATATAATTCAGAAATTGGAAAATGGGGATACCGTAACAATCGTCTATTTCGGCGGCAGTAATACTCGTTCTGAAGGCTACAGGGTCATGACGGCGGATTGGCTTCGTGAGAAATATCCTAAGGCGGATATCCGCTCTGTGAATGCAGGCATTAATGGGACAGGATCGGATTTGGGTTGTGCCCGTTTGGAGACTGATGTACTGCGTCATCGGCCTGATCTAGTATTTGTTGAATTTGTCGGTAACGATGGCGGAGATCCCGAATCCAAGGCGCGGATCGAAGGGATTGTCCGTCAGATCCGCAAGCGGAGCCGGTTTACCGATATCCTGTTCGTTTATACGCTGAAGGAGCGGGATGTGGCCTTATTTCAGTCTGGGGAATACCAGAAGGGGGCTCTAATGCAAGAGGAAGTGGCCGACTATTATGGTATTCCTTCGATTCATCTGGGCGTAGTGGTCAGTCACTTGGTGTCGGAGGGAAAACTCGTTTTCACCTCAAGGGAAGACGTGTCCATTTCTGGAGCCGTTGTTTTTACGCATGATTCGATCCATCCGACTATTCCCGAAGGACACCAAATTTACACGGATACGATCACCCGGTCATTTGAGGCAATTATCGAACTCAGAGGTCATCAGGGAAGGTTAGTACATCACTTACCTCAGAATCCGTTGGTTCCGGCTAATCCTTGGGAGTATGCGACCATGCTGTCACTGGATAGTCTTACTACTTTTTCCGCAGGATGGTCTTACATGACGCCCGATGATTCTGCTTTAGTGCGCGAGTACAATTGGTTGTTCCCCGGCCTATGGCGAGCAGTCGATCCTGGAGAGGCTATCACGGTGCAGTTCGAGGGCACCCATATCGGGTTATTCGATATCGGGGGGCCTGATTCTGGCAGATTGAAGGTGTCGGTGGATGGTGGGGAACCCTTTATTATCGATCGATTCACACTACACAACGATCATAATCGAAATCAGTATGTATTCTTGCCGGAGCTCCCGAATGGAAAACATACGGTTCGCTTTGAAATCGATACCGAGAAGACAGACAAAGCGGCCGTGTTTGAGGCATGCGGCAATGAACGAAGTAGAGAGCACGTTAGGCAGCATCCAGATTGGTATGATCAAACGGTGATTCAGCTTGGGAAGTTGTTATTAGTGCAGCCGCCATTATAATTAATCATTAGGCTTTGTACAATTGGTAGACCTACATCATAACTGACTGCAGTTGAGCGGACAGTTATGATGTAGGTCTCTTTTTTAAAGGACGACAAAGTCGTTTCTTCTTGCTTAAAATCTTATAAGAAATTCTTAAAATTAAAGAAAATTCACAGTTCTGTTACATGCTATGATAAAACCGACAGAGCGGGCTTAGTCAGAAGGATAAGGCTAATTGCTTCTATACGATCTTCGAACAAAGGAGGGCAACATTATTTTGAAAGCGTTATCAACACAAGGGAGGCTGTGAGTTGTATGATAAAAAGGAAGCTGTTTTTCTTAATCGTTTTCATCGTGACGATATTAGTTCCTTTCAGCCTAGTCGGAATAAGGACCGCATACGCGGAGCCCTTACCGTATAAGACGATTATCATCGATGACGGGAGCATCACGATCAATGATGTTGTGACACCTGATGTGGGTAACGAGAACAACGGATATTCAGCTCCGAATTGGACCACAAGTACAGGGGTGAAGGGATATGATAACTCCAGTTCTAAATATACGAGTACAGCAGGCAGAGCGATATCCTGGAATCCACGATTGGAAGCGGGAACGGCGAAAATTTCGTTATACAAACTTAATTGGGAAGATAAAGCAGATAGCAATGTAAAAATTGAAATCGTCCACAATGGAACGACCGATGTTCTCTATATGGATTTGCGGCCTTCATTTGGTGCTCCTGCGGGATGGGTTGATTTGGGAGAGTACTATTTTTCCGGAGTTGGTAAAGAATTCGTTAGATTAACTCGGTCTACCAGCACAACCAGCACGATAATTACGCGAGCTGATGCAGTCAAGTTCGAAGGGAATATTCAGCAAAAAGAGCCGCATAAGACGATCATCATTGATGATGGAAGCATCACGATTGATGATGTCGTCACCACTGATGTAGATAACGCAAATAACGGGTTCTCCGCTCCTTATTGGACTACAAGTACGGGAGTGAAGGGATATAATAATTCCAGTTCCAAATTTACCGATGCAGTAGGAAGAAGCATCACATGGAATCCGCGATTGGAAGCAGGGACGGCGAAAATTTCATTCAACAAGCTTGATTGGGCGGATAAAGCAGACAGTAATGTTAAAATTGAAATTGTTCACAATGGGATTACGGATGTCATGTTTATGGATCTGAGGCCCTCGTCGGGCCCATCGGCCGGATGGGTTGATTTGGGGTCCTATTATTTCAGTGGTGATGATAGCGAATTTGTCAGACTGACTCGAACGCAACCTACGACCGGAAAGATCGTTACGCGGGCCGATGCGGTCAAGTTTGAAGGGAATATCCGGCAGCAAGCTCCGCCGTTGCCTCCGCTGCGCAGCCGTACATTGGCGAATCTCAGTTACACGGAAAAAGGCAGCATCGAGAATGCCAGCTACAAAGTAACCTTCTATGAAGCAGCTTGGGATGGTGGCAAATCCATCGTTCGTGATATGTTCTACAAGGACACGGATACGGGGAACTGGGTGCCTGTCAATAATGTGGCGGAAAGACTTGAAGAGCAATGGGTCTTAATGGATGGAAATGCGGGGAGTCTAACCAATTACTACGATACGATGAACAAACGCTGGATTACATTCGACGAGATTGATTTCCCTGACAGCCACACGGCGATATTAACCGATTCTTCACATGGAAGCGATTACGATTTACAAGTGAACTGGTCCATGTCAGGGGACAAACCTGATGTTTCCTTCGCTTTTACACCCCGCCGGGATGGCAATTACGTGATCGGCTATCAGTCTTTCACAACAGAGCAGATCTCTGGCGTCAATGAAGTATTAAATGGTTTCAGGTCACACGCCAAAATGGTAGGTTCGGTGGAATCAACAAGCTTAAGGGAGCTAAGCGCTCCAATGAGTCTGGTTGAAAAGAATGACGGTTCGGGCAATCCATTGACGTATGGGGTATTTGTACCTTCGGATGAGCTTCCGGTTGAATTTGAACCGACAGGAGGTGTTACGAAACAAAGGCTTGGCATGAGTCTTGTCAACAACGAAGGCAGCGTGCAGCCAATCTTGTATGCTCCTCAATTAGGGACTTATTCGCAAATGGCCGCAGAAAGCACTTATCAATTTCATATGGGACTAATCGCTCAAAAAATCAATTTGTATGAGTCCTACGCGGATATTCTTCGCAATGAGTATGGTTATTCCGCATACCGGGAAAACGTATCAGATCAGTCGCTTACTGACGCGATGTTCAATATGATCGATTTACTTAAGATAGAGCCGCAAGGGGATGACTCTGTTGATTATGTCCCGTCACCCAGCGGATGGTGGAGCCGTGCCAAGGGCTTTATTGACATCGAAAACGAGGATAGTATTCGAACAAGCTCGAATGCGGTTCTTTTGGGGGCTTACTATTTGACTGGGGATGACCAGCTTTACGATACGAGAGCATTGCCGTCCGTCCAGTACGGCTTATCGCGAAATGGTATAGGTTGGTCGCCGACGCAGAAGCCAGTATACGGTGTGCCGTCGTTATGGAAAATGGCAACCTTGCCATTTGATTTTTCTAGCGTAGCCGCTGTCAATCAGATGATGGGGACTACGGCAGGAATTGGAGCGCTGGCACAGGAAGAGTACCTCGTGCGTGATCCTGACCAGAAAGACCGGGGTCCTGTCATTCAGCCCCTGATGATGTATCGTATGACGGGAGATACGCAGTATTTACAGGCTGCCAAGGATGCAGCCGACAGCTATATCATGCAGCATATTGATACGCCTGCATCCGTAAATGTGAGTAAAAATGAGTTCATTTATTATTATAGCAAGCTGTGGATGGAGATCTTGGAGCTTTACGAGGAAACTCAGGATCCCAAATACTTGAATGCTGCTTATAAGGAAGCCAAACGATATGCAACTATGTTCGTTGCTCGTCCGGTTCCTGAAGGTGCCGTTACGATTCCGCAGCCTGAGACGTATAATTACGCGGAGTCGTTCCATTGGCCGGAAAGTGGTAAATATCAATATCCTCGGATCAAGCTCCCAGAAGATGTAGCCGGAGGCGTACAAGCGGATAGTTGGCTTGTCTCTCCCAATGGATTGACGTTTGAAGCGGGAAGTACAACTGGTTATTATCGGATGAATGCTCAGGAAGCTCCATTCATGCTGAGATTGTCGCTCTATACAGGTGATAAACTACTGCAGGATATTGCTCATAATGCGGTTATTGGTCGATATTCGAGCTATCCAGGTTATTACTATAAGGGCTTCGCCGTTAGTCAACTTGAACCGGAGTTTCCTCTGGAAGGCCCAAGCGGGGCTACATCCATCTATTATCACCATATACCGGGACAGCTCGGGCAAACGATGGATTATTTGATCAGCGAGCAATCGTTGAAATCGAATGGAAGTATTACATTTCCTTCTGTATTTGAAACTAATTTTTTATGGTTCAAATATCACCTCTATGGAAATAAACCAGGGAATTTTTACGGTAATTCCGACGTTTGGCTCTGGATGCCTAAGGGGATAATTCAGACCAACCATCCTCAATTGAACTGGATAACGGGAGAGAGCGGGAATAAATTCTACATCGGGTTAAGCAACGAATCGGCAGCTGAAGTCCAGACTCCGATCGAATTGAATGCGCAAATCATTGGGTTCAACCCGGCACAAGATTATACCGTAACCATCATCCGCGACAATGGCACACCAGAGCAAGCGGTTATGAGTGGCGGAATCATTCAAGCCACGGTTTCAAGCAAGGGAATAACCGCTATCATTGTGGAAGGACTCAACATTGAAGTGCCGCTGCACCAGGTCAGAACTACTGATACATCGGATGCAAGCTATTTCTTCGATATCCACAGTCCAATAGATGCGGTTAAAGGCATGCTGATCGTCAAGCCCGACGAAACGGCCTATGATGCTTATGTGCAGGCAAAAACGACGAAACCAGCGACGATCCATTATTCCTTGGATGGCGGGGCTACGTATACAACCATTCCAGATAAGATCTATCCGATGGAATGGTCGATACGGGTAAACGATTTATCCCAAACCTTCACTTATTATGTGGAATCGGACGGGAAACAGACTCGCAAGCGGACACTCTATCTGCCTGATCAGGTAACCGAAACTCCAGTTCAACCGGATTGGCAGGAGGGTTCATCTATCATTGTGGATAATACGGAGGCAGAGACAGCAGGCGTCTGGATACGGGATACAACGGCTAACGACTATTATTATGATAACTATGTGTATGCCAAATCGACTGCCGGCACAGCGACAAGCAGAATTGTTTGGCGACCTGAGCTGCCGGAAAGTGTTACTTACAGTGTGTACTATAAGCTTCCGCAAATAACCGCTGCCAGTGAAAATTGGGCAACGAATGCCTCATTTACCGTTTATTATAGCGGAGGCTCCGAGACGGTTACCGTAGATGAGACAGCGGCCAATGGGACTTGGGTGTACCTGGGTGCTTATCCTTTTGCAGCAGGCGATAGTGGGTACGTGGAATTAACCAATAAGGCCAATAAGTCACGGGTAGTTGCCGATGCGATGATGTGGGTGGACCCGAACAAGATACCGCAATTGGAGTCTGCGGTGATCCTGTCGGATCGGAACGAACTGCAGATGACTCAAACCGCACAACTAAGCGTAACCGGCTATTTGGATAATGGTCTGATTGGTGATCTATCACAGGCAAATGTGCAGTATTTCGTTGATCGAACCGATCTGGCTGAATTGGACAGTAGCGGTTTGTTGACCCTTCTAAGTCTCGACGGAGAAACGGATCACATTGAGGTATGGGCCACTGTAACGATTGACGGGGTGACCTTAACAACACCGCCTTTGATAATTGCGATCAGGGAATTAACGGTTATTGTCGACAGCACGAATACGACTGGGTTGTACACGACAGAAGGTTCTTGGAGCCAAAGCAATTTAGCCGGATACAAAATTGGTGTGAAGTCCCGTTACTCTACCGTTCAAGGATCCTCAGCGACGTGGAAAGGCCAGTTTCCAGAGGGGAAATATACGGTCTCCATCTACAAGCTCGTCCATACGACGGCAAATGACAATTATGTCAAAGTGGAAGTGAAGCATCAGTCGGTTACCGAGGTCACGTATATCGATGCAACCGTTGGCTCGTCGGGTTGGGTTAATCTAGGAACGTTCGACTTTACTGGAGACGGCAGCGAGTATGTTCGTTTAACAAGGGTTACTCCGACAACGGTAGATCCGCCAACTCTACCTGCCGATATGATTTATACCAGGGCTGATGCAGTCAAGTTCGAACGCCATTCCAGTAGTCTGCCGTTGCTTGCAAATGGGGTGCCAGGTAAACCGACACTATCGAATAATAGCGGTGTTGCGACAGGCTTACATGATGGCAATTATGAGGTTACGATGAATATGTGGTGGGGAAACAATGGCACACTGTATAAGCTGTACGAGAATGGCCAATTGATCCAAACGAAGTCACTCGCCGATGTTTCGCCAGCTGCTCAGACTTCCATTATGCCTATTCAAGGAAAGCCGAATGGAACCTATGTGTATACATGTGAGTTATCGAATTTGTATGGAACGACTTCATGTGATCCACACACCGTCACCGTGACTGATGCGAAGCCCGGCAAACCTGTTTTGTCTAGTGACAACTGGGATCAAGATGGGGACTATAACATTACTGCTAATATGTGGTGGGGCACGAACGCAACACAGTATCGATTATATGAAAATGGCGAACTTATTGAAACGCAATCTTTATCTTCACAAACACCAAGTGCTCAATCGGCCACTACACAAATTTCAGGGAAATCGCCTGGCATCTATCAATATCGCTGTGAGTTTATGAATGGAAGTGGAACAACGGAAAGTGATACTATACAGATTATTGTAAAATAAACCTATGAGCTGAGTGGATGAGAACGATCCATTCGGCTTTTTTATTTCTTGGAATTTAGTATTGAACTATGCAAAATGCTAATCTTTCAAGGCTCTCAACTGAGTGATATTTACACGAACAGGTAGTAGTGCTTCAGAAATCCTAGCTAAGGAATTGAAACAAGCAGGATTGCACCCGGATGAGGGAGAAGGCGTCGGATATTAGATGGAGAACGGACCAACTCCAGTGTTGTCTACTGAAGGCGGTCCGTTTTATTTATGGTCATGAGAAGTAGAGGTGAACATTATGGCGCTCGGGATCAAGTCCCAAGGGCAGGATAGTTGAAAGAGAAACAACCTAACAAGATCCGAGTGTCGAGCGGCAACAACATATACCGATTAATTCCCGCGTAAATCGCGGTTTTTTTATTCAATCGAAAAGAGCCAAGATTATGCTCCGATTGTCGTTCTTATATTAACTGATGTTACCACTGCATTGTATTCATTATCCCCATATACCCTAAATTGCTTGTGCAAGAGAATTCATCCGTCGGATCTAAGCCTAGACGCGAGGCAGGCTACGATACTGTGAAGGGGGCATCCCCCGTTTGTTCCGGAATATACGACTCAAATAGAAGCCGTTCTCATATCCGCACAGCTGCGCAATTTTGTCGATACTAAACTCTGTTTCTAGCAGCAATTTGCTAGCCCTGTCCAGCCGTAGCCGAGTCATATATTCAGAGGGGGTCATTCCGTAAGCCGCACGAAAACGTCTCGTCAACTGCACCGGGGTAAGCTGTAGCGAGAGCGCTAAGCTCTTCATATCGACCGGACCGAAAATATTGGCGGTGATGAAGTGGGCCGCCTTCCGCATCTCCTCATCAGCAATCACCACTGTTAACCCTATTTCCTTCGGCACGTTCCTCTCCAGCTCGTACAAACGCCACATATCGCTTACGAGGTGTTGTTTTCGCTCTATTGCGGCCTTATCCTGTTCCAACGCAATTAGTCGCAAGTAGCGGTAGTCGGAGCAAAGGCGTTCGATGTCCGCGATCATCAGATTGCCAGTCAACGAGCGCTGCTCTTCAAGCGAAGGCTCCGTGTTCCATGTGAAATGAATAAAGTGAAAGGTCAAAGGCTCAAGTGTCTTCCTATGAAACCAGGTGTTTGGAGGACAGACCACCAAGCTGCCGAACCCTGCTTCGCCTTCTTGATCTTCAATGCGGTAAGTGAATCGGCCTTCTTCCACAGCCAATATTGTCCAATAGGAATAAATATCCCGGTCGAGAGCAAACGACTCTTTCTTGTCCCAATAAAAGTGAGTCACTAGCCGGATCGCAAAGTCACTTCGCATTTTATCGCCACCAATGTTATGAAATAAAGTATATGCCTTATCGTAACATGGTGTATGGAAATTGAAAAGTTGATAACATACGATGAAATCATGGATATTATAGTTCTTTAAAAGGAGATGTTCAATCATGAGGCAGGAAGTTATCATATCAGATATTACAGTCGTCGGCGGCGGCTTGGCGGGAGTAAGTGCAGCTGTTGCTGCAGCCCGTTTGGGAAGGTCCGTATCACTTATTCAGAATCGTCCTGTGCTAGGCGGAAATTCAAGCAGCGAGGTACGTGTATGGGTGTGCGGAGCTACCGCTCACGGAACGAATCGGTATGCGCGAGAAACCGGCATAATGGGTGAGCTTTTTCTTGAAAACCAGTACTGCAATATCGACGGGAATCCATATATTTGGGATATGGTTCTCCTTGAAACGGTTCGCGCAGAGCCCAATATCCGCTTGTTTTTGAATACCGATGTTCATGAGGTGGAAGCTGACGGCGATACAGACAATAGGGTCATCCGTTCAGTTACCGGTTGGATGATGGGGTCAGAGCAGCGTATTCGTTTTGAAAGTGGCATGTTTCTAGACTGCTCGGGCGACGGACTGGTTGGATTTCTGGCCGGGGCCAAGCATCGTATCGGCCGAGAAGCGAGGGAAGAGTACAACGAGGATTGGGCACCGCCCGTTGCGGATGACATTACACTGGGAAGTACAATGTTCTTCTATACGAAGGATGCAGGCCATCAGGTCAAGTTTATACCGCCAAGTTTTGCGAAGGATATCACGAAGACGACCATTCCGATGACGCGCGTCATCCGCAGTGGCGATAATGGATGCGCTTATTGGTGGATCGAGTGGGGCGGTGAAATGGATACGGTTCTCGACAACGAACGTATCCGTGACGAGTTATGGGCGGTGATCTATGGCTTATGGGACTATATTAAAAATTCCGGCAACTTCAATGCCGACAACATGACGCTGGAGTGGGTGGGCTCGATTCCAGGCAAGCGGGAGTACCGTCGTTTCATTGGTGATTATATGCTCAACCAGAACGATATCGTTGCTCAGCGCGAGTTTGAAGACGGTGTGGCCTTCGGTGGTTGGTCTATCGATTTGCACCCGCCACAAGGGATGTATTCGACTGAAAGTGGCTCCAAGCATTTGCATGCAGACGGAGTCTATCATATTCCGTTCCGTTCCCTGTATTCTGTCAACGTGAACAATTTGATCATGGCCGGCCGCAACATCAGCGCATCGCACGTGGCTTTCGGAACGACCCGTGTCATGGCTACATGTGCCGTCATCGGCGAGGCTGCCGGCACTGGGGCTGCATTATGCGCTGAGAAAGGGGTCGTCCCACGTGAGCTATACCAGACTCATCTACGTGAACTTCAGCAAACACTGCTTCACCAAGGTGCGTCCATCATCGGTCTACGCAATGATGATGTGACCGATTTGGCACGGAGCGCAAAATTAAAAGCTTCCAGTACATTGACGCAACTAGTTGTGGAGAAGCCGATCGAAACCTATCCACTTGCTTCCGACACCGGCCTGATTTTGCCGGTCGACCCGGAGCTGAAAGGAATCGCTCTACTCGTCGATGCGGCAGAGAACACGACATTGGAACTGGAGCTATGGGACACCGGTCGCGGTGAAAACTATGTCCCGCATACGAAACAACTGGCGACATTGACTCCGGTAGCAAAAGGCACAGGACAATATGTGAGCGTGAACCTCCATTGGAAGCCGGCCACCCCACAAAACGCATTCCTCGTGGTCAAAGCCAACGAACGGCTTGCCTTACATCTGTCTAATGAGCAACAATTTGGTGTACTTGCGTTTGCGAAAGGGCAGCGCCCCATTGTTTCCCCTAATCTCGGGGATCAACAGCCAAGTCAGCCGGTCGTGCAGTGGAATATGCGTCCATTTAACCGCAAACCGATCTGCTTCCGCCTCCTCTCGCCAACGCAAGCATACGCAGCGGAAAAGGTAATCGACGGATATCACCGACCGTTTGCTGGGCCGCATCTGTGGTCGTCAGACTCGCTTCGGAAAGACTCTCCGGAGTGGCTGGAGCTCAATTGGCCAGCACCAGTTAACATTAGCACGGTGCATATCACATTTAACGACGATGTGAACGAGGATCTGATCAATCTTCATCATCACCGTACACCGTTCGAAACAATTCCTGAACTGGTCAAGGATTACCTTTTGCAGGTTGATGTGGATGGCGAATGGATTACCGTTGCCGAAGGCAAAAACAACCGTAAACGAAGAGTTGTCCATTCATTAGATCAGCTGGTTTCCTCTGATCGTCTCCGCGTTGTGGTAGAAGCGACGAACGGTTGCCCGAGAGCCGAGATCTTCGAGATTCGCGTATACGAATAGCAGACAACAAAGACCTGTCTGCAGTTCTGCAACTCCCAAGAATCGTTATATGAATCAACAAGTTTTATATCTTCTGGATTCGTTTTAAGATGATATAATCGAATGAATAAAGAAAGATTCATCACAAGATCAATGAATGAGCCTGACTTAAGTATCGGAACTGGCTCTGCAAGGCTAGTATTGTTAACCATACTCCATAAACCAATACCCACGATTGACTGTGGAAAAAAACCTCTTAAAACAGAGGTTTTTTTTGCCTATTCGAGAAATCTGGAAACTCTTCAGACGATAAGAACATTCAACTACATTTTTGGGAGTGGATCCTACACGATGTTCAACTGGCGCTATTTGCTTCCGAACAAATTGAAGTACAGGCTAATCATGGCTTATATCACCCTTCTAATGATTCCTTTGTGCATAGCTATTTTTTATCTGTTCCAGCATTTTGAATCGATTCGTCAGAAGGATATGATGGATCGGATGTCCGAGCACATGCAGCAGGTTCATGTGTCCTTGACAGATATGATGGCATTCGCCTATAGGGCGAATATTATGCTGAGCCAGGACGAGAGCCTGATCCAAATTATGCACGATCCGGACAATTACGATCCCCTTGAGCGAAAGAAAGTCATCGAGAGTAAGATGTTTGGCATCAACAACAGTTTCTTCTTCCATCAGACAGAACTGTATTTTAGATTCATCGACCTGAAGGGCAATGTATACACCTCCTATGCACCTGCCGGCCGGTTGACTAACGAGCTCAAAACCTTACAAGATTGGCAGGATAAGCTACATAGCGGGACACATTCATACCGATGGGTGGCTGATGATTGGAATGACGTAATAGGCAGTAAAGGAAGCAAGGTTTTAAGCCTGTACATAGTCCTGGATGACCCACTGCGTGGAAACTTCGGACTGGCTCGCATCAGCATCAATATTCAGGAATGGTTCCTGAGCACATTAAAGGATAGTCCGGCTAACCAGGATTTGACCATCTTTACGGGACAAGGAGAGACTATTCTCCAAAGTAAGAAAACAACCTTCAGTATGGATATGTTACATAGAATTACGTCGCTACAGGCAAAGGAAGGACACTATGAGGATAAACGTTCCTCATCCCTAGTCAATTACAGCTATCTTGAAGATCTGGATTGGTATGTAGTCAGTCAAATGCCGTTAAGCGAACTGCAGCAGGAAATCCGGCAATTAAGGTTTATCGCATTCCTCTTTTTGACGATTCTGGTCATCGTCTACGTGCTAGTAACCATCATCCTATCGGCTCGTATGACGAAGCCGTTGGTTGTCTTAGAGCGGAGCATGGAGGAGGCATTGGACAAAAAGCTGAATGTCAAAATCAGTATCGGAAAGGGGGCAACTGACGAGGTGCGTTCCCTGGGAGACAGCTTTAACCACATGATAGATGATGTCATCGCACTCATTAACAAGCTTAAGCTGGAGGAGCGGCAGAAGCAGGCGGTACGTTTTCAAATGCTGCTCTCCCAAATGAACCCGCATTTTCTGTTGAACACCTTGAATACGGTCAAATGGATCGCCAGAAAAGAAAAGCAGGAAGCGATCGCTGGCATCTGCACTTCTTTGGGGCTAATCCTGGAGGCCAGCCTGAACTCGGAAATAGAGCTGATTCCCCTTAAAGAAGAAATGAAGTTGCTGCGTTCCTACGAATCCATTCAGTCCTTTCGCTTCAGGGATCATTTCATCGTCCGCTATGAATTGGATGAGCCGGTTCAACATGCTCTCGTTCCCAAGCTTAGTCTTCAGCCTCTGGTGGAGAATGCTATCGTCCATGGCTTTGACATGACGGACGGGTGTGGCACGATTTGGGTGAGGATGAGAGCGGAGGGTAGAGAACTTATCCTGGAGGTGGAGGATAATGGTATCGGCATGGAAGCGGCCGCACTAAAACCGGGAAGACGTAGCGGTCATGGCATCGGACTGAGTAATCTGAGAGAAAGGCTACAATTGCTTTTTAAGCGGGAAGGTTCCATGGAGATTATTTCAGGCGCGGAAGGGACCCTTGTCCGGCTCCGGCTGCCTTTACTGATAGCAACACCTTATTCACAGGAAGGAGGCGATGGGCATGTGGGCGATTTTACTAGTGGAAGATGAGGCATTTGTCCGGGAGACCCTACGAGATACGGTGGAATGGGAACGACACGGATTTTACGTTGTGGGTGAGGCTGGGAACGGTAAGGAAGCTCTTACGGCTATTCTGGAGCTTAAGCCTGACGTCGTGATCGCGGATATTGTTATGCCGGGGATGGACGGGATTGAACTGTTGAAGGAGACACGGAAAGCGGGAATCCGCAGCCGGTTTATTATGCTGACGGCTATGAGCGATTTTGAATATGCCCGGGATGCCCTTCAATACGGGGCCTTCAACTATCTCTTGAAGCTTTCCTTGAATGATGAAGTTTTGCTCGAGAATCTGGCGCGGATTAAGGGAGAACTGCTTGAGGAGCTTAGCGTAGCTAGTGAGGCACTTTATCCTTATTTTCACCGTATTTGGTCGGGTATCCGGGGAACGGTCGCAGCGGCCGATCAAGATCAGACCAGAACAATTGCGGTAACGGAGAAATTCCACGGCTTAGAACTTGAAATTTATACCATACTGAGTGGAGCTGTACCCGCTGCTGCGGAAAAGATGAATATTCAGACAGAGGATTATCTGTTGGTTCAACCCTTCCATGAAGGAGGACTGACAACTTTCTTTTGCTGGGGCTTTGGAAAGAAGGCAACGTGTGCGAACAGACACAAACATATCCTTTCGATTGGAATGGCTTCCGGCAGCAGTCTGAGCCAGCTGTCCCAGGATTGGCGCTCAGCACTGAATCAGTTGAACAGATATTGGTACGGCTCAATGGGAGGTCAGGTGAAGGAGCGGCATGAACTGCCGCCGATCGCAGAGCTGGAAGCAGAGCTGATCCGGCGTTTCGAAGTACGCGACGAACGCCAATGCACCGAAGTGACAGCTTTAATGTGGAAGAGCATGGAAGCCTCTTCGTTCTCCCATGTAGAAGTGAAAATACTGGCTGCCCATCTTGTTCATATGCTAGCCATGCTAGCAGGACGAAAATCGGAGTACCGGCAGGAACTTGACTCAGCCATCAGCCATGCGTCGCTGCTTGTTCATGTACAGCAAGTCATACATAAGCTAATCCAGCAAATGAAGGAAGAACATGTAAGTTTTACAGATCATCCTGAGGTGAATCGAGTGATTCAATATATGCTGGTGCATTTCAAAGAAAATATCAAGATTGCGGATTTAGCCAAGCTGGTATCCATTAACGTCGATTATCTAAGCACCGTTTTTGGTAAAAAAACCGGACTGACACCGATCGCCTATTTGCAAAACATCCGGATCGAGCAGGCGAAGCGTCTTCTGCTGCATTCCAAACTGAATATGGGGGAGATCGCTTTTCAGACAGGTTTTGCCGATGATGCATACTTCATTAAGGTGTTCAAGCGCATGGTTGGACAAACGCCTAGCTCCTTCAGGCGTGAGAATAATACCTAAGTTTTGTACTATTCATCTGTAAGTTTCAACCCTGATGAGGCAAGGGATTGATTGGTATAGTTGGGTGGAATCAAACAATCCAATCAAAGGGAGGTTGCAGGGAAGATGAGAAACAGAAAATGGATGATGACAGGGTTTGCTCTGTTTATGACCGTGCCTCTGGCACTCGCCGGCTGTGGTGGAAGCGGGGGCGGGAAGCAAGCAGAGGGAGCTATTTCTCCTGGGGCAACTAAGACCAGCAGTGAGCCGATCAAACTTACCCTGTGGGGAGCGGTACCATCCGAGAATGGCCCACAAGAGGTCGTAGACAACTGGAATAAGCAACATCCGGATGTTCAGGTGGAGTATGTGCGGTTCGTCAATGACGATGCTGGGAACCTGAAGCTGGATACAGCTCTCATCTCTAATCAGCCCGTGGACATGTACGTCAACTATGATTTCAGCCTTTACGAGAAGCGGATTAAAGCAGGCAACGCACTTGATTTGGGCAAATTCTCCGATTACAACGTGGACGATAAGATGGGGGAAGGCGCTGCGCTATGGAAAGTAGACGACAAGTATTATGGTCTGCCTACCCAAAAAGGCTTGTCTTTTGTCTGGTTGAACAAGGATATGCTCGATGCAAAAGGACTGCCGGTTCCGACGGATTGGGGGCTGGAAGAGTTCAGAGATTACGCTGCCAAGCTGAAGAGTGACAAGGTATGGGGATTGGCACAGAGCGATTATTACTTCACCGTGCCTATCAACGGGTCCTTACAGAAGCAAAGTTTGCAACTGACCAAAGACGATGGAACTTCCGCTTTTGATAACCCGCTAACGGTCAAGACGCTTCAGGTCTATTCGGACATGATGTTCACCGATAAGAGCCTGATGCCTCATACGGAGCAGATCACTTCGAAGCCTGCCTTGGACCAGATGTTCGTGAAAGGAGAAGCCGCAATGTTGTTCTCCACGAACCAGATCTTCCGCACGACGAATAATATAGCTGAATTTCCCCGGTCGTTCAAGGTGGCAGCGGCACCAGCTCCCAAAGTGAACAAGGATCAGACCGATTATATTAACGCCGGTGGCCTGGGAGATGTGATTTCCATCAATCCGAGCTCCAAGCATCAGGAAGCTGCCTGGAAATTTATACAGTGGTATGCGGATGAAGGGATGCTGCCGATGGCGGCGGGCGGAAGAGTACCTTCCTCCAAGGACTTCCCGGTCGATGAGGCTGTCGCGCTAATGTTCAAAGGTGTGGAAGACACGTATGATCTGGATTCAATCAAACGGGTGATGTTCGGTGATCTGCCGCTGGGTCTGAGCCGTTTGGACCGGAAGACAGGAAGCGAGCAACAAGCTATCTATGACAACGTGTTTTCTCGGAAGCTGACACCTGAAGATGGTGCGAAAGAATTAGCACGGGTGCATAACAAGAATTTGCAGGCGTCATCGAAATAGCTCAACCTGGCCAAGGAGGGGCGGGTGATTCGTACCGTATCCCTCTATACACCGCTAGCTGCCTGATGATGCAAGTTACCCTATTTAGAGAGAAAGGCGGTGACCGATCGTGAGCTGGATGAAGCGACAGAGGCTGATTGGTTATGTGTTTATCGCTCCCAATCTTATCGGAATGACCGTGTTTATGCTCATTCCAGCCCTGTTCTCCTTTTATTTAATGTTTACGGATTGGGTATTCGCTAGTGGGGAAGCCCCGCACTACGTTGGATTGGATAATTTCAGGATGCTGGTGAGAGACGATTTATTCCTAGTATCGGTTAAAAACACCTTGCTGCTACTGATCCCTGTACCGATTTCTATCATGCTTGGGTTTCTGATTGCTGTCATGCTTAATAATCGGACGTATTTTCAAAAGACACTTAGAGCGTTCTTTTTCGCTCCGTATTTTACCAGTGGCATAGCCATTGCTTTCGTCTGGATGGTACTATTTCAGCCTAGTAGTGGTCCGATAAATGCCTTCCTGCACTCCATTGGTATAACTGATCCTCCACAATGGTTTGCTTCCCCGGATACAGCAATGTATGCAGTGCTGATTATGATGACCGCAGGTGGCATTGGCTATAACATGATCATTTATTTAGCTGCCTTGCAGGAATTGTCCGCCGAGCAACTGGAAGCCGCGAAGATAGACGGAGCAACATTTGGGCAACTGCTGCATCTCATTATTTTTCCATTAGTGAGTCCAACGACGTTTTTCTTAATGATTACTGGTTTTATCGGCTCGATCAAGGGATTTGGCATGATTTATGCGATTACCCAAGGCGGGCCGGGCAATAGTACGACGGTTTTCTCGATTTTTGCATATAAAAAAGCCTTCAACTTCTATGAAATGGGGTACGCGTCGGCTGTCTCGTGGACTATGTTCCTGATCATCCTGTGCATCACGCTTATTCAATGGGTTGGTCAGAAAAAATGGGTCCATTACTAACAGAGAGGAGACGCACAATGGCTAGGAGAAATGTAAGAGTAATCAGAACACGGGTGATGAGAACCTTCAATACGATCATCATGGCGCTTGCCAGTCTGCTGCTGCTGTCACCAATGATCTGGATGATCAGCACTTCGTTTAAGAAGCCGAAGGACGTTTTTAACTATCCGATTCAGTGGATTCCGCACGATCCTGTATGGACCAACCATTTTAAGGTTTGGACGACTGGAGACGGATTTTCGCTTTTTTATTTCAATTCCTTGAAAATATCTTTGATTTTGATGATTGGAGCTCCTTTGTTGGCCGCTTTTGCCGCATATGGTTTCAGTCGGATTCCATTTAAGGGAAGGAACGCCATCTTTTTGCTGTATCTGTGTCTGATGATGATTCCACAGCAAGTGTTGTTTGTCCCGAAATTCATCATGTTTGATTGGATGAAAATTTATAATACACATTGGGCGCTCATCCTCCCAGGCTTATTTACGGTATTCGGCGTCTTCATGATTCGGCAATTTTTCATGAGCATTCCCCATGAAATATCGGAAGCGGCTTTCATTGACGGAGCCGGTCATTTCCGGATATTCTTTCAACTGTTTCTGCCGCTATCCAAACCAGTGCTTGCAACCTTCGCAATTATTGATTTTACATGGACGTGGAACGATTACGAGAATTCCTTGATCTTCCTGTTAGACAAAAGATTGTTCACGGTACCGCTAGGCATGCAGAATTTCATGCTGGAAGCGGGAGTGGATTATAACATGATGATGGCTGCCGCTACAGCGGGAGTCGTGCCGCTTCTCATTGTCTTCTTCATGGGCCAAAAGTATATTATTCAAGGCTTCTCAAGCTCTGCCGTCAAAGGATAAACAACGATACGAACAATAGAGATAGACGGAGATTAAAGACGCCTCGGGGTCCATTCAAAATGTTTTATGATAGCGCATACAAAAATGTTTTAGGAGGAATTTCGTCTGTATGAAGAGGATATCGATTGTGATTGTCGTGGTTTTATTGTCCAATCTGGTATTGTTCTACAGTCCTGCGCATGCAGCATCGGATTTCAATCATGTACTGAGTGATTTTGAGCAAGGAGACGATAACTGGATTTTTGCTATGGGGGATTCGCCTGAAGTGAAGGGAAGCTTCAATCGGATCGAATCAGCTGAGAGTTATAACGGAGCCCATATGGGACAAATAAAAGCAGATTTCAGCCTAAGACCAACGGGATCGCCATTTGCATTCATAAAAAAAGAGGTGGATGAGCTAGATATTGAACAACTAACATTCTGGGTCAAAACCTCGGACTTGAAATCACTGCGAATTCGAACGACAGATTCGACAGGGCAAACATTCCAACAGCGCATTACATTGCAAAATACATCGGATTGGCAGCAAGTTGTCGTAAGTCAGATGGGATCGAACACATTTACTTACTGGAATGGAGCAAATGACGGTGTATGGCATAAACCGGCAAACGCCATCACAATCCTTTTCGACCGATTTGATATGAAGAACGCCGCGTTACCGGCCACTATCCTGGTTGACCACATGACGGCTCAGATGGGTGATTGGCAGCCAGAGCTGAAAATTCAGCAAACAGCACTTGGCAATATTTTCCTGGATTCTGAACCGAACGTTTTTATTGTAAGAACAAGCAGACCATCAGTAAGTTGGGCCACATATGATATTTATGGCGCACAGATTACTTCGGGAAGCGAGAGTCCGGTCGCCGGGAAAGCTCAGATCACGGTGCCTTTCAGCAAATTGGGCTATTTTACGCTTGAAGTTACTGCGGAGAGACCCGGCAGTGAACCACTGGTCCGAAGTACAGCTTACGCCGTTGTTTCTTCAGCATTGCCACCCGGTAATGGGGAGTCACCGTTTGGTGTCAGCACGCATTTGAACTGGACTGCCTCCGGATGGAGCAAAGAGCTGAGTAAACTGATCCGTTATATGGGCGCATCCTTCGTTCGGGATGGCATGGAATGGAGCAGCATCGAGAAACAAAAAGGCATCTATACCTTCGCCCCTTCACCGGATGATTATATGCAGAAGCTTGCGGAGAATGATCTTAAGCTGCTTTTTGTGGCGGCATTTAACAACCCATTCTACGATAATAATGCAACACCCTACACGGATATAGGAAGAAGGGGACTTGCGGAATACGCTAAAGCTTATATAGAGCAGTACAAGGATCAGCTCATCGGTTTCAATGTATACAATGAGTTCAATGGCGGGTTCGGCAAAAGGGGCAACAGTCCTGCCAATTCGCAGCCGAACTATTACTTCAATCTGATGAAAGAGACCTATAATGTCGTTAAACCGGTCCATCCGAATGTGCCGGTTGTCGGTATCGTCTCAGGAGGCGTCGACCTGAACTGGATTGAAGGTGTACTGAAAGGCGTAGGAGAAGGCGAGGACAAAAACGCAGGACTGAAATATCTGGATGCTGTCTCTGTACAGACCTATATGGACCCGAACGCACCTGACGACGTATTTGCAAAATTGAAAGGTCTGAAAACCTTGATTAAGCAATACAATAACGGCAATCTGGTACCGATCTGGGTAACAGAATTCGGATCACCGACACACCAATCTGCAAAAGGCGTCGATGAGAAGACCCAGGCCAATTATTTGCCGCGAGGTTTTGTATCGGGATTGAGTCTCGGCGTAGAACGGATGTCTTGGTATGATTTTATGAATGACGGACTTCGAGATGATTATAATGAGGATAATTTCGGACTGGTCCGACATAAGAATGACCCGATGGGGGCCTATACACCGAAGCCGGCCTATGCGAGTTATGCCGCAATGAGCAGACAACTTGCCGGTGCAGTATTTGAGGAAATTGAGCAATTCGGAGATCCGATCAGAAGCAATTTATTCACAAAAGGTGGCGAAAATCTTAGAGTTGTCTGGGCGCAGAGTGACACTCAAGCCGTTATCGAAACGGATAACAACCTAGAAATTACTGATTTTATGGGAAATACAGAAATTTACTCCCCGCATCATGGCAAGATCTATATAACGATAACGGGAGAGCCATTCTATATCAAAGGAAGCATCAACCGGATCGTTACGGACGGCACATTTACAATCGCTGGAGGGCAAACAGCAGTAGGAGATCCGCATGCGTTCAACTTAACGATTAATAACGATGATCTGCCTAACCTGACTATAACAGCGAAGATGGAGGAGAATAACTATCCGATTGAAGCGGTGCAAGGTCAAACAGAAGCGCTTACTCTAAGCATTAACGAGACGCGAGAAGGTTTCCGTTCGGTAATCATTCACTTGTTGGACGAGGCTGGCAACAAGATAGGCAAGCTACAGCATAGCGTTGCAACCGGCGTACCACACAAGGTTACGGTCAGACCTGCGATGCAACAGAAGGAAGGACAGTACAGTCAAACGCTAAATATCGATGTAGAAAACTTCAGAAAGGCCGCCGGTCTTACTGTCGACAGGGTGACTTGGCAGGTTGGGGAACAGTCCGATCAAGAGCTTATCAACACGGTCGTACTCCCAGGCAGCAAACAGCAATTCAGTATCCCGCTTAGTCCGATCGCGCTAGGAGGAGATCAGCCGACGTCCATCCGCGTCGAGTTTGCGGAGCAGGAGCCATACGTCTATAAAGGGAATTTTAGTTTTAATCCGGTCAACCGGGGGACGATTGCGGTCAATGACCATATCGAACCGGAAATTGAAGCTTTGGCGCCTACAATCGATTTGTCGCAGGGTAAGCCTGTCTTGCTCTCCGGCCATAGCGGAACCATTGGCGTGAGCGGTCAAGCCTGGCTTCACTTTGATCAGGATCACCTGTACCTGACGGCCAAAATTAATGATAATGTTCATTCGGCTGCAGCTTCCGATGCTAATATATGGAATAATGACAGCATTCAGTTTGCGTTATCTCCGGGAATTCCGGGTGAGAGCCGGGGATGGTATGAGTATGGCATATCGGATTCGCCTAATGGTCCGCAAGTCTATCGCTGGACGGCGTTGGGGGGATTGCCAGTAGGGCTGGTGCAACATGGTGAAGCATCGGTAACCAGGAATGAGGAACAGAAGCTGACGATTTATAAGCTAGCTCTGCCTTGGTCGGAGCTGACACCGATTGCACCTCAGCATGGAGATGTGATGAGCTTCTCGCTGCTCGTGAATGAGAATGACGGACAGGGACGACGAGGCTGGATCGAATGGGCAAGCGGCATCGGTTCCGAGAAAAGACCGAGTTTATTCCGCTCCATGCAGTGGATGATGCCGACCCAATAAGCAATAAGGAGAAGAACTATGCCACTTGTTGATATGCCGTTAGAACAATTGAAAACCTATGAAGGAACGAATCCACGCCCAGCGGATTTCGATGAATATTGGGAGCGTGCTCTGGCAGAGATGCGGACTGTTGATCAGCAGCTTGAGCTGGTGCCTAGCAGCTTTCAAGTACCCCATGCCGAATGCTTTGACCTGTATTTCACGGGCGTGAAGGGAGCGCGAATTCATGTGAAGTACGTGCGCCCCAAGAATATGGAAACCCCTCATCCGGCTGTCGTTATGTTTCACGGCTATTCCGGCCATGCCGGGGATTGGAGCGAGAAACTGGCTTATGTATCGTTAGGCTTCTCTGTGCTTGCCATGGATTGCCGCGGCCAGGGGGGAACCTCGGAGGATGTAGGAGGGGTAAAGGGAAATACGCATCACGGACATATTATCCGCGGGTTAAATGATCACCCGGATGAACTGCTATTTCGTCACATTTTTTTAGATACTGCACAGCTTGCCGGAATAGCGATGAAGCTGCCTGAAGTCGATCCTGAACGCGTTTACGCTGCAGGGGGATCTCAGGGAGGTGGACTTACGATAGCTTGTGCTGCATTGGAGCCGAGAGTGAAGAAGCTTGCACCGATTTTCCCTTTTCTTAGTGATTACAAGCGTACATGGGACATGGATTTAGATCAAGAAGCTTATGGCGAGCTGCGTACGTATTTTCGCTACTATGATGTGCTTCATCAACGCGAACATGATGTATTTGAGAAGCTCGGCTACATTGACATACAATTTCTAGCTGATCGAATTCGTGGCGAGGTCATGATGAGCGTCGGGCTAATGGATACCATATGCCCGCCATCTACGCAATTTGCAGCATACAATAAAATGAACACGATGAAGCAGCTTGTTATTTATCCTGACTTTGGACATGAGTATTTACCAGGTTCGTCCGACCGGACGATGCAATTTTTCCTGGAGTAATGAATCAGAACGAAATATCAACATTAAATTAATCACCCATAATTACATTTAAACGGTAATATCTAATGGCTTCGTCCTTTGTTTTCAGAGGGCGAAGCCATTAGTGTTTTGGGGATTATAACGGACAGCTCGCTTTAGGCTGTCTTTTGAAAACCAAAATTGAGGTGTTACTTTGTCAAAACGACAGTTCCTTTATAAGATATTGATCCCCTAGCATACACAAAATTGCGAACTAGAACTATTTTTTTATTAGTCAAATTTGTTTTAATTCAGTCTAAATAAGCGCTTACATTAAAGGGCAGCTAAACTTACAATTATGTCTAACCATTTAAATTTGGGAACTTCTCCAGCAACGGCGATGAATTTCACTGTCATAAGCTTTCTTGCAAAGCTAGGTTGAATATTTGAAAGGGGGGGCGTCATGGGGATTACTAGACGAAAAGCAACCGTGATTATTTTGTTTACCACTCTGATTGTTCTTGCTTTACTCGTGTTGAGCTTAACTAACAAAAAGGCGGAGCTACCTGAAGATTGGATATTTACAGTAGATGGATACGCCGTAACAGAGGACGAATTTCAATTTTATGTCAAGGAGCAAAGAGCTATAACGGCAGACTATTTCTTCAGAATTTATGGGGTCCAAGTAGATGAGGGCTTCTGGACACGTCAATACGGAGAAAACCATGAAACCCCAACTGAATACGCCAAAAAATCTGCAATGACTGCATTGCTAAAGACCAAGCAGGAGCAATTTATTGCAGATGAGCGGGGGATCGCCCCTTACAAAAGCTTTGATGAGCTAAAATCCGACATGGAAGATGAAAATGTTAAGCGAGCTAAGATGGAAGATTCAGAAGGGACTTACTATGGATTGCCTCAGTTTGATTTAAATCAATACATGCAATATTTAAGTGGCGCCCGTTGGCCGGATTTGGTAGAAACGCAGGTTAAAAAAACGAAAATGAGCGAAACAGAGTTGCATGTTGAGTATGCATCAAAAAGTGCGGAATATGTTCGTGTTGCAAATGAATTGACGGCTGCGTTAGCGACAGCGGGACAGGCCAAGGAAGAGAAAGTGCTAAACCGTTTGGATATATCCAAAGAAGAAACCGAGTCTCTTAAGTTCTGGGAGTCTTTAGCTGCTGCTTCTGTAGGTGAGACAGTAATCGGTAAATATATGGGCGAGGATGTCGTTGCCACATTAACCACAAAACCGGAAATCACCAAGCTTAAACTGGAAGAAGTGAAAGATTCCATTCTATACGGATCGGCGGAGTCTGACTTGCGAGCGTTAATTGCAAATACGAATAAGTTGAAGATCGTATATAACGGTAATCGATTCAGTGAATTAGTAGTGAACTAGAATAGTTATGTTTTTAAGTTTATAAAAATCTATGTCTATTGAGGCTTCCATAGATGCAGATTTTTTATAAAGTATTAATTTATTAATTTCAAAGGGAGGAAGTTTTGGGATGATACGATCGAAATGGATGCAAAAAGCTTTGTCGATGATTACGGCAACTTCGTTGGTGTTCCCTGGTCTGTTCGGCTTGGCGCCTTCATCTGAAGTGTCAGCTGCGGGAGGGGGCGAATCTTTTGACTCTGTTGTACTAGAATTGACACAAGCGGCAGGTCAGGCAGGCAGGGTGAATCTTACCTATAAAGGTTCGCCTTTAAGCAGTCTCGTGAAAGGACCGGTTATTGACGAGGTTAATTATGATTCCAGCAATGCGAATCTTTTAACTGTTAATAATCAGGGGAACATTACTTTAGCTAGCGGTTATACATTTGCGTTGCCAGGTGCTCCGGGCATCCCGGTGACAATCACGGCCGCGGCGAGTTATTACCATGACTCAGATGTATTATTCATGGAGGATTTCGAGAACAACAATGGTCCAATGACATCAACTGGCAAATTAGGTTCGTCATACACGCTTTCCGATGCTCAGTCCCGTTCTGGAATGAAAGCGATTACACCTTCAAGTGATACGAATAATGAAAATGTAGCCCAAGACGTGGCATTGCCGACAGGTAGCAATTATAAGATGACTGCATGGTATTTTGACCCGTATCCTGATGAGGAGAAGACAGCGACGGATAGAACTCAATTTGCTATTGTAGATGGCAAAAATGCCACCTTTGTCGGGACATTCTATCAAAGTTCAGAGGCTGATGTTATTCATAACCCGACTAGATATACTTGGGCATATGCACCATCATCAGCGGGTACAGCAGGCAACCGTTGGAAAGATAGCGGGGCTTTACGTTCCACAGGCTGGCATAAATTCGAGTGGCTCATTACACCGAATGGTGCGACTTTACAAATAGACGGAACATTAGTATCCGATTCAGCGCAAAGTAATATTTACAAAGCTATGAAGAGCGGTACAACCATTCAGCCTAAAATAGCAGGAGGATGGAACAACCAGTCAGGCAACAAAGCTTATATTAAAAATAAACATCTAATCGACGATTTTTATGTTGTTAAAGATGTAGCTACAACAACAGGAACCAGAACATTAACATTGAATTTGGTACCTCCCGGTGGATTTCCAAATTTAGGAATAATCACTCAGCCAACAGCGGAAAAAGTGAAACAAGGTGAGACAGCAACATTTAGCGTTGCGGCATCAGCCGCTGCTTCAGCATATCAATGGTATGTATCTGACGACGAGTCAGGCTTGAACGGGACAAAAGTCAGCGGAGCTGATAAGGCGCTATTAACGCTTCCCAATGTGGACGCAGCTTCACAACAAGGCAATTTCTATTATAGCGAAGTGTCTTCGGCAGACGGAATTGTGGTGAAATCCAATGCTGTACCGTTGTTGATAACCACCAATACACAGGTGAATGCGCCAATTAACCCGACGCTTGACTCGGACACGGGCATTTATAGTGGCGCTTCCAATTACGGTGACACCCTTGTAACGCTGTTCAAAGACGGTGGACCTGTTGGTTATTATTTATCGAAAAATGGAGGACCCGACCAGCCTAACAATCATGAAAGGCATCATGTTCTGCCCTATGCAAGGGCACTGGGAGTGGGCAACTACACTGTTACAGCCATTGTCATTAATAATGCGGGGGACATCAGTGAAGAAGTTGCAGCATCCGGAATATTAAAGATCGAGAAATTACCTGTACCGGTAAATGTCAGATGGAACGGCACATACGCTACATGGGACCGTGTCGCTAACGCATCTGCCTATTCGGTTCAACTCTTCAGTAATGGAGTGGCTAAAGGAAGCCCGATTGCAGCAACAAGCAATGATGCGGCTTTGTCCCCGACTTTAAATGATACATTTAAAATAAAAGCAAACGGGAACGCAACGTCACGATTCTTAGACTCTGATGAATCAGGAGAGAGTGCACAATATTCAGCCAACATTGCGCTAATTCGCCAGAGCGATACTTTACGGGCTGGAGATAGAACGCGGTTAATCGTTGATACTTCTGATGTGTTTGTTGCTGATAACATCAGCTTCAGCCCGGCAGATCAAGACAAGGATAAGATTGAAGTTGATGATGCCGGATTCGTGACGGTTAAGAAAGGTTATGTTCCGACAGGGAACGAAGAGGTCACTGTTCAAGTGAGCGTTGATTACTTCAATAAGGCTGACACTATGTTTTATGATGGATTTGAAGGGGAGAAGAAATTTTCAAATGGTGCGAACGGATATGTTCACAGCGATGTGATGTCCCGTACCGGAGGAAAGGCTGCAACATCAAGCGGCGCCGGTCAGGTGGCTACTGTTCCAGGTACCTATAATTACACCCCTGCAACCGGTAAGACAACAATCGTTACTGCTTGGTACTATGATGATGGCAGAACGGCTTCCAATGACCACGCTGTCTTTGGTTTAACCCCATCATCCAATGAACATATCGCAATAAATTATGGCAATGGAGATGGCGATTGGGCGGCAAATCTGACCAATTACGCAGTCAGACCCGGTTCATCCGGGAGATTCTATCCTGTAGATGTCAAGCGAAGCGAAGGCTGGCATAAATTCCAATGGTTCGTTACATCAACGGGAACGACCTATAAAATCGATGGACAAGACATTCAAAGGCAATCAACAGATGGCGGCAATTTTGATACCCTAGTTAAGAACAATATTTCCAAGATTGATGCATTGCAGCTTGCTACGAACTGGGGCAACAAGGCTGGAACGATTAAGGATATACAGAACAGGCACTTTATCGATGACGTATATGTTATCGATAGTGGAATAACAGCCCAAACCGGAACATCTTCTATTACGCTAAAGCTCATGCCCAAAGAGTATAGCCACTTAGAAGACAGCACATATGTTATTGGTCTGGACGACTATAATATCACCGTAAATCCTGATTTAGCAGATCTAGCTGGAGTGGAGATCGGCGCTGTAACACTGCAGCGGGATGTGGATTATACGGTTAGCGGTAATGTATTGAAAATTAACAAAGAATCATTCGCAAGAAATAATATCGTGCCAGGAAAATATACCATTAGACTGGATCTGAATCCTGCCGAAATCACATTCGAGTTGAACATTCTACCACTTGAAGTCCGTGATTATTATTTCTCCAATAACGGTGACGATCATTCAGATGGACGCACACCGGCTACGGCATGGAAATCAATCTCCAAGATTAATGAATATGTATTTATGCCAGGTTCAACCATTTATCTGGATGCGAATAGCGTATGGAACGAACAAATCAGACTGCGCGGCGATGGTGAGGAAGGAAATCCGATTACGCTTACAAAATATAATACGACCGACCCTAACCAACGTCCGATAATTAATGGTGGAGGAACAGCGTCAAGCCCATCAGGCATTTCCTTAAACGGTACAATTGAGTTATATGACGTTAACTATTGGGTAGTCAGTGGAATTGAAGTAACGAACATCGGCAATAAAGCAGGTGATGGCCGTTCCGGTATCGCTGTAATGTCACGGATTTCCAAGCTGGGACAAGGTCAGTTTAATATTCAAGATTATGCTGATGCTCGTATGCAAGGCATCGTCATTCGAGATAACTACGTTCATGATGTTAATGGGCTGCACCAAGCAAATGGAGCAAGTAAGGTATCCGGCGGCATCATTATTAATGGTTATGTAGATATATTGGTTGAAGGAAATAAAACCCTTCGCTGCGATAACGAAGGTATTCGTAACAATGCCTACGGACCAAGCAATCCTGGGACGAATAACACAGGCATTACTTGGAGTAACTCAAGCTATCCTTGGGCATCAAACGCTGTGTTTAGAAACAACTGGATTTCTAGTTCGGTTGGAGATGGCATTGTTATGTCCGGCGGGAACAACTCCCTTGTGGAACGAAATGTGGTCACAGACAGCGGATACAGCTATTTAAGCGATAAGAGCGGCAACCTGGTTACGAACTGGGGGCCAAATAATACAACGCCAACATATCTAGGTTCGCAAAACTATGCGGCAGCGTGGATTATGGCAAGTAAAGGCACGATCTTCCGCTATAATGAAGCCGTGGACAACCCTTATCATGCAAGTAATGACGGTATGGCATGGGACATTGACAACTATTGTCAGGACAATGTGTATGAATACAATTACAGCCGAAATAACTATGGCGGTTGGTACTTACAGATGAATGCTGCCAAGGGCAATATCGTTCGCTATAACATTAGCGTGAACGACGGTCGCAGCCCGGATTTTAACAAGAGCTTTAACAGTCTTATATTACTTGCGGGAGGTTCTTCAACGAGCGAGGAATTAAGCGGATTATACTATAACAATGTCATCGTCACACCATTGAAGAATAGCAGTTCGTTAGTATTTGATCCGACGGCCTCTAACTTGCATATTTATTTCCAAAATAATATTTTTGCCTACACTGGGGCAAACAATCAGGTTGGTCTAAAAGGCGGGGGAACATCTGCTTCATTTGCAGCCGGACGTTTTACGAACAACATTGTATATCCGGCTAATCTTTTTGGTAGCATGAACGCAGGCGGAGGCGGGTATCTAGGTGCAGGCGTAACAGCAACTGACAACCGCTATGTATCGGAAGAGGAACTTAACTCTATATTAAATGATTATAAATCTGCGCCGGAACATTGGATTACCAACAGCGGAACAGTTGATGCCAAGCTTGATTACAGTGCGATGAACGGGTTCCGTCTTGCTGACGGTAATAACCTGGCCTATGGTGCAGGTGCCGAGATTGTAAGCCCATATGTGGATCGCGCGAACGCTCTGCCTCATATGACGGAAAGAACAGACTTCTTCGGCAATCCACTTAGCGGCAGAACGCCTTCCATCGGCGCACACAACCCTTATGCGGTAACTTTTGATTCCAACGGTGGCAGCGAAGTGGTGATGAAGTTCGCAGATATGGGCGGGACAATTACCGAGCCAACAGCGCCGACAAAAGAAAACACTGTTTTCGGCGGTTGGTATCAAGATGCAGGATTAAACGATGTCTGGGATTTCGTTGCTGATCCTGTTTCAAGGGATATTGAATTATATGCGAAATGGGTTGAAGACGCAGGTACTGCGCCAACGATTACGACGAAATCGCTTGCGGATGGCAAGGTAGGACAACCTTATTCGGCAGTTCTTACCACTGACAGCGATAAGCCGATCAAATGGGCTGTTGTAGATGGTCAATTGCCATCAGGATTGAGCTTGGATGAAGATGCAGGTGTTATCTCGGGTACACCGGATCAATGGGGTCAATTTACATTCAAAGTTCAAGCTAACAATGACGCAGGCAGTGACTCGAAACCGTTCAATATAGTGATCACTGAAGATGTCTCAGTTGACACAGCTCCGGAGATTATCACTAAGACTTTGCCGAGTGGCAAAGTTGGAGAACCTTATACGGTAACATTAGCGGTATACGGCAGCGAACCGATTACTTGGAAGGTCCAGGGAGGAGATTTGCCAGTAGATTTGAACCTAGATGAAGCAACAGGTGTTATCTCGGGTACGCCTCAAGAGGCAGGATATTACGAATTCACTGTTGGCGCAACTAATGATTTTGGTATAGATAAGCGAGTATTGAGCATCGAGATTAAAGAGGATAAGCCAGTTGATACAGCACCGGAGATTATCACTAAGAATCTGCCAAGCGTCAAAGTTGGAGAACCTTATACGGTAACATTAGCGGTATACGGCGACGAACCGATTACTTGGACAGTGAGAGATAATTATTTACCTGCAGGGTTGAAATTAGAAGGAGCTACGGGTGTTATTTCAGGGGTGCCTACTGAAGCGGGAACATACAAATTCACTGTTACGGCTTCTAACCATGCTGGCATGGATACGATAGAGTTAACTATCGTAATTACTGCAAATAATAACGGCGGAGGATCTGGTGACCAAAGCAGTACGCCGACTCCTTCGCCAGAATCACCGATAGCGGATCTTATTGATGCTACAATCAAAGAGCAGCTGAAGAAAGGCAATTCCCTTGAATTGACGATGTCAGCCGGAAAAGATGAGCTTGAGATTCAAAACGATACGATCGGTGCGATTATTAAAGCCGACAAACCGCTAACTGTTACGAATGACACCGTATCTGTTGAATTGTCCCCTGAATTGTTGAAGCAGTTGAATACAGGCAAGAGAATGAAGGTTGTCATTAAACCTGTAGATGAAAGAGACGGAGCTATAGGGCGGGGATATGAATTAAAGATCTTCGTGGATGGCCGGGAAGTAACGGATTATACAGGGCTTATACCCGTAACCTTCGATCTGTCAAAAGAGAAGTTGTCGACTAACGATATTAGCATGTTATGCGGTGTCATGCTTCGATTAGACGGTAACATGGAACGCTTAGGCGGCAAATATGACCATAAGACAGGTAAATTTACCTTCACGGCAAAAGGACTAGGCTATATCTTTGTTACAACCAAGCCTGAACCTGTGAAATTAGAACTTACTCTAGGTAAGAAAGGGTATAAATTAAACGGAATCGAAATGAGTATGGATGTTGAGTCGATGGTAGTTAAAGGCAGAACTTTAGTGCCACTACGCTTCGTTGCTGAGAGCTTAGGAGCAAATGTAGGCTGGGATAACATTACGAAAACCGTAATGATTACCTTGAAAGGTCAGACTTTGTCCATAGCGATCGGTGAACTTGCACCAGGAATGGATGTTCCAGCTGAACTTGTAAACGGACGTACTATGCTCCCGTTACGCTTCATTGCTGAGTATTTTGGTGCAGATGTATTCTTCAATAATACTACGAAATCCATTAGTATCATGAAGTAGTATTCGCTAACAATAGCAGCTACACACGAAACCCTCTAACATGCACTGCAGCGTCTCATAAAGATTCGTTTCGAGGACGTTGAAAAGGCAATCGCTGAATAATTATGAATATTTCATTTTCAGTTATCATCAAAAAATCTTGATGATAACTGAAGTGCACCCCTTAGAATAGATATTGGATAAACCCCCTGGTTTGTCCGATGAAATTCTAGGGGGTGCATTTTTATGGCGATTAAAGGGTAGAAGTTTAAGACATACTCAAATGAGATCAAAAAAGAGGCCATTCGTTTACTAACGAACCCCCCGAGAAGTTACATTCTGCTCTTTTAGACAAACAAATCCTGACAGATTCATATCCGCCAGGATTTGTTCAATTAAGAGCTGTAAACCTCAAAATCGAATATCGAATATCCGTATACGGTCCCTCTAGCAGTACAGAGCACTCTGACGTAACGTCCGCTATTTGCGGTAAATGTAATATCGTCAATAGAACCATTACCGGTCGTTGTTACGTAAGTATCCGTCCATGTTGTTGCATCGTTAGACACCTGAACTTTGTAGCCTTTAGCGTAAGCGTCTTCCCAATTCAACTTGACGCGGTTTACGCTTTGGTTTGCGCCCAGATCGACGTAAATCCATTCATTGTTGCTTCCTTCGATGCTCGCCCAACGGGTAGTAGAGTTGCCGTCTGTTGACTTGGAAGCTTCAAATCCTACACCTTCGATAGAACTGGCTACCGCTGTCTTGCCCAGTGCAAGGTTGATACCGGCATCAGGAGTTGAACTTGTAGTTGCTGATGCGGTATTACTGTTAGCAGACAGGTTGCCTGCGGCATCGACAGCTTTTACCATATAGCTGTAAGCTGTCGATGCGGTAAGTCCGGTATCGCTGAAGGATGTGTCTGTAGGCGCGCCTACTTCCACGCCGCCACGGAATACCCGGTAGCCTGTTACACCGACATTATCGGTAGAAGCAGTCCAACTCAGATTAATTTGGCTGCTTGAAGCTGCTGTTGCGGTCAGATTCGTTGGATCCGAGGGAGCTTGAGTATCCGCTGCACTGTAGGTAGGCTTCCACCAGTTCCCCGAGATGAACAGTAGGTTCAGCATGTTAAAGGAGTCGCTGAAGTAACTTTCCTTTTTGTTCTTCATCCAGTCCCATCCTGCATTGACCCAAGCTTGATGCGTGCTGGTAGTCGTCGCAGCGGAGATAAAAGGCGCTACGAATACTGCTGTCGCATAAGTACCGCGATTCGAACCGTTCAGTTGGTAACCGTCCTTCACATTGTTCGGATTGTTGCCTGTTTTTCCTTTGATCCATACTACCATTTTATTAGCGATATCCTTACCACGGGTGTCTCCGTACAAGGCGTAATCCATTACGATACGAAGTGGTATACGGCTTGCATTGTAGTTGTATTCATTTGTTTCAGGGAACTCTTCCAAATAGTTTGGGGGGGCCGGCTTAGGCGGGTTGCCTACCACAAAGTCCGAAATCAGACCTGTGCTAGACGAATAAGCTGCTGTAAATTGGCTGTATACGTTATACAGATTGTTGATGACATTTAGCCAAGTTGAATCTCCAGTAACTTCATTGAAAGCCCGTAGATGACTGAGCATCCAGTCGGAGGGACGCGTATTCAAGGCGCTCTTCGTATCCCAGTCACCAAGATTCAGCCTGTTGTTAGTTGTCACATTGCTAAGCTTAATAGCGCCAATCATCTTTTTGGCTTCAGCCAAATAATTGATCGTTCCAGTCGAGCCCCATTGGCGATCAGCTAGAATAAGGGAGTAAGCGATATCGAGGTCCCCGTCTGTTGCTGAACCGAAGTGCCCTTGAGCCCCAGTACTATCTGCTATTACCCATCCCATCAGGTTCGGATTATTAGAACTCTTGAACGCTCTAGCCGTTTTGAACAAACCGTCATAGATTGTTCTGGAATTCGTATCGTATCCAGCCATTAGCACGGTAATAACCATACCGTAACCTTGGCCTTCCGATGTGCCGAGAGGATCGAAGCCGTCCGCTTCGCCAGTAATATCACCTTTTACATAGTACCCTCCGGGCAGCGAGGACAAGTTGTTTTTAAGATAAGTAGCCTTCCAATAGTCATAGTAGGAAGATACAGAACTGTTCATCGAGGATTGACTGACGTGGTTTGGTTTAATGATACCCGGATAGCTGACTTGTTGAGGAAACGGTTTCAATTCACCCGCTCCATGAACTTTCCGTTGAAGCGGTGCAGGGGCGGCTAATGTCGCTAGAAGCATAACCGCCGAAAGCATGACAAGTAACATCACTTTCATTGTGCCTGAGGTCGATTTCAATGAGTACACAAAAATTCCTCCTTTAGTGATGGTTAGTTTAATTAACGTCAATGAATCCTCCTTCCCTTTAGACTGATCTCCAAAGTAAACCGCTTAACAATAAGTGCTATTCACACTTCTAAAGTTTAAGCGCTTTAACTTTAGGGCGGAAGTGACATTTTATATATATGCTGAAGAGATTTGAAGGTACGCGCTCCAATAGGAAATCATCGCATCCTCAACGTCACTTTTCACCTACAGGTTACAAATCACCAGCTAAACTGCATTACTTTATTCACACAAATGTAACACAACTATTTTCGCCGTGTCTAGATGCTTTAAAATAAATTAAAAAGTAATGTTCATAAAATAAAAGCGTTTACACTAAACAGTATAGTAAACAACATGGTCATACTGGATTAGATGGCACGAGGAACATTCTGCAATCATCCAAAAAGAAAAAGAAATATTCATACGGTTTCATAGCATAGTCAGAAAAATGAGCATCAGTCCATCGGTGAACAGACTGGCGCTGGATACGATCAGGACATCAATAGACGCTGTTAATCTCTTGGCATAAATGGCGGTAATTGAGAAGATAAAAGCCGAGCAGGCAGCCGTTGAATTTATTTTTGCTCAACCTCATGCTGGCTCAGCGCTCCTTATCTGAATGACCGCATACAGTGAAATGGAGAATTCACAAAGATGTTCCAATTGTCTATTACATGTAGCCTAAGTTCCCGAAATAGCGTAGTGACAAAGGATTCACAAAAATGGTTGTTTTTACCTTGTTATACATTGTACAATGTGTAACAAGCCTGGTGTTCATTATGGTGATCATTTATCAAACTAATAAAACCTGGCATTACCTATGCCTACAATAATGAGCCTTACTGGGACAAGGAAAAACAGCAATCCCGTGCCAAAGTTGTTCAGCTAGCCATGGATATGGGATATCAGGAGGCGAATGCCGACGATACCATTCATATCAGCGAACAAAACGCAGTGACTATTAACGAGCGATTTGCCGAAAATTGCAATATATATGTTTGTGGGTTTGCTTATGGTGAAGAGAATAAAACTTCGTACGCTGTTTATAGGAGGGTGTATTACCCTCTTTTTTCTTGTTTTGCTCGGCAGAGTGTTCTGGATTCAGGTGCTGGATCGTGATTTCTGGCAAACCAAGGCCGCAAAGCAATGGGCCCATACTTCGGTGTTTAAAGCGGTGCGTGGCACGATCGAGGACCGCAACGGCAGGATGCTGGCTAGCGATGTGCCGGCCTACACGGTAGTGGTCAATCCGGAAGCGATTACCGCTCTCAGTATCGGGGAAGAAGTTATCACCGGCCTGCATGAACTGCTCGGCAAGCCTGAGGATGAGCTTAAGGCGCTCGTGGAAGCCAAAGACGAGAACGGCAAGTATCTGAAGAACCGGGAGATCCGTAATGAAGGCTGGAAGATAGACCAGGAGCTGCGCGACAAGGTCAACGAGTTCATTGAGAAACTGAAGGATGAACATGACACTCTGGAGACTGGCGTTGGCCTGATTAGGGAGCAGAAGCGCTATTATCCGCAACAAACACTGGCCGCACATATTTTGGGTTATACGGACCGCGATGGCAATGCGGTGATGGGGTTCGAAAAGTAATTTGACAAGCAGCTTAAGGGCGCGGATGGTAAGCTATTCTACCAGAGCGACGCCAAAGGCATCAAGCTGCCTGACTCGGAGGACACTTACCAGCCGGAGGTCAATGGAAGTACTTTCAAGCTGACGATTGATAGCACAATCCAGTATTATATCGAACAGGCAATGCAGAAGGCCTATGAAGAATATAAACCCAAGAGTATTACGGTAATTGCCGCGGATCCCAGCACCATGGAGATATTGGGGCTAGCGAATATGCCAACCTTTAACCCGAATGAGTTCTGGAAATATGCCTCTGATCCAGGGGTATTCTTCAACCATGCCATCAAAACAAGATTTGAACCAGGCTCCACGTTCAAAATTGTACCTCTTGCCGGAGCGGTGGAGGAGAATTTGTTCGATTCGGACGCAACCTTCATGTCCGGTTCTATCCGCATCAAGGGGTACGGCAAGCCGCTGTTTGACCAGAAGAGAAGCGGTTATGGCGAAATCTCCTTCCTGGAAGGCGTGAAGCGGTCAAGTAACGTGGCCTTCGTCAAGCTTGGCTATGAAATGCTCGGTCCGGAAAAGCTGTTGCAATACGTGGATGATTTCGGATTTAACGATCTTACCGGTATTGACCTGCCGGGCGAAATCAGCGGAATCGTCAATCCGACTCCGAATAATGTTTCAGAGAACGCGACGATTGCATTCGGGCACGGCAAAGTGCTTGTTACTCCGATTCAGCAGCTTACCGCCATCTCGGCCATCGCCAACGGCGGAAAACTGATGGTGCCGCACGTGGTCAAGGCGACCACCGATCCGAATACCGGCAAGACTACCGTAACCCAGCCCCAGGTGGTACGTCAGGTTATTTCCGAGGAAAGCGCCAGGGAAACCAGCAGCTATCTGGAGCAGGTCGTTGCAGACCTGGTCCATGGAACCGGCCGCCATGCATACATTGAAGGCTATAGTGTAGCAGGTAAGACCGGTACGGCGATTAAACCCGACGGTAAGGGAGGGTATGACCGCGATAAGGTGCACTCGTCCTTTCTCGGATACGCACCGGCTAATAATCCGAAGATTGTGGTCTATGTCGGCATTGACGAGCCTGCTAATGCTGCTGGCGGTGGTGCTGCGGCGGGGCCGGTGTTTAAAGAGATCGTATCGGAAGCATTGTCATATATGGGTGTGCCAAAAGTTACATCGGGCGATGGAGGCAGTGTCTCCATATCCGTCAAGAATGCACCATCCGCGCAGCGCTCCGCACCCGATCTGACCGAAAAAAATAATGCAGGCGGCCAGAAAATTGCTGATTGATTAGGGCTTTTATTTTGAAACGGTCGGAGGCTCAATATCTGGACTATGGATTGGTGTCGGTGAACAATAACATAGTCCCATTAGAATCCGCGCCTGGCGCGGTTTTTCTGTTTTATGGGATCAAGTTCTTGTCCTTTGCTTAAGACAAGAACTTGATCCCATTGCCGATTTCATGAGCATCTAAACAAATATTTTTTAGATTATGTTAATCTGTCTAATAGTGAATTCAATTTAGAGCGAGGGATGTTACTTGAAAAGAAACGTATTATACATTGAAGATAATGAGAAAATAGGCAGCTTTCTAAAAGAAGAATTGGAACAGCGGGGATTTTCAGTTCAGTGGCTGCTTTCTGGTGAAGGCGCTGAAAAAGAAGTAAATCAGCATGAAATCGTTATTTTGGATATCATGTTACCCGGTTTAGACGGATTTACTGTGGGGAAACGATTAAAAAAGGCAGCTCCTGCTGTTCCTATTTTGCTGTTAACAGCTCGAACATCGATAGATGATAAGGTAGAAGGTTTACAATTTGCTGATGATTATTTAACGAAACCATTCCATACGGATGAATTAGTTGCAAGATTAGAAGTACTAATCCGTCGAAGTGGCGGAACACATTCCGAACGCATTTCATTAGGAAATTATATTGAAGTAGATTCAGAAGGCCAAATGGTATTTGACAAACGCACAGGAGAAGAAATTATATTAACAGCGAAGCAGCATCATATTTTAATGTACTTCTTACGCCACCCTAATCAAGTTTTACCAAAAGAACAAATCTATGAAGCCATCTGGGAAGAAACATATATAACTGGCGATAAAACACTAATGGTACATATCCATCGACTGCGTCAAAAGTTGGAACGTCATCCCGATTCCCCAGAGATTATTGAAACGTTGAAGGGAATAGGCTATCGGGTGAAACTATGAAACAGACTAAATCATTATTTCGTCATTTTCTAAAAGGACATTTTCTATTTATCTTTTTGCCTCCAATTATACTTATTTTCTTATCTGCGTTCATTGAATCTCCTATTAATGGAGAAGAGCTGAATGCGTTAAATCTATTTTACGTTGTACTACTTTTGTTTGGTTTTATTATTGTAGCATTTGTTGTAATATCTTGGATTTTCTTCTTAAGACTTCGTAAACGTCTCACCCGCTTACAGGAGGCCATGTCATTTTCAGCTAATCATAACTCATTTCCTAGACCAATATCTGTTCAAAGTGATCGTATGGATGAAATAGACCAGTTAGGCAATTCTTTTAATTGGATGATTCAGCAGCTTGAAGTCTTTCGCAAGCGAGAACATGAAGAGGAATTGTTACGACATCGACTCATAGCGAATTTATCTCACGACTTACGAACGCCACTTACCATTTTGAGAGGACATGTCACCCGATTAAATAAAGAATCAATGAGTCTAGAAGGACAAAATTCATTAACAGAAATGAATCATACGATTACAAGAGTGGGGGATCTAATGGATGATTTACTTTCCTATACATTGCTTACATCAGGGAAACATCCTTTTAGGCCCACTTCAACAGATATTGGACGTTTAGTAAGAGCATCTGTTGCTGCGTGGTATCCTGTATTTGAAGAAAAAGAAATCCAGATCGAGGTTGATTTACCGACAGAGGCAACTTTTTATTGGGAAGCAGATCCTAAATGGATGACACGGGTTCTGGATAATTTATTTCAGAATATTCTTCGTCATGCAGCAGAGGGGAAATATGTAAATATTGTGGTTGATGTAGAAAAAGAACAAATCATTGTTGCAGACAGAGGTCCAGGTATGGATAACTCTTCCTATGAGCGTGGGGCGGGGATTGGTTTATCGACTTCAAATTATATGTTGAAAAAAATGAAGCTGAAAGCTGATTTTACATCAAATGATAGTGGCACAAGAGTAGCTATCGGAAGATCTTAACCTAAAGTTAACCCAGAAGTAAACAGCATGATAACCGAGATGTAACTTTGCTTCTTTATAATTAGAACCATAACAGAAAGGAAGTGTTATGGTTGCTTACAATTAATAACTTAGTCAAACATCGCGGAACTAGGGGAATCTTATCAGGTATCAGTTTTAAAGCTAGACCAGGTAGAGTAACTGGTTTTTTAGGTCCAAATGGGGCAGGTAAAAGTTCTACACTTCGCATCCTGCTTGGATTAGACCGCGCTACCTCAGGGAGCGCACTCATTAATGGAAAGCCATTCGCAGAATTACATAATCCTCTAGCAACAGTAGGTGCCGCACTTGATGGCTTTGGAGCTCATCGTATGCGAACAGGACGGGCACACTTGCGTTGGATTGCACGTGCTGCAGGATTGTCTAACTCACGTGTCGAGGAAGTTCTGGAAATAGTAGGTCTTACCAATGCCGCTGGGAAAAGAGTTGGGAAGTACTCTCTTGGTATGGGGAGAAGACTGGGAATAGCAGCTGCGTTACTTGGTGATCCAAAAATATTGATTTTAGATGAACCCGTAAATGGGCTCGACCCAGAAGGAATTCGGTGGATTCGGACATTTTTACGTGAACGTGCTGAATCTGGAAATACGGTGTTATTATCCAGTCATCTAATGGGAGAGCTTGCAGAGACGGTTGATGATGTGGTGATTATTAAGCATGGAACCATCGTTGCAGATGGAACATTGGAAGAAGTAATAGGTAACCATTCCACACTGGAGGAAGCTTTTTTTGCCCTGACATCTGAAATTGCAGGTGATGTTGTATGAGAGCATTTAACGCGGAACTATCTAAATTGTTCTCCTTACCGGGTATTTGGCTTGCTTTTCTCATTGGAGCGTTTGCACCAGCGCTTATTGCTGCCTTGGACAGCATAGTACAAAAAGAGGAGATTATAGCTGGAGTTAGCACGCGGCTATCAGAAGTTGGCTATATCGGGTTAGCTCTTGGTGTGCAAGGCGTTATTATTCTTGGTGTGCTTACTGTCAGCAGTGAGTATTTGACAGAGAGCAGTGAATCTGGTGGAGGACAACAGATAACAACGAGTTTAACTGTTATTTCATCCCGGTTTCATTTTTTACTGGCAAAAGCAGGTGCTGTGACTGTGATCAGCATACTGCTTTGTATTGTTGCTATTACGACAACTGTGTCGGCAACGCATCTTATTCTTGGTGAATATGCCCCTGCATTTGAATGGTCCAGACTTATCGGTGCAGTTTGTTACTGGACATTCACTGCTCTTTTAGCACTTGGAATTACTTTTCTAACTAAGAATGGCATCCTCCCGCTTGCTCTGCTCATAATAAATTCATCCGTTGTATCATTTAGTGTCCTGTTGTATAGGGTTACAAAGTTGGCGTTTTACTTACCAGATAGGGCTGGCGCTGAAATGTTTATGTTTACGGACAACACGTCCACAGGCACTTTATTCGACGGGTTTCACACCCCCTTCACAGGCGGTTTAGTCATGTTTGCCTGGGTACTCGTTGTTTTCATTGTTGCAGCTGTTGTATTCCATAGGAGGGATGTTGCAGCATGAGTGTCTCATCTAGTAGAAAGTTAACACAAATCCTTGGTGCTGAACTGGATAAATTAGTTACATTACCATTGATATGGCTCACTCTTATGGGTACATTCATTCTAAATTTAGTTTTAGCCGCAGCTTTTACTTCTGTTGGTCTACAAGGGGCAACAGGTACGCAAAATATACTGAATATAGGACTTGCTTCTATGGGATATCTTCAAGCAGGGTTCATTATTCTTGGAATCTTAGCTACTTGTTCGGAGTATACTGGTGGACAGATTCGAACTACTTTAATTACGATACCTTGGCGTGGGTTCCAATTATCCACGAAGCATTTGGCATTGGCGATTATAACCATTCCTGTGGCGTTTATTATTGCTGCATCTGGTGTACTCTATACTTTTATTATGATGAGAGACACAACAGTAGTGATAGAAATAGACACAATGATAACAACATTAATAGGTGCAACGGGCTATCTAACATTAACCACACTTCTCAGTGCAGCTGTAGGTGCTTTATTAAGACGAACCACTCCTGCTTTAGTGGTACTGCTTGGTTATTATTTCATTGTCAGTCCATTGACGAGGGTTTTTCTACCTAGTAATAAAATTTTTTTAAATTATTTTCCGGATACGGCAGGATCTTATATGTATATGCCGTCTTCCTCTGATGAAATAAGTGTCCTTACACCAATGCAAGGGACAGGTATTTCAATGTTATGGACACTGAGCTTTATTACAGTAGCTATTGTATTTTACCGTAAACGAGATGCCTAGTTATAATTATATCTTATTCAACTAACGGGGCAGGATTATCGAAGAAGTAAAGGAGGAGTTTCTGATAGAATTCAAAGTAAATAAAAATTATATTTGGGTATATTTCATAATATTTTACGCCCTATGGTGTATCAGAGAATTATGGTTGGTTCAATATTTAGATTTGATGGAACCCGTTCCAAGAGCTATAACATCAGCCACTATTAAAATAGTTGTTTGGGTCATTCCTGTTATTTTATTAGTTATAATTATGGAAAAAAGTAAACCATTTTCCTATTTACAGTTACATCATAACTTTAGAAAAAGTCTAAAATGGACAGGTTGGGTATCCTTAGCCTTGATACTATTCTATTTTGTAATAAATCTTATCGTTTTAAATAATAATATCGATTTTCAAATAGGATTTAACGGATGGCTTAATACTATTCTATTGGTTGGTATTACTGAGGAAATTGTCTTTAGAGGTTTTTTATTAAGAAAGCTTATGGATTCTTTTAGATTCTGGATAGCAAATACAGTTACAGCTTTACTCTTTGTATCGATTCATTTTCCTATTTGGTTTTATAAAGGTCTGTTTGAATTCCCTTATATTCTAAGTTCCATATTAACAGTTTTTGTGTTGGGTATTATATTTGGGTTTGTATATAAGAAAAGTAATTCTCTTTGGTCAGTAATTATTATTCATTCTTTGTATAATTTATTAGTGTTGCTCTTCTACTAGCGGGTGCTTTAGTTGAATAAGACTATAAGACTATACTACGACGATGATTAAACATAGATTCGGATTCAATTTTACAAACAAATCATTTAATGAGCGTTTAAGTGACTAAAATGTCACTTCAATGTCACTTTAATGTCATTTTGGGAAGATATACTAAACCCATCGATGAATTATTAAAGGAGATATTATGGAAGTGAAATTACGGAAACTCCTCTTTGTAGGAACAATTTTGTACACGCTGTTGATATTATATTTTATGTTTTTTGCTTTCAGTAGATTAGATCATTGGAACAGCGATTATGGATACACATTTATACTTGTTCCAGAAGGAGTTCCACTTCGATTTCCAAAACTAACTTTTTCATGGGTATACAACTTTGGAAACATTGCTGCCTTTATCCCTTTTGGAGTAGTAATTCCTCTGTTGTATCGTTCCAGTTTTGGGAAGTTCATATCCTTTTTTGTCTTGACGATTCTCGTTCTGGAAACGATGCAGGCTTTAACTCATCTTGGCAGCTTTGATGTAGATGATGTTATATCCAATACATTAGGTGCAGCGATAGGATTTATCGCCTATAAAGTTGGATGTTCTTCAAAAATTTCTTATAAAAAGCTTATTGTTTCAGCCCTATCTATTGTTGTTCTTCTTGTTGGAGTAATCGTGATCTCGGAAACCATCAATTATGTTGTAGCGAAAAGAGAAAGCCCAATTCAAGCATTACACGATGTGAAAGAAATGAATGGAACCATGCCTATGACTGAAAATCTTCCAAGTTTCACCGTAGCAGGCAAGAAAATAGAACCCAAAATGAACGTGTATTACAGTGAAGGGGATAAAAGAAAATCATACACCTACATCTTGGGGAACAAAAAAGATGTGACGTTCTATTCTTATTTTGGCATTCCAGACAAGGGAGATTCCAAGGGAGAACTCACTATATTGGTAGACGGAAACCAAAGAGTTCATTATCAGTACAATGAACAATATAATAATGGAGCAGAACCTTTAAATATACCATTTTATGACAAGGTGAACGAAATTACGATTATCGTTTCCGGGAACGCTAAACTATGGGACGTTGGATTCAGTGAAATGAAGCATTGGTGGGAGTGAAGAACAAACACGCAACATATAGAAACCGCGATAATCGCGGCAAGGCTGTCAAGAAAGTCTCGACATCTTTTTTTTATATCATAATCATTTAATTCAGTACCGCGTTAATGTTGCCGAATGATTGTCCAATACGTTTCGTTGCGTCCGCTCGTGACACGTCCCGGACCACCTAAGAGTATGAGAATACACCAAGCTGGACGCGATTCAGGGCTTAGTGTATATTTTCGTTAAAATGTTGGCGGGTCCCCAACTATAGGATTCTGTGCATATAAGATCTGACCTACAAAATTGGCTTCAAGCAATATATGACCAGGGCAAGAAACATAATAATTAAAATGAACATAGGGAGTTGCGAAAATGAAATCTTGCTGAAACATCTAAGGTCGGATGTCGTTTTGTTTATTTCTCCAAATGAAAAGGATCATGTTGTTGATACTTTTGTTTTAAGAACATTGAATGCTGTATATAAAAATAGCTACAAAGATGTTTCTATGCATATTCGTGAGATGTGAGTGATTTTTTTAAGATTTGATGTTCATTCCAAAAATTGGAGATAAGAAGTTGGAATAGTTGATGGCTATTTTAGCTTTTGACGATTGATCAAGGTTCCATCTTTTTATATAAAGGAGGGAGAGTGCACTCGATAAATGGGAGAACAGCCTGATACGCAATGTCTACAACCTTAATATTGTCCGAAGGCTATTGATTGACGGGAATGATCAAATAGGGTTACACGCATGTTCCGTTACGGCCAATGTTGTGGACGGCGCCCCTGCGCCGCAGTGGTTTGAGGACAGTGGAGACACCCCCGACTGGGAAAGACAGGCTGTTTCCTTGGCGTCTGCCGCCGGAATCATTGAGGTGCGTCTGCCGCGGGACCATTTCATGCCAGACGATAAAGCTACGTGGCGGATGTGGTGACGGTACTGCTGAGAATGTTGAATCTTAGGGAGTTGAATCGATTATGAAAGCTTTAATTATTTCGGATATTCACAGCAACGTCAAAGCGCTGGAATCGATCCGCAAGGCAGAATCCGACTGTGACGTGATTTATTGCGCGGGAGATCTTGTAGACTACGGGCCTTTCCCGCGGGAAGTTATCGAATGGGTGCATAAGAACGATGCGAATTGTGTTCGCGGTAACCATGACGACATTATTATCGACCTGTACCGAAACGGCAATAGCGGTCACGATGTGGCGGAGGATGAGATCAAGTGGGCGCATTACAATGCAAGGCTACTCGGCGAAGCGGAAATTTCCTTCCTCGAAAGCATACCGGTCTACCGCACATTCGAGATGGACGGCTATAGCTATACAATGCAACATCTGTACGAAAACTATTTGACGATTGATAGCTTGCCCAAGTACGATGCTTTCTGGGCGGAACGCAACGTCAGGACAATTGGGGCCAAAGAAGATCGCCGCATTATTTTCGGACATACACATCGCAGATGCATTCATTATTTGAGTGACGACAGTTTGTGGCTGAATCCGGGAAGCGTGTCCTACCGCCGTCGCGACGATCCGTCGAAAGAAGCGCACTATTTCACGATTACCGATGGCAAAATAGCGATGAAAAGTCTTGTCTATGACCGCACGCCTTTGCTCGAAGCGGCACAAAAGTTGCTGTTGAAAGAAGAAGAGATGAAGGTTGCGTACTTCTTTTTTGGGTAAGCGAACGGCAGAGCAAGCAACAACAATGGGGACGTATCCACGATTTGGTGTCGGGATACGTCCTTTCTCATTTATTGTACACCGGCAGGTTGCGATTTACAGCTGGCAAGGAGGTAATTCCTGCTCATTTTGCGCCTCAGTTTACATTTTTATGATTGCTTCATTTTTTTACACTATGGCATGGGAAACGTATCTTTCATAATAGAGGTTGTGAAGTTGCGGATATGATCCTGAAGAGGCTGCGGTTCATATCCGCCTATTCTATAGGAAGCAGGTGGGAAAATGACTACTATTTATTGGGTATCGAGTAGCGACGAGTTGGCGGCAGCCATTGGCCGGGCAGAACCTGGTTCTTCGATCTTGTTGGCAGACGGCGTTTACGAACGGAATGAAGATTATATTATTGAAGGCAAAGTAGGATCGGACACCGCAATATTAAGCATTCGCGCTGTAAATAAAGGAAAAGCGACGATCGCTGGAGAATCAAGTATACGCATCTTGAACTCTGCTTATGTAGAGGTATGGGGACTGCATTTCCAGGTCGAGCAGCGCGAATCTATCATTCTGGATGGTTCGCGGCATGTGAGGATTGCACGGAATAGATTTGAGCCGCGACAGGTTGGGGCGGAGTATAGCCTGCTGTCTGTGCTGGGAAGCGGCAGCGGCTGGAACCGGATCGAACGCAACGAGTTCGGGCCAAAAGCCGACCTCGGGCCGCTCGTTATTTTTGATGGCGACGGTGAACAAATCTCGCAGCATGATGTCATTGAATATAATTATTTTCATCATATAGGCCCGCGTGTCGTCAATGGGCTTGAAGCGATCCGGCTCGGCCTATCCGGCATCTCTCTCTCGAACGGCTATATTACCATTCAACACAACCTGTTTGAAAATTGCGACGGAGAGCCCGAGATTATTTCGGTAAAAAGCTGCTATAATACAGTTCGGTACAACACGTTCCTTAACTCCGCCGGCCAAGTGACAGCGCGTCACGGACATGGAAATCGCTTTCATAATAATGTATTTATCGGCGATGGCGTGAAGGAAGAAATGGGCGGATTTCGCATTTACGGCAACGACCATCACATTTTTGATAACTATATGGAAAACTTGACGTTGGATGCGCTGCTCATTGACGGCGGCAACTACGATGGCGGATCAGACGGCTATCCCGAGGCGCCGACGCAGGAGGAACTGAGGAAACATTGGCGCGTCTATCGAGCCAGTGTAGTGAATAATACGATTGTCAATTGTCGTCACGGCATTACGCTCGGCAAGCGGATTCCTTATGCGCCGGAGCAATGTGTAATCGCTTACAATCGTATATGCGGCAAGGAGCAGCCGGCCATCTATGAATACCGGCCGTCTCCGGCGGTTTGTATTAACAATCATAAAGCGGATGTCGCGGATATTCGTTGTCCGGCTATTCTGACAAGAATTGACGTCGGTCCCGACTCCGACTAAAACTAACATGGAGGAGAACCTATGGCCCAAACTCGAAACCGGTGGACAATCTATCTGAAGCAGCTCCGGCATAAAAATCGCAGTGTATACATGACCTGGATGCTTTCCTACGTCTCGGTGCTGCTCGTGCCCATTCTGATCAGCGGCGTTATATACAGCGCGACGCTGAACGTTGTAAAGGCTGAAATTAACCGTGCCAACCAATCTATTCTTCTTCAGATGGAGCAAGCCATAGATAGCCAGTTCAAAGGAATCGAGAATCTAAGCCTCGAGGTGAGCCTCAACAGGCGAATCGCAGCATTTATTTCGGCCGATACCAATCTGTCTGATTCGGACCACTACGATGTATACCAAATCGCTAATGATTTGCGCGTATTCGAAATCGCTAACGATTATCTTGAAGGTATTTATATTTACTACAAAAATAGCGATACGGTCATCGCACGCAACAACCGTATGAACATCGAAGCGTTATACGAACATATTCGCCTTGAAGAGCATATGCCGTTCCAGTCGTTACGAGAATATTTTGACCAAGGGTACATTAAAGGCTACCACTCCGTTGTTGTGTCTGAAGAGAATGAGTGGCGGCCTACGGTCATGTATGCCCAAAATGTGAACTCAACAATCATGAATCAACCTGGAGCTGTCTTGCTGTTCATGATTGACCGCAGTAAGCTGCTAGAGCAAGCTTCGGCGCCTGAGAAAGGTACGATCTTTATTCTGGATAAAGACAACCGGTTCATTGCGTCTACGGGCGATTCGCTGTCGGAACCTGCTCTATTATACAGCGATATGTCGAAAGAATCGGGGCAACTTGAGATCGAGACTGACGGTCACCGGCTTGTTGCATCCTACACAACCTCATCCATTACGGGATGGAAATATGTGATGACGCTGCCGGCGAACGTATATCACCAGAAGATGAACGTGGTAGAGCAATTGACGATCGCCAGTATCTTGCTTTGCCTTATTGTTGGCGGTGGCGTTACGTATTGGCTCCTCAAACGGAACTACCTGCCGATCCATGCGCTGATCCAGAGCTTGTCGTTCAAGGCGGGTTTTACCTTTGATCGCGGCTCCAATGAATACTCCTTTCTGGAGCAGGCGCTGAGCAGCACCTTCCATGAGAAGGAGGAGCTTCATTACAAGCTGAATCAGCATAACAATACACTCAGATCGCACTTTTTGCAGCGGCTGCTGAAGGGGCAACTCGACAGCCATATCCCGTTGCACGAATCGTTCTCAGCCTATGATCTGCGTTTCCCGCTGGGTGGATTCTCTGTTATTTTGCTGCGCATCGAGCACTTCGGCAAGTTCCATCGGAAGGATGAGGATCAGGTCCATAATAAGCGGTTGCTGCAATTCCTGATCGCCAACGTGGTCGAGGAGGTCGCGCGAAAGTCAGTAAACGCCTATGCGGTAGAGCTGGACCAGGAGTTGCTCGCCTGCATCGTCAACCATCAGCTTGCATCGCCGACGGAGCAGCGGGGGGAGCTGGCGCACATCGCGGAAGAAACGATGTCGTTCATCTCCAATCATGCCCATGTCCAGTTGACCGCTGCCATCAGCGCACAACAGGAGGGCGAATATGGCATCTTCCAGGCGTTCCAGGAAGCGATTGAGGCGATGGAATACCGTATCATTGCAGGCAGCGGGGGCATTATTCATTATGGGGACCTGAGCGGCAACGACAACCTAGGGGCTGCTCCAGGTGGTTATTTTTATCCGCTCAAGGCCGAGCAGCAATTGATCGTTATGGTTCGCGAAGGGCAGCTTGATAAGGCGGAAACCTTCGTCGGGGAGATCATTCAGAAAAATGTGACGACGGAGCCGTTTCCTTTTCATACTGCCAAATGTCTCATGTTCGATCTAATGGCTACGCTGCAAAAAGTAATCGGCGAAATCCGCATCGCGGGCAAGCCGGATATGCCTGACGGAGTGCGCGCCATCGAACGCCTGATGCAATGCCAGACGGTAGGGGAGATGCGCAGCCAGCTTTACGATATGCTAGAGCTTCTGTGCGGCTACGTTAATAACAACCGCGAATACTGCAGCAATCCGCTAATCGATAAGGTCATGAAATATGTCAACGAGTATTACCAGGACGAGAACCTGAACATTTCGATGATCGGGGAAGCCTTCTCCATGACGCCGTCGTATGTTTCCAAACTGTTCAAGGAACTTGCCGGCGAATCTCTGCTCGATTATATTAACAAGACCCGGCTGGTGCAGGCCAAATTGCTGCTTATCGGCGGGAAATATACGGTCAGCGAAATATCGCTGAAGGTTGGTTACAACGATGTGAATACCTTCCACCGCATATTCAAAAAATTTGAAGGAATAACGCCCGGGCGCTACAGGGAAGTCAAGTAGCTCTAGGGCTTTTCTTTTCAAGAAAAAGTAGCAAACATACGGTTTTGTTACCCTCATTTTTGAGAAATTGCAGTATATTTTAGGTTTTAACGATAGCTTGCGGCACCGGATTAACGATATGTTGAAAGCGTATTCACACCAACTTATTCGAGACGAAAAGAACGGAGGGCACAATGGCGAAAAATCGTAACGTCAAGACTCATAAGAGGCTGCAGCTCACACTGGGGATCGCAATGGTACTTTCATTGTTGTTAACCGCATGCTCCAGTAATGGGGGCTCTGGAAACAAGGATAAGACAGAGCCGACTCAAAGCGCCGTCAGCAATAAGGGCGGCGATGGCGTAAGCAAAGGCAGCGAGGGATCGGATATGCCGGTGTATCCGCTGGATACGAAAGATACTTTCTCATACTGGGCTCCAATCAACGGAAACCTGATTACATTTACAACGAATCTGGCGGAAGCGCCGATCGGGAAGGCGATTGCAGAAGCTACCGGCGTGAAAGTGAACTACATCCATCCGACCGAAAGTCAAGCTGAAGAACAGTTTAATTTGCTGCTGGCTTCCAGCAAGCTGCCGGATGTGCTGGAGTACGACTGGAGTATTTATCCGGGTGGACCGGAAAAGGCGATTTCAGACGGGGTTATCGTACCGCTAAACGATTTGATCGACCAATATGCGCCTAACCTGAAGAAGATGCTGGAAGCTAATCCAGAGCTGGATAAAATGGTGAAGACCGACAGTGGCCAATATTACGTCTTCCCGATGGTGCGAAACGAGGAAGGATTAGTCTTCCGCGGACCAATGCTGCGCAAAGATTGGTTGGATGAGCTAGGGCTGCAATTGCCTGTAACGATAGACGATTGGCATAAGGTTCTGACGGCGTTCAAAGAGAAAAAAGGCGCCGTAGCACCGCTGACGGCGCTATACGCGAACAAAATGAATTTGCAGGACGCGTTCTTCGGCGCATACAAAACATCGCACGGCTTCTATATTGACGACCTAGGCAAAGTGAAATACGGTCCGTTAGATCCGCAATACAAGGATGTTATGACGCTGTTCCGCCAGTGGTATTCCGAAGGGCTGATTGATAAAGACTTCCCGATCGTCGAACGCGATACGCTGGATAAGCGGCTTCTGAACGGTGAGTCCGGCGCGACTGTTTTCCTGCTGGGCGGCGGCATGGGCAAATGGCTGGAGTCCGGTAAAGCCCAAAATCCGGCTTTTGATCTTGTAGCGGCTCCTTATCCGGTATTGAAAGCAGGCGAAAAACCGTTCACCGGACAGCGCGATTTCAAATATAACCCGAAAGCAAGCGCGGCCGTGACGACATCGGCGAAAGACCTAGAAACGATCGTAAAATGGCTGGACTTCGCATTTAGCGAGCAAGGAACCATGATGTACAACTTCGGCGTTGAAGGCGAAAGCTACACGATGGACAACGGCGTTCCGAAATTTACTGATATGATCGTAAAAAACGATAAGTACACTTCACAGCAGATGTTGGCGCAGTATACGGTTCCGAACGGTCCATTTCCGATGCATGAGCAAAAAACGACCAACACGTTCCCACAACAGGACGAGGCGGTCCAGATTTGGTCGGAGACTGATGCGGCGAAACATATTTTGCCCGCGTTCATTACGCCTACTGTAGATGAGAGCAAGAAGGTAGCGCAGACGATGACGGCAATCAACACGTATCTGGAAGAAATGTTCATCAAATTTGTAATGGGCAACGAGCCGCTCGACAAGTTCGACAGCTTTGTAAAGCAGCTGGAAGATATGGGGATTCGTGATGTAATCGACATCTATCAAGGCGCTTTGGATCGCTACAACAACAGATAACTCCATGTATCGTCCCACGGCTGGCTGCAGGCTGCCGTGGGGCAAGGGAATGGTGCAGCCATCCCCTGCCGATAATGCTGGATTTGGATAGGAGGAGTAGGAGATGGCTCAATTGAAGCTGGGACGCAGCAAAGTCACGCATGCCGGTCGTCTGCCGCTTAATATTGCGAAAGACATGGTTAAGAACAAGTATTTGTACATGATGCTTACTCCTGTTTTGTTATATTTCATTATTTTTCATTATTTCCCGATGTACGGTTCGATTATTGCGTTCAAGGATTTTAACCCCCGGCTTGGAATCGGGGGCAGCGCGTGGGTAGGACTTGAGCATTTCAAAGACTTTTTTGGCGGGATGTATTTTTGGCGGGTGTTAAAAAACACTCTGATGATTAGCTTGTACGATCTCATTTTCGGTTTTCCCGCTCCGCTTATTCTCGCCTTGTTGCTTAATGAGGTGAAAAATGCACTGTTCAAGCGTTCGGTTCAGACGATTACTTATTTGCCGCATTTTATTTCGCTTGTCATTATTTGCGGCATGATCAAAGATTTTACGAGCAGTGACGGCGTCATTAACGATATTATCGCATTTTTCGGTGGTGAGCGGGTTACGATGCTGCTGGAGCCGTCTTTTTTCCGGACAATCTTCGTTTCGTCGAATATATGGCAGCATATAGGCTGGGGTACAATTATTTATTTGGCCGCGCTGTCTGCGATCGATCTCGAGCAATATGAAGCTTGCAAGATCGACGGGGGTGGACGCTGGAAGCAGATGCTTCATATTACCCTACCCGGTCTGCTTCCCGTTTTCGTTATATTGCTCATCCTGAACATTGGCCGAATTATGAGCGTTGGCTTCGAGAAAGTTATTCTGTTGTACAACCCGACCACTTATGTGACAGGGGATGTCATTTCCTCGTATGTGTACCGGATCGGGCTTCAAGATTTTCAATTCAGTTTCAGCTCCGCTGTCGGATTGTTCAACTCCGTGATTAACTTCGCGCTTGTTATCGGCTCCAACTGGATAAGCCGGAAGTTGAACAATACGGGTTTGTGGTAGAGGAGGGTTCGTATGCGAGTAAGCTTGGGTGAACATATATTTCGGGTTTGCAATACGCTGTTTTTGTCCGCGCTCATGATTGTAACAGTGTACCCAATTCTATACGTGGCATTTGCTTCATTCAGCGAACCAGCGCTGATGATGGCGCATAAGGGCATTCTTTGGAAGCCGCTGGGCTTCTCGCTTGAAACATATGAGGCGGTATTCAGCAACCCGATGATCCTGCTCGGCTACCGCAACACATTATTTATTGTCATTGTAGGCGTGGCTCTCAATTTGCTGCTTACTTCTTTTGCCGCATACGCTTTGTCCAGAAAAACATTGCAATATCGCAAGCAGCTTACGTTGGTTATCGTATTTACCATGTTTTTCAGCGGTGGATTAATTCCGTTCTACTTGCTGGTCAGAGGGTTGGGCATTACGGACACACTGTGGGCGCTGATCCTGCCTACCGCAATAAGCGCATTTAACCTCATTATCATGCGAACATCGTTCGAGGCAGTGCCGGATGCGCTAGAAGAGTCGGCCAAGATCGACGGCGCCAACGACTTTGGCATTCTGTTCCGCATCTTCCTGCCGCTATGCAAGCCCGTGCTTGCAGTGGTAGGCCTGTATTACGGAGTAAGCCACTGGAACTCCTGGTTTAACGCCATGATCTTCCTTCAGGATCGGTCGCTGTATCCGTTGCAGTTGATCCTGCGAGAAATTTTGATTATTGGCGAGGCAAACTCCATGGCGGAAGGAGCCTCCCAAGATGAGATCATCATATTGGGCGAGACATTGAAATACGCCACGATTATGGTAGCAACCCTTCCGATTTTTCTGGTCTATCCGCTATTGCAAAAATATTTCGTGAAAGGCGCCTTGATCGGTGCCATTAAAGGTTAGGAGAAGGGGTGGACTTCAGAGATGAGCAATGAAAATGTGAAACTGAAACCATCCGAGCTGACGGCTTGGTGGGATAAAGTGAAGATTAAAGTTGATCATATGATCGAAGCGGGCTGGACAGAAGCGCCACATGTTTCGGCGGCGGGCAAATATGACCAGATCAAAGTGGATCAGTGGATTTCAGGCTTCTGGCCGGGCATTCTGTGGATTCTGTACGATATGACCGGCGAGCAACGTTATCGGGAGGAGGCGGAGCCTTGGGACGAACGCATGGAGCAATGTTACTTGCGGGACAACCATTTCCACCACGATGTTGGCTTTCAGTTCCTGCCGACATCGGTTATCCGCTACAAGCTGACCGGCGACCCGGACGCTCGGCGGCGCGGCCTGTTCGCCGCCAACTATCTGGCGGGCAGGTACAACCCGGCAGGACAGTTCATTCGAGCCTGGCCCCGCAACCAGACGGGTTGGTCGATCATCGATTCGATGATGAATTTGCCGCTTCTGTTCTGGGCGAGTGAAGAAAGCGATGATCCGCGCTTCAAGCATATTGCGGTCGCCCATGCAGATATGGTGCTTCGCTCATTCATCCGAGGCGACGGCTCGGTGCATCATATCGTTATCTTCGATCCGGAGACGGGCGAAGTGGAGCGTTATGACGGCGGACAGGGCTTCGCGCCGCAATCGTCCTGGTCGCGGGGCCAAGCTTGGGCACTCTACGGGATGAGTTGCGCTTACCGCTATACGGGAGAAGCGCGTTACTTGAATGCGGCGAAAGGGGTGGCGCATTATTTCATCAGCGCGTTGGCGGAAGACGATGTACCGCATTGGGATTTCCGTGCGGCGACCGACTTGACGGACGAGCCGCGCGACACCTCGGCGGCGAGCTGCGCAGCATCTGGCTTGATCGATATCGCGTCGCAGGTAGCTCCTGAGGAAGCCGCTTTATATCAGCGCGCGGCCACGCGCATTCTTCGCTCGCTGTCGAACAACTACAGTGCGCTCGACAAGCCGGAGTATGAAGGCATCCTGCTCGGCGCAACCGGTCATAAGCCAGTCAATACCAACATCAACGTATCGCTGATTTACGGCGATTACTATTATATTGAAGCTTTGGCGAAGAGCAAAGGCTGGAGCCAGCATGTTTTTTAAGCGGGATCAAAGGCTGTAGTCACGAAGCCGGGAGGACAGGAAGCTCCTCCCGGCTTTCGTATTCTTGAGAGGAGGTGCCTGACGGAACGAAGGGAATGATTCAATAACCATCATTTCATAATAGAAAGGATGAAAATGAATTATGGGAACCAAATGTATGACGTTCATTATTTTGATCTGTATGCTGGTTGTGTTAATACCAGGAACGGCAAGTGCGGCTGATACGAAGTTCACAATTGGCAGCTCCGACGTGACGGCGAGCGGAGATGACGGCAACGTTCCAGCCAACACGGTGGACGGCGATTTCTTAACACGTTGGTCGGCGAATGGCGACATGCAATGGATCCAGTACGATTTGGGCGTAAATCGCAAAGTGTCTTTCATCAAAATTGCATTTCTGAATGGGTCAAGCCGCACTTCTACTTTTGATATTTTGACGTCAATGGACGGTTCCACCTTTACGACCGTCAGCAGCGGAGTTGTGAGCAGCCTTGTGGAAGGTCTGCAAACGTTCGATTTTCCGGATGTCGATTCTACCCGCTATGTGAGGATCGTTGGGCACGGCAATTCCTCCAACCTGTGGAACAGCTATTCTGAAGTTGAACTCTACGGCACCGCGAGCGGATCTCCGCCAGCCGCAAGCAAGTTGGCGATTACCGTGCCACAACTTATGGCCAGCGGAGATGACGGCAATATCGTCGCGTATACAATCGACGGCGATCTTAACACGCGCTGGTCAGCGAGTGGCGAAGGGGAGTGGGTCCAATACGACCTTGGATCGAGCAAGCGGGTGGAATACGTGAAGATTGCCTTCACCAACGGGGTGGAGCGAACTTTTGCTTTTGATATCCAGACTTCGTATGATGGCTATAACTTCAGTACAGTGCTTTCGGGAGCGGTCAGCAGTCTGAGCAACAGCTTGCAGACGTTTGATTTTGCCGATGTTGCCCCCGTCCGCTACGTTCGTATTGTTGGCCACGGCAACTCGGTGAACGCCTGGAACAGCTTTGCCGAGGTCGAAATTTATGGTAGCGATTCAAGCGGCAGCGGTAGCGAAGGGACGGTCGTCGAAGTTAGCACTTCCACGCAGTTGGCTGCCGAGGTTGCAACCGCTACGGCGGGTAAAACGATTGTGTTGGCAAACGGCACGTATTCGCGTACAAGCCCGTTTGCTGTTCAGAACAAAAACGGCACTGCCAACGCACCAATCGTCATTAAAGCGAAAAACCGCGGTCAGGCTATCATCTCGGGAGCATCAGGCTTCCGCGTCGAGAACTCCTCGCATGTGGTGCTGGACGGATTAAAGTTTACGAACACAAGCAATGGCGCAGTGGTGTTGGAAGGCTCGCACCATGTGCGACTGACCCGTAATACGTTTGCGCTTCCAAGCTCGGGGAGCGGCCTGATGTGGCTGCAAGTGCGGGGCACGAACAGCCATCATAACCGCATCGACCGGAACGACTTCGGACTGAAGAGCGACACCGAACCGCTGATCGCTTACGAAGGACAGGATGGCTCAGGTCAAATTTCGCAATACGATATTATCGAATACAACTATTTCCATGATGTAGGCCCATGGGTAGCTAACGGCAAAGAGACAATTCGTCTCGGCTTGTCGGGTCTTACGCTCTCCCACGGCTATAATACGATACAATACAATGTATTTCAGAATTGCGATGGAGAACCGGAAATCATATCGGTCAAGAGCAGCAGCAATTCCGTGCGCTTCAATACATTCCGCACTTCCAAGGGCAGTCTGACGCTGCGGCATGGCCATAACAACAGCGTATATGGTAACTACTTCCTCGGGGACGGCTTGGAGTCGGATCAGGAAGGCATCCGGATGTTCGGCAATGACCATAAGATTTATAACAACTACTTTGAGAATTTGACTGGCGAAGCAATCTACTTGCCTAACGGAGACTTTGACGGCGGTACTGGAGGCTCCCCTCCAAGTCCGACGGTCGAACAATTGCGCAAACAATGGAAAGTTTACCGGGCGCTTATCGTCAACAATACGATTGTAAACAGCAAAACCGGTATCGTCATCGGCTCGGGCAAAGCGTATGCTCCGCAGGATTCCGTCGTGGCGAACAATATCGTATACAACAGCACCGGCACGCTTTATTACGAGGCGGCGACAACGAATACGCTGTTCCAAGGTAACATCGGGTTTGGCAGCACTATTAGCAACATATCGCGCAGCTCGGAGCAGATCCGAAATATCAATCCGCTGCTGACTGCGGTGAACGGCATTCAGAAACTGTCCGCGAGCAGCCCGGCAATTGCTGCAGCTGTGGGGACATACACGTTCGTGCTGGAGGATATGGACGGTCAAATGCGGGCGACAGCAGATGTGGGGGCGGACGAATATTCCGGCGCGCCTCTACTGAATCGCCCGCTAGCGGCCGACAATGTGGGGCTGAATACGCCTTAGGATCGATATATGTGCAAGCATGCCGGCGGTTGGTTCGCCGGCATGACTATGTCGATCCATTGATGTATGGAGCAGTCCTGTTATTCACTTCATTTGGAAGGATGGGAGACCATGTTTCACAGCAATTATGGAGCAGCGAGAAAAAACGAGGTGACTGCACATGCATACTAGCACAATGTTGCCGGCTCCGCGTGGCGGCGGCTTCCGTATGGAAGGTTATTGGGTATGGTGCGGTTCCGTCGTGCAGGGCGAGGACGGCAAATTCCATATGTTTGCCTCGCGCTGGCCGAAGACACTGCCGATGCATCCCGGCTGGATGACGGCTTCAGAGATTGTCAGGGCAGACTCGGATACCCCCGAGGGACCGTACCGATTCTGCGAGGTGGCGCTTCCGGCGAGGGGAGCGGAATATTGGGACGGACGCTGCACGCACAACCCCCATATCGTCAAGCACAACAACAAATATTTGCTTTATTATACGGGTTCGACCCATCCTCTAAGCGATCCAGAGCCGCCCGGGAATTTCGGGTTAACCGATCCTCAATGCATCGTGGCGCGGGCGAACAAACGGGTAGGTCTGGCTATAGCGGACAGCGTTTTGGGCCCGTGGCGCAGAGCGGATGAACCGATATTGCCAACACGTCCCGGCCGATTCGATAGCTTTCTAACCTCCAATCCGGCTCCGTGTGTCAGGGAGGACGGTTCCGTGCTGCTGATCTACAAGGCACGTCACTACGAAGGCAACCTGCATGGCGGCATGACGATTGGCGTTGCGTATGCGGATCACTACGAGGGGCTGTACCGGGTGCTGAGTGACGAGCCGGTGTTTCCTCCAGAGTCGTTCCATATCGAAGACCCTTTTATCTGGCAAACAAACGAAGGATACAATTTGATCGCCAAAGATATGGAAGGGCATCTATGCGGAGAAAAATACGGCGGCATCTACGCCAAGTCGCCGGACGGACTGAAATGGAGCTTGCATGGGCAGCCGCAAGGCTATTCCCGGACGGTGCGTTGGGATGACGGCACGGTGCAGACGCTGGGCAATCTAGAGCGGCCGTTCCTGTTGTTCCAGAACGGCAAGCCGACTCATTTGTTCGCGGCCGTCTCGGACGGCAGTGATGGTTTTAAGGACGCTTCCGATACGTGGAACATGGTTATACCTTTGAAGCAATGATTCACTGGGGCTGTGGCAGATTATGAACCGGCACGTGGACAAGGGCAATACAGTTATCGTTATCGAGTATAACCTTGACGTCATCAGTCAGGCGGATTGGATTATCGACATGGGGCCTGATGGCGGCAGTAGGGGTGGCCAAATTATATTTGAGGCGAACCTATACATTTCATTTAAGCGAAACATTCTTTCACAGGGAAATATTTAAAATAATCATGGCTTTTCTGATTGAATCAGACTGTTCAAGCACTAAACACTTCCCTTAAAGTTAAACAGGTTATTTAATTAGGCAACTTGTTGGGCCTGAGTTCGGTACTGAACTCAGGCCTTTTAGTTTTGCTTTAATTCGCTTGTTGTTGTAATAATCGATGTAATTTAATAGCTCTTGTTTAAAATGTGCGATACTTTCGAATTCCTTTAAATATAGAAATTCAGATTTAATGATACCAAAGAAGTTCTCGATGACGGCATTGTCGTAGCAGTTACCTTTACGGGACATACTTTGCTTGATGCCGCGTTCTTCGAGAGCATGACGATACTGTTTCATCTGATAGTGCCAGCCTTGGTCAGAATGAATAAGAGATTTATCTTCATCTGATAATCTATCACGATAACTTAGACTATATTTTAAATAACATCTTACGGTTAATAGGATGATCTCTGCTTCAAAACGCTTCCATTTAGACAAATCTAAGTCTGTTTCCAAAATAATTGCCCCATCCCTTAACTTCAGTTCAATCATCATTAATTTGAGCTATGCACCACAACCCCGCTGCATCGTGCTTGTGATCTAGAGGCGTCCTGCATGCCTGTTGTTCAATACAGAAAATCAGGAAAATAGAACATACTTCTTGAAATTTTGAACAAAACAATTGACCTTAGGTCAGACCTAGGGTTTATTGTTTAGGTATTCCAAGCCGCATCCCTTAGGAGTGACGCTAACCGGATACTTCACAGGCATTTTGGGTTCTTCGTTCTGAACCATTGAAGTCTATGCTTATAGAGGTGCTTTATTTTGGTGTATTAGTTTTATCGGAGTAGGATCTCACTCAGTTCACAATGGGAAAAGCTGCTGCTATCTATTGAGCGATGTCATGTCATAAAGCGAAATGTATTAAGGGAGAGGATGCGGCATGAGTCAAGCGAAAGAGCGGATAACTGCCTTTGATTTTGCAAGAGCATTGGCGATCTTCGGCATGGTAATGGTGAACTATAAGCTAGCGATGCAGGCAGAGAGTGGCGGACCTGCATGGTTGCAAGCGATAGCGGGCCTTTTTGAGGGGAGAGCATCCGCCTTGTTTGTCGTGTTGGCTGGTATTGGGGTGGCATTAATGACCTCGAAAGCCCGTAACTCAATGAGCTGGGAACTCATTCCTCAAATCCGGAACAGCTTGTACAAGAGAGCTGCTTTTCTGTTTATATCTGGCGTGCTTTTATTGCTAATAGGCTGGAGTGCCGATATTTTGCATTATTATGCGGTATTTATGCTTGTAGCTGCAGTCTTGATCACAGTATCCGATAATATAATACTAGTTTTGTTTTCGATAATCCTGATAGCATCGCAGTTGTTTTTAGTCGTATTCGATTACAGCAAGGGATGGGACTCGAGTTTTAAGGAATACATGGGCTTTTGGACGATAGAAGGGTTTACTCGCAATCTGTTATTTAACGGATTTCATCCCATTTTTCCTTGGCTGAGCTTCTTCCTCATCGGCATGTGGATTGGCAGGAAGCGTTGGCTGAATAAGGAAAACCGTTCGAAATTACTAGTATATTCGTTGACAGGAACGGTTGTTTTTAAATCGATTTCTTTCTTCTTGGTTAAATGGACCTCCCCAGTACTGAGTAAAGAAGCAGCAACTTATCTTTTTGGAACAAAACCGATGCCGCCCACAATGCTGTATGTTTTCTCTGGCATTTGTTCAGCTGTCGCCATCATTGCGATCTGTCTTTATGTGGTCGATAAATTTGAAAATTCCCTTCTGACACAGGCGATGATCCATACAGGACAGTTATCGTTAACCCATTATATCGGGCACGTAGTGATCGGAATTGGTTTTCTTATGACAGTGGGTTATTTGGAAAACGGAAGTCTTTCTTTTGCAATGGCATACGGAACCGTTTATTTCATTATCTCCATTATCTTTTCGAGTCTGTGGAGAAAGTGGATGAAAAGAGGTCCGATTGAGCTGATCATGAGAAAATGGTGCTGAGTGGTGTAAGAGGCTTGAAAAGTAACATGTGACAACTTATTATTCAATGAACGTTGAGGGAAGATGCCGTCCATTGTTATCGTTTTAGCTACGCTCCCTTGGACGGTCCAACAGGAGGCTTTTTTAGCAAAGAAGGTACAATGGCCATAGTAGTAAAATGAAGTTGGCGAGGGGGGAAGAAGTATGTCTTTATTCTCACAAACGATAACTGACTTTTGGCGGACGCAATTTTTGAACGGAGACATCCTCTATACCGATGAAGTCGCTACTGTTGCCATCAACACGAACCTGGATAAAGACAGTCTGGTTATGGCGGTCCTGATGCATGCGATGGCCGATAATGTAGGCCTTTATCAACGACAAGACCTGTCTGAGAAGATTATTCGCCGAAAATTGAATGAAGCGGGAGTCACTCTGCATAGCGGAGATTATCTTTTTTATTTTTCAGAAGCCGATGAAAACGTCTTGCTGCAAGAAAACCTGAAAGGAAACTTTCACTGGTTAACCGAGCAAGATGAGGCGGCTTTCTCCGAGTTCGAATCCTGGCATATATGGAAGCTGAATTATTCCAAATTGTCATTGCGTACCTTTTCCCGTTCCTTTAAATATAGCAGCTCAAATCGATCATCATTTCGTTTATAGAGTTCCGTGTCAGTGAGGCTAAAAGCATTACGTTGGGAGCTTCCATTGGTGATTGGTTTATCTCTCAATGGGGGATACATCCGCTCATATGGAGTGGAATCATATTCGCTTTGCTTGCTTTCATGTTGATTATGATAAAAATTAAAGCTTTTAGTTCAAGAGCCACATAAGACCCTTTTTTGAAGCCCAACAGGCGCTACTATAACGGAGCCTGTTGGGCTAGATGTATTGTCAAGCCAAGTGCGGGAGCGGACCTCCTTGGAACGCTGTTTTATCGATTTACCCACTCATCCATGGGCCGTTTTCTATTCTCTCAACAGTCGTGTTAGTGGAATACACTTGTGCAGAGTATCTGTTTTAAAAAACTATAAGTGATTCCTTTTTAAGGTTAATGTAAGGTTCCTTTAAAACTCGTGTAAAGTAAGAGCTTTATACTAGTCTTTGTACATACTCGAGAATCTACGATCATGATTAGGAACTTATCATTAGGAGGAGCAACATGAATAAACTTAAACATTGGAATACTAAACTACCGAAGTGCATGATTGCCGGCAGTCTTGTTGTCGCATTAAGTACAGGCCCTGTTTTCGGGACGGGGATAGCGATGGCGGCGAAACCAACGATTCAGAACGATTCGTTGCTAGAAGCGGATGCGGCTGTTCATCAGCTTGCGCGCTATCAAGTAGACGCAAGGCTTGATGAGAAGAAGATGACAATTCACGGTACAGAAACTGTGACCTATCGAAACAACACGAAGGATACACTGGACAATATTGTATTTCACACCTTTGCAGATGCAAACCGTTCAAAGGAAACACAGTCGGGTATGTTCGAAAATTCAAATGAACGAATGGCAAAGGAAAATCCGGATAAAAAATCTGAAGATTTCCTGGGCGGCATTGACATCAACAATGTGAAGTCGTTAGGTCAACCCTTGAAGTTCGATAATACGAATCAGGCACTTAAGGTTGCATTGGGACAAGCATTGCAGCCCGGGCAATCTATCACACTGGAACTTGAATTTGACGTAAAAATTCCTTATGGCTCACAGCGGTTGTCCCATTACAAGAATATCATCAATGGCGCTCATTGGTTCCCTGTGCTTTCGGTCTATAACCCTGCAGATCATACGTGGGACAAAACTCCTTACAGCACTACATTTGAATCCGATTATTATGATTCTGCGGATTATCAGGTAACCATGAATGTACCCGCCGATTACCAGGTTTCCATGCCTGGAACACTGACCGTACAGGATGCCGAAGCAGGCCGCAAGATGGTAACGGCCACTGCGAATAATACGAGAGAATTTGTCTTCTTCACGAGTCCAGATTTTAAAGTAGAAAGTGTTACACGAGATGGTCTGACCATACAATACTATTACTTTGATAATCAGAAAGACAAAAAACAGATTATCGATCAATATATTGATCAAGCGTTTAAAGTCATTAACTTCTTCAGCGAAAAATATGGTAAATATCCTTATCCGGAGTTCAGAATTGTTGAATCGTACGTTGAAGGGATCGCTGTTGAATATTCGCGAATGATTCAGATGGGTATGATCGAGGGTCAGCCAGATATTTCAAACCATTCAGCATTTGTCCATGAAATTGCGCATCAATGGTTCCACGCATTAATTGGAAATAATTCCGAGAAGGAATCATTTCTAGATGAAGGATTTGCCGATTTCTCTATGGTATATTTCTATGAGAAACAAGGAAATCCGTTAAATGGATTCAAGGTGATTCAATTCGATGAAGTATCGTTAGATAGTCCGCTTGATGCGACCAATGATAAGGTTGGCGATTCTCCCGACGCCATTTTTTATAAAAAAGGCCGTCAAGCCATCTATGAGTTGTATCGTACGCTTGGCGAAGAGAAGTTTGATGAGTTGATGCAGACATATTTTGACCAGTATGTATACAAAAATGCGACGATCGAAGGACTGCTTCAGGTTGTTGAGAACAAAGCGGGCAAAAAGATCAGAGATGATTGGGAAGCGGATTTACGCCAGCCCAATTATTCTTTGAAGTCTGAATATCGTCTAACAGCGGACGAGGAAGCCGCTTATATGTACGAGCAATTTAAATCAATATACCATTCGGTGTTTGTACAGTTTCCAGAGGTTCCGTCTGAAACGATGAGCCGAATTATCGATAAAACGTTGCAGGGCGAGCCGCTAACGATTATCTTGAGCGACCGTTTGACATCGGACAAAGCAACAAAACAACAGGATCAATTGCTCAACCAGTTTCAAGGCTTCTTCCAAATAGCAGGAATAAAGCCAACGATTATAACGGAACGTCAAGTATTAAAAAACAAGCTTAAGAAGGAGCTAGGGGACAGTAATATCATTGTCATAGGCAAACCGGATGCGAATGGGTTTGTACAAGCCTTGAAGTCCGGCATCATCAAGCGTGCTGATACAGTCGGTTTTAAATGGCAGGAAATCATGAATAAGTCTAATCAATCCGGAGCCTACATTATCAAACATCCGTATAACCAGAATCGTCTCATGTTGCATTATTTTTGGACAGGGGACCAATTGAGTGATCAGACGGAAGATCCATTTATGGCTAAAGCATTGGAATCATTGAATTTTTCAAACCATTTTTATCAATATTATGTTCTGAATAACACAGGTAAGAGCAGCAGCGAACAAAAGATCGAAAATCCGTATGCGAAACTTTTTGCAGAATAATAAATCACAGGCCAGTCTTAGTCCCGAGGGAGCTCCATAGTCGTATTTTTTTTTGTTAACATAATAAGGATTCTCAGAAAAATTTAAAACCGCACAACAGGTGAAAATCTGAAAAACAAACGTTTGTACTGTTTTTGGGAATTAACTTTCAAGGATCATTTCGTGTGTTCCATGGCAGCCAAAACGTAGCGAACTTGGATAACTTCAAGAACACCGGTTAATTTGGGCTTGCTCAAAGTTAACCGGTGTTCTTTTTTATTTTTACGAGCTTTAAAATTGGAGAAAATTCTGTGACTTTTAATTGACACTAAACATAGAGGAATATGTTGAGCAAGAGAATGGAGAAGAGGAGGCTATGTTTTCATGGACAAGCGAGGACAAGATGAGAATATAACCATTAACCTGCATTTGACTGGTTTATCAATTGATAATAACGATTTAAAAATTCAGATGTAATTACTTTAAATATAGAGAAAAAAAGAGAATGTGCCGAACGATTCTTACTTAGCCATTATCCTGAAGCCTTAATAGATTGATAATAGCTCGGCATATATCCAAGATATATCTTAGGTCAAACCTAAAGGTCAAGATATCGATCGGCAAAACTTTATTTTTAGAATGAAACACAATGCAGGTTGACAAGATCAGACCACAATTGTACTATTTAAGTGTGACTACAGATGTAGTCATAACTTGATTTTGGAGGGTTTAGGCATGACAAAAATACCACCCATCACGGATGCGGAGCTCGAGGTGATGCGCGTATTGTGGGCCAGTCCGAATTGTCCTTCCAGCCAGGTCGTCAAGCAATTGGCGGAACAAGTGGGGTGGAGCCCGAATACGACAAGGACGCTCCTGAACCGTTTAGTGCAGAAAGAAGCGGCGGGAACAACACAGGAAGAGGGATCCAAACGGAACTTTTTGTTCTATCCACTCATCAGCGAACAAGAATATTTGAAGTCGGAGACTAAATCGTTCATGAAGAAACTGTATGGCGGCGCCTTGAAACCCATGCTCGCTAATTTTTTGCAGGATAAGAAGCTGAACGAGAAAGAAATTGATGACTTGAAAGCTTTGTTTGACGAGAGTCGCAACAACGATGATCGATAAGAAAATTGATAAAGGTAGAACCATTTAGCCTAACGTCGAACCGCCGCGTAAATCGCGGTTTTTTTATTAGTATAATTCCACAAAATTACTCAGCATACAATTGAGACGATGCAACAACCCCTAATTAAAAACCAATTTATGTAAAGACCGGCATCGCCGATTTAATCTTCCATGATCTAGGACTGCTTCCAACGCCAGATACGCCGGAACCGGAACCTTGGGGTGGAAAAAAACAGCAATAAAGAATCCATCGTACGATCAAACTGCTCTCCGGAGGAGTTTTTTTTATTTCATGGATACTCGAAAAGGGTCCGATAAAATAGTGTTGACAAAATATAACTACAACTGTAGTATTGAATTATAACTACACGTGTAGTTTTAAAAACAGGATCACAGAAAGGAGTTTTTCACATGAAAGCAGCATCAAAATTAGCCATCGCAACCCTCAGCAGTGTTCTACTATTGGGTTCATCGATGAACCTTGAGGTAGACGCGGCTTCTTCCAAGTCAGCCCAGAAGTCGACGGCTAAAAAAGCAGCCGTCCAAGCTCCAACGGCAGCGGAAAAAAAGGTGGTTGACGCAGAAATTAAGAGAGTGAAGGATTTGACCGCCAAGACTGGAGATACCTATGTCATGTATTATAAGTACAAGGCACTCAACAGCGGACTTGATCTTAACTACTGGGGGCTGACGAAGGAATACATTTCCTTTGATGAATATCTCCAGAAAGCATCAACCTTAAAAGGCGTTGTCTTGCAAAAGCCCTCCAACCTGCCAGAAGGTTACACTTTCTCCAAAGCGAGAATCGGAGGACCCTTGGGAGGCAAGTTCATCGATGATTTAAGAGCCGAAGGGAAGAAGAGCGGCAAACCGGTCTTCACGAAAAAAATGGACTGGAAAGAAGCCGACGATATTCGCCTGGAATACACGAACGGGGAAGATACGCTTGCGATTACGAAGTTTGTGGTGGATGCGAAGGAAGGGAAGAAGAAAGGTTATTTTGACGATAACCTTCCGGCTAACATTTTCCCAAAATACATTTATTGGCAAGATGGCGGCAAATTTGGATACAGCCTTTCAACGTCATCCGATATCACCCGAGAACAGAAGATTGAAATTCTAAAAGCAGCGGTCAAGAAGTGATAGGTTGCCTTGAGAATGCGCAGCAGTTCACCCATCCTATGCATTCTGCACAAGTTAGATTTGGAGGTTGTATATATGAACCGAATACCATCCATAACGGATGCAGAGCTCGAAATTTTGCGGGTATTGTGGCTAAATCCAGATTGCTATTCTAGTGAAGTTGTTCAACAAATGACGGATCGAATGGGCTGGAGCCCGAATACGACCCGAACGCTTCTTAGCCGACTGGTACAGAAGGAAGCGGCGGGCGTGAAGCTGGAGCAGAGTTCGCGGCGTATGCAATTATTTTATCCTCGGTTCAGCGAGCAAGAATATCAGCGTTCCGAGACTACTTCCTTCATGGAGAAGATGTATGGTGGTTCACTTATGCCGATGTTGGCTAATTTCCTCCAAGATGAGAAGCTGAATACGCAGGAAATTGAGGATTTGAAGAGGTTATTTGACAATAGCGGCAGAATTGGGGAACTAGAAAAGAGAGAATCTAAATGAGTTCAAGCTTACACGAAACTGTTGTGTCATTCTTCGGCTGGGTGATCCAGGGATCGTTCATGGCAGGCATTCTGGTCATGCTGATCTTGATTCTGCAATTCTTATTCCAAAACAAACTGGAAGCCAGATGGAAATATTTGCTCTGGATACCAGTGGCGATCCGCTTGCTGCTTCCTTGGGCACCAGAGTCTTCTCTTAGCCTTTATAATGTATTGTCTCTGGAATCCTTCATGCCTGGCATTCACCAGCAAATGCAAGATCCATCGATAAGTGCAAGCGAGACAGGAGAACAAGTAAAGGGTTCTGTGGCGGAGAAATATGGAATTGTCGTTAGGATAACGGAATTAACCGCACCCACGGATACATCGGGAAGCAAGCCGGAGAACCATTTCTGGTGGAATGAAATTACAGCCATGGGCTTTGTTCCAGTCTTGGTACTGATCTGGCTTACGGGTGTACTGCTTCTCGTCGCGAAAACCATATACGATCAGCTGCGATTGCAACATGCCCTGCGCGCTGGTAGCCGTATAGAAACGCCTTTGTTATTGGCCTTGTTCCATGATACACGGCAGCAGCTCGGCGTGAAGCGCAAAGTTGAATTTGTTTCCAGCGAGCGTATTCCCGGTCCGGCCGTCGTTGGGTTTTGTAAGCCGACAGTCGTCATCTCTCCAAGTCTACTGATGTCGCTGCATGAAGGACAGCTTCAGTATATCTTGGCGCATGAATTCGCCCATGTCCGTCGCAGGGATGTAGCCGTGAATTGGATCATGCACTTGATTCTGATTCTCCATTGGTTCAACCCACTTGTATGGCTTGCAGTGAACAGAGCGCGACAAGATCAAGAGATGGCCTGTGATGCCTTCGTGCTGGATCGAATGAGACCACAGCAAAATAATGCGTATGGGCAGACGATCATCCAAGTGTTGGAACATTTCTCGGGAGATCATCGCCTGCCGGGACTTGCCGGCCTCTCTGCGACACATAAACAAATGAAAAGGAGACTTATCATGATCAAACAATTTAATAAAAAATCATATCGCATTTCTATCTTAGGGATGACAATCATTCTCGCGCTTGGCAGCGTGACGCTGGTCAATGCCAAGGAAAAAGATGATGGGAACGCAACGATAGCTGTTTCGGTACAATCAGAAGTTGGGGATCGTCAAATAGATATCACCTATCCTGAGGAATTCAATGGGTCTAAGGTAGACCGTGCGTTGTATAAGCAAGAAATGGAAAAAATGAATAAACTAGCGGCGGATGCAGCTAAGGCACTTCCTGCGGAGGATAAAAAATATATCGACGATGAAATCAATCGAGTGAAGAAATTGGTTAAAGAGACGGGTGACACGTATGTCATCTATCATAAATATAAAGCGTTGAACAGCGGACTTAATCTTAGCTATTGGGGGCTGACGAAGGAATATACTTCCTTTGATGAATATTCTCAGAAAGCAGCAACCTTAAAAGGCGCTGTCTTGCAAGAGCCTTCCAACCTGCCAGAAGGCTATACTTTCTCCAAAGCGAGAATCGAAGGACCCTTGGGAGGCAAGTTCATCGATGATTTGAGAGCTGAAGGGAAGAAGAGCGGCAAACCGGTCTTCACGAAAAAAATGGACTGGGAAGAAGCCGACGATATTCGCCTGGAATACACGAACGGGAAAGATACGCTTGCGATTACGAAGTATACTGTGGACGCCGATGGAAGCAAGAATAATGGATTTTTTGACGATGATTTACCAGCAAATGTTTTCCCAAAATACGTTTTTTGGCAAGATGGCGGTAAATTTGGATATAGCATTTCAACCTCATCGGATCTATCACGACAAGAGAAGATCGAAATTCTGAAAGCTGCAGTTAAAAAATAACATCTCAAGGCAGGCGCCCATATCACCCTATAACTAGGGTCGATATGGGTTTTTTATGTTGGAACAATTGATATAAGTGAATGATTATCTTAGTAAATTGCTTATCATATAAAAAGTGAGGTGAGTGATGGGCAGTGGACGGCAACACTGCGGTTTGCTTCGATGGATGAAGTTACGAACTATTACTGTCCAATGACACAAAAGTGCCTACATTGTGGTTTATTGACTTAAAGTTACCTACATAGTCGCGCTATGATGATTTATGCACTAAGAAATGTCCTGTATGAAAAGTCTAAGATAAATAAAAGGAACAGGGAAGGGATCCGCTCGGAGGTAAGTCACCACAGACCAGTCGGAAGGAGTAAAGAAGAAAGCTAAGAGATCACATCGTTAACTGTGATTAGAAAATCTATTCTTTACTGATCGTTCTCAATATGTTACATTTACTATTAGGGAGGGAATCGAATGGCAAGAAGCAAAGAATTCGAAGAGAACGAAGTATTAGATAAGGCAATGAAGCTTTTTTGGGAACAGGGTTACGAGAAGACATCTTTGACAGATCTTGTAGAGCATATGGGAGTTCATCGAAGAAGTTTATATGACACATTTGGCGACAAGCATACGCTGTTTTTGAAAGCCATGGACCGTTTTCGCGATAAGGTGAATGCTGAGCTTACGAGGGAAGTTAAACGTTCCAAGACTGCAACTGAGGCACTTCAGCTTATCTTTAGTTTCATAATAAATGGTGAAGAAGATTCGCCCTCAGGCTGTTTGATGGTGAATTCAGCGGTGGAATTAGCAATGCGCGATGCCAATGTGGATTTGAAGTCCACTGAATCGTTCACATTATCAGAGAAGCTGCTCAAAGATATTATTCTGTGGGGGCAGCAGGATGAAGAATTTAGCTTGGATTACAATGCCGACGATCTAGCGGAACATCTGCATTCTGTTTGTGTGGGGTTAAGGGTAATGACAAGGACCTCCGTACCTAAAGAAAAATTACATCGAATAGCCGATTTATCAATTAAACTTTTACATAAGTAATTATTATTTAAATATAATTGCTTATGCATATTCTAGAATGATTGTTCTCATAACTGAGTATTGTCTCGTTTATAGATCTCTTTAAACGATCCTTCTTGTATATTTTTTAGAATGATCGTTCTCAAAATATGTTTCTTTCCTTGCTTTAGTTTTCTTTCATGAATGATCTATTCTTGTGTACATTTTAGAATGATCATTCCCATATAGTAGTTAATAGATGAATAAAAGGAGTAAATAAAATGATAATTTCTGAACAAGTGGCATTTGTAACTGGAGCAAACCGAGGTTTTGGCCGCCATCTCACCCTTGAACTTCTATCCAGAGGGGCTAAGGTTTATGCAGGTGCAAGAAATCCGGAAACCATTGATATTCCAGGCGTTATACCTGTAAAGCTTGATATTACCAACACTCAAGAAGTTGAAGCAGCTGCTATCCTGGCTAAGGACGTTACGCTTTTAATCAACAATGCAGGATCATCTACTGGCGCTTCTTTGCTGGAAGGTGATGTGGACAAAATACAGTTGGAGTTTGATACGCACTTCTTCGGTACGCTATACATGGTTCGTGCTTTTGCACCGATCATTGAGAAAAACGGGGGAGGATCGGTTTTAAATATTCTTTCCGCATTATCTTGGTTTAGTTCCGGAACTGCGGGTGCTTATACAGCCGCGAAGGCTGCAGCATGGGCATTGACGAACGATTTACGTATAAACTTGTATCCACATAATGTGAGAGTAGCAGGATTACATGTTGGCTTTATGGAGACAGACATGACATCCAGCTTAGAAGTTCCCAAAGTAAGCCCTGCAGATATCGCAAAAATAGCTATTGATGGCATAGAATCTGGCAGTTTTGAAATTATTGCTGATGATAACAGCCGAATGATACAAGGTGGACTTGCAGGTGGCGTTCCTGCACTGTACCCTCATCTTTCTTAATAACAATTTCATTTCTAACTTAATTTATAGAGGAGACTACAAAATGAACAAATTGTGGAGTAATACGAAAATTGGAAATATGGAATTACCTCATCGATTAGCAATGGCACCTATGACACGTAGTAGAGCACAAAAGGACGGCACACCGGGAGAACTAAGCTCCCTTTATTATGCTCAGAGAGCATCAATGGGATTAATTATTAGTGAAGGTACACAACCTTCTGATGATGGACAAGGTTATTTAAATTCACCTGGCATCTATACTGAAAAGCAAATAGAAGGTTGGAAAAAGGTTACCGATGCATTACATGAAGCAGGGGGCTTTATGTATATACAATTAATGCATGTGGGCCGTATATCGCACCCCGACAATACTCCGCATCATCGACAAGCAGTTGCACCTTCAGCGATCGCACCTGGTGTAGAAATGTTTACTGATAAAGGAATGCAGGAAATACCCGTTCCACGAGAGCTAAGCGAAGAAGATATTCAAAATACTATTGCAGACTTTCGAAAAGCAGCTGCAGCAGCTATTAAAGCAGGTGCTGATGGGGTTGAAATTCATGGAGCCAACGGTTATCTAATTAATCAATTTATTGGTGAGAATTCTAATAAACGAATCGATAAATACGGTGGATCTGTGGAGAATCGTGCTCGTTTTGCAATCGAAGTAACAAAAGCAGTAGTTGAAGAAATTGGAGCAGAAAGAACCGGTTTCCGGATTTCACCAGGAACACCTCTTGGTGGGATTGATGAAGGCGCACAAGGACCAGAGGTTTATCGCCATCTTGTAAAAGAATTAGCTAAGTATAATTTAGCATACCTCCATGTTATGCATTTAGGGAATGAAATACTGCTCCGTGAAATTCGTTCAATTTGGTCAAATCCATTATTGGTCAATCGAGCAGGGCGGGCACTTGAAGATATCAGTGTAGATATTGATAGTGGTACTGCTGATGTGGTGCCAGTCGGTATCTGGTCTTTAGCTAATCCGGATTTTGTGGAACGTCTAAAAAAAGGAACACCTTTAAATGAAGTTGATCCTAAAACATTATACGCTGGTAACGGAAGCTTAGGTTATACAGACTACCCTATAATGGAAGAATTAAAAGCTCAACAGCAATAAGAATAAGTGAAACCACAAATGGCGTACAACTGAAAATTGTACGCCATAAGATTTGCAAATGGAAAGGAAGCTGGCACAACATGAGAGCTGCTCAAATACAGAAATACTCAAAAGAAATTCATTTGGAAATAAACAATGTTAAAATACCGAAAATCGATAATCGTGAGGTACTCGTTAAAGTAGAAGCTGCAGGTGTAAATCCTTTAGATATTCTTATTATAAATGGCAGTATCCGAATGATTGCTGATTATGATTTCCCATTAACATTAGGCAATGAACTTTCTGGTGTTATAGAAGCATGTGGTAAAGATGTTGTTGATTTTCAGGTTGGTAACCGAGTTTATACGAGGTTGCCGGTGAATAAAATAGGAGCTTTCGCTGAATATGTGGCGGTCAAAGATGAAGCTATATTTAAAATGCCTAAAAATCTATCCTTTATTGAAGCAGCTGCGGTCCCACTTACTGCTTTAACAGCTTATCAAGCATTGAAAGAAGTGCTCAACGCTCAGCCTAATGCAAAACTATTTATTCCTGGCGGAACTGGCGGATTCGGTGCTATGGCAATCCCTATTGCTAAAGCAATGGGGTTATACGTTATTACAAGTGGCAGTGAAAGAGGTCGATCACGTGTACTGTCGATTGGAGCAGATGAATTTATAAATTATAAGGAGGAAAACTATGCTGAGGTTCTATCCAATATAGATTATGTTATAGACACCTTGGGTACAAACGAAATAAAAAGGGAACTTGATATTTTAAAACCTCAAGGAAAATTAGTATCATTGAAGGCTTTACCAAATTATCGCTTTGCCGTTGAAAATAATCTTCCAATGTGGAAAAAAATGTTGTTTGCTTTAATAGGTGCACGTTTAGACCGTTTAGCAGCAAGAGATAAAAAAGAATATCACTTTTTATTTGTGCAAGCCAATGGAAGACAGCTACAAGAGATTACTAGCCTTATTGAAAATGACAATATTAAACCTTCAATTGATTCTACTTACAAATTTGATGATATTAATAAGGCGCTACAACAAGTTTCTACTGGTCACTCACAAGGCAAAGTTATTATAACTTTCTAAGGGAGAGAGCGAATCTAGCCGACTGTCTGTGACCGAGAAGAAGACTACTTCGTTTCACTCTGCATACGGTTTGATGAACGGCTGAGACGTGCTTGGTAGTTTGCTCAGCAGCTACCTCGTCCATTTCAAGAGATGGCGGATTCGAATGGGGGAGAACAAAACAAGGTTACCCAGCGAATTGGATCCCAATCAGCCACAACCTTTACTAGACGAGAGTACGGCTCGGACCCTAAAATCTAGCGTGTAACGGTTCGTAAAAAATTCCATCGAGGGATTGACTCGTACTTGTATCTCGAAGATAAATTGACTGAATTAGAACAACATTAAAGAACCGCTACATAAGAGAATATCCATTAAGAAATGCGTGATATGTTAGATAGGGTTTTTCCTGGCAAAATCATGATTTCTAAATACCGAAGGCTATTACCTAATGGAGATAGTCTTATTGAAGAAAATTTTTTTTTGATGATAGATTTTTTGTTATCATTATAGGGAGGGTGACATTTATATTTATGTAGGTAACTTTTTGTCATTGTACAACATCCTAGATGTAAACAGGGCTTATTCCAACTCATAGACATATGTACAAAATACGGGTTTTGTGAGGAAGTAGTATATAAATTAATGGAGCAAGCCAATTTAAACCATACTAATGCCAATTAGCTGTCCATAATTGATATCTATACAATATTCCAAATTGTTCATACTAGCTTCCCTTTCATGAACAATTGAATCTCTTTTTAGATATTGATTTGTCTCTAACGAGTATTAAACTTTAAAGTGTATCAGAATCTCGGATTAAACTTTGTGTAGTTATATTTATATGTTTATTGTTGATTGTTCTTTACGTACCTCTTAAATAAAAAAGCTAATTATTACCATTAATTAACTTATATCAGTATCTTCATACCGTTCAGTCTTATAGCTTCAATTTTAAAACATTTCTTTAGCTATCCTTAATTGTCTTTCCCGTTCTTTAGTGGCAGCCTCAGCCACCGAGGAATTATTGGATATGTTTACCGTTTTAACAGCATAGTCACTGCTTACCATAGCGTGTCCTCTCATATGTCCAGTTGCAATGGCTTGTGCAAAAGAACGAGCAGCATACTTACTTGCTTCGGTTGTGGACTCTTTCGCTAATTCATTGACTATGAATCCAACTTTTCTTAAGTCAAAGGCTCTGATACCACCAGCTATACGTTTTTCTAGCGTTTCTATCCCTAAATCAATTCGCGGGTCATTTATAAGATGTTGATCCAGATGATCCAGGTGTTCAACAGCAACGCTCAAAGCCCATTTGGCCAGGAACTTCTGCGGTAATTTTTCAAGTGTCTCTTCAAGTTGATTTCTTAATTCAATATTGTCTACAATCTTTATCTTAGGACTACTGTAAGTAAATTCGTTAGTTGATTTTATTTGCTGCTCATGTTTATTCCAAGCATATTCCCCAATGTTCAAACGATCTCTCCCCCATTACAGCACGGCACTCTTTAGTTGTTTCAGATCTTCTTTCATAAAAAGCGTGTACCACACTGAAAAAATGTAAATTAGCCAGATTCTACGCGAATAATCACCTTTATTACTCCGATGCTGGATAAACATTTCTTCGATGATATTCATATTGAATATTTCTTCAATACCACTATAGCGTATTTGCTCAAACATTATATCTGAAATCGGGGTCTTAAGCCAATCACGAATCGGTACGGGAAATCCTAATTTCGGGCGATTCACAATAGCATCAGGAACAATTCCTTCCATAGCTTTACGCAAAGCGAGTTTTGTTGTATTTTTGCCAATCCGATTGGAGACTGGAATTTTACTAGCCGTTTCGAAAACCTCTTTATCTAGAAACGGGACTCTTAATTCCAATGAATGTGCCATAGACAGCTTATCTGCTTTTGACAAAATATCGCCAGGCAACCAAAAATTCATATCAATAAACTGCATTCTTGTCGTAGGATCTAGGTGTACTGTCTTATCATAAAAAGGCTTAACGATATCCGTCGGATGTAAAAAGCTATTTTGAGCGTGTACCGACTCATGGAGCAAGTTCATCTTTCCGCTTTTGTTAAAGATATTAGCATTACCGAAAAAGCGTTCCTCTAAAGGTGTCAGCCCCCGAAGTAAATAGTTTTTTCCATAAAAATGATATGGATATATAGACAATGATTTTCGTAACGAATCCTTTATGAAATTGGGCATCCATGAAATGGGTCTTAGTGCATCTGGCTCTCTATAGATCCGGTATCCTCCGAATAATTCATCAGCGCCTTCCCCCGATAGGACAACCGTGACATGATCTTTTGCAAGCTGATTGAGATGATAAAGAGCGATGGCGGAAGGATCCGCGACAGGCTCATCTAGATGCCATACTGTTTTCGGGATACTATCAAAAAAGTCTTCTGTAGATAAAATGTGAAAATAATGATCCGTTCCCAGTTTAGCTGCCGTTTGATTTGCAATGATGGTTTCATTGTTTACCCCTTCAAATCCAATCGAAAAGGTCTTTGTTGATTCTTCTGCTTTCATCATTGCAGCTATTGCTGTGGAGTCAATTCCACTGGACAAAAAACACCCTCTATTCACATCACTTTGTAAATGAAGGTTTACAGACTCTTTCAATTTCCACTGAATTTCTTCCGCATAGTCTGCTAAAGATCGTTTTACCGGATGAAAATGGGGTTCCCAATATTTCTCGATCTTCATTTCACCTTTAGCGTTAACAAATACTCGCTCTGCAGGTCCTAATTTATGAATATGTTCAAACATCGTATCGGGTTGCGGCACATACTGAAAAGTTAAGTAGCTAAATAAACTTTGATACTGAAGCTTTCTTGGTACTCCGTGAACTGCAAGAATGCTTTTAATTTCCGAAGCAAATAAAAGGTTATTCTCATCTTTGTAATAATAAAAAGGCTTGATGCCAAAATGATCTCTGGCAGCAAAAAGCGTCTGTTCCTTAACATCCCAAATCGCAAAACTAAACATTCCTCGTAAATGATGGACACAGTCCTTACCGAATTCCTCATATAAATGCACAATGACTTCTGTATCTGATTGCGTTTGAAAGTGATGTCCCTTTAACTTAAGCTGATCTCGTAGTGTTTTATAATTATAGATTTCACCATTAAAAACAATCCAAAGGGAACGATCTTCATTCGTCATCGGTTGATTTCCATCACGTAAATCTATAACGGATAACCTACGAAAACCGAGCCCAATTTGAGAATCGAGCCATACGCCTTCATGATTAGGACCTCGGTGATTCATTGCACCTGTCATTTGTTTTAAGGTTTCCTCTTGCGGGGGTTGTCCATTACATTTTAAGATTCCTGCTATTCCGCACATGCTATTGTAGTCCTTCCTATAGTAAAGATTAGGATATAGAGTGCCCACAATTGCGTTGATCAATCATCTTTTTTTAGAATCACGCAGGTGAATCGTACTTTAATCCATAATAAAACGCCGAATAATTCACTATATGAATCGTTCGACGTGTTTGGATAAGGCTATATAAAGTTACTGTTCGCCAATAAGCTGCTTAACGATCTTCGCCCCCTGTTTGCGTAAGGCATCGTAATCGTATACTTCTTTAATTTCACCTAACTGGCTTTCAATAGTAGTTAGATCATTCATTTTATAATAGTTACTCAAAATCTCGTACGGTGTCATTCCTGGTTTCTTCCCAGGTACATCTTCTATCGCTTCTTTCCATGGTAAGTTTGCCTTATCCATCGTTAGCTCCAAAGCAGCCCCAGTTTCATAACGGATACTTCTTTCTAAGAAAGAAGGCGACTCCGCTTGTCCGTTAGCAATAAAATCATACGCTTGCATAAATGTCACATGGTAAGGCTCCTGCTTAGTGGCCAGCACCATTAAATTACCGCCAGTTAACTTACTATAACGATATTCCAAATACCTTGCAGAACCTTCGATAGCCTCTGTCTTCGTCTCGCCATTTAATTGCGGCCATTTATAGTATCTGTAATTTCGTACAACTGTCCAATCATGTAAATACTGTTGAACTAGTTCAGGATTGCTTTCAGCCATTGCTTGATCCAACAGTTTGAATTCGATACCCATCAATACGTAATTTTCTTCATTTATAGGATAGTTTTCGATATGCTCAGCACCATTGGCATCATACGTCCAGTCTTTTTGTTTGAAGATATGAAACCCTTCGTGCAATAAAAAAGATGAAAAATCAAAATACAGCGCGGGATCGCTGAACATTTTGGGATAATACTTAAAATACATTGTTTCCGTACCTTTCAGATTTAGCGTTCCAAAATTAGCTGGAAACCATGCTGAGAGGGTTGTCGGTGAAAAACGACTAATCCGATATACCTTCGGTAAGCCCATCGACTCAGGCAGACTGATTTCTTGAGCAAAAATCCCTTTCTTCATAGGCACATTCACAGCAAACCCTTCTCTACGAAACAGACCGCTGTCCTTAGACGTTCGTATCAGTAACAAGGGTTTGGATTCAAATCGATAATCCTCATTCCAGAGCTGATCACTGGATTGCTCAAAATGGTTATACAACTCGGATAACTCTGTCAGCATCCGCCGATCGGTTTCAGACAAGGATTCAAACGTAGTACGGTAGGTCTTATTTAATAAAATCGATACCGTGCATATTCCAACTATTGCTGCCAATATCGTTAATAGAATGTTTCTTTTTCTATTTTTTTTGCTCATGATTTACCTCGCTGTTTATCTCTTGTTATATGAGTAGTATGATATAAGCTAAAAAAAACGTCAAATGATTCACTATATGAATCGTTCGACGTTTTCTTATTCACTCTTATTTTATCTCACTCATGAAGTTTCTGAAGTTCTCCACGATTTCTTTCGATCGGGTATGGTGTAAATAATGATCGCCTTCAAACATCATCATCTTCCCATGTAATGAATCTTTGATCTGTTCTTCGTGTAAAGCTGCCCAGCCCTCAACATCCGAATTATCTTTTACTAAGAAGAACATCACGGGAAGTTCTTTAGGGAACTTTAAGTTTTCTGCGGCTTTGAAGTTGCTTGAGAAATGATCTGCTTCGTTGATGATATTTGGATTCATCATGTTTTTAAGCGAAAGCATTCTATTTTGCTCTTTCGTTTTAGCATCAACATCGGGTGCAATGATTTGATCAGGCGAGAGTTTAACCAGCAATCTGTAGAAACCTGATTGTTTAAGTGATTTTAAGGCTGCTGTTGGAAGTTCATCGCCGGCTCCTTGTGCCGGAACACTGCTGTCGATCCCTACGAATGCACTAACTTCGTTTCTGTATTTGTTTACATAGTCTAGAGCATAAATTCCGGATATGGAGTGTCCCATCAGAATATAACGGTCTATATTTAATTGTTGTAAACTTTCATGTAACTCACTCACTATATTTTCAGTACTTCGTTCTTTTTCGGTGATATCACTTAATCCATAGCCAAATGGCTCAATCACAACCACTTTGTAAAATGGAGATAACTCGTCTACAAGCGGCTTAAAATCAATACCCGGCGCTGCAGTTCCATATCCTGGTAATAATACTACCGTCTCTTCACCACTTCCATGAATCGTGACGTTCATGTTTTTTCCATCTACAGGTACAAGCTGACCATAGGGTTCAATTTTTCCTTTCTCGATTTTGTTGCAGATCACATTAACAGTAAAAACAATGGCTAGAAAAAGCGCTATGGCTATGACTATAACTCCTATTGCTTTCAGTAAAAAGAAAAATGTCTTTTTCATCATGTAATTCCCGCTCCCCACATATTTATATCTTCTCTTCTGTCCATTTCATTCTAACAATCCAGTCTTAGATCCTGTGAAACACAAGTTTAAGTGAACCTTAACTTTCAGCATCAGCTAACAAAATCAAATTAAGCTTCCGTTAAGATAACTTTTATAAATATGATTCCACTTTCGTCCATTTGATATCATAAAAAAACACCTTTAGATATTCGCTGATTAGCCCATAAGACCATTCAACGATATTCTAAAGGTGTAAATTCACTTCATTAGCTGAATATTAGTTCAAAGTTTCTTTACGCGATAAACGAATTTTTTCAGGCGTAACATCATTTCCCTCAGGATCTACAATCGTTACTCCCGATAGACTGTTACGAACTTGTCCACGAATTTCACGTAGATAATCTTCACGCAAAGCGATCTGTTCCACCCATTCACTTTTTGTCAGACCTTCTTCACGTTCTTTCCTGGCTAGTTCATTAATACGAGTCAAACTGTTAATCATCTATGTTCCTCTTTTCTAAGTTTTGATTAGCTTGCTAATGGATGTGGTGAGTAATGCCAGATTCAAGATAAATTATCCGCCATCTGTTTCATAAGCCTTCTTAATAATAAACGTTCTTCGGGTAAAATTCCTGTTAATAATTTATCCAGTTGCTTATTCCATATACGTTCCACAGGTTCACAAAGATTACGTCCGGCTGGAGTTAGATACACTCGGCTTACTCTGCCATCTTCAGGATCTCTTTTTCGAACAACAAACCCATGACTCTCAAGTGATTTCACCATATTCGTAATAGTTGGAGGCTCACAATTCAGACTTTCGCTTAACTGGATCTGTGTCATTCCATCTGATCTCCATAACCGGCATAATAACTGTTCTTGGCCCACATGAAGATTAAATTCTCTAAGCAATGCTGCATAATCTCTACGCATTTCCGCTGAAATTCTATCCAGTAGTTCTCTTATCTCATTTTCAATCACAGCTTGTTCCCCCGAACCACCTTACAAATTAATTAGCATGCTAATTATATCATATTTTTAAGAGGATTTCAAAGGTGGACGATTTTTAGATATCACCCACCAACGAATCCTCTTTAGGTTGGTACTTCATCGTATAGAAATGGTCTTCAATTACTGTTTCTCGGGAGTCTCACTTCAAAGATTGTCCGCACCACACCGCTTTGCGCAGATACGGTTCCATTATGCTGCTCTACTATATTTTTAGTAATAAACAAGCCAAGTCCCGTACTTCCTGTTGGATGTGTTCGTGCACGATCACCCGTGTAAAACATATCAAAAATTCGTGGCAGCTCTTCCGGCTCAATACAATTTCCATAGTTAATTACTTCAACGACTACCTCGTTAGCGTCTAAGTAACCGTGAATATCAATAAATTGACCATCGTTTCCGTATCGGGCCGCATTCGTAAGAAGGTTCTCAAATACACGTGCTAACAATTCCCCGTCACCGTAAATCATCAGAGGTTGTGTCATATCCAATTTGGAGGTTAGGCCATTTTTCTCAAAGACTGGATATAATTCTTCATTTAATTGTAAGAGAAGCTCACTGAGATCAATCGAGGATTTCTCAAGCTTAAGCTTGCCGTAATTCATTCTTGTAATTTCAAACAGCTCATCAATCAATTTTTCTAAACGTTGAGATTTAGTATAAGCAATCGTCGTGTAATGCCTGGTCTGTTCAGGGGTTAATTGATTGTCTTTCAAAATAAAATCCAAATAGCCGATAACCGACGTTAGGGGTGTACGCAAATCATGCGCTAGGTTCAACACGAGTTGATCTTTACTGCTCTCGGCAATGTCTCCCCGCTCAATGGCTTCTTGCATATTCTCAATGGCTAGATTGAGATCATGACCAATCATCCCAAATTCATCTTTGGAGGGTATATCTACTCGTTCGGAGAAATCACCTGACGCTAGTTGATGAATCCCCTTTGATATTTCTTTGAAGTATTTTGCATACGGCTTAGTGAATAAGAAGAAAAATAGAATGGCTAGTGGTATAAAGATAATTAAAAATGTATTCACATCTCCAATATCTCTTATTACATAGCGAACTTTGGTTAGTGGATTCTCAAACTTCACCTCAGAGTGATAATATCGCTGGAGCGCCTTATAGATTAAAAAGGTTATCCCACCGGATACTAGCATACTGGCCATCAGCAGCATAATCATTTTTGTACGAAAACTATAAATCATTTTAGGCATTGGATGTATACCCTTCCCCTACAGTATTTATCTTTGTAGTGATAATGGTATATGAATTCAATCTAAATCTCAAATTATTAACATCAGAGATCCTTCTTCTCAAAAATCCGCAAAGAAATGAGATAAGAACAGCTGAGTAAAAACACGTAAGCGAGTCCTAGTATGATATAAGGAATAAAGCTAGACTTCACGCCAAAGCTCTGCCAGTTCTCTAGGTTAGGAAACCATTGAAGCAAACTACCAATCACATTCGGACCAACCATTATAATCATCATAAAAACGAGATTAACCACTTGCGTTCCTTTAGCCCCTAACCAGTAATGAATCGGTAAATAAAGCATAGCGAGGAGTGGGAATATAGATATCACAATACCAACCTCTTGCCAAAAATGAGAGGTTACCTCTTTACCTGTCATAATAATCAAGAGATAGGTAAAAGCAGTTGCTGCCAGCCCAACAAGCGCATACGGTAGGATTGAGAAGTATTTGGCACGGACAAGCTCTTGTCTCCGCACAGGGAGATTAACTAGAAACCGTTGCGTCATCTGCTGAGTATCCATAGAACAGGAGCTTATCAACAACAGCATGGGTGGCATTACCGTAAATAAACTGAAGCTATGATAGTTCGAGTAAGCTATAAAAATAAAGAAAGGGATGAGCAGCATCAGAAATTTACGCAAAAGAATGAAGTCTTTTTGAATAAGATAAAATGAATGATACACTATAAGTCCTCCTTAGCTTATAACTCTTCCCTGCTAAACAATCGTAGTGAAATCTTATATGAGAAGTACAAGATGAATAGATAAACGATCCCTATCAAACCTGTCTGCACCAGATGATCTTGCAGCTTTAAATGGGTTATTTTTGAGAAAATTAATGAATTGGTGAGTGAAGATCCAGCATTTATGGTGGTTATCGTTATAACTACATTAAAAAAGATATTGAAGTAATAGTTTTTGTATCCTAGCCAATAATGAATCGGCAGATAAATAGACGCAGTCACAGGAATCATAAGTAACGTTAAAGATACCCCTATCCAATACACCGGGCTAATGGAATATCCAAATGAAAAGGAAATTAGAAACAAAGCAAAAGAGCAAACCAAACCAATGAAACTATAAGGAATCAGTGATAAGTATTTAGCCAAGACAATCTCTTGCCGACTTACTGGCAGTCCTATAACAAACTTTGTGTTGTTATTCTGTGCATCCATCGAACAGGAGTATACGAGCAATAGTAAAGATTGAAAGGTAGCAAACATACTGGAGCTATCCAATTGTACATATGCAACAAACAAAATACTCAAGAGAAATAAAGGAATAAAATTCCGCAGGAGAATAATGTCTTTACGAATCAACAGCAAGAGATTAAACATACAAAGCGTTTCCCTTTACCGTAAAATACATAATTTCTTCCAGAGTAGGTGTCTCGCATATGGCATGATCTCTAAAGAATCGTTCGCCCTCAGAGCGATTGTTCAGAAGACCCTCGAAACCAACTTCCGTCTCTCTAAGCCCGATGAACCATTTTCGCACATCCCGATCAAGCAACTCCTTGTTGCCTTTTACCAGCATATATTTATTAGGTAGAGATTCTTTCATCTCATTAAAAACTAGCCGCCCCTCATTCACAAAAACAATATAATCTGCTATCCGGTCCAAATCAGTCGTGTTATGTGTGGAAAAAAGAATAGATTTCTTCTCATCCTGGATATGCTCACTAAGCAGATCAAGCAGTTCTCTTCGGAATATGGGATCAAGACCTGCAGTAGGTTCGTCCATGATGAGCAGATCTGCACCGTGTGATAAAGCAATGGCGAGCGAATACTTCATTTTCATCCCTTTAGAGAGTTCTTTAATCTTTTTCCGCGGGGAAAGCTTAAACATCTCTATGTATTTCCTATAAGTCTCTTTATCCCACTGACTATAAAAGGGAGCAATCATCTTGCTCATCTGATCGATGGTTAATTGATCATAAAAGTAGTTCTCATCGGAAACATACCCAATTCGCTCTTTGTACTTTGCATTCTTTATGGACGTTTCTTTGCCAAAAATCTCGATACTTCCTTGGTCGGGTTGTACCATACCCATCATCATTTTAATTAAAGTTGTTTTCCCTGCCCCATTGGGTCCTATTAACCCCGTTATATACCCTTCCTTGATACCGAACGTAAGTTCGCATAGGCTAAAATGGCCATATTTTTTAGATATTTGATTCAATTGAATGACATCGTTCATTCTGTCTCCTCCTCATACAGCAATTTCAACATCTCACTGAACTCAGCAAAATCAATCCCTAACATTTTACTCTCGTCAATAATTTCCTTCATCTTGTTCTCCATGATCCGTAGCCGTTGCTCACGAATAAACTCCTGATCTGCACCAGAAACAAAGGAGCCTTTTCCCACAATGGAATTAATAAGGCCTTCTCTCTCCAGTTCTTCGTAAGCTCGTTTTGTTGTAATTACGCTAATCTGCAGCTCTTTGGCTAACAGTCGAATAGAAGGTAAAGGCGTACCTGAGACTAACTCTCCTTGTAGGATCATCTGGCGGATCTGACTTACAATCTGTGCATAGATGGGTTCACCGGAAGTGTTGGATATCAATATGTTCATGAACTCGTGCCCTCACTCCTAGTTTATGTGTATTCAATGTATATATGTAATATATACACTATACTCATTGTTGTCAATGATCTTTCAAATCCACACAAAACAAGCCGATTCCTATGAACTCAGGGTCAGCTTGCTTGGCATTCAGCATATATAATCATCATCACATCAATCCAGCACTTCTTAAAAAGCGACTAACAATGTCCATCTGATAGCGAATACGAAGGTCACGGTCAAGACTCCAGCAGGTTTCCACAGTAAATGCCTTCGCTCCTATGATACGGGAGACGGCTGCACGTGACGAGCCGGGGCGCTCTCGTAAACGGATATTAAAATGATAAGAAGTATTAGCGATTGTACGATTAATGTCTTTTAAGATACGTCTTGCCGTAACTGTACCTTGACTCCCCGGTTTAATGATAATAGACTGACCGAGTCGTTTCGGATTTCTTTGAGATAAACCGTTCGCTTCATGGAGATCAAGGTACCAGGTGGGACGATAAAGCCGTACTAATTGAAGCAAGGCTATGGATAACGGATGTTTAGCAGATCCATTCCGAGTACGTGGGAACGTTCGGTTCAAATCCGGCACGCCACGAATTCGTTTGCGATAAGCTCTTTGATTCATAAGAGGAACAATAATAAGTGTACCTCGGTAAATATATAGTTCTCCTTGTCTTAAGCGATACACGAGGTTTTGAGCAGCACGTATGCTTCCCGTTTCATTCCCGTGTATGCCGGACACCACCATAAACACAGGACCAGGGAGCCCACCTCTGATCACATAATAAGGGGTGGCATGGGATGTGGACGATGCTAAGGTATAGTTCTCAATGATCATCATGCTTCACCTCCGCATTTAGGTGTCCATATATTTGTATTCCGTAGGACCCCAGTTGTCCTAGACAGATAAGCAAAAAAAGCCTGATTTCTCAGGCTTTAGAATTATAAAATTGTAACAATATGAAATTTTATTTATACGCGGGCAACCAGTCTCCATGGGTCGTGATCAGCTCATCACACATATTCGTAATGTCATCCATCGACAGTTCGGCGGCAGTGTGCGGATCGAGCATAGCTGCGTGATAAATATGCTCTCTCTTATGAGTAATCGCTGCTTCGATTGTTAACAATTGTGTATTAATGTTCGTACGATTCAGTGCGGCACACTGCGGAGGCAGATCTCCCACGAAGGTTGGAGTAACGCCACTGCGGTCTACAAGGCATGGAACTTCTACACATGCTTCTTTCGGAAGATTGGTGATAAGACCTGTATTCATAACATTACCACCAATTTTGAAAGGTACATTCGTTTCGATGGCTTCCATAATGTAGGACGCATATTCATGCGAACGTTCATGTACAAGCTCTTTATTATTTACTAATTCTTCACGCATTTGCTGCCACCGTTCAATTTGTTCTACACAGCGGCGTGGGTACTCGTCGAGTGGAATTTGAAACCGTTCGATGAGCTCAGGATAATTACGCTTGATAAAATAAGGATGATACTCTGCGTTATGTTCTGAAGACTCCGTAATATAATAACCAAATTTAAGCATCATTTCATAACGAACCATATCCCCGTGATGTTCTTTCTGCTTATCGGCAGCACGGCGTTTGATTTCCGGATATAAGTCCTCTCCGTCCTTCGTAACCTCGAGTAGCCAAGCCATATGGTTAATCCCTGCAATCTTAGCCTGTACACCCGTCTGATCCATTCCCAGATGCTCGAATAAGCCTGGAATACAATGCTGTACGCTATGACATAATCCAACGGTATTCACACCACCATAAGTGTTCATCACATTGGTCAATACTGCCATTGGATTCGTATAATTCATGAACAGAGCATCTGGACAAACCTCTCTCACATCTGCCGCAAAATCAAGCATGACAGGAATCGTGCGTAAGTTGCGGAAAACACCACCGATACCAACCGTGTCCGCAATCGTTTGACGCAAGCCATATTTCTTCGGAATTTCAAAGTCTGTAATGGTACAAGGATCGTAACCCCCGACCTGAATCGCATTAATCACATATTTAGCTCCGCGCAAAGCTTCCTTACGATCCGTATAGGATTTCACGATACAAGTACTGCCACTACTTGCTTTTATATTACTCAGCATATTCTCGGAATCTTTCAGGCGCTGAAGATCAATATCATATAGGGCAAGCTCAAAGCCTTGAAGGGCTGGAGTTCTCATGCAATCTCCTAAAACATTCTTTGCAAATACAGTACTACCCGCTCCGATAAATGTAATTTTGGACATATGAAATATTCCTCCTTAAGTAGTGAGTTCTACGGTCTCGACATCGCTAGCCACTCAGAAAACCTCAATGAATTCCCCTTATAAACACTAGAATGTCAGAGGATATCCGTCTCTCTCTTCACTATTCACTATAAATGAGAGCGGTCTCAATGAGTATGGAGAAATACAATTCATATATGGATGTTTGTTGCATTTTAGTGATATGTCCTATAATCTAATTGTAATTCAAATCATGTATAGGAGGTCAGAAGCAAATGGCTTCAGAGCATTATCATTTCTCAGCAGGGCTTAATCTTGCTCCAGATGAACCCGACCTGACTGTATTGTTCAGCGGTGAAGGCAAACCGGTTCCTGGACATAAAATGGGGCCATCCGTTCACGATTACTACCTTATACATACCGTAATAGATGGAAAAGGCATATTTCAGAGTGGAAGTAACTCACAGGTATGTGGTACAGGAGATACCTTTGTTATTTTCCCAGGGGTATTATTCAGCTATCAGGCAGACATGGAACAGCCTTGGACTTATGTATGGGTGGCCTTGCAAGGGGAAGCCGTTCAACAGCTATTTAAAGAAGTGGGGATTACACCGGACAAGCCGTTAATACACTTAGATAACCTTGTAGAGATACATAACTTGTATGAGCATATTCGTTTTTCCTTTCAGCAGTCTGCTTATCCAAGGTTGGAAAGTTTGGAGGCTTCTGGGTGGCTGCGCCTTCTGGTGCACAAATTCGGTCTTGCGAACATAAGTTCGCTCACCCCTAAATCCGCACAATTACCGGATGTTATCGACCGCCAGATCAATCAAGCGATCCGCTGGATCTCTCTCCAATTTCATCAACAGATCAGTATCGACCACATGGCATCCTCTCTTGGTTATCATAGGGCACACCTCTCTAAGGCCTTTAAGCAAAAGATCGGAATGTCACCCAAGCAATATTTGTTAAAGGTTCGCATGGATAAAGCAAAGGAACTGCTTGGAGGAACGCTCACCATCGACCAGGTATCCTCTTCCGTCGGTTTCAATGATGCGTTATATTTCTCCAAGCAGTTCCGTAAGTGGAGCGGTATGTCCCCCAGTGAATATCGAAGCCATCTTCGATCTGGCATATGATTGCTTATGGGTTATTTCATGGCTTTTGATAAAATCGAGGTGACAAACGCTGTCTTTCCTTCACAGTAAGCATCCATATCGTAGCGATGTTGTTCCGCCAAATGCTGTTTGACTTCTGCATATGCTTGACGTGCTTCCGCATTTGAACGGAGATAGTCTCTAAAAGCGATATGCTCCAAATACCCTTTTCCATCCTTAGGGCATACATACAGATGATATTTCATGAATTCGTCCGCTTGACGTCTTTTGAAGGCTTCCCTGCCCTCGATTCCCAAGTTCCCTTGATGTTCATAACCATGCTGTTGTAAACGTTCTATGATTTGTGGGAGTACATCGTAGCTATCCATTACAAGATCAAGATCTATGATGGGTTTAGCAGCGAGTCCTTCAATGGAAGTACTCCCCACATGCTCTATCGTAATAATGAGGTCGCCAACATAAGATAACAACTGTTCTTTTATTCTATCGAATTCTACCTTCCACTCTGGATCATAAGGGACAACTTCTACGACTTTCGTCTTCTGAGCGATGCTCATGCACCTCCTGCGTTGAATGTCTTCTTCTCAATTCCTCTATAGACTATCCATATGCATATAGCGGCCACAATTAGCATTCCACCCATCAGACAGACGCCATTCCAGCCCCAATGCTGCCATGCAAAGCTTCCAAGTGTTGATCCAATAGCTCCACCTGTAAAAGTGCTAACCATAAACACCGTATTTATTCGGCTGCGCGCCGCCGGCTCAAGTGCATAGATTCGTGTTTGGTTACTAACCTGTGACCCTTGTACTCCAAGATCCAAGATAATAACACCGGCAATCAGGCTCCAAATTGTAAATCCAGCTAAACCGAAGAATCCATAAGCAATCAATGTCAGCAATAGTAGTATACCTACTATCTTTTTCGGTGCGATCCTATCAGCTAACCTCCCGATAAATGGAGCGCCCGCAGCACCTGCTACACCGATCAACCCAAACAAGCCTGTGATAGAGCTACTATAGTGGTAAGGTTCACCTTCTAGAAAGAAAGCCAGTGAAGTCCAGAACACGCTGAAGCCACCAAACATACAAGCACCAATCAATGATGCTTCACGAAGCGTCGAATATCTGCGAATCAAATTCCCCATTGATTTCAGTAGATCTGAATAGGATGAATTATTTTCTGGTTTCGTCTTTGGAATTAGTTGGTATAAGATAAGGGATAACAATAGCATTATAGCTGCGGCAATCCAGTACATGGCTCTCCAGCCGAACATATCTCCTATAATTCCGGATATTGTTCTTGCCAGCAAAATACCAAAAAATAGCCCGCTCATTACGGTTCCAATAACCTTACCTCTTTCTTCTGGCAAAGCGAGCTCCGCCGAGAGAGGAATGATGACCTGCGGCACGACCGTAGTAATGCCAATAGCAAAACTGGCGATATACATCCAAATAAGGTTCTGAGCTGTAGCGAAACCAACAAGTGATAGTGATACAGCAATAAGAAGTCCGGATATTAGTGTTCTTCGTTCACGGATGTCGCCCAACGGAACAAAGAATAACATCCCAAGCGCATAACCGATCTGAGTAAGCATCGATACATATCCTACTGCGTTAGAGGATGCATGGAATGTTCGTCCTATATCAGCCAAAAGGGGCTGATTGTAATACATATTTGCAACGCTTAATCCTGATGCAATGGCTAAAATAAGTATGAATTGCTTAGTTAGGCCTCCTCCTACACGAACTGCAGCGGGTGTGATAGATTGTGTCATGAAATTCTGTGCCTCCGATTACGTATGCTGCATCAAACAGCAAGCTTTATTTTCCTAATACATTATAACAGTCACTGTCAAGCTGACGTATTTCTGCGATATAATAATTATCCTAAATATAATGATCTGCATAAGTGCAATTTATATTGAAATATATTGAGCGGGGAGTAAATAACATGCACCAGAATGACCGAATTATGACCAGATTGCGCAAAGAACCGTTAAAGAATGTCAGTTTATTAAAAATGCTAACCTCATTCCATGAAGTCATGGAGTCTCATCTTGTGGAGCAAGGAAATCAATGGGGTGTTTTATTGCTTCTTCCTGCTTCAGCGTACGCATATGATCATAGAGTATATCCTCAAGCGGATTACATCGTATTTATGGATTACAGCAGCCCAGATGTATTTCCGGCTCTGTTTCAATTGTTGCCTCCGCAAGCAAAAATTGTTTTTAAACTGCAAGACGTGAACTATAAAAAGGCATTATCATCACATTTTTCAATGGAGAAAGTCCGGGGGTTCTACTCATACAGTACAGCTGAGGGACAAATCTTTCCGAAGGACGAAGATGTTGTTATCAGTCATGTGGTTGACGACAGATTAATTCCGCTGTGGGCCGCTAATCATTACACGAAAGACGAAATAGAAGACTATTTTCAAAACGGGGCTTTTTCCGTGTCAATTTTCCTAGACGACAATCCGGTCAGTACCTGCTTAGCGTTCCGTAATGAAGAAACCATCTGGGAAATCGGCGCTGTACATACTTTAGAATCCTCTCAAAGAAACGGGTATGCGAAAAAGGTGGTCCAAACCGCCATACAAGAAACGTTAGAACGAGGGTTTATTCCACGCTATCATGTGCTTGAAACAAATCAAGCTTCCATCAGACTAGCTGAATCTATTGGACTCATTCCTTGTGTACAGCTTGAACACTGGATTAACTACATCCAATAACACGCTTGATAGGAGGTGATTTGAATGAGTTATGGGCCGAACGAGAATCAAAACTATTATCCTCCCCCGCCCCCACCAACACCGCTGAATGGCAAGTCAATTGCTGGTTTCGTTTTAGGAGTACTTTCCATAATTGTTCCTTATATCGGATTTTTGTTAGGGATTGTAGCGGTTATTCTGTCTGCCTTATCCCTTAAAGAAATACGGATTCGGTATGAGCAAGGAAGAGGCTTAGCTATTGCGGGTCTGGTATGCGGGATTGTCGGCACTCTACTTTACGCCATAATCATTTTATTTTTCGTTATTTTTATATACGCTGCTTCTAGTTACCCATACTGATCTACACACAAAAAAAGATCTCTATAGCCACCCTAATGGCTGCAGAGATCCTTTTTCCTTTCCTATGAACAAAAATTCAGTAGGTTCCATTGTTAAGCTGCTGACGATACTCCGTCGGAGTTACTAGGAACCGCTTGCGGAACATCTGTGTAAAATGTCGCATGTCCTGATATCCAATACGTTCGGCGATTTCTGCCACCTTAAGCTTCGAGTTCACTAGCAGCAACTTGGCTTGCTCCAATCGTAAGGATGTCACGTATTCTTTATAGCCTTGACCCGTCTTCTGTTTAAATAATTGACTGAAGTAGACCGGATTCAGAAATACAACGGAAGCAATCTTTTCCAAAGTAAGGTCTTCGAAATAGTGTTCTTTTACATATTGCAATGCGATGTCGATGGCTTTTTCGCCACTACCTTTCGCTGGCGTTAAATCCAATACTTGCGAATTCACTGCCTCTCTTAAGCTCGTTACGATCTGAGGGACAGTATTTATATCGTAGCTAAGTCCGGAATGGATCATTTGGAAAGGTGTTTTTAAATATTGCTTCAAATAGGTCCGCCCATCTTCCAGAAAAGATTCTAATCGTGCTTCTTCTCTTAAGGTGATTAATCCCAGAAGACTCTGGCGGTCATAGCTGACCACAAAACCGCTCCCGTCACGCTCTATCAGTTCAGTTAACACATTTTCTACAATAAAATGTTCTATCCGAATGTTTTTATCACCCGCCTCCATTTGAAGCAAAATCAAATAGAAACATTGATGGTCTTCTATTAATTGGCTGATGTCTAAATTACCGAGATTAAAACCAGAAGCGAGCCTTTGAAATACACCTTCTCTTAAATATTTCAGACTTGACCTTAATCGGTCTTCATCTTTAATAAGCTTATGATCCTGCTCTATTTCTAGCGATAAGTTACTAATAATCTCAAGTAGCTTGCTTTTACCGATCGGCTTAAGTAGATAATCTCTCGCTCCAAGACGAACTGCCTCCTGCGCGTAGGCAAACTCACTGTGTGCAGAGATGACCACCCATTTGACATAAGGATACCGCCGCTTAGAAATCCTCATGAACTCTAGACCATTCATACCGGGCATAAGAATATCTGTTAAGACGATATGGATGGACTGTTCCTCCATAATCTTGACAGCTTCTTCTGTCGACGCAGCAACATGTACACAATAATCTGGATAGATACTTCTTATAGTGCGCTTAATGCCTTCTCGGATCACCCGTTCATCATCAGCTATGAGAATGTTCACGACTATGCTCTCCTTCCTGCGGAATCGGCAGCATAATAGCAACCACGGTTCCTTCTCCAGGTAAGCTTCGAATCACAAGACCATAGGATTCTCCGAACATATGCTGGAGCCGCCGATGCAGATTTTGAAGACCGATCCCCATTTTTCCATTTTCTTTCGTTGTAGGTCGATCCAAGGATTCCACCAGCGCATTCAGCTTCTCTGCATCCATACCTTTGCCATTATCTTGAACGACGATATTCAGCAATCCAGCTTCTTCAAGTATACTCACCTTCAAAATACCTTGACGATCGAGCGATTCCAAGCCATGTTTTACAGCATTTTCAATGACCGGTTGTACAGTCATCTTGGGAAGGCGAACCTCAAGCCATCGTTCATCTATATTTATCTCAATCCGTAGACGACCTTCCAGCCGGATAGAAATAATATTTAGATAGTGCCCGATTTGTTCCAGTTCTTCTCGTAGCGTGACTTCTACGTCAACTTCCCAATAACTGCTGTACCGGAACATCGAAGATAGCGAGAGAACAAGTTCACCCAGTTGCTCATTCCCTTCCTCATCCAGCATCCAATAAATCATATCCAGAGTATTGTATAGAAAATGTGGGTTCACTTGAGATTGTAAGGCATGAAGCTCAGCATTCTTCTCACTGACGGAAGAAAGTTTTACCCGCTCGATTAGTTCTTCGATCCGGCGAACCATCCGATTAAACGAAGCAACAAGAATATTAATCTCTTGATAAGATGAAACATTCACCATTCCCCGAAAATTACCGATCTCCACTTGCTTCATCTCTCGAATCACCTTTTTAAGCGGCAAAGAAATCGTTCGTGAAACAATAGAAGCTATCAAAGTAGAGACGAGAACAAGAATCGAAAATACAATGAACAGATAACGTTTCATCTCTACCAGCTCTACATTTAAATCGCGATTAGGTGTGATACTAAGCACCCACCAACCAGAGAAGGACAGTTTAGAAGCGACAAGCAGACGATTGGCTGTCTGTTCGACCACAACATTCTGGGAGTTCTGTAAAGACGGGAGCTGAGTTAAATCAGGTTCCTGATCTTCGGCAGAGGATACGAATCGTCCATCCTGCGACATTAAATACACCTGGCTATGCTCACCCAGCTTCACATTATCCAGCGCATCCAGAACAGGCTTCGGATTCGTCTCGTACAGAACAATGCCAATCGGTTTGTGTTCATTGAGATCGTAAATCTGACGGCCGAAGGCAAACACAGGACTATCCTCCACTTGATCGATAAGAGAATGTTCATAGACGCCGAGCCAGACCATTTTACCGGAGGAAGCTTGCAGCTGATGGTACCAATCTTCCTTCATATATTCGGGATCAACCACATTCATATAGTTTCCGTAATTATAGATCTTACCTTTATCTGTAATGACATGAATACCTACGAGATCATCCCGAGAATAAAATATAGCTCCTAAAATATTGGTAATCGTCTGTTCATTGATGTAAGCTACCGCGGGCTCTGTGCTTGTCTCATTAATCAAACGTATCAATTCAAAGTTATTGCTGAGTGATTTAGAGAGACTATCATACCCTTTGTACAGTAAGCTGAATAGATCCGCTGTCTGAGCGACATTCTTCTGCGACAAATCACTTATTTTCTCATGAAACTGTACGGTTGTCCGGTTGTAATAGAGCAGACTCACAATTAATAGAATGCTAGACATGCAAAAAAGAAACAGCAAAAACAATCGATGGTGGATGGAATGAAAGCTGTTTCTCAAAAAGGCTTCCCTCCTCAAACTCATCTGTCCTGCTGCTTCTTCATTATAATTCCATTATTGTAATTTGCAATATAGATTTATCCTTTTACTGCGCCCGCCACCATTCCTTTTGTAATCTGATTGGATAAGAAGAAATAGATTAAAATGACGGGTAACGCACCCATCACTAGAAATGCACCGATATTCCCATAGTTTACAGAATACTGACTAACGAATGTGTACACGCCAAAGGGTAAGGTCTTCAATTTCTCGGAGGAAATGAAGGTGGCCGCTAAGATATACTCATTCCAAATGTTGATGAACGTTAGAATACACACAGTCATTACCGGTGGTACAGATACAGGAAGAATGATCGTGCGGAAGATCCGATATACGCTCGCCCCATCAATAAAGGCTGATTCTTCGATTTCATGCGGAATGCTCTTCATAAAGCCACTTAATATGAACACCGCTATAGGGGTTGAAAAAGCAACATAAGGCAATATGAGCGATAAGTGTGTATTCAGAATATGCATATTTTTGAAAATGATCATCAGCGGAAGCAAGGTAGCCTGCATGGGAATCATCATCCCCATTAAGAAGATCGTCATGACCAAGTTGCCGTAACGCCAACGGAACCGTGAGATCGCGTAAGCTACCATCGAGCTAAGCAGGATGACAAAGATCATTGTTACACCGGTAACCACTACACTGTTAGATAAATACTTTAGATAGCTACCTGACTTATAAGCCTCGCTATAGTTATGCCACTGAAATACTTTAGGAAATGAGAAAAAACTTCCTCCCAAAATCTCTTCATTGGTCTTCAAGGAATAGAGCATTAGCCATAGAAGAGGATATAGCTGGGTAACGACAGGAATCGCAAAGAGAAGATACACGAGTCCTTTCTTGACATTCCGCATGATCGCGCACTCCTTTGCTAACTGAATTTTTTCTCAAGCTTATTAAAGATAGTATTAATGCTAGCAGTAAACACAAGGCACAGTATGACCAAGAACGAAGCGATAGCACTACCATATCCATATTTAAAGGATAAGAAAGAACTGTTGTACATATGTGTGGAAATAACATCTGTAGCATGAGCGGGTCCACCGGCTGTCATGACCATAACGAGATCAAAAGCCTGCAAAGATCCTATAAAAGCGAGTACGATAGATATTTTAAAGATTGGAATAATCAGCGGAAAAGTAATATATCGATCGGCTTTGAATCCGTCAGCCCCATCAATCTTTGCCGCTTCATACAGCTCATCCGGGATATTCTGAACACCGGTATATTGAATCAGCAAATGGTAGCCAAAATATTGCCAAAGAGATACTGCATAAAGCGCAAACATCGCAATTTTAGGTTCTGTGATCCAATTGTGAGTCCAGCTATCCAGCCCAAGAGAGATCAGGACGCCATTCAACATCCCGCCCATGGAGACAGGGTCATAGATCGTTTTCCAGAGCTGACCAATGATAACCACCGACAAAATAACCGGCGTAAAGTAAATAGAAACTAAAGTGTTTCCTTTTCTCACGTACCGATTTAGAAGGATAGCCATCAACAAACAAAATGGAATTTCCACCATGGAAGCCACAGCATAGAGTAACGTTCTCTTTACAGATGGCCAAAACACTGGATCATGAAAAAACATCTCTTTGAAATTAGCAAGTCCAGCAAATGTTTTCGTAGTCGTAATTCCGTCCCATTGCAGCAATCCTGTATAAAAGGATACTAGGATAGGAGCAAACACCAAGCACACATACAAAAGCAGGCAAGGTAACACGAAGACGGCGATTGTGCGCGCTGGAACCTTTAGTACCTTCATTATTTCCGCCCCCTAGAATGTAAACACGATGCGAAGAAGCGTTTAAGCACCCTCGCATCGCGTTTTCAAAACCTTCTTATTTATTAGCTTCAAATGCGGTTTGATGTTCTTTAGCTACTTGAGCGGAATCCACTTTTTGAACAAAAAGATTTTGGATACTGCTTAGATGGACTTGTGCCGTAGCTGGGTTCATGGTGTTGTCAAAGGCCAAGTCGCCACCTTTAACCTGATTGAACAATCCTGAAATGTTGATCGCCAGATCAGAATATCCTGCGCCTTTCAGGTCTCCATCTACTTTTTGACCAATCCCTACAGCATTTTTAAGTTCAAATTGTTTTTTAGGAAGATTCAGTGTAAAGAAATTCAAGAAATCTTTCGTTTCTTGTAAATGCTCACTGTTCGCAGAAATCGCAAAGGCGCTACCTGGTGCGAGCATGAATTCATTTGGATCCCCTTTACCATTAACGCTTGGGAATTGGAAGGCTCCTGCTTTACCAGCGACTGAGGAAGCGTCAATTGCACCTGTTTCCCATGAACCGATAACCCACATAGCAGCTTTACCGGATTTGAAGATATTACCACCTGCATTAGCATCGATGGAAGTTGCTCCATCTGGGAATGCACCTGCTTGCACGAGGTCTTGGAAACGATCTACAGCTTCTACGAAAGCAGGATCTTCAAATGTTTTTTTGCCATCAAGTACGTCTTGAAGGAAACCAGGTCCTCCATTGGTGCGAAGCAGGATATTCATGAACAAGAATGAACCCGTCCAGGAATCTTTTTCACCGATCGCGATTGGCGTAATGCCTTTTGCTTTCAAGGTTTTTACATCTTGGAGTAATTCATCGAATGTTTTAGGAGTGTCTGCGATGCCCGCTTGCTCGAAGAGTTCTTTATTATAGTAGACTACCTCGATGTTATTACCATCTGGCAGCGCATAAACATTACCATCGAAGCTGTAGTAATCAAGTAGACCGGATTGATAAGTGTCTTTCAGTCCATTTTGATCCAGCATGTCATTCAGAGGAGCAAACAGCTTAGCATCAACGAAAGGTTTCATTTGTGCAGCCGGGTTAACAATCGTAATATCAGGAATTTCTTTGGAAGCGGCTTGTGTTTTCAATTTGACCTTTTGCTGGTCCGTATTTAAAGTATCCAGTTCGATGTGAATGTTAGGGTTTTCTTTTTCATATTGGTCAACTAATTCATGAAGCATCTTATAAGAAGGTGTTGCTGGATCCGGGTAGATATTTTGAAAAGTAATCGTGACCTTCTTACCGCTTTCGGTTTTTGTAGTTCCGGCATCTGGAGCATTCGTAGCTGTATTCCCTTTCGACTCTGTAGCGCCTTTACTCTCGTTGTTGTTTGAATTTCCACACGCTGCCATACTTAAAACCAAAGCTGCTGATAACGCAATTGCTGAAGTTGCCTTCATTTTTTTGCTGACCATTGTTTGACGCCCCCTATTTTCGTTATAGGCTTATTATTGTACTGTTAAGCGCTTTCAACAAGGTGTCAAATTTAAGATATATGGTTTGTTTTTTCTAGAAAAATACAATATATGTCCGAACATAACGAAACACCCGCTAATTGGGGTGCTTCGATTAAAAATAATTTTCGATATTCTGTCTGGAAATTCGTTCAATCAGATGTTGTACCAAAATCGGTAATCTTAAGCTTTAGATCAAAGGTCACTGGAATCCGAGTAAATTCCTCGTCCCAATGATCCTTAATCTGTTTCCAGACATGAGGCCTTTCAATGCTAAACCAATCTCCGAATCCTGCTACATCCACTTTGTAAGTGGATTGCATTTTGTTGATAAGAGCATTGATTTGTTGGGTTAATTTTTCTTCGAATATCTTCTCTAGTTCTTTGAAATAATCAACTTCCGAGGAATGCGCATCAACATCCCAATTCTCAATTAGGCGTCCAGTGGACTCAATTGCAACATGAAATGATATCTTCTTATCATCGGTCTCTTTCAGCGTAATCTTACTCTTAACGGATTTAATCTCATAAGTAATCGACTCGTTCGACTGATCATATGCTTTGAGACTCCCTCCTCTTATATCCCCCTTGATCCAGGCAATACTCTCCACGTCATTTTGGTCGAGATTTCCGATCCAATGTCCTGTATCTCCCTTGATTATACCGGCTCCGGAAAATTTGATCTCACCATGTGCCTCTATAACGTTCTGCAACACAAAGCTTTGCTTGGAGTACATAAGCGCATCTAGATTCGATAGCGTTATGCCCTTCATAACTTTACTGGTTCTGAAATTGTTACGGACCATCTCCACCAGCCGGAAGGAAGGAATCTCCTCCTCAGTCGTCATAAGCGAATCGGACGCGAGCCCCTGGCTAAGAAATATGAGACAACTGGGACGGATATCGTTATCTCGGAGTACAAAATCCATTAACTGTCTGATCTTCGCCTTTTGCACTAGATCCTCTGATATGACGATAACCTTAAGGTGATGGCCTATAATCGGACGGTTCTTGCGAATGGAAAACTGACGGAATATTTCAAGCAGAGAATCCCCTGTTTCTGAAATATTGTAAAAATGGGTTTTGGTTTTTTCGCCTTCTTTACCGGAGTTCCCGATTGTTCTTTCAGGCACAATTTGTACGGTTGCCGTAAGTTTATTATGCTTTGGGTAGCTCCCTCCACGCTCCTCAAATTCCCGTTCGAGCGTTCTAGGTTCCCCCTTATCAAGCGCCAATCCCGTAATAACACTCAGGTCTTCAATCTCTTTACTGCTCCAACAACCAGGCTGCGTAAGCAGAATCATGAATATTATTAGTAAGTGTATTACCCTCTGTCTAAACATTCTGCTTGAGTCCTTTCTTCCTGATCAGTAATACGATCGACAATAACAGTGGCAACAACATAAAAATCAGCACACCCATATAGCCAATCGATTCACCAAGACTGAAGACATCGTTGATGCGTTGAGGAATCATCGTGCAGATGAAAATTACAGGCATTAAGGCGAACATAACCGGATGGATCTTCAGATTAAACACTTGCGAAATTCCAAGTGACGCATTAAAGAAAAAACTGCAAAAATTGCAGAACATCTGCATCAGCCATATGACTAACAAAGGAAATTCAAATCGTTCAAAAAAGAATCCTGAAATTTCCAAGCTTCGTACCAAATCTATCGTAGGCCAGGTACTGGTGATTACAGAATTGATGGACAGACCTCCAATAACCATCACAACAGTTACCAAATACAGTACCAACGGGATACAGAATCCGACCATCATCCCTTTAACCGCTTCCTGCGGATGCTCCATAAAGGCCGTCATGATCATAACAACCTCACATCCAGTAAAGATCAGGATGCCCGACTTCATCCCCCGAATGACCGGCATCAGGCCTTCACTCATAAAAGGGCGTAAATGATGAATATCAAATATTCTGGAGCTTAAGATAAAACAAATAATCAGAATAAAGATACTGATCGGAAACACAATTTGAAACACACGGGCAATGGAATTAATCCCCCCATACACCAAATAGGTGCCTACCCAGATGAACGGCATCACAATCGCCCAAATTGGAGTCCCTTCCAGAAGAAAGAACAACGTTACTTCCGCCAGTACTCGGATTTCGAAGCCCGCAATCACAATAAAGTACAGAATCAACAAAGAACTCAGTACACCACCTGGAAGATTTCCAACAATTTTTTTAGAATACTGAAAGACAGTTTTACCTGGAAATTGCTGGCTAAGCTTCACCATAACCATTATCACTATAAACACGACAATACCACCCAGCACCACAGAAACCCAGGCATCAGGAGTCTGTACAGCCTTGACAAGATCTCTTGGCAAGGTCAAAATTCCGGCACCCAGCATTGAATTGGTCAATACTATGGCAGCTTGCGAGGTTGTGATCTTGTCATCCGTACGTTTGAACACTGTAGTCTCCCCCCTGCTCCTGCAAGAATACATTCTCTAGGATTTGCGATTTTTCTTCTGGGTCTTCAGCATCTCCGGTCTTCGCTTCATAATGGATAAGGGTGCACGGATAAATAAATCCTTCCAGTCACTTACCCGAAAGGGCGAGATAGGTGTGATGTAAGGCACCCCGAAGCTTGAAAGGCGAGTCAGATGACTGCAAATCAGCAGGAAGAACAGGATGGTTCCGTACATGCCCAGGACCGCTGCAAATAACATGCCTGCGAATCGTAAGATCCGGAGGGTAATGCCGGCACTGTACATCGGTATGGAAAACGAAGAGATCGCTGTCACTGCAACGACAATTACTAGAAATGGACTTACAATACCGGCCTGTACCGCGGCATCTCCAATGATCAGACCTCCGACAATTCCCATTGCCGGACCTATGGGCTTCGGCAGACGAATTCCAGCTTCACGTAAGATTTCAATGGAAATCTCCAGAATCAGTACTTCAATTAAAGCAGGAAAGGGTACACCTTGGCGTGCTTCAATTATGGAAATGGCCAGCTGAGTAGGAATTAGTCCCGGATGAAAGGAGATAAAGGAAATATAAAGCGCAGGGGCTAACAGAGCCAGAAATGATGCGCAAAACCGTAACACCCTTAAAAGGGTACCTGGAAACCAGCGCTCATAGTAATCCTCGGGAGACTGTAAAAGCATACTGAACGTCACTGGAACAATGAGTGCAAACGGTGTGCCGTCCAGCAAAATTGCAATTCTCCCCTCTAATAAAGAGGCAATCACTCGATCGGGTCTTTCCGTATTCTGTGTTTGCTGAAACGGACTTAAATAATCATCCTCGATTAACTGCTCCACATAGCCAGATTCCAGAATGAAATCCATATCAATTTTGGAGATCCGTTCATTCACTTCCTGTAGCAGATCAGGATTTACAATGTTTTTCATATAAGCGATAACTAGACTCTTCTTGATTTCGCTACCCACTTCAACCATTTTCATTTCCAGATTCATATTAAGACCTTGGCGCCGTAGCATAGAGGTATTCTCACTGAGCACTTCGGTAAAGCCAATCCGGGGTCCCCGCAGTAAAGCTTCCGAGGTTGGCTCAGTTATTGCGCGCACTGCTCCATGTGGAAAGCCCACCAGAAGCATCTCACGCATGCCTTCGACAATCAGTGCAGTGTATCCAAACAGGACAGACTCCTGCAGATGGTCCAAATCTCTAGCATCACTAAGCTGGGCCAGCGGGAGCATAGTCTGTTTCATATAGGTGTATATTCCTTCCGAAGCTTGCATTTCACCGGCAAACATCAGATTTTGCAACACCTGTTGATTGATTAGCTCTTCATCCTGCATGCCCTCCACATAGACCAATGCGGCACGTGCCTGAATACCTTTGACTGAAAATTCACGAAAATGCACATCACTATTCCCCCCCAAGGCCGTTCTTATCGCCGCTAGGTCGGCATCATAATCTTGCGTAAACACTGTAGACGCACCCTGCTGCTGTTTTACTCCCTCATTGTCTGCCTTCTTATGTTCCTCCTGAGAGTCAGCTCCTGACTCCTTGGAACGTCCGCTTCCAACATAAAAATACAAATGCTTGTAAAGGTAATATAACCCTATGGGAAAGAGCAGCGTGATGGCTGCCTGCATAAAAACTGTCCAATCTGGAATATAAGAGACTATTTTAGACCACATCGTTATCATCCTTTAATAGGAATCTTCTAGATACTATTCTCTGCCTGCCCTGTTTTTATACAACTTATGGAATAGGAGGAAAGTCTATATCGGCGCAAGGAGATACACGTTGCTGTGCGTCCGAACATAAAGAGACGCCCGCATAAGCGGGCGTCTCGATTAAAAATATTTAAAATAGTTACTGTGGTTGCCGCCATTGTTTTAGCACTTCAAGCAACCCCGGAACATCTAATCCATCTAAAGAAAAAGCTTTGCGCAACAGCTCATGCGGGATGAACTCGTCATACTTTCCGAGGTAGGGTGCTTCATCTGGAGATAACAATGTTAAAGGATCAGCGGCAGCCATACTCTCAGCGATGATCTCCGCTTCCAGCGTTTCTGCATCTGTTTTGCCTGCAACCACCATATAATAAGGTTCCATCGGCACGATAGATCGAAGTCCCTGTGAGCTCTTCAAATTGTTCCTAAGAAGGCGCTCTAGTGTGCGGAATTGCCGACTACCCGCCCACGGTAAGATAAACATCGAATCTCCACCTGCCGGCATAACGGAACGTTCAAGCATTCCACTTTCCTTCGCTAAACGACGAGCTCGTTCAAGCCGCGCAGCCGCACTCGGTGCAAGATACGGATACAAGGATGTTGCGCCTAACACTTCACGTATTTTGGTCATAATTCGTGTATGCACATCCCCGCCCGCTCCAAGCCACAACGTATCCACTTTACCGCGTGAGGTTTTTACATAAACAGCTTTATGGCGATTATCGACCTCTTCTACCTTCCAGAGCTTCCCTGCCAGAGTAAAACAGTAACCTGGTGGTGGTACTGTTGTGATCGAACCGATCTCTTCAGTCCCGTTATAGACAACATGCTCTTCATCGTCTTTGAAGACTGCGTAGAAGCGGAAGTTATTCACGATCTTCTCCCCCGCCATCCCAATAATCAAGCTGCCTTCATCCATCTTCTCGATTTGTCCCATACCCAGCATATAAATCATGAAGGTATCGTAGTCGGCAGGATCAATGCTATTGAAGGAAGGTAAGCTTAGTACAGCCTCCTTTAAATCCTCCGGCTCCGCCTCCCCCATACTCTTCAATATGCTCATCGTCTGATGGTATAACAGCCCGACTGGCAGCTGGCGCACCACCAGTGGTTCAACCCACTTCTCGCGCACATATAGCTCAATAACCGCTATCGCTCGAAGCAGCGTCCAAGGCATCCGTGCCGGAAGCTGTGCTTCCTCATCCTCTTCCTCGGGCGTGACAAAGATCATCTCGGATGCGGCGTCACCACGCCTGCCCGAGCGGCCGAGTCGCTGCACAAAGCTTGCGCAGCTATAAGGAGCGCCGACCTGGAGCACCCGCTCCAGCTCTCCTAGATCAATGCCCAGCTCCAGCGTCAATGTCGCTGCCGCAACTGCAGGACCGGAGCCTTGCCGCAGCGCGGCTTCCGTCTCTTCGCGGAGCATCGCGGAGATGCTGCCATGGTGAACGTGAAAAACATCCCGTTCCCCACGCTTCCCGGCCGTTCTCCGCAGCTCAAGGGTTGCCGTCTCCGCATCCGAGCGGCTATTCGTGAAGATCAACGCTTTCTTAAGATGCGTATGATCATAAATGAAATCGTAATAAGACTGCTTCGCGCGTTCTAAATGCTCCGCCTGCACTTCATCCCGTGCATCCGGGAAAGAGAAATGCTCCACACTTAAACGGAGCTTACGCCCGCCCTGTGGAGCGGACACCTCTACGCTCTCCCGCGTACCTGCCGCCAGCCACTCCGTCACCGAAGCATAGTCACTAAGCGTAGCCGATAGACCGATTCTACGCGGATGACATCCCGCCATTCGTGAGATTCTCGCCAGCTGACTCAGAACCTGAATCCCCCGATCAGCACCCATAAAGGCATGCACCTCGTCAATGACAATATAACGGAGATCATGGAACAGCGCCGGGATAGCATTCGGACGGTTCATCAATAGTCCTTCAAGCGATTCAGGGGTAATCTGTAGCACGCCGGAAGGATTCTGCACCAGTTTCGTCTTATCGGCTTGCGGAACATCCCCATGCCAGTGCCACACCGGAATATTGCCTTCACGGAGCAAATCGTTCAGCCGTGTAAATTGATCGTTAATCAATGCTTTCAGAGGAGCGATATACAGAATACCAACCGAACCGGAAGGACGTTCATACAGCTCAGTAAGCGCTGGAAAAAAAGCCGCCTCTGTCTTACCTGAAGCTGTACCCGAAGCAATCAGTAAGTGATGCGGCGTATCAAACAGCACACGACAGGCATCCACCTGCGCCTCACGCAAAGTTTCCCAACGGTTCTTATAGATAAACTCTTTAATAAAGGGAGCCAGCCTATAAAACGGATTATCACTCATAATTCAAACTCCGCGAGGAATCCATCTAACTCATTTTGTTCAGTATCAGCAGGTTTAGAGGTTCGTTCGCCCACTAACTTCTCGAAAGAGATCTCCGGATGCTGGTGTAAGGTGTGAAGTAGATCCATGAAATCACGCACCACTTCACGCGGTGTCAGGAGCTCGTCTGCCCCTAATCTGCCCACAGCTTCTTCCATAAAATGAACCAATTGTTCCTGTGTTAACCGTGCTTCGTAACCATAATGAAGGGCATGAATATCTCTAAGCTTTTGCAAAAGGATCAAAATTTCTTCATGTGAGAGCATGTCCAGTGCAATAATAGGCCCAGTATAATTGTTCAGACCTGCTGCGCCGTATCTTCCTGCAACTAATCTTGAACGCAGCGCTTCATAACTAAATAATCCACGCCGTCCATCCTCCACAAATTGCGGAGTCCCCCCTATAAAAATTCCTAGGCTTTCTGCCTTGCCCTGCATCGTATCGTTGAACATCGTAAGCAGCTTTTCATAGTTACTCTGACGTGAGATACTGTTCGTGATTTTGTAGAGGTTGACGCCTTCGTCAATGAATAGCAGCAGTCCCTTATAACCGATAGCAGAAGTGAATTCCGACCACAGTTTCATATAATCATACCAATTATCATCATCAATAATCACGCCCACACCAAGTGCTTTTCGTGCTTCCGTTCGAGTAGCGAATTCACCTCTTAGCCAGCGAAGGGAATCCTGCTTCAATTCATCGTCAGCGAGTTTATGTGCATTCCAATAAGTAGCCAGCACTTTGGCAAAATCAAATCCATGTACCAAACCGCGCATTTCGGAGGCTACAGCATAGATTCGTTTCTCAACTTCGTCTCCAAGCTGGGGGTGATCAGGGCCATATTCATTCTCTTGCATCACAGACTGCTGAAGCGTAATGATCCATTTTTGCAAAATAATCTCCAGAGCGCCTCCATCTGGACGTGTCCGGGTAGACAAATGACTCATCAGCTCTCGATATGTAGCAAGACCTTGTCCTTTCGTTCCCACTAATCTTCGTTCAGGGGATAGATCCGCATCGGCTACTACAAAATCCCGATCCATCGCATAATTACGGATCATCTGCAAAAGAAAGCTTTTGCCGCTACCGAATTTGCCGGTAATCAGCTTAAAAGCAGCTCCACCCTCCGCAATATTATCCATATCTCTCAATATCGCTTCAATCTCTGGCCGGCGGCCAACGGCTATATGTTCTAGTCCGATACGCGGAACCACACCGGCTGTCAGTGAATTGACTAGCGCTGTCGTCATACGTTTGGGTATTTTTAAACCATTCATCCAAAGTTCACCCCATTAAATATTAAGCAGATGAATTTTATATTCTTCTGCAATTTCTTCACCATCTATGATCAAATCACCTAGAATGTTCATTGCGATATCATTTATCTCATCAATCAAGAGTTCTGACATCGTGCCATTTGCAGCCGCTAGCTTCTGTATGGTTTGTGTTCCATCCTCGTTCATAAACGCAATCAGAGCTTCGTGTTGGAGTGGACTTAAAGCATTAGAGAACTGCTCCCACTCCGTATCTACGTTAGCAGATTGAATTTCTTCTATAGTTAATTCAGGCTCAAGAGACTGAAGCGGTACAATGATTTCATCTTCAATATCTTCAAATTCTTCTTTTTCTACTACTTCTTCAAGCTCGGATTCCTCATTAGTAATCTCAAAACCGCTATCCTCAAGTTCTTCCAGCTCATTCATTTCCTCAACCGTAAGCATGGTTCGTACAATCTCGGAATCACTCTGCAGCCTTTCAAGCTTCTCACGATCAATAACTACTGCCGGCCCCTTATCTTCCTGTTTCTCTTTCTCAAATTCCCGCTTCAGAAAACGAGTGATAAGGTCATCCATATCCGCATCCACATTAACCCCTTTGAGCCGTCCTCGATACCCCAGCAGTTCCCGTAATTTATTCTCAGTCAAACGGAATAGCCTTGTAATCAAACTGCGAAGCGGTGGAGATTTACTGATACGCACAACCGGTATAAGCACTGAATAACCATATAGCGAAATATCATATACGGCGCTACGAAATAAATAACGCTCCCGCATTACTGAGGGGCCTGGTGGGAACATTTCAACCAAATTCGAGCCATGTTTCCGACTGACATAAGCGTTGATTAATGCCACTACCTGTGGAATATATCGTTCAAGGGCTTCTTTACCTTCCCCCATATAAAACTTCGATTTACTAATATCGTAGTCCGACATTGCTGTTAATACCGTAAAGGTTAACTGCTCAGGAGCTACAGTAAGACATCTCTCTAACTCTAGCTCTGCCAAATCTCCGGCAAGACCGCGTGAACGAGCAACGATTAAAGATAGAGGCACATTCAAATGATGAACAAACGAGAAGTCCGCGATCCAACCACCCAAATATTGATCCAGACGTTTATAATTTTCACGATAAGCTTCCCAGATTTGACTGAGCTGCTTATAGCCATCATAAGGATCTTGCCAACCTACACCATTAATAAGCTCATACACGTGCAGAAAAATATATGAAAGATCCGTTTTCGGATATCTACCCTGTCTAACTTCATTGCGCCAATAAAAATACCATCTACTTTGCGTGCCCGTCATATGACCATACGTTGGCCAGTAACTCTTAAAAGGAATAAATAGCGCCGAATCCTCGGTTCTATGTTCCAACTCCTTCGCTCTAGCTACAAACTGACCTTCGGTAGTTGTCACAGGCTCCGGCGTGTCGGTCTCCAGATCCCATAGCTGAAGCTGTAAAGAAGGTTCAGACGACACTTTAGGCTTCCCTACATTTGCAGTAGATAATTTTGGCAGCGCTGGTTCTGATGAATTTCGCGGGGGAATAGGAACGTTTTGTTCCGTACTTTCCCAGACTAATTCCGTGAAATGAGGCTGATTCCTATCCTTACTCATGTTCGATCGCTCCGTTCTTATAAAAGAAGGACTAATGCAAGCATAACGCCTTCTTTGCGGGGGCCCTAAATGTATAGTAGTTTCTAATGTTAAAAAAAACGGCCCTGTTCACAACTGTGAAGGAACCGTTTTGTTCTTATTAAATTTTAGCATTGTTGGTAGATTAACATCAAGTATGTAATGAAGAATTATCCTCTACAGGAGCTCCGTTCCCTTTGTCTCTTTTCCTAGGAAGAGCACCGCTAACGCACCGATAATAATCGTTACAAAAAATAACATGAAGATCGAGCCAATCGCTATAGATTTACCTACCAGCACCCCTACTAACAAAGGAGCGATGATGCCACCAATCCGTCCAAAGGAAGTCGCTAAACCAGCGCCTGTTGAACGAATAGTTGTTGGGTACAACTCTGGTGTATAAGCGTACATGCCACCCCATGCTCCGAGATTAAAGAATGATAAGCAGATTCCAGCAGCCATCAGCATTCCTTCTGTAGTTGCATTTCCGAACCATGCCGCACTAACGGCAGTGAACAGCATATAGATGACCAGGACAAACTTACGTCCGAACTTCTCGATGAAGTAAGCGGCAGTAAAGTAACCCGGCAGCTGAGCTAGCGTCATGATAAGCACGTATTCGAAGCTTTTAACCAAGCTGAAGCCTTTAAGTACCATAACTGTAGGCAGCCATAGAAACATCCCATAATACGAAAACACTACAGTAAACCATAAAATCCACAGCATAATCGTAGAACGACGATACTCTGGTGACCATACTGTTGTGATACGTTTTTTCAAGGACACAGGCGCCTTCTTGATCTCAGCAAACTTCGGTGAATCGTCTATAGCACGTCTTAAGTATAGAGCGTATAGAGCGGGAACAGCACCAATACCGAATGCTACACGCCAGCCATAATCAGGAATCACGAAGAATGCAATTAAAGCAGAAGCGATCCATCCAACAGCCCAAAAGCTCTCTAGTAGCACAACCGCACGGCCTCTCTCACGGGCAGGCATACTTTCAGACACTAATGTTGAGGCGACGGGCAGCTCCCCACCTAGTCCAAATCCAGCGATAAATCTAAGTACACAGAGTATTCCGAAGCCTGTTGCAAAAGCCGATAACCCACTCGCAGCCGAGAAAATTAGGAGTGTCCATAGAAGTATCGGTTTACGTCCAAAACGATCGGCTAATATCCCTGCTGCCGCAGCACCCACAGCCATGCCCACGGAGTTAATACTTGTCAATATACCTATCTGCTCCGGTCCCAGATTCCAATCCTTGGCTAAAGCCGCTACAACAAAAGAAATCATCCCGACGTCCATCGCGTCGAACATCCAGCTTAAGCCTGCACTGAAGAGTAATTTCCTTTGCTTCGGATTCCGCAGCAGTGTCATTTGATTCACTTCTAAGCCCCCTTATATCCAACATATATCTTATGAAACTTACTTTTGATTGTTTCACTTATACATATTAAAATTGAAGCGTTCAAAAATCAAGAAATAAAGCTGCATTAAAGTATTGTCTGGCAAGCGATTGAAAATAACAGGTCTGAACAGCTATCGTGGCTATCAGAAGTATGTTGCGGACAGACTCTCTCTGAGATCTCGTAAGATGCGTCAGCCGATTGATCACACGATCTGTGGAACTTCTAAGTAGGGAATCTTCTTTCCAGGAGAACTCCTTGTGTAAAAGTTGATCTACTTTACATTGGGTTTGTATAGTTGGATTGCTCTTGATCTCTTCAAACAGTCCAGCATATGCGTAATACAGCTTTGTCGGTTCTATAAGATCATCATCGTCTCGATCTGGCTTTAAGAACATTAATCGGAATAGCTGACGAATACTTTCGAAATTTAGGGCCGATTTGAGATCATCGATCATAAACAGAAGTGCTGCCTGATTAACTGAATACTTCTTTCCTTCTCTTGGAGAACCGAGATACTCCTTAAAATCACGCTTCACCCAATTTTGCATAGTAGTCACAGTCAAAGTGGAATACTCTATTAGATGGCCTAATGAAGCAATTTCACCGAGTGAAAAGCCTTTTACATCATGCCCCTTAATGATCTTTTGAAAAATGGGTGGAACATCTGTAGATAAAAAAGCGGGTAACGAAGTCCCCTTTTGTACTTCATCAAGATGAAATTTAGTCCATGCCTCTTGGAGGATATTCAGCGGTTTCCGGTCTGATAATCCGGTCAATGAGAGCAGAAGACTGGACATCTCCACACGAGTCAATGCAAATGATTCCATATCTGTTTCCCTCCACCATTTGATATTTCTCTGAAAAGTTCGTAGAATAGTTCATAAGAACTCATAATATGAGTATAACCTATTTTAGGAACGAAAGGGATGGTAAAGATTATATGGGTATAGGACTTAGTTTGACGTTGGTGGCTATTTTGATTATTTTAACCGCTTTTTTTGTAGCAACGGAATTTGCATTGGTGAGACTTAGAGGTAGTCAGATCAGTCAAATGGTGATCGAGGGAAAGAAGAACGCGCTAGCTGTACAACGAGTGTCTGCTAATCTTGACGGATACTTATCTGCTTGTCAGCTCGGGATTACAATCACTGCACTGGGTATTGGTGCACTGGCCGAGCCAGCGTTTGAGCAGTTGCTCCTTCCGGTATTCGACTGGGCTAATATTAGTCCAAGTGTGAGTCACCCTCTTGCGTTCTTATTCGCATTCGTCATTGCAACATTCCTACACGTCGTTGTCGGGGAACTTGCTCCGAAGACAGTAGCTATAAACATTCCGGAAAAAATCGGTCAAATTACATCACCGCTGATTATTTGGTTCTACAGAATTTTGTACCCACTCATTTGGTTTATGAATGGTTCCGCAAATCTGCTTGTTCGCCTTTTCGGGATGAAGCCTGCCAGTGAGCATGGAGACGCTCATAGTGAAGATGAGATTCGTTTGATCTTATCCGAAAGCTATGAAAGTGGAAAAATCAATAAAGCTGAATATGGCTATGTCAACCGTATCTTTACTTTTGACGAGATGTTGGCCAAAGAAATCATGGTTCCACGAACAGATATGGTATGTCTTTTCACCAATCATTCATTGAAAGAAAATTTTGAGATTATCCGTAAGGAACAATATACTCGCTTCCCGGTTGCAGAAGGTAGCAAGGATAATATCATCGGAATGATTAATACGAAACAGCTTTATTTGCAATATGACAATAACCCTGATTTTGATTTCAAAGGCTTGATTCAGCCAGTCCTAACCGTATCTGAGGTAACACCTGTTAAGAACCTTTTAACACGTATGCAGTTGGAGCGGGTGCATATCGCCCTGCTGCTTGATGAATATGGTGGAACGTCTGGACTCATCACGATTGAAGATATTTTGGAAGAAATCGTTGGTGAAATTCGAGATGAATTTGACGGTGATGAGCGCAGAGAAATTGAGAAACTAAGCGATACAAATTATCTGTTCGATGGTAAGGTATCTTTAATTGAGGTCAAGGAGCTTACCGGTCTTGATTTCGAACATGAGGAAGTGACAACGATTGGAGGCTGGTTATACAGTCATATCCCAGATCCGGCCGTTGGCAAAAGCATTGTACATGACAACGTAACCTTAATCATTCGTGAAATGAACAGATACCGTGTACGCAAGGTTGAGGTCATCATTGAGACCACTGGTGACACTGAATCGTCAGAGCTTGAGAATTCATAAGCTTTTAATCATAAAAAAAAGGATAGAGTTATCAGATTAAATCTGATCCTCTATCCTTTTTTCTTTTATCAAAATCTTACTCATGTAATATTCATCTACCCATTGGCCATCAATTACAAGTGATTTTCTTTTCGTCCCTTCGATCTCAAACCCATTTTTGATATATAGCGACATAGCTAGCTCATTATGGGTCATAACTGTTAGCTCTAACCGAACAATTTCAGTATTCTTAGCCCATGCATCCAGTTCTTTGAATAGCCCTGTACCGATCCCCTGACCTTGATACTGTCTTAGAATGCCAATGACTATGTACGCACTATGACGATTGCGTCTAACACTTCCACCTCTAACCGATATATAACCTATCAAATGGTTATCAACCGCTGCGCCAATAAGGATTGAAGTATTTGCTAAAGCGAAGCTTTCGATCATCTCTTTGACCTGATTTAGACTGGATTGTCGTTCATCCGGCTCTAATAACATAAATTTGGATTCCTGATCCAACTGATGCTGTAATCGAAGTAATTCTTCTGCATCCTCTGGTATAAGCACTTTAAGTGTAACCATCATATCATCACTTCCAATCATAAATAGCTATAAGTACTTTTTGAACAGCTTACTGGTGCTGCTATTGTATCCAAGATGCTCGTAAAATTGATGTGCATCCTCTCTTCTGACCGCACTCGATAGCATGATCTTAAGGGCGCCCCTAGAGGTGGCTACGTGCTCAGCGTATCTCATTAGTTTCGCACCGTATCCTTTCCCTCTCACCTCTTGTGATATGATGACTCTTTCAATGACAGCAAAGGGTCGATCGTCACATAAAGCATCCATACATAAATGAAGATGAAGCGTCCCAACAATAGCCCCTTCTTCTTCGTACACATAAAGAAAACTATCCGTATTGTCAGCTATCCGCTTCAGTCGGTCCGGTGACACTTGTATAGCTGTCTGCTCAGGCAACAACATTCGATATAAGTTTTCAATATACAATGCGTCTTCAGGAACAGCCTCTCTTATCATTTGTTTATTCCTTTCTTAATCGTTCTTAACAACGGCAGACCATGATAACATTGCCATTCGGATCTTTAAAATTAAACCAATGGTCATGCTCGATATCCGTAAGAATCTCCCCGCCATTTGCTTTCACATAGTCATAAGCAGCATCAATATCCTCGGTATTTAGATGAAAAGAGGGGATATTAAGAACGGACTCAGAAGTGTAAATTTTGCTGTCTAATACGATTTCTGGTCCTTGCATGGGGATCACGTATAGATGCCCGAATAATACTTCACCATCCAAAGGCAAACCAAGCAATTGGCAATACCATTCTTTGGATTTCTCAATATCCTTTACCGGAATAAAAACTGCACCAATCTGATTCAGAATCGGACTTACCACCATTAAGAAAGCCTCCTCTTTAAAGTTGCAGAATAGGGTGTTATTCTAGAATAATTCGATAAAATATGTCAATTCCCTCCCTCCACTTAGGGAAGGTCTGGCAAGTTATGTTATAATTTTGTGTGCACTACTCTAATTTCACGTATGACAGGAGAATTGAATTGGCTAATCTGAACTTCGGTGGATTGAAATTAACTCCACCAAAAGTCTTATCACTAGGATTTGTAATACTTATCACTGCCGGAACTTTTTTACTTAGTTTGCCGGTCTCCTCCGTAGAAGGGCACATTTCTTTTATTGATGCATTATTCATGGCTACATCGGCAACCTGTGTTACAGGTTTGGCAGTCATTGATACGGGCACACAGCTGACTACTTTTGGACAAGTTGTTCTACTCGTATTATTTCAATTTGGGGGATTGGGTTTTATTACGATGGCCACCTTGATTACTTTGGTCCTTAATAAACGAATATCCTTTAAAGAGCGAATTCTTATGCAAGAATCTATGAACCAGAATTCCATGCAAGGTATTGTCCAGTTGATCCGCAGAGTCCTGATCTATTCCCTTGTTATTCAGCTCACAGGTGCCATCGTGTTTGCCGGTAGGTTTATGATGGATATGCCTTTCGGGAAAGCTGTATATTATGGGATTTTTCACAGCATATCTATTTTTAATAATGCAGGCTTTGATTTATTCGGTGACATTCATGGGCCCTTTAGTGGACTTACTCGTTTTGTAAATGATCCTATAGTGAATTTCACCTCAATGATTCTCATCTTTCTTGGAGGGGTCGGTTTTATCGTCCTATCTGATGTTTTTGACTTTCCAAAACGCAAAAAGCTTACTCTACATTCTAAGGTTGTTCTTTCGACCTCTATGATATTGATTGTCATTGGGGCTGCTCTATTTTTCTTACTAGAATTTAATTCTACACTGAAGCCCTTGAGTGCAGGTGGAAAGATGATGGCTACATTTTTACAAGCGATAACACCACGTTCAGGTGGCGTCACTACAATTGAAATTCCACTGATGCGGGAATCAACGCAATTTCTAATGATTCTGCTAATGTTCATAGGGGCTGCGCCTGGATCTACTGGTGGGGGAATTAAGATTACTACGTTCGCTGTTCTAGTGGCTGCGGTTTCTGCAAGACTAAGGGGTAAAGAGGATATTGTAATGTTTCGTCATCGGATCGCCAAAGAAAATGTCTATAGAGCCGTGACGATGACACTGATGTCTCTAATGTTAGTGGTCATTGCTACGATGTTGTTATCCGTGACAGAAAAGGCTGACTTTCTTGCTGTACTCTTTGAATCCGTATCTGCATTCGGGACTTCTGGTCTCTCCATGGGACTTACTCCAGAATTGACTACGGCGGGTAAAGTGCTCATTATTTTTCTAATGTTTCTGGGTCGGACAGGTCCGCTTACTCTAGCTTATGCACTCAAACCTAAGGGTAGTAAGGAACTTTACAGATATCCTGAAGGTAAGATTACAATCGGATAAGGCGAGATGTAACCAGCGGCAATGAATATTGCCGCTGGTAATCAATCAACACTTGTATGTTTTACTCTTCAACGATCTCTTGTTTATCTAGTGCGGCATCAAGCAATTGATTATATATATCGTCATCATTTTCAAGTAGCGCGTCAGTTTCTAAGAACTGCTCTTCACTTCCAGGCTCACCAGCAAAGCTTAGGCTGTAATCCCATTCCGTTCCTCTTGTACTGAAAAAAGTAATCTCATATGGAGCCTTATGGTTTTCGAGAGTAAATACCGTCCTCCCTACATAGCTTTTATCCTCTTTACGGCTCATTTCAGCACTTACGATCTCTAAATTCATCCGTTAATCTTCCTTCCATTCATCAAATCATTTCCCCTCTCAGTATAGCATTGAAATGAATGTAATTCCTCAATTTACACTGTAAATTCCATGTAATTGACTTTTTTCATCCGGCGGTTAATAATTTAGTACAATACTTGTAAAGTACCAAACTATTAGTAATTGGAGGAAATATCGATGACTGATTTCGAGGCAAAGCTTAGTAAATATGCAGATTTAGCTGTGCAAATTGGGGTTAACGTTCAACCAGGGCAAATTCTGGTGGTGAATGCACCGATTCTTGCAGCTGATTTCGTTCGTATGATTACCGCCAAGGCATATGCGATTGGAGCAAGCTTGGTGAAGGTGAACTGGAGTGATGCAAGCATTACACGCCAGCAGTTTGAACATGCTGCATCAGAAGTGTTCACTGAGCCTCCTACTTGGTACGCAGGTGAAATGACCGAACTCGCCGAGAAGGGTGCAGCTATTCTTAACGTGATCGCGGAAGATCCTGATGCACTTAAAGGTATTGATCCTGTACGCATTTCAAATTATCAAAAAGTACGGGGAGCCGCACTCACCAAATATCGTGAAATGCAAATGTCCGACAAAGTTAGCTGGAGTATTGTTGCCGTACCTTGTCAGGCTTGGGCGGATAAAGTATTCCCGAATGTTCCAGCTGAAGAACGTGTAAGTAAGCTATGGGAAGCTATTTTCCACACCGTACGTCTTGATCGTGAAGATCCAGTAGCTGCATGGCAAGAACATCTCGACACCTTAGATCAAAAAGCAAATGTACTCAACGCAAAAAAATATAAGAAACTGCATTACATAGCACCTGGTACGGACCTAAGCATCGAGCTTCCAGAAGGTCATATTTGGGCACAAGGTGACAGCATTAATGCGAAAGGTCATTCTTTTGTAGCCAATATGCCTACCGAGGAAGTATTTACCGCTCCTCTAAAGACTGGTGTAAATGGCACCGTACGAAGCACCAAACCTCTTAGCCATGGCGGCAACATTATCGATGGATTCTCTATTACTTTTGAGAACGGACGAATTGTTAGTGTTAGTGCAGAGCAAGGACAAGAAGCACTAGAGCACCTCATTAGTATGGATGAAGGAGCAAAATACCTAGGTGAAGTTGCATTAGTTCCACATAAGTCCCCTATCTCAGAGTCCAATATTCTTTATTACAATACCTTGTTTGATGAGAATGCATCCAATCACCTAGCTATAGGTATGGCTTATGCTTTCTGTTTAGAAGGCGGTAAAGATATGACTCCGGATGAACTGATTGCACATGGATTGAATAATAGCGTTACCCATGTGGATTTCATGATCGGTTCTGCCGAGATGAATATTTACGGAATTACTGCTGATGGAACAGAAGAACCTGTATTCCTTAATGGAAACTGGGCGTTCTAATAACTGTAAATATGAAATAAAGACTAGAGATATTGAAAGGAGTAGAAACTATGTTGGATTTCAAGCAAAAACTGGAGAATTATGCATTGCTGGCAGTGAAGATTGGGGTTAATATCCAACCTGGACAGACCCTTGTTGTAAATTCCGACATCGTTTCCGCAGAACTAGTGCGACTTGTAGTACGTAAAGCTTATGAAGCGGGTGCGAAGCTCGTCAAGGTTAATTATAGTGATGAGGTTGTTACACGTACTCGTTATGACCTCGCTCCATCCGATTCCTTTTTGGAACCGCCACAATGGCAAGCAGATGAATTGGAAGATCTAGCTAAAAAAGGTGCAGCATTTCTATCGATAACTTCAACGAATCCAGATCTATTGAGCGGTGTTGAGTCAGGAAGAATTGCGGATAATCAGCGGATCTCTGGACAGACATTAGCTCCATATCGTGAGTTGTTAATGGGGAATCACGTAAGCTGGAGTATTGTAGCATTCCCATCAGCATCGTGGGCGGCAAAGGTATTCCCTGAAGCATCACCTGATCAGCAGATTGATTTGCTATGGGATGCTATCTTTAAAGCTACACGTGCGGATCAAGCTGACCCTATTCAAGCATGGAGTCAACATTTAGATGGCCTGAAAGCACGTTGTACTGCTTTGAATGATAATAAGTTCCGCAAGCTGCACTATACAGGACATGGAACCGATTTGACGATTGAGCTACCAGAAGGGCATATTTGGTGTCAGGCAGGAGCTGTCAATGGCAAAGGAGTTCCCTTCCTAGCCAATATCCCTACAGAAGAAGTATTTACTGCCCCACTGAAGTCTGGTGTGAATGGTAAGGTAAGCAGCACTAAGCCGCTTAGCTATGGGGGTAATCTTATTGACAATTTCACCCTCACCTTTGAGAACGGCAAAGTAACGGATTTCACCGCTGAAAAAGGTTCAGAAACGCTAGCTTCCCTTATCGCGTTAGATGAAGGCTCTGCTTATCTTGGAGAAGTCGCTTTGGTGCCTTTCCACTCCCCGATCTCCGAGAGCGGAATTCTATATTACACCACATTATATGATGAGAATGCCTCCTGCCATTTGGCGTTAGGTGCAGCATATGCCTTTACCCTTCAAGAGGGTACAACAATGACCAAAGAACAATTGCAGGAAAAAGGAATGAACCAAAGTCATACACATGTTGATTTTATGATGGGTTCACCTGAAATGAGCATTGATGGTATTAAGGATGATGGAACCACTGTACCGATCTTCCGTGATGGAGATTGGGCTTAAATTGTTCGCTTAAATTATTGAATAAATGAAATGCCAAACAACCTGCTTGGTTCCTCTTCCGAGGACAAAAGCAGGTTGTTTTTTATTGCATACTAGATATCCAGAAAATAAATAGTCCAAATTTGAATAAAAGTTCAATATTTGTTCACACTATTGTTGATTTCCGTTCACAAATATGTCACAATACAGTTAAGGATCTAATTTCCAAGGAGGGGATTATCATGTTGAGAGACCCAATATCCAATGAAATTGACAGCGTTGAAGAAGAACAGCTCGAAATTCAAGCACCGGTGGATTCAAGAATTGTTGCATCTAATGCAATCAAATATACCGCCTATGTTATGCTGTTTTTCGGATTCTTGTATTTCCTGATTGCTTACTTGGCACCTATGTTGGAACAATAATGTGATGGATATGATTTTATTAGAAAACGCTTACGGTTAATCACTCTCATGGGAGTAGTGATTAACCGTTTTTATTTCCATGAGAATGCTTTGTTCGTCCAGGCTATTGCTGTAGGCGACCATATGCCATTCATTTTGGAATGTAGCCAAGCTATTGCCTCTTCTCTATCGCCTTCAAATGAGGAAAGACCGTTAGCTTCCATCCAGTGGCGTACAGTCTCAAACGAGGTACTGCTCCAGCCATTTTTCTCACCTTCTGCATTTTGTCGTTCTTTTACACCTGAAATAACGATGTCCAGCGTTGCCTGAAGCTCCGTAACCGCATTATCAAAAGCCGTCTTCTTTTCTTTAGCCTTCATATCAGCTTCAACACGAAGTATACGCGTATCAATCCCTTGATGTTCACGGATAATTTGCAGTAAAGTCACTGCTTCTCTGCTGGCCAATCCGTCATTATAACGTTCTTCTATAGATTTAGTACTACCTACAGCTGCCACAAATGCTGGAAACCACTCCCTAGAGACCAAGATAGCTTTCTTCTTAACAAATTTACCGTATCCAGCCAGGCCTTCACCAGGAAACCTTACACGCCATGACCATGGATCTAGCTCTGAACCCGTATGCCAATTCTCCGCTTTCGTTAATCCATTTAAAGATGGGTGCTCAGGAATCAGAGTGGCAAGCGGCAAAATCCCAATCTTGGTAACGATTTCTGCAGTTTCCTCAAAGGTGATAACACTTTCCTCTTCATATTCCTTATACATCACAACATCATCTCCTATGTACTCCATTATTTAGACTTCATATTTCCGATCCCAGCAATATAAGTACTGATGAGCCGAGATAGGCTTACATTCGTATCAAGCGCCATTCCAAAACCGCCCTTTTGTTCCAAAGAGGCAAAGCCATGCAGAATGCTTCGTAACCCGCGTACTGCATGAATTTCTCCTTCCTCACCCAATTGATAATCCTTCATCACATGAATGATAAGCTTCAAAATATGATCACTTGCCGTTTCCAGCTCCGTATTTGCCTGTTCAGGGGCTCGCAACGTTGTCTCGTATAATCCAGGTCTGCTTCTAGCAAAGTCCACATACGCTCGCCCCATCGCCTGTACAGCAGCGTCTCCACTAAAGCCTTTAGCTGCGTTGCTCATTGCATTGGAAAGCTCACCTAGTCCATAAATCGCAAGTTGTGTGCGCAATTCCTGTAGCCCGTTAATGTGATTATATAAAGACGGAGACCGAACACCTAGTTTGTTAGCCAATGCGGCTAAGGTTACGGCCTCTATTCCTTCATGATCGGCAATTTCTGCTGCTGCAATAACTAGCGTACGACGATCTAATCCTGCTCTAGGTGACATTTTAATTACTCCTATCTTGAATCATTTGTGCTTTGTGAATAGCTTTCTCCATGGTTTGTACTGGGTTTCTAAGTAAGTCTCCATGTCCAGTAGCCAGTATAGTCGGGGAAGCCTCTAGAATCTTAATTGCACTCTTTAATGCTTGATCTTTACTCCAGGTTGCCAGAGCCGGGAACGGAAACCAAGGAATTATGGTTCCTGAAACTGCAGTTCCCCGGAAGGTTTGAAAAGCATCTCCAACGATAACAGCGCCGCTTCGTGAATCAATGAAAGACATAGATCCAGGGGTATGACCAGGAGTTAGAATTGCTGTTAATGAACCAATGGTATCTCCATCATAGAGCAATACATCTGGTCTCGTTGTTACCTTCTTGGGCACGCCTCCCTTTATAGGAGTCTGAGGTTCTCCCTCACGAAGTGAACGATCTCCACTAAGCAATGCTGCATCCCTTTCTGAAATGTACACCTGAGCCTCTGGAAGCTGTCTCTTTAGCTCATCCAGTGCACCTATATGATCATCATGAGCATGCGTCAATATAATACGAGTGATCTTTTTATCAAGCTTCGCTGCGGTATCTATAATTCCTTTTACACTGAACGGCAATGCCGCATCTATCAAAGTCAACTCATTCTCTTCCTCAATGATGTAACAATTCACAGGAAACACTCTTGGCATCCAAGTTAGCTGTAATAAATGACCTTCACGCGTTACTCTCATCATTACCCCTCCAAAAACTAATGGTATTAGCTTAAATATAAACTAATCATATTAGTTTTACAAGAGTGAATTATTAGTTTTCTTATCCATCTAGACTTTTGTCCGCATTTTTATTAGATCTTTTAATAATGAACCACTGCATCCATGTAATCCCAACGAAAAATATAACGGAACCCAAAAGGGTGCTCATGATACTTTTAGCAATATCCAACTCCCCGGCTTCTCTAAAATCAGATAGGAACATTAAAGCGGCCCATATTAATGTACTGACAGCTCCCCAAATTAAATTGATTTTCTTATACCGTCTTACATCGCCTTCTTTACTCGGTAGCAGATATATTCCATTTTTGACGGAACGAACAGTTATATACAAACACCCTCCCATCACAATCACAAACGTATCCAACCAATACTTAATGTCCCATTGCAGAATAAACACTTTTACCAAAAGACTAACCATAAAGCCCACGAACACAATCATAAAACCATGCGTACTAAACTTCTGAATTTCACTGATAATCCGCTCATCCTTAATCCTTGTCCTGCTCACCCTTATTCCTCCCAAAAAATATCGTTTAAAGATCGATCCAATGTCTTGCAGATAGCTATGCACAACTTAAGCGTTGGGTTATAGTTCCCAGCTTCAATCAGACCAATCGTCTGTCTTGTAACCCCTACAACTTCCGCTAACTGTTCTTGGGAAAGATCTTTTTGTATACGTGCCAGTTTCATCTTGATGTTCTTGTTCTCCCCCACGCTTTTCCCTCCTTATTTAAATTCATCCACATAACCCAATTGTAATCAATATCATTCATTATGTACATTATATATTGCTATAAACATTTAACGCGATTTTGCTATCCGACCATACGACATTAGGAGCTTGAACTTACAACAAAAAAGCACCCCTTCGGATGCTTCGGATATATATTCTTTTAATATTCATTATTCAAATAACGTAAAACCTTCTGCTTATTCCACTACATCGTTCTCTGGATAACTATCAATGATCTTCAATAGTTCAGAAGCATCCGTGCGTGGACGGCTGTCTGGCACAGTCTCCGGGTATCCGGCATGGATCATAGCTATGATCTTCTCTCCTGGCTTCACACCAATTTTGTTACGGAATTCAGGATTATTGATATAAGGATCGGTCTTCCAAATCGTTCCCACACCTTGCTCCCAAGCTGCTAGCTGGAAGTTCTGCACAAGTGCTGACGCTGCTGCAAAATCCTCATCCCACTCTCTCTGCCGAGGATCCTCAGGCATCACCACAATTAACGTTAAAGGAATATTTGAGATATATTCTTTTCGCTTAGCAGCCACTTCAGGATCAGAAAAAGCACGTTTCACGAAAGCAAATGCCGCTTCAGCCAAGAACTTTGTACCATCACCTTGAAAAGCAATAAATCTCCACGGCTCACGCACCCCATGATTCGGCGCCCATACAGCTACATTTAACAATTCCTCTAAGAGACCTTGTGGCAGTGGATCTTTTTTAAAAAGCTTAATAGAGCGTCTTTCTCTTATTACTTCAGCTACGCTATTCTTTTGAGTCGGTTGAGTTTGTGTCATGAGATCCACTCCCTATAGTAATAATGATAATCATTATCATTAATGATACAGTATCTATCTGCCTTTTGCAAATAATAGAAACAAAAAACACCGTTCCCTAAGGAACGATGTTGAAAGGCTTCAGCCGAAACGACCCATGATATATTCTTGTGTCATTTGATTCTCAGGATTAGTAAAGACCTTATCCGTCTTATCGTATTCTATAAGGGATCCCAGATAGAAGTAAGCCGTATAATCAGAAATCCGTGCAGCTTGCTGCATGTTGTGTGTCACGATTACTATGCGTAGCTCTTCTTTTAACTCCTTGATGAGCTCCTCTACTTTACCAGTGGAAACCGGATCTAGTGCGGATGCTGGTTCGTCCAAGAGTAGAATTTGTGGGTTAACTGACAACGCTCTTGCAATACAAAGGCGCTGCTGTTGTCCACCGGACAAAGCTAATGCTGAATCTTTTAACCGGTCCTTCACTTCATCCCACAACGCTGCTTTACGAAGGCTGCTCTCTACAATCTCATCGAGTGCTTTTTTTCCTTTTACACCATGGTACTTCGGTCCAAAGGCGATGTTATCATAAATGGATTTATAGAACGGATTGGGCTTTTGCCAAACCATACCGATCTTCTGACGCAGTTTGATAACGTCTGTGCCAGGTGCATTAATATCAACGCCATCAATCCAGATGCTTCCTTTGGTTGTTGATCCGGAGATTTCGTCATTCATACGGTTCAGTGAACGAAGAAAGGTTGATTTACCGCAGCCGGATGGGCCGATCAGTGCAGTAACCGTATTTTCAGCAAAAGGAAGACTAATCCCCTTTACAGCCTCATATGTTCCATAAAAAATACTCAGGTCCTCGGTTTGAAAAGATTCACGCACTGCTGTTGCCGACGTTCCCATCGATTACTCCTCCTACATCTCTACTTTAGTTTTTAGGAATTAGTTCATTCTTTTTGAAGCTGTAAGCTTACGATAAATAAATCTACCGAAATAACGTGCTGCCAAGTTGAAGATCAACACCATAATTACAAGTACTGCTGAAGCTCCCGCAGCAATTTGCGCGGCATCAGGAGCAAGGCCTTCACTATTTACCTTCCAGATATGAACAGCCAGTGTTTCAGCTGGACGGAAAGGATTCAGTGGTGAGTTCGGACTAAGTGGATTCCAGTTAGTGAAATCTAGTCTTGGGCTACTCATTCCTGCAGTGAACATCAACGCGGCTGCTTCCCCAAAGACACGGCCAGCAGACAAAATAGTACCCGTAATAATCGTTGGTAATGCTACTGGGAACAACACGGAGGTTACGATCTTCCACTTGGACAATCCTAGTGCAAAACCAGCCTCTTTTTGTTGCTTCGGAACACTACGGAAAGCTTGCTCCGTAATCCGAACCATCAGCGGTAGATTAAAGACCGTTAATGCCAGTGCTCCAGAGATTAAGGAAAAGCCAAGATTAAAATAGTTAACAATCAGCAATAGACCAAACAAGCCGACTACGATTGAAGGGAACGAAGATAATACCTCAACAATTAAGCGAATAAAGCCGGTGATTTTTCCCGGACGAGCATATTCAGCCATGTAAATACCGGCACCCAGTCCTAGAGGTACTGTAATTATTAGCGTGAGTACCAAAAGGAATAAGGAGTTGAATAGCTGAGGGCCAATTCCTCCACCTGCTCGAATTTTTTGCGGTGCAGAGAATAGAAAATCCCAACTAATGTGACTAAGACCCCGAAAGAGGATATATCCTAATAGACCAACCAGAATAGCTACGATGAGCAATGCGAAAAACACAATAAGGCTTGTGGCAATTTTATTTACGGTTCTCGGCTTCAAATTTTATTTCTCCTTTCAAGCAGTCTCACAAAGAAGACAAATACAAAGGTCATCAGCATAAGAACCAGTGCCATACTCCACAGAGCATTATTGTGCGCAGAGCCCATGGTTGTGTTCCCCATTCCAAGTGTGATTACACTCGTCAGGGTAGAAGCTGATTCAAAGAGTGATTTTGGTACGAATGGCGCATTCCCGATAACCATCTGTACAGCAAGGGCTTCACCGAATGCACGTGCCATCCCCAGTACAATACCAGTCATAATAGCAGGAAACGTTGTCGGAATAATCACTCGAGAGATCGTCTGCCACCGGGTGGCACCAAGCGCATAGGAGGATTCCTTTAAATTTTGCGGCAATGAAGCCAGCGCGTCTGCAGCCACGCTTGTAATCGTCGGAAGAATCATGACCGAGAGCACAAGCGCGCCTGCAGCTACCCCGATGCCTTGACCTGGCAGGTTGTTGCGTAGAAACGGTACAATAACACTTAATCCGATGAAACCATAAACAACTGAAGGGATACCTGCCAACAGCTCGATTACGGGCTGAAGCAATTTTTTACCCCACCCTGGGACAATCTCAGTCATGAACAGCGCAGCGCAAAGGCTAAGTGGACTAGCAATCAATGCTGCAAGTAGAGTAACTAAGAAGGATCCCGTGATAAACGGAAAAGCACCAAAGGATGGCGTATCTGCTTCAGGTGACCACTTTGTTCCGAATAGAAAATCAGTAACGCTAACATCACCACTTGTGAAAGTTGAAATACCTTTAGACGCTACAAAATATACCATCGATACAATGATTGTTATCAATAGCAGTACACAGAAGGACATATATGTACGTCCCACAAAATCTTCAATATGATGTTTCTCGATGCGTGAGTTCTTTAGTTTCACCCTCAATTGCTCCCTCTTTCTAAAGTGAAAAGAGAGGCAGATGTATCCGCCTCTAATCACTTGAGATTCTAATCCTTACAAATTACTTAGAAGTGAATTACTTAGCTGTAACATTTCCTGCAACGTCACGAGTAACTTGCATTTTTACTGCTGGAATGTATCCAAGCTCAACGACTTCACCTGTTTGTACTTCGTCTGTCAAGAAAAAGTCAAGGAATGCTTTTACTGTTTCATTTGGTTCGCCGTTTGTGTACATGTGCTCGTAAGCCCATACTGGATATTTACCAGAAATAACATTGTCTACAGATGCTTCTACACCATCAAGGCTAAGTGTTTTGATTGAATCATCAAGGTATGAAAGAGCCAGATAACCGATAGCCCCTGGAGTTTCTCCGATCATTTTCTTAACAGTACCGGAGGAATCTTCTTGAATCGATCCTGGGATATCTTCAGTTTTAGTTCCAAGTGCAAAGCTTTCAAAGGTTGCGCGAGTACCGGAGCTGCCTGGACGGTTGATGATTTGGATTTTTTGATCCGCACCGCCAACTTCTTTAAAGTTTGTAACTTTTCCTGTGAAAATATCGATAAGCTGTTGCTTAGTCAAGCTGTCTACACCAGCATCCGGATGGGTTACTGCTGCGATCGCTACTACTGCTACTTGATGATCTACAAGAGCTGCTGCTTTTTCTGCATCTGCATCTTTTAGTTTTTCTTCTGCGAATACGTCAGAGTTACCGATATCTACTTGTTTCTCAGCTACTTGAGTAAGACCAGTACCACTGCCGCCGCCTTGAACCTGGATGTCCACTCCAGCATTTTTATCCATGAAATTCTCGGCTACCAGCTCAACCAATGGTTGTAGTGCTGTTGAACCTGAAGCTAGAATCGAACCACTTATTTTAGCGCCGCTACCTTCATTTGTAGCTGCAGCGTTTCCTCCCGTGTTGTTTGCCCCACCATTACCGCAAGCTGAAAGTGCTAGTACGCTTGTTAAAGCCAAAGTCATAACCCAAGATTTTTTGAATTGCATTGTTTTGTCTCCTCCTAAATGTTTTGTTAGCACGGCTTCCTCATACAGTTCATACGGAACTGGCTTCGCAAGCTTTAACATGGTGTTGTGGAGCTTTGGCCCCCATATGCTTGTTTACTGTAAAAGTGCATTGTACGCATATGTTATTGTTGTTGTCCGGAGCTTCTTGGCCCCTCTGACTCTTCTTATTCTAGAGCTCGTTCGTTAGAGAAACTTCTTAACTTTGTAAAGCCAACGATAAAAATACCAATAGAAACTATATATATGTATAGATTTAATCTATAATGGAGATATAATTTGTTATCCAACTTAGCATTGTACGGAGGAAAGTCATGAATATTATGAAGTTAAAGATCGTTATCCTACTTGAAAAATATAAGAAAGTAACCGATGTAGCTGCTGAATTAGGCCTTAAACAACCCACAGTATCTTTTCATATGAAGAATCTAGAGAATGAATTTGGAACGCCTTTATTCCAATATCGAAGTGGAAGAGTACTGCTCACAGATGCGGGTCGGGCCCTTTATCAATATGCGCTCAAGATTGTCTCACTTACAGCCGAAGCTGAACGTACTGTTAAACAGTTTTCTTCACCAACACAAGGTACTTTAAAGCTGGAAGCAAGTTATATACCTGCAACTTATATTTTACCTAAAGCGCTAATCCAATTCATGAAACAATATCCTGGGATTAATAATTCAATGACGATCCAAAGTGATACTTTGTTAAAGGAACGACTCCGAAGCCGAGAAATTCAAATGGCTATTTTACATACTTCTGATTGGCATGATGAATCCTTTAACTTTCAGCTGGTTGTCCGCGACGAGCCTGTGCTCATTTTTGCCCCTAGTCACCCTTTTGCAACTATAGAGAAGTTAACACTAGAACAGATCGCGCTTGAGCCTTGGATTCAGTATGAGGGTGGTTCTTGTTTACGGGGATTTGCGGATCAATGGGCAGAAATAAATCATATTCGCTTGTGGAACCGATCCGAGTTGAATTCACCTGAAACTCTAAAGATGTTAGTTAGCGAGGGAGATGGCGTAGGCATTTGTTCTAGAGTTAGCATTGAAGCAGAACTTGCGTTAGGTCGTCTTTGTTGTGCTCCACTACCGGGAGTTTTGCCTGAGAGCGGTGGTTTTGTACTGGCTTGGCGAAAAGATCATATATTAACACCGTTGCAGCAATCTTTTGCCGATATATTAAACAACAACTAATAGGTCCTTCTATTTTATAAAAGAGAGCGCCCAAAGCCAAAATGGTTTTGAGCGCTCTTATTTGCTTATTCTATAAAGGGAAACATTAACTTTTCATTCTCACTTGTGTACATATTTTCCTTCGTAATGAATTCGGAGCCTGTATCCATAACAGGAGCTACTTTGTGACCTGAAACGACTTCAAGTGCAGTTTTCACAGCCAAGTACCCCATAGTAAAAGGTTTTTGAATCACCGTTCCCAGCATCGTTTCGTTCTCCAGCAACTGAACCTCACTACTGGAATTGTCGAACCCAACCAGCTTCACTTTTGATTTTAAGCCCATATCCATAATCGCCAGTCCCGCACCTAATGTAGAGGGCTCATTTAGGCCAATGATTCCCTTTAGTTGTGGCTGATTCTTTAGAAGATCAACAGTTAATTGATATGCCTTCTTCGAAGATCCGTTACTGTAAAGGGTATCCTGCACAAGATTAACTCCATTCTGAGATAAAGCATCCCGAACCCCTTTCTCCCTCTCGATAGCTGTAGCGGAGCCTTGTACAAAATTCATAATGGCGACTTGATCGTCGCTATGAATATTTTCAATCAACTTCTGCGCTGCTTTACGGCCTGCTTCATAATTATCTGTGGCGATAAAGCTCTCCGATACACCGCCGTTCAGTCCCGAATCCACCGTAATAAGAGTGATACCAGCCGCCTTAATCTGCTCTGCAACCGGAACGAGACGATAATAGTCGGTAGCAGCTAAAATAATGGCATCGGGCTTCTCCTCAATCGCCTGTTCCAGTAATTGAATCTGCTTATCTACATCTAGCTCGGTATCTGTTCCTACCGTATGGACATCTGCACCGAATTCCTTGGCAGCAGTCGCCACTCCTTGTTTCATTACCTCCCAGAATTCAATACTGGTATCGATAGTCTTAGGAACGTAGATAATGGTTCTGACCTTTGGATCAAGATCGTTCATAAACATATGATAACCTGCCCACCCGAGCGCTACAATGAAGATTACCAGTAGAGCAGACAAGCCTATTTTCGACCATAGTGAGCTCATGGATTCTCCTCCTCATAGAGCGCAGGAATTCTTAAAGTGACCGTCGTCCCTTCTTCCATTTCACTCGTAAAAGACAACCCGTAATGGTCCCCGAAATATAGCTGAATGCGATGGTTCACATTTGCGACGCCAACCCCACTGCCAATCCTGTAATCTGCCTTTTGAAGCAATAACTTGTTCATCTGCTCTGGATTCATACCAACACCATTATCTATAACCTGAATGGTAATATCATTATTCTCTCTTTTGCCCCTTATCAGGATGTGGCCTTGCTCAGGATTATGCTTTATCCCATGATAAATCGCATTTTCAACTAAGGGTTGAAGGACCAATTTCAATATACTACATTCAAGAATGTCTTCATCCACTTCTAGCGAATATGTGAATTTATGGCGATAGCGCATATTCTGAATCGTTAGATAGTGTCGAATATGTTCTAATTCTCTTGCGATCGGAATCAATTCCTCGCCCTCACCAATCGTAGAACGCATCAGCTTCGATAATGATGAGGTCATTTCGACCACCTCCTCCATCTTACCGGTCTCTGCCATCCAGATGATCGAGTCTAGCGTATTGTACAAAAAGTGGGGCTTAATCTGTGCTTGTAATGCCTTCAACTCACTCACACGCTTCATCTCTTGCTCCATCACAATCTGGCTCATTAACTCTTTAATCTTCATGATCATCAGATTAAATGTTCGGGCAAGCTTGCCAATTTCGTTCGTGCTCTCAATTTCCACACGAATGTCGAACTCTCCGCGTTCAGCCTTTTTCATGTTTATTTCAAGATTCTTGAGTGGCTTAGTTAGTGCGTACGAAAGAAGCACAGATATAGCCATGGCAAAGATGAGACTTACTGCTCCCCACAAGGCAGCTGTACCTTGCATCTGCTGTTTGTTAGCAACCAGATCATCTGGATAGGTCACCCCCACAATCTTCCAACCAAAGCTGGTTGTATCCACCGTGTACAGCTTCTGCTCGTTCCCTGTGTTCACTGTAACCGACCCGCTTTTAATCCCAAGAACGGTTTCCAATTGCTCGAACTTGAGCTGCGAGTAGATCAGCTGCTGTTGAGGATGATAGACTAGGCTCCCTGACGGATCTACGATGAATACATAACCGCGTTTTCCCAGTTCGATTTGTTTGCACAAATTGTTAATAACGCTGTAATTAAGATCTACAAGTAGCACACCTTGTCGATCTGCTTCCATTTCTGAAAAGGTATCTGATAGCTTTCTACTGATCGATACTACCCAACGATATTCATCTTGAAATAAGTGCTGCACATGTGAAGAGGAGACAGCCACTCCCGTCTGGTTCAAAGCTTGCAGATACCACTCTTGAGCAATCAACTCAGGAAGAGGTTTCAAAACCGCGTCCAGTCGATCCGAAACCGTTATCCCCTCTGAGCTTGCATACACTATAGAAGAAATGTCGGTGCGGGATTGGACGACAGATCGAAGATATTGGCTGGCTAACTGCTTATCTTTGACTTTTCCATCTTGTCCCGAACTCGAACCTTTTACATATCTCTCAAGATCACTACTAGTTAATACCAAAGCAGCAATACTCTCCATGTTACTAATATAATTCTCGATGTTCAGTTTTACTTGTTCTATTAATTGTGAAGTATAGGCTACGGAATTCCCCATGACGGCAGCTGAGGAGAGTCGGTATGAAGTATAGCTCAGAACTATAGTTGTGCAGAGAATAAGAAGGGAAAAAGAAATAGCGATATTATTATGAATACTTCGACTTCGGAAGAAGCGATGAGGTTTCATAGAAGGAGATTCTCCTTCTGTCGCTGTCGATATTCCTTCGGTGTGATCCCAACATTACGTTTGAAAATCACACTAAAGTACTGTGGATCAGCATAGCCAACTCTAGCAGCGATGTCATAAGTCTTCAACTGTGTGACGGTAAGGAGCTCTTTAGCTTTTTCCAAACGGAGACGAGTCAAATACTCAATAAAAGTCTCTCCAGTATGCTGTTTAAAAGTCACACTGAAATAACTGATGCTCATAAAAATATGGCTGCACAGTTGATTAAGTGAAAAGCTGTCATTACAATAATTCTCCCGAATATAAGCTTCTGCTGCCTTCATCTGAGAGGTTCTGACGGTTGTTCTTTGTTCCGATAGCTTGAGTATCAACTCATGGCAAGTTCTCTCCAAATAATTCCTAGCTTCATCTAAAGTCTTAAGGGCTGCAACCTCAGCAAACATATTATGCGAAACAAGCTCTGTATTTGGGAATCCGATATCGACCACATAGTTCATTAGAGAGACGAGCATTTGGTAGAGGCTACTGCGGCAGTCTTCTATAGAAGAGCTATTGCTTTTTAGCTCCTGAAACCATTTTGTGAGGACCTCCGAGATCGCTGATGCTTTACCTGTCTTCAACGCGGATATGAATTGCTTTTCCCATGAAGAGAAATGTGCTTGATCCAATCCTTTGCCGAACTCAAGATCCTGTATGGAGATAACCTTATCTATACCTAAAAGATATCGATATTCTATGGATGAAATCGCTTCCTGGAATGATTGTGGAATTTGCTGTAAATCAGCGTATTTTCTACCGATGCCGATGGTTGCAGTCAGCTTCAAGTACTTGTTCAGGCTGGTTTGTACTTGATCTGCAAGAAGTTGTGTTGTGACTTCGATCTCTTCGGAATCCCCTGATAATATCGCAGCGAGTTTCCCATCTCTCGTCTGAAATACGACACCGCCCTGCTCCTTCTCAAGTTGCTCCTGCACAATGTTAAAAGCAGCAAAGCGCAGTAGCTCAGCATCAGAAGCAATATCCAGGCTACGATTGTCCATTTCTATATCGATTACGATTGCAAGATTAGCCTCACCCTGCAGCTGTATATGAAAATAATTCATTTTATTCTCGATCTCGTCGTTTTTCATACGAGTAGTAACAAGCTTCTCCAGAAAACGTTCGCGAAGCAAAGGAAAGCTCTGATTTAATTGCATACGAAGCTTAGCGATATTGGCCTTTTGTAAATGCTCTTCATCCAAATCCTGCTTCATCTTGCTTAGATATTCGGCAAACTCACGAGCATTAATTGGTTTTAACAAATATTCCGTCACCTTCAAGGTTATAGCCTGTTTAGCGTATTCGAAGTCTTCATAACCAGTTACGATAATGACCTTCATGTCCCGGTATCGTTCCATTACAGCTTTAGCCAATCCTAGTCCATCCATAAAGGGCATGCAAATATCTGTAATAATCACATCCGGTCGATACTGCTCGACTGCATCAAGGGCATCTCTGCCGTTATCGAAATCTCCAACAAGTTCAAAACCATGATTATTCCATGCTATCTTCTGTTTAATCCCCTCACGAACCTCGTCTTCATCATCAACTAGAATAATCTTATACATCCAACACCTCCTCAGCTATTGACTCATCGAGTACATGTAATGTAAATGTTTACCTTTTGGGATAAGCATAATAGAGGTTGCCTTCTTGAGGCAACCTCTATTATTAATCTCTTCTATTCGTACAGCAGAGGTTTGATCTCATCGGAATCTATATTGTTCTTATCGTACCAGTGAAACCCGGTATCAATATTCTTTTCTACGGTTTCCCCTTTAATCGCCTGCACAGCTGCCTTCACCGCTTGATACCCAATACCAATGGGGTCCTGTGTAACAGCGCCAGCTACAACACCACTACGAATAGCATCCATTAACTGTTTACCGGAGTCAAAGCCGATAACTACAATCTTACCACCCATCTGTAATTCATTTACTGCATTAGCTACTCCTACTGCAGATCCTTCGTTTGAGCCATAGATTCCTTTAAGGTCCGGATTGGCTTGCATCATCGCTTTTGCAAGATCCGTGGACTTTAACTGATCTCCACCGCCATATTGCGGCTCTAACACTTCAATATCTGGATATTTCGCTTTCATTTGTTCTAAGAAGCCATCACGACGCTGTTGACCTGTACTGCTTGTTTGGTCATGTACAACTAAACCTACTTTACCCTTTTTGCCGATCAACTCAGCCATTTTATCAGCTGCCAAAGCTGCTGCCGCTTTATTGTCAGTCGCTGCGGTTGCTACAGGAATATCGCTATCTACACCAGAGTCAAAGCCAATGATTGGAATATTGTTTTCCTTTGCCTTTTCCAGATATGGAATCGCTGCTTTGCTATCGAGAGCTGCTAACGCGATTGCTGCTGGTTTCTTATCTAGCGCCGTCTGCAGCATTTCAATTTGTTTATCTACCTGACTCTCGTTTTCAGGTCCTTCAAACGTAATCTCGACATTAAACTCCTTGGCAGCCTTCTCGGCTCCTTGCTTCACCGCTTGCCAGAATTGATGCTGGAAGCCTTTTGAAATGACTGGGATATATGGTTTGTCTGAACCGGATGCACTCTTTTTGCTATCACTGTTGTTACAAGCACCAAGTAAGGTAGTAGCCAATAACAAACTGGCAAGCATGATAATCCCTCTTCGACGTTGTTTCATTTAAATCTTCCCCCTCGTCATTTGCTTTGTATATCACTCCGTATGGAGATAATACCTCGTTCATTGCTTCCGTCTGCGAAGAATATCAGCATACACTGCTATGATGATTACAACACCAACAATGACTGTCCGCCATTCCTGAGCAACGGACATAATCTGTAAGCCATTCGTCAGTACACTCATAATCAGTGCACCAATAATTGTACCTAGAATAGAACCTACGCCCCCGCTTAAAGATGTGCCTCCAATGACAACAGCCGCTATAGCTTCAAGTTCATAACCAGTGCCAAGTGATGGTTGGGCTGAATTTAGACGTGATGCCATCAGGATACCAGCGATTCCGCTGAAAATCCCTGTGATGGTATAGATCACAATCTTCCATTTGACCGTATTCACACCTGATAAGCGAGTTGCTTCTTCATTGCTCCCAAGTGCAAAGTTATAGCGTCCAATAATTGTCTTCGATAAGATGATGCTTGCGATAACACCGAGCAATAGGAAGATTACGATGGTGTTAGGAATGCCTGGGATCATCTTGCCCATTGCAATCTTGGCAAAAATCGGATCATCATTGAAATAAATCGGCTTGGCACCCGTTATGACAAGTGACAATCCTTTAGTGACCATCATGATCGCCAGAGTAGCAATAAAAGGTGGAATATTCATTTTCGCCACCATTAAACCACTTATAAAACCGCATAGTGCACCAGCTAGAATCCCGCCTACAATTCCGAGTGGAACAGGTAGGCCCCAGAATGTAATGATGACGCCAACCATCACCGAGGAGAAGGTCATCACAGTACCCAAAGCAAGGTCGATCCCGCCCGTAATAATTACAAAGGTTGCGCCCAGCGCTAATACCCCAATTACAGCTGTCGAGACGAGGATTCCAACTAGGTTAGAAAACTGAAAAAAGTTACTTGATGCTACTGAAAATACGATGACCAGAATGATCAAACTTGCGAATGCTAGTAATTTTTGTTTAAACCCTGATTGCGCCCCGGTTTGCTTCGAGCTGATAGGCTGGCTAATCCCTTTATCTGCGATCTTCATGACCTTGACACCTCCGATAAACATTGAACGATTATGAACGCATCGTCGCATATTTCATTATCGCTTCTTGCGATGCTTCTTCTGCGAGTAGTTCACCAGTTATACGTCCTTCACACATGACAATAATGCGATGGCTCATTCTTAGAATCTCTGGGAGATCTGAAGAGACTATAATGATCGCTTTTCCCTCACCTGCTAGCTGATCAAGCAACTTATAGATCTCACTTTTCGCTCCTACATCAATACCACGTGTTGGCTCGTCAAAGATCAACACATCGCAATCTCTCGTTAACCATTTCCCAATAACTACTTTTTGCTGATTCCCACCGGATAAGAATTTGACTTTTTGACTTACACTTGGAGTCTTGGTTGCTAGTGCTTCCGCATGCTGCTCCGCGGACTTTCGCATCTCCCGATCCCTCATCCATCCGAATGCATTACGGAATTTATAGAAGGAAGCAATCGCATTATTCATGCTAATGTCCATATCTACAAGCAGCCCGTAGCGTTTGCGATCTTCGGACAAATAGCCAATTCCATGCTGCACGGCTTGGTGAGGCTGTTTTATACGAACCGTATTTCCATGCAGCTTAATCTCACCCTTATCGATAGGATCAGCCCCAAATACGGCACGAACAACCTCAGTACGTCCAGCGCCCATTAATCCAGCGAAGCCCAGAATCTCACCTTTATTCAGATGAAAGCTGATATTCTTCAACATTTGCCCACTGGATAAGTTTCGAACCTCTAGTACGACTTGCTCTGTCTGTAACGAATGTGTTGGTTTCGACGTTTGATACAGTTCACGACCAACCATCATGCTAATAATCTGATCAATGGTTATTGAATCCGTCCGAACAGTATCCACGTAACAACCATCCCGCATGACTGTAATGCGGTCTGTGATCCGTTTCAACTCATCCATGCGGTGAGAGATGTAAATAATGCCCACACCTTCTTCTCGTAATTGCTCGATCATACGGAATAACTCGTTAATTTCCGTATCAGTCAACGCTGCGGTTGGTTCATCCATGATGAGTACCTCCGCATTAAAGGACAAGGCTTTGGCGATTTCAACCATTTGCTGATTGGCAACAGTCAGGTCTGAGACCAAGGTCTTCGGATCAAGCTTTAGATTCATCTGATCAAACAGTTCCTGCACCTTACGATTTAGCTCCAGATCATCAACGAACCATTTCAATGCCTTACGTGGCTCACGACCAATAAATATATTTTGGGCCACTGTAAGATGCGGCATTAGGTTCAGTTCCTGATGGATAATACTAATCCCGAGTTCCTGCGCAGCACGAGTATTGGCAATTTCCACCTCAGATCCCTTGTACCACATCTGACCCGCATCCTTGGAATAGACTCCTGTTGCAATCTTCATTAAGGTAGACTTTCCTGCGCCATTTTCACCGACTAAGGCATGCACTTCCCCACGCTTCAGCTCAAATTGACATTGATTCAATGCATGAACACCAGGAAAAAATTTATCAATCCCCGCCATTCGTAGCAATACTTCGTCCATTTCATATCCACCTCAAATCCTTTATAAATGCCTTTTTGTAAAGTAATCGCTTTCAAATGTTGAATGTAAAATTATTGTATTACCTATAAGTTTCCAATGTAATGGAATAATCTCCGTAAAAAAGTTTAAAATTTTATGTTTTGAAGCAAGCAAAAAAGACTACACCGTCCTTTTACGGACGAAGTAGCCTTTAGATAAGCTCATATGTGTATAACAGTTACATTCGAATAGCCTACAGGTTCTGACCCTTTCCTGCCACCAAGGTGAATGTCTTTGGTATTCCTTTATCATAAACATCCGAGGATAGATTGGGTTCTTCGATCAATTGGCGGATCACAAGCCCGGAACTGGCAGCAGCTGTTACAATTTCTCCAAGCGTCCAGCGGCGCCAATATACAACGCTATGTTCCTGTTCGTCTATTGGTTTGCCTGTGGAAGGCAAATACTTAGAGTACGAGACCTTTTTTTCTTCCAATGTCGTATCGAAATAGTCCCCGCTAACTTTGTGCTTACGAACCTTCGCTGTAGAACCCTTAGAGGATATCAGCTTAGTTGTCACAGGATGGAAATCACGTAGAACAAAAATCCCACCAGGAGAAAGTAAATGGCGGACGGTTTCCATAAACGGTGCTAGTTCGGTAAAGTAGTGTACAATTCCTAATTCAGCAAATACGATATCATATGAACCATCGAGCACGTGATCTGGCAGCTTAAGAACATCTGATACGATATAGTTAAGCTGAACACCTGCTTCTTGTGCGAGATCAGCTGCATAACGCGCATTAGCTTCTGAGAAGTCAGCAACAGTAACGTCCGCTCCAAGTAATGACAGCGCGACTGCCTTCATTCCGTTTGATCCCATGAGATTCATCATCTTTTTACCCTGTACATCTCCAAAATAAGAAGAGAGCGGGTACAGCTTTGCACTTGGTTCCTTGATTAACTTGGCTGCAGCCTCAGACGGTGTACCAAATCGAGCAACCCAAGCTGTGTACGTGTCTTCGTTCCATAGTTCCTCACTCGTTGGCGCAGTGCCTTTTCCAGGATGCAGTTCTAAATTTTGATCTTGTTCTTCCATACCTTGCGACCCCTTTATGATTAAAATATCTGTTATGAAGCATTCTGAATGGCATCTGCCACCTGAATCGTTTTCTTTCTTCCAGCGTACAAATATACGCCCAGTCCAAACATAACCAAAAGTCCCCCTGCCCATTGTAGCGCAGTTAATTGTTCACCTAATAGCAGATAAGCAAGGATACTAGCCCCCACTGGTTCTCCTAAGATGTTCATAGATACCGTAGTTGCGGATACATACTGAAGCAACCAATTAAATAATATATGGCCAAACACCGTAGGAACAACTGCTAGCAATAGGAAAATCCCCCACTCATTCGCAGGATAATTAAAAAAGGAAATCCCCATGAACAGATTGTAAATGGCAAACACACCAGCCGCTGATAAGAAGACTATCAAGCTGTACAGGTATGAGGGCATGCGCACTACAAGCTTTTGACCGATAAGCATATGCACAGCTACCACTACTGTTCCTCCAACCGATAACAAATCACCTTTAAGATTATCTGCAGAGATACCAATATCGCCCCAACCGATAAACACTACTCCGCCAATAGCAATACTCAGCCCCAGAATAGCAGACACAGCCGTTTTTTCCTTATACAAAAAATAAACGCCCAGCATAATAAACACTGGCTCCAGCGCCATGATCATCGTTGAACTAGCTACCGAAGTATACTTCAAAGAGCCCATCCAAAGCAAAAAATGTAGAGCTAGCATAGTGCCTGAGAGCACTAGCATGATCCAGTCTTTTTTACGAAGAGCGAACGCTGCTCCGCTGTATGGTCTTGCAAAAGGCAACATCAGCAGCGAGGTGAACAACAGCCGATACATTCCTTGTATAGATGCTGGCGCTGCTGACCACTTAATAAAAATGGCGGAAAAAGAGATGGCCACAATCCCAATCAACATTAAAATCGGAATAGGAAGTGGCGGTTTTTTAAGCTTCACATGGTACGCGTCCTTTCACTATCTTAAGTCACTTATGTTAATTTAACGCAGACCGTGAAAAAATGCATCTATTTTCATTAGATTTCACTAAAAAAAGCATAAGCAATGTCATTTCTGACGAAAGCTCATGCTTCTTAAAAGGCTACGGCTTCAGAACAACCTTGATGCAATCCTCTTTTTTCTCACTAAAAACGTCATAGCCATGCTCCGCTTTACTAATTGGCAGGCGATGCGTAATGATATCTGTAGGATCAAATTTATTTTCTTTAATCATCTTATACAGCAACGGCATATAGTGAATCACTGGCGCTTGTCCCATCTTTAATGAAATGTTCCGTTCAAATAGCTGACCCAGCGGGAACATATTGTAATTAAGTCCATAGACTCCTACAAGCTGGATGGTTCCGAATTTACGTACGATATCTCCGGCCATTCTGAATGCACTAAGCGAGCCTCCTTGCAGCTTCAGAACCGTTTCCACTTTCTCCAAGGCAGATATTTTGGCATCTAGACCCACACAGTCAATAACCACATCTGCGCCCCCACGAGTGATCTCCTTCAAATGAGCCTCAATGTCCTTGATCTCTTCGAAATTATAAACTTCAACATTATTGGTCAGCTTCGCATGCTGCAGACGATAGCCAATATGATCAACCGCAATGACTCTTGAGGCACCTTTGATCCAGGCAAACTTCTGAGTAAGCAGACCAACAGGCCCGCAGCCGAGAACAATGACTGTATCCCCTGGCTTCACTCCGCCGCTTTCTACTCCCCACCAAGCAGTAGGAACAATATCAGATAAGAAAAGAATTTTCTCATCTTCCATTTCTGCATCCTCAGGAACGACAAAAGGGCCGAAATTACCATAAGGAACCCGCAGTAATTCGGCTTGCCCTCCTGCAAAGCCCCCATAAGTATCGGAATAACCCAGATATCCGCCTGTATCCTTGGCGTCATTAGCATTGTCGCATTGACTCTCCATCTCATGCTGGCAGAAGTAGCACTGACCACAGGCTACATTAAAGGGAATAATGATCCGGTCGCCTTTCTTGACCTTAGTTACGTCTGGACCGGTCTCCTCAACAATGCCCATGGGCTCATGACCAATAACATAGTCATCATGCATACCTGGAATTTCACCGTTAAAAATGTGCAGATCTGAGCCACAAATCGCTGTAGAAGTAATTCGAACGATAATGTCATCCTTTTTCTCAATCTTCGGATCAGCAACCTCTTTAACTTTCACTTTCTTCTTCCCTTGGTAGGTTAATGCTTTCATGCTGTTAAGCCGCTCCTTTGAGTATAGCATAGGATAGAACGATAACGTGTCTTCTATGTTATAACCCATTACCTTATCCTCTTATCCATGAAGAAGCGGAGAATACATCATAAGCGCATAGTTATCCGTTACAGCTTCATCTCCAACTAGGTCGCCGGTACGTGTGAATATTTTTCGACTGATCTTATTGCTACGAATATATCCGCCCCATGGTTCTAGGCTTATCCGATGATCACTTTCGTACACTTCATATTTATAAAGGGACTGCTCATCGCATCTCCATTCCCCATGCAAATGGCTGTCATCCAGCCAGAGCTTTAATTGATACGTTTGATTCGTGTTATTCTTCACTTGAAGATCCAAATAATTATAAGAACAGGTGGCCCCGCTTCCAAATGGCTGTGTACGCTGTTCATCTGGAAATACATCATAGCTGTGCCGATGCCGTTCTGTAACCGTAAGAGGTGTATGCAGTGTCATCCAGTAGATCAGATTGGACAACTGGCACAGTCCCCCGCCGACTCCAGAATGGAAGCCACCATAATGCAGCACCATCCCCTCTAGATACCCTTTTCGCTTACTGGGCTTACCGATGCTTCTCCAATAGGAAAAAGTCTCACCCGGGCGCACCATGAGCCCATCCAGCTTCGTTATCGCCAGACGTAAATTGGTTATTTTATTGTATTGAAGCACCATATCTACATTCCGTAGACTTCTTAATAACGGTGTAGCATGAGTCATCACTTCATTAGATAAAATTTCACTAGTGCGCTGCTTCGCCACCTTGCTGCGGCTAGTGCACCATTTCAAATATCTTTTCCAAATAAAATATCGCTTTCCGGCAAATAGTCTAAGTCGAGAACGCTGAATAGGTTTCATGGCAGCCTGAGGTGTACTCATCTAGAACTGAACCTCGCTTTCAGCTCGTAACTGGGCGAATCTCCCTCCGATTACTGCATTATGATGCTTAACGATCTCACTACTATTCAGTACCCCATTATCAAAGGTGCTATGAGCATCTTGTACGAGAACACTCTTATAACCCATACTGTATGCGCGTCTTATTGTCGTATCTAGGCAGAACTCACTTTGCATCCCACAAATCACCAGATTCGTGATCCCCAGCTTCTGTAGCTCCTCTTGCAGTTCGGTTCGGTGAAAAGCATCCCAAGTAGGCTTCTCCACAATAACTTCACCTTCCTGCGGTGTGATGCGGTGACTGATCTGCCATGTGGGCGTACCTTTTGTATATTCCTCATCTTCGGTGTGTTGAATATAAACTATTGGAGTACCTGCTACCCTAGCTTTGTTCTGAAGGGAAATAATTCTCTCCATTACACCCTCTTCATCGTACAGCTTTTGATCAGGATAGGAGAACATAGCTTCTTGAACATCGATAATTAATAGTGCAGTTGAATTTCCCATTTAGTACCTCCTACAACTTTTATGAAAATCATACCAGATTATGGGACATTCTATCTACCTATTTAAAGGCTTAAATCAATAAAAAAAGGGCATCTGCTGAGCAGACACCCGTTACATTTAAATACTTTTTACTTGCCACGCTTATTATGCCAGATCAATGCATGCAGCTGTGGAAGGACACGTACTCTATTCATATCAGCGTCTACGATTACTTTATTAAACAACCATTCCAGCCTTCCCAAAAGTCGAGCAGAAATGTCGCCTTCTTCAGTGACATCATCATTCCCAGGCTGCAGAAAGAGCTGCACATTGGGATATCGCTGGTGAATGTCTTTTGCATAATCAAAATCCTTATCGTCAAACACTACGACCTTCAAGCTATGCGTAGAACGACCCAGTTTCTCCATTTTACTCATGATGTTATCTAGCATTTCCCAATTCGTCGTCATTCCTGAGCTTGGGGGTTTAGGGCTAATTGTCAGCACATCCACGTCATTGAACCAATCCTGCCATTTACTCCCCTGAGTTTCTATTGCAGCTTGTATCCCTCGCTCATGTAGCAGGTTAATAAAAGTGCCCATCCCGTCACCAATCAAAGCAGGATTTCCGCCTGAAATCGTAACACAGTCGAAATTATCTCCAGCTATAGCTAAAAGTTCATTCATAATTTCATCCGAGGTCATCATTCGAACCTTATCCTTAGCAGTACCATCCCAAGTAAAAGCAGAGTCACACCAGCCACAGCGATAATCGCAGCCATAGGTGCGGACAAACATCGTCTTCACTCCAATTACCGCACCTTCGCCTTGAATAGTCGGACCGAACATTTCAATTACAGGAATCTTACTCACAGTCACAGCCTCCATATAAACGGTAGGATGGCCCTTCATCCGGAACATCTTCAGCCAGCACCTCTGCCCAGGAGGTTGGAGTCTCCCATAGCTTTACCGAGTACAAAGGCAACCCTGCTTGCTTAAGCTTGTAGGCAATATATGAAGACATATTCTCCACTGTGGTGCGGAAAGACAACAAAGCTACTTTGGAGCCCGTATTCGTTAACGTTTCTAACACAGGTTCATTTCCCATAGCAAGAAAAGCGTGATCTAAACGATCTACAAGGCTTTGTTGCACAGTCGTCTTGATATCGCTGAAGTCAATAACAAACCCTTCGTCTGAATGGCCTTCCGTAGCCTCTGGTTTGCCCTTAAGCACTACTTCGAGCTTATAAGTATGTCCGTGCAGATTGCTGCATTTCCCTTTGTGACCAATTAATTGGTGCGCCGCATCAAACGTAAATATTTTGCAGACTGAAACCTCGTTAAGCATTAAGAACCGGCCTCCATTCTCTCCGCCTCATATTGCTCAAGACCACGCTGACGCAACAGACAGGCTGGACAAGTACCGCAGCCACTGCCAATAATACCGTTGTAACAGGTCAATGTGTGTTCGCGAACATAATCAAAATAACCCAGTTCATCTGCCATATTCCATGTTTCTTTTTTATCCAGCCACATCAATGGAGTGTGTATCGCAAACTCATAGTCCATAGATAAATTCAGCGTAACATTCAATGATTTCACAAATACATCACGGCAGTCCGGATACCCGCTAAAGTCCGTTTGGCAGACACCAGTGACGATATGGGAGTAACCCAATTGTTTAGCTAATATTGCGGAAAAAGACAAAAATAACAGATTCCGTCCGTCAACAAATGTACTAGGAAGCTCATCACCTTCGCCAGCAACGATATCAATATCCTGGCGGGTTAGTGCATTTGGTGCCAGCTGATTAAGCAGCCCAAGATCAAGGATATGCTGTTTTACATTAAACTTAGCTGCTATTTCTGTAGCAACTTCGATTTCAGCCGCATGACGCTGATTATAATTAAAGGTAACTACCTGCACTTCCTCAAACTGCTTCAATGCCCAAACCAGGCAAGTGGTGCTATCTTGTCCGCCGCTAAATACGACGAGTGCTTTTTTGTTCATCTTAATCTCTCCTTATCAACTTGTTGGGATTAGCGGTTATCCACTTTTTCCGGATAGAGGTCGTGATTCATTAAGCGGTGCTCCGCCATCGCCTCATACTTCGTACCCGGTCTTCCATAGTTGCAATAAGGATCAATAGATATGCCTCCACGCGGAGTGAACTTGCCCCATACCTCAATATATCGTGGGTCCATCAGTGAGATCAGATCATTCATAATAATGTTGACGCAGTCCTCATGAAAGTCACCGTGGTTACGGAAGCTAAACAGATACAGCTTTAATGATTTAGATTCCACCATTTTCTGTTCAGGAATATACGAAATATACAATGTGGCAAAATCCGGCTGACCTGTAACAGGACATAAGCTAGTAAACTCAGGGCAGTTGAATTTAACAAAATAATCACGCCCTGGATGCTTGTTATCAAACACCTCAAGAATAGCTGGATCATAACCAAACTTGTACTGCGTTCCCTGATTACCAAGTAAAGTGACTTCTTGCATTTCCTCTTTCAATCTTCCTTCTGACACGACAAAAAACCCCTCTCTTTTCCTTCGGCCTTGGCCGGTAATGGAAAGAAGAACGAGATTTCGAAAACTTTGCTCCACTAAGAAGAAACGGAAGCAACATCCGGGTTAAGGGCTGCATCCGCTTATAAGATTTAATATACTCTTAGTTTTTTATAGAGGGAGTTCGCGAACCTCTCCTGCACAATCCGTGCAGACTTCTTCTTCATGCATATTGCGTCTTGAACTATACCATGGTAATTTGCTTCTGACAAGTTCTACGCTTTGCCCGTCTTCCAAATCCAGAGCGAAAGCACCACAATCCACAAGAGCAAAAGCAGGCTTTCTAGGAGCAATACTCCTTCTCCATTTAGAATACTGTTCAAATTCTGGACGATTTCAATACTTGGCAGAATAACAAAGATCGGATAGGTCCACTCTGGAAGAGCTAAGTAAACAGAAGCCACCAAGAAAAAAACAACCATAAAAGCAGAGCTGATGGCCGAGCCATTTTTGGAGGAACTTACCTTTAATCCGATGATAATTCCAACTTGTACAAAGATTATTCCACCCAATAACATATATATCAACGAAGACAATAAATCTATGTTCAACCCTTGATTAAGTACATAAACTATCAGCTGTGAAAATAACGAAAAGACAAGAACAGACCCCGCCTTAGCAGTAATGATCTGACCTCTGCTTAACGGTGAGATCAAGAGTGCATCATAAGTTTTACTCTCTCGCTCCTCAATTAATCCTGGGCCGGTAATCATGATTCCAACCATTACTTGCGCAAACAAGATCCAAGTAGAAAGAAGCATGAAATCTAGACCGCTCTTGTCCACTACAGTGATGATTATTTTTGCCATAAATATAGGCAGCACAATTAGAATTACAGTCGCTGGATTACGTAGTATATCCTTACACTCATGCTTAAACAGCTTCCATAACGGATAACTCAACTTAACTCACTTCCCGTCAAGGCAGCAAATACATCTGCCAGCGAAGCCTCTTTACTGTGCATACTTATCATTTGATGATTAGACATTAGCTGATAAATATGATCTTTTGAAGACTCTTCTGCTATCGGCCAGGATTTCATAATCACTTCTCCATCCTGCTGATATTTCACTTCAATTTCTGGTTTACCATACATGGTCTTAAGTCTATGGGGTTCATCAAGTGCCACCAATGCACCAGCGTGCATGATCCCTACTCTATCGCTTAATTCTTCTGCCTCGTGCATATCATGCGTTGTTAAGACAATAGTTGTACCTTCATCTTGAATTCTCTTGATGTGATTACGAATGAGTGAGGCTGAATTTGGATCTAATCCACTCGTAGGCTCATCTAAAAACAACACTTGAGGCTTATGTAATAATGCTCTGGCGATTAGAACACGCTGCTTCCAGCCTTTGGATAAGCTGCTTACTTTAGCTTTTTCCTTATCTAACAGCTGGAGGGTTTCCATGACTTCATTCACTCGATTTCCTGCTACCCTATACAGATCAGCGAACAGCTCCAGATTATTTCGAATAGAACTACGCATGTATAGGTTCGGAAGCTCGAAAACAACACCAATTTGAGCATGGATTTCTTTTTTATGACATGAAATATTCATGCCATTAATTAAAATTTCTCCGCTTGTAGACTGAAGAAGCCCTGTCATCATTCGCATCGTTGTAGTCTTCCCTGCACCATTGGGACCTAGAAATCCAAAGACCTCACCTTTCTCCACCGTGAAAGTAATTCGATCAACTGCACACCTCTCCTGATAATATTTTGAGACCTCAGTTAGCTGAATCAATAACACTCCCCCCTTTTTAGAATAGTTAACTTTCTTCTATCCTTATTCTGGTTGTAGAGGATTATCTCTGTTGTTGCTATTCTGTAACATTCGCTATTCCTCAGTACCTTCCTTTGTTCAAATCCGCTCAGATGTGGCAAAAGTAAGGATTCAAATCCTAAGAAAAGGGTAACTTAAACATAATAATCTTCGAGGTAAGGGTGGGATCATCTAATGGAACAAAGTATACAGAAACTTATGGACTGGATTAACAGTCATGTGAATGAAACTATTGTAATTGAAAAGAAAGAGCTTCGTGATCTGGATAAGATTCATTTTAATCTAGAGGCTGTTGAGTTTCGGAGTGCGGAGGATGTTATCGATGATTATCTTGGGAGTGCATTAATATTAAAAGGATTTGGCAGCACTTTAAACGCCGATGGTGAGCTAGTATCGCTACCACACTCCACCTATGACTTAGCTATTGACGGGCTTCGGATTGAGGACATAAGTGATCGCAAGGCTGGAATAACTACTGAGAGAGCTAAATATACCCTTTCAGTGGATTAAGCCATATGTAATGACAGCAAAAGAGCCCACAGTAATCTGTGGGCTCTTTCTAATTAATAGTTACTCTTCCCCAATGATCTCCACTTCAGTTTCAAGCTCCACGCCGAATTTATCCTTCACAGTTGCTCTTACATGGTGAATTAGCCCAATGTAATCGCTGGCGGTTGCATTATCTGCATTTACAATAAACCCTGCATGTTTCTTGGATACCTCAGCACCACCAATTCTTGTTCCCTGCAAGCCACTCTCTTGAATTAACTGACCTGCAAACCGACCTGGAGGACGTTTAAAGACACTACCACAGGAAGGATACTCAAGCGGTTGCTTGGATTCACGCAGATAAGTAAGTTCATCCATTTTCGACTTGATAGCTAATGCATCACCAGAAGTCATAGCAAAATTGGCCTCAAGTACGATGTATTCACCGCTTGCGAACACGCTTTTTCTATAACCCCATTGCAGCTCATCCCCTTGCAGAGTCACTAATTGTCCGCTCTTAGTTATAGCCAGTGCACTATGCAGTACATCTTTAATTTCTCCGCCGTAAGCGCCTGCGTTCATGTATAACGCTCCACCAACCGTTCCTGGAATACCACAGGCGAACTCAAGACCCGTAAGCTCCATATCCAGCGCATATCTGGAAACATCAATAATCTTAGCGCCACACTCCGCATATAAGAGATTGTCTCGAATCCCCACATCCGTTAGTCCTGCCGTTTGCAGAACTATTCCACGCACACCTCCATCACGGATAATCACATTGGAGCCGTTCCCAAGTACCGTAAGGTTTATCCCATTCTGTTCCGCATATGTAACGATCTTTTGAATTTCCTCATAAGTAGCTGGTGCTGCCAAAATATCAGCTTTACCGCCCATTTTGGTATACACGTGATCTTTTAAGTTCTCATGACTCTTCACAATCCCTGCAGTCATTAGCTGCTCTAGGTCATTTTGAATTTTGTCAATATTCATGTTTCATGCTCCTTTAACCATGTATAAATGATGGTCCTTGATCTATTTTTAGTAGTGGTATCATGGATTTGTAGGCAACCACAACTGTAACAACGAACAGGCTCCCTTGTCAATGACGGGAGCCTGTTCGTTGTATGATTTTCAATTATGATTACACAGCTTTGTATGCAGCAAGCTCGTAAGGAAGGCACAGCGGCACACCGGTGCGTGGATCTGGAACAATATCTGCCTCAATTCCAAACACTTCCCGCAGTACATCTGGTGTCATAACTTCAGTAGGTGAGCCTTCACTAACCACAGTACCGGATTTAATAGCTACCATATGCTGTGCATAACGAGTAGCATGATTCAAATCATGCACGACCATGATAATGGTACGGCCTTCTTCCTCATTCAGCTTTTGCAGAAGCTGTAGAACTTCAAGCTGGTGAGCCATATCTAGAAATGTTGTTGGTTCGTCCAAAAATAGAATGTCAGTTTCTTGCGCCAATGCCATAGCGATCCAAGCGCGCTGACGTTGTCCTCCAGATAAGCGGTCAATCGGACGGTCATGGAAAGGCTCCATACCTGTAACAGTGATTGCGTTGGAGATAATGCTGCGATCCTCTGCTGTCATTGTGCCAAATCCTTTTTGATGCGGGAAACGGCCATAGCTGACAAGTTCAGAGACCGTTAGTCCGTCTGGAGCCGTTGGGTTTTGCGGTAAGATCGCAAGCTGACGAGCTACCTCTTTCGTTGAGAAGTTATGGATCGATTTGCCGTCCAGCATTACGCTGCCGCTCTTAGGCTTCATGATCCGGGCCATTGTTTTAAGAATTGTAGATTTACCAGAACCGTTAGCGCCCACTAGTGCGGTTATTTTTCCCGTAGGGATAGTTAAGTTCAACCCTTTAACAATTGTAGCCTCTGCATACCCAATACTTAACTCTTCTGTGTTCAAACGTTCTGACATGTTAACAACTCCTTAAAAGTTTTATGGAGCTATGCTCCTAGAATGAACTACATAGTAAAACTCGCTTCGTACGCATTATGCTTTCGATTTGGCGAGTAAATATAAAAAGTAAGGTGCACCAATGATCGCAACCACGATGCCTGTTGGAACTTCTGCAGGCTGTAACACCCATCTGCCGATAGTATCAGCAGTAATCATAAGAAGCGCCCCTGTCAACGCACTAGCGGGCAATAATACCTGATGACGGGGTCCCACAAGCTTGCGGGCAAGATGTGGTGCAATTAGGCCGACAAAGCCAATTCCTCCACTTACAGCAACGCAGGAGCCGGCAAGCGCAACTGCTGTCACTAGAAGGAGAATACGCTCCTTCTCCACTCGCATTCCAAGTCCTACTGAAGTATGGTCCCCTAGATTCAATACATTAAGAATACGGGCTTTATAGAAGGCGAACGGTAACAGAATCGCTATCCAAGGTAGCAGAGCAAGGACGAATCTCCAATCGCCACCCCATATTTTCCCGGCGATCCAAGTCGCTACAAACTGATAATTATTAGGATCAAGCCGAAGTGCCAACACCAGCTGGCAAGCGTTAATTCCGGCAGCGACTGCAATCCCGATAAGGATCAACCTTGTTGGAGATAGACCATCTGCTTTTCTATAAGCAAGAATATAGATTAAAGCGGCGGTTAAGCTAGCCCCTCCAAGCGCTAAGAGCGGCAAGACAAATACCGGAGCTGCTGTTGTAGCCGGAAAAAACGAGATAAAAATGATTACCGCAAAACCAGCACCCGCACTTATGCCTAGCGTAGCCGGTTCAGCAAGTGCATTTCTTGCGAGACTTTGTAAAATACAGCCTGACACTGCAAAGCCCGCTCCAACCAACAATGAAATTACGATGCGAGGTAATCTGAAATCAAATAAAATAAGCTTTTGCTGATGAGTTCCATCACCCAGCAGTGTATGTAATACCTCCCGTGGGGATAGACGCATAAATCCTGTATTCATACTGACAATAAAAACAACAACGATCAATATGGCAAGGAGTGATAACACTGTAATAGCACGTGTACGGCGTTCATTGTCATTGGGAGAAAGGGTTGTTCTGTGCATTACAGCTCCCCCTTCCGCTTACTCGCTAAGTAAATAAAGAAAGGTACACCGATGATGGCAATTAATGCGCCTAGCGGCGTCTCATAAGGGGCATTTATCATTCTAGCGGCGATATCCGCAAAGATGATCAATAAGCTTCCAAGAACTGCCGAGCAAGGAATGATCCAGCGATAATCTACTCCAACGAAATAACGTGCTACATGTGGAATAATTAGTCCTACAAAAGCAATCGGGCCAACCATTGAGACTGCACTTCCGGCAAGAACTACTACAACAATCATACATGCCAACTGTACTAATCTTGTCCGCTGCCCCAGACCAACTGCAACTTCTCTTCCTAAGCTGAGCAAGGTGACTGACCGCGATAACATCATCGCTGCGATTAGTGCCACGAACACCCAAGGGAAGATAATCTTGATCTGAGTCCAGCTTGCCCCACCCATTCCGCCAGCCAACCAGAAGGCTATATCCTGGGATAAGTTAAAAAGAATAGCTATGCCCTGACTAACAGCAACCAGTAGTGCACTAACCGCGGAACCTGCCAGCGTCAAACGTAAAGGGGTAAGGCCATTAAAAGATAGCGACCCGATTCCAAATACGATAAAAGACGCTATAGCAGCACCTATAAAACAAAACAACATAAGTGAAGTAAATGAGATCGAAGGTGCAAAAGCAAAAACTATGGCCAGCGCTACACCTGCTCCCGCATTCAAGCCTAACAGACCTGAATCCGCAAGAGGGTTCCTTGTCATCCCCTGCATGATTGCCCCTGCTACTGCGAAGCAAGCACCGACCAAAGCACCTGCTATCGCGCGTGGAAATCGCAGTTCTCTTATCACCTGATGTTTTTGTACATCTGGATTGAAATGAAATATTGCTTCCCATACCGTAGCTAGCTTGATATCTGCCGCACCCACTGAGACCGAAAGTGCCAGTCCAAAGGCAATGGCAGCGAGTCCAATCACTAGAATACCCATTGCAGCTGCCGGTCGGGTATGTATAGCTTTTTGTGTATCATTTTTATTACGATGTGCGAAATCTGAGGGTGAAACCATGAGTCGTCTCCTTAATCGATAGTTACAATGGTCTATATGATAACAACAATCATTCTCATTATCGCAAAAAAAATTAGGTTGTACAATTGTAGGAGTTATTTTTCAGTAATACAGGAATGGTTTATAAAAAAATGGTGCAGATCTAAGTATCCTAAGATACTTGATCTGCACGCCCTTCCTCACCCAAATGATCAGTCTCATTCATGGTGAATTACGACTCTTTATTTCACAAAACTTTTTAACACATCGTCAATAATTTTGCCACCAGCGTTAGCACCACTGTATAGCCAACTGCTTGTTGAGCTCATTTCATGTACATTACCAGCTTTTACAGCCGGGATTCCTTTCCAAATTGCACTGTCCAGAATCTCCGAACCCTCAGTCTTATCACTATTTACAAGGATAATATGATCTGCTGTCAGCTCAGAAAGCTTCTCTAGCGAAATTGGATTCCAAGTAGCTCTTGTACCAACAGGAATTTCTGTTACTAAGTTAGGCAGCTTTACACCAAGGTCTGTATATAATACAGCACCACTGCTGCGGGTTTCGTCTACAATATAGAAGTTCTTTTGTACCAACCATAAAATCGCCACGGACTCATCTCCAATAGCTCCTTTAAGCTTTTCTTTCGCTGCAGCCGCCTTGTCTTCATAATCTTTAATGGCTTTCTCTGCTTCAGGTGTCTTGTTCAGAATTTCACCAATCTTGAGTAGCGATTTACGCCAATCTTGATTTAGCTTATCCCCAATCACATAAGTCGGTGCAATCTTATTCAGTTGGTCATAGATACCATTCTGTACAGATGACTCCGATGGGATGAGGATAAGATCCGGAGCGAAGCTGGTTACTGCCTCGAGCGGAAGATCGTAGCTGATCGTAGGAACATCCTTCAATTCAGTGGACAGATAATCTTGAATACCATTAGTCACGGACCATTGCGCTACTGGAGTCACACCTAGAGTTACCAAAGCATCCTCCAAATAAGAACCCAGTACACGTTGTGGATTAGCTGGAATCGTTACTTCATGTCCCATTGCATCCGTTAACGTCTTAGCAGCTGCAGGAGCTTCTGTAGCTTCAGCAGTAGGTGCCGTCGCTTTGTCTGTTCCTGCGTTTGAAGCGTTACCGGGATTATTATTACCGCAAGCGGATAAGAATAGCACCATCACCATTAATCCGATCATCGTTAATTTCATGCTTCCAAATCTTATTCTGTTAAACAAAAACATTAAATACCCTCCTAGTGTGTACATCCTATGTTATTCAAAGGTGTTGACTACCTCAGTCTCACTTTTAAATGATATTGATTCTCATTCTCTATGTCAACATATAAATTTTAAATTTTGTGGATTTGTAATAATTTCCTTCTCAAAAATACAAAAAAAGGCTATATTCCGAACGTTCCGGATATAGCCTCTCCTTAATGATCCATTATTTATTCAAATGATATGGGACAGTCGCAACTACAACATCTTTTGAATTCATTAGATACGAACGGATTAAAAAGCTGGTCTGATTATGAAGTACAGCTTGCCACCAATGCTTAGTTATAAACTGTGGAATCAGAATCGTGATATGATCCGTCGCTGCGGTCTTCCACTCAACAGTATCAATAAATTTCACTAACGGACGAATAATACTGCGATATCTGGAACGAAGTACAATCAGGCGTACACCCGGATTCCATTCCTCCCACCGTTGCTCCATTTTTTGAATGTCCTCTTCATCAAAGCCAACATACACGGCTACAACATTATCCGTTAGAGACTTGGCATAGCTGATGGAATGTAGTACAGCACGTGTTACACCCGCAACAGGAACAACAACTGTACTGCCTTTAATCAAAGGTTTATCTGTACTCGGGCATATACGAAGCTGATCTGCAGTGTTCAAATAGTGCTTGTGAATCCGGTGGAACACGAACATTACAGCAGGTAAGAAAATGAAAGCCATCCATACGCTTGAGAATTTAGTGATGATAAAAATAAGAGTAATCGTCAATGTAGTCAGCATACCGATGGTATTTACAACAAATCTTTTTTTCCATCCCGCTGGTTTTGTTTTAAACCAATGAACCATCATTCCTAGCTGTGACAATGTGAAAGGAATGAATACACCAACCGCATAAAGTGGAATCAAGCTTTCTGTATTTCCGTGGAATGCAGCTACAAGCACAGCAGACAGAACACCTAGAAAAATAATACCATTAGAGAAACCTAGACGGTCTCCACGAACCATAAAAGCATGTGGCATATATTTATCTTTTGCAAACATAAATGCGAGCAGCGGGAACGCTGAGTAAGCTGTATTAGCTGCCAAGAACAAAATTACTGCTGTGATACCTTGAATGAAAAAATATAAGGTTCCGCGGCCAAAGGTCGATTCAGCGATCTGTGAAACAACCGTTGCCTTTTCATCAGGCACTATGCCGTACCAATACGCCAGTAGTGTGATACCTGTAAACATAAATCCAAGTATAACCCCCATAACCATTAAGGTCTTGGCTGCGTTCTTTTCAGCTGGTGCTTTAAAGTTTGGAATGGCATTAGATACAGCCTCTACACCCGTAAGTGCCGAACAGCCAGAACTGAAGGCTTTTAATAGTAGAAACAAACTAACATTAGAAACAGCAGAGCCAATTTCAGGGACATTCGCATGTACGCCACCTGCTGCATATTTAATAATACCGGAGATAATCAACACTACAATCGACACTACAAACAAATACACTGGGATTGCGATGAATGAAGCTGATTCTGTAACTCCGCGAAGATTAATCAAAGTAAGTAAAATAATAACTGATACTGCAATAAGAACGGTGTGATTATGAAGACTTGGAAAAGCCGATGTGATCGCATCCGTCCCTGCCGACGCACTAACAGCTACGGTCAGAATGTAATCCACTAACAAAGACCCTCCTGCTAAGAGCCCTGTCGGAACACCAAGATTACTCTTGGCAACGATGTAAGCTCCGCCTCCCTGAGGATAAGCGTAAATCGTCTGCCGATAGGATAAAATCAGGATGGCCAGCAGGCCCAATACGGCTAATGCAATTGGCAGGGAATACCAGATGGCAGTAAACCCCGCAGCCACCAGTACAATCAAAATTTGTTCCGTTCCGTAGGCTACAGACGAGAGCGCATCAGAAGACAGGACAGCCAGTGCTTTAACCTTGGATAACTTTTCATGATCGAGTTCGTTCGACTTCATCGGACGCCCGATCAATAGTCGTTTTACCTTGCTTACCATGGTGGATACAGTTCCTTTCTTTGGGAGCTGAAACGGAATTTCCGCGCGCTGTTTTCATTGGTGGATTTCATAAATGCAGACACTAAAAATAGCATACGGAAATGATCCGCATGCTATGCATGGTCATTATCCCACCTTTGCTTACGAGGTTAGCTGGCGGATTCGGGCTGTGGTTTAGCCCTACGGTATAAGTCTAATCGACCCATTCCGATTCACCCCATTGGCACATATGCCAAGTTTGGTTCCCCCGTTTTTCCTAAGAAAATTCAGCGCATATTCAACTTCTCACAAGGTCTAATATTAGTCTACAAAGCGTATACAGTAAAGCGTTGAAAAAAATGAAAAAAGAATGAAAAAACATCCAGTAAGCGCAAATACAGCGTCTTATTGGATGCTCTCTTTCATTCTCTTCAATTATCCCTCTGGATCGTGTTTTTAATCACTTTTCACATTTTTTCGGATCCTTTAAAATTAAAAAATCAAAATCCTAAACTTTCCTCTGTATCTAACTCCATCACTTCTTCTTCCTTGCGTCCGTACCAAAGTAAAATGCTAATTAAAGCAAAAGCGATTAATGCAAGGAAAGGAATCGTAATGAATCCAAAAAAGTTCAAGTAATCCTTATTACAAGGAACACCAATTGTACAAGGAAGCACTTTACTTAACGCAGGAATCTTCTGCTCCGCATAATGATAGATCGAGATACTGCCACCAATCAAGCTTAGTGGAAGTACATATGGGATAATCCTTTTATCCCCTCGAAAGGTTGCAATTCCCAAGAGGAATAACTGAGGATACATAAAAATTCGCTGGAACCAGCAAAGCTTACAAGGTTCATATTTCAATACTTCGCTCAGATACAAGCTACCAGCAACAGCAACTAAAGAGACGAACCAGGCCAGATACAGGCAGTTACGCTTGCAAAAAGATAGGAACTTTGTCACTTTGCCTCCACAGCTTTTGCGGCGTCGTTAATTTCAGTTGAAATCGCTTCAATGTTAAATGGATCCGTAGTCATTACTCCATTGATATAAAGGGATGGTGTAGTCGTCACCCCAGCTTCACTAGCTAACTGCATACCCTTATTCAGCTCATCTGCATACGTACGATCCTTAATATCTTTACGAAGCAGTTCGTAATCGATAGCTAACTTCTCTTTCTCCGCAAGGCTTACTAAGAAATCTTCAGTCGCCCATTCTTCGCTCTCATCACCTTGCTGAGCATATACAGCATCATAGAACTTCCAGAATTCATCATTATTCTGATGGTAAACAGATAATGCAGCAAGTGAGGCAGTTTCAGAGTCTGGACCAACGAAAGCCATATTTACAAAGTAGAGCGCTGCTTTTCCCTCGTTGACAAAATCTTGAACAATTTTCGGTTTAACTGAAGTTGCAAACTGGGAACACGCTGGACATTTTAAGTCTCCAAATTCAACAATTTTAACAGGTGCATCCTCTTTACCGACTCTAGGTAGCTCACTGTAATTGAATGCTACTGGTTCTCCCGAAGTGGCATTTTTTGCGGCATCTTTCGAAGCTAACATAAACAATCCAACAAAAATGATGACTACTAAAGCTATTGAACTAATAATTAAAATTCTCGTCTTCTGCTTTTGCTGCTCCTGTTCTACCCGCCGTTTCTCTTGTTTGCTAAGCTGGGGAACGCTTGTACTTTTATTAGGTTTACTCAAGGAGAGTTCCTTTCTGTCCTCTGTGGACTAATGTAGTTTTTATCATATACATTTAAAATTATATAATTTTTAATCTCTTTTTGGCAAACAATACTGTAAAAACGCTGTAAAAAAGACACAGCGCTATAGCACTGTGTCCTAATAATTACTAATAAGTTCGTTATGCACCAGCTTCTTCAGTCAATAGCTGTAACTTCAGCAGCTTAATTCGAGAAATCCGCTTATTATCCGTTTCTTCCACAATAAACAGATGATCATCAAATTCTACAGACTGTCCTTTTTGAGGTGGATTAACCTCCAATTTAGAATACAGCCAACCGCCTATCGTATCATAATCCTCAGTATCCATATGGAGCCCCAAAAGATCATTGATCTCTTCAATAAGCATCAAGCCGTCGATGGAGTGTTCATCCTCCCCCAGCTTCTCAACACCAGGACGTTCTTCATCGAACTCATCCTGAATTTCTCCTACAATTTCCTCCATGATATCTTCCAGCGTAACCATTCCTGATGTTCCACCGTACTCATCAATCAGAATGGCGATTTGTGTCTTTGCGCGCTGCATGACTTTCAGCAGAGCACTAATCTGAATAGATTCTGGTACGGTTAGTATAGGACGAATCAATTTATTATAGCTTTGTTCACGATCCCTAATTAAGTCCTTGATATGAATGAAGCCTAGGATATGATCCTTATCACCATCACAGACTGGATAACGCGTCCTCATTCCATCAAAAGCAATCTCAAGGTTCTCTTCCGTTGAAAGATGATTATTCAGACAAATCATTTCTGTTCGAGGAATCATGATCTCACGGGCCATTGTGTCCACAAATTCAAAAATATTGTCAACCAGCGCCATTTCGGTATTATCAATAAAGCCGCTTTTATTACTTTCTTGCATGATAATACGGATTTCTTCTTCCGTATGCGCCGTTCCCAGCTCTGAAGCAGGGGATAAACGGAAGATCCGTAATAAACCACGTGCCAGCCCATTTACGATCCAAATCACTGGATACATGATCTTGTAAAACACATTCATCGGCCCAGATGTTAGCAAAAGGACAGATTCAGCCTTGTTAACTGCAATAGTCTTAGGTGCAAGTTCTCCTAGTACGATATGCAAGATAGTGATAAACATTAGAGCAATAATCAAAGATACAACATTAACAGCGGTTACTCCAAAACCTATACTTCCTAATAAGGGCCCAACAAGGTTAGCTATAGCGGGTTGCCCCAACCATCCTAGCGCAAGTGAAGCCAATGTAATACCAAGCTGACAGGCGGATAGATAACCTTCCAAGTTGCGTACGATGCTTCTCGCTTTTAAAGCTTTTTTACTACCTTCTTCAATAAGGGTATCAATTCTACCGCTTCGTACTTTCACCATTGCGTATTCGACTGAAACAAAAAATCCATTTAATAATACCAACAGAATAATAAGACCTACGTGTAATATACCGGGTAAAGGGTCGCTCAATTTATAATCCTATCCATCATTCTCCGTACGGATGGATAGGCCCACCTCCTTCGTTTTTTCAGAGTATCGGCAAGAAGCTTGCCAGTTGTTCCTTTCAGTATCAATTTCCCAATGGTTTCATCTCCAGTCTGGAATCACGTTTTTGAATATATACTTTATTATATTAATATATTGGGGCAAACCGCAAGCATGCGTGTCCTTTCGAAAAAAAATGGGTCTTTATTCCCCTTATTATTCCAAAATATCAGTATGTATAAAGAAAACCCCCTCACCGTTAAGTGTTGGGGTTCATCCAGAAATATAAGGACTTGATTAGCGACAGTTTCTTGTTGTAGGAGGATTACCGATCACTCCAGGGTACTGGTAAGTAAGGGGCTCATCAAATGTAGCATAATCAAAATAAATCATAAGTAATACAGTACGTTGACCAGTTACTGGGTCACTAATAATAATGTGGTCACGGCCCGCAGCTTCCAGCACACCCTTGTAAACTTTGGCATTCCACTCTTTGTTATTTTCATAAGTAAAATAAAATGTACCTACTTTGCCTAAATTCAGTCTGAAAATATTTTCGATATACGATTGTTCAAACTGTTGAGGTGGGTTTTGAACTACAACCCCTCCTGGTGTCATCGGACTTCCGCTGCTAACTTGTGGCGGCATGCTACCCATGCCTTGCATTCCTTGCATTCCTTGCATTCCTGTAGACATTGGCATTTGCATACCTGAAGAAGAAACACTACCAATAGTATAAGTGACGGGACGGTATGGTTGAACGATCATTTAATGAAACCTCCTAAATGTTTATCGGAGCAGTTGCTCCCTTTGGACACAAAAGAACATTTACACTAGCTTACTGAGAGAATTACTCATAATTATGAGTAATTCTCTTTAACACAGTTACCCTGTTAATTACCAATAAATACAGCCGGGCAATCTTCTCCAGTCGGAGTGAAGAAGCAATGAGCTTTAAAACGGCCTGTGTTTTGTTGGTTATACCAGGTTGGAGGGCAATCTCCTACAGGACGGAAGAACCATAAAGCATTGGTCGCTGGCCATGTTCTTTCACCTGCAATTGCACGTTTAGCAAGACGAATGTCTGCTTCTCTTGCTCGTTGATAGAAGTAGCTTTTCTGCGGGGCTTCGAATCCTCCTGGACTTTGATAGACCATGTCATTCACATTACGAATGTTCAAAAAATCAAGGCAATTGCCAAGAATCCGGTTGACACCAACATTGCCGACCATAAGCATACCGAGATCTCCATCTTCCTCAGCTTCCGCTCTCATCAACCGCGCTAGCACCTTCACATCTTCCGAGTTCGTTTTGATGACGGCCACGCTGTCTCCTCCTTGGGGTTGCTTCGTAAACAACCTCGTTCTTAACTGCATGGTGTATTGTATGTGCATTAGCCCAAGAGGTGACAGTTCCAACCTAATTTTAAAGCCATTTGCTTTCCGTTAGGTTCTTAATAGTCCGCAAATAAAAACCATTCTCTCTGCTCCGTTGAATGGAACAGAAGAATGGTTTAAGAATGAATGTATAGCTAATGACTACTCCGCTGTGGAGTAGTGTGGTTGTCGCTCAAATCCGTGATATCTGGTTCCTTGATAAGTAAGCATGCCTTTATCGCCTTCTGCACTCATTCCATATTCATGGCCATCTACTTTAAATTCAATTCGACTGCCCCCATTCAATTCGTACGTTAAGTAGTAGGTTGTACTCGTACGACTTGAACCATTATCTTCTTGAACCTGCTGCTGTCTTATTTCACTCCGCTTGCTGACGATACGGGCAGGGATGGTTAGCATGGGTGAGCTATTGTTCCGGCTCCATTGAAGCAAACCCCTGCCTGCTGATACTGCAAGAATACCAACCATTACAATGAGAAATATTGGCATCACTGTTCCAGAGAAATCAAACATCCATGAAAGATCCGGGCCCATTCCCATGACATTTTCCCCCTTCATACCCATTAATTCAACCCTAAACTTAGCTTCAGGCACTTCTGTACATGTATATGCCTCTTCTAGTCCAGAAAGCATTAAATTAGTGAGACTTCATGCAAAAAGACCACTTCGTTTTCTTAGAAATCAAGAAATCGAGTGGTCTTTAATCATAATTTTGAGTGATCAGATTAAGCATGAACGAGGTCTAGCAATTGCTTCGTTTCGTCAGTCTCAACATCTAACATACCATTGTCTGCCCAGCATGCTCTGCATTGTTCTTCCGTTTCACACAGGTGAGCGTCATCACAGTTGTAGCAAAGTTGCAGCAGGTTTCTTGTCATATAATCTGTTTCAAAAGTTTTCATTGTAATCTCTCCTATTCGAAAGTTAAGTTTGTGAAATTTTGAACTTGTTCTATGTGTTAAATATATCACACGATCATTTAAATGTCATGTGATTTTTTTCACATCTATAAAGAAAATTTTAATTAAGTTTTTTCCTTATATTCAATCAATCAAAAACATATTGATTTAGACGTTCATTCTTATTCAAAAAAAGCTGTTTCAAAAGTATCATCCTCTACTTTTGAAACAGCTTCACTTTACATCACACGCCAACTAATCCCACCATTTGTAGTTTGTAAGAGGAGCGAGCGTTTCTGTTCTTTTTTCTCAAGTAAAAGCCATCCCACCTCTGTGGAAATAAACTGCATCTTAATCGTCTCAGGATATTCCTCAAGCTTAGACTGCAGAACACTGCTCTCCTTAAGAGGGAGCCAAGTTTTCCCTTGGTTAGCGGTATGGTAAAGAGTATCACCAATAATGGCCCAACCAACTTGCGAATTCAGAAACGTCGGAGCGCTCTGATGATTCCCTCCGGTTGGACTCTTTAATTCAAAAGGTGTAAATTTCCAGTTATCTCCACCATTAGCGGTAAAGTAACCGTGGTAAGTAATCGTCTTATCTTTATCATTTTGGCAGCCCACAGACATCCAACCATTAGTCTTACTAACATCGAAGAACTCTGGTTTGCCAGTAATTACTCTATCACAGCTTTCCAGTTGTTCATTTACCAGAAAAGGCTGTCCTGGATTCCAACTCTGACCACCGTCCTTAGTTATAAAGATCTTAGGAAGGGCACCGGTCTGCAAAGTCACAAATCCTTCTACACGACTCTTGAAGATCATTCCAGTACTTACACCTGTGAACGGGATCGAATGATTGGGAAGGTTCGGATTATACTGTTCATTCTGCATCACTTCTTCCCATGTGGCCCCACCGTCTGACGTTGAATAAATCGCCTTGCTTTCCTTATTAGGAGTAGCGTTCGCAGAGGTCATTAGCCATCCCTGTGTTGGTGAATTGAAATAAACGGAAGATACATTATTATCATCACCTAATGAAGAGATTTTCCAGCTTTTCCCTCCATCTGTGGTTCGTAGCACTATATTCTCTGTCGTACCAAAAGCACTTCTTATAATCCAACCATGGTTAGAGTCAGTAAAAAAGATGCCTTTTCCATAAACAGGTGTGGACAGGAACTGCACATTGGGTGCAGGAGAAATATTAGCCCAGGTCGCCCCGTTATTATGGGTAACGTACAAACGAAGTTCATTTTTTGTTACCCCCCATACCATGCCCTCTGTCTCACTAAGCAGATGAAAACCCGTAATTCGAGTTTGAACCTGATATTTCGGGCCACTCTCTTTGTTAGTATTGTTACTTGGTGGTGTAATCAGAGTAATCGTCTGTCCTTCTTCCGGTGCTTCTGTAGGCTGTGGCTGTGGAGAAGGCTCCGGTGGTGGTGAAGAACATGCTGAGACTATCCACGCTAAAAAAAATAGCATCATAAACATTCTTAGAGTTTTCAATCCAGCGGTTCTAGATGTCAATGCCCTCTCTCCTCTCAATTGGAATCTTATTTATGATATAACTTACTATTACGGTAGCCGTATAGAAAATAGATCAGAAGTCCAAGACTCGTCCAAATCAGAAACCCAATCCATGTCTCACTTCCTAGATTATACATCAAATATCCGCATGTTGCCGCACTTAGCAATGGAATGAAGGGTACCCAGGGTACTCTGAACCCTCTTTTCATATTGGGATGAATAACACGCAGGGCAATTACCCCCAAAGAAACGACAAAGAAGGCAAACAGTGTTCCAATGCTTGTTAAGTTAGCCAATCGATCCAAAGGAATAAAGCCCGTTAATACAGCTATAATGATCCCAACCATCCACGTACTACGAATAGGTGTCTGTGTTTTAGCATTGATCTTAGACAATCCTCGTGGTAAAAGACCATCACGTGAGATTGCGAATAACAGTCGGGTTTGACCGAACAGCATTACGAGCAGTACGGTGGTCATTCCCGCAATAGCTCCAACAGAGATTAGACCCGCTATCATATCTTGATTTACAACACGAAGCGCATAAGAAACGGGATCACTAACATTGAGATCCGTATACGGTATAATACCTGTTAATACAAGTGAAACTAGGATATACAATACAGAACATATAGCAAGGGATGAAATAATCCCTATAGGCAAATCGCGCTGTGGCTGCTTTACTTCTTCTGCAGCAGTCGATAACGCATCAAAACCTATGTAGGCAAAGAAGACAGTTGCCGCACCGTTTACAACACCTTGATAGCCAAAGGGTAGAAATGGAGTCCAGTTCTCTGGTTTAACATAGAAAAATCCAGTTACGATAAACAAAAGCACTACAGCTATTTTGATAACGACCATAATCGCATTAAAACGAGCAGTCTCTTTAGTTCCCCGAGTTAGTAAGTAGGAAATTAGTAAAATGATTATTACTGCTGGTAAATTAATAATGGTACCTGCTTCCGCATTATACGCCCCGGATAGTGCTGTAGGAATATGGATACCAAAGCCCTCTAAAAGTCCCTGCAAATAGCCTGACCATCCACTGCTTACTGCAGCTGCTGCAACGCCATACTCTAACACAAGGTCCCAACCCAAAATCCAAGCGAGTAATTCTCCAAAAGCTACATAACTATAAGCATAGGCACTTCCGGAGACCGGGATGGTCGATGCAAACTCTGAATAACAAAGGGCTGACAGCACGCAAGCAAACGCGGCTAACAGGAATGAAATGACAAGGCCAGGACCAGCGTGTTCTGCTGCCGCTACTCCTGTCATTACAAAAATACCAGTACCAATAATCGCTCCTACACCTAACATGGTTAGATCCAGCGCACCAAGTGTTTTGTTTAACTTGGTTGCACCCGAGTTTGAAGGTGCGATTAGCGGTTTTTTGCGAAATAAATCCATTCTTACATTCTCTCCTGTCTAGTCTTGTTGTCAAATTGATTAGAGAATTTCTATTAAGTATGCCCAAAATGGGGTAATGCATTAAATAAGACCTGCTTGAAAACAATATCGTTAGCGATTATGATGGACAAGATTAAAAGCTAAAAATTTTAATTACTGAGGAGATGGAATCATGGCCCCCCCGAAACCCAATCGTGTCGTAGTCATTGGTACTGGAGCAGTTGGTACAACAACAGCCTATACATTACTGCTACGGAGACGTATGCCTGAGCTCGTACTTATTGACGTTAATCAAAAGAAAGCCCTTGGAGAAGCATTGGATATGAATCACGGCATGCCCTTTGTTGGTGGTGTGAAGCTATGGGCTGGTACATATGAAGATTGCCGTGAAGCGGATATCATCATTGTAACTGCCGGTGCATCACAAAAACCGGGTGAAACCCGGATAGATCTTCTCCGCAAAAACATTTCAATTTTCAAAGATATCGTTCAAAAAATCACCAAATATAATCAACATGCGATACTACTTATTGCTACTAATCCTGTAGATATTTTGTCATATGCCACTTTGAAAATAAGCGGTTTTGATCGCAGAAGAGTCATCGGTTCCGGAACGGTGCTGGATAGTGCACGTTTTCGCTACCTGATTGGACGCCACAAAGAAATTGATCCACGCAGTATTCATGGTCAGATTATCGGGGAACATGGAGACTCGGAACTTCCTGTTTGGAGTCTAGCGAATGTTGCCGGGATTGATCTCGGTTTTGACGAAGCAGAACAAGATGAAATATTCCAGGATACTAAGAATGCCGCTTATGAAATTATTGATGCCAAAGGCTCAACCTCTTACGCAATAGCATTAGCACTAGATCGTATTGTAGTATCCATTCTTCATAATGAAGGCTCTGTATTGAACGTATCTACTTTATTGAATAATTATAACGGAGTTTCGGATGTCTACCTTGGCGCCCCTTGCGTCGTAGATCGGTCCGGTGTACGAGAAGTACTAGATCTTCCATTAAATGAGACAGAACGAGCTCTATTCCAGAAATCTGCCGAGAAGCTTAAAGCTGAGATAGCTAAGCTAGAACTATAAGCAAATGAATACATGGGGCTCTCCCTGTTGTCATGATACATGGCCGGGGATAGCCCCTTTTTCACGAAAAGAATTGCACTTTGAATTCTATCAAATCTGGACTTGCAATTTCGACATGGCTTCTTCCTTCTCACGGCTCGTGATATGCGTGTAAACCGTTGTTGTCTGAATGGAAGAGTGCCCCAGTAGCTCCTGAACCGTCCTCAGATCCGCACCTTTTCGTAGCAGCATGGTAGCGAAGGAATGTCGTAGCTTATGGCTGGAATAGGGTCGACGTTGTGCAGCAGGCACATCCCTTTGGAAACGATCGAAGGTGTCCGCAGCGATTTGCTGAATGCCACGTATGGACAGCCTGCGTCCTTTTTGTGAAATGAACATAGCTTCCTCTTTACTGCGCCAAGGATTTAAACGTTCTTCAATCGCCAGATCGAGAAAAGGTACCACATCCTCTGGAATCGGTACATTACGCCATTTACGTCCCTTACCGAACACTCGAAGGGAATGTCTTTCTACATTATAATCACTTAAATTAAGTGTGTGGACTTCCCCCACCCGAAGCCCCATATAGGACATCAGTAAAAAGACTGCTAAATTACGACCTTTGTATTTCCCATCTATAGAAGACAAAAATCGCCCCAGATCACCTTCATCTAAGTAGACCGGTTCGCGATTGATCTCAGTTTTAGATTTCTTAATCCCAGCTGCAGGATTGGTTAGAAGCAATTCCAGCTCAATTAATGCCTTAAAAAAACAGTTAATTGAGGCATGCTTCCGGTTACGGGTAGCATCACTTACTCCACGTTCACGCACTGACGTAAGAAAAGAAATAACATGTAACTTCTTTACGGACTCTAGCTTTTTGCCATTCAGACTTTCTAAAAACTGTTTTACATCCACTAAATAGGATTTCTGCGTATAGGGAGTGTAACCGGCATCCTTCATCCAGATTAAAAAAGCCTCAAGCCCCTCTTCGTAGTCTTCACTCCACTCATTCATGGCTTCGAGCCTCCCTTGATTTCGACAATCTATTGTACCATAGAATAGCTACAAGAATTAAACTTAGCTGCACCATTTTTCAGCATGCTTTTGTACAGCTTTTAAAAACTCTGTTAGAACAGGAGATTTCCATTTCTTATGATGATAAGCTATTTGAGTAGCCACACGCTGCGATTCATCATTCCAATTCAGCCTAGCTAACTTCCCTTCCGCTAATTCATTGTTCACAGTAATCATTGGAATAAAAGCGATGCCTAGACCCGCCATTACACATTGCTTGATCGCCTCAATACTCCAAAACTCTAACGTAGGGTCCGGAAATACCCCGTGTCTGTTTAAATGATGTTCAAATAAAGTACGGTAGCTACAACCAGTTTCCGTATGCAATATCGTTTCTCCCTTAAGATGAACCGGTTCTACCACTGGAAGACTCAATAAGGGATGATCCGGCGGAGCGATCAGGGTCATTTGTTCATGCACCAGTGTTTCTATATTCAGATCTTTATCTTCCGTCTCTGGTTGCAGTAGGAAGGCCAAATCCAATTCACCGGATCGAACTAAATCCGTTAGCTCCCAGCAGGCCCCAGGCTTCAGAAGAATTTGGACCTTTGGATATTTCACGCGAAACTCCTTGATAATGCCTGGTAAGCGAAAAGCAGCCAGAGATTCAGGTGCACCAATGCGTAAAGACCCTGTTAGCTCACTCTCGGAGCGAAGAGCATCTTGCGCTAGAGAGTGCATTCTGGAGATCTCTTGAGCGAATGGGAGCAGACGGCGGCCTGCATCGGTTAGGATGATCTTTTTACTGATCCGATCAAATAAAGGCTGACCTATTTCAGTCTCTAATGCTTGGATCTGTGCGGTAATACTGGATTGTGCATAATCAAGCTTCTGTGCAGCGCGTGTGAAGCTACCCGTCTCCACTACGACTATAAAGGTAAAAAGATGACGTGATTCCATACGTGCCCCCTGAATAATAGTTACCCATCGGAATTTCGAATGGATACTATTCAAAATATCTGTTTTTCCAATGGATCTATTATCTGCTACTCTATAACAAAAGACAATGAAAGCAGGATTAAAAATCATGAAAGATTCAAGTTCTACCACTTTACGAAGAAACATCGGTATGCCGCAAGCCATAGCTCTTTATATCGGCGCTGTATTGGGCTCGGGAGTCTTAATCGTTCCCGGACTGGCTGCAGAAATGGCTGGTCCCGCTTCATTGCTGGCATGGGGATTTATGACGCTGTTGATTTTGCCAATGGCCTTATCGATGGGCCTGCTCTCTGCCAAATTTCCTAACGCAGGAGGCGTGTCCCACTTCGTTACCCTTGCTTTCGGACCTAAAGCCGGATCTTTAGTGGGCTGGTTCTTCCTAATGTCTGTTCCGATTGGTGCGCCTGTCGCTGCGCTGACCGGAGCTGGTTATATGACAGCCGCAATGGGCTGGGATGAACCTGCGAGAATTACTATCGCTGCGGTGATGTTGGCCATTGGGCTAATTACAAACTGGATTGGTATGCAAGTGGCGGGAAAGGTACAAATTGCTGTAGTGATTGCGATTGTAGCTGTTCTCGTCTTCTCCTTTGCTACCGCGCTTCCTCGGATGGAGGTTGAACACTTCACTCCCTTTGCCCCACACGGATGGATGAGCATTGGACAGGCTGCAGCAATCCTATTTTGGTGTTTTATTGGTTGGGAAGCTGTCTCACATCTCTCTGAGGAGTTCAAAGATCCACAACGTGCTGCAGTCAAAGGTGTGACCATCGCTGCTATTATTGTAGGTGTTCTATATTTCTTATCCGCTTTAGCAACGGTTGGCACACAAAGCTACCTTAAAGGTGGGTCGAGCACTTCACTTGTCTGGATCATCAGCCAGCCTCTTGGACGCTGGGGAGGATTTATCGCAGGACTTACAGGTCTCTTCATCTGTACAGCCACCATTATCGCTTATGCCGGTGCTGCCTCTCGTGTGGCTTATGCGTTATCACGTCAGGGCTATGCACCGCAATGGATGGGGAGACTATCCAAACCATATCATACCCCTATCGGTGGGATAGCTTTCCTGCTCCTCTGTTTTGTAACGGTCATGTCACTGTACAGCAGCGGATTGATATCTATCACTACTTTGATCCAGTTTCCAAATGCGACATTTATCCTGACTTATATCGGAGGTTGTGCTGCGGGGATACGCCTACTTAAGGGAAGTAGATTAGGCGTAACGATTAGCTGGATCTCTTTTCTAGCTACCGCTGCTGTGTTTCCTTTTACGGGCTGGGCGATAGGGTATCCGTTACTTATTACTTTGATGTTTATTTTGATCTTCCGTATCAAACATAAACAAGCGGTTGCCGGAATAAGGGATTTAAAAAGTGAAATTCGTGAGGATCAACAAAAAGCATTGTAAGACTCATGTCGTTTCAGCATTCGTTTAGATGGTTATGGTATGAAGAGGGTAAACTATACTATGACCAGACAAAGGAGACGATACATCATGTCAAATCAACCAAAGATCATTCTTGAGCCAGCAGCGCAGAAATTTGCCGATGATAATTCCAAACCTCCGTTCCTTCCTGATCTTGGACCAGAAAAAGGCCGTGAAACGGTAGATACTGTACAATCCAGTGAGATATATAAACCTGAAGTCGAAATTGAAGATCTTATGGTGCCAGGAGGACCTAATGGTAATGTTTCCATAAGAATTGTTCGGCCTCCTAGCTCCTCTTCCGCGTCGTTGCCAGTGATCCTTTACATTCATGGTGCTGGCTGGGTGTTTGGTAATGCACATACCCATGACCGCTTGATCCGTGAATTAGCTGTCGGAGCGGAGGCTGCCATTGTTTTTCCAAATTACAGCCTCTCTCCAGAAGCTAAATATCCTACAGCAATTGAAGAAATCTATGCTGTTCTGAAATGGATCGCTGCACAGGGTAGTGAACATGCACTTGATGCTAGCAAGCTATCCATAGGCGGTGATAGTGTCGGTGGAAATATGGCAGCCGCCATTACGCTTATGGCTAAAGAACGCAGTGGCCCGAAGATAGGGAAACAACTTTTGTTCTATCCGGTAACGGATGCCTCCTTTGATACCGAATCTTATCATGAGTTCGCCGAAGGATATTTCTTGCAGCGTGATGGAATGAAATGGTTCTGGGATCAATATACAACTGACCCTGAGGAGCGGAAGCAGATCACAGCCTCCCCGCTTCGAGCTAGTGTAGATCAGTTACGCGATCTACCCGAAGCACTAGTCATAACGGGTGAAGCAGATGTTCTACGTGATGAAGGTGAGGCTTATGCCGCCAAATTACGTGAAGCTGGAGTCACAGTCACGGCAGTTCGTTTTCAAGGAATCATACATGATTTCGTGATGCTAAATCCTTTAGCTGAAACCAATGCCAAAAAAGCCGCCATCAAGCTGGCGACGACATGGCTTCGCGAAGGTTTCTAAATAAATATGTCCGTTCACCAAATTAGAGAAAGCCTGCAAATGTGCAGGCTTTCTCTAATTATAAGTTTAATGCTATTTCTATAGCAGAATACCTTTGATGGCCCTCCTTTTCGTAGCTCGAAACTCCCTTATTTGTGAAAAATACTTTCTTATAGGACAGTACCTTATATTAGTTAACATAATAATGATTATGTTAACTATTTTATTTTTATAAAATAAGTATCAACAAATATGCTAAATTACCCCTCATCTTCTGAAGCTATTTCTCGCTTGAACTCACTGGTTCGACTCTCCAGATGAACTGAGCCACCATTTCCAATCTGGAAGGTCGTCCCAGACCCAATCGATAAAATCCTAATATATTGCATATTAATCGTTGATACCTTGGAATCATTCAAAATCTCAACTTCATCTTCATTCACTTGCTTCGGCCATGCCATGAGTGGGATCTCTAAGGATGAAGCCTCTCTATTATTGCTATTAATCTCTTTTATGTTATATAGGTAATTTTCTTTACAACCCACAAATTTAGACTGAATCCGCTCTACAGATCCACATATGAAAATCGAACTGTCAGACAGATTATTGATATACACATCTAGTATACGTGAGGTGTGCATTTATTAACTGCCTTTTTGGACTTGATCTGGAGCACTCGGAGCATACTCTATCACGCTGTCAGACGCCGAAGAACAGTTAATCGTCTGCGTATCCCCTACTAAAAATACCGAAGAACCTGATATCGAAACCACTTTTACTGCGTTTACATTTATGTCTCTGTTAATCACGGTTACTTTCATGCGGCTTCCGCCTTCCAGTTATGTTTATTTCCAAATGCCGTTCTACCGCCGTAACAATATCTCGTTTGATTTGTTCAACAATAGAAGCACTTTCCTCTTCTGTGTATCCACGCCCTTCTTCTGCGGCAGAAAGCTGGCTTACATACTCGTTAATCCGGCCATCCATCTGATTCAGCAGATCCTGGGTTACCATTTGGATATACTGCTCATCAATACTTAAGTTCTGCTCTTTTTCTAAGCGTGAAAATTGAGAAGGAACTTCCTCTTGCACATACTTCAGAATCTCTGGACGAATTTTATCCGATAATGCAGATGCAGTTGGTGTCCCTCCCTCTTGCTCCCCAATAGGCTTACCATTGATCATCGCTTCATCCAGATTATTTCCCTCATTTGGTGTAATGCCTATATTTAAAGTGCCTTCCAACTTCTCGATTTTCAATTGTTCAAAATGATAATTTATAGGACCTATACTTGCAGTTTTATTGTTCTTTATGCTGTCTACGTCCCCTTTTAAATCTTGGAGTTGTTTCTCTAGCAGTTGAATCTTTTCTGCTTGCAATCTTAGTGCATTAAAGACTTGCTGAACATAATACGGGTGCATACAACCCCCTCCTATGGTTTATTGTATGCGAAGGATAAGAGCCTAATTCTAGCGTGTATATAGTTCAGTTGGTGGAGGCAAGGGTACAAGAGGTGAATCACTTACCGCTGGCGATGGCGCAGGAGGAGATTCCGGAACGTCACTAGACTGATAACTATGAGACAAGGCATTAATTCGGCCGGAAGTACCGATCTGCAGTACCGATGAATTTGAGATCGTACCAATTTTCAGATGATTGACCGATATGCACTGATACACCGTAATATTCATGTAAACCCACCCTTAAGGAGGCGATACTTGATCCACAACATCTGAATCCATCGTGTTCGTACTGCTGGCTGCATTATTCGTAATGTTTGTACCTATGGAGTCACCTATGGAGAAGGAGTTGGCACCGGCATAGATTTTGGAGTTACTGCTCAAGATAACAGATGCCGTATTTCCTACTAAGACTGTGGAACTGGGGCCTACGCTGTTGATTTTAATATTGCCGATGATTGAAACCACCAAACCACTCCTCCCTTCGGAATGATAACCTATTCTATGTAGATATCCGCCCAGATGTCACTGAATAAGTCATACGCCCATACAATGGATAAAAAAATGAAGGAGGTTCAGCATTCATGAGCCCCAATAAATCGAACCCTTTAGATTGGATGAACGAAGATCCCTTTTTTAAGAAAAAGTTATCCTTAAAGTCGCTTGAAGAGCAATGGAAGCTGGATCCAAGCCAGATCGATGGCTATGTTGAAAAAATAATCAGAGAAGCTACCGCGGCCACCTCTTCCTCATTGACGGACGAAACCTCAAGTCTGCAATTTGAGCATCTAGACACACATAATTATTTGATCACGAAAATTCGTATTCCAAGTGGAATTCACCCCGAAAGTATTTGGGCACAAATCAACCGAACACAAATCAAATTAAGCGGTCTCGGAAAAGATCATAGCGAGATCATCCCACTCCCCATTCCAGTCAATCCGGATCAGAGCAGAGGCACTTATAAACAAGGATCATTGCAATTCAGAATGCCGAAAATGTCAGTAGGTAAATTTAGAGATATCGACATCCGTTATTTATAAAAAAATCCTTAAAATTCCTCCTTTTTGCTCGTCCAAGTGGAGATCTCTCCTCAAAAAAACGCCTTAAAACTAAAACGGCGTATAATTTAAGTTATGCGCTGTTTTTTTAGGGCGTTTTTCGCCCTTATTATCCTTAATTTTGTCTGTAATCACAAAGGAATTTATAAGCTTCATTCTCCGAACTTTAAAGTTCCCTCGCTCATAAGATAGGGTATCACTCGCAAAGGTGGGCTATTTATGTCCAAAAACAAGCGTGGCAAAGCACTCTGGCGTATGCCATCCCGAGGCAGAGGAACATGCCTGATCTGCGGCAGCACTCGTATTAAGCTTCTGTACATCGGAAAAGGACTTTCAGGCGAAAAGGTTAACGTGTGTAAGAAATGCGAGGGTAAACAAGTAACTAACAGTAACTGAACAAAATTGTTCAGAGGATTTCCAGTCACCATTTATTACATGGCGAAAGGATTACTAAAAAAGTGCAATCCTGTCATCGAACCTCGATGAAACTGAATCACACTTTGCTTAGTAATCCTCCACTTCAAAAACTATAGGAGCTCTATACGATACCGTCTTTCCTCACTCGATAAACTGAATCCGACAGATTCATAAAGATGCAATGCAGAATCATTATCTGTTAACACCATTAAATAAGCTTCTTCAAGTCCATGTGTTCTGAAATAGTTTAACGCTTGAGAAAGCATGTACCTAGCAATTCCAAATCTTCTCCACGGCTCAAGAACAAAAACATTTTCAACATACCCACTATTCTCTTCCTGCCATACCATCAAGCTGCCTACAACCCTCTCTCCTTCTCGAACAACCATAGAGTTCCAAAGCGGATTTTGCTTAAACTGAGATAGTCGTTCTTTCCCAAGTGGGGTTTCTGGCCAAACCTCTGCTTCCAACTCTAAATAATGATCTTCTTCTTGTGGCGTCTCCATCATCCAAGTCGCAAATTCAAATTCCTTTTTCAGTTCAGGTACAGTGTAGGAATTATTAAGAGTATGCTTCATTTTAAATAAGCTATTGTATTGACAGAAGCCCTTTTCTTTTTCAAAAAATTGAGTATTTGCGATCTCCGATGCGTTATTCCCGACACAGAGCGTCGTTTTGTACGCTGTTGATAAAGTTTCCTTCAATTCAAGTGCTCTCAAGAGGAGCGTTTGATACATGCCCTCTAATAAATCGTAGTCTTCTTCTCGTTCAGGTATTGTTTTCAAATTCAAATAGATCGAATGTCTGCTTTCCTTTGAACGCCCAGGCGGCACAATATTTATGATCTCTACTTGACCTTTGGCAACCATTTTTCCATTTTCAAAGGCACAGTAGACATTCTCCCAGTTTTCTTCATCACCAACCCACCAAAAAACAGCATTCCCCCGTGAAGTGACCGAGTTATATAACTCACCCAGTAATGGCATGTCCCCTTGTTCAAAATGACGAATCGTTATTCCTTCTGATGAAAGAATCGTAGATTTTGTCAAAACAAAACCCCTTTTCATATAAATTTTGGCATACATTAAGGGTAGCACAACTCTTCCAATTTCACTTGTTAATGAATAGTTATAATTAATTCTTATATACCGTAACATTATTCGAATGAACCCTGTCTTACTTACATAGGGGGACTGCATGATGAAGAGACGATTTTTTATAGGTATTGCTATATTTTCAATGGGCATTGTGATAGCTTTCGGGATCAGTACGATATCCAATATTCTGAGTCCATTTAAGAGTTTCTTGCTCACTGTAGATAATCAGTCGGATGATGATATTAGCTCTATTGAAATAGGTTTAATCCATACGGATTCCAAGGAATTATTTACAAGTCCCATCAAGAAAGGTGAAACGAAAAGGTTCAAACCTACACTGAGCTTAAGTGGTGAAGGTTCTATATACCTTAAGTATACTAACGCAAAAGGACAATCCACCCAAGAAACTGTATGCGGTTATACAGAGTATCTATCTGGTTATTCAACTGTCACGATTACTAATGAGGGCACAACTGTTGTTCAGCAATGTAATTAAATCCGTTCTTCTAAGAAGAAACGATAGTGTCGTCTTTTAAAGACGATAACCGTTTCTCGTAAAAATAGAGGAGGTAAACCCTATTAGGTTCACCTCCTCTTTCATTTATGCAGCTTGCGATTATACCTCCTGAACTGCAGCCCTCGAGATCAGATAATAGTCGTTGAAAGACACCAGTGCGTTGCCCACAATTTTTGAATAACCACTATTTAATAGTGCGCTGATTCTTTGCTCAGCGGTAGGAATGGCCTTTGTAATCATCGCATCAACCCTAAAACAATCATAGAACTCCTTCTCAATCATAGAGAGGATCTCTGTAAGAACTCCTTCATTCTCCAATCTCGAGATCAGATCAAGCCTTAGAACCCCAATCAGTCCTACCCCTTCAACGCTCTCACTTCTCGCAAAAAATTCAACAGTACCAACAGCTTTATCACTATCTTTCTCTACAATACTAAATCGAACGTAACCATGCCCTGCATATTCATCCAGCCAGAATCGTATACAGCCACTCATCTCTTCTATCGTTTGAAAGTTAAAATCGTTATTACAGTTATCGCTATTGAAGAGCGGGATAGAAGCAGCGTCTGAATAACATTCCAGTAGGTCCTCAGCGTCTTCCTCTTGAACCAATCTATACATCAATTGATCACTTTCAAATACCGGGCATTCCTGATATGGGCCTTCTTCAAAGTTTTCTTGCTACGCATTCCCCAAAAAATTTAATTGCCAGGTCACGCCAAATCTATCCGCTACCCAGCCAAATTTCGGACTAAACGGATAGCTTCCAAGAGGCATTAGGACCTGTCCACCTTGTGCTAATGATTCGTAGACCCGATCAATTTCAGCTTCACTCTCACAATTCACATATAAGGATATCGCTGGAGTAAAGGTAAACCCGTGCTGAACATAACTATCTATACACATAAATACTTGTCCATGCATAGAAAAGGAAGCTTGCATTACACTCCCTTCAGGTCCTGCTTCATTCGCTCCATATCGCTTAATGCTAATAACTTCGGAATCATCAAACAAGGACGTATAGAAATTCATAGCTTCTTCTGCCTTACCTTCGAACATTAGAAAAGTCATGATCTTTTGATTCGTTTCCTTCATAATTGTCCAGTTCCTTATTGTGATTTAAAGTAGATCAGTTCCTATCATTAACGCTTTCGTATACTTTCAAACGGGCATACACGGTTTCGAGAACCGGATACGCGCCTTGACCCGGAACAGCCATAGCCAGAAGTGCCCCATGCAGATGGTCCGCTTCTACAGGTAGTTGCTTATGCATATCCCGATGCATGGATGAAGTAAATTCAGGTAACACAGAAAGCATCTTTTGCATCGTGGAAACTATATTTTCCGGTCCCACAGGCATTCCAGCATTTTGAGCCAAGCTAACAATCTCTTGAAGAAGCTGCTCATAGATTGCACGTGCTTTTGGGGAACCAAAAATAGGCCCAACAGAGCTATCCATTAAAGTGGTAATCCCACTTAGACTAGCTACAAATATATATTTCTGCCACACTTCGCGCTGAATGTCAGAACTTAATGTCACTGTGAATCCAGCATGATCCAAATGACTCAGAAGCAACTGTGTTCGTTCTGACTCACCACCTGCCCATTCACCAAACACAATACTATGGAACGAACTGCTTTGAACGATAGTACCTGCTGAATCTAGAGTTGTTTCTATATAACAAAGACCACCCAGCACATGTTCTGGGCCAAAACGCTTCTGCAAAATGCTAAATTGATCATAACCATTGAGGAGCGGGAGGATCAGTGTATGTTTACCGACGTAGGGTTCAATGTCATTCATCACCTGAGGCAAATGGTATGCCTTGACCGCTATAATAATGCAGTCGAAGGGCTCTACTGCTTCCCTATTAGAAATCGTTCGTACAGAAGTCTGAAAATCCCCATGAACACTTTTTACAATCAAACCGTCCGCTTCTAACTGAATCTGTTTGGCATTTCGGACGAGAAAAGTAACATCTTCTCCTTTTTGAACTAGACGCCCCCCGAAATATCCACCTATAGCTCCTGCACCCACGATAAGAAAACGCATAATAGTCTCCCCTTCTTTTCCCTTAATTTAAACAAACAAAAAGACCTTTTAGCTATCTGCTAAACAGGTCCGAAAGGCAAAAAAAGAGTCAAGTATCGACCGTTCTTTTGTCTCGGTCCTTACGGATCTGAGCAAAATCCAACGAGTTCACCTCCATGGCTACAAGTTAATTACTATTCATTTATTAAAACCTATTAGAGCACCATTCGATGATTTATCGATACAGCCTCCCTGGAAAGTATAGCAAAAGAAAACATTCCTGTACAAGCATATTTAGGGAACTCTTCTTAAAGACTAGTAGTTTTGATCCATAGTTTTGAGATATCCAGAAATCCGAATGAACTGGTGTGAAGTCCAAACAAGCTTTGATTTAGCTGCGCTTTTTTATTCATATGACAACCATATAACACCCAGTAGTTGTCCCTAAGCACACCTTCTGCCTGATCCAGCAACTTAATTCTTTCTTCCTTTGAGGATAGCGTGAAATCGGTAAGTACATCTGAGAATAACAAGATCTGTTCATCTCTCAGCAGAGAAAAAAGATAATTAAGTTTATTATTAAAGTAGTTAACCATTCCCCACTGCCAATCATCTTCAAGAACCTCTTCAGCAAGGAGGATTTCGGAGGTGTTCTTTATATCTGCTGAGTTAAACTCGTTGAATAAATACAGCTCAATATGCAGTCCTACTGAAGCAGCTCGTGCTTGAAGCCACAGGGCTTCTTCTCGCTCTTCTCTTTTATCTTTTGTAGCTAATCTTAAGGTCTCCCCCTGGTAGCCACTTGCCACTAGAAGCTCTCTCGCATGTTCCAGAGTAGGCTCAATAATACTTCTCTTACTGCTCTCCCAAGGTAAAAAGCTATCAGCAGGGGAACTACGATTCCCTCCTAACTCCTTAATTAAGGCTTCTCGATTGTAAAGGATTCGTATAGCCTGCCGGAATAGTTGGTGTTGATGAATTCCGTCTTTATGGAAATTGAACAAGAGATATCGGCATCCCAAGGCAGGGTATTCAATACTGTGGTTACAGATGATATTAGGTAACAAACCTTCCTGAGCAGATTCAGGAAGTTCATACAATCGTTCATTTGAAGCTTGTTCTGGCAAATACCAGATTTCTACACGATCTAGTAGCGGGCGTATACCGTAATAATAGTCAAATGCCGCGAGGACTAGCACATCTTCATTAAGATCTAGTAAACGATAGGGCCCTGTTCCACTCACTTCATTTACAATATCTACGTCATGAGGAAGAATCGACATATGAATACAACTGAACATATGGAGAAAAAAGAGATTCGGACGAGACAGCTCAAACCTGATCCTGTGATCTCCTTCAAGCTCTACTCGTTCAATATCTTTGTACAAGCTCAACGCCGGACTGTTCAAATCTATAAGTCGTTGAAATGTCTCTTTTACGTCTCTAGAGGTCATAGTCCTGCCGTGATGGAATCGCACACCTTTCCGTAGATAAAAAATATAACTAGTATAATCTTCATTGGCTTCCCACATATGCGCCAATCCGGGAAGAAAGGTATCACTTGCCGCATCATAGGTAACTAATGTGCTATAAATTTGTCCGAGTAAATAGGATTCAAACGCGGTATATACATAAGCTGGATCCAGCACTTCCATATGCCGGTTTCGTGTAATTCGCAAGACATCCAATCCTGATGTCGACTCCGTTTCACTACGGAAGCCCATCTGCTTATTTAACACCATTAATAACCGTTCCTTTAATGTGTCGCTAACCTGACCACGACTTAATAACTCTATAGCTTCCTTAATCTTCCCCTTATTAATCAGTTCCTGAAAGTTGTCCTCCAGCACCTCTTCAATCGTTCGAAGAAAAGTTAGCTGCGAGATATTTCCACGTCCTCTTCCAGGCTGCCAGTGTATAAAACCCTGCTCTTCAAGTTTTCGCAGAATAAACTTTACATTACGCGGAGTGCAGCACAGAATCGAAGCTAGTCTATCTATCGTCACAGGATTAGCTTCCCCTATATCTATTGAGGATGGGATGGCTATTGCTAAACATAAAAAATGATTACTAATATGGTCCACGATCGTTCACTCCTTTAAAGGTGAAACACTGTAAGTAATTCTTACACTTTTACTTCCCCCTTTTATCATTATAATTATACATATATCGTTAATGAATATGCAGTACTAAATTATAGCTATCAGATTAGGAGACCTTTTCAATTATGAACCAGTATCTTAGGCATATTCACCCACTAGCTTGGACCATCATCGTCGGTACGATGTTCGGACGTTTGGTAACTTCAATGAGCATTCCGTTCTTATCCATCTATTTAACCCAAGTCCTTGGAGCCACCCCCACACAAACGGGGATTACGGTAGCCGTCAGCTCTCTGGCGGGCGTAATGGCCAGCTTCTACGGAGGATATATCTCGGATATTGTAGGCCGCAAAATTGTCATGTTAATCTCCGTATTTGGCTGGGCAGCAGTATTCTTCGGATTCTCTGTTGCACAACATCTGTGGGTATTCTTCCTGGTCAACACCCTGAACGGTTTATGCAGATCCGTGTTTGAGCCCACATCACGGGCACTTTTATCCGACATTACCCCTGCTGAAAGTAAGCTGCTTGTATTCAATCTTAGATACGCTGCGATTAATCTTGGTGTTGTCTTTGGTCCGATTATTGGAGTACAGCTCGGTTCTGCCGAATCTACGTTTCCTTTTATGATCGCAGGAATTGTATATGTTGCATATGGACTTGTACTATTCATCCAATTTAAATTGCATCGTTCAACCATGCAGAGTCATACGCAAGCTGAACCACCACGTTTACTTGAAGCCTTGGCAACAACCGGTAGAGACCGTGTATTCTTGCCAGTTCTACTTGGTACAATCTTTTGTGTACTTGGATACGGACATTTTGGTTCAACTATGGCGCAATATTTAGCAATGAACACCCATTTCACAAATGGTGGACAATTATTCTCCTATATGTTGTCACTCAATGCCATTACAGTGCTCGTGGTACAATATCCTATCGTACGTACTGCAAGCAAATTCTCACCGATTGTTCCATTGATTCTCGGAAATATCTGCGTTGCTATTAGTCTTCTCTTAGTAGGTTTAGCTGAAGGTGTAGCCCTTCTAATGTTTAGTGTCGTACTATTTACGATAGGGGAAGTACTGCTCTTTACGATGATGGATATGTTAATTGATCGGATCGCGAAGCCAGAAATGAAGGGTACGTACTTTGGAACGATTGGCTTTAACAATTTGGGGAGTGTAATCGCGCCTATCTTCGGCGGTGTATTGCTGGATCATTATGGAGCTCAGAATGGCCTTACGATCTTCCTGCCACTCGCTTTAACCACGGCTATAGGTCTTCCTTTTCTATTCGTAGCGCACAAGAGGCTTACTGCTAGAGAGAAGTTATCTCTTGGCGTAGACTCTAGCACATAAAAGGCTAAATTTTTTAAATCTAAAGGTTATTATGGGGCAATCCCAAATTAGTTAACATATTAATTATTATGTAAACTTATTGAATGAATAAAGCCTATTCACAAATGAGCGGGACCGTTTCATTGCAGAACATGCAATCGAAACGGTCCCTTTTTCACAAAAAAATCATGCTAATTGTAAACCTCCTGTAGCAAATTCGCCTGTACTTTCACATATTGTCTCAGTTCCAAAGGTTCCACAATCTCGCCTTGTCCAAGTATTCCCCAAATATTCGTACATGCACTATCATAGCTATACATATTTACAGTAAGGGTTATTTGATCTCCTTCCTCTACTCTATTCATAATCTCCACCCCGTGTAGCGAGGCCTCTCTCCTCTTATCCGTTCTAATCAATACTGGGTAGATCTCTTCCTCTTTACAAGCTTGCTTGAATCCCCTCTCCTGCTGCTTCCAGTGCCTTTCTAATGAAAAGTCCTGAGGGATAGCATACTCTTCATCTATAAGCTGTATAGAGGCGATTCGCTCACATTTAAACGTGCGGATTTGTTCGATTTCTTCACAGTAGGCTATAAGATACCACTCTTCTTTTTTCACAACTAGACCATAGGGCTGTAATTTCCTGCTCGAGATGATTCCGTTAATCTTGTGGTACTCAATCTGTAGTTTCTGAGATCTCCAAACAGCAGTTCGAATCGATTCCAGACATGGAATCTCTAAGCGTTCTGTCCACCAAGGCGTATCATCAAAATAAAAACGTCTTTGTGCCTTCTGGATATCATTTTGATAGGAAGCGGGTAATGATTTTTCTAATTTCAAGAGGGTTGTCTTTAGCTTTAATCCGGAATCTGTATGTCCGCCAGTATGAATCCCCATTCCTGTTAGAAATAGATTGATTACATCTTCCCCATGAAGCTGATTTAGGTTAACAGTATACCCCTCCATCAAGGAGATGCCACCATTCGGTCCCGGCGTGGATAACAGTGGTATTCCTGCTTCAGCTAATACATCAATGTCTCTGTAGATAGAACGTACGGAGGTTTCCAAGGCTTCAGCTAAGTCATTGGCCTTCATCTTCCCTCTTGATTCCACTAATAATAAAATTGCAATCAAACGATGCAAGCGCATGGGGAGCCTCCAAGTTTTTCTTTTTTTATAGTATACATCATAATTCTTGCCAAGCTGTTGTCAACAATAGAAGGTTATGATTAGTTCATTACATTAAAGGAGCTGATACACATGAATATAGGCGTATTGGGAACTGGATTCGGAGCTTATCATGCGCAGTTATGGACGACAATGGATCGAGTAGACAAAGTAATTATCTTTGGTCGGAACGAAGCTAAGCTGCAGGAGCTAAAACAATCTTTTGGCGTTGAGATAACTACCAATATTGACGATATTATGCTTGATTCCACCATCGATGTGATTGATATCTGTTTGCCCTCTTTTTTACATAGGCAGTATGCAGTCGATGCGCTTAAGCATGGAAAACATGTATTCTGTGAGACACCGGTTTGCTACAACTTAGAAGATGCTCTTGCGATGAAGGAAGCTGAACAACTGTATAATTCGCGAATTCTCGTCAACCAGTTTATTAAATTCGATCCTGCGTACAAATATCTTTACGAAGCGACTCATAATGAGAATTACGGAAAACTCTTATCTCTTACCTTAAAAAGAGAAACGCCTCCTTTGTGGGGTGACCTCGGTCTACACGCTATCGCTACAAATCTGATGATTCACGAATTGGATTTTGTGACCTGGATGTTGGGGTCTATGGAGCCGCACTCGGTTTGGGGATCCGATGGTGGTAAAAGTAATCAAGCCTTAGTCCGTGCAATTTTTCAACAACCTCATGTATCCGCAGAGATCGTTGTTTCTTCACAAATGCCGGCTTCGTTTCCTTTTACCCTAGGCTATGAAGCTTATTTTGAACAAGGCAAGCTTGTCTATCAAGAGAGTGACAACATGAATGGAGCTGTTGAAAGCTCATTAATTGAATATACCGCTGTAGGTAAACAAGATCTTTTGTTAGAACCAGCTAATCCCTATGAAAAAAGTTTGGAGTATGCACTCCAATGTCTAGTGGAGGGTAGTTCATCAATAATTGAGTTAGACAATGCGATACAAGCTATAGAACTAGCTATTTGCATTGAAAAAAAGCTTGTATAAATGGATCAAGGGATGTTATATCCTTTTTCATGGGTTTTGTTTGTAGGGTGAGGTGAATTGTTTATTGATGTGTAGTGTCTAGGGTGAGACGGTAGTGGATTTTGATTAATCTATTGTGAATTTTTCACATGATGAAATAACGGAAAATAATAGCGATAAAATCAAAAATCAATACTTTTTATAAGCCACCTCCTCCTAACTAATGATAATTGGAATCTGAAACAATAATCAGTTAACATAATAATGATTATGTTAACTGATTTCAGGAAATCGATTTTCCACACTCGTTCACCGCTTCTTTAGCGCAAGTGCAAACCGTTCTATCGTCTCTTGGGATAATCCATTTACACTCTTATTCTTCCCTTTTACCACTCGCAGAACCACTCGATCTAATGCAGTCATCTTCTCTTCGTAAATCTCATCACCGAACACTTCTTTTGTAATTGATTGGTTATACAGCTTCTCTGGAAATGAAGATTTCAATTCTTGTATGGCTTGCTCCCCCTTCGCTCCTGCACAAATAAACAATCCAACGCGCTTTTTAGCTAGTTCATTTTGATATTTTGAAGTAAACTCCGACATTTGTTTTTGTATTTTCCCAAAATAAATAGACCCACCTAAGATGACAGTATCGTACCGTTCTAATGTAGGCTCTTTAGCATGCATTAAATTAACTACTTCAGTCTCATCATCCAATTGATTTTTCAATAAATAGGCAGCTTTCTCTGTACATCCATATTTAGAAGTATAAATAATAATCGTCTTCATTCTGATTCTTCCCTCCACCCTCTGATCATCCTACTATGTTAAAGGCTCACGTATCTCCCTGGTTGCTATTGAAACCATAGAATCCAAATAACAAGATATCAGTGCTTCAACCTGATCTTCAGGCAAATCCTTTTCCACAATCAAACGCATAATTAATCCGAACGCAGCACTCCACATCACTTGAGCAGTGAGCTCTATCGAAGATTCCATATGTTGTGCTTTCGATTCGAATCTAGATAGACATTGACAGAGCATACCTATCGCTTTACGCTCCTGACCAGCTCCCTTGAATAGAACTGCTGTGTAACTAAGAACAGCCGGTGTATCATTTAGCATAACATTACGGTACTCAACACTTGTGGTAAGGGTCATCCTGATCCATTGCTCAAGCGATTGTCTCAAAAGCGTCTCTGGTGGCAGTTCATGCTCCACCTTCCGCTGTACGGACTGAAGCCCGGCAACCATATCTGTATATTTTTGTTGCAAATATCTCACCACAATTTCATCTTTACCCTGAAAGTAATGATAAATAATACCCGGAGAATACTCGATTTTCTCTGCAATTTTGCGAATAGAAAGCTTTTCAATCCCCTCCTCTGCAATCAACAAGGCCGCAGCCTCTAAAATTCTTTTCTTCATTTCCTCACGCTCACGCATTTGCCGTTGTTCTTTAGTCATCATGACGTCTCCTTATAATTTGAACATCGTTTAGTCATTGAACACTGTTAAATATATATAATTTATAACGTTCTTTTCTATATAGTAAGTCACATACAACTCCCAACGATTAAGGTCCTATCCAGACATAAAAAACCGCCAGTCCTTATAGACTGGCGGAACCACACTTCATGATGTTAAAGGATTACAGACAAAGAGTTTTAGTGATGATAACCAACAGGATAAACAGAACCAGAATCGCTCCTGTGGAAGTAAATCCACCATATCCTCCTGCGAATTCGCCCATTTTAACTCCTCCTTTGTAATTGAGTACACCATAAGATATGCTAAATCCCACTCTGTGCTTGGGTGAAATGAACAAAAATAACCCAACATTCCTGTTAAGGCTGTTAGGTTATTCATTTTTTGTTTACATAATAATTATTATGTAAACTATTTCCGCGTTTATCTTAATTATCGTGAGATAACCATTAATTTTTCATGACTACATCATCACTGTTACCTTTATAATTATTAACCTTATTATTAGTTAATGTGTTGAAGTATTGACTCGGATTTCCTTGAGGCGGATTAAAACGCTCTTTAAATTCACCATTTGTGTACTCTCCAATCACTCTATGCCAGAAATTACGGGCAGGCGTATTCGCGCGTACCTGTGACACCTTCCAGTCGCCTGGGTACATATCAAACAATTTATGCGCGGCCCAGGTCCCCACACCGCTCCGGCGATATTTTTGCATCACAAAAAACTCAGTCATGTAAAATTGCCCTTCGGGATCATACAACAACCGTTCTACCAAAGCAAATCCGGCAATATTCCCGTCTACTTTGAACAAATACGCAAATTTATTGTTGCCACTACTCCAAAATGATTCTAATCCCGGATAAGCTGGATATACTCCATCTTGATCTACATCAAGCTCCAGATAACGGGTGAAATCATATAAATAGTACTGCATTAGTTTGCTTATCGTCTGTTTCCGCTCTTTGGGAACCAGCTCCATTCCAAGTTCCATTTAGTGCACCTCTGACATTTATGTTTACTACACATCATATAACTTAGTTACTTCAGGAGCAAGTTCATCACTAGTAAATAGCTTTGATCAAAGCCCATTGGAGGACAAAACATGATAAGATAGAAAGAAGAAATGATATGCAAACTATGGAAAAGGTGAATCACATGAGCGTTCAAAAGAACGATGACCGTAAAAAACTGGATCTAAAGCTACCTCTCATGCCTTGGTTCGTTCAGCAGTTTATTGATTATAAGCGTCCTGATCTATCCCCTTCCACCCTCCTGGAGTATATTCGGGATTATGAGTCCTTTTTTGGATGGCTGCGTGCAGAAGGCCTCTCACAGGCCAACTCCAATACAGAGATCACTCTGCTGGAATTAGAAACCCTGCATATGGATAGTATTGTTGGATACCGCCTACACCTCACTACCAGAGCTGAGGGAACCAATACACGAGTAACCGTGTCCCGTAAGCTGTCCGCATTACGCTCTTTATTTCATTATTTAAGTCAAATCGCTGAGGACGAGAACTTCTATCCATTGCTTAAACGAAACATTATGGCTAAGGTTGAAGTTAAACGAACGCATAAACCTAAGGATACTGCTGCTAAATTAAAGGGCAAGATTCTGGAGGATGAGGAACTACTGGAATTCGTGGGGTACATTTTCGAAGGATATGGACGAGATGTTGAAGGAAACAAGCAGGCCTATTACTCCTTTCAATTAAATCGTGAACGCGATGCCTGTATTGCCAGCTTAATTCTGAATTCTGGTCTTCGTGTATCCGAGGTAGTCAATCTAAACGTGGATGATCTGGATGTTAACAACAAGCTGATCTATGTCACCCGAAAAGGGAACAATGATGAAACCTTCAAAACCCCTGTTTATTTTCGAGAACAAGCTAAAGAGGATTTAGCTCTTTATTTAAGCTTACGTCAATCCCGTTATAAAACGCCGAAGAAGGAAAAAGCTTTATTTATCGCTTTGCCCAACGGACGGCAAGAAGGCAAACGCATGACCAAAAGAGCCATTCAAGAAATGATTATTAAATATGCAAAACGCTTTGGTAAGCCCTATCTAACGGTACATAAACTTCGGCACTCTTTTGCAACAGACTATTATCTGCAAAACGATATTTATAAAACGAAAGAACAACTCGGGCATGCTTCGACAGAAACAACCGAGATCTATGCTCATCTCACAGACAAAACGATGTCTGAGGCGATTGAACGCCGTTTAGATAGTTAATTTTTTGCAAAAAGCTGGCCATACCCTATCCGATTTTTATGGAAAAGGTGTGGCCGGCTCTCTTTTTACATGGTTTAGAAAGACTGATCAGATTAGCATTATGTTGAATTATTGGCTTTTCTATTATGAATTTTTCATATATTGAAATGTTGTAAATAATATCGTTGGCATATTAGATAATTAGCTATTTCCGTCCTATTGTTAATGTCAAAAAGCATTTTACCTTTATCCTATCCCCGTATTTCTCCCGGAAGCTTGATAATAGTCACTTTAGCACCCGCAGATAAGCCTCGATCCTCTGGTGGAACAACAATCAGACAATCGCTATCCTTGATCGTGACCATCACGGAAGATTCGTCTATCGCTGCTGGAATGGCATAAAGGCTGCCTTCACGGATCTCTAATCGCGCTCTAACAAATCGGGTAAAGTCATTCACTCTGTTATAATCTGCACCGAGTGTGGCGCTCCATTCTGGTAAGAACGGCTGTGACGCACACTGCATTAATCTGATAACCGGACGTGCGAACAATTGAAAACCAACGAAACAAGCACCTGGATTACCTGATAGGGCTAACAGCAGCTTACCACCTCTAACAGCAGCAGTGGTTACACTCCCCGGACGCATCGTCACTTTATTAAATAACATATCTCCACTCTGTTCACGAACCAAATCGCCCATAATATCATAATCTCCTACCGATACTCCACCCGTAGTGATTACAAAATCATAGGTTTCCAGCGCCATCTGTACTTTACTTCGAGCCAGCTCCAGATCATCCACAATAGATCCCAGCATCACGGGCTCCCCACCTGCCTCTTTGACTAAAGCTTCGAGCATGGGTGAGTTGCTGTTTCGAATTTTGCCAGGCTGTAGTGGTTCATGTACCTCTAGCAGCTCTGTGCCTGTCGCAAAGATAGCTACCTTGGGCCGACGATAGACTTTCACTGTATGTATGCCAAACGCTGCCAGAACAGCTATATCCCCCGCAGAGATTAATCGTCCCGCTGGCAGCACTAGCTCACCAGAGCTTAACTCCAGCCCCATCGGTGTGATATTAGACTTCGCTTCCTGCTTCTTTCGAATACCTACGTAAGTCTTTCCTTCCTCCTCACGTGTCTCCGTTACTTCTAGCATAACTACAGTATCTGCCCCTGACGGCACTTGTGCTCCAGTCATTATCCTTGCTGCTGTTCCCGAAGTTATATCTACCGATGCCACAGCGCCACATGGAATATTGTCCACCATTTCTAACCATATGACTTGTCCATTTACACAGTGATTGGTATCTGCTGCAATAATTGCATATCCATCCATGCTAGAACGGTTAAACGCGGGAAAAGGATGTGGCGCAATCACTTCCTCAGCCAAATAACGTCCACAGACCTCATTCAATGAGACCTCCTGTGACTCTAGCGGATTAGCAAATTTGATTATTTTGGCCTGTGCCTCTTTTACTTGAAGCGCTCTGCGCTGAAATTTATGATCCTTCATACCATACCTCCGCTCTAAATCGTCCGTTTTTTGCAGTACAATAGGTACTATTTTAACATGAGCTATCCTGAAGTAAAATGAATGGTGGAAACGACATTAAATCCTTTACCGATTTCATCTACGTAATTACAAAAAAAAGATGCGATCTCAAGATCACATCTCTTACGATTCATGTCTAGGATGCTCTAATTACCTTCACATCACCAGGAATTACTTTCTCCCCTTCATACAGCATGAACCGTCCATGTTGCCATTCTACACGCAGAAGCCGAGAATCATCTGACTGATATTGCCATACATGCTGCTCTCCACCATTCATAAAAGGGGTTTGGCCTAGGGCAGCAACATATCCATCATACTCTTCCTCCAGAAAAAATGTATAATCGTCCAGTTCAAGTGTTGTTGGAACCTCAGCAGGATTATCTAAGCGCCCATCAATAGGTTTATATAAACCATATTGCAGCTGTTCCCGCTCCTCAATATGCAAATAGGCAATTTGACTACCATCTCTTAATGTCAGCACTACCGCATTTCGTCCACGATTATGGGTCCTGCCGGTTACCTCGTAGGTAACGAGCGATACTTCACAGATGTCTCCGGGAGACAAATTAAGCATACTTTTCTGAACTTCCTGAGCCGCTGGTTTGGAGAAAAGATTACCTATACGTTTCCATATACTCAACTTGATCGTTCCCCCTACATAAATGCAGAAATAATTAAAGCTCCCGTAATTTGCAGTGAGCCTGATAATAAGCCGTACCCGATTTTGCCAAGCTGTGTACCATGATCCAGATCCAGATTCCCCCATTTAGCCAAGAGGAGACGGACCGTTCTTTCCAATATAAGCAAAAGAAAAAAAGATACAATCGAGATCAGCAAAGCATCTGGCAGGCTGTTAGAAGCAGCTATCGATGATGATAAAATGAATGCCTGTGCCAATAGCTTCATTACAAAACGTGTAGTAACTGCCATATTTCCAGCCTTTAACTCTTCTAAATCATTGTATCGAGTGAAGAGTGAATCTACGAACATCAGCACAAACAGCAACACCGCGCCGCTCACTGTCCACACGACCATGGACACCAGGATATGGAAATCCATTCTAATAGCCCCCGCTTATTCATTTTGCATGCTGTCATAAGCATAGATAAAGCGAAGAGGAAACGATATTCCTGTCTCCCCTTCGCCTGTGAACATCAGCCGTGAAACGGCTAAGATCAAATGTTATTGCTTCTCGTATTGTTTCATCAGAGCAGCCAATTCATCTTCTACTGCTTGATCTTTGTTCAACTTCTCGAACTCATCATCAAGTGATTTGTTGCCCGAGCTCATCTCGTTGCTAGCTTCGGCTTGAGCTTCTGCTTGCATCATTTTTTCTTCCATACGTTTCAGGCCAGCAGATGCGGAATCAGAGCTGAAACCACTCATCGCTTTATTAATTTCGGTTTGAGCTTTAGCAGCATTATAACGAGCAACCAAGGTTTCACGTTTGTTCTTCATTTGAGTAAGTTGCTTACGCATTTCGTCAAGCTTCCCACGAAGATTATCCGCAGATGCTTTGTTCTGATCGAAGCTAGCTTTGTATTCTACCAGTTTAGCTTCAGCAGCCTTCTTCTCTTCCAGAGCTCGGCGAGCAAGGTCAACATTACCAGCTTGAGCTGCAGCATGTGCCTGTTGCGTACGTTTGTTAACAAGTGCTTCCTGCTCTTCATACAGCTGCTTGAACTTCTTCTCAATAGCGATTTGAGCCGCTACCGCTTTTTCTGCATCTTCCAAATCTTCGGTCATATCACGAATGTACTGATCGGTCATCTTAATCGGGTCTTCTGCTTTGTCGATAATCGCATTCACGTTAGACATTGTTAAATCGCGCAATCTTTTAAATATAGACATGGTTTCATTCCTCCAAAAGATAATTTAAATACTCACTTGATATCTTTTACGCAGAATTGCCAATCCCGTTTCACATTTGTTGCGCTAAATATTGAATTACTTTATTATTTACGATCTCAACGACCTCTTTAATGCCTTCTTTCTTGAGATCGTCGTAATGAATGCCCATAACCACTGTGACCGTCCTGTTTAAAGCCTCAGCTACCCTAATGGCAATATCTTCGCTTATCGTATGCTCTTTATGATGAGGAACCGCAGAGGTCTGCACTTCCACCCGCTCTCCATTTAAATACGCAGTACTTGCCGCTCCAATATGACGAACGCCCCCACTAATTACGAGTAAGAGATCACGTCCGACAGGCGTCGCCATCAGCTCAATATCCTCAGGGTTAATCTTGTTAGAAGTCAATAGTATCTCCTCACTACTCCACTTTATATAATGCCACGTATTTCATCCAAGGATTGAATATTTTCTTGAACCATGAATTGCTCAAGCTCTTCAACAAGCTGGCTACCTGCTCTCAAATTCATGAAATTGTAGGTTCCTACTTGGATTACCGAAGCACCTGCCATAATAAATTCAATAATATCAGTAGCTGTGGTGATGCCCCCCATTCCGATTACTGGAATAGATATGTTCTGTGCGACTTGATGCACCATGCGCAAAGCAACTGGCTTAATCGCTGGTCCGGACAGTCCGGCATACAAGTTATTAAATACACTACTTCTCCGTCGCACATCAATTTTCATCCCGGAAATGGTGTTGATCAGCGAGACAGCATCTGCTCCCTCTGCCTCACACATTTGCGCCATCTCAACGATATTCTCAGCACCTGGAGACAGCTTTACCGCAAGTGGTAGCTTAGTGGCACGTCTAACAGCTTGTACTACTTTTTGCGCTTCTGAAGTCTTGATTCCAAATGCAATTCCGCCCTCTTTTACATTTGGACAGGAAATATTCAACTCAATCATATCAACAGCTGGTTTACCTGCGCTTGATCGAAGATCTGCATCATGCTGGATCATTTCTGCTCCAAGTACGTAATCCTCAAGCGTCCCGCCGCCAAGATTCACCAAACGGGCTGTATCGAGTGTTTCCCAATAAGGGCATTCTTTTTCCAAGAACGCAGCTACACCGGGATTCTCCAATCCTACACTATTCAGCATGCCAGAGGCTGTCTCATAAACTCGAGTGCCAGGGTTACCTGCTTTTGGATGGAGGGTGAGCCCTTTCCCTGAGATTCCACCTAGCAAAGATACATCATACAGCTTTCCATATTCACGACCAAAGCCGAATGTTCCTGAAGCCATTACAATCGGATTTTTAAAATGAACGCCTGCAATTGTTGTACTCATCTTAGTCATGAAAAATCACCTCCTCAGAAAGGAACACGGGTCCATCTGCACAGGCTTTTCGCTGACCATCACGACAAGAAACACTACAAACAAGACAGGCACCAATGCCGCAAGCCATTCGGTTCTCTAGAGAGAGATAAACTTTTGTATTGCTTCCTGCCTCTTCGGCCGCTACGCCTTTAAGCTGTGCAGCTTTAAGCATAGGATGTGGGCCGCAAACGAAAATATGATCATATTGACTAAAATCCACACGCTCCAAAATAAATCCGCCTACATCTACTGTAAGCTCGGCTGCTAATGGACGAAAAGCTTCTGTCCGGTAAGCTTCCCGACTAAAACCTAGAAAGATATCACAACTAGGCAGCTGCTTTGCACAATAATATAGCGGCGCTATTCCGATTCCACCACCAATAAGTGCAACCTTGCCTTCGACCTGTGGGAATCCCGTGCCAAAAGGCCCTTCAAGCTCCACTGAGTCACCAGGAGTCAACCGTGAAAATATCTCAGTGCCTTCCCCCACTACGTGATATAAAAATTCGACACTATCTTCTTTTACTTCATGTATACTTAACGGTCTGGAAAGGATCGGATAAGCATCCCATGCCCGTAACATGTAGAATTGACCCATTTCACCGCCGCTATTCGTTTCAACTTTAAGGTGGTACACTCCGTCAGTTAGCCGATCGTTACTTAAAACCATCCCCACGTTATCAAGCTCCTTCAAATTTTATCTTTATTAAGATTGCCTTAGAAGGAGCATAAAATCTGTGACAAACTTCACATTCAAAGCGCGCTATCCCTTTTTCCAGATCCCGCGTTCATAAGGTTTGGGTACATTACGTACGCTTCCAAGCGCCTCTTCCGCATGTAAAGCCCAATAGGGATCGCTCAACATCCCACGGCCAACGGCTATCAGCTCTGCCCGTTCTTCCGCGACGATGGACTGTGCCTCAGTAAAGGATTCAAGCCGCCCCACTGCAATTACAGGCACCTGTAATTCACTACGGATAAACTCTGCCAGATCCACTTGATAAGCAGGGCCTGCATTGGGCCCTCCATTTGAACCTATAGGACCTTCTCCTCCAGAAGAAACATGGAACAGATCCACTCCAGCATTCTTATACCGTCGGCAAATATCCAGAGCGTATGCAGCATCATATCCACCCTCTACATATTCCTTCGCAGATATTCTCATAATCAATGGCATGTCTACAGGAACCACTTCTCGGACTGCTTTAACTACCTGTTCGCCGAACAACGCAGGATCTTGTCCATATTCATCATCTCTGGTATTCGTCAATGTTGAATGAAACTGGTGAATTAAATAACCATGTGCACCATGAATTTCGACCGTATCAAATCCTGCCTCTATAGCTCTGCGCGCCCCTTCACGGAAGGCCTCAATTAATTCTGAAATTCCTTTTTTAGAAAGAGCCTGTGGCGTTTTGAAATTAGCATCAAAAGGAATTGCTGATGGAGCCACAGGCGGCTCTGCATCCACAGCTTTTCGTCCAGCATGTCCTAATTGAACAGCGATTTTTGATCCATACGCATGAACACCATCCGTGATTCTACGATAAGCTTCAATTTGCGAATCACTCCAGATTCCTGTATCTCGATTAGTGATTCTACCATCTGGATGTATGCCAGTCATTTCCACGATAATAAATCCTGTACCGCCAATAGCACGGCTTACATAATGAACATAATGCCAATCATTAGGGATGCCATCCTCTTTATCCACCGAATACTGACACATAGGTGGCATGACAATACGATTCTTCAGCGATAACCCCTTCAATTCATACGGTGCAAACAAATCAGACATTCATGTCTCCATCCTTCCGTAATCTATAATTGACTCGGGAATTCCCCGTTCTATTAGTATACACGCATTGGTTCCTTCAAGAAATCTTAACCAATACTGTATTGTTATCAGCATAAATCTACCCATCTATGGAGATAACAATTAAGAATATGACGGTGATCAGGTAGTAAAGGAGGCAGATGGGGATGTATTTTCAACGGAGAGGTCAGAAACTGCTCGTAATATTAGGAACAATCATAACTATGCTATTCCCAACCTATTCTTCAGAGGTTGCGTCAGCGCCTGTACAGAGTCAGAAGACTCCGCAAGAACAAACACAAAGTGTACCCGCTTCAGACGAAGATACGGCAATTTCAGCAGGTAGCGCTGCTACAAATAGTTCGACGCTTAACAGCAATAAAAACACTAAGGGTCTGACATTAAGTCAGCTGTTACACAAATACCCAGAGACTTTTAAGACTAGTGGACCTCGGAATAAAGTCATAGCACTTACTTTTGATGATGTTCCTGATCCAAGATTTACCCCCCAATTGCTTAACATCCTGAAAAAATATAATGTCAAAGCAACCTTCTTTGTGGTGGGAAGCAGAGCAAAAAAACATCCAGCTTTGGTGAAAAGAATGATTAGAGAAGGACATGCGATTGGAAATCACTCGTATAACCACCCTCAGTTTGTGAAGCTTGCGATGAATGATTTTCAATCACAAATCATAAAGACCGAGGATATTATACAAACCTTGGCCGGATATAAACCACGACTAATTCGCCCACCCTATGGGGATATCAGTGAACAGCAGCTAAAATGGGCAAAAAGCCATGGCTACACGCTCGTGAATTGGAATGTGGACTCATTGGACTGGAAAGGACTTTCCAAAAACCAAGTCAGAAATAATATTCTAGCCCATATTGGAAGAGGAGCGATTATTCTTCAGCACGGTGGAGGCGGTCCAGGTAGTCATCTACAAGGAACGATTCAGGCTTTACCTGAAGTAATCACTATTATGCGCAAGCGGGGCTATACATTCGTTACCGTTCCTCAATTACTTCAAGTGTCCAAAAGTAAATAAATTACCCAAAAATATATATTTAATAATACGCAAAAAAACGGAGGCAGCCGCTAAGGACTCCCTCCGTTTCCTGTGTAACCTTATTTTAGAACTTTTCATATCTCATAGGTATTCTCTCTATTTTTATCTTTCTATTTAACAATGTATAATTGTACATATTGATAACCGAATGATGATACAAAGCTTTGGCTACCAGGGATAAAGATATCGATACGATTGCCTTTTATAGCACCGCCCACATCCGTTGCCGTTGCTAAGAATGCATCTTTAGGCAATCCATCATGTGAATGGCCTGTCACCAATACTTTGGTACCGAGAGGAATCACATTTGGATCAACAGCAATAGTTCCAAGCTTGAGAGAATTTCCGAAATAATCTACTGCACCCCATCCGCCGTTCTCACTGCTTGCAGAAGAATAAGCTGAAGCTTTGACTTGAATCGATTTGTCATAATTAAAGGACTTACCCCATGCTTCAACTGTTTTGGACTCTGAGTTTACATTCAGACTTGGTGTAATCACTGGTGATTTGTCAGTTGTAGTTACGGACTCAACCTGCATCTTACTAGGGATAGTAATTTCAAGACCTTCGTAAATGTTAAGTGCTGCAACGTTTGGGTTTGCTTTCATTAATTCATTCACACCTACATTATATTGCTTGGATAAAGTATAAAAAGTGTTGCCATCCTTAGCGATATGAACGCTGTCTGCATGAGCTGGAACGGCATGCAGTAATGCACTGATTCCCATAATTGCAGCAAGGGTTTTAATTGTTCTAAATCTGTTCTTCATAATTGCCTCCTCATTAGATGGGCGTGAACGGTATCACTTCCGTATACGCTCGTGTACATTTTAAGTACTTATGTACAACCCGTGTGTGATTTCTTGATGTGTTGCAGTCTTTTGTAAAACTGACAGGACTTAATATATCACAATTTTGTAACCTGTGCTTATGTAATTGTTACCATTGTGAAAAATCAAGTTTCAATATTGTCATTTTTTCGGATTGTGGTTAACATATTTTTCATTATGTAAACTACATTAAAAGATACATGCACCATTTTTTAAAATTATCATATAAAATTCCCGAAGATTTTACATAGCGTTAACATTTCATGCTTTATCCAATAGTAGAATGATAGAATATGATAAATAGAATAGATATAGACAACGAATCATATTTGGAGGTCCCATGAATACAGAAGAGAATAAAAACAACCAAAGCAGCCCAGCCACTGCTTACCTCAATAGAGATTTGAGCTGGATCGAATTTAACCGACGCGTACTGAAAGAAGCTCAAGACCCTGATAATCCGCTAATGGAACGGGCTAGATTTCTGGCTATCGTCTCAAGCAACCTTGATGAATTCATAAGCGTTCGAGTGGCAGGAATTCAAGATCAAATCCGGGCAGGCTATACTAAAAAAGATTTCACTGGCTACACCCCTTCCGGGCTATACAAACGTCTCATCAAGCGAGTTACCAAAATTGTTGCCGACCAATACCGGATTTTCCGTGATATTTCACGGAGTTTGCATAAAGAAGGTATCGTTTTTGTGGATTATGAGGATCTCACTCATGCACAAGAACAGTCCATAGAACAATATTACCGGGATATCATTTATCCTGTACTTACACCAATGGCTGTAGATCAGAGTCGACCGTTTCCACTCGTTCATAGCCAATTTATCTATTTAGCAGTAGTTCTTACTCGTAAGAATGGCCTTGAAGAAGAGCCTTTTTTTGCTATTCTGCAAATTCCATCTAATCTGCCAAGATGTATCCCGCTACCACACCGGTCTAACAGTAAGAAACGGCAGTTCGTATTTATAGAGGATGTCATCCGTCATCACATTCAAACTTTATTTAGTGGTTATGAGCCCGTTGCCGTTAGTGAATTTCGTTTGACCCGCAACTCTGATCTCACGATCGACGAAGAAGGGGCCGAGGATCTTCTAGAAGAGATTGAAAAGGAGCTGCGCAAGCGTCGCCGCGGTGTTCCAGCAAGACTTGAAGTACAAAAAGGAATTCATCCATATGCCTTGGAACAGCTGCAAGCTGAGTTTGAAATTGAAGATTTCGTATTCGAAATTGAAGGTCCGCTAGATCTAAGTTTCCTTCGTAATTTCGCCGGCAGTATTAAGGGCTTTAGTTACTTAAACTATCCAAGTATTGAACCCGTCTACCCTGCTGAATTTGAAGAGAACGAGGATTTCTTCGAGGTATTACGTGAGCGAGATGTCCTGGTCTATCACCCTTACGAATCCTTTGATGCGATGACGGACTTTATCATTCAAGCCTCAGAGGACGAACAAGTGATGGCCATTAAGATGACTTTATACCGCGTGAGCGGAAACTCTCCTCTGATCACTGCACTCGCTAATGCTGCTGAATCCGGAAAACAGGTAACAGTCGTTGTTGAGTTAAAAGCCAGATTTGATGAGGAACGTAACATTGCTTGGGCCCGCCAACTTGAAAAATCCGGATGTCATGTCGTTTATGGTCTTGTTGGTCTAAAAACGCATGCCAAAGTCACCTTGATTGTCCGTCAGGAAGGCCATGAATTACGTCGTTACGTGCATGTAGGCACAGGAAACTACAATGACAGTACAGCCAAAGTCTATACGGATCTCAGTCTATTTACTGCTCAAAGCGATATCGGACTTGATGCTTCCGAGCTGTTTAATCAAATGACTGGCTATTCCGCTGATTTTGACTGGAATTCCTTCATTGTAGCTCCAACTGACATGAGCCTTTCCTTACAAAAGCTGATGAAGCGTGAAGCGGAGCATGCTGCAGCTGGAAGACCTGCACGTATCATTGCCAAAATGAACTCACTCTCTAATCAACAAGTCATCGACGATTTATATGGTGCCGCACAGGCCGGTGTATCTATCGATTTAATCGTTCGGGGGGTTTGTTGTCTTCGTCCGGGGATTGAAGGTTTGAGCGAAAACATTACGGTTCGCAGTATTGTCGACCGCTTTCTGGAGCATTCAAGAATTTACTATTTTGAAAATGGCGGGAAGCCTGAGGTGTATTTATCTAGTGCAGACTGGATGACTAGAAACCTAACCCGACGGATCGAGCTGATGTGTCCGGTAAGAGACAGCAATATTCGTAAACAAATCGTTAAGATTCTTGAACTATCCCTTAAAGATAATGTGAAGGCCAGCTTCTTACAGCCTAATGGGTATTACGAGCAACCAGACGACAAAAAGGCCCCTTTCCGGAGCCAGTTCGCAGCAATGGATGTTACACGTTGGAAGGAAAATCGAGTTTTACCTTCACCGCCCAAGCATTCTTAAATGCTTTTAAGGCGTTCTCAATGTCCTCTAGACCAATCAGAAGCGCTGAAGCGCCCTCAAGATCCAGATTAAGAGTATTGCCGTGGAGATTAGCCTTCAGGCCGCTTACAATCCCGATCTCGGTGCTGTCTAGTGCAATGCTTAGCTGCACAAGCGATCCGAGCTTATGAATCCACTCTTCGTCGGAAGGCAGTAAAATGTCCTTATACATCTGGGACAATTTCTGCTTCCGGCTTTTTGTGCTATACGAGGCAATCATCGCGCACAGGATAAGCTGGCGGTGTGTCAGTCCACGAATCGGTGAATTCATCAGCCAATACAGGGTGTGTCGTTTAGATTGATAATAGTTAATGTTAGACCCTGTTCGATGTAGCATGATGGATACGTAAATTAACATCTTATGTTCAGCTTTATTCTCTTCATCCTTGAATGCATCAAACAGACTTAGCGCAAGCTTGTTGATATGATCTAAATACCGTTTAGAAGTACGAATATCAAACCGAATAATCGTATTTAAACTGTATTCAAGCGCACTGTCTCGCACCGGTTGCTCCGGCTTCAGTAGATCATGTAGCATACCTTCCCTGAGCCCCTCCCCGCTGATTACAGCCTGGCTAGCCCCAATATATTGATATACCGTATGGAAAATAATCAACCCGGATACGATGATATCTGCTCGACTCTTAGACAACCCATCTAAGTCTTTACGCTTATCATAAGGCATTGAAGGTAATGTGTTCATAAAATGCTCAATCGTCTCACTGGCCATGGTGTAACCGTGAGAGTTAGGTAATGAGTATGCTCTAGTCTTTTGATCCAGCTTACCTAGAGAACGAACCGTACCTCCCAGACCAAACAGTGGAAGACCTGCTGTTGCGTTAAGCCAATCATGCTCTACCAATCTCCCCAGAACATAGGTCTCCAGCTTCTGAATCTGCTCTCCATTCCAGTTCCCGCCTTGACCAAACATAAGATTGGTATTCACCGCTCCGAACGGAAAGGAAATACTATGTTGATAACGCCGCCCGCGAAAAAGTGTGATTTCAGTACTCCCGCCACCAATATCGATGACATAACCATCTTCAACATTAAATGCGTTTATGACACCTAAGAAGCCAAAGTAAGCTTCCTGATGACCACTGATAACCTCAATGGGTATGGTAGAAGCTTCTGACAAAAAGGCAATAATTTCACTGGAGTTAGCAGCATTTCTGATTGCCGCTGTAGCGCCCGCACGAATGGTCTCTACATCAAAAGCATTGCAGATCTCCTTAAACTGGCGCAAGACTGGGATGATCGTCTCCATATCCTTCTGCTCCAGTCGACCTTCCTTCGTAATCTTCTCACTAAGACGTGCAGAGTACTTACACTCCTTGATGATCTTATAGCCTCCCTCCGGCGTTGTATCATAGATTACAAGACGTATGGAGTTAGAACCAATATCGATAATGCCTATCCGGCGCAGATCATCTCTCATTATGTATGTACTCCTTTTCAAGTTGATTGACCATCTATTATACATGGTTTACATAAATAAATGAACTCAGTCCATTATATCCTCAAATTATGCAACTGTTAAAAAAATAAAGCAGCACCCGGATAACTTGCCCGAGCGCCGCTACAATTTGACTTACTTATAACACTTTACTTAAAAAATCCTGTGTACGTACATGCTGAGGATTTCCGAATACTTGTGCAGGTGTACCCTGCTCTACAATCACGCCGCCATCCATAAATAGAATACGGTCGCCCACTTCGCGTGCAAAGCCCATCTCATGCGTAACAATGACCATTGTCATCCCATCTTCTGCAAGCTTCTTCATAACCTCCAGCACCTCACCGACCATCTCTGGGTCAAGGGCTGAGGTTGGCTCGTCAAAGAGCATCACATGAGGCTGCATCGCCAGCGCACGGGCAATCGCGATCCGCTGCTTCTGCCCTCCGGACAGTTGAGCAGGATATGCATCCTTTTTATCTTCAAGGCCTACAGTCTTGAGCAGCTCCATTGCGAATTTATCTGCTTCGGACTGCTGCTGTTTTTTCACCTTAATCGGTGCTAGTGTAATGTTCTGCAGAACTGTTTTGTGAGGAAAGAGGTTAAACTGCTGAAATACCATTCCCATCTTCTCACGTGTGACATTAATATCGTGCTTTTTGGAGGTAATAGATTCACCTTCAAAAGTAATTTCGCCACCAGTTGGCTGCTCCAGGAGATTCAAACAGCGCAGAAAGGTACTTTTACCCGATCCACTCGGTCCGATAACGACGACGACCTCACCTTTATGAATCTCCAAGTCAATTCCCTTGAGAATTTCCAGCTTTCCGTAATTTTTTTGCAAGTTCTTAACGGCGATCATCGGTATTCAGCCTCCTTTCCAGTCTACCTAGGATCTTCGATAGCGTAAATGTCAGCACAAAGTACATAAATGCGATAATTACAAGTGGTGTCATACCATCGTAAGAAATCGTTGTAACCGTACGTGCTTGAAACATCAAATCCGTAACGCCGATAAAAGAAATAATCGATGATTCCTTGATAATAGTGATAAATTCATTTCCAATTGCCGGAAGAACACTCTTGAGTGCCTGCGGGAGTATGATATGGCGCATAGTCATCCCTTGCTTCATTCCAAGCGAACGGGCTGCCTCCATTTGTCCACGATCTACCCCTTGTATCCCAGCACGGAAAATCTCTGCAAGGTAAGCAGAACTGTTAATGGATAAAGTGATTGCCCCCGACTGAATCGGTGTGAACTCAATCCCGAATGTTGCCAATCCATAATGGATCAGAAACAGTTGTACAAGCATAGGTGTACCACGAAGGAATTCTACCCAGGCTGTTGCCAAGAAGCGAAGCACACCCCATTTGGACATACGTAGCAAGGAAATAATAATCCCTAGAATAAAACCAAAGAAGACGCCTAGAACAGCAAGCAGCAAGGTATACTGCAAACCGGTTAGGAAAAAATCACGATAATCATAAGCCATTTTAAATAAAGTAATGTCCATAACCTATCCTCCCATCTCCAAAAAAATAGAAAATAGCTTATTGTCGCTATTTTCTGTATACACATACAATTTACTTTAGCAGACTTTAAAAATATCCGTTGTTTCTTTACTTCGTGCTATCTGCAAGCTCACTAGCTGCCGTTACGTACTCATCAATTTTACCTTCTGAGTTTAAACGTGTCAGTGTGCTGTTTACTTGATCCAGTAGCTCTTTATTTCCTTTTTTAATACCAATAGCATAACCGTCATCTTCAACTTCTGGCTTAGCATCAGTAATTACAAGACCAGGAACATTCTTAACGAATGATTTGGCGACGGGCCCTTCAATGATAGCAGTATCTACACGATTGGATTGCAATTGTAGAACGATTTCGGAGATTTTACCAAGCGAAGTGATTTTCGCTCCCTCGATCCCTTTAGCAATTTCTTCTTGAATGGATCCAGTCTGCACACCAATTTTGGTACCTTTTACAGCATCCATAGTGGTGTATTTATCTTTGTCCGCTTCGCGCACAACAATCGCTTGCTCAGCCTTGTAATAAATGTCTGAAAGATCAACAGCTTTTTTACGTTCTTCCGTTGGGCTAAGTCCAGAAATTACAATATCTACTCTTCCGCTGGACAATTCGTTCAATAGTGAGTCGAATGGCAAGTCCTTAATTACAAGTTCTGCACCCATATCAGCAGCAATTTCCTTAGCGATATCGATATCGAAGCCCACGATAGTATCTTTACCGTCTACTACTTTATGGAATTCGTACGGAGGAAAATCTGCACTTGTGCCCATAGTAAGCTTCTTAGTAGCCCCACCGTTAGTTGCATTTCCATTTGCAGCGGTATCACTATCATTTTTATTTTGACCGCAGCCTGACAACAGGCCTACTGCTAATAACATACCTAAACTAAGTTTACCCCATTTGTTCATTTCTATATCTCCCCTATTCGTATGAAAAAAATCCAAGTTGTCTCTTTGACCGACTTATTATAAATCAGAACGCATGAATATGCAAAGGCATAATTGTGACAATAACTTCCTTTTATTGGGTTTCAAAGCAAAGAATTCATTCTTCTGAAACATATTATTCAACATTTATTCAAATTTTATATAATTTTATACATTTTTACTATTCCCTAACTTAACCAAATCATGCGGCAAATCGCCCCTAATTTTCATCAAAAAAAGGACTGCACTAAAGTATGAGTTATACTTCAGTGCACTCCCTTATTAACCTATTACGGAATCTAATGAATCCTTATTCCGTAATTTCAATATAAATATCAATGTACTGTTGCGCCGATACATTCCAGCTATAATCGCCAGCGAATGCGTTTTTCGTAATCTTTTTCCAATGTTCAGGCTGCTTGTATAATGAGATCGCCCGGCGAAGTGTAAACATCATATCGTGGGCGTTGTAATTGCTGAATGTAAAGCCGTTCCCTTCACCGGATTCTTCATTATAAGCTTGAACGGTGTCATTCAAGCCGCCAGTTTCCCGCACAACAGGTATGCTTCCGTAGCGTAAAGCGAGAAGTTGACTGATCCCGCAAGGTTCAAACTTGGAAGGCATAAGAAAGATATCACTAGCAGCATATATTTTGCGTGAGAGTGCATCATTAAAGAGGATTTGTGAAGATAGCTTTGTCGGATAACGCCAAGCCGCTTCCTTAAACCACCGCTCATAGGACTCATCCCCCGTTCCAAGCAGAACAAATTGAATGTCATCCTTATACAATAGCTCATCCAATACACGCGTAAGCAAATCTAAACCTTTGGAATCCACAAGACGAGTAACCATAGCCACCATCGGAATATTAGCATCCACAGGTAGTCCTAATTCCTCCTGCAAGGCTAATTTGTTCTCCGTTTTCTTCGCCAGATTAGAACGATAACGGGTAACAAGACTTGTATCTGTTGCAGGATTATAACTTTTTGTATCTATTCCATTCACAATACCGCTTAAAACATCCGCTCGCGCATTCAACAATCCATCCAGTCCGTAACCATAATAAGGTGTTCGAATTTCTTCCGAGTAGGTTGGACTTACTGTGGTGACACGGTCGCTGTATACAATGCCACCTTTTAAGAAATTCACATTCCCGTAATACTCCACGCCTCCAAAATAACTGCTGTCCAGACCCAATAGCTCCCCAAGTACCTCATAAGGAAACACACCCTGATACAACAGGTTATGTATGGTAAATACACTTCGCATTTCGCTGTAAAATGGATTGTGTCGATAATGACCCTGAAGCAGCATTGGGATTACAGCCGCATGCCAATCATGGCAATGCAAGACGTCCGGCTGAAAATCAATAGCTGGCAGACACTCCAGCACCGCACGATTATAGAACGCGAAGCGTTCCCCATCGTCCATATATCCGTAGATTCCGTCCCGTCCAAAATAATATTCATTGTCGATAAAGTAAACGGGAATACCGTCGTAAACCATATGTTCGATTCCGCAGTACTGATTACGCCAGCCGATTGGCACATAAACTTCTGTTAAATGCTCCATTTTTGAAGTGAACTTTTCTGGAATCCCACGATATTTAGGCAAAATCACTCGTACATCCACCCCGGCACCCTTCAGCGCTTTAGGTAATGCCCCAATGACATCGGCCAGACCACCCGTTTTGATAAATGGATGAGCTTCAGCTGCGGCAAATAAAACTTTCATGATTATTTCCCCCTTTAAAGTGTACGGATTCTCTATTCGTTCTTTAATCTATGACTCATTTGCCTCTTTACTCTTACCCACTCGTGACGTTTTCTTAAACACCAGGAAGCTAAGAGGCGGTAATGTTAGCTCTATACTGTTCACCTGATTATGCCATTCTAACTTTTTGCTCTTCTGAGGCAAGTTGTGTATACCCGAACCTCCGAACGCTACATCTTCCGAGCTAAAAAGTTCTTCATAAGTCCCTGGGCGTGGAACCCCTATACGATACTGTTGACGCTGGACAGGTTGAAAATTGATGATAAAAAGCAACGTATCTCCAGGCTTCTTGCCTTTACGCAGATATGAAATTACGCTTTGTTCATTGTCATCTGCATCAATCCATTGATAACCCTCTTGGGAATGATCAAGCTCCCACAGGGCTTTCTCCGAGCGATACAGTTTATTAAGTGCAGCAGTGTAAGCTAGCATACCACGATGGCTGTCATAGTCCAGCAGTAGCCAATCCAGCTGCTCTTGATCCTTCCATTCGATAAATTGACCAAATTCTCCTCCCATGAACAGAAGTTTCTTTCCGGGATGGGATATTTGATAACCGAGCAGTTGCCTAAGTCCTGCGAACTTCTGTTCATAAGAACCGGGCATTTTGTCCAGTAACGACTTCTTGCCATGTACAACCTCGTCATGTGATAAAGGTAATGCATAATTTTCGGCATAAGCATAACATATTGGAAATGTTAATAAATTATGATGATGAGGGCGCCCCCAAAAATCATGTTCTATGTAACCCAAGGTGTCATTCATCCATCCCATATTCCATTTGTAGTTAAAACCGAGGCCACCTTCATGAGCTGGCGCTGTAACTCCCGGCCAAGCACTAGATTCTTCTGCCATCATTAATGCCTTAGGAAAATACTGAAATATCGCTTTATTCAGGTTCTGAATAAACTTAATGGCTTCTAAATTCTCCAGACCACCATTCACATTACGTCGATATTGATGAGCTTGTTTCTCAAAATCGAGACGTAGCATACTGGTAACCGCATCTACACGCATCCCGTCAATATGATAATACTCAAACCAAAAGAGTGCATTAGAAATGAGGAACGAAGAAATCTCAGGCTTGCTGAAGTCAAACGATAGGGTTCCCCAGCCTGGTTTTTCCGCTAACATTGGATCTGCATATTCATAAAGTGGCGAGCCATCAAACATTCTTAAACCGTGTGCATCCTTTGCAAAATGGGCCGGAACCCAATCCAGAATGACACCAATTCCAGCTTGATGCAAATGATCGATTAAATACATCAACTCATGGGGTTCACCATATCGGCTCGTAGCCGCAAAATACCCCGTCCCTTGATAGCCCCATGACAAATCGTATGGATGCTCAGCAAGCGGCATAAACTCAACATGGGTATAACCCATTTCCACCAAATAAGGAATTAATAATTCACTCATTTCCTGATAGCTGTAAAATTCCCCGTCTTCTTTCTGACGCCAAGTTCCAAAATGCATCTCATAAATGTTCATCGGTTGATGATATGGAGCTTTACTCTTTCTCCGCCATGCAGCATCTCCCCAACGATAACCACTGAGATCCGTAACAACGGATGCAGTCGCCGGTCGAACCTCAGCTTTGAAGGCAAAAGGATCCGCTTTTAGGAAGCTGGAGCCATCACTGGCAACAATCCTGTATTTGTAAAAAGTTCCCGGCTGTATTCCCGGAAAAAAACGACTCCAAAATCCTGAATCGGGTATCTTATATAACGAGTCCATGTCCTGCGTTCCATCCCAGCCATTATGATCACCAGCTAGTCCTACATATGTCGCATGAGGAGCCCACACGGTAAAGCGCACGCCCGTAACGCCTTCTTCAGCGGCAGTGTGCGCACCCAGCATAGAATAGCTGCGATAATTGGTGCCCTCATGGAACAAATAAATATCAGCAGCTGACGGAAGGGTATCGATTGTTGCTTTTTCAGCCAATTCTACACCACCTTTTTTGAATGCTTGTACCTATTACATTAACCGAATATTACCATTTTGAAAATGATTTGATGTGAAAACAAAAGATTTTCTGATAAAGAAATATTAATTGTAATTTTTCTTTTTACACAGCAATATACTTCACCTATGTCGTTTCAAGTGCTTGTCGTGAGTTTATATATCAAGCATTGACAAAATAAATGGGAGGGATAACAAATGAATAACAAAAAAGATTGTATCGCCATGCTCTTGGCAGGAGGGGAAGGCCGCAGATTGGCTCCCTTGACTTCCAGTATGGCTAAGCCTGCAGTCCCTTTCGGTGGACAGTATAAAATTATTGATTTCCCACTAAGTAATTGTGTAAATTCTAAAATTGATACAGTAGGTGTCCTGACGCAATATGAAGCTGAATCCTTACATGAACACATCGGTGAAGGTGAGCCTTGGGGCTTACATAGTCAAAAGGATAAAGGTGTAACCCTGCTTCCTTCCGGTGTTGAAGGCAGAGACAGCTATACAGGAACTGCTGATGCAATTTATAAAAACATTGAGTATATCGATAGCCGTAATCCAGAACATGTTCTCATTCTATCCGGTGATCATATTTACCATATGGATTACCGAAAAATGTTGGATTACCATGTAGAGAAGGCTGCAAAAGCCACCATCTCCGTAATGGAGGTGCCGTGGGATGAAGCTAGTCGTTTTGGAGTGATGAACGTAAATGATGAACTAAAAATCTCTGAGTTTGCGGAAAAACCAAAAGTACCTAAAAGTAATTTAGCTTCTATGGGTATATATCTGTTTGAGTGGGCTTATCTGAAGGAGCACTTGTTGCGGGATGCAGCTAATCCGAATTCCAGTCATGACTTTGGTAAAGACGTTATACCAACGATGCTTGATCAGAATGATGATTTATTCGCTTACCGCTTCAAAGGATACTGGAGAGATGTAGGTACTGTGGGTAGTCTCTGGGAAGCACATATGGATCTTCTGCAAAAAAACAATGGCATGAAGCTCGACAAAGCTCATTGGCCGATGTATAGCCGGAGTCGCCGGACTAAGCTTGCTGTTCATAAACCACGTGTTCAGATTCCATCAACGGACTCTCTCGTGAATGAATTCTGCACGCAAGAAGGTAGCTTGCAACGTTCTGTAATCTTCAATGGTGTGGAAATTGGAAAAATGAGCCAAATTAAACAAAGCGTTATTATGCCTGGCGTTCGCATCGGACGTGGAGTACAGATCGAAAATGCCATTATAGGCGAAGGCGCCATTATTAAGGATGGTGCTGTCGTCAAGGGAAGTATTAATAATATTGTAGTTGTTGGGCCCAATGAGACCGTAGCTCCTAAGCCAGCGGTTCGAAATCAACCCTCCCGTCTGTTTCAGGATGTTTATGAGAAGACAGGACGTCTACGGGAAGTTCTCCCTTCTTAAAACCATTATATATATAAATACTTTATCAAGCAAAAACGCCTTCGGCGTCCCAAATGGACGGTAAGCGTTTATGCGAGAAATATAAGGATAATGTATAGTGTGAAACCTATATATACTTATATTTATAAAAAGGGGCTGTTGTCCTGGTCGAACATGACCAGAGCAACAGCCCCTTCGGTTGTTAGAAGTTAACCTTTATGATTCATGGAGCGCTAACCATTCTCGATCTAAAATACTCATTTCCACACAATCTACAAATTGCTCCCCAAACAGCGCTGATTCGCGCTCTACACCCTCCCGCTTAAAGCCCAATGCTTCATAGGTTTTCAGGGCAACGGTGTTGAAAGCAAAAGCTCCCAGAGAAATACGATGCAGATCCAAGCTCTCAAATCCGATCCGGAGCATTTCATTCATCATCCTTGTTCCAAAGCCTCTACCCTGATAATCAGGATCTACTACTACTCTGCCAATACGTGCAGATCGATTCGCCCGGTCTATGGCTGAAAAACTGATGTGTCCCACGACCTGCTGAGTAGCTTCATGCACCGCACAGAAAATAAGGCGATCAGAATTCGCTGGATGATTCGCCCCATCTAAATACTTAGTAAGCTGGTCATCGTCAAGAGGAAAAGTTAGTGAAGGTCCAGCCCATTGCTTCAGATACTCAGGTGAGACACTCCATCGTTTCAGGTGCTCAAAGTCAGATTCAGAAATAAATCTAAGAATCAGACGATCGGAATCAGGTTGTTCCTCAAAATGCTCATACAGGTTCACTAAACGACCATTTCCCATATCGTTAGTACCCATGTAATGAAAACCCATGCTCTGATAATAACGATTGAGTTTAATGTTATGTGCGACGGTATCAAATCTGAGTCCTCTGCAGCCAAGTTCTTTGGCTCGCACCGCAGCATATTTAAGCATATGCTGACCAAGTCCCTGACTGCGGTGTGAACCCGCTACAGCTAATCTATGCAAATATGCATAAGACTCATCGTTTTTGCTACCCCAGTATTGAGGATCACTGAATTGTAACGTGAACATTCCAACTACTGTTTCATCGTCAATCGCAAGATAAACATGCCTATCAGCGAAATAGCCTGTGATATCATTCTCGTTAAATTGGCCGGGGGTCCATTGCTTAATCCCATTTCGTTCCATCCAATTTGCTGCTTCCTGCAGCAGCCTCATGATGTCGCTAACCCGATCTGGCTCTCCACGAACTATACTAATCGAATTCGTCGTCACTCCCATCACACGTCATGCCTCCCAATCATCTAATTCTGGAAAGGTAGCTGTAATTTGAGTTACCCCTTCTGAGTTAACTTCAGGCTGTGGTTCTGTAAGAGGCAAGATGACGGTAACTTCCGTTCCTTTTCCAAGCTCACTTACCATATCAAGTGTCCCATTATGAAGTTCTACAATCTGCTGTGAGATCGCTAGCCCCAAGCCTGTTCCTCCATTGAGTGCATCCACTTGAAAGAAACGGTCTTTCACTCTGGAGATATGTGCTTCACTAATCCCAATCCCACTATCACGAACCATGATAGCAGTCTCTGTAGCCGAAATTCTCTTCGCAGACAATTCTATACTGGACTCCTCATGTGAAAACTTCACGGCATTGTCTACCAGATTCAAGAACACTTGTTTTAGACGATTGGCATCCCCTTTAACATAGATCCCGTCTTCACATTCAAGAAGCAGGTGAATCCGTTTCTTCTCCGCTTTGGCCCAAATATTAAGTATAGTCTCCTGAAGTAACACTTTCACGTCAACAATCCCAATGGACAGCTTCATTTGGTTCTGCTGCAGCTTTGAAAAGTCTAGAATCTCCTCTACTAGACCAATCAAGCGTTCACTTTCTTTGGAAATGATGCTGACTCCAAGCTTCGTCTCCTCCGGATCATAGCCACCAGAGACCAAGGTTTCACTCCAGCCCTTGATACTAGTAAGGGGTGTCCGAAGCTCATGGGAAATGGACGAGATGAAATCATCTTTAATCTGATTACTGCGCACAATTTCCTGAGCCATATAATTCAGCGTTGAAGCCAAGTCACCAATCTCAAATTTGTAATTCCCCTTAATCCGCACATTAAATCTACCCTTAGCCATTTGGGCTGATACCGCCGTAATGTTATTGAGCGGCTTTACGATTGAATTGGCAAGTCCGAAGCTGAACACGATAACTACAGCCATAACAGCTGCACCTATACCAATTGACAATAACGTAAGATTAAGCAAATCGTTGTTGATACCCTCAAGTGAAGTAAGATATCTAAGAATATACGTATCACGTCCGTGAACCTGCAGCATCTTGGACACAGCCATAACACTCTCGTTAGTACCACTCTGGCGTCCTACCCAGCGGCCAATGCTGCCCCCTACCGCTTCAGGGACGTCACTAGTTGTAATCGTACGATCAGGCTGAAAACCGGTCGAACTGGTAATCATGTCACCATTCATGGTCAATACTTCTAGCTCTGTATTGGGCAGCTCAAATCTATCCAGCAGTACTTGCAGCTGATTCGAGTTGTTATCGCCATCTAGCTCGTATTTATGAAAAAACGACTCTGCCGTGGTAATGTGATTTTTCATCTTGCTATATACACTGTCATAATAATACGTTCTGATGGCAAGCAGGAAGATAACTTCTACGAGGAGAAGCGCCAAAAAAACTACAAGAATGTAGTGTAGAACAATTTGTCTGCGCATCCCCTTCTTAATCATTGTACTTGGCCTTTCCATCTATATCCGTGTCCCCATACCGTTTGCAAAAATTCTGGCTCTGACGGATTATTCTCTATTTTTTGACGCAGACGACGAATATTCACATCCACAATTTTGGGATCACCCATATACTCCTTGCCCCACACATGATCCAGCAGAAGATCGCGGCTGAGCGGTGTATTTTCTTTTTCGAGGAAGAATTGAATCAACGAAAATTCCGTTGGCGTCAGTTCAATCGCTTCATTATCACGTTTAAAATGTTTGGAAATAAGATCCAAGGTAAATGGCCCTGAAACGAATGAAACTTTCGCTGACTGTTCACGATGAACGTTCACTCGGCGCAGCAAAGATTGAATTCGAGCAATCAGTTCTGTCGGGCTGAATGGCTTGCTAACATGGTCATCCGCTCCTACAGACAATGCATACACTTTATCTTGCTCTTGAACCTTGGCTGTCAGAAAAATAATACCCAAACGCTCATTGGTTTCTCTGACCCGTCTACATACTTCAAATCCATCAATACCCGGAACCATTACATCCAACAGAGCGATATCAATATCAGGGATCGTGGTTAACTTGTGAAGAGCTTCATGCCCATCCGCAGCCTCTATCACTTCGAACCCATTACGCTTCAAGTTAATGACAATAAAACTACGAATGGACTCCTCATCTTCCAGTATCAGTACTTTACTCATCTATTCCCTTCCTTTCTATAGGGGAAGCAATTTTATTGCTTCCTTCCTTTGTTGTACTTTGTTCTAACTTACCGCGGTAGGCGATGACCTTGTCTGCATCACGTGCAAGCAAATCCCAACCGTCATTTTTTACGCGATCCCATTCTGAAGGAGAAAAGAAGGAAACCTCAGCAACCGTCTCACCGGTATCTGACATGATAAACTTAAGGTTCTTATCCAGAACCGATTTCGTATCAACTGTCACCTTTCCATGCCATTCCGGAGAAAAATTAATATTGAATCGATCCGATGGATCATGATATAGCTGGGTTGCGAAGGTCAGACCTTCTTTCCCATCCCATTTATAATAGGAGGTAAAGTATGGAATTTCAGCTGGATCGAAATACTCCCATCCTTTAGGCGCCTCAAGCAATCCAATTTCAATAATGCCATCATGATCAATATCTTCACTTGCAATCCGACGATCTTTATAAGTCCGCGCATCGCCTGGTAATACCACACGCAGCTTGTTATTCTCCATAACGACAATAGAGGTATAGGCAGATTGGGAATCCACCGCAGCATCCAATACGATTCCTTCTTTATTCTCTGAGATTTTTCCTGCAATAATATTGTAATAATTATTAAAATAAGGATCGATATTATCAAGCTTATCGAGTACCTTAAAGCCATCATTGTACTGATAGACCGAAATGGTTGCAAATTCATTTCTTTTAAAGTAAACAACGGTTATGTCTTCAATTCCATCCCCATTAAGATCATCAATCATATATTTAGTATAAGGATGTGAAAGCACTTCTTCTAATGTTCCGCTGGAATAGCTATAGACGACAAGACCCTTTTCTTCACCTTGTGAATAGCCGGTAACAATTTCAAGCTTCCCATCACCCGTCATATCCTTCAAATCAACCGATTCCAGCACAGACCCGTCGCCATCGAATACAAGTTTTTTGACCCATGTGTCGCCCTGTTTCTCCAGTATCATCCCGTGAATCTGTACGGCTTCACCTGGAGTCCTATAGAACACTAGCGTCTCCATAACTCCATCCTTATTGAGATCCTCAGTAAAGATGGTACTATCATCGTCATTGGTCGGACGAATCAACGTGGAACCTGCTGGCTTAAGTGAATTAATAGCAGCCATAAGTGTTGCTTTGTCAGCAGACAATTGTGGGGATTTCATCTTAGAAACAGGATCACTGATGAAAGTACAACCCGACAGTACGGATAACGTCAGCGTTGCGGCTACAAAGCACCTAAGACTTCTCATATTCAACTTCATCACTCTTTTCCTTATCCGTGTCCTATATTTAAAGATTTGCACGTTCTTGGAACGTTAATCTACGCCCCTTTATATCATGCTTAATTCTGCCATCTTCTAGTACCCATAGACGCGTAGCAAAACGTTCCGCTAATTCAATCGGTAATACCGTTACAACCGTAAGACCGGTTTCTTTACACAGCTTTCGCAATGTTTCCAAGACACTCTCCGCGGATTTAGGATCTAATCCCGTAACCGGTTCATCCGCTAAAATCACTTTAGCACCGTGAGTCAACGCTCTAGCAATCGCTACACGCTGCCTTTCTCCGCCACTAAGTTGACTTGTCTTCATCTTCGCCTTATCCAGGAGGCCAAGGGCGTCCAGTTCATCCATTGCACCCATATAATCATCTGAACGTACCATCCCAGTGACCATTCGCCATAACGGCGTTTGTGAAGACTGGCCGATCAGTACATTTTTCAATGCAGTACGGTTAGGATTGAGCTCTGCATTCTGCTCCAGGTATGCCCACTCGCGGCGGATTTTTCTTTTACCTGTAAAGGCACTCGCCATTATATCTGTACCGTCCACTCTAAAATTCCCTCTATCCCACTTCTCACGCAGCGCTAAACAGCGCAGTAAAGTGGTCTTACCGCTACCGCTAGCTCCAAGTATTGCTACGAACTCACCCGGTTCTAATTGAAACCCTATATCCTGTAGAACTGGATTCTTATCTTCCCCAACTGCCTTGGCTAAGTGTTCAACTGTGATCATAGTTCAGCCTCTCCCTGTCTTTATCTATAATCTATAGTGTACTCTGAAAGCCAGATGAATTTCCATGCGAGCACTCGTTCTTATCTTACCTCAAATTTTTTGCCGTGGCGAGAAAAATAACCCAAGCAATCCGAAGGCGATATATAAAGCGCCCATCAAGCATAAAATCCCCCCGCCCCAGCCGACTTGCATGAGCAAACCACCGATCCCTGGACCTATAATACTGCCTATACTAAAATGAAAAGAAGCAACCACATTTGCAGCAGGCAGTAAATGTCGTGGTAAAATGTCCGCAGCCAGACTAAGCCCTAACGAGAAAAAGGAGCCTACAAGTCCACCAGCAATCATCAACAGCACCATAGTCACTTTGAAATGGTCACCTGCTAATGGCAGTAATGCGAAGGCAATCCCGCCTCCAATCCCAGTAAGAATCAATACCTTCTTTCGACCAAAACGGTCGCTCCACAGTCCTAGCGGGAATTGTAACAACAGTCCTCCAATGCCCGCAAAAGGCAATAAGGCTGCAATTTGATCCGTGCTGTATCCGATCCGGAGGCCATACACTGGAAAATTACTGTTTAAGCTTGCTTCCATGAAACCGTATAGGAGTGCAGGAATTAAAGCAAACCACGCTAGACTGTAACAACGTCCAAACCGGCGTACCTGACTTTCTCCACTCTCAACTTTATCTGGACGTGAATCCGGAAGCATTGTAACGGCTAGTATTAGGACCAGCAAAAAAAGAAAAGCTAGAACAATAAAGGGTGTTGCCTGACCAAAGCGCAGCAGACTAATTCCAAGTGGCCCCAAGCTAAAGCCCAGACCATAGGACATCCCATACAGGGAAAGATTTCGTCCACGATGCTCGGCAGGTGTCATTAGCAGCACCCATAGCTGGGCGGCATAATTGATAGCTGCATCACCAACACCTACAAGTAGACGTAACACAAACCATATTTTGATTCCAGGAAAAAAGGGGAATAAAAGCAAGCTTACTAAGACTAAGCTTATCCCGCCAGCAATCAATTTTTTGAATCCAATCGCTCCGAGAACTCTTTCAGCAATCAAGGTCATTCCGAATGATCCTATGTATAAAGCAGCTGCATTAAGTCCATTAAGCGAAGAGGAAACTCCTTTCTGCTCCAATAGAATGGATAATACGGGAAGCAGCATTCCTTGGCTGAGTCCAGCCGCTATAGTAGCGGTAATAAGAATCATGAAATTCATTTTGCTGTTACTTCGAATAGATAATTTTGGCCGGTCTGACACAGATGATATCCCCCTATGATTAATAACGCTAATTTGTTCTAACGCCAATTGGCAAACACCGAACATTATAGTGGACAACCCTCTTCAAAACAAGAGATAATATGAAGATGTTACGGATTTCCTGGGGGTGCATGAGACATGGAGTACGAATTAAAGATCGACGTATCGCCGGTTTATGAACTGCTGGACAGTTTTATGTTATATGTAACTAGAAAATGGATCTCCAATTTGGACATTGGTCCCCACTGGATAAGTGATGTGGAAGATCGCATTTCTCCTCATAAGGTAACAGCTTTAATGCAAGCCGCCGAGTGGCCTTTTACGGATTATGATGTGCTATATGCCTGGGTTTACATTCGAGGACCCGCAACTTCAGTGCAGCATTTCTTAGATGATCTGGATTCAGCCTCCATAGAAGAATGTTATCAGCAAATCGCTCCGCTCATTCAGGAGTTTACGATTGAAGATGCTTTTCGGATTCGGAGCAGCTATAGTCCACTCTTGCGTCTCTGGTACGAGCAATACTTCCGCCATGTGGAGCACAAAATATTACCGCTATTAATTGAAGATGCTTCTGAGAAAAAAATGCTTGAAAGTAAAATGGATCCCATTTCTCTAATTGAATACGCGTCTGGCGGTGTAGTTTTCGAGGAGATCACGGATCTAAAAACGATTGTATTACTACCAACTGTTCATAATCGTCCGATTAACACCTACTGCTTCTACAAAACCATGGTGATCGTACAATACCCTGTAGATGTACCTTTAGAAGACGAAAATGAACCACCTATGGTGCTTTTGCGCATGACCAAGGCACTATCCGACCCCACCAGACTTCGATTGCTTCGCTATGTCGCACATGAACCCAAGTCGTTGTGGGAGATGCAATCAGATCTTAATCAATCCAGAGAAATGCTGATGCATCACCTTATGATTCTACGAGTAGCCGGCCTACTCCGCATCCATCTTAGAGGTGAACAAGATGAACGTTTCAGTATTCGCCCTGACGGCGCATCAGAGCTTCAAATGTTCCTAGAGTCTTATATTTATCTATAGAACACTATACAGATACAGATCCAAGGAGTGAGAGATATGAAATACATGACACAACAGGTGATTTTCGATCTAGATGATACACTGGTCCACTGCAACAAATATTTCGATCTGATTTTAGGGCAATATTTTGAGCTAATGACTGATTGGTTTAACGAATTTGGCCCGAGCACCAGTGACCTACGCGACAAACAAATAGAAATTGACGTGCACACGGTCAACACAAGTGGTCTTGCCAGCGATAATTTCCCTAAATCCCTAATCGCTACCTACCGCTATTTCTGCGCAAAATATAATCGTCCGACGGACCGTTTTCAAGAACAACAGTTACACAAGCTTGGACTAAGCGTCTATGATCAAGAAATCGAAGCTTACCCTGGCATGGTTGAAACGTTGGATACTCTGAAGCAGGATGGTCACCATTTATTCCTGTACACAGGTGGAGACGATACGATCCAACAACGTAAAATTGAGCAAATGAAGCTAGATGCTTACTTTGATGACCGGATCTATATTCGTCAACATAAAAATGTTGAGGCACTTGAAAATATTTTGACTACGCAAGGCTTTGACCGCAAACGCACCTGGATGATTGGTAACTCTTTACGTACAGATGTACTACCGGCAGTAACCGCAGGCATTAACAGTATCTATCTGAAGCAACAGAATGAATGGAGCTATAACCTTATTGAACTGGAGCAAGAAATGCAACAAGCAGTGAAGACCATTTCCTCCATCCATGAGGTGCCTCCTGTTATTCGTACTGCTACCCTGCAGAAACTCTAGGTGCAAAGTAACCTCAGACATTGTTACAAATGACATATCTACTCTACCTCTGGGATGTTTATACTATTTTTGTATAATTCCTAAATGAGGTAGGAGATGAGATATGAACAAGAAAGTGAAGTCCAACCATTCTCGAACTAACAAACAAATGCTTCCCATGCTCTTAGGTATAGTTGTTGTAATCCTTGTCGCTGTTATTGTCTTCATTCTAAATGACAAGACGGACAGTACAGAGGGTTTACCTAACTACACTGATGTGAAGGGGAGCATTGTTGTTGATGGGCTGAAATATGAAAAGCAACCTCATCTTGGTAGTCCTGATGCCAAAATCAAAGTCATCGAATTTGCAGATTTCAAATGTCCTGCCTGCAAAAACTGGACGGAGAAATATCTGGATACGTTTGTTAAGGACTACGTGGATACTGGAAAAGTTGAGCTTTTCTTCATGAACTTTGCCTTTTTGGATCGAGATTCCTATCTTGCTGCAAGTGCAGGTGAAGCCATTTATAAGCAAAGCAACGAGAAGTTCTGGGAATATCTCCATAAGCTGTACGCCAATCAAGGCGATGAGAGCAAAATATGGGCCACACAGAAGTTCATTCTAAATTTCGTCAAAGATAACATTGAAGGTATTGATTTCGCTCAATTCGAAACAGATCTCAAGAATCATACCTATATGTTCGACGTCAAAGAAGACTTCAAGATCGCGGGATCGTACGGGGTTAATGGTACACCTAAATTTATGGTAAACGGAACCCTGCTTCCTGACTCCTCCTATGAAGGGTTAACTGCAGCGATTGAAGCGCAGCTGGCTAAATCCGCTGAATAATTATAAGGCATGATTAAAAAGGTGTCTCTGCCATGTATCCATCATGGCTAGAGACACCTTTTTACCGTACACACATTCTTTTTGATCGACTATGATTCAATTGCTAATTGGCCCGTATCCATATTTTGAAGCACTAGCTTGCCTTCCAGAGGTGTACCGTCTTCGCTGGTAAGCTTTAGCTTGCCCGTCCGACCTTTCTCAATCAACGCCTTCACTTGTGCATCCGTGAGTGTACGACCATGATTCTCTTTCCAAATCACGAATTTACAGCCTTCCTTGTAATGAGAGCAGCCGTAGCCTTTTTTACCCATAAAAATCATTCCACCGCAGCCGGGACGCGGACAGTTTCCAATGACCTTAGGTCCTGAATTGGCAGATTCCTCTTCACTACTTGCCTTGCGCTTTCGCGGCGCCGCAGTTTTGTCGGTGGTTTTACGAGATGTACTTCCAGCACTTCGCCCTTTAGCACTTGTATTGACAGAAGGCGTCTCCCCTTCAAATGAGGTTTTGGACGCCCGAGATTGTACTCGTACTTTGTCTACGATCATGCAGGCGAATCTTTTTACATTCTCCATAAACTGCCCGTCCGACGCCGTTCCTCTCGATATTTCGTTCAAACGACGTTCCCATTGTCCGGTCATTTCCGGTGAAGTCAACAGCTCAATACCCGCTCCACGAATCAGCTCAATGGCTGTTCGTCCTTTTTGCGTGATGGCAATTTTTTTGCCCTGCATTTCGATGTATCCGACATTCTTCAGCCGTTCTATCGTTGCTGCACGGGTAGCCGGAGTTCCAAGCCCTGAATCCTTCATAGCATCGCGAAGCTCTTCATCCTCAATCTGCTTTCCGGCACTTTCCATCGCTCGAAGCAGCGTACCTTCTGTGTAATGCTTAGGTGGCTGAGTATCTTTCTCTTTAACAATAGCCTCACTACAAACCACTTCTTCTGCCGGAGCAATAGAAAATGGTTCATTCACTTCGATCTCTTCGTCCTCTTCGTCATCCTTGTTCTTACCCTTGGAAGTCTTCGCTTTATCCTTCTTCTGGTCCGCGTAAATGACCTTCCAGCCGAGGCTTAATAATTCCTTGACTGTGGTTTTGAACTTTTCCTCTTCTACCTCGGTCATCACCGTATGCACTTTATACTCCGCTGCCGGATAGAACTGAGACAAAAAACGCCGCACAATCAAATCATACAGCTTTCCTTCATCTGCACTAAGTCCTGATGCTTTACGATATGTAGGCAAAATCGCGTGGTGATCCTCAACCTTCGAGGGGTTGCAGATGAATTTATTCCCTTTATGAACGAGATTGCGATTCGCACCCTTCACCCACTCATCATACGCCGTCCCTTGCAGCGCGGATAACGTCTTATGCATCTCAGGAATATTCTGTTCTGTAACATAGTTGGAGTTCGTCCGCGGATAAGAGATCACCTTATGCTTTTCATATAACGCTTGAGCAATATCAAGCGTCTTTTTTGCGGAAAAAGCGTACTTTCCATTCGCCTCACGCTGCAGCAGCGTCAAATCGTACAGCTTATTCGGATACTCTTTTGTTTCCTTAACCTCGTAAGACTCAATCCGGCCCGGTTTTCCTTTGACCTTGGCAGCTAGCGCCTCCGCCTTATCCCCATCAGTCAGCCGATCCCCCTGCCACATGCCTTTATAGGTCATTTCATTCTGAGTAAAATGTCCCTCCACCTCAAAAAACTTTAGGGAAGAGAACGCCTCAATCGTCTTCTGACGGTCGTAAATCAGCGCGAGTACGGGAGTTTGAACCCTACCCACGGACAGCAGCACATTATGCTTTGTAGTAAAAGCACGTGATCCGTTCATGCCGATGAGCCAATCCGCTTCACTGCGAGCTTTTGCTGCTTTCGTTAGATTCTCGTACTCCGATCCATCCTTCAGCTCCTGGAATCCTTTGCGAATGGTCTCTGGCGTCAGATCCGAGATCCACAACCGCTTCACAGGATGCTCCAGCTTCAAATGTCGTTGAATGAGTGAAAAGATATGCTGCCCTTCTCGCCCGGCATCGCATGAATTCACTAGAAGATCGCTACGTTTCGCAAGATCTCCAATTACCTTGAGCTGGTCGATTGTCCGCGCATTAGGAACCAGTTTGAACTGGTCTGGAATAATGGGCAGATCATTAATATTCCACTTTTTGTATTTAACATCATAAGCATCCGGCTCGGCCAAACCGATTAGATGCCCTATTGCCCAAGTAATAATGTACTGCTCCCCTTCAAGATAGGAACGGTAATTTTTGGCCTTCGGTTCTATTGCGGCGGCGATATTCCGCCCCATATCCGGTTTCTCCGCAATAATGAGTGTCTTCAAAAACAATCGCTCCTTACCTTTTCGTTCTTAAGTCCAAAATGCGTCCAGTATTCTATTATACCATTAACCTCGGTTTTTTTTAATGGATTGGTTAGTAGGCCTAGGTAAAATTCAGACTTCCCTTTGTCTTTTCTATGAATTAGAATAGTTTGGTAAACGAGTTTTATATATCGGAGGAATCAAAACGTGTCTGAAAATCACAAATTTACAGAACCTTATAAGGACAAAAACGGTCACTATTTAAAAGCAGAATGTGAGAGCTGCTTCGGTTTGTGCTGTTCCGCATTACCTTTTTCAGCTTCAGTGGATTTTGCTATGGATAAAGCAGCTGGCCAGCCGTGCCATAACCTACAATCAGACTTTCGCTGTGGTGTACATACAGATTTAAGAACGCTTGGATTTCGTGGTTGTACTGTATATGACTGTTTTGGGGCTGGGCAAAAGCTTTCTCAGGTTACTTATACCGGTGAGGACTGGCGGAAGAATCCAAAAACTGCAAAGCAAATGTTCGAGGTATTTACGGCCATGTGGCATTTGCACGAATTGCTATGGTACTTAAATGAATCATTGAACTTAGATATAACCCATTCAATACATGTTGAGCTGCAAACAGCACTCGATGAGACGGAACAACTCACTTTACTTAACCCTGATTCTCTACAGAAGGTGAATGTTGACGCTCATCGAGCAAAGATTAATCTGTTACTGCTGCAAGTCAGTGAACTTGTGCGTACTGAGGCTCGTCGTAAACTAAAAAAAGCATCGAGAACTTTCAGCCGTGGTGCTGACCTTGTCGGCGCAAATCTTAAAAATGCAGATCTCAGGGGCGCCAACCTGAGGGGAGCCTATTTGATTGCCGCTGACCTTAAAGGCGCTAATCTTAGAGGTGCAGATCTTATTGGTGCAGATTTCCGTGACACTGACCTTAGGGGCGCTGATCTATCAGAGAGCATTTTTCTAACTCAGGGTCAGATTAATGCGGCAATAGGTGATGATCTCACAAAGTTACCTCCAGCACTTTCCCGCCCTGAACAATGGCTTTCAGTTTGAGTTATAGAAGTTTAATTCAGCTGCGAAAAGAATTCTTGGATACGAGAAACTGCTTCGAACTTTTCTAAGACTTCTTTACCCGCAGAGGCTCTTTCTAGATACTCCACCCTACCTTGTGCAGCTTCCTTACCGACCACTAGCGTTACGGGTATACCAATCAAGCTTGAGTCCTTAAATTTAACGCCAGCACGTTCATCCCTATCATCTAGCAGCGTCTCAATACCGAGCTTAGTAAGTTGATTATAAAGCTCTTCTGCAACTGCCAGTTGCTCCGAGTCCTTTATGGACATCATCAAAATATGAACCTGATAAGGTGCTAATGCAACTGGCCACATTATTCCTTGATCATCATGATTCTGTTCTACAATTGCGGACAATAGACGCGAGATTCCAATTCCGTAACAACCCATGATCATAGGCTGACTTTTGCCTGAACGATCTAAAAAGGAAGCTCCAAGCTTCTCACTGTATTTGGTACCTAATTTAAAGACATGTCCGATTTCAATGCCTTGATGAAAATGAAGAACGCCATCCTCGCAATGTGGACAAGCTTCTCCTTCCGCTACATTGCGAAAATCCCCCACATGCTCAAGCCCAAAATCTCTACCAGGTACAACATTACGGAAGTGATAATTTTTTTCTCCTGCTCCCGTCGTACCTTCCGTCATCTCAGCAACTGCGGCATCAACTAGTACAGTTAATTGAAGTCCCACAGGCCCCACAAACCCAATCTCTACACCCGTTAAGGATTTCACAGCTTCATAGTCAGCAAGACCGATCTCCATCGCTCCGATATATTTACTCACTTTTATCTCATTAACTTCATGATCTCCTCGAACCACTACAGCAAAGAATTGTCCGCTACCTTCGTAGATCAATGTTTTCATAATCTGCTCTGGCTGGATCACCAACTCCTGCTCTAATTGATCAATTGTACGTAAATTTGGAGTATGGAATTTCTCTATCGCTGGTACTTCGAAATTCATTTCCTTCTTAACAGGACGCACAGCTTCTGCCTGTTCCAGATTGGCTGCGTAATCGCAAGAGGAACATACCGCAATCGTATCTTCCCCGATATCAGCCAGTGCCATAAATTCATGGCTGCCCCCTTCTCCGCCAATTGCACCAGAATCTGCATGAACAGCTCTGAACTTCAATCCACATCGCTTAAATATCCGGTGATAAGCATCGAACATTTGGTGATATGATTTATCAAGTCCTTCTGAGCTTATGTCAAAAGAGTACGCATCCTTCATCAAGAACTCTCTTCCTCTTAGCAATCCGGAACGTGGTCGCCGTTCATCTCGAAACTTAGTCTGAATTTGATACACGGTAACAGGAAGCTTACGATAGGAGTTGATCTCATTCCGCACAAGTGTGGTTACTACTTCTTCATGCGTTGGACCGAGAATGAATTCCCGCTCATGACGATCCTTAAAAGTCATCAACTCCTTACCATAAACATCATAGCGTTCTGATTCCTTCCAAAGTTCCGCAGGCTGCATGGATGGCATTAAAATCTCCTGCGTTCCGGAATGATCCATCTCTTCTCTCACAATCGCTTCTATCTTTCGAAGAACCCGCCGTCCAAGTGGTAAATAGGTATACACTCCAGCAGCTAATTGACGGATATACCCCGCACGCAGCAGTAGCTGATGACTGTTTGTCTCCGCTTCCGAAGGCACCTCACGCAGTGTTGTTAATAATAAATTGCTTTGTCGCATCATAAATACCCTCCCCAGAAATTATCTCTCTAAATGCAAAAAGACACATTCGTCAGGGACGAATGTGTCGTGATACCACCCTTATTCAACTGCCAGCTCCAACATACAATCCATTCTGATTTGGCAATCCTCAAATCGGATAACGGTCGATTCCGGTAGCGGGTTAGTAGATACTATCGCTACAGCTACCAAGGCAGGATACCACTCACACGTGTTTGAGGAACCTTTCACCCGGTGGGTTCCCTCTCTGTTCTAACGCTTCTTGAATCGTAGATCCTTGGTCAATGCTTTTATCATGTGAATAATGTATTTAATTTATATGATACTGATATCTACGTCAAGCATCGCTTGATTTAAAAAACCGTTTCTCCAGCAGGTAAACTGCTTTTGAAACGGCTTATTAGACAATTATTATCTTAACGTTTTAAACAAGAACGGTTGAACCCATCAGGTATTTATCCACTTCACGCGCAGCTTCGCGTCCTTCGTTGATGGCCCATACAACCAAGCTTTGACCACGTCTCATATCGCCAGCAGCAAATACTTTATCCACGTTCGTATTGAATTTACCATAACGAGCTTTCACATTGGAACGACGATCTGTCTCAAGATCAAGCTCTTGAATAATATCTTGTTCTGGCCCATCAAAACCGATGGCTATCAAAGCTAATTGAGCAGGATATACAGCTTCGGTACCTGGAACAGGTTGATAGATCTTACGACCTGTCTCATCCACGATCCGGCGGATCTGTACAGTATGCAGCTCTTTCAAGTTACCTTCATCATCACCAACAAATTTAGTAGTCATGATAGAGAACTCACGCGGGTCATCCCCAAATATGGCTTTAGCTTCTTCTTGCGCGTAGTCTAGGCTATATACATTCGGGAATTGTGGCCAAGGGTTAGCAATCGGATCACGCTGAAGAGGTGCTTTTTCATGTGTACCAAATTGAGTGATACTGCTGCAGCCATGACGAAGTGCTGTAGCAACACAGTCAGATCCAGTATCACCGCCACCCAAGACGATCACGTCTTTACCTTCAGCAGATACATAGTTGCCATCTTCAAGATTGGAATTCAAATAGCTCTTAATCGTACCATTTAAATAGTCCATGGCGTACATAACACCCTTAAGCTCACTGCCTTCAACGTTAAAACGACGCGCCTTTGTAGCGCCACCACACAGAACAACCGCATCATATTCATCCACTAGCTGTTGAGCAGGAATATCCTTGCCAATCTCTGTATTCACTACAAAATTAATACCTTCTGCAGCTAATAAATCTACACGACGTTGAACAACTCTCTTATCGAGTTTCATAGTGGGAATGCCATATGTCAGCAGTCCGCCGATGCGGTCACTGCGTTCAAATACAGTTACTGTATGTCCAGCCTTATTAAGTTGAGCTGCTGCTGAGAGTCCAGCAGGTCCAGAGCCTACGATTGCAATCTTTTTGCCTGTACGTTTCTCTGGAGGATTAGGTACAACCCAGCCTTCTTCAAAGCCCTTATCAATAATAGCTAACTCAATGGTCTTAATGGTCACCGGCTGTCCAATTAGACCCACTGTGCAAGAGCCTTCGCAAGGAGCAGGACAAATGCTTCCAGTAAACTCAGGAAAATTATTCGTCTTATGCAGACGTTCCAGGGCTTCTTTCCAGAGTCCGCGGTACACCAAATTATTCCACTCTGGAATTAGATTATGAACTGGACAACCCGAGGTTCCTCCAGCCATATCAATTCCTGTATGACAATACGGCGTTCCGCAATCCATGCAGCGCGCTCCTTGTGTCTGAAGCTCGTCCTCGGATAAATGATGGTGGAACTCCTCCCAGTCTTTTACCCGCTGCTCAGGATCCCGATCACCTGGGAGCTGCCGTTTATACTCCATAAAACCTGTAGGTGTAGACATGTTTACGTTTCCCCCATCCGTTCTCTTCGTGTTGAAGTATAGTACATTGTAGCATATTGCGGCTTCGTATGGTCGTGAGCAGCGCAATGAAGTACCTGCACATTCTATACCTGTAGATTATCATTTCTAATTTTAATTATAGTAGCACTCATTACTTTTGCACAGTAATGGATTAATCTACTGATTTTTTGTACTATTTCACATGTTATGTCAGAGAAAACGTTTTATTGCTATTCCGTACGTTCATAAACAAGAAAACGGTAATCATACGGATTCTTTTCATCACGAATTCCCTTCTTATTGGAAACCTCTTTCCACACACTCCAGTCAATATCAGGAAACCGGGTATTTCCTTCAAAATCCTGTTCAATTTGCGTTAACATCAACTTGTCAGCATACGGCAACATCAGCTTATAAATTTCCGCTCCGCCGATCACCATCAGTTCATCGTCTTTTCCACCCTCGCTGAGAGCTTCCTCAAGCGTGTGTACAACCTCTGCACCTTCAGGAGCATAATCAGTATCTCTAGTCATAATTAAGCTTGTTCTGCCCTTTAGAGGCTTCCCTCCGAGCGAATCCCAAGTTTTGCGGCCCATAAGCATTCTCTTCCCCAGTGTTTCCGCTTTGAAATAAGCGAAATCAAGCGGTAAATGCCAAGGCATATCATTATCTTTTCCAATAACATGATTGGTGCCCATTGCCCATATTAAGCTAATACTCATGAAACACGTTCCTCCCTACCTATATAGATCAAAAAATCTTGATAACCATTAATTTATACTGCGATTGGCGCTTTTATCGAAGGATGCGGATTGTAACCTTCAATGATAAGGTCTTCCAGCTCGATATCAAAAAGTGATTTCTTATTTGAATTAATAACCAAGGTAGGCAATGGTCTTAGGTCTCTTGATAATTGCTCTTTTACTTGATCAACATGGTTTGAATAGATATGTGCATCACTAATGCTATATACAAACTCGCCTACTTCTAGACCACACTCATGTGCTATTAAATGTGTAAGTAATGAGTAAGACGGGATATTGAAGTTAGCTCCAAGAAAAGAGTCAGCGCTGCGCTGCAGCAAGTGACAACTTAATTTACCATTTGCAACATAGAACTGGAACATAACGTGGCAAGGTGGTAACGCTGCTTTACTCCCTTTTGCCCCAGCATTTATAACGTCTTCCGGGTTCCATGCGCTTACAATTAAACGACGAGAATCAGGATTTGTTTTGATCTGATGAATTACATCTTGTAATTGGTCAATGGATTCACCCGTAGAAGATGTCCAATTTCGCCATTGCTTACCATAAACATTCCCTAGGTCACCATGCTTTGCTGCGAACGCATCATCTTCTAAGACACGATCACAAAATGCTTTCATCTCTGCTTGATAAACTTGATTGAAGTCTTCATCAATTAAACAACGATTCCCGAAATCACTCATATCTGGACCTGTATATTCGTCTGATTCAACCCATCTTTTGAAAGCCCATTCATCCCAAATATGATTATTATTTTTCAATAAATAACGGATGTTTGTGTCGCCTTTAATAAACCATAATAGTTCACTTGCGATTAAACGGAACGGAGTCCGTTTTGTTGTAAATAATGGGAAGCCTTTTGATAAATCAAATCGCATTTGATAACCAAATACACTAATTGTACCCGTTCCGGTACGATCTTCTTTTTTTACACCATTATCTAAAATATATTGTAAAAAATTCAAATAGGTTTGTTCTAACTCATTATTCAATTTACTGCACCTCCGTAATATTTCACCTCATATATTATATCTGAAAAATCCGATTTTTGTAGAAGGTAAGATATTTTTTAAATTTATTTAATAATCTGAGGAATTCACTACTCCGATATCCTTAACTCTAATCTAACCCCATAAGCACGAAGTGAGGCTTGTCCACCAACAGGAAAAGTAATCATAGGGGAGGTATGTCCAAAGTCCACGTTTGCAATGACAGGAATGTCTGATAGCTCTTCTTTCGAAGTTATGATTTTAATCAACAGTTCTTTAGTTATACGTGATCCTTGTTGGAATCTGCCAATAACCAATCCTTTAACATGCTGAAAATCTGGTTGATGAATCAGCGATTGTAAATCCCTATCAAAGGTTGCAGGCGATGACTCACAATCATCCTCAAGAAATAATATCGAATTTTTTAAACTTGGCATATACTCCGTTCCCTGCAAAAGATTTAATGTACAGAGGTTCCCACCGATAATTGTCCCTTTCGCTTCTCCATCATTGATAATGAACGGACCTTCATTTCTGATAAATACACGGTTCTCCTGATCCAGATACCACTCATCATCACTCCAATGCTTCGAAGGCCTCACCACTATTTCTTTGGTGTCCATCATCAGCTTACGGAAATATTCGGTGGTATATTCATTGTCGTGAAGCATTGCGAAGCTAGAAAAATGTGGTCCTGAATATGTAACTAATCCTGTTTTAGCATAGATTGCATTACTTAAAGCAGTAATATCCGAATACCCGCATAATCGTTTAGGATGCTCTGCAATGATGGAATAGTCGATATAACGTAGCAGTTGATTGCTATTAAAGCCTCCAATGGTCGTAAGAATCCCTTTAACATTCGGATCTAAAAAAGCTTCGTGCAAATCCTCTATTCTAGAATCGATCGATGAGGAAACAAAATCATCCTTCTCAAAAGAATTTACGGAAAATGATATCCGAAAACCTAATTTTTGTAGCTGTTCTTTGGCAATTTTCCTTTGTTCAGCAGCGATTAACGACAGACTTCTGGCAGGTGAGATGATTCGCAACTCATCACCAGGCTTTAACTTATTGGGTTTCATCATTTGTCCTCCCTATATAAGTTTTTAAAATACGGATGAATGATTTTATAGTGTATTCGCTCAAATTGTTTCATCTCCTCCCATTATATCTTTTTTCAAAAAAGTGGAAAACTCAAAAAGGCGAAACGCAAATGCGTTCCGCCTTTCAGTGCCTGCTAGAGCAATTGGGTAGAGAAATTATTTCATTACGTGAATAGGATGACCTTCAACCAGTTCAGCAGCTTCCATGACGATTTCGCCAAGGGTTGGATGCGCATGAATAGTCAAAGCGATATCTTCAAGTGTTGCGCCCATTTCAATTGCCAAACCAAGTTCAGCGATCAAGTTAGAAGCTTCGATACCAACGATTTGTGCACCAAGCACAAGATTGTTTTCGGAGTTAGCAACAATTTTGATGAAACCTTCTGGGCTGTTCAAAGATACGGCGCGGCCATTCCCTGCAAATGGGAACTTACCAGCTTTCACTTTGTAGCCTTTGTCTTTCGCTTCTTTCTCAGTCAAACCAACGCTTGAGCATTCAGGATCTGTAAACACAACTGCTGGGATGACTTTGTAGTCAACAACAGATGTAAGTCCTGCAATCGCTTCTGCGGCAATCTTACCTTCGTAAGAAGCTTTGTGAGCCAACGCCAGACCTGGAACAACGTCGCCGATAGCGAAGATGTTAGGAATGCTTGTGCGACCTTGGTGATCGACTTTGATCAATCCACGCTCGTCGAGCTCAAGACCGATCAGGTCTAGTCCAAGTTCACCATCAGTGTTAGGACGACGGCCTACAGTTACAAGCAAGTAATCCGCAGTAACTTCTTTGGATTCGCCACCAACAGAATATTTCACGGTAACTTCCTTGTCGTTCTGTACAGCACTTTCAGCTTTAGCGTTAGTTACGATTTCGATGCCAGTTTTAGCCATGTTTTTCGCAACAAGACGAGTCATATCTTTATCAAAGCCTGGAAGTACAGTATCCAAACCTTCGATGATTGTTACTTTAGTACCGAATTTGGAGTACATTTGGCCAAGCTCAGCGCCGATGTAACCACCACCGATTACGATCATGCTCTTCGGAATTTCTGGAAGCTCAAGAGCTTCAGTCGAAGACAGAATGCGTCCACCGAATGGGAAAGGTTTCAGTTCAATCGGACGGGAACCTGTTGCAATGATACAGTGTTTGAAGCGGTAACGTGGGGATTCATGATCATTGAACACACGTGCTTCTGTGTCGCTGATAAACATGCATTCGCCGTTAAATACTTCAATTTTGTTGCCTTTCATCAAGCTAGTCACGCCGCTAGTCATTTTCTTAACTACGCCGTTTTTGAACTCTTGAGTTTTGGCAAAATCCACTTTAACGTTCTCAGCAGTGACACCGAAAACTTCACCATGCTTAGCAGATTCGAACTGATGTGCAGCAGCAATCAGTGCTTTAGAAGGAATACATCCACGGTTCAAACATACACCGCCGAGTTCCGATTTATCCACGATGAGGACTTTTTGGCCGAGCTGAGCGGCACGAATTGCCGCCACATACCCACCAGGACCTGCACCAATGACCAATGTGTCAATATCTAGAGAAGCGTCTCCTACTACCATAATTATACCTCCATAACCAGCAGCTCAGGATTATTGAGCAGCGATTTAATGTAGTTCATAAAGTTTTGAGCAGTCGCACCATCGATAATACGGTGGTCAAAGCTGAGTGACAACGCCATTACAGGAGCAACTACGATTTCACCATTCTTAACTACTGCTTTTTCACTGATACGGCCAGTTCCGAGGATAGCCACTTCAGGGAAGTTAATGATTGGAGTAAAGAACATACCGCCAGCAGAACCAATGTTACTGATGGAGATCGTGCTGCCCTTCATTTCGTTAGCAGACAATTTACCGTCACGACCACGAACTGCAAGGTCAGTGATGCTGCTAGCGATCATCCAGATGCTCTTACGGTCAGCATCTTTGATAACTGGAACGATCAAGCCGTTTGGTGTATCAGTAGCGATACCGATGTTGTAGTATTTCTTGTAAACAATCTCGCCTGCTTCTTCATCAATCATAGCGTTAAGCGCTGGGAATTGACGGGAAGCTGCAACCAATGCTTTAACAATGAACGGAAGGTAAGTAACCTTAACGCCTTTTTTCTCAGCGATTGGCTTCATACGTGTACGGAATGCTACCAGTTCAGTAACATCTACTTCGTCCATAATTGTAACGTGAGGTGCAGTGTAAGCCGATTTAACCATTGCATTGGCGATCGCTTTACGAATGCCCTTGTAAGGTACACGTTCTTCTTCAAGACTAACATTACCGCTCGCTGCAGCAGATGTTGCTTTAGCTTCAGTTTTAGCAGCCTTAGGAGCTTCAGAAGCTGCCGCTGCAGGTGTTGCCGCTGCCGCAGGTGCTGAACCACCTTTCAAGAATGCTTCAACGTCTTCACGAGTGATTTTGCCGCCTTTTCCAGTTCCGTTCACTTTAGAGATATCCACTTTTTGCTCACGAGCAAATTTACGAACGCTTGGTGTAGCCAACACATCACGATCAGGCGCTGGTGCTGCACTAACAGATCCACCTTGTTTAGCATCAGATGGGCTAGTTGCTGCAGGGGAAGAAGTGGTATTTGCACTTCCTTTTGCTGCATCTGCTTCTGCGGAAGCATGACCTGCTTGTTCAGGAACGTCACCTTCTGCAGCAATGATAGCTACAACATCGCCAACACGGCATACTTGACCATCTTTAGTCAGAACTTCCAACACAGTACCGTTCACTGGACAAGGAACTTCAACTACTGCCTTGTCATTTTGAACTTCCATGATGATATCATCATCGGTTACTTTGTCACCGGCTTTGATATGCATTTTGATGATTTCACCTTCATGCAGACCTTCACCCAGTTCTGGGAACCGATATTCAAAGTTCGCAGATTTAGCATTCGCAGGAGCTGGTGCAGCAGGTGTAGGTGCAGCTGGAGCTTCTTCAGCAGCATGACCTTCTTGCTCAGGCACGTCGCCCTCAGCTTCGATAATAGCTACAACTTCGCCAACACGGCAAACTTGGCCATCTTTAGTCAAAACTTCCAACACGGTACCGTTCACTGGACAAGGCACCTCAACTACCGCCTTATCATTTTGAACTTCCATTACGATATCATCATCCGTTACCTTGTCACCGGCTTTGATATGCATTTTGATGATTTCACCTTCATGCAAACCTTCACCTAGTTCAGGGAATCGGTATTCAAACTTTGCCACTTTGAAAACCTCCTTGTGAAATTGGGACTGACCTTATGGTTAGAATTCAGAAGAAGAAACGACGTTGTCATCCATAAAGGATGACAACCGTTTCTCATAGAAAAAATATTTTAGAAATCCAAAACTTTCTTCACGCCTGCAATAATACGCGCAGGGTTTGGAAGCCATGTATCTTCAATTTGTGCGAATGGATATATTGTGTCCGGACCTGCGATCCGAAGAACAGGTGCTTCCAAGTGCAGCAATGCTTTTTCGTTAATTTGCGCAATAACCTCAGCAGCAACACCGGAGCTCTTTTGAGCTTCTTGTACTACGATAGCACGGTTAGTCTTCTTCACAGACGCTACAATAGTGTCGATGTCGATTGGACTTACAGTACGAAGGTCAATAATTTCAACGTTAATGCCTTCTTTTTCGAGTTGCTCGGCTGCTTTGGTAGCTGTATGTACCATCAGCCCGTAAGTAATGATAGATACATCAGCACCTTCACGTACTACGTTAGCTTTGCCAAGTTCAACAGTGTATTCACCTTCTGGCACTTCAGCACGGAATGCATGGTAAAGGTTCAAATGCTCCATGAAGAATACAGGGTCATTGTCGCGGATAGACGCGATAAGAAGTCCCTTAGCATCATATGGGTTTGAAGGAATTACTACTTTAATACCCGGGCTTTGTGCAATCAAACCTTCGAGTGAATCTGTATGAAGCTCAGCAGCCTTAACTCCGCCACCAAAAGGAGTACGGAATACGATCGGAGCATTATATTTACCGCCAGAACGCCAGCGCAGACGTGCCGCTTGAACAACGATCTGATCAAGTGCTTCAAAGATAAAACCAACGAATTGAATTTCTGCAATTGGGCGGAAGCCTTGTACACCAAGACCAAATGCCAGACCACCGATAGCGGACTCAGCTAGTGGAGTATCAAAAATACGATCTTCGCCAAATTCCTTTTGCAGCCCTTCCGTTACACGGAAAACGCCACCTACATTACCAACATCCTCTCCGAAGATAAGAACGTTAGGGTCACGATTCAGTTCAACGCGCATCGCGTCGCGGATCGCTTCTTTCATATTCATTTGTGCCATTGCCTGATATCCCCCTTATTCAAAATCGGCTTTTTGCTCTTCCAGATGTTTAGGTGTTACTTCGAACATGCTGTCGATCAAGCCAGGTATAGTCATTTTTTCGGTTTGTTCAGCTTTTTTAATCTGCTCGTTAACAGTAGCTTTCGCTTCGTCTTTCACGCGCAGCGTATCTTCTTCAGTCCAAAGACCTTTCTTCTCCAAATACTTGGCAAGACGGTTGATTGGATCCTTTTCGCTCCATTGTCCTTCTTCTTCTTTCGAACGATATTTACTTGCATCGTCAGAAAGGGAGTGTGGACGGAAACGGTAAGTTACAGCTTCGATCAATGTAGCACCTTCGCCATTACGTGCACGCTCAGCAGCGTCACGAACAGCACTGATTACTGCAAAGATGTCCATGCCGTCAACTTTAATTCCCGGGATACCAGCTGCAACCGCTTTGTGGGCGATCGATTTGGAAGCTGTTTGTTTTGCGAATGGAGTCGTAATCGCGTAACCGTTGTTTTGAACAAAGAAGATAACAGGCAGTTTAAAGCGACCAGCAAAGTTCAAGCCTTCATAGAAGTCGCCTTCAGAAGAACCGCCATCACCAGTGTAAGTAATTGCAACACTCTTTTGTTTCTTCAATTTAAAGCCCATTGCAATTCCTGTAGCGTGCAAGATTTGCGCGCCGATGATAATTTGTGGCATCAATACATTAACGCCATCAGGAATAGCTCCACCATGTTGGTGTCCACGGGAATATAAGAATGCTTGGTACAATGGAAGTCCGTGCCATACTAGCTGCGGAATATCACGGTAGCCTGGGCATAAGAAGTCTTCTTTCTCCAAAGCGTACTCGCTACCAATCATAGTAGCTTCTTGACCGGATACCGGTGCGTAGAAACCAAGACGGCCTTGACGACCAAGATTTACTGCACGATCATCCCAAGTACGGGTAAATACCATACGATACATAATTTCTTTCAGTTGATCGTCGGTTAAATCAGGCATTTTATCCTTGTTGATAATTTCTCCATCCGGGGAAAGTACCGTTAGAGCCTCGACGTCCTCTGTATACACTTCATAAGGAACTTTACTCATTATCTTCACCTCAATAAAAAAATTTGAATATCAGCTGCCTCTGTTATAATATTATTATACACCTGTTTGGTTACTTTCGTCAAAGAAATACTTATAAAATTTATATTCCTTTAAATTTTGTATGTATAACAGGTGATTTATTTTTATATAACAGTTTAAAGCTTTTGGAACAAGTAAATGATTAATCACACAGTTACTCAGCTATTCATTTTAGAGCAAACCGTTGTGTATTGCAAAATTCGACAAGAAAGGTGACGTGGCAACTATGAGCGATTCTGTTTTTCTGAAACGCACAATTGTAAAAGAAACGCTTTGGAGTAAACATCTGCAGGAGGAACGTAAATTACGCATCTATCTTCCTCCCGGCTACAACGAAGTCTTGAGCTACCCAGTGGTGTACTGCCAAGACGGCGAAGAGTTCTTTAACTTTGGCCGTATCGCTACACTCGCTGGACGTCTTATTATAGAAGAAGACGTAGAGCCCTTCATCATTGTTGGTGTCGAAGTAGACGTCGCTGTTCGCACTCAAGAATACGCTCCTTTTGGCAACAGATTCAAGCAGTACTTATCTTGCTTTTCCGAAGAGATTATTCCCTTCATTGAACAAAAATATCCTGTGCGCCGTACTCCGGACGAACGAATCTTAGCAGGTGACTCCCTTGGGGGCAGTGTATCGCTCCATCTTGCACTTGCTTATCCTGCGATCTTCACACGTATCATCAGCCTTTCCGGTGCATTCTATCCTGAATCCCGCGACATGCTGGCTAAAGAAGAGGATCTCTCCTGGCTCAACATTAATATGGTCGTTGGTCTGCAGGAAACAGACTACAAAACGGATACTGGCATTTATGATTTTGTTCAGATGAATCGAGAAACAAAAACATTGCTTGAATTACGCGGAGCAACCGTATCCTACCGAGAGAAAGACGGACTTCATCTCTGGGGCTTCTGGCAGAAAGAGCTACCAGAATCTCTACTCTATTTCTTAAACGCATAATGACCTATTGATAGTAGTAAATAGTGAACATCTAAAGAACAGTATGTAGATTACTTGATTGCGCTTACAGTTAAATTCAGCAATTTCCCTCGATTTACCATATGAATCATACAGAGAGAGCTGTAATCCGAATGGGTTACAGCTTTTCTCTTATCATTCTTTCCAGCAATATGTCACAGCCCGCGTTGATCAAATCATATACCTGTTCAAAATTACCTGTAAAATACGGATCCGGCACTTCGCGCAGCTCCTCCTCAGGCAATAAATCCATGAAGAACATTAGCTCGGCGTCTTTCCCACCTGGAATCTTTCGAACATTCTCTCCATTAGACTTGTCCATGCAGACGATATAGTCAAATTTTTGAAAATCTTCACTGTCGACTAGCCGCGCTAACATGTTCTCATAGCTAATGTCGTTCTGATCAAGGATACGTCTTGTTCCTTCATGCGGCTCTTTTCCTATATGCCAATCTCCAGTTCCCGCTGAGTCTACAAGAATCTTATCAGATAGTTCTCGTTCATTAATCTTATGCCGCAGAACAGCCTCCGCCATTGGTGATCGACAAATATTACCCAGACATACAAACAGTACTCTTACGATTTTGTTCACCTCCCGTTGTTAAACCTAATTATATGTGAATTTATACTCAAAAGATCGCACACTCTCATTTTAGCGTTCTCGAGGTCAATTGTGCAACCTTTCGATCTGCATTATACTGGACAGGATACTCAACAAGAGGTTTAAGAGGAGGAATGGATGTTATGTCATCCAAACGAGTCGTAATTTTTGCAGGTGGAGAACTGTCTCCAGAATATTTCAACCTATTAGATGAAGATGATTTTATTATCGGTGCGGATCAGGGAGCGCTATTTCTCATTTCACACGGATATACACCAGATATAGCAGTAGGTGATTTTGATTCCGTTTCGCCTGAAGCGCTTCAAGATATTGAATCCAAAAGCAAGAAGACTATCACCTGTGATGCCGTGAACAAAGATTTGACAGATAGTGAGATGGCGCTAGATATTGCGATGGATCAGCAACCCGATTCTATTCTACTATTAGGTGTTACAGGTACTCGAATTGACCACTCCCTGGCTAGCATTCAAATGATGACAAGAGCCCTACAACGTCAAATCAACTGCTACGTCATGGACACGCATAACTATATAACCCTTACAGGATCCCAAGCAGTTATCAACGATTTAGGCTATACCTACGTTTCTTTACTGCCTTTAACCCCAGAAGTATCGGGTATTACCTTAGAAGGATTTCAATATCCATTGACTAACGCTACACTAAAGCTTGGACAATCACTTGGTGTGAGTAACAAACTGGTTTCATCCTCAGGGACGGTTACCATTCGAAGTGGATTGTTGCTGATCATTCAGAGTAAAGACTAGATACATAGAGATCATGTTTAACGTAAAAATGCTACTTTTTTATAGTTTAGAAACATCATTGTAACTTTTATCTCAAATTCGAAAAAGCCGTAAAAACCCTTTTGTACCAAGGGTTTTCCGGCTTTTTTAAGATCCTATTACATCAAATTATTAATTTTTTGTAACTTTTAATGAATTTTTAATAAAACGCTTACAACCCATACCCAGCCTCACTTTATTGCACCTCTTCCAATTTTTATGTCATAGATAACCTGCTATACTACGAATCAGGCAAGCAAGACAGACAAACACAACAACAAAGACTAACACCTTGGAGGTAATACAACATGAATAAACAACAATGGATTAAAAAAGCGATTGTTATAGGTATGGTTACTACAATGGGCTTGGGTACAATGATGGCAACAGGCGTAGGCGCAACGAAAGTTGAAGCAGCTTCCGTATCTAAAGGTCAAAGCGTAGTGAATCTCGGGAAGAAATATATGGGAGTGCCTTACAAGTTCGGTGCATCCACTTCTACTACTAAAGTTTTTGACTGCTCTTCTTTTACAAAATACATCTTTAAACAATATAACGTAACACTGCCTCGTACGGCTGCAGCGCAATCAAAAGTAGGAACAGCCGTATCTAAAGCGAATCTTCGTGTAGGCGATCTCGTATTCTTCTCCAGCGGTAGCAGAGCAACTGGTAAAAACGTAACTCACGTTGCTGTTTATGCCGGCAATGGTAAAATTCTGCACACTTACGGCAAACCTGGTGTTACGATTTCCGATCTTAACTCCGGTACTTGGAAAAAAACATATTTAAAGGCTCGCCGCGTACTGTAAACAACGACTCTGTAGTAGAGTTCTAACTATAATAGAGAAATAGTCTCAGGATGTGGTGCCGCCTTCGGGCGCCCTCATTACATATCCTGTTCCGCGAACGGTGTGAATCAACTTGTTCCGGTGACCTTTATCCATTTTCAAACGGATATGTCTGATGTAAACATCTACAACATTGGTATCTGCGTGAAATTGGTAACCCCATACTTCCTTAAGTATCTCGATGCGAGAGCATATCATTCCTTGGTTCGCAGCGAGATAATACAATAGATCAAATTCTTTGGGTGTCATTTTTAACTCGATCCCGTCGCGACTTACAAACCTGCGGCTGGGATCGAGCATTAAACCATCGACTCTCAGTATTTGATTTAAATTTCGACGCCGTCCAGTAAGGGTTAACAAATTTAGAATTCTGTGTTTGAATTCACCGGTATGTAAAGGCTTTGTCATATATTCATTACCCCCGGCTGAGAACGCCGAAACTGCCCCAGTTCCAGATTCAGATTGTTCACCGGAAATCACCATTACCGGTAGTATCATCCCCTCAGCTCTTACAGCGGAAATTATGTCCCAGCCTTCCCAAGTCCCCACCTCGCATAACTCAGCAAGCAGCAGTACCGGTTCTACTTTTGATATGGATAAGCGGAGATCCTCGGGATCTTCGCTTTTTGTTGCTTCAAGTCCAATATCTTGTAGCACACTTTCTATAACGGTTCGATCTTCTTCTCTACTACTGCTATCAGCCATATACCATATTATTTGCTCAATCACAAAGTTCCCCCATATCCATATGACTTGCACCAGCATCACTGCGGTACGTATAGAATTCCCGGAAAACAAAAAGACCATTCCTAAGAAATGGCCTGAACACCTATTTACAGCTTCTTTATCCAAAATATCGATGATAAAAGCCTCGAGCAGCAGCAATATCTTTTGTTCCATGAATCAACGCTCTACCATCAGCAAAAATTACTAACCGATAAGGCCCTTCTATAAAAGAAACCAGATAAACGTTGCTGTCCACGCTTCCGCTTCCTAAACGAGACAAACGATCCGCAGTTTCCTGCAAGTTAAGCTTCTGTGGTCTCGCAGGTCGAATTTGTACTGTATCCCTTCCACAAAGAACATCGCCTCGTTCGGTATTCGCTGCCATTAGATAGGGGTAGATCGGATGACTCCCACAAGAAGGGCAGTTTTTCTTTTTGGCAGCTTTCACTCCAATTTCATGGTATTCATTCCGCCACACATCAAACGTTAACAGTTTGTTTCTTAATTGATCTTTACGCTGACCTAGTAGTTTCAGAGCCTCTGCCGTTGCATTTGCCGTAACTAGTTGTACTGCTTGCGGAAGTATACCTGCGGTATCACAGGTATCACCTCCTAGCGGTACTGTACCTAGAAGACAATGGAGACATGGAGTTTCTCCTGGCAAAATCGTATAGGTTATTCCATAACTGCCTACACATGCACCATAGATCCAAGGAATACCGTGCTTTTGCGCCATATCATTAATAATGAGCCGAGTATCAAAATTGTCTGTACCATCCATGATCAGATCAACCCCTGAAACAAGCCCTTCCAACTCTTCGGCACGAACATCTATAACATAGGCTTCAATAACGACCTCAGAATTAATCTGTTGAAGTCTGCGCTGCGCAGCAGCAGCCTTAGGCATACGTTCAATAGCATCTACCTCAGTATAGAGCTGTTGCCTCTGAAGGTTACTCCACTCTACATAATCACGGTCAGCTAAAATAATTTTGCCTACCCCGCAGCGTACCAGCGTCTCTGCAATCCCTGTACCAAGCGCACCTGCTCCCACTACTAAAACACTAGACTGCGCGAGCCCTTCTTGTCCCTCTGCTCCAAATGGCGCAAATCGCACCTGACGAGAATAACGATCTTCACGACCATCTGTATGAATCACTCGGTTTCCCTCCCCGTATCCAAAAACCGGAGAACAGCAGATCGTCTGCTATTCCCCGGGAGTATGATGATTCTATACTTGTACTGCTGACCACTGTTCAACATCCCAAATTTTCGTAACCCAATCTTCATAGAAATCAGGTTCATGGGAGACGAGCAGGACTGTGCCTTTATATTCTTGTAATGCCCGCTTCAGCTCTGCCTTGGCAATAACATCAAGGTGATTGGTAGGTTCATCGAACAGAACCCAGTTGCTCTCACGCATCAACAGCTTACAGAGACGGACCTTAGCTTGTTCGCCACCACTCAGCATGCTAAGCGGTCGGGTAATATGCTCATTTTTCAGACCACATCGAGCTAGATGTCCACGCACTTCATTCTGAGTTAGACTAGAAAATTCATTCCAGACATCCTCAATAGGTGTAAGATTAGCTGCTTTCACTTCTTGTTGGAAATACGCTGAGTTCAGATAATCTCCTAGATAGGTTTTACCGCTATACGTAGGAATCACGCCAAGAATAGTCTTCAGTAGCGTCGATTTACCGACACCATTGCAACCAGTTATAGCGATCTTCTCTCCACGTTCAATGGTCATGTTCAGCATAGGAAGCAACGGACGGTCGTAACCAATCTCGAAATCAATGCCTTCGAAGACTGTTTTCCCGCTGGCCCGACTTTCTTTAAACTTAAAGGTAGGTTTTGCAGCTTCTTCTGGTCGATCAATTCGATCCATACGATCCAGCTGTTTCTCACGGCTCTTCGCCCGTCCAGATGTGGAGGCACGAGCTTTGTTACGCTGAATGAAATCCTCTTGTTTCTTAATAAAATCCTGTTGTTTCTCATAAGCATCTATGTGTTGGATCTTATTCATCTCGGCCATATTCAGGAATTTCTCGTAGTTCGCAGTGTATCGAGTAAGTTTGCCGAACTCCAGGTGATAGACCACATTTACGACTTTATTCATGAATTCCGTATCATGAGAGATCAATATAAATGCATATGGATATTGCTTCAAATAGTTAGTTAACCAGTCAATATGCTCAACATCCAAATAGTTAGTAGGCTCATCCAGCAATAGTACATTCGGTTTCTCAAGTAGAAGCTTCGCCAACAGAACCTTTGTGCGCTGACCCCCACTTAGTGAAGCGACATCACGGTCAAGTCCAATAACGGATAGGCCAAGACCATTCGCCATTTCCTCCACTTTTACATCAATAAGATAAAAATCTCCGATGTCCAGCTGTTCCTGAATGTCCCCCATTTGCTCGAGTAACATCTCTAACTCTTCAGGAGAAGCGTCGCCCATCTTTTCAGTTATAGTTAGCATTTCCTGTTCCAGCTCTAAAAGTGGCAAGAAAGCGTCCTTCAATACATCACGGATGGTTTTCCCTGGCGTTAAGATCGTATGCTGATCCAAGTAACCGTAACGGACGCGAGGCGTCCACTCTACTTTTCCACTATCCTTCAACAGTTTTCCAGTCAAAATATTCATAAGCGTCGATTTTCCTACGCCATTTGCTCCTACGATTCCTACATGCTCACCCGGTAACAACCGGAAAGAAACATTTTTAAACAACGTCCGATCCCCAAAATTGTGGGAAACGTCTTCTACACTAAGTAAACTCATAAATTCTCCGCAAGCTCCTGTCTATACTTAAATAATGCGTAATAAGAAGAAACGACGTTGTGGTCTTTTAAAGACGACAAACGTTTCTCGTAAAAATATAAGGATAAAGTATAGTGTGAAGCTTATACTTTCTTATATTTCAAGCAGAAACGTCTTCGGCGTCCCTATAGGACGGTAAGCGTTCATGCAAGAAATATAAAGATAAAGTATAGTGTAAAACTTATACTTTCTTATATTTTTCAAAACACGTATAAATATATATTTTAACACACTTTAATGCAACACTGAACTAAAAGTTAGTTGAGTGAAAAGAGGAAGCATAGAGAACCGCTTTATTCAGCCTTTCTTTTGAAAAAAACTACGGCTTTTCCCCTTACTGGGTACATCTAATATTCCCTCAAACATTTCATTGATCACTTCTACCAACTTCCCCTTAGGCTTGAATGGATCTTGCTGAAAAGGTAGTCCATAAATCTTATCTGTACCTATAGCGGTTTGCAACAGTTTTACAGTTGAGGGTTCTGCGAGTGGTAACCCCACCCTCCAATTCGTTTCAGGCTGTAACCTTTTACGCCTAAGCCACACTAGTAAATCTTCGAGTCGCCAATCTGCACCAGAAGTAATTAGAATCGGCATATCGCTATATTTGAACTCATCAAGCGCCCCTTCATATTCCCCAACGCCAAGATCCAACACTACAAATTGATAATCCCCTCTCATCAAATCAGCCATTTTTCCGCGAATAGGACGTTTCCAATAATGTACCCCTTTCCATGAAAAAGCAGATTTCTCATCCTTGGCTGCGACAGTTGTAATCTGTGTGTATAACATGCTGCGAATGCGTTCATAAACCGATGAATCAGGAGAAAAATCAACCCATGCAGTTGTCCCCTTCTGTACAAGTAAGCTACTCACTGCGAATGAAGTATGTGTTGTTCCAAGACCTGAAGCAACTCCGAGTATGGCAATGACCATCGCTTTTCGCTTTTCTAGAGAATGTGGGACTAAAATAGTAAAATCATTTCCTCTATCCATTTCAGATTCCATACGAATTAGTGCCTGTAGAACTGCTTCTGCATTCTGATAACGCTCCTCAGCGTGATGTCGTAATAAGCGTCTTATGATTGGAATAATGCCAGATGGCATATGGTTATAAAGCCTATTCTCCATCCCAAACTCCCATTGACTACATTGCCCTCCAGTTGCCATATAGAGAATTAATGCTCCTAGTCCATATAAATCGGATACCGGCTGACTCTGCCCACTTCCATATTGCTCAGGTGCCGCGAAGCCAACCGTACCAAGCTTAACCGTATCTTCAGAGATACCGTGTTTGTAGCTTCGTGCGATCCCAAAGTCAATTAACATCAGTTCTTTTTGCAGTGTCAACATGATATTTGAAGGCTTTAGATCACGATAGATAATCGGTGGTTGATGACTATGCAGATATTGAAGGACTTCTAAAAGCTGTTTAGCCGCCTGAATGATGAAGTCACTTGGCAAAGGTCCGGGATTATCCTTCATTAGCTGACTCAAGCTCACACCTTCAATATAGTCCATGATTAAATAGGAATACCCTTCTCGATCTGGAAGATAGAAATCGACAATACGCGGCAATCGTGGGTGGTCTAGTGTAATTAACATATCAGCTTCCGCCTGGATGTCCGAATGCAGCTCATCTAAGCATAAGCTTTCTTTTACAGCCCATCGTTTACCCTTTAGACGCAAATCATCCGCCAGATAAACAATACTCATCCCACCTGATCCAATCAGTCCCGAAATTTTGTATCTGTCATCAATAACCTGTCCAATCTTAAGCTTCGTCTCAAAATGCAATTTAACTCCTCCTTTTCGCAATAAAAAAAAGAGAAAGCTTCCGCCATTAACATTCTTACCGCAAAGTACGGTCACGTTAATAACGGGATGCTTTCCCTTAGAAATTCAAAATTTGTTTGATTAGTATTTAATCATATAAAGTGTGATCTCATCACGATTATGGAATAGCTGCTTTGCACGCTGAATCTGCATGCGCTCCCCTTCAAACATCGCAATAATTTCTTTGATCATCGCAAGTGGTTTCTTATGCATCAGTTTTACGGTCACAATGGCTGTCCCACCCGGTGACAGACTGTGTAGTAACCCGGTTACTAGCTTCGCCATCAGCTTAGGACTCCAGCTCATATCGCATACGATTAGATCAAATTCATTATCGCGGAATTTCACTTCTCCAGCGTTTTTACGAAGGATTTTCAAACCCGGATAATTACGTAGGGACTCATGCATTAACGCAGGGTCAACAGCTGTAACCTTCATTCCACGTTCCAGTAAGAAAGAAGTCCACCCACCTGGAGAAGCACCAATATCTAACGCATTACGGAAACTGTAAAAAGGAATATCAAACTCCTTCTCGGCTTCCATTAGTTTGAACTTGGCACGTGAGATTTGTCCATCTTCCTTACGGAAACGGATGGCACCGCCATTCCATCCAGATAAATTCGCTTCTGGTCTGGACACACCTGCATATAAGGCATTCCCGTCTGCGTAGACTGAAATAACCCAGGCTGGATCTTGCACAGTAAATTCTGCGCCTAAGCTCTGCAATTGCTCTTGGAGCCATTCACGAAGTTCTCCTGGACTGTCCTGCCAGAAGGAAGGATCACCTTTACGAACGTTCAGGGATACCTTCTCACCCTCAAGCTCAGTGTGGCGACTTAAATACATTGCCAAACGCTGTAGAGCTTCCATGGTTCCTTCATCCTGAAACTGAACAGGTTGTATATGACGCAGGAAAATGGGAAGATTCTGTGTGAGTAGGCGCGTTACTTCCTCTGGTTCAGATTGCAATGTAGCCAGAAAGATTTCTCCTGGTAGTAACAAGGTACTCTTCACAGCACCGAATAAACGGCGAAGCTCTTCTTGCGCATAAGGCGCAAATCCGTGATTAGCTGTACAAATATATCGGGAATACACTTCTTCTTCCGGAGCAATGTTCTGCTCTTCGGTATCTTGTCTTAAATCGTTCAAATCGTTTTGCCTCCAGGTCTAATTTTAATCCAGGGACGACCGCTATCCCATTCAACATCAACAGGAATATCATAAGTGGCCAAGATCATTTCTTTCGTTAATACTTCTTCTTTCGGTCCAGATCCAGCTAGCTTACCCTCACGAATTAATGCAACATGCGTGAAAAGCGGGACAATTTCTTCCACATGGTGAGTTACGTATACTACAGAAACATTACGCTGTCTCAGCTTGTCTATTTCAGCCAGCATTTTTTCCCTTTCATATAGATCAAGGCCGGCACATGGCTCGTCCATAATTAATAGCTTAGGGTCAGCCATAAGACATCTTGCCAGCATAGCTTTTTTACGTTCCCCCTGTGACAAGGTCCCAAAAGGATGAAATGCCATATTGCCTAGATTCATATCTTCCAGCATGCTGATTGCTTTCTCTTGTACTTCGGAGGGGATCGTCTCGTAGAAACGCAAATAAGCGTAAGCACCTGTTGCTACGACCTCCCACACCGGATCATTTAATGACATCTTTTCCATCAAGGAAGGCCCGATATAGCCAATTTCTTTACGAACCTCACGTATATCACATTGTCCATATTTATAACCCAGCACTTCTACAGTCCCTTTGCTAGGAAACAAATAACCAGTCATCATCTCTAAAATTGTGGTTTTACCAGAGCCATTCCGTCCCAAAATGACCCAGTTCTCACCTTCTTTAACTTCTAGCGACACATCGTCCAAGATTAAGCTTTCTTCCCTGCGGAGAGATAAATGTTGTAATGAAATGATTATGATATAACACTCCTTATGTATTCCAGCACTCGCTCAACTGAAACCATGGAATAATAAACTTTCGGATCATTTTCCCGTTCTGCAGAAGCTACAAGTAGTGCAGGAACGCTCGTAATACGATATTGTTGTACCAAATTCGGCAGCATGTTCACATTGCCTGCAACCATTTGAAGTTCAGCAGGCAATAGATGAGCCGCCACCTCTAACATCCGTTCAGCAGCCTTACAAGTACCGCACAGTGGAGTGTGTAAGAATACTACAAGCGGTTCTCCTGAACTCTTGAGCGCCTCCAGTAATTCCACTTCATTCATTACCTTCATTTCAAGTTCGTCTCCTCGGCGATATCGCGAAGCTTATCAGAACTCAGGGGACCATTTACCAAAAGCATCCCCTCAGGTTTAGCAGTATATAAGATCTCATACATTTCTTTTCGCCCCCACAGACTGGAAGTGTGCAAATAGATTTCTCGGGGGAACAGTCCTTCCAGTACGATCCGTCTGGCAACTTCTCCACCCGAATAATCACCCGGCCCCATATCGTAATCCAGTGATAAAATATCCACCTCACACTCACGCAGCATTAGAAGACATTCTTCCGTCGAACGAGCCAGAGCGAACCCTTTAGGTACCTTTCGAAGATCATCCATATAGATATGAATCACAATTACGCCTCCGCTTCAAACCAACCACGCACAGTAGCAATTTCTTTTCGGTGACTGCCATCCGCACCCTTCTCAGTTTCCATGACAACAGCTGAGATTCGTAAAAGCTCGGAGGACAATAAGCTTTTCAGCCCCTGCTCTCCAATATGTCCTTGTCCGATTCCAGCATGTCTGTCGCGTCTTGAGTCGAAAGGAAACTTAGAATCATTTAAATGAACAGCAACAAGATGTGGCCAAAATCCAAGTCGCTCTCCTCGTTCAAGGAAGTCTTCCGTTCGCTCAGGGTTCCAGATACCAGCTGCGTAAGCGTGACAGGTGTCCAAACAAAATCCTATTTTCTCCGGAAATTGGCTAAGCTCTCGAACTTTCACGAGTTCTTCAAGTGTAATCCCTTCATTTCCATGGTTGCCCGCTTGATTCTCTATAAGCAGCTTAGTACGACCATCCCAGGACTGAAGCACATCATTCATACATTGTATAATATTTTGATAGCCTTGTAACGGCTCCATTCCACCAAAATGTCCAAAATGAACAACGATGCCTAATGAACCACAAGCTTCTGCAATCTCTAGATCATTTAAGAGAGAATCTACATAAACCTTTCGCGGAGTAAGATCATCTACACCAGCCGCCATGTTAATCCCATAGGGTGTGTGAGCAATCGAAGTAATCCCTTTGTCTTGGCAAAAGAGCGCACAATCCCTCGTATCTCGTACATCTACCTGTTTAAGTTTCAAACTACGCGGATTTTTAGGAAAATATTGAAAACATGTTGCACCGCTCTCCCAAGCGAATCGGGCAGCTCTCCCATATCCGCCACGAATGCTGACATGAGCCCCTATTTGAAGACTATTGGTCATGCTGACAGTCTGGGCAATAAAACACTTTGCGTCCAGATAGCTCTGTTTTGATAATTGTTCCCCCATCACGAAGACAAAACTCGCCTTCACGATCATACACTTTACATTGATTATTATATGAACCTGTAACAGTATCCCCAGTCATAAACGGCATTTCCATGTACCCACCAATTTCAGTGGCCTCAGTCAGTACTTTTTGGATGCTCTCATAAAGACGGGCTATAGATTCAGTTGTTAAATTCTGTACTAGTGCAGAAGGTAAAAGCCTAGCTTCAAAAGCAATCTCATCGGCGTAGCAATTCCCAACTCCAGCCATCACATGCTGATTTACTAACAGGCTTTTGAGCGCACCTCTCCGTCCCTTTAATAATGCAGTGAATCTTTCCAGCGTCATCCGACGATCCAGCAGCTCAGGTCCAAGCTTACCCATTGTGGCTTCGCTTTCCTTCACCGACAGCAAATGTATATAGCCTAAGCGAAGTCCAATAAAGTAAAGGATATGATCTCCAAATGCGATTTCGACTTGTGTGTTACGATCCGGCCGTTCTTCCTCCGTGCCATAAAAAAGTATTCCACCAAGCATTAAATGTAAAAGTAGTCTTCGTCCATCATGAAGATGAAACAAAATATACTTGGCACGCCGCTCAACAAAAACAACACGCGCACCGATCAATGCATTTCTAAAAGCTTCTGTTTCCATATTAATTGATTTTTCTCTGTTCACGATTACATCAGATATTGGCACATTTATAATATGCTGACTAAGCAGCTTTCTATAATTCTCCATTTCCGGCAATTCCGGCATAGCTCATCGTCCCTTCTAGGTTGGTGAAGTAATAAGATCCTAGCTATTATACACCGAGAAACGTTTTAAGTTCAGTTAAATCGGCACAAATTTCATCCGGTGAGATTCCGGTAAGGTTTTTATAGTGGTCAAGATTTTCTGCGTTGGTTAATCCGGTAAATACAAGAACTGTACGACAGCCCGCATTTACTCCAGCTGCTATATCTGTACGCATATTATCACCGACAACCACTGCATGTTCAGGCTCTATACCAAGAAGATCTGTCGCAAATTTGATTAAATGGGATTCCGGCTTGCCAATCACTACCGGACTCACTCCACTAGCAGCCTCGATGGCTGCTCCGATCGTACCTGCGCCAGGCATAATGCCATCATCTGATGGCAGCATTAAGTCTGGGTTAGTGAGTACAAACTTTGCTCCTCCCAGAATCCAGCGCGAAGCTTGCGAGAGCGACGTATAGTTGAAGGAGCGATCGATGCCTTGCAGTACATAATCGGGTGAGTCTGTGACGATGCGGAGCCCAGCTTCGGTACAAGCCACATGCAAACCCTCTTCTCCAAGTATCGCCACTGTAGCCCCAGGTGATTCCTCAGCTATGTAACGTGCGGCCGCCATTGATGAGGTACATACCTCCTCAGCTTTCGCATCGATTCCCATTCTACATAAATGTGCAGCCACATTAGCCGCTGTACGCGATGAATTGTTGGTAACAAATAAAAAAGGAATGCCCGCTTCACGCAGACCTTTAATCAGTAAATCAGCACCAGGAATCATTTTATGCCCATGGTATAACGTACCATCTAAGTCAATCAATAATCCTTTAATCTGTTCCATTATAAATCCCTCTATTTCCATAAAAAAATTAATTAATGTGATAAATTAATAATGGTATTAATAAACATTCAACCTAAGCCCAGCTTGGATTTAGAATGATTAATAATACTTTTTGTTTGGTGGTATTGTCCGTTTATTTTCGGCAAGATTTCCAGCCATTCGTACCTCTTTCACGCTGTAATTACTTTGAATCTAACACACTTCGTCGAATGAAATCGAACGAGAGACTCTTCCAGCATTTTTTAGCATAGCACTGTCATTTCCTGCGCTTTCCCGGAAAATAATCATTTCCCCAATTGCCCGTTTTGTCTTCGATAAATTGGATATGTGCCGAATTCCTCCGCTAATAATGTCTCTGGAAAAATGAGCTCAGCTTCTTCCAGCAAAGGAATCAACTCTTCAGACGAACTGTAACGAGAGCTGAAATGAGTCAACAATAGTTGGGCTGCATTGGCTTCCTTTGCTAGCTCTGCAGCTTGACGTGCTGTACTGTGATGGTATTGATACGCCATTTCTGCCAGATCATGAGCAAAGGTTGCTTCATGAACGATAAGGTCTGCATGAAGTGAGAGTTCTAAAGCTCCTGAACAAGGTCTTGTGTCTCCCAAGATCGTAACAATACGCCCTCTTTTAGGTTCTCTAACAACATCAGCAGCGCAGATACGAACACCGTCATCCGTTATAACATCTTCACCTTTTTTTAATTTTCCATATAACGGTCCAGGCTTTAAGCCATAACTCTTTAGTAATTCCGTATTGAGGCTCCCGGGACTATCCTTTTCCGTTACCCGGTAACCATAGCTATCAATACGATGCTCTAATAATGCTGCCTCCACTTTAAAACCATCATCCTCAAATACCGTTCCTCCTGTATGCTCGACAATCTCAATCTTGTATGGAATTCGGGATTGGCTCACAGCTAAGGATATATCTAAGTATGCCTTCAATCCAGGGGGACCATAAACCGTTAAAGGAGATGTCCCTCCCTGATAACCACGACTAGATAATAAACCCGGAAGACCAAATAGATGATCTCCGTGTAAATGTGTAATAAATAGCTTTTCCAGCTTCCCTAGGCGAATCGGTGAGCGAAGAACCTGATGCTGAGTCCCTTCCCCGCAATCGAACATCCAAATGCTACGGCGTTCTTCCAGAAGTCTTAATGCAATCGACGTTACATTGCGTTGTATAGTTGGTACCCCTGCATTCGTACCTAAAAAATATAATTCCATCCCTCTTCCTCCCTTCTTCTTATTGACTGAACTATCTCTTATCTATTCTAAACGTCCTTCTTCCAGCAAAAAACCCCCCAGTTACGGGAGGTTCCGCTGAAAGGGATACAATCCCCCTACAGACCGGGTGTATAAATGAAAGAATTACAGCTTCTCTACATTAAAATACTGCGCTTCTGGATGAGCGAATACCATCGCCGAAACGGAAGCCTCAGGCTCCATCATAAAGCCTTCTGTAAGGTGAACACCGATATCCTCTGGGGATAACAGTTTAAATAGTGGTCCCTGATCTTCCAGATCTGGGCATGCAGGATAACCAAAGGATACACGAATCCCTTGATATCTTGCCCCATGTCTTTGTTTCATGGTCATATCTGCAGGATCTGGGAAGCCCCATGTATCACGCATCATGTGATGAACACGCTCCGCTAATCCTTCTGCTACTTCCAGCGCTACAGATTGTAACGCATGTGAGCGTAAATAATCTCCATTATCCTTAAGGGCTGTAGAGAGCTCACGAACACCGTGTCCCGCAGTTACCACGAGGAATCCAACATAGTCCATCATTCCACTGTCGACCGACTTCAAAAAGTCCGCTAGACAGAGATAAGGCTCAACACCTTGTCTTGGGAAAGTAAAGGTATGCAGAATCTCGGCTGTATTCTGTGGATTATAAACGATAATATCGTTACCACTTGATTGTGCCGGAAAGAATTGATACATCGCATGAGGAGTAATCGTACCTTCCAGCATCGCTTGATGTAGAATGTCATCGACAGTACCTTTCAACTCCACAGTCCGCTCATCACCAGCAGCTAATTGCGCCTCTACAGAACCTCGTAGTCCCAGATGGTGACCGAGCAGCATTTGCATGTTCACATAAGGGATAATATGCCCCAATGGATAATTACGAATGACATGGCGCTCTAAATCCGGTGGAACAAATACAGGTGCATCTGGAGATATTTTGGAGCGTACAGCTCTAGTCAGCGTAGGAAGCTCTTGCTTAGGAGCAACTGCCACTGCGGATTCTGCTTCCACTCGAATTTCCTCGGCAATTTTCTCCCGTTCAACAGGATTCATAAGCCGATTAGCAATATCGAGTCCATCCATAGCATCCTTAGCATATAATACCAGCCCATCATATTCCGGCCGGATACGTGTTTTGGTGAACTTGCGAGTCAAGGCAGCACCACCTACCATAATAGGCACATCAATCCCAGCCGTGCGTAGGTCTTGCGCAGTCAGCACCATCTGCTGTGCCGATTTTACGAGTAGTCCAGACAATCCGATCGCATCGGCTTTTTCACGACGAAACGCTTCGATAATGGTCTCAGGTGGTACTTTTATACCCAAATTAATGATCTGATAACCATTATTGGATAAGATGATCTCCACCAGATTCTTACCTATATCATGCACGTCGCCTTTTACAGTTGCCAGCATGATCTTGCCTTTTACCGCTGTCTCATCCTTCTTCATAAACTGCTCCAAATGACCAACCGAAGCCTTCATCACTTCAGCGCTTTGCAGTACCTCAGCTACAATCAACTCATTGTTATTAAACAGCCGTCCAACCTCTGACATCCCGGCCATTAGCGGGCCATTGATAATCTCCAAAGGTCCTGATTTGGTAAGCGCCTCATTAAGGTCTGGAATAAGCCCTTCTTTGGTGCCTTCAACCACATATGAAGCGAGACGCTCTTCTAGCGACAGGTTAGAAATTTTCTCTTTTTTCTCAATCTTCTTCCCACGGAAGGCGGCTACAAAAGCAGCAAGTGTGTCGTCATTCGTATTATAAATCAATTCCTCAGCAAGACGACGATCTTCAGCAGGAATAGAAGCATAACGTTCTACCTTCTCGGTATTTACGATCGCATAATCCAATCCAGCCTTAGTGCACTCATAGAGGAATACTGAGTTCAGTACTTCACGCCCCGCTTCCGGTAATCCAAAGGAGACGTTACTGATTCCCAAGATCGTATGAACACCTGGCAGAGCTTCTTTGATTAGACGAATTCCATCAATGGTTTCTTTGGCAGAGCCAATATATTGCTCATCCCCGGTTCCTACAGGGAATACCAACGTATCGAAAATAAGATCTTCTCCGGCTAATCCGTATTTATTCACGAGTAAGTCGTAGGAGCGTTTGGCAACTTCCAGTTTGTCCGTAGCCTTGATTGCTTGTCCTGTCTCATCAATCGTACCTACAACGATAGCTGCGCCATACTTATGAATCAAAGGAGTGACCAGTTCGAATTTTTCTTCACCATCTTCAAGGTTAATGGAGTTAATTATAGCCTTACCTTGACAGTATTGTAACGCCAGATCAATAACCTTAGGATCGGTAGTATCGATCATCAGAGGAACTTTAACCTTTTTTACAACTAATTCTAGAAACAGCTTAATATCTTCAATCTCATCACGGTCCGGATCTTGCACGCAGACGTCGATAACTTGAGCACCACTCTTCACCTGTGCACGGGCAATTTCTGAGGCTTCCTCATATTTACCTTCGACGATAAGACGTTTAAACTTACGCGACCCTAATACATTCGTACGTTCACCAACCATGTATGGACGGTTGTCGTTCTCAATGTAGATTGGTTCAATCCCCGAAAGAGCCGGTGGATGATTACCTGCAAGCGGACGTGGTGGGAATTGTGAAAGTGCCTCCGACATAGCACGGATATGTTCCGGTGTCGTTCCGCAGCAACCCCCAGCAATATTAAGCCATCCCTTTTCCGCAAACGCAGCAATTTTACGTGCAAGAGAATCTGGAGATTCATGATAATGTCCATTCTCATCTGGCAGCCCAGCGTTCGGATAACAACTCACAGCTGCTGAAGAGATTGCAGAAAGCGAACGAATATGATCACGCATGAACTCAGGACCCGTTGCACAGTTTAGACCAATAGAGATTGGCTTCAGATGTTCTAATGAAATATAGAATGCTTCAATATTCTGACCGGCAAGTGTTGTACCCATCGGCTCTATTGTTCCCGAAATCATCACTGGCAATTTGATACCCGTCTTCTCAAATGCATTTCGAATACCTATACTTCCAGCCTTCACGTTCAAAGTATCCTGAGAGGTCTCTAGCAATAACGCATCTACTTGACCATCAATCAATGCCACTGCCTGTTCCTCGTAGCTATCAACGAGCTCTTGGAAAGTCACGCCTCCCGTAACAGAGAGTGTCTTTGTTGTAGGACCCATCGCACCTACAACATAGCGGGGACGATCTGGTGTATCATATTTATCAACGGCATTACGGGCTAGCTTTGCTGCAACCAGATTAATTTCACGAGCCCGCTGCGGAATATCATATTCAGCAAGTACAACAGACGTTGCACCAAATGTATTCGTTTCAATGAGATCAGCACCTGCTTCAAGATACTGCTCATGAATCGTCTGAATTACTTCTGGACGAGTTAATACTAGCATTTCATTACAGCCGTCTAATTCTTCCCCACCAAAATCCTCACCTGTCAGAGGCACCTGTTGGATCATTGTGCCCATTGCACCATCTAGAATTAATATTCTTTGTTGTAAGCTTTCCTCAAGTGTATATTTAGCCAACGTATAGTCCCCCCAGTAAAACATTAGAGTAAGTTTAGCAGAATAAAGGAATTTCGGAAAGCCTTCCTTTCCACTCTGCATTATCTGTAATTACAGGTTATAATTGCTATTCTTTTTAATTATGGTTTCACAGAGAGTTCTTTATTAGGCATAGAATGCTGAGTTCTAGCAGTTACATGCGATGTAACAATATATTGTCCTTCTTTCGCAAGTGTTCCTTCTGCTTGATAGATTCCATCACCGACTAGCTTCCCTTTAAGCTCAATTTTCTGTTCCTCATCATCTTTCCTCACAATTTCAAATAAAACCTCTTTCGCATCATCCACAGCTAAGTTTTCTTGCGTCACCACAGCCTCAAAGGTCACCTTCTGATTTACAACAACCTCTTCAGGACTCCAATGTAACTCGACCTTGATAGGCTCCATAGACATGTCCATGTTCATATTCATATTATGTATTCCAGATTGTTTGGTTTGGTCTGATGAACATCCTCCCAATACTAAAAGTGTTGCACCTAATAATAAAGGAACTATTGTTCTTGAAATCTTCATTTAGATTCCTCCCAGTCAAATTGATTACTAAGAATCTACCAATTCATGTTATACATTCTCCATCTATTATACACATTATTATTGGTTTTTCAGTATTTCGCATCAATTCAGCTAAACTCTTGTGACTTAAATCATATACTAGTAAATCTCATCTAACATACTAAATATGATGTAGATATAAAAAAGACAGTAAGTCTCCTAGATACCTAGGAACTCACTGCCTTCTTAAAGCTTAAATGAATGAAAGCCTCTTCTACTCAATTTTATAAAGATTGGACCAATGAAAGAAGCTCTCCAAGATGTTTGATTTCATAATCCGGCTGAATTTCCGGATCTGGCTGTTTGCCTTTTCTGTTAATCCAAACTGTAGTCAAACCTGTTGCCAGCCCACCACGAATATCCGTTGTAAGCTTATCTCCGACCATAACTCCTTGCTCAGGTGCAATATCTAAAAGTTCTAGGGCATGCAGAAAAATTTCCTTATTCGGCTTTCCTTTGCCGAAGCTTCCAGAAATCACGATGTGATCAAAGAAAGGAACGATTTCAGGTACGCCATCTAGTTTCTCTTGTTGCAATGCAGGGCATCCATTAGTCAGAAGCAATAGCTTCACTTTCCCCTTCAGTTCTTCAAGCACCTGAATCGTTTCTTCATAGATGTAAGGTCGATTTCTACGCTCTGCTGCGAATTTGGCTGCTAATGTCTCAGCAAGAGCTTCGTCCTCTACACCAAGTGCTGCAAGACCACGACGCCATGCCTCTTTACGATATCCCGGTGCAAGCTGCTCCAATTGACGGAATTCCGGCTGTTCACCTGCAGTAAAGTTCCCCCAAAGTGCTTCAAACGGATTAATCCCAATCATCTTTGTAAACGGGTTCGTTTCGTAGGATTCATATAGTCCAATGGCTTCTTTACGCACCGCAAGTTCCAGTTCTTGTGGATCAATCGTATCCCCAGCGGCTTCACATGCAGAACGAAATGCTTCATTAACGCTCCGATCATCCCAGAGCAGTGTATCATCAAGGTCAAATAGTACGGCGGAAATTGGCATTACAGGTCTCCCTCTCCCATGGCTGGTTAATTTCTATTCGTGAACTACTTCAATTTGGTGAGCTTTTGCGAATGCTTCCAGTCGAGTCCCCATTGCATTGGTATCATAACGATTCATAAGTCTGGTAAAAATCCATTTCGTGCGTTTGCCTTTATGCTTAATTACAACAGCTCCACGCGAAAGGATGATTTTCTCAATATCAGAAGCTGGCAGATAACGTTCGCGGTTGAATTTTATAGTAGATAGTCTAGCATTCTCTACCTTCAAGTACGGACGTCGGAAGAACAGAAGTGCCGCTAGTAAGTAGTACAAAACGACTCCTAGCCAGTTCATAAGCATACCATTACCTTTGGCCTGGTCCACTGAACCAACCATCCAAAACATAGTACCAAGCACTAATAACACTAATGGAAATGCAATGTTACGGCCTTTAAAGGTTTCACTGTTCTTACCAGGAGATTTAGATTTAGATGCGTAAATCGTTTCCTTCCCCTGTTTCTTTCTTTGCTTATTAATTTGCTGCGTGTTGCGTTGAACCATTCTTTCCCAAGAACGGGCCATATGCGTTCCCCCTAGTCATCCAGTAATATCTATGAAAAGGAACAGGGTGTTAATGCTTACGCCCCTTGTTACCTTGTTCATGCTCATCATTATCAACCAATTCAATCGTATTCAATTGTGCTCGGAAGTTATTGCGAATATTCCCCAAATAAATTTCACGAAGCTTGGCGCGTTCCGCCGTTTCCTCTTGATTAAGGCCTACGCTCTTCTGTTTGCGTGCCAATTCGTTAATACGCGCGACCAACTCATCAATATTCAAAACTTTCCCTCCCCTTATAAATTAATTCTAACTCTGCCATGAGAAAAAGAGCTTGTCAAGGTTTACTCCCTGCAAGCTCTTCATGTCCTCTTATTATGTTCTTAGAATATTAATATATAGGTAAAGTGAGAATATCTCCAGCATTAATCTGACTACCTTTAATGCCATTGGATTTTTTAATTCCTTCTATATATACAGCCGTTTTCATATCAGAAGGTTTATTCTCAAGAGCAATACTCCAAAGTGTATCTCCACGTTCAACCACTACGCGCTTCTCATCCTTCATTAAAGTAGTAGATCCTGCAAATACATTACCTACTACTGTAAGTCCTGATAGTACGAGCACGATGATCAATGTCAGTTTAATAACAAAATCTCTACGGAACAAACGCATCAAGCCTTCAAGCAAAAACTCTGTAATCTCTTTAATCTGAGCTGAATAACGGGTAATAGGATTATGTCCTAAAGATTCAACCACTGGGGCTTTATCGTAGATGCTACGGTATGTACTGTATTTTAACATGAATATCATCCTCCAAACACTTGTTCTTACTTTTGAAATTATAATAACACGAACATGTGTTTTCTTCAATACTATTTTAGAACAATTGTTCTCTTTTTTTCAGAGGTTAATATTTACCATATTCTTCATATAAAGAATCACTCTTATCGTTTAGATGAAGGAAACGCAATCAATACAAGACTACCATTTATTAACTCTTTCGAATTAATATTTATAATAGTTAGAACTTATGTTTGTGCGAACGGTAGTTCTATGTTATAATTTTCCCAAACATTACTATATGGGGTTGATTCCAATGTCAAAGATTTCAAGTCGCCAGCTGGCGATCCTGGAATTTATACGTAGCGAAGTCCGCAGCAAGGGTTATCCTCCTTCCGTCCGGGAGATTGGAGAAGCTGTTGGTCTTGCTTCCAGCTCCACAGTTCACGGTCATTTAGATCGGCTAGAGAAGAAGGGACTTATCCGTCGAGATCCAACGAAGCCTCGTGCGATAGAATTGCTTGGCCAAGAGGATTCCGAGAATGTCCATCATTTCGCGCAAACCGTCGCTCGCATTCCTGTCGTAGGTAAGGTTACCGCCGGGGTTCCTATCACTGCTACTGAGAATATTGAAGACTACTTCCCGCTTCCAACTCACTATGTTGGAGATAACAAAGTATTTATGTTATCGGTTCAAGGTGACAGTATGGTCGAAGCTGGGATTATGAATGGCGACTATGTTATTGTTCGTCAACAACAAACGGCTGATAACGGAGATATCGTTGTAGCTATGACCGAAGAAGATGAAGCAACCGTTAAGACTTTTTATAAAGAACGTGATCATATACGTCTTCAGCCGGAGAATCCGGCGTACGAGCCTCTTCGCCTTAATCGCGTAACCATTCTCGGCAGAGTTATCGGATTATTTCGAGATATCCACTAAGTTTGCACTCCTACCTAGCGAAAACGGATACCGTCCTAAAGGACGGTATCCGTTTCTACGAGAAGTATAAGGATAGGGTATATCGTAAAAATATATACTTTCTTTTATTTTTTTAAAAAAGCTGTTCTGCAAATGCAGAATAGCTTTTTTATTGTTATCAAACTCCATTTATCAATTACAGAACATTTGTTCTCATAGGCTAAAATGACCATTTTTAATGAATAACCGTTTAGGCATCCTCCTCATATCTTAATTAGAAAGGAGTGTTGCACAATGCCAAATTACCGGATTATAGTTGATCTGACGCAGCGTATGCTTTATCTTCTTGATAACGACATTGTGATCAGGGGCTTCCCAGTCGGAATCGGTAAAATGTTAACTCAATCACCACTCGGTGAATTCACAATCATCAACAAACAACCCGATCCAGGTGGTCCATTTGGGGTCTTTTGGATGGGGCTATCTAAGCCTCACTATGGGATACATGGAAATAATGATCCCTCATCCATAGGGCACGAAGTATCCCACGGTTGTATTCGTATGTACAATGAAGATGTGTTAGCACTAGCTGCGATTGTACCGATTGGAACACGAGTAACGATCAGGAATTAAATCTATCTCTATAGATAAACACGCCTCACTCATGGTTCAATGGAGGGGGCGTGTTTGTATTTATGTATTTTTGATGACCTAATAGGAATTATGTGGTTATATGTCGAATAATGTTAACAGGATTTCAAATTGAAAGGAAGTGTCTCGTTTTGAACAACTCAAAAATTAGAACCCTCGTCGATTTTAAAGTCGATGCACTTGTTAAACTCTCTGGCTTATTGTTAAATAACGATCAAGCGGGTGGAAAAAAAGTAAATTTACTCACCTCATTCGGCAGTATTCAAGGGACCATCTCCCCTTCCACCTCCAATAAAGAGGATGTTTTTGACTTAAAATCTCTAATGGATGATGTCATTGTAGATGAATACATATCTTATTTAGGTGCGGAACATCCCGATAAAAATTTCAGCTATAACTTTGTAGTCCTTAATGATGTTTCTGTAAGACCCTATACTCACTATGAATCTCCGATCGAATACAAACAGCTAATTGTTTATACTGATCAAATCACAGCCTTCAATTTCTTATGATCTTGACATATTTATTTTAAAAAGCTCTCAACAAAGCACTCCAGCAGTTGCCCCAATTTTGCACTCAGCTTGCAAAATCGGCAGATCTCTGGGTGCTTTCTCTTTTCTAATCAGTAGTCGTTTCCTAAATTCCCACGATTTTCGCTCTTAACAGATACTAGTAGAGAGAATTCAGGCATATCTTTCAATAAGCAATAAATCTTGCTCTACTGAGATCATTGGAGGTGTGATTACATGCTGATTTTCTTAATGTATATGTTTGCCATTGTAGGAGGAGTCTTAATTCTAAGTGCCGTTATTATAGAATTAAAAAAACTATCTACTTCTTCTGAACTTTCTAAGCTGTTAAACGCAACCTCATCTTTTAATATTATATTCACCAAAACATTCATTCCGCCCAATCAATCTCACTTGATCGCCCTTAATGAACCTTATAAAAAAATAGCAATAGGTACCAGCAATCCGAAAACAAGCAAAAAAGCAATAGCAAAGCTATACTCGTTCGACAATATAATGGGATCAGAGATTGTTGTTAACGCACTAACCCTTTCAAAAGTATCTAAACGACAACAAAACAGCAAATCAACTGCTTCAAGTGCGGATATTAATGTGGTTAATAGCTTTGACGAAGAGGCTGATGTTATTGAGGAACTTACGCTTAAAATATACATGAACAGCAATGAAATACCTGTGTATAGTATTTCCTTCTTGCCAGGCTTATTGCCCATTCAACAATCCGATAATCAATACAAAGAAGCTTACTCCCAAGTCCAACAATTACATGCTTTCTTCAGGTCGATCGTATCCGAATGAATGCCCCCCTTCCGCCTATTATTACTTCACTTTACCTTTCCCAATTAGAAATTTTGAAAACCTTAAGGAAAGACAAAAAAACGGTCCTTTTGAGAGGGCCGTTTTCGCTGCATCCAACATTCATTTTAAAATTGCACACTAAATCCGTTAAATCGGTGAATGCCCGTACCATGAGCGACAAGATCCCGTTCACGTAGTTCACGAACTGCCTTCATAACCTCTTGCAAAATAGCTGGATCTAGACCCAACGTATTATGAGAGCCGAATACTTGAGATACATTTGGAATTTGCGCAATCTTTTCTAAAGAAGCCACTAAATCTGCCGGACTAGTAGAGGGATAAAAAGCATAAATTGGCGTAACATCATACAACAAATCCCCTGTAAACAGATACCCGTTGGCATGATCAAAGATGCTAATATGACCTGGCGAATGACCCGGTGTGTGGTAAATTACTAATCTACGCCCGCCTAAATTAAGCACATCTCCCTCTCGCAATAGAGCTGTTGGTTTCCCTTGATAAGGCGTATACCTATTAGGATCAAATGTCTCAGGAACAGGAAGAGTAATATCTCGGCTCATATCTTTTCTGATCTGGGCAAGGGTCAAACCTCGTATTCCATTAATTAGCCAATCCTCATCCTCTTTATGAACATAGATCGTCTCAAATTGTCCATGACTGCCTATATGGTCTGCATGCACATGCGTAGTGATGACAGCGATAGGTAAATCCGTTAACTGATCCGTTATTCTTTTTATATTATCGATGCCTAATCCCGTATCAATCAACACCGCTTGTTCTTTCCCTAACAACAAAAAAGAGTGCACCTTTTCCCAATGTCCATATTCACTGATTGCATAAGTAATTGGATCAATTTTCGTGACTGTGAACCATCGATCTTGAATCAAGTGTGATCCTCCATTCCGTTCCATTTCTCCCTTACCTGCTCTTCTCCTTTATAATAGTCCGCTTGTTGATCCGCCTGATAAATTTCTTGATAGGGGAGAATGTTGATTTTACCTGAGTCCGGATATTCGCAAACATCTATGCCCTGGTTCGTTCGGAGATCAAGATACTTGCAAGGGGCATCCGTATGATTATAAAGTTGATGCGCTCCTTCAGGTCCTATTTCAAAAAATAGTACATCACCTTCAGAAACCTCACTAAAACCCTCGGGAGTTCTTAACATCGCTTTTCCCGTCAAAATCACAAATATTTCTTCAGCGTTTCTATGAAAATGATAAGGAAAGGAATACTTATCTGGATCAAGCGATCTTATGTCGAAGACAAGATGTTTAGAATTTGCGATCTCAGCTAACCTCTCACTCGTATGCCAAGCAAACTCAGGGATCGGAGATAACTTTTGTTTAAATGAAACTGTATTTTCATTAAAAATCTTCGCCAAATATAACACCCCTCATCCATTACGCTTTTCTTTCAATATAATCGGTTTGGTACTTTATGTAAATGCAGATTATCAGGTTTAATAATAAAAAAAGCCCCGCCAGCTTTGGCGAGACTCTTATATGTGAAATATCCTATTTATTTTGAAGAACGATTTTGATTTCTCCATCTGAACTAAAACTTAAAACCGTAAAATCAGTATTGATTTCAAGTTCTTTCCAATCCTTAGGAAGCTGGTAAGCTAGTTTGCCACGAATTTTCTTTCCTGCAGCTAAAGCGCCGTCCATTGTTCCTACTTGACTATCCAAAGTATGAGCCAAGAGATCTTCATTTATGGAGAAGCTGTCTTGGTATGCATTGAACATTAGCATAGAGCTTACCATATAATCTTTACTGGAAATATTCTCAAGTATAATTCCGATTTCTACAAACTCATTACCCTCTGATGGTTGTACATAATCATTTCCCTTAGGCTTTTCCAGAGATTCAACTGTAAGCTTAAAATTCTTAGTTGTGATGGTTTGTCCAACTTCAGTTATCATCGTTTCCTTTGGCTCTTCTGTAGGCTTGCTGGTAGGCTTTTCCTTTTCGACCGGTTTCTCTGTTGCTGCAGTATCATCTACCTTTGCCACTGCTGGTTCTGATTTTGATACTGTAGGTTCACTATCATTCCCCTGTGATCCAATCACCCCTATTACAACAAAAACAATAATAAGCCAAAACCACCATTTTTTAAAAAAAGGTTTCTTTGTTTTCAATATTCTACTTCCTCTCAGATAATATCCACTTCCAACTTTTGCTAGGAAAATATACCCATATTATCCTATGAAAGATATACCTTTGCAAGAAAAATATAAAATAATGTCAGATGATAAGAATAATTGTGACTGTTATATTAAATTCCATTTTACTAGAACTATAAATATAAAAAACATCAACGGCAACGACATCAAGGGTCTAAAGGTTCTAGTAAAAAGTCATGTATTGCACTCTTTACCACTCTTGAATTTGAGTGTGGTAAATATCACAACAAATATACTAGTCCAGCTATAGCCAAGGAAAGAACCCCTCCTAAAGCAGACCAATTCGCTACTTTGTTTTTAATTTTACGGTCTTCTTTGGATTCTGAATAAAAATTCCCTCTTTGCTGAGTACCTGTCGTAAATCCGCCAACACATATACCAGAGATCACAAAAAAAGCCAGTCCTATATATATGAAAATGCGCATATTAGTGCTCCTCCCAGGAAAGTATTGTATATCTATATATAAGATATTCTAACATTATTCTGCACTACTAATTGGAAAAGTTAAAATGATGTATGACGAGAATGCACATAATCGAGGAATCATGGGTATGTGCTCAGGTGCTATTTCTTGTGGCGATTGGTATTGCAGCCCTTCTGGTGTCTACTTAGTTTCTCCACTAACGGAGAGAGTCCTCTTCTTCGAGTTTTGGACTCAGATGACGTTATTTACAAAATAATCGTCTTTTGTGCAGGGTTTCGGACTCCAGTAACCTTGTTGCTTCTTTAGAGCATAATTGGGTACTTTTCAGGCCAATAACTGCATCGCGGTCCGATAGGTCCGATAGCAACCTTGTATGCGAACCTATAAGCCTATTCAGACGACTAAATTAATGAAGTTTGTTATTGCTCAAGAATATCCTCAAAAAGAAGGGAGTGCCTCAACAGCCATCGCTGAAAGGGCACTCCCTTCTTAAATAAACATGCAACCATGCGCACCCCTTTTTAACGCTCTCCTTCAACAGGTTTTTTAATAGTCTTTTAAATCCTTTATCAAAAATCCCTGTCAACAGTTCATCATAAACTTTGTTCTTTGTCTGGATGCTCATTTCCTTACTCAGCAGATAACCGGCTTTCTGATCAACGAGCTTTCGCAAGAATCCGTGAACGATCTTATTATTAGCGAGGTTTGTAGCTTCTACCAGCGCCCCACCTGCTCCAATGGTCATTCGCTTACGTTTTAAGATATCAGCCTTATTCCGGTAGTAGCGTTCACCAGCAAGTTTTTCCTTACGTTCCTGGGATGATAACCAATCATCTATTTCTTGCTTAACGATCTCCTCGTCTGTCATAGCGGATGCCGCACCTTTTTCAATGATCCGGTTAACCTCTTCTGTTGTGCTCAATTAGTTTCCTCCTCTCCTATTAATCAAATGAGAACGAAGCTGGACGCATAACAATGGTGTTCACAAAATAGCGGTCACCGTGCATCTGGTGGTCATGTTGCTTAATGGGCTTCTCTTCCCCGCAATCAGCTGCCTTTTCATCCCATATGTAGGACGATAACTCGCGAAAGGTTTCCTTGCAGCAATCATTATAGAGAATCTTTCCGGTATTCAGTGCTGAGGATACATTGCGGATGCCTTCTAACACATCGTTTTTTGCCTTTTTCACTATAAACTTTCCGTATTTTCTTACAGTAGCTATAAAGCTTGCTGCGGAAGGGTCAATGATAAGACTTTGAAGCGATATATCCCCAACGAATTCAACCAAATCATGATAGTACTCTTTATCCGTCTTCTGTTGGCTCTGCTGGCGACCGTCATAGTGGTATTCTTTCACCTTGTACCAGACACCAGAAAAAAGCCCCGACAGCCCGAACGTCATCGGGTTTTGGGTGCTGTAGTCACAAGAGATATATGATATTTGCTGTAGCGGCGATCCTCTGTCTTAACAGGTTACAGTTAAACCAATACTTTGCCCCATCTACAGAACATCGAGCAGTCGCTTGTTCTACAAATGAGCGCGGCATCAAGGCCACTTCATCAAAAACATTCCTATAAGCGTGATCCCATGTATCAAATCTTGACTTCGTTCATCCTTACCCCCAAACAAGTAGAAGTCTTTACTTACCGGCCTCCTGCTGATAGTAAGATAGTTCTCTGCCCTATGATCCACTACAGTGTATCCTCTGGATTTAAGCATTTGCTTCAACGGCCCTATAAGGTTCCGTCGAAGAGCACCTATAGTCTTTCCCGCCATCCCCAGGTTCTCGCCGTTGAAGGTTTCAGTAGCCCAAACAATAAATGAAAAGGACATTGAAGATGTTTTACCAAAGCGGACTGCACCATCAAAAATTAAAGCATCTTTATCTGCGTGAGGGCTTTCACCTTACATCCACCAAGTAAGAACCTGAATCTGCTTACTAGAGAATGGTTTCTATTTAAAGATTGCATCCTTACGCTTCACTTTCATCTGACCACACTCCTCTCGCTTGAGACTTGAGAGCCTCAATGAAGCCAGCGTCTGGCAAATCATTAGCGTCTGGAGGAGTCATACCCTTAATTTCAAGTTGTAGTTTCTGAACGCGAAGCTTAGTTTCTTCATCCATGTAGCCTAGATACTTTTCCAGCTTATCCAGTGCCTTGAGCTTGTCATAAAACTTGATCCTAAGACCTTCACGTCCCTGCTTTACCTCACTCACTAACGTTCCGTCGACCTCTTCTGAGGATTTAAAACACATATAGCTTACTGGTCTAGTAATTGGATCACCTTCGTTATCTAACACTGGACCATATTCACTCATAACTGTTTCTTCTTGGGACCTGAATTCCACATAATCAGAAGTATCAGCAAATACGATTTTAAGATACTCGGCTATAACCCGATGAACGCTCAACCCGATCTCACCAACCATCTGATCCTTCAACCTTGTGATTTCTGCCTGTATTTCAGGTTTCCTCAGGTTTTCCATCCTATGGAATAGGCAGCCCTCTTTGAATCACCGGCAGCTAAGGCCGCTCTAGTTGCGTTGAAGTCTCGCATATATTCAAGGACAAACATTCTTTGCTTGTCAGTTAGCTCAGCTTCTACTTCAGGTGGATCACCCCGAGCCACTTCTTTTTTCTGTTTATTGGATTTCGGCTTCTTTTGTTGTACAACACTCTTTTTTTCTTTGGCTGTTGTACAACATTATTTGATGATTGTTGTACAACACTCCATTTATCACGCTGCTTTCAGACGGCTACCTTCTTTTCATCAATATGCAGTTGCTCGGATATCTGCCTGTTTGTTATTTCCCCACCGTGCTCACGCCATATCTCTAGTGCGCGGTCCCGGTTTGGATCACGTGCTCTTGGCATTACATTATCACCACCCCCGACAATTCAGGATCTTTACCCATGTACCTTACTTCACCGTCACCTCTGCAGCTTTTTGGGTTTAGATTATGGGGTTATAAGAAAATTTTAAAGAGTATTTTATAACCTCACAAATTATCCACATTTAAATTGCGTATTATCCCTTCAAACAAAGTGCATCTTAATCCTGAAATATACAAAACACTTTAAAGAGAATGAAAAATAATGACCATTAACAATCCAGCTTTAAACAATTCCATTGTTAAACAAAAGGTATCTCCATCTGATCTCCAAATAATTAGCGATATTGTCGAAGTTACTTTTTCTGATGTAGGCTTGATGGGAGCCTATGAGGATCTATGTTCCGCAGCTGCTAACGCCGGTAGAGATGCTTGCAATAATCTAAGTAATCCCATTGCGGTAGCAGCTTGCAAATTAGCTGTTAATGCTGCTGAAGCTGAATGTAAAAGTCGTTGCTAATGAAATAACATAAACAAAAAAAACGAACAGCACACCTAAGAGGATGCTTTCCGTTTTTTGTTTAATAATATTCAGCTATGGTCACCACATCTTTATTATATCATTGTCGAGCTCAATTAACCGTGAGCTCATCGGCTGGCGTGGGTTTTTCACACAGCATTCATTATAAGAGTCGAATAATTAATAGGTTCCTCCTATATATAGGTGGCTATCGGGTGACAACTTTCAAAATAATTAAAAATCTCATTGTTTTTATTGATTTCTTTGTTATAGATTTGATTCACCAACACTAGATAAGGAGGATATTTATGAACATTAATTTGACACCTTATATAACAGCGCAAGAGCATTCGGTGCTGCATTTGCTGGACTATACTTCGGACATCGATATTCCAAATAAAGAGAGGATATGAAATTTAACAAAGAGTGTCTTCAAAAACTGTATTCGCCACTTGTATTCCGAATCTATAATTATCTATACGTGTCGGATGTTCAACTTGAATTTCTCTATCTAAAAAACCACGCCGTTTCTATGTGTAGAAACGGCGTGGCATTAGCTTCATATGTGTTACGATGCAGGCGGAATGAACCAGCGTTGATTGGCGCCGCGATTATAATCCCACTGGATAGCCTGTCCTCCATCGGATGTCGATTGTCCCGATATATCCAAATACTTGCCGCTACCTCGGTTGATAATATACGACGAGTCACCTCTATCCAGATTGGTTGGAACAACTTTCCATTGCTGGTTCCATCCGCCATTATCCGGCCATTGAATCACATTAGCACCATCGGATGTAGACGATTCGCTGACTTCCAGTAAATCTCCGCTTTCTACGTTTCTGATGTGATAATAGCCGTCTCCTAGATCTTCGAAATACCATTTTTGATCATTAACAATGGAATTCCAATTAAAGTGCCATTGTATGATAAGCGCCCCATCCGCTTGTTTATCCCATCCACTGACTCCCAATGCTTTATTGCTATTTACATTTATAATGACTTTAGGGTTCGTTCCAGCAGCATGCATCGTCTGAGTAAATGCAGCAGATGCTGCGGATCCAATAAATACAAGTGCCAGAATCGCTATCAACCATTTCCTATTGAGTAACCGTTTCATAAGATAAGTCCACTCCTTTAATTTTCATTTAGTCAGATTTCAACCTCTCCCAATTAAACTCCATTATAGACGATTAGAATGTTGTCGCCTCCTTTGATAAAAAGTAAGTAATACCCATTTCATCAAATCTCATGATGAGGTTCTATTTCTATCATTTGAAGGCGAGCGCTCGCAATGATGTTCATAGAAATAGATCTAGAAGAAATCAATTCAAATATAGGAAAATTATTCCTTAATTATACATCGGTTACAAAAGAGATGTTGTCAATTTAATCACATAAAAACAAACTATTTTGAAGTGATTTTCCAACTTCCACCTGCCCTCGGGCAATATACTCGTTAACACTCTCCTTTTTCATTCCAAGAAGATAAGCAATTTGAATACGCGAGTAGCAATTGCCAAAAGCTAATACATAACATTCCTTTTCGCGAGGACTCAATGTTGATAATGCATCTTCAATCTGAAATCTTTGCCACTCTGATAAATTACTTGGACTCCCTGCATTACTTTGTTGGATAAATGATTGCATTCGAATAGGGTCCATCAGTATCTCACGCTGATATACTGCTCGCCTTTCTATCCCACGCTTATTCCCTGGTCTCAGTCCTGAATTCAGCCACTCAATGACAAACTCACAGTCAGATTCATTCCAGAAATCACCTTTTTATCTTCAGCATCAGCCTTCCTATATGCTCGCTCCGCGCCTTTAAGGGAGAGTCGATAGTTTAGGGCAATTGCTGGAGCTAAGTCCGTTACCTTTACTGCAGGAGCCTTGCTATTGGCGATGTTCATCCTCATTCCCCTTTGTGGTACAATTTGGTCGAGGATAAAAGCTGCTATTGGCCTGACGCATCAGGGCTTTTTTCTGTATAAATACATTCCACCATCAGAGAACATCTTCATGATTGTACTGATAGGATATGTGTTGTATGCATCTTTGAATCTAACCCAACTCGGTCCCCACTTCAGCACTTCTACAGGTTTTCTTGGGCTTTCAGTAAAGATAAACTGTCTATGCCCGTCCGACAATGCTTTTTGAGTGTCCTTGTATCTCATTCTACGGATCTCTTTATCACAAATGGACGCTCAGCAGCCTTACCAATAGGTTTGGGATATTTCGAATCTAGGTTTGCTCTCTCTTCCTCCGTGAGTTGTGATCTCTTAATCTTTCCTTGCCCACCGCCTGTAGATTCAATCTCCTTGCTTTTGATTCCTGAGTACCAATCGCTTATTATGATTTCCTCGCTTTCGGATTATCAAAGTCTCTTGTTCCTCTCTCAACCCGTGCTATATTAAATAAGAGGTGAATTTTATGAACGGTAAGAAAGTTATCATTATTCTTTTGTCCATCTCTTTACTGGGTGTGATTGCTTACTTCGGAATCGCTTATGGATTACTTTGGTATATCTTTAATGGTTAAGATCTATGATTACCCGGGCCCCATTTTACTGGAATTATTCGATCTGATTCGATGGCCTTCGGCCTAATAGTCAAGTTCCATCTCTTCGATCTGCTCTTTGTACCTGTCCCAAGTGTCTTCTTCGAAGCATTTTTTATAACTACTCAAGCTATGTCCTTACCCTTCTATGATGTCATTCAAGTCAATGCAAATTGTTCTCTCAAACATCGTGACTTTCATGCCGCCCTCTTCAAACGGATAGGTACCTACGGCTTCTGCGAAGTCCTCCAAGTCTGAAAAATCAATATGAACGTAGGCATATACCGTTTTGTTCTTATGAAATTCCTGAGTATATAGGCCAGTTTCGTTTTCATTGAGCACATGGTACAAATCTGCATTTACTTCTTTCATACTTTTCTCCCCCTTATACCTCTATTAGTCCAAGAATTCTTTAATCAAATTTCCTTTACGATCAAAGTATTTAGTACGCCACCAGGGATGGCAGTTCTCAGCGTAGTATTTCCCCTCGAAGCAAACGTCAATATTTCCCGAGTGATTGCCACCCACCATCACGCCACATTGCCCGTCAACCTCGATCTTCATTCCTTGATATGTGAAGTCAATTGCACGGCGCTCGCAAATCTCCCGGAAGGTCGCTGGATTGGTGAACAAGTCACTGACCTTGATACCGCCGATCTTCCGGCAGCGCAATTTCTTGACTACTGTACCGAATTTCTCTTCCCACAATCCATCCTGAAGGTATTCCCAAAATGAATACTTAGTCTTCCCAGCAGTTTCACCTTGTACTGTTCGTCTGCACCAAGGATCATCCCATTCGTTCCACTGGACCCATACTTCATAAGTATTCATCGTGTATCGTCTCCTTTGATTGGGGTCTCAGCCCCCTAAATTAATCCAGCGCTGATACTGTAGGCTCTATACTTGCAATCAGATTCATGTTCATGAACACTTGTATTCGAATTCCCTTCATATCCCGATAAAATGCCCATGCCTCAGAATCGTTTTGCGTTGCCATTTCTACCTTTCCATGCAGCGTGTTAATCAAAACGTATACAATGTCATGCTTATCCATGTGTCTCAGCCCCCTTATAAGTTCAGTACAGCCAATTCCATCATTTATATCCTCCTTGTGGGAGAGGAGGGCTATTAACCCATCTCTGTCCCAGTATTTTCGTACTGTGCAGCATGTGGACATCAACCTAAGTTGGCATGATATAATACATTTGTAAATAATTATCATTTATTTGAAAGGGGATAAACATGAATAACATAAAGAAGGAAAATCAAAATATTAATAAATGGCTTTCTATTATTTGTCTTATATTAATACCTCTCTCTGTTGGCATCGGAATTATATTCGATATTTATCGAGATCCAATACAAATTCTGCTTATGGCGTTAGGTTTTATAAGTTTATCTTGGATAAATTGGTCAAAGTATAAAGAGAAATCTAAGTTGTAAATACTTTTGCTTCACAGTATGCGTCTACTGCGTCATAAACTTTGGGTGAGGAGTGCTGTAACCTCCTCTATCCCTTAATGTCATGTATCTTCGTACTGCGCAGTAAATAACTTCAAATAAGTTCTTTTTTTTAGTTTTAGTTTGTTATAATAAAACAATAACTATTAATGAGGTGTTATCTTGCAATATATTTTTTTAATACCATTGGCATTTATTTGGGCGATTCCCTTGGTTTTACTGTTAAAAAGAGATTATCTTACTAAAAACAAGGTTTCAGATAAAAATGCTAGCATAGAGAAAAAATTAGACAGAATAATAGAATTGCTTGAAAAAGATAAGGGTGCATAATCACTTTTATCTTTTTTTATGTCGCAGTATGCGTCTACTGTACCTTTGGGAGAGGAGGGATACTCCTACTCCCTTAATGATCTGGTGCGGCCCCCTTGTTGCTGGGTTTATGCTATCGGACGATCGCCTTCGCCCCTTAGAACAACGTTAATTGCATATTCTTCAACCGTTCCATTCCGTCTGCAGCATGTCGTTCATTACGCCCTATAGCGATATATTTTCTTCCAGTCCTTGATGCAGCCACAGCCGTTGTACAACTTCCAGCACAATTGTCTAGGACGGTTTCCCCAGGGTTGGTGTAGGTGCGTATGAGGTATTCGCACAACTCCACTGGTTTTTGATTTGGATGGATTAGTTCAGGATCATCGTTGTTAACTACCGGATAGTACAAGACACTGCGCGGCAATCTCTCAGTCTTCCCAGCCTCGTTTGACCACGGAATTTCATCACCATAAACAGATGATTTATGGTTGTTAGTCGCTGCATTCATTGGTTTATGTCCCTAACTCATTTGAGCATTATAGATCGGCAGCCTTTTATAAAAGACTAGTATGTTTTCATGAGCTTGCAGCGGCATGACCTTTGTTTAAGTGTCCTGTTGCCTTGTTCTTTTCCCATATCCATTCATATTTAAATAATTTCATATTGCTGGCTGCGAGTGCCTTATCAAATGGGGCTTTAGCAAATAAGACGATTGCCCCGTTATCCTTAATGATCCGTTCATATGCCTTCCATAGCTGATCAAACGGCAGGATAGAATCCCAAGGGCTCTGCGTTGTGCCGTATGGTAGATCGCATAGGATCATGTCCACACTTCCTATAATTTGTTAATAGTGATAATGTACTTATAACTAATTAATAATAAGGAGATAGATAAATTGCATAAAAAGAAATATTTCACCCTTTCACCACCGTTCCTCATTCTAGGGATCATCTTGGCTTTCACTCTTCCATACGATAAAAGGTCTTATGCATTATTAGCAACCATGATGGCATTTTGGATTACTTACTATGTTTGGATTTATATAGAGAAGCTGATACAGAAGAAAAACGAATAGCATTTGTTACGCCTTATGTGTCTACTTAACAATACTAAGCGTGATAAATGCCGCCTCTGCCCTCTCTCGGGGGCAAATGTTTGTCTTATCCTTTACCTGTGTCAAGACTTGTTGCTCCCTTCCTTATTTCACTTCAGAGCATCTGAAGCCATGTGATAAAAAGGATTTGGCGCCGCGGATTTAATCTTTTCAAGCGCTTCCTGTAGATCATTTCGCTCAGAAATCAAATCAGAAACATTCATTTCCTCTGCGTTCGCCCACTCGGTCAGGATTTTCATTTGCCCTTGATATTCATCCAACTCCGCCTGTTGCCGGGCTATGGTCTGCTGTGCCTCTGCTAAATCCCTCTGAACATCTGTGTCAGCCATCATCAACCCGTTTACAGCTTCTTTCCAACGCGCGTTCTGTTGTTGTGACTCTTCTAGTGAGTGAATTAAATACGCAATTTCTGCCTTTTCAATCATGAACCACCATGGAGAACCTGCTTTAAAATTTCTCTTTATCTCTTCTATCCGTTCTGGTGTCATGCTGGATAAGGGAATTTTTCCCGATTCACTCATAACTGCACTCCTTCCCAGTTCCAAATCTGTTGTTGCCCTTTGGCTGGAATCGGAGCCAGCAGTTGCTTAATGTCTGCCAATTCCCAAGCATAGCGTCCTTGATCAAACCATCCGAAGGAATACTCTTTATCAAGAGTATTGAAGTGAGTTTTTCGAGTGTCTGATTCTAAGGCAATCACTCCGCCCAGCACATCTCGCCGGATTCTGAAGCAATCTTTCAACTCTGAAATAGCTACCACAGCCCCAGTCGGTAAGTTGTCCACTGTATAACCGTTCCGAGCCAACGCTGCTTTAATCTCTGGCACTTCGCAGGCCTCTTTATCAATCTTCTTCACTGCATGGATAGCGAGTGGTCCTCTGTGCTTTGTGGGCCAGCTGCGCGTTTCAAACTTCTTCTCATTGAGAGCTATCAGTGTTGCCCACGGCTGAATGATGGTTATGGACTTCATGGCTTTGCCTCATTTCTTCATCGTATTTTCAAATAAATTGAAGCAATGTTAATAATGATTTATTTTCCAACCAATAGTAAAAAGAGAATAAATAATACACAAGGAGAATTTGAAATGGAATATATACTCATTGGTATTGGAATATATGCACTACGTATACTTGTTCCAATTTTTGTTGCTAGAGTTATGTGGAAAAAGAAATCCGAAATATGGAAGATTGTTATTGCTGTCATACTGACAATTTTCATACCTTGGTTGGGTTTATTTTATCTCGCCATCGATCGTTTGAGGTCACCAAGCATCCCCCGATTATAGTCTCCGCATTTGTCCAACCCCTGGCGCTGAGCAACTTGTTTGCATAATTGTTCTTTCAATACATACTGGTTATTTGTCCTCTCCTTTATATGGGAGAGGGTGGTTAACCCTCTACCTTCTTTAGATATTCAGTGGCAAACCCGCCATTAAAACCTTCCAGCAGCACTACCTCTGATCCGCACAAGTCCCACGGTTCCGACTTCACCGTCCAAACCTTATCCTTGTATTTTTCCTTCCGAGCTTCGTAGCATGAATGCATGATTACTTTGTCTTCCGTTATCAGTCCTGATTTCTCAAGCCACTCAATCATTTCACCAGCCCGGATCTGTGCTCCGAGTGTTATAATCTCGCCTGCATTGAAGCAGTTGCTTTTCAGCTCCTTGTATATCCCGTTCAAAATCAGCGATAATTTCAAGGTTGTAGTCGATACAGAACAGAATCTGCTGCTTATTCATCCGTCAGCAACTCACTATTCGTTACGCCACACTCCGGGCAAGCTGGTTCCTCCAGTTCATCGCCCGAGATCTGCTCAATCGCGTATTTCCTGCCGCACTCACAACGGTATTTATCCCATGTTTCCATGTCTTTTCCCTCCCTGGGACTAACGAAACTTATTTTGATAAGCCACGTACAATTGTTAAATAATTGAAATCGGAGTGTTACATAGGGATAAAAATAAAAATTTTTACGGCTTGGGTCTAGGAATATGCTTTGCTGTTGCTTTTGGATTTGCATTCCACAACATTGCATTAGGTATTGGTTTAGGAATTGTTTTTGGTGTTGCCTTGCCTCAGACAGGTAAACCCAAAACTCCTAAAGATAAATGAGGTTCCGCTACTGGGGCTATCCCCGATTAATGGCTTAGCCTTACTTTGAAAATGGGTTACTGCCCAGTACATTGGCTAGGCATCAGCATAGGATGACGTATAACCAATTGGGAGGTAATATGTTGAACTATCCAATGAACCAAATGAATTCAATGCATCAAATGCACCAAATGCCACAACCCATCGTGGTATACCCTGTTGATCCATATGTTGTAGAAACCTTAAAATCTGTTATTGGAAAACAAGTAGTGTTAGAAACTACTCGTGGTGGAGTCAGCGGATGTGTAGTTGATGTCAAACCAGACCATGTTGTGTTAGATACTAGAGGTAGAAAGTTCTTTGTCCGGATATGTGAGATTGTTTGGATCATGCCTGAGTAATTTTCTATTCCAGAGGGGCTGTGAAAACAGCTCTTTTTTCATATCTATTTGCCTCTTGTAGCTAACTGTTCAGCATTCCTGATAACCAATAATGCAATAATCTCGTTGTTATACAAATCTTATAATCTTCAAATCGATCATTTGGATGATAAGACCCCTGTGCAGCATAGCCATTAAGAGCACCAGTAAACATTGCAGTGAAGTTCTTTAGATCGTTGGTCTCAAACAACTCAAGCAATCTAATCTCGCGGAAATTCCCCTCTATCTGCCGTACTCTTTCCTGGTTTGTGTTCAGCGAATATCTTTTGCTTCAAAGGAGATATTTCCTTCTTCACCTTCTTACGGGTGGTATTGCGTTTCGCACATGAAGATAAGCAATAGGTTGTTCTGTAGCTTCCACATGAACTTTAAGTTCCGCACACGATATTTCGGAAGAATTGTCCAGCCTTTCGGACGTTCCGGACGCCATCCGGGTCCACCTGTGATATAAAGTGGCTTAACACATGCCGCGGCTTCATCACGGGTTAGCCGAAATCCTCTCTATTCAATTCTTTTTTGCGAATTTTGAAACGTATTGGTCTCCCAGCGCTGCCGATCCATTCTCTTCGACACACTCATGCTGTCCTTTTACTTGAGACTGGTAACGATATGAAGTACGTACAAGAACGTTTAGGTCACGGTAGTATGAGAATCACAGCGGACATATACACACATATTTCAAAGAAAATAAATGAAAGCAGTGTGGAGAAATTTGAAGCTCATATGAGAAGTATCCTCGAATGAAACTACATTTTTAGGGGGCATTACGGGGGCGCTCATTAACCTTCCACAAAACCTCCAAACCTTACCCACACAGAAAAAAACCCTTAACGCTTAGAGCGCCAAGGGCTGATTTATTCTAGTAAAGAGTCATGTATTGCGCTCTTTCCCACTCGTGAACTTGTGTGCGGTAGATATCCCATTCGATTTCTTTTAGCTCGTAGAAGTGAGCCAAAGCATGTTCGCCGAGAGCTTCGGTGATAACATGACTGCGGATCATTTCGCTAAGTGCTTCTTTCAAATCGGATGGCAAGCTTGGAATGCCTTCTTCGATGCGCTCTTCTTCAGACATCACATAGATGTTACGGTCTATCGGAGCTGGAAGATCAAGCTTACGTTTAATTCCGTCAAGACCTGCTTTCAACATAACAGCAAGTGCGAGGTAAGGGTTAGCTGCCGGGTCCGGGTTACGAACCTCAACACGTGTGCTAAGACCTCTAGAAGCCGGAATACGAATCATTGGGCTACGGTTACTTGCAGACCAAGCTACGTAGCAAGGTGCTTCATAACCAGGAACAAGGCGTTTGTATGAGTTCACTGTTGGGTTAGTAATCGCTGCAAAAGCACGAGCGTGCTTCAAAATACCAGCCATGTAGTAACGTGCAGTTTTGCTCAGACCCAGCTTGTCGCTTTCGTCGTAGAACATGTTTTCTTTGCCTTTAAACAAGGATTGGTGAGCGTGCATACCAGATCCGTTGATACCGAACAATGGTTTAGGCATAAAAGTTGCATGCAGGCCGTGTTGACGGGCTACCGTTTTCACGACGAGCTTAAAGGTTTGAATTTGGTCAGCAGCAGTAATCGCGTCAGCATATTTAAAGTCAATTTCATGCTGGCCCGAAGCTACTTCATGGTGGGAAGCTTCGATTTCAAAGCCCATTTCTTCAAGGGTCAGTACGATTTCACGACGACAGTTTTCCCCTAAATCCGTTGGCGCTAAGTCAAAGTATCCACCTTGGTCGTTCAATTCCGTAGTAGGATTGCCTCTTTCGTCTGTCTTGAATAGGAAGAATTCAGGTTCTGGTCCAACGTTCATAGCTGTGAAACCCATTTCTTCTGCTTCCTTCAGACAACGTTTGAGGATACCACGCGGGTCTCCAGCAAAAGGTGTACCATCTGGCATGTAGACGTCACAAATCAGACGAGCTACACGACTATCAGTCACCCAAGGGAAGATTACCCATGTATCTAGGTCAGGGAAGAGATACATATCAGATTCTTCAATCCGTACATAACCTTCGATGGAAGAACCATCAAACATCATTTTATTATCAAGCGCTTTTTCCAATTGGCTAACTGGAATCTCTACATTCTTGATAGTACCTAATAGATCCGTAAATTGCAGACGAATAAAACGAACATTCTCTTCCTTGGCAATGCGTAAAATATCCTCTTTAGAAAAGCTCATGTGATCCTCTCCCTTTCGAACTTCTATATATTATTATTTATTAAAAAACCGGGATAACTCACCTTGAATCAGAGACACTTGTCCCGGTCTTTTACCGGAAACTAGTTCTTGCTTCAGCATTCGGTGAAGCTGGGAATCGGATAACTCTCTACGTCTTACCTCTGTATCAGGGGTAATAACAGTAGCTTCCTCAGATTCCTTAGAGACAGGATTCATTACTTGCTTAATGCCAGCAATATTAACACCCTTCTCGATCAGAGCTTTAATTTCTAATAGGCGCTCAACATCATTAAAAGAGAACAAACGCTGATTCCCCGACGTACGTGCTGGTACGATCAGACTGTGCTGCTCATAATAACGAATTTGTCTCGCGGACAAATCAGTCAGCTTCATTACAATTCCAATAGGAAATAATGCCATATTTCTGCGGATTTCATCACCCATGACTCATCCAACCTTCCAATGATCTTTTTCTGATCTCATTGTACATTTCCTAATACAGCGTGTCAATGGTATGTGAGATATTCTTACAGCAATTTTCTTTCACGCATACTTTGAAGTGCCATCAAAACGCCATATTTAACATGTGAATAGGTTAACCCGCCTTGCATATAGCCAATATAAGGAGCCCGTATAGGCGCATCTGCAGATAACTCCAAGCTTCCACCTTGTATAAACGTGCCTGCAGCCATAATAACAGGATGTTCATAACCTGGCATATCCCAAGGCTCTGGTACCACATGGCTGTCCACAGCCGCAGCGCGTTGTATTCCCTGAACAAAGGCAATTAAGTGTTCTGGTCCATCAAAGGAAACCGCCTGAATCAAATCTGTACGAGGCTCATTCCAGGCTGGCTTTGTCTCAAACCCGCAACGCTGAAATACGGATGCAGCAAAAATACTCCCTTTTAAAGCTTGTCCGACCGTGTGTGGAGCCATGAACAACCCTTGGTAAAGCCCACGTGTTGTTCCTAACATAGCCCCTACTTCACCACCTATGCCAGGAGCGGTTAATCGATAAGCTGCCAATTCTACAAGATCCTGTCGGCCACAAATATAACCGCCTGTCTCAGCAATACCCCCACCCGGATTCTTAATTAACGATCCTGCTACTAGATCCACACCAACCTGTGGAGGCTCAAGCTCTTCGGTAAACTCACCATAACAATTGTCTACGAAGACAATCACTTCCGGTTTCAACACCTTTACCCTCGAAGTCATTTCACCAATTTCAGCCACTGTGAAAGAAGCACGCCAATCATATCCGCGTGACCTTTGGATTCCAATCACTTTAGTATTTTCGTTAATAGCGAGAGCTACCTCATCCCAATCGATCTTGCCATCTGCAGTAAGAGCAACCTCTCGGTAAGTAATTCCGAAATCTGCGAGAGAACCTGTCCCATCCCCTGAGTGACCAATTACCTTATGTAAGGTATCGTACGGACGTCCTGTGATGTATAGCAGCTCATCTCCTGGACGCAGTACACCAAATAGGGCTGTTGATATGGTGTGTGTTCCTGAAGCGAAATGCGGGCGTACCAGTGCAGATTCCGCACCAAAAACGTCAGCATAGACAAGATCCAACACTTCACGGCCACGGTCATTATACGCATACCCCGTTGAACCGGCAAAGTGAAAATCACTGACTTGATGACGCTGGAACGCTTCTATAACCTTCCACTGATTCTTATCTACAATACGATCAAGGGCTTTGACAGCGCCTTCTATTTCAACTTCTGCGGCCTCTGCCGCGCTCAAAATATCCTCTGCAAAAACTACCATTCGTTCTTATTCGCTCCTTACATTTACTTGCCATCATAATGACAGAAAGCGGCAGTAAACTGACGCTTTCTAGATTAGCTATTATTTTATACCTATAAACGAAGCATTTCCACCTTAGGAATGACTGATAAGATTACTGCTGGTCCACAAAATCAGCAAGCATGTAACCCCATTTGTCATAATCCTCTTTATTAAGACGAACGTTATAGAGCACATCGTTCTCATCATATGTCGTTTCCAGAACCTCTCCCACCCTGTAGAGCAAGGAAGAAATGTCACCTCGGTCTCCGGGAATGCGGAAGTTGAGTGTGTCGCCAGCCAGTTCATCGGCGATCATTTCGGTAATCCGTGTTAAATCTTCAGGATTAAATGCACTGATCTTCAAGTACCCTGTACCTGTAGGCAACATTTCCAGTTGCTCAGGCTGACATAGATCAATTTTATTAAAAAGTACGATTTGTGGTGTCCCAGATGCACCAAGATCCTGCAAGATGGATTGGACAATCTCCATCTGCTCCTCACGCATTGGTGAAGAGGCATCCACCACATGTAGCACCAAATTGGCCTCATTCACTTCCTCCAGCGTTGCACGGAAAGATGCGACAAGATCATGCGGAAGATTCTGAATGAAGCCTACAGTATCCGTAAGCACGACCTCTTTACCACCTGCTAGCTCAAGCACACGTGAAGTAGGGTCCAGTGTGGCAAACAACTGGTTTTCAATATAGACATCCGCATCGGTTAGTTGCTTAAGCAGCGTTGATTTCCCTGCATTCGTATACCCAACAAGTGCGACTTGCACCGCTCCCGCCTTGCGGCGACGCTCCCGATGTAGCTCACGAGTCTTAACAACCTCATCCAGCTGGCGTTTCAGCTCCGTAATCCGATCACGAATATGTCGGCGATCGGTTTCCAGCTTACTTTCACCCGGACCTCTGGTACCAATTCCTCCACCTAGTCTGGATAAGTTCTTCCCTTGGCCGGAAAGCCGGGGTAACAGATAGGACAATTGTGCCAGCTCTACCTGAATAATTCCTTCTCGCGTCTTCGCACGCCCCGCAAAAATATCCAGAATAAGCTGCGTCCGGTCAATAATTTTAAGATCCAGAGCCTCCTCAAGGTTCCGTACTTGGGCTCCGGACAATTCTTGATCAAAGATAGCTGTATTAGCCCCGAGAGCATCAGCAGCCATCCGTAGCTCTTCTACTTTACCCTTACCAATAAACCATCTAGAATCAGGCGTTTCCTTGTTTTGACGCAGCACATCCAGAACTTCAACACCAGCGGTTTCGGCTAATTGCACTAATTCCTGTAGTGAAAGCTCTGGATCAATTCCGGTTCTTTTAATTTTATCTGTGACGAGACTTACCAATATCGCTCGATCTTGTACATCTGTTTCCGTATCATGCGTTGTTATTGCCATGTATGTCATGCTCCTTATGACGGTGATAGTATCCTGTAATTCATAATTTGAAATCCTCAGTTCGAAGCGTCATTAATTCCTGCTTGCCTGGGCTGGTACTTTCATACTGGTTTAACAGTCTTACAGCCTGACCCCGAACAGCTTTCTCAATGGCGTTGCGAACATACCGCGCATTACTGAAAGCATGAAGACTCTCCGTCTTCTCTACTAACAAATGCTGCTTTAACTTGAGTATCGCCTGTGGCATTAAAATATAGTCGCGATCTTTTGCCATGAGTTCAGCAATTTGCAGCAGTTGATCGATCGTATAATCAGGAAATTCCACCTGTATCGGAAACCGTGAAGGCAATCCGGGATTGCTCATCAAAAAATACTCCATCTCTCCAGAGTACCCCGCTAAGATAAGTATAAATTGACTGCGATGATCCTCCATGGCCTTGACGAGCGTATCAATCGCTTCTTTTCCAAAATCCTTTTCTCCACCGCGAGCAAGGCTATAAGCCTCATCGATAAACAAAATACCGCCCAAAGCCTTTTTTACCAGATCGCGAGTCTTCTGTGCAGTATGACCGATGTATTCTCCTACAAGGTCGGCTCTCTCCACCTCAATGAGATGTCCTTTGGTCAGTACACCCATACGCTGGAACAGCTTAGCCACGATTCTAGCCACGGTTGTCTTGCCAGTTCCGGGATTCCCTTTAAAAACCATGTGATAAGCTTGCCCACCGCTTGCAAGTCCTGCCTCAGTTCGCATTTGAGCAATCTGTAACAAGGCGTAGATTTCAAAGACTAGCTCTTTGATATTGTCCAGACCTACTAAACCTTCCAATTCTTGCGTTAACTCTTGGAATAGGCTAGTGTGGCCGTGATTTTTTGGAGGTACCGGCCGACTCTCTCCAGAAGGGTTAGTTATAGCCGGAGGCTCTTGACTCCGCAATACAATATTGATTTGTCGAGACGGTCTTTCTTCCTCCCGTCCACTGGCCGCTGCTACGCGTCCGCTCATCGGTATCACCTCATTATCCAGGGCTGACTTCTCTAATCAAGTCTATTCCAGTAAATGAAGTGTTATTAGAAGATTCGGGATTTTTTGGACAAATCACAGGAATAGCTGCTGAAGCTTCCATTTCGTATAGGCTAGAATCTCACGTGTTTTATGTCTTGTCATCGATAGAACGGTGGATTCTGTAAGTCCCAGCTCAGGATTCACATATGCAAGCTCGTCAGCAATTTCATGAGCCCGCCACCCATGATAAGTATGCGTAATGATTATTGCTGAAGACAAACCTTCACGTGCCATAATCTCTTTACTAAACAAAAGATTCTCGTAAGTGCTGGTAGCTTCATTCTCTACGTAAATGGCGCTATCTGGCACTCCTTTAGCAACCAAATAATTACGCATTCCTTGAGCTTCGGTGTATTGTAAATCAGGTTTATCTAAACCACCAGATACAATAAGATGTGGGAACATTCCTTCTTGATAAAGCTTCAGTCCGTAATCCAGCCGTTCCTTAAGTCCTGGGCTAGGCTCATCCCCCCACATCGACATACCAAGAATGATCCCAACATCCGCCTTTTGCATAGGATCTGTCGTGGCAGCTTTATTAATATTGTTTAACGCATAAGCACACCACAACAATCCAGCAATCACAATAATCGATAAAGCGATAAGCAACGTTCGTTTCGTCCAGAATCTGCGTTTTTTGGAAACAATCCGAATCGGGGAAGACCCTCTTCCGTAGACGTACCATTCCATTTCTTTATTTCCTCCTGAATTCTCCATGATGAAATAATTCGGCACGATGCTTCAAAGATAGTGAGAAATAAGGGAAAGCATGAGCATCGATGCCGCGTAAAATAGTATTGGCTGTCTCCCAGGCGAGTTTATAATCACTCTCGGAAATATCTTCCCTCTCCAGCGCTTCCTCTAATTCATCCTCATCAAGCAAGAAAACCTCGCCGTTCCAAAGCACAACCACATCCAGATACAAATCATCAAACCATGGAACGCCTTGGTCTGTGACGCCCTGCACCTTGCAGGTGTCTATGTACCATTGAATGATATTTTGCCGTTCGTCAAACATAGCCGTCACAATATAGTGACTGTCTTTGGGGAAATATTGCAGCCAGGAATAACCTTTATCCGCAATACGATATGTATGCCGTCCATAGCTCTTCCACAGTGGTTCTTTCAGCCCGTAGATGGTATAAAGCGTAATATATCCGCTGAATTCCCGGCTCTCCACATAGCGGCAGGCAAAATGGCGACGCGTAATCCGGCGCCAGTTGGCCCGGTCTCCGAATTTACGTTTCATAGAAATTACCCTCTCCAGTATGGTTTCTTCAGCTTACCACATTTAGAGGATACACTCAAAACATCCCGCAAAATACAGCAAATTTTTATCACAGATTCGATTAGAAAAATATGGAGTTATAAAAGAAAGAAGCTGTCCCATAAGTAGCATTCACTACTTTTGAGACAGCCTCAGGAAAAGAAAAGCTAACTTCATAAATTCAAAGCATCACTATTGAACAGAAGAATCACCATTCACATTGCTAGCCTCTTGATCAGGGCTTTGTGTTGCATTACCACTGTCATTCCCCGAACTTCCGCCTCCAGAAGGTACATCTGGCGGAGCGGTAGGTATCGGTGTTGCTGACGGTGGAGGCGTAGTGAATTCAGGCAAGGTTCCTGTTCCACCATTATTCCCGCTTCCATCGTTGCCACCACCATTATTACCACCGTTGCCATTATCCCAGCCATTGTCTCCACCATTCTCAGGGGTTGGTGTCGGGAGATTAGGATCAATGGTTGGCTCAGGTGTTGGCATCTCATCCTGCACAGAGACAGTAACCACATTCGATGGTTCACTTTCTACTTGGGTTGCAGGATCGTAGGAAGTAACGTAATACTCGTAAACCAGACCAGGCATTGCACTAAAGTCTCCTGCACTAGTCGTGACCGTATTTAACAGTAAACCGAAATCAGCCTCGGATGTCTCTCTACGATAAATACGATATTCTACACCCGCAACAGGAACTGCCTGCCAGCCCAGATTTACTGTCATCGTAGATGGATCATAAGCTGCAGTAAGTCCACTAACATTCTTAGCTGGTTCAGGTGTTTCTGTAGGTGCAGGAGCGATTTCATTATCTAGCTGTGGGAAAGACTTCTTAGGAACATCCCTTAACGCTTCCTCCATCACTTTACCCCAGAATGCTGCGGCAAGCCCACTGCTATTCTTAAGCAGATGTTTCTTGCTTGGCTTGTCATAACCCATCCACACAGCAGCTGTCCATTCAGGTGTATATCCCACAAACCAAACATCACGGTTCGAGCTGATTCCAGAATATCCACTTTGAGTCGTACCGGTCTTACCAGCAACTGGACGATCAATCCTTGCTTTTCTACCCGTACCACTCTCTACAACCTTTTGCATCATCTCGGTCATTTGATAAGCCGTTTGCTTACTCATAACACGCTCAGGCGTTGTATTAGCCTTGAAGACGGTCTCTCCACTACTATCAGTGATCGATTTAATGGAATAAGATTCTCGAAGTTCACCGCCATTTGCAAAAGCACTGTAAGCTTGTGCCATTTCCAGTGTATTCGTTCCTTTGCTCATACCTCCGAGAGCCAGTGAGAGGTTCTTGTCCTCGTCTTCCAGTCCAATCCCCAATTTCTTGGCAAACTTAAATCCGGTATTCACTCCAATTTCATTAAGCAACCAGACCGAAGGAATATTCTCTGATTTCTGTATAGCATCACTCATACTAATACTCTTGGAATATCCGTGAAGGTTAGTTGGGCAATAGTTGGAAAAACACTGCTTCTCGTTGCTTAACGTAGAATACTTGTCGTACTTTCCAGTTTCCAGTGCTGGAGCATAAGCAACGATTGGTTTAAAGGCTGAACCAGGAGAACGTCGGCTGCCATTTACACGGCTGTAGCCTTTTTTCTCATAATTCCGTCCACCTAGAAGTGCGACAATGCCGCCATTCTCTTGATTCACGATGGTCATAGAACCTTGTACCAGTTCGTCGTCTACACTCTTCTCGAAGTTATCACTGTCTGCAAAAGCATCTTCTACGGTTTCTTGAGCGTGCTTATCCATCGTGGTGTATATCTTGTAACCACCAATATTCAGATCATCTTCGGATAGTCCAAACTTCTCTTCTGCTTCTTCCACTGCGAAGTCAATAAAAGCTTGATAACGCTGTTTCTTTTCAGGTGGCTTATAATTATAATCCACGGCTTGTGCTTCGTCTCTCTCTTGCTCCGTAATATAACCTTGTTCGTACATGAGCTGAAGTACTACTGCACGACGTTCCTTTGAAAGATCCGGGTTACGCAGAGGGTTGTAACGAGACGGTCCCTTAGGCATCGCAGCCAGTGTCGCAATTTCCCAAACTTTCAGATCATTCAGATCACTCTTACCAAAATATCTTTCAGATGCTGCTTTAATTCCGTAGATCGTACCACCAAAGTTTATTCGGTTCAGGTACATCGTAATGATCTCTTCTTTAGATTTCTGGTTCTCCAATGCTACAGCAATGGATACCTCAGTCGCTTTACGGAAAAATGTTTTATCCCGTGTCAAAAAGATGTTTTTGGCCAGCTGCTGAGTAATGGTACTACCACCTTCTACCATGCTGCGTGCAGCAATATCTTTTACCGCTGCCCGGCCGATTGACCATAAATCCACACCAGAATGCTCAAAGAAGCGTTTATCTTCTGTGGCCACAAAGGCATTGATCAATAACGGTGGAATCTTCTCATACTCTACAGGATCGCTTTTCTCAAGCGATAATTCGCCGATTAAATTAGCATTGCGGTCATATACTTTTGTAGTTTCATTTACGGTCAGTTTGTCTTGGTTCTCTAGGAGAAGTTTTTGCCCATTCAGCATAATGAACAGATAACCGCCAAGCGCACAGAAAATGGCCAACGCTGTAGCAAAGAACAAGCTCCACAGCACACGCTTTTTAGTCAAAAACTTCTTTTTCTTCTTACTTTTCGGTTTTGGTTTTGAATTGGAACTGGACGATCCTCTATTTCTATTGTTGTTCGTCCTTGATGTATCATCTCTAGACATGATGCCTCCTGACTCCCTTCCTTGAATAAATCATGTATGGACTTCTCTGAATGAAAAGAACAACCTTCTCAGGTTGCTCTCTCACACTCTATTCAAACGATTTATTAACAAGAAAGGTTTCACTTCAATTTTGTTAATGTTATTCTTCGTTACTATTGTCCTGCATAAGTGACACACTGCGCTGTGGTGTAAAAGTGGAAATCGCGTGCTTATACACCATTTGCTGGCGTCCATCACTGTCAATAACGATTGTAAAATTGTCGAATGCTTTAATAATTCCCCGGATTTGAAAGCCGTTGGTCAAATATACTGTAGCAGGGATATTTTCTTTGCGTAGTTGGTTCAAGAATGTATCTTGGATGTTAATGGACTTGTTCATATGACGTACCCCCAATGGTTCAATTATATTGTTCAGAAGTATATTCAAGACCTGAGAGAAACTTTCCTGCTATTATAGCACGTATTTTCGAGAAATTCTCAGAAAAGTTTTGCTCACCTTCGACATCGATCCACTCGATTTCCTTCATGTGGCGAAACCATGACAACTGTCTTTTGGCGAATCGGCGAGTATCGCGTTTAAGCAGTATCACAGCTTCCTCAAGCGTCAGTTCCCCTGCGAGGTAAGCGGCAATTTCCTTGTAGCCCAGTCCCTGCATGGACACAAGGCTTCTGCTGTAGCCGTTTTCCAGCAGTCCCTTCACCTCAGCAACAAGACCATCCGCAAGCATGCTATCAATTCGGTCCTCAATACGTTTATATAGTATTTTCCGGTCCATTGTCAAACCGATAAGGCATAAGTCATAGGGCGACTCCTTCTTTTGAGCTGCATGAGAAGCGGAAAGTGTGGTGTTTGTCTGGTGATGAATTTCCAGTGCCCTTATAATTCTACGGCGGTCATTCGGATGCAATTTCGCTGCACTAACCGGATCAACGGCTTCAAGTCTGGCATGCAGCGCAAGCGCTCCATGTTCTTCTGCAAATTGATCCTGTTCTTTACGGAAAGCTTCGTCAGCCACAGCTTCAGAGAATTGAAAACCGTAACATAAGGACTCAATATAGAGACCCGTTCCCCCAACAATAAATGGAAGTTTCCCACGACTGCTTATCTCTTCGATAAGTCTGCTACCTTGTTCCTGAAATTCAGCTGCAGAATATGGGTCCTGTGGATCATGAATGTCGATTAGGTGGTGAGGAATTCCCATCATCTCAGCTGGAGTAATCTTAGCTGTACCAATATCCATACCACGATAAACCTGCATCGAATCTCCAGAAATAATCTCTGCGTTATATGCAGCCGCAAGCTCCAAACTTAACCTGGTTTTACCTACAGCTGTTGGTCCTAATAAGACTAGAACCTTATGTCTCTCTTTAGTTGTCAATGTGTATCACCCCGTACGATGTTTTGGAGTTGCTCCGGAGCAGCTCTGTAAAGCCAAGCCTTTCAAATTCGACGCTCAGAGCCTTCTCTTTCAAAAGAACAGTTTTACGGGCCACTCTTACCGCCTCAGCTACACTCTCTAGTGATAATGCTGCACGATTAGCAAACTGCCGCAAGGGGGAAATCGAAGCAGAACCGGTCAGCGGCACTCGGAACATAGGATCAAAGTACACAATATCTACACTTCGATCCGGTAGAGCACGTAAGTAGTCCAAATGTTCACTATGAACGACATTAATTCTACGCAAGGCCTCATTAACCCTTACTTGCCCAGAGGTATAATGCCGCATCCCTTCATAGAGCAGTGCATACAGCGGCAATGAGCTCTCCAGAGCGGTAATCTCTGAGGACTCACCACCATGCACAGCAAATAGCAACGAATCAGCACCTAGACCCGCTGTGCAATCTAGTACGCTATCTCCGGGAAGCATTCGAGCAGCGACAAGCATCGGTTCTATATCACCCTTTAGAATCCGTTTCGCACGAACGAAACCCATGCTTGGGTGAAACTCCATAGGCTCCATCCCTAATCGGTGTAAACGAACGGCTTCTTGAGAAAGAATTAGTATATCCTCATCTCCATAGTGTTCCACCATCTTGGGTATAGAGAATTTCTCGCGTGGAGCGTATTTACAGCCCGTTCTTTCTGCGAGATTCTGAGCTCGCTCTACAATATCCATTATCGGGCTATAACCCGTAGTTATAATCATGTTGCCTCCAGTCATACTTACAACAAATTTCTAATCGTACAATTACATCACCCGTTTGAACAATTTCTCTAAATCATAGGATGAAAAAGAAATCACAATCGGACGCCCATGTGGACAAGTATACGGCTGTCTGCATGCTGCCAGACGAGACAACAAGGCCTCGACTTCCTGTTCTGTTAGTTTCTGGTTGGCTTTGATGGAGGCTTTACACGAGCATAGAATAGACGATTTCTCTCGTAGCTTTGCTAGGTCAATCAATCGTTCACTCAAGACCCACTCCGCCATTTCTTCAACGATCGCCTTCTCCTCGCCTTCAGGAAACCAATACGGCAAAGATCGAATCAGAAAAGTTTGTCCTCCAAAATGTTCAAGGTACACTCCAGCCTGCTGAAACCAATGTAAACGTTCACTAAGTTGACGACTTTCCGAAGGCGTGAACTCAAGCGTAATTGGCAAAAGCAGATCCTGAGAAGCGTCTTCAGGACGACCGAACTTCTCATAAAAAAACTCGTAATTTATGCGTTCGTGAGCCGCATGTTGATCAATGAGATACAGTCCGCCGTCATTCTGAGCGATAATATAAGTCCCATGATGCTGTCCGATATAATTTAGTTCCGGGAAGGCAGGAAGCCCAGGTTCTTCATCGACTGGCGGTGCCCATAACGCTTGGGCAGAAGGAATCTGCCTCTGCAGGGATGAAGCTTCTTGCGGGCGATACCCATTAGCATAGTTGTTGCTCACATTATTTTGACGTCCTTGTGAAGAGGAAGACTGGTATCCTGAGCCGTAGGATGGAGCCGTTTCACGGGTCATCGGAGTATCAATCTGCCCCTCTTTTCTGAACTCACTGGCGCTCTGTTCAACATTTGATGGTTGTTGTCTACTAAAGGAACTACCAGATCCCTGAGGAACTGAATCCTTGCCCAACTCAGACGGTGGGGGTGCCGGAACTGACCCTTTAGAAAAAGCAAACTGCTCCTGTATAAATGAACTGCTGCCCTTTGGCCCAATGGTTTCTTTACCCGGACGCGGTATCAAACTTTGCCCTAACAATACTTTACGAATTTCTTGTTCAACAAACGTGTAAAGCTCATTCTCCTTACTAAACCGAACCTCCAGCTTAGCTGGATGAACATTGACATCCACAAGTGAAGGATGCATGTCCAGTTCGAGCACCAGCAGTGGATAGCGGTTAATCGGAAGTAAAGTATGATAAGCACGCATGATCGCTGCGTTCAGACCATTGCTGCGAATATATCGTCCTCCCACAATGGTAGTCACTGCGTTTCGATTTGAGCGTGTCCATTCCGGACGACTTATATAACCAGAAATACGATAATCCAAGTCCTCTGCCGCAATCGGCAACATAGCCTTAGCTGCGGAGGTTCCGTACACCGCTGCGATCACTTGCAGCAGATCACCATTACCAAGCGTGTGCAGCAGCTGATTGCCATTATGATGCAAGGTAAAAGAGATTCCCGGATGGGCTAACGCCATTCGATACATGGCATCCGATATATGACCAAGCTCCGTCTGGATACTCTTCATGTATTTCAGCCGTGCCGGTGTGTTAAAAAATAATTCACGCACCGCTAGATCGCTCCCACGGCCCGAAGGGGAATCTTCATTCCGAATTAAATTACCACCCTCAATATCAATCAGGCGTCCTTTGCCGTCATCGGCAGTAGCCGTTAGAAGAGAGACTTTGGATACCGCAGCAATACTTGGGAGCGCCTCACCACGGAACCCTAAGCTAGTGATCTGGAATAGATCACGCCCATTAGCGATTTTACTTGTAGCATGGCGATAAAAAGCGGTCTCGCAATCCTCAGGCTCGATCCCTGAGCCGTTATCTTTCACTCGGATGCTCTGTAAACCGCCTTCCTCCACCGAAACCTCAATCCTTGTGCTTCCTGCGTCAATAGCATTCTCAACTAGCTCCTTCACAACAGAAGCTGGTCGCTCTACAACTTCACCCGCAGCAATCTGGTTGGCAATATGCTCGTCCAATATATGAATTTTGGCCAATTTCATTCACCTCTTATTTAGGCAATCAATAATTAAAGATCCTTTGCTTTCATCTTCAGGTCGTTCAGCAGACTCATAGCCTGAAGCGGAGTCATATTCATAAGATCTGCGTTACGCACAGAAGTGATGAATTCTTTTATCGCAGGATTCTCTTGTACTTCAGTTACTACAGCCGACTGATTTGCACTACCCTTCCGATTCTTACGTGGTTCTTCCTCGCCAAAGATAGACAGTTGAACTACTTCATCTGCTATTGATGAATAGGAGTCTGCAGGAATCCCCGAAGTTTCTGCGATGACATTATCGGGTTGTTGGGTAGATGTAGTTGCGACCTCTTTTGCAGCGGCCTGACTTTCTAGTCCACCCCCATAATGAATAGAGGAACCACCTGGATGAGCCGCCTGCTCGATACTTTGAAGCAGACCGTAAGCACGATCAATGATCCCTTCAGGAAGCCCTGCTAGGCGTGCACAATAAATCCCATAGCTACTGTCTGCCGCTCCCGGAACAAGCTTACGCAGGAAGTTTACTTTATCCCCGCTCTCCTGTACGGCCATAGAGTAATTCTTAAGCCCTTTAAGACTTTCTTCTAAGTGGGCCAATTCATGAAAATGCGTCGAAACTAAAGCTTTGCAAGAAATGGTATCGTGCACATACTCAATTACCGCTTGTGCAATCGCCATGCCTTCACTCGTCGATGTTCCTCTACCAAGCTCATCTATGATAATTAAACTCCGGGCTGTTGCTTTTTCTGTCATGACCTGTATGTCGGCCATTTCTACCATAAATGTACTCTGACCTCCGATCAAATCATCAGCTGCCCCAATACGAGTAAAGATTCGATCAATTAGCGGAACTTCTGCACTGGTGGCCGGAACAAAACAGCCAATTTGAGCCATAATACAAATGAGTGCAACCTGCCGCATATAGGTACTTTTCCCAGCCATATTAGGACCAGTGATTAAAAGAATATTTCCATTTTCCTTACTTAGCGTACTTCCGTTTGCTATAAATGCCGAGTCCTTTAACACAGCCTCCACGACAGGATGACGACCACCTTCAAGTCGAAGATCGTACCCATCCGATAGAACAGGTTTTACGAAGCGATGCTCGGCACTGACGGCTGCCAGACATTGATACACATCAATCTCAGCTACCTTTTCCGCAAGATTCTGCAGTCGCGGAATTTGGCCGCTGATTCGATCACGCAGTTCAGTAAACAGGCTGTACTCCAAATCTGTCATCTTATCTTGCGCTTCAAGAATCAGTGCCTCTTTCTCTTTAAGCTCAGGTGTAACAAATCGCTCTGCATTTGCAAGCGTCTGCTTACGTTCATAACGCCCTTCCGGCAACGAAGCCAGATTGGATTTGGTGATCTCTATGAAATAACCGAAGATTTTGTTATATCCGATCTTCAGTGATTTGATGCCTGTGGCTTGCCGTTCTTTCGCTTCCAGTTCGGCGATCCAACGTTTACCATTACTACTAGCTTCCCGCAGCTCGTCCAACCTGGCATGATAACCAGAACGGATAATCCCTCCGTCTCGCACGGACACCGGCGCATCTTCAACAATTGCTCGATCTATATCCTCCCGTATCTCGGCACATTCATCCATGCTAGCACCGATCTCGCGTAAGGTTGCAGATCCCGAAGTCATACATAATTCCTTCAAAGCAGGGATTTGTGCCAGTGATAGCTTTAAGGCATTCATGTCACGACCATTCGCACTACCAAAGGCAATACGACCTACCAGCCGCTCTAAGTCATAAATTTCCTTCAACGCTAAACGCAGGTCCTCTCGAACAATAAACTGGTTGTACAAATAATCAACTGCTTCTAGGCGACGTTCGATCGGAGCGCGCTGCAACAGCGGCTTATCTATTCTACGACGTAACAATCGCGCACCCATGGATGTTTCGGTACGGTCTAGTAGCCATAGAAGAGATCCTTTTTTAGAACGTTCTCGGACCGTCTCTGTTAGCTCCAGATTTCGGCGTGTGAACGGATCAAGAATCATATAATTACCTGGTTCATAAGGAGAAATTTGACTAAGTTGTCCCATTGAACGTCGTTGCGTCTCGTTTAGATAGGAGATTAGCAGCGCTAGACATTGTCCACGTTCTTTCTCCAGACGAACCCATGCGGCTTCACCGAATTGTCGACGTGCCAGCTCCTCCTCACGTTTCTCCCAAGGTGTGTACACAACAGGTTTCGCCAACAGAGGCGTTTCACTACGTAAAAGCTCCAATAACGTCGGGTCTCCGATGATCTCAGCCGGTTCATAAATGCCAATCTCATCGCGCAGCCACTCTGCACCAGATAAAACTGAAGTAACATACAATTCACCTGTAGTTAAATCACATGCAGCTAATGCCATCATCCCATCACTTTCGGTTACACAAACAAGATAATTGTTGCTTTTGTCGGCAATGATTTTTCCATCCATAACTGTTCCAGGTGTCACGACACGTACGATATCCCGTTTCACCATTCCCTTTGTGACAGAAGCATCCTCTAATTGCTCACAAATAGCGACTTTATATCCTTTTTCAATCAGGCGTTGAATATAACCCTCGGCGGCGTGATAAGGTACTCCACACATCGGGATCTTCTCTGCGCCCCCGCCTTCGCGACCTGTCAACGTAATTTCAAGCTCCTTAGAAGCCAAAATGGCATCTTCAAAGAACATTTCATAGAAATCGCCCAGTCTAAAAAATAGGAAGGCATCCTTTGCCCCTTCCTTCACTTTTAAATATTGCTCAATCATCGGCGTATATTGTGCCATGGTCAACCTCCATGCCTATTTATTGCTGTCCTCCATTATAACAGAAAATTTGCGTACAAAGTCACCCTGCATCCGCATAGAAGTTCATTCATCTCGATCCTCAGACAAAAAATCACGAAATCCGACACTATTACTGAAGCTCATTGGGTAGTACCTTTTGTTTATATTTCAAGCATCCATCGTTCATTAGAAGGAGGTGTATTCTTCTGCATCTTAATATTGTAAAATCTTAACACAGAGCGTTAGATCATAAGAAAATAAAAGGAGAATATCAAATGATACGAAGACTTACGGAGGATGATCGGGAACTTCTAATGGCGTTGCTACAGAAAGAGCCTGCGCTTAATTTGTTCATCATTGGAGATGTAGAGAATTTCGGGTTTGAACAGGATTTTATGGCATTGTGGGGAGAAATAGATCCATCTGATGGTCGGATAAAAGCCGTGCTATTACGTTTCTATAGAAGCTATCTTCCTTACGCGGATGGGCCGTTTGATGTGGAAGGATTCGCTACAATCATGCGACAAGATAACGATATTCATATGATTTCCGGTGTAACCGAAGTGGTAAAGGCCTTTGACGGAGTAATTAACTTTAAACAAGAAAAGCAATTATACTTTGCTGAGCTAAAGGAAATGAATGCCAAAATTAAACAGTACTCTTCTTCCGTTGATAACATTAATATAGCAACCATCCAGGATGTGGAAGCGATTTGTTCGCTTACGGATACAATAGAAGAGTTTGAAAGCAGTCGGGATGGATCGAGAACTAGCCTACGTAAAACATTGGCGACTGGCACTGGCCGTACGTATTATATGAAACGTGAAGATCAGGTGATTACAACGGCCTCAACATCAGCGGAAAATTCCATGTCAGCTATGATTGTAGGGGTTGCCACTCATCAAGCATTCAGAGAGCAAGGATTAGCTACAAGCGTAGTTGCACAGCTATGCACAGACTTACTCTCTGAAGGGAAATCTTTATGCCTCTTTTATGACAACCCTCATGCTGGGGTCATATACAAACGACTTGGATTTCAAGATATCGGCTCTTGGAGCATCTTGTACATGTAGACAAGCATAAACGCCTTCGGCGTCCTTATTAGGACGGTAAGCGTTTATGCGAGAAATATTAGATATAAGGGATATGTGAAAAACTAATACTTTCTAATATTTTGAAATATAAGCTCAAGCTTTAACTTTGCTGCACCACAGCTCACGGATATCGCGAGATTCATCCCACGTTCGTTTAGAGGCGATATACTGAAATAAAGGCTCTATGTATTGGGCGGCCTTCTCGTAGCCGCCTAGAGAGCGTAGCTGCGCCAGCAGAGGGGGTACTGCGTCGCGCAGCGAGGATTTATCGCCGCCGTAGTAGGCGATATGCAGGTCTTCCCGGTCAAGCGGGCGTAGCGTCAGGTCTTCATAATGGCTCACGATAAGGTGAGCCAGATAGACCGCGCCTTTAGCGATGACCGGGGATACCAGGAAGCTCGGCAAAGTCCGGTACTCAAAGCCGCCATGCGGCTGAATCCGGAAATCGCCGAGCACGCCGTAACGAGGACGACGCGCTCCCGCGCGGACGTCCTCAAGCAAAAGCATCGGCAGCGCGAGATAGTTGTCGAGCGCGCGCAAAAGCGGCGCCGTCAGCGTCACGCCGCTGAAGTGCAAATGGCCGCCGAGGGCCCAGCCCGTCAGCGGCATACCTCCCGCCCGCCAGCGCAGCGTGCGGTCGGCGATGAGCCGGTCCGCCGTAGCCGCGGCGGACATCAGCTGCGCCAGCAGCGCGCGTGGTTCCCCGCGCGGCTGGGGGCGCAGCTCGGCGACCGGGGACGCGCCCCGCGTTCCCGGAGGTCCGGCGTCGCAGCCTGCGACGCCGTCCGTGGGCAGGTACCGCGACGCAGGCACGACGCGGCCCGTGGACTCCCGGAGGATGATAAACTCCGGGTCCATGCCCATGAGCAGGCCGCTGCGGCCTGGCTGCTCCAGAGCAAGGCTCCGTTCCAGCGCTAATGCTGCGGAACGATAAGGCTCTGGCAATGATTTGCCGGAACTCTGTAGTAGTGGAGTGAGTCCCTCCACGACATACCTCCGGTTCCCCATTGCCCTCAGCAGGACCTCACCGCTATCCAGCCCCAAGCTGTACAAAGTCCGAACAGCAATACGCTGAAGTAATTTCATTACTCCACGCCATACTCCTGGTGCAGCCCCCATTGATTCGCTGCTATCGACTCTATCCATTCGCACAGCCCCGGCTAGCAAATCGGAGGCTGCGCGCATACCTGGGCCTGCTCCTAGTGGAGTGATCTGCAGAACGTTCAAATTATACACGAGTATGTTATAGCACTGTTTATGGGCCTTATCGGAAGGCAGAGTATCATATGTATCTTCTAAGCGATTTCTTTCACCAGAAGTCTGGTTTCTCCGCAGAGATGCTTCTGAGCCCTTCATTCGCAACAGTTCCTGCTTACTAGACGAAGTGAGCGTCGCTTCAATCCCGCTCCGAAATAATCTAGACTCTCTCTGTGCTGATGACAATCCCCAATACACCTTAAACCCCTCATTCATTCTCCTGCCCCTCCATCCATCGCAGCCCAAGATTGAAAGCCCTGCAGTAGCACTTCTTGCCCATTCATATGAACCAAGTTGTTCTTCATCCACTCTGATTCCAGTTTTAATTCTAAAAATAAATAAAAAAAAGGAGGGCATTCGCCCTCTACGCCGCCGCCCTCCCTACATATAATGGACCATAACCCATCAGTACTCAGTTAGCGGCGGCGTATCCTTCCTTACAGTTCATCATCCAGATTGTCAGGGTCTAGATCATCGTAATCGAAGCTATCACCTTCAAAATCATAATCCTTGTCTTCTGGATCATCGCTTTGCTCAGTGACATACACACGGACTTTGGTCTCAGCCACCAACTCCACTTCGAATTCGCGCTCTACGCGAAGTGTCACACTGCCTCCGCCTGGCGATACGCCCGCTTCTACACAGTTGGGTTCCTGCGTTGCCTCCGCAGAGACCTCAACGGTAGAAGTGCGGTGTCTCGTGTCCAAGTACGAAAGCGGAATGAGCTCCACATAGGAGACCGTTTCTTTAGCTACCTCGGTCTGCTTGTTCTTGTCGTACGAGTACCAGATGTTTACATCGTAAGTACCAATTACTTCGATTCCGTTCCCGGCGGCAACCGCTTCGTACTGGTGGTTGATAATCCAAGCCCCCAGAATACTAGTCGGGTGATGTGGCGGAGTCACGGTATGGGTTGCTGTAGAGAACTTACGACCTTTGCCGCAAATTGCCTTCGTAATGATCTCCCTTGTTTGACGTTTATGGCTTAATGACATCTTTAAACCTCCTCCATACAATCATTCACTATCAAGTGTATGCAGGTTCTAGGCATTTGTTGATTGTTAGTCTATAAATAAATTTGAGTAAGCCCTCCAGAGGGTCTTATCAGGAGACTTATAGTTCATTTTATTTCAAAATTTGTACAGATATGAGTAGATTATAAAAATGGTCCAGCCTGATACATATCCATTCTGAACGTTAAAAAAACCTTATAAAGCCCGCTATTGCGGGATTACGCGCATAATACCAATAGATCTATGTTTGCTCAGGTCAATAAAATCGTCATCAATATTCACGAGGGGACGCAGTGGATCAGTAGCAAGAATCATAATGATTTTTCCTGTCCGTCCATCAGTCAATTCCACTTCATTCCCTATCATTGACTGCATTAACTTATTAATAAAGACTCTACAAATATAAGGGTCAAGCTTGCCAAATACGTTTTCCTCCATCTGCAGCAACACTTCATAAAGAGGTGAAGCTTTACGATAAAACCGGTCGGATGTCATCGCATGGAACACGTCTGCTACTGCAACAATTTTACTGAAATCAGTGATCCGATTCCCAAGTACGCCGAATGGATAACCACTGCCGTCCATTCTTTCATGATGCTGCAGGGCGACGAGCGCTTGCAAATGATTGGTTCCAATAGTGTCCCGGATCATCTCGTATCCATAGGTCGTATGCTTTTTCATAAGCTGATACTCCTCAGCGGTCAACGGGCCCGGCCGGGTTAATAATTCATCCGGAATCCTCATTTTTCCGATATCATGAAGGGTCGCTGCGATCGTCAGCATACTCAAATCCTCAGGCTTTAATTTTAGCCATTTACCTAGCAATGTAGATAAAATACCAACCGCTACATTATGTCTGTATGTATAATCATCCTTGGACTGCAATGCAGCCAATACGCCGTAGAAGTCATTCTTTTCGCTTACCTGCTGAATAAACGGAATGACTTCATTTCTAACTTCAAGCATAGGAATTCGTTTGTTTTTGTTATGACGAAGCTGTTCAAAAATATTTTCTATCGCAGCTGTGCAATCATCGATTGCAAGTTGGAAAAATTCCGCGCTATCCAGCTGTACGACGTCATGAGACTCTAGGGTGATCTTATGTTGATTAATTAATCGTATATGCTCAGCACTTAATAAAGTCAATGCGGGTAAAACAAATACTCCTTTGTCATTAAAAAGGTTAGCTATAAGCTGTTTTCCTATAAATGATTCCATAACTTTGTCCATACGCCTCACCTGCCAATGCGGAAAATTCGACTACCGAACTTCCTGCTATTATTTGAACTCACCATAAAATCGTTAATCATATCCTGTGATCAACTTTTAGCTCATACATATCTTATCGTGATTTTGACAGAGATAGTTAATACTTCAGTTTATTAAAGCCTCAATTTAAGCCTTATTTCGAATCTTCAAACGTTTCTCCGGCTTGTAACTGACCGGGATTTTATGCCGCTTAGCGATCTTTAAATAAAGTGCCAGTTCCCTGCATAACTGAAGAATAGCTGAGCGCACTTCAAATTCCTCACGTGTCTCTGGCAGATCCATTTCTTCGAATTCTCTTGTTAGCTCGTCCAGTAAATGTTCAGTTCGTCCAGTATATTCTTCCGCAAGCACATCCCCGCTAAGCTGGTCAAATAACTCAGCAACCATCTCCCCATGCGGTAAATGGCGGTACACTTGAGAAAGCAGCTGCATCATACTTTGAATCGATTCCAGTTGCTCCTTCCGCATGTAGAAATAAACATTCCATGCTTCATCAGGATGAATAACATGATTCTCCATCTCACGGGTAGCTGCCGTTAATCCCCGCTGCACTGTATTATCTGCGTCAATTAATTCTTTGCCGTCCCAAATATACGCAGGATCTCGAAGCGTTCGGGCCATCTGTGTAAAAATAACCGAAAAATAGCGATCCACTTCCTTACGGATCCCATAAATGACCCCACCAGTCTGAGGCATGTAAATCAAGTTTACCAGCCCTGCTGAACCGAGCCCGATAGCAAGAAGCTCTATTTGCTGCAACAGGACATGGAGCGATAGTTCAGCTTGTCCAAACACGCGAAACACGATAACCGAGCTGGTGACAATTCCTTCTTTGTAGCCAGACTTTACAATCATCGGAAAGCCCACGAGTACATACAGCCCGAGCACCCAGTAATGGAACCCTAGAAGCCAGAATAGGATGCAGCCAAAAAAGAGTCCCACGAGCGAGGCTAAAAAACGAGCCGTTATCGTTCGGAAACTCCTTTTCAAAGTAACCTCAACACCCAAAATTGCCAGCAAGCCTGCACTCTGCGCATTAGGTATACCCACTGCAGACGCAACTAATACGGATAATAACGTAGCTGCTGCTGTTTTTATCACACGAAATCCCATAGCCTTATCTCTCCTTACAAGCACTAACCCAATAAATAGGTAAAGATATAGACATGTTACAAGATTTTGTGTACGGACACAATATTACATAAGGTTCATCGCCGGGATAACAGCCGCTTCTCAAGATATACCACTAATTGATACATTGCTGTAGCCACGGCCGCGATAATCAAAAGACTGGACATCACTAGCGTGAAATTAAAGACCTGGAAACCATAAATAATCAGATAACCCAGACCCGATTTAGCGACCAGGAACTCCCCTACGATAACTCCTACCCATGACATCCCCACATTCACTTTTAAGGTGGAGACCACCGTCGGGAACGAGGCTGGAAGAATTACTTTAAAAAACACCTGAACTCTAGAAGCTCCGAAGGAACGAACCACCTTAACCAGATTCGGATCCACACTGCAAAAACTATTGTACACAACAAGCGTCGTTATAATCACCGTTATAGATAAAGTAGTAACAACGATAGCAGTGAATCCGGCTCCGAACATGACGATAAAAATCGGCCCCAGCGCCACCTTCGGCATACTGTTAAATACGACCATATACGGATCAAGCACTGCTGATAAAAAAGGAGACCACCAAATGATCACAGCAAGTAGTGTCCCTAATAGCGTTCCTAGTACAAAGCCTACCGCAGTCTCACCTACCGTCATCCCCAGATGCGGCCACAAGCTTCCACTGACCATATCTCCCCAGATCTGCCGGAAGATTTTTGTGGGATAGCTGAATAATAGCTCATCAATCCAGCCCATTCTTGCGCCAGCTTCCCAGAGAACAAAAAACAGCAGTAACAGACTGCTCCTTACAACAATCACCTGATTGCGCCAGCGGTGCTTCGTTTTTTTATAATCGCCATGCAATTGTTGTAGCCACTGTTCACGGGAAGCTAATAACCCCGATTGCTCCGTATGCTTCATTAGCTTTCCCTCCCTGCAATCTCCATCTCTTTCCATATTTCATGAAAAAGCTCCGAAAAGCCTGGCTGATCACGTGCAAATAGCGGAGGTGCTGACCGGATTTGCTCTGGCACTGAAAATACTTTTCGGATCTTCCCTGGATTTCGTTGTAGAAGAATAACACTGCTGCTTACCGCAATGGCCTCAGATAGATCATGAGTAACTAATATTGCAGTTGTCCCCCTGCTGCGTAAGGTCTCAGAGACCAAATCTTCCAGCTGTAATTTGATCTGGTAATCAAGTGCCGAGAACGGCTCGTCTAGTAGAAGGAGTCCAGGATTCGTTGCCAAGGTGCGTACCAGAGCTACTCTCTGCCGCATCCCACCTGATAACTGAGTAGGAAAGGCGTGCTCTTTGCCCTCTAAGCCCATCTCTCGAAGTAGCTCCAACGTCCGCTTTCTGCTCTCTTCGTTCAAGTTTCCAGTCAGCTCTAGTCCTAGAATGGCATTATCCAGAATACTCCGCCAAGGAAAAAGATAATCTTGCTGCAGCATATACCCAACCTCTGGTGAGGGTCCCATAATGGGCTCTCCATTTACGAACACTTCGCCTTGAGATGGCTGCAGCAGTCCTGCAATAATCGATAGGAGAGTCGTCTTACCGCAACCACTTGGTCCGACTAAGCTAACGAACTCTCCTTGCTCGACATTAAGGTTCAGGTCCTCAACGGCCAGTGAAGCTTCACGGTCGCCAAGATAGGCATGCGTTACTCCCTTTAATTGCACTACTGGAAGCATTGTCAGCCCCTCCTTCAATTTACACATCTTATTTAGGATCTTTGGTTCTCTCTTATTTTGAAGTGCTGCTCGTTATGCTCTTCTCAGCTTTCTCAGCAAAACTGTTATTCACTATTTTGTCAGCGGGAACGCGTTCTTTAAGCTCACCAGCATTATCAATGACATCGAGCAAATTGTTCCATTCTTCTTGATCTATAATTGGATTAACCGCATAGGTATCCTGTTCCTTATAACGTTTGACTGCAGAAACCACGATATCTTTATCTGTCTTATCAAAATAAGTCATTATCGCATCCGCAATTTCTTCAGGGCTATGTTCCTTCACCCAAAGCTGAGCACGCTGGATCGCATTTGTGAACTTCTGTACCGTGTCTCCATTTTTACTAATATAGCTGTTCTTAGACATAAACACGGTGTACGGTAAATAGCCGCTTTCCACACCAAACGAAGCCACTACTGCACCTCGGTTCTCACGTTCAAAGATTGAAGCCTGTGGTTCAAACAGCTGCACATAATCGCCTGTACCTGAAGCAAAAGCACCGGCAATATTAGCAAAGTCAATATTTTGGATCAAGGTAATGTCTTTAGTAGGATCTATTCCTTTTTTAGATAAAGTAAACGCACCTGCCATTTGTGGCATTCCGCCTTTTCTTTGCCCCAGGAAGGTAGAACCCTTTACTTTATCCCAGTTAAACGCTCCGTCAGCTTTACGGGCAAACAAGAACGTTCCATCCCTCTGAGTCAGCTGTGCAAAATTAATGACCGGATCATCTGAACCCTGTTGATACACATAAATGGAGGTTTCAGAACCTACCAATGCAACATCGATGGCACCTGAGAGGAGTGCAGTCATGGTTTTATCTCCACCGGGGATCGTCTGTAGTTCTACGTCAAGTCCTTCGTCTTTAAAGAAATTTTGTGATAAGGCAACATATTCGGGTGCATAAAAGACAGAACGGGTGACTTCACCAATCTTCACCTGTACCAACTCTGACTTTCCGCCGCAACCGGCAAGCACTGAAAAGCATAAAGTAATGATCATGAGCGACAATGACAGCTTTTTCCTAATCTTCATTCTTCATTCTCCTTTCTTACCGGGTCCTTCGCCCTTGCTTAAAGCATATGCAGATGCCTACGAAAAGGTTAAAACCTCCAATAACCTAGGGAAATCCTAGAATAACCATGATACTAGCGACTTTTATTGAAGGAATGGATAAATATCGTTTAATTTGCTGTTTTTGTATCTGTGCAAACGTTTTACCAATGGGGATGCATTCGAGTACTATAGGAAATAAAGCGCTTTCCATTTCTTGAATTAGAAAATTTGCAATAGAAGGAGTTGTTACATATGTATAAAGGTGTTACATTCAAAACCAAAAAAATCACAATATGCTCTCTGGTGGGCATCAGTCTAACCACATTACTGCTGTCCGGTTGTTCTGGTAATCAAAGCAACAAAACATCCATTGCCACGCCCTCCCCTAAAGCAGACTCCATTCAGAGCACCGTTACACCTCAAGCATTGATAAATAAGACGGATGAACAACCTTCCGCTGTTTATTATGAATTATTTGTTCGTTCCTTCTATGATTCAGACGGCGATGGCATTGGAGATCTAAAAGGGATCACCCAAAAGCTGGATTACTTAAATGATGGGAATCCTGAAACCACGACTGATTTGGGGATTGGCGGGATTTGGCTCATGCCCATCAACCCATCACCAAGCTATCATGGATATGATGTAACCGATTATCGTGCGATTAATCCTGATTATGGGACGATTGAGGATATGCAGGAGCTAATTAAAGAAGCGCATAAACGAGGAATAAAAATAATTATGGATTTGGTTGTGAATCATACCTCCAAAGAACACCCATGGTTCGTAGACTCGGCTAAAAACAGTGACAGCAAATATCGCGATTGGTACGTCTGGGCTGAAGATCAAGGTCGTCCCGCAAATGGAGCCAGCGCTGCTGGCGGTGGCAGTGCGTGGCATTCTATACTTGGCAGTAATTATCTGGGCGGATTTTGGGAAGGAATGCCTGATCTGAATTTCGATAATACAGAAGTTCGTACTGAAATGAAGGACATCGGAAAATTTTGGCTGGAGCAAGGTGTGGATGGCTTCCGACTAGATGCTGCGAAGCATATCTACGAAGATCTTTTGAGTGATAAAAGTGAGGCTACTACCGCTAAAAATGTATCCTGGTGGCAGGAGTTCCGCAAGGCTATGAATGAAGTAAATCCAGAGGCATATATAGTTGGCGAGGTCTGGGAGAATTCTGCTGTCACTGTCGGAGCTTATTTAGATCAAGCTTTTAACTCAAGCTTTAACTTTGGCTTAGCAGAAACACTGGTGAACTCTGTAAAAACTGAAAAAGACAGCGGGACGGCCTTTACGCTGGAACGAACCTATAAATTGTATTCCAAAATATCCGATAACCAATTTACCGATGCTACTTTCTTGACGAATCATGATCAAAACAGAGTCATGAGTCAATTAGACAATAACCCGAATCATGCAAAAATGGCAGCAGCCCTACTATTAACTTTGCCTGGGAATCCTTTTATCTATTATGGTGAAGAAATTGGAATGCGCGGTGTGAAGCCAGATGAAGGACTTCGAGAGCCTATGAGATGGAGTGCAGCTGATCAAGGAGAGGGGCAGACTACTTGGGAGGCCGGACGTAATAATGCGGGTGCGATAAACGTTGATGTTGAGAGCCAGCTGAATGACAGTGGTTCAATGCTAGAAAGATATCGCGAGCTTATTGCGCTAAGAAATGAGATTCCTGCGCTCCGGGATGGCGGAATCCGTGACTATGCTTCTGGCAATCCCGGGGTTATGGCTTACGAACGACTAACAACACAGGATCAGGTGCTCGTCGTTCATAACCTTACTGGAGAAGAACAAACTATTGTACTACAACCCAATGTCGAGGGTTTCTCTTACTCCAAGATCCTAAAGACGATTGCTGTCAAATCGATCTTGAATTCAGATCAACTTACCCTCCCTCCTTATTCAACTGCTATTGTGGAGTGAGAAATGCGGAAGAATGTAACACCCACTTTGTTACTGACCCACATAATTGAGCTTTTGTAATCGGGAGGGCTATAAGCCAGTCTTTGGATGGATCACTGCTCATTCGTAACAACCAGCCACTGGAATGATCGCCTAAGAAGCGTGCTTTCTGGAAGCTCCATCCACTGTCACTGGACGTACAGATTCGTAATTCTCCTTCCGCCATGAAGCACTTCATTACCCGTGCTAGTTGGATGGAATGTACATCATCCCCTGTCTCTGCTGCTAAACAATCTGAGAGCATTTGCAGCGTGGATGAGCATGAGCTTTTTTTCAGCTCCTCAAATTTTCTTTTTGACATTAGTAATGCCGGAATCCCGTGATTAAAGAGCTCCTTCATGTTCTCACATTCGAACAGCTGAAGACAAAAGCTCTCCGTTTCACTTTCATCCTTTAATTCATAGGGCAGGGTTTCCGGGTTACTATTGCAGATTACTAGTATACGGTCTTTATGTATTTGCAGACACAGATCCTTCATTTCCTCCTTCTCTTTATATTTCAATCTACAGATCCGTTCTGCGTTTAAACCTGTATGTAACTGATCCAGAACTGCTTGCCCCATTACTTCATCTGGAAATAAAAAATGCGTTAAATCGGCCAATCCATTGTCATTCACATCATTGTATCCTTCCTGTATTTCATATATATGTATATTAATCTAACAATCTTTATGTTATCATAAGCTAATTTTAAGGTAAAATTAAGAAACAAAGGGTATTATCATTAACATGAAATACTTTTAGCGAGGTGTCTTCAAAATGAGAATGCTCATCACATTTCAGAACAAACTTGTACCTGTGTATTTCACAACAGAAAATAAACAGCCCACTCAAAAAGTACTTAGATTACTTAACAGTACGTTGGAGCTCAAAATTCAAAAGGGCAAGAATGCTATCCAGAAATGCCTGAATTCATTAATTAGTATCGAAATTAAAGGCTCTGAGGCTATATTGCACAGTTATAGTGAGAATGATTCATTGGCGCTATCCCTCTATTAATAGAGGGGTAGTTTTTTTGTAAAGTTTCTTTTATCCTTTGGCAGACAAAACAGCAAGTCTCTGAAAGAGACTTGCTGTTTTTAAGTTTTGCAGCTTTAGTAATGAATGATTACACCAGTATGGGACAATATCAGCTAATCTTATAGTTCTTATTCTCTGCTTTTTCAGCCTTCTGTATTCGAAGTTTAAAGAGTCTCACTAAATTTTGGCGTGTATGCTCTTCGTGACAGCTATCCAATTTCTTAATGATAAACCGATCAATGGACATGTCCATCGCTCCTTTTAATTCATTCAGATCCTTATGAATATAGGGAATATTTTCCTGTTTCCTTGTAAGTTTATTAACCGGGATTTCTATTATTCAAACTCTTGTTCCTTTATAAAATACTCTTTCCCCCCTAAAAAAAATCACAAAAAAATAATTTACAAACAAAAAAATACATGCTATATTATTTATAGTTAATATTAAATACACACATCCAAGGGAGCAATCATAATGTCTAATGTTTTATTTATCAAAGCAAACAACCGTCCAGCAGAACAATCCGTAAGTGTTAAGCTTTACAATGAATTTTTGGAGAACTACAAACTTAACAATCCAGAAGATGAAATCACTGAACTTGATTTGTTCGCAGAGCAACTTCCTTACTACGACAATACCCTGATCACTGGTATGTACAAAGCTGCTCAAGGTTACGAACTAACAGCTGAAGAAGCAGCAGGTGCTGCTGTAGTTAATAAATATCTGGAACAGTTTATCGCTGCTGATAAAGTAGTATTCGGTTTCCCACTGTGGAACATGACTGTACCAGCTGTATTGCATACTTATGTCGATTACCTTTGCCAAGCTGGCAAAACATTCTCTTACACTGCTGAAGGTCCAGTTGGTCTTTTGACAGGTAAAAAAGCAATCGTACTGAACGCTAGAGGTGGCATTTATTCCGAAGGTCCTGCAGCAAGTGCTGAAATGGCTGTAAACTTCATCGTTGGTAACCTTAACCTTTGGGGTATCAAAGATATTACTCAAGTAATCATCGAAGGTCACAACCAACTTCCTGCACAATCCGCTGAAATTATTGAGAACGGATTGCAATTGGCTAAGGAAACTGCAGCATCGTTCTAATACAAGCTATAAGAGAATTTAATAAAAAAGGGTGACTCTGAGCTCAGGGTCACCCTTTTTTTTGACTATCTAGCCTATTGGAACACTACTCTTGGCTCCGTCGCTGTCTATAAAGTTCTTCTAATACTCATCAAGTTCTTTACGCCAACCGTACCCTCTAGTCCTTGTCGAATGAACTTTAGAAGAAGCTGCAGTTTTTCTCTTGAGCTTCACCTCTTTGGTGCTCTGGTACAGCAGCTCCCGCTGTGTCTTTCGGTAGTTCAGCAGTCTCTTCTCTTCGAGCTCACCGTTATGAACCGCTTCAAGTACCGCACAGCCCTCCTCACGTTCATGTCTACAGTTACTAAACCGACATGCAGCAGCTAAGCTGCTAATATCACTGAACGCCAGATCTAATCCACCCTCATCTTCCCACAGCTGCAGCTCACGCATCCCTGGTGTGTCTACTATGATTCCTCCGTCCGGCATAATAAACAGTTCACGGTGGGTAGTGGTATGACGTCCACGGCTATCTCCTTCTCTTACATCCTGTGTAAGCTGAAGATTCTTTCCACATAACCAGTTGACCATCGTAGATTTGCCGCAGCCTGATGAGCCCGTTAGAGCTACTGTCTGTCCACTCCCAATGTAAGGCAGCAACTTCTCACGGCCATTATCTTGCAGTGCACTAACCGCATGAACAGGCACACCTGGAGCGGCGCTTTCCATTTCGGCAATTTTACTCTCTGCATCTAGACAAAGATCTGCTTTGGTCAGTAGAATGACTGGATTGGCCCCGCTGTTCCAAGCCATGATTAAGTATCTCTCCATCCGCCGAACATTAAAGTCATCATTCAAAGCACTGACCAGAAATAAAGTGTCTACATTCGAGGCAACAATCTGCTCCTCTTGTGTGTTACCAGCTACCTTGCGTGAGATGACACTATGCCGAGGCAATATCCCATGTAAAATCGCATGCTCGCCGCCATCCTGCATTGAAAGAGCCACCCAGTCGCCGATCGCAGGAAAATCACCTGAAGCGACAAACGTATGTCTCAGCTTGCCTGATAGCTCCCCCCATGTCTCTCCCAAATCAGTCATCACCCTATACTTACTGCCAAAATCGCCTACAATTCTTCCGGGAACAAGCCGTTTATCCTCCGTCTCCTTCCACTGTTCATCCCATTTTGAACTCCAATTTTCATTCCAACCATATTGCTGTATGTTAGTCATTTGAATCCTCCTAAAGATCTGTTTAAGTTTTTGTTTTTATTTACCATGTACTGCTAGCATTTTCCGAGAACACAAAAAGCCGTCGGAATTTAAGACTCCGGCGGCGGTCACACTTCATGAACTCCTCTAGGACGAAAAGGACAAAAAGTGTACACATAATCAGGAAAATGTCTCATCCTAAAAACAAGGACAAGTTCATTTTCCCGTGCGATATATAGAGAAATAGACAATTAACTACAATTCCTATCGATTCTATATACGCAAAAAAAGCCGCCGGACCCAATACGGTTCCCGCGGCTCTAATAAGCGTAATAGAGCTTACCTGCTAAACTGCACGAATAACTTATTCGGCAGCCGCTGTTCCCGGAAGACACGTATCCACAACAGTTGAGTTCATTACATTTAAAACTGTCATAAAACATCGTCTCCTTCCGAAATAAGATGCTGTTATCATAAACGGCGCTGCCGTATAATGTCAACTATAAATTTTGATAAAATTACAAAATGGACTTAAGCTCATTCAACTCGTAGATTATCTTCCAAGGTTGTATGTCCAATTGCTCGTCCCAGGCATGTTTTCTTTGCAGCCAAATGCCTTGTAGCCCTGCTTTCCCTGCACCCCAGATATCATTCACCGGGTGATCTCCAATAAACAATGTCTGATCCGCAGTAACTCCCAATCTGTCTAATGCAAGTTGATAAATCTTAGGATCAGGCTTAGCAATTTCTACTTCTCCAGAAATGACAATAGCCTTGAAGTACTCTCGCAGGGCAAGGGTATCAATTTTGGTGTTCTGGATATCTACTTTGCCGTTGGTAACCAGACCAAGTATATAACCGCGCTCTTTGCAGTACTTCAGAACGTCCACAGCATCCTTCATCGTAGCACCATGATTGATATAACTTGCATCATAATATGCACGAATATGTTCAGCCGTAACTGGTGTTTCCCAAGGCAGTACCTCGCTTAGCTCTACGAAGAATCCGTCCTTATCACGGTAACCATCAGCATCTCTGTGAATCATATCTTCTACTACCTTCTGCGCTTCTTCAGCTTCCAAATGTCCTAGAAAATCCTGAACAAACTGAGTACTAAAACTGCGAAATGTATGGTCACGATCCATTAAAGTATTATCCAAATCAAATAATATAGCTTGTACTTCTTTCATCAAGCGATTCCCCTTATATGCTGTTGATTATAAAAATTTAACTTACAGAAATCTATTGTACTATGCCTTTGAAGACAATGAAAAGACCATTCTGTAAAAAGGAACTGCTGTCTCCCCTTCTACCGAACAGTCTTTATAGGCTTTATATTTGATTTATTCATTTACTCAAAATGCTCCGCACGATGTGTCAGCATCATTTCCTCTTCTGTGATATACAGTGGGAAAGGAGGGGTTTCTTTGAGATAACTTTCTGTGGCTAGCAAACGATAATGAACCTCAGGCAACCATGCATCTTCAACAAGTGGCAACTGTCCTGTATCACTGATGTAATTGTCTACAGCGGACTGAACCATATCAAGGTAATACGGAACAAGCTTATCTTGTTCCTCGAAAACTTCATAGGTCTCGCGTGACATATAGAAATTCTGCTCTGGAATTCCTCCTAAATACCGTTTTAGTCTGCTCAGATCTATTCTTTTGTCGTCAAGGATTAAAGCTGTTCTATTAATGAGCGCAGGCATATCTTCTTCAAACTGTCTGATCGCCTGCTTGACTTGGGTTAGGGTAACGGTAATATGATCGGATTGGGGTTGTTTTTTTGTGCGTTTAAAAAACATAAGACAAGTCTCCTTTCGAAAAACTATCTTTGTTAACGCTTACAATTCTATTATATTCGAATTCCTCCCTCTTAATCAGCATATTTCCAAAAGACACAAATTGTTAACAACTTTATGATCATTATTTGACATCTTCCCAACGCATCCAAATTTCTTGGGGATTAAGTTCATATTTATCATTCTCACGATACATAAACTGATGCATAATAAATTCACGCCGAATGGTAGCAAAATCTTCATGGAACTGCTTAATAAACTCGTTAATTTCCTTCTCACTATAAACTACCCCTGGCTCTAGCTTCTCAACCATGAACTGAAGTGCGATCAGTTTCTTCTTATATTGTGCCGGGATTTGCCGAAGCCGCCCATCCTTCGAAAAAAAGTTACGCAGCACAGACTCCTTTAGACTATTTTCAGGTGATTTCTCTTCCATATTTCTCGCTCCTTTCGAAAAAATAAACTGAAGTGAAGCCTCAGCGCCACTACTAATGAATTCTGGATTCAACTTAAAATAAACTGTATTTTTGTCACGTCGTTCCTTTATTAGAGCTGCTTCACGCAATTTCGCTGCATGATGAGTTACCGTTGGTTGTGATAAATTCAATTTCTCAGCCAGCGCTTGTCCGTGCATTTCTCCTTGTGACAGAAGCAACAATAAACGAAGACGTGTTGGGTCAGCCAAAGCTTTATGATAGTTCACTATTTTTTCTAACTGCATTGGAATCACACTCCTTCACCTTCAAAAGCTAGATACATATTAGATATACATCTAATTATATAACAATCAACATTATGCTTGCAATGGTTATTGTGTTTAATCTTATGCTTATGGCAAAATGAATGAATTTAGGGTAGGATTTAAAGAAAAGATAGTAACAATCAGGAGGTAACCCACTGTATGAAAGATGTAATTATTATCGGTGCAGGTCCTTGCGGCCTCTCGGCAGCTATCGAATGCCAGCGCCAAGGACTGTCCAGTCTCATTATTGAAAAAAGCTTTATCGTACACTCCATTTATTTGTATCCAACAAATATGCAATTCTTCAGTACCGCTGAGTTATTAGAAATCGGAGACGTTCCTTTCACCTCGACCAATGATAAACCATACCGCCATGAAGCTCTTGTCTATTACCGCCGGGCTGCGAAGCAGTATGGTCTAGATATCGCCGCTTACGAAGAAGCGTTATCCATTGAGCCTCTGGAAGATGGAACCTATGCTGTACATACGTCCAATATGCGTGGTGAGCATCACACACGTATCACTGCAAATGTCGTTATCGCTACAGGTTATTTTGATCAACCGAATATGATCGGCATTCCAGGGGAAGAACTTCCTAAAGTTACCCACTATTTCGGTGAAGCCCATCCATATACAGGGATGAAAGTTACTGTCATTGGTGGCAGTAATTCTGCGGTAGATGCAGCACTGGAGCTTATGCGTGTTGGAGCTACAGTCGATATGGTCTATCGTGGTGAGAGCATTTCCTCGAATATTAAGCCTTGGGTTCGGCCAATCTTTGAAGGGATGGTACAAAAGGGTAAGATCACTCTACATCTGGAATCACGTGTTACTGAAATTACGGCTAGTTCGGTTATAGTTACGAGTCATAATGGAGACAAAAAATCCATAGATAATGATTTCGTCCTTGCTTTAACTGGCTTCCGGCCTAGCCGGGTGCTTCTCACTTCTGCTGGCGTAGTTATGGATGACGATATGGATAAGCCAGCTTTTAATCCTTCAACTATGGAAAGTAATGTTCCAGGTCTTTATGTTGCAGGAGTAATCGCCTCAGGCCGCAATGCAAATGAAGTATTTATTGAGACAGGACGTGGGCATGGTAAACTTATCGCAGATCACATTCTTGCGAAGCGCAGTTCTCACAATAAGGAGTTGAACGTTTAAGATGGACATGACCTCTTTGCTTTTGCTTGGTCTTGCTGCGCTCGGTATTATAAGCAGTAATTCCCCTGTAACAATAGCAATGGTCGTCCTACTACTGCTAAGAGTTCTTGGCCTGCAGCAGACCTTCCCTTGGCTTGAGAAATATGGTTTAACCATTGGGATTATCATTCTTACGATCGGGGTCATGACGCCCTTGGCCAGCGGAAAAATATCGCTACAGATGGTCGGTCAGTCCTTCCTCCACTGGAAGTCTCTTCTTGCGATTGCGATCGGCATTCTCGTCGCTTATCTTGGTGGACGCGGAGCCATCCTTATGACCAACCAGCCCACAGTTGTTGCGGGTCTCCTGATCGGAACAGTGATTGGCGTTGCATTGTTCAAGGGTGTCCCTGTAGGACCGCTTATCGCAGCCGGTATATTGTCGCTCTTGATTGGCAAAATGTAAAAGGTGGAGCAACCATTCAACACAAAAATAGAGCAGCAATTCTCCACTATCGAGAGAATCGCTGCTCTATTTTATTTTTATTCAGCCTGAGAAATGGACTGTGGAATTTCCTGAGACGATCGTTTTTCTACAAACAATAGATCACCAACCCCATGCTCTGTTTGAATTTTTTTCAGTTGGGCCAAAGCTTCTGCTTCTGTATTGAAATACCCAGATTCCACTAGGAATAATCCCTTCTGATCCTTTAATACGCGCACGTTCTCTAACCCGAATAACATCTCTTCAGCCATGCCTTGACTCTCGCCGGAAGGCTCTGAGACCGTTCTAAGTGAATAGATAGAAGTTCCTTCCTCCACGTCACCCTTCTTATCCTTCAATGTAATCGCCACCTGTGCCGGCTCCTTATATTCCTTTACCTCATAAGCAACTGGCTCTTTGAAGGTTACATTGAAACGTATCATCGAGTCATCCAATGTAATTAAAGGATAAGCATCTTGAACATACTTGCTTTCTTTTAATGTCTCAAGATCTTTAACAGCTGAGAAGTTCCTTGCCCCACTCACGGTTACGGTCATTGTATAAGGATTGTCAGTGAATTTTACGTTATAAGAGCTTGCAAGGTCTTGTGTATTGTCCGAATTTGCAAAATTTAAAATCATTTGATCACTGTTCTTCTGATGTTTCAACGAAATGAAATTGACATCTACTCCATCCTGAATCGTGCCGCCGCCTGCACTTCCATCCGTAAATTTCAATACACTTACCAGCTTGCCTAGAACGGGCACTTGATTCATACTATCCGCGAAGGCGGGTACCGTATTTACACCCACTGTAAAAGAAATGATAACTGCTGCTGCAACTGATCCTGTCCATTTTAATCCGCTCATTTTTATTCCTCTTTTCTGTTGTTTATAGCGTTTTCCTCTTTCAATACCTTTTCGAGAAGCTTGTGATAGTTCTTCGGGGATTTCAATATCGTTGTATGCTTTCTGTAAACGTTCAAGTTGATTATCCAAAGTACTCACTCCCCTTCATATTAATTTTTAATTTCCCTAATCCCCGATAGATGACGGTTTTCACTGTACTCTCTGGCATGTCCAATACCCCGGCAATTTCCTTTATGGGCAAGTCTTCAAAATACCTCATCACAATGATCATTCTTGATCTTTTATCAAGAACTCTTAGCGCCTCCTGAAGATCAATGACATCCTCTATGGGTTCTGAAGCGTAGCTGCCTTCGGGATCTTTCTCCATATACACGATTTTTTTAGATTTTCGGATAAAGTCCAAGGCACAATTGACGGCTATTTTTGTGAGCCAAGTTTTAAAATATTGAGGTTGCTGCAGTTTATGAATTGAGATGAACGCTTTATAAACGGTCTCCTGTACAATCTCCAGCGCATCATCCTTATTCCTCACATAGGAGTACGCCATACGGTAAAGACGCTCTTGCATCCCGTCTATCAATGCAGTAAAGCTGTCTTCATCACCCGCTATCGCCTTTTCCTCCAGCTCTGTTGTATTCAAGTTCTCACTACCTTTCATGTTGCTTATATTTTTTAGACGCACGTGATATTCAAAAAGACTCAAATGGATTTAAAAAAATGGCCCTCTCTCCCGAGAAGACCACCTAAGTAATTTATTATAATGTTAGATCTTATCATGTATCCAAATGCTGTACGTTAAACAATCTCGCATAACTTCCGTCTAGTCCCATTAGTTCCTCATGTGTACCACGTTCTGTGATTTCACCGTTCTCAAGCACCACGATCTGATCAGCATGTGTAATGGTAGACAGTCTATGCGCAACAATTAGTGTAGTTCGTTCCGACGAGAGGGATTGCAGCGCTTGTTGAATTAAATGCTCTGATTCCAGATCCAGTGCTGACGTAGCTTCGTCTAATATAAGAACCTTTGGGTCTTTAAGAAACACCCTTGCTATGGCTACCCGTTGCTTTTGCCCACCGGACAGCTTCACTCCACGTTCTCCCACTTCTGTATCATAGCCTAGCGGCAGCTGCTCAATAAAATCATGCGCATTGGCAGCTCTCGCCGCCGAAAGGACTTGCTCCTCTGTAGCATTAGGATTGCCGAACAAGATATTATCTCGTACAGACCCACTAAATAAGAAATTATCTTGAAGCACCATCCCAACGGCTCTTCGCAAACTCTCCTGCGTCAAACCCTGTATATCCTGACCATCCATCTGGAGGCTACCTTTGCTTATGTCATAGAATCGCGGGATCAAGCTTATGAGAGAGGACTTCCCGCCACCACTCATTCCAACAAAAGCGACCGTCTGACCAGGTTTGATACTTAAATTAATATCCTTCAGTACCCAATCATTCTCTTCGTTGTATTTGAACCAAACATTATGAAAATCAATTTCACCACGTGCATTCGTCAGAGGTCTTGCTCCCGGTTTATCCACGATATCATAAGGCTCTTCTAGCAGCTCTAGCACCCGTTCAAGGGAAGCCGAGGCTTGCGTGAGCACTGTCGAGGAATTTATCAATCGACGCAGAGGCGCATACATCCGGTCCAGATAGCCGAAGAAAGCAACAAAGGTTCCCACAGTCAAATTGCCATGAATCACTTGATAACCACCGTATCCGATGACTAGCAGTGGTGCAATATCCGTTAGTGTGTTAATAATCGCGAAGGTAATCGCATTCCAACGAGTTTGAGCCATCGCTTTTTTGAGAAAGTTACCGTTGATATCTTCGAACTGCTTCTGATCCACTTTTTCCATGGTGAAGCTGCGGATGATCGAAATGCCTTGAATCCGTTCATGAAGATAGCCTTGAATGCCAGCCAGAGCCTGTGAACGGTCTTTCGTTAACACCTTAAGTCGTTTATATAGTTTACTTACCGCAAAGGCGTAAAACGGAAGTACAGCGATAGATACTAGCGCCAGAACTGGATTCAAATAAAACATAAAACCAAGCGCAAACACTAGCGTAAATAAATCCAGCCATACATTCATCATTCCGACTTCTACTAAATTTTTGGTCTGTTCCACATCATTTATAAATCTTGAAATCGCTTCGCCCACTTTTGTATTCTGATAATACCGCAGCGACAACCGCTGTAAGTGACTGTATAGCTTATTCCGCATATCGAACAATATCTTACTTGTGATCAGCTGTGCAAAATACTGCCGGTAATACTCCACCGGTCCCCTTACAATTACGAATAAAACAAAAGCGCCTCCGAGGATGAGCATCAATTGCGATACCCGCTCCTGGGCACTCATGGCAGGGTTCATCAGCAAATCATCGACTACGTATTTCAGAATCATAGGCAGTGTCAACGGGATGCTGAACTTGATCATACCTATAAAGAGCGTAAACACAATCCATTTCATGTAAGGCCGTACAAAAGTAAAATATGATTTCCATTGCTTCACAGGGATATTCTGTCCTTTCTCTTTACTGAGTTGCTAAGTACAGTTGACTTTTGCGCTCTACAGTGTTTTTATATTTTTAAGTCCATAAGTACGATAGCAGTACCCGAACTTCAGGAGGATAAAGATGTCTAGACAATTTGTGACGGAAGCCGTCATGATGGCGATTTACGGCCAGCTTCTCATATCGAGCAGCCCTGTAGAATATATAGTGCCTTATACGACCGTGATGGAATTATACGAACTGCGGGACAGTGATGATCCGTTAATGAACCGTCCAGATGATGACAAGCATGTCAAACTCAAGATTGGTGAGCTCATTGCCTATTTTGAAGAGCCACTTAATGCTAAAAAAATCAACCGCTGTCTGGCCGTTCCTTGGGCAAAAAGCTCTGGTATTCTACTAGGCGGACAATCAAAGATTACCATCATTAACAGCATGGATACCGCTGTCTACGGCGAAACGTTCGATCCTATCGAAACGGAGCTTCTATTGTCCTCACAACGTGAGAAGGTGCCTATTCTTACAGATCAATTCGAGCTGATTCAACGCATTATTGAAGGTGGAGTCCCTGTTCAAGTATACGACATTGACGATTTCGATTTTGCTATGGAGGAAGAAACGTTTCGCAATTCGCACTGATTATATCAACACTAGAAAAAGCCCTGCCTTTTGGCAAGGGCTTTTCACATTAGTAAAAAAAACAAAATTAAGACATTTAAACCTGTACTCCGCCAGGCACCGATTTGGCTTCATACTTATATTCAATGTCATCGTCTGCCTCAGAATACACAATAGTTAAGCCGTAACCTTCCATATACCATAAGTCCTGCTCTTCCATGTAGAACACAATACCGTCTTGTTCAACTTGTATTGCCGAACGTCCTGGTGCCTCCGTCCCGATACCCAGTGAGAAACCAGGGTGAAGTCCACCTCCCGAGCTATAGCGGGGAAATAAACGAATATAGTCTCCATTCTTAAGATCCAGTTCTCTTTTAAACCAAGCTGCCGCTGCTTGACTAATTTCCATGTTCATCTCTCTCAGCTCCTTTGTATAGTCTAATCATACTGAAAATGAATCGATATTCAAATACCTTTATACAATTAATGTTTTCCCAAGCTCCTCAAAAATTAGTTTGACAACTTTGCGAACCGAGTGATAAACTCTGAACATAACTAACGGTCTACTAGTTATTACCAAAAGTTATTATTAAATCAATGAAAGGGGTGAGCGCGGTGTTTACGAAGTTACAGCCATATCAAATAACTATTGTTGGAATTTCCAATCAACCGAATACCGAAGCAGCCCAAGTGGTGAAACCATCCTGAAGTTCCCTGCGAGTGTAATTGATCGTATAACTTTAGTTCTTGAAGGTCTCTCACATGCCTGGTGCTGTATAGCACCGTGCGCATGATAGCTGTAAATTACAGGCATATCGTCCGTTTTCGGATGATATGCCTTTTTTTGTCGGTTGTCATCTTTGAAGGACGACAACGTCGTTTTTTCTTGGCTGTCGAGATAACCACTTGCGCTTTTTTCCAACATCACAGCTAGTACTTTAACTCGAAAGGAAGGGATTTACTTGTTCTCCGTTCTCCGTAATCTCGGCTGGTTCTTTCGCCGAGAAAAAAGGCGTTACCTGATTGGCCTTATCTTACTTATTGGTGTAGGTGTTCTTGAATTATTCCCCCCACGTCTGCTAGGCAATGCCATTGACGACATAGTACGCGGTTCTATTACTACAGCATCGTTAGCCAAGTACATCGGTATGATCCTCATTTTGCTGCTAGTCATTTATTGGATTACCTACATATGGATGCACAAATTATTCGGAGGCTCCAACCTCGTAGAGCGCCTGCTGCGCTCGAGATTTATGAATCATTTGATGACCATGACCCCGTCGTTTTTCGAACGCAATAGAACCGGCGACCTGATGGCTCGGGCAACCAATGATATCAGAGCTGTCTCAGCTACCGTTGGATTCGGGATGCTCACCCTGGTGGATTCTACAATTTACCTCACTGTCGTACTATTCGCAATGGGTTTTCTTGTCAGCTGGAAGCTGACACTTGCAGCAGTCTTACCATTACCACTAATTGCAATAGCTATGATTTTTTATGGTAAAGCGATTCATGATCGTTACAGCTTAGCACAAGATGCGTTCGGAGATATGAATGATCAGGTTCTCGAGTCTGTCTCAGGTGTGCGAGTTATCCGTGCTTATGTACAAGAAAGACTTGATGAGAAACGATTCTCGGATATTACAGAAGATGTATACAACAAGAACATGGCCGTCGCCCGTGTCGATGCCTTCTTCGAACCGACGATTCGGTTCTGCGTAGGGCTCAGCTACATTATCGGTCTTACCTATGGGATATATCTTGTGTTCCGTAATCAGATCACCTTAGGGGATCTTGTCTCCTTTAATATGTACCTCGGAATGATCGTTTGGCCGATGTTCGCTATTGGAGAGCTTATTAACATCATGCAACGTGGTGGTGCTTCTCTCGAACGTATTGATGAGACGCTAAACTCCAAAGCGGATGTTCAAAGTGCGGCCAATCCGGTTCAAGTTGCTAATCCTACCCGAATTGAACTTAACGATGTAACCTTCCGTTATCCCTCATCGACGATTGACAATCTAAGCAATGTCAGTCTGACCTTAAACCAAGGGCAAACACTAGGTGTAGTCGGTCGTACGGGAAGCGGTAAATCAACGCTCCTCAAACAGCTGCTTCGTGAATATCCGACAGGTAATGGTGAAATTCTCATCTCTGGAGTTCCGATTCAACAGATTTCATTGGATCAGCTACACAGTTGGATGGGTTATGTTCCTCAAGAGCAGATCCTTTTCTCCAAATCAGTACGTCAGAATATTCAATTTGGTCTAGACAACGCGGATGACGATACGATCATGAAAGCTATCACAGCTGCCGCCTTCCAAAATGACTTAGGAACATTATCCGATGGTTTAGATACGTTGGTTGGTGAACGTGGAGTATCCTTATCCGGTGGACAAAAACAACGTGTATCCTTATCCAGAGCCTTTATCGCAAATCCAGATGTACTGATTCTGGACGATGCCTTATCCGCTGTTGACGCTCGTACTGAAGCTCAGATCATTGAGAATATTCGCCAAGAGCGTGCGGGAAAGACTACATTGATCTCTACGCACCGCCTCTCTGCTGTTCAACATGCCGACATGATCGTCGTACTTGATAACGGACATATCGTGGAACGTGGTACGCATCAAGAGCTGCTGGATCTGAATGGCTGGTACCGCGAGCAGTATGACCGGCAACAAGTAGAGAATAATTTATCGAATGATTAAAAGACATACTAGCTATGACTATGCAAAACTTTTAGGAGGTGTCACCGTTGACAAAGAGTACAGGCAAACGCCTGCTTGAATACGCATTGACCGCAAAAAAAACCTTTATCGCAGCCCTTCTACTCCTCTCCATCGGGGTAGCGGCTGAACTGGCAGGTCCATTTATTGCCAAAAGCATGATTGACAATCATATGTTGGCCATCGAAAAGCCTTATTTTAGTACTGCATCACCTGATGAGGCAGTTCAGTATAACAACGCTTATTACAAACGCGGAGACCGTTTTGAACCCGGGGAAGCTAAGGGTCAAGAAATTCGCATTCTTCAATCGGGACGAAGTTTCTACTTTATCAATGAAGCCGTAACACAGTCCGATGGTGAGAGAAAGTTCAGTAATGGTGAAATGCATATCACGCGCGGCCAGGATGAAGTCATCTATCCTGCGGTTAAACTTTCAGCGGATGAACTGTTTGATTTTTACAAACCTGAGCTCCCTGGTATTTATCAGCTGGTCGGTTTGTACACTATCTTCCTGGTCATCTCGATCTTTGCCGAATTCGGTAAAACCTATTGGCTGCAATCTTCGGCGAATCAGGTAATCCGAAAACTACGAACAGATGTGTATGCGCATATCCAGCGACTTCCGGTTTACTTTTTTGACAACTTGCCAGCAGGTAAGGTAGTGTCACGTGTAACTAATGATACTGAGGCGATAAAGGATCTATTTATTGCTGTTCTCTCTAATTTCAGTACTGGTATTATTAATATTACTGGTGTATACATCGCCTTGTTCTTGCTCGATGTTCGGCTAGGTCTGATCAGCTTGTTCATCATCCCGATTCTTATTCTTTGGATCGTGCTCTACCGCAAAATCGCTACAAAATACAATACGATCATCCGCTCACGTCTGAGTGAGATCAACGCTATCATTAATGAATCTATTCAAGGAATGTCCATTGTTCGTATATTCCGCCGTCAGAAGCAGCTTGGTGAAGAATTTGAGCATCTGAACGATGACTACTTGAAATATCAGAATAAAATGCTGAATCTGAATGCCTTCACCTCCCACAACCTGGTGAACTCTCTACGCAGTCTCTCTTTTGTGATGGTGCTTTGGTATTTCGGACATGGCAGTATTACGGGTTCTACATTTGTATCTTTAGGTGTTCTATACGCCTTCGTCGATGTGCTTGGACGTTTGTTCCAACCGATTACAGGTATGGTGAATCAGCTTGCAAACCTCGATACTTCTATGGTGTCTGCGGGTCGTGTGTTTACTCTTATGGATGAGCCTGGGGAGAATGTTACCGATGGTTCCATGCCGCGCTATAAAGGAAAAGTGGAGTTTAAGAACGTATCTTTTGCTTATAAAAAAGACTTCGTCCTTCGCGATATTTCCTTTGAAGCACGTCCAGGCGAAACTGTTGCTCTAGTAGGTCACACCGGTTCCGGAAAAAGCTCGATCATCAACTTATTATTCCGGTTCTATGATCCACAGAAAGGTGAAATCACGATTGATGGCCAGAAGGTTACAGATATTCCGAAGCAATGGCTACGCAATCACATGGGGATTGTTCTTCAAGACCCTTACCTCTTCACTGGTACTATTGCTTCCAATGTCAGCCTGGGGGATGAACGAATCTCACGCGAACGGGTTGAACGGGCTTTACGGGAAGTCGGAGCAGATAAATTGCTGGCCCACCTTCCTCAAGGTTTTGATGAACCGGTTATTGAAAAAGGGAGCACCCTTTCTGCAGGTCAGCGGCAATTGATTTCGTTTGCCAGAGCGCTCTCCTTCGACCCAGCTATTCTGATTCTTGATGAAGCTACCTCCAATATCGACACGGAGACAGAAAGCGTCATTCAAGATGCATTAGAAGTCCTCAAAAAAGGACGCACCACATTCATCATCGCACACCGTCTTTCCACGATACGCAGTGCAGATCAGATTCTTGTTCTGCATCATGGTGAGATTGTAGAGCGCGGTAGCCACGATGAGCTGATGGCACTCGGCGGTAGATACTTCCGGATGTACCAGCTACAAGTAGGTGCTGGTTCTAACAGCATAGACAATAACAATGGTGCACCCTCCCGACCTTCGTTAGGCAGCTTGCAACCATCGTTAGAGAAGATGTAATCGATCCCCTGAGTCACATCCTGTGATTCAGGGTTTTTCTATACTTGATATTAGAACGTTTGTTCTGTAAAATGAAAAATAATACATATAGATGAAGGAGGCTTTTAATGCGTACATACACTATAACTAAGAAGCAAGCTCGACTTTTTCTCCTGGCTCACCAAAAGTTAACTAGGGGCGCTCTTCCTGCCGGTAAACTTAGTGTTTATGATTACGTTCGTCACGTAGGCTGTATCCAATATGATCCACTTAACATCGCAGGCCATAACCATGAGCTTGTCCTCCAAGCACGAGTTCCCGGTTTCACACCTGAGCAAGCCCAAGAGCTACTGTATCAAGACCGACTTCTAATAGATGGCTGGGACAAGAACATGTCCATTTATTGTACAGAGGACTGGCCTTATTTTAAACGCAGAAGAGAGGCATCAGCCACACGCCATCGGGCCAATGAGCCAGTAATGGCTACAGTAGAACAGGTTCGTGGAGAGCTATTAAAGCGCGGCCCCCTCTCCTCTCTGGATCTAGATGGTAAGGATAAGGTGGATTGGGCTTGGGCACCGGCCAGATTAACCCGGGCCGCTTTGGAAAGTATGTACTTTTGGGGGGAAGTAGTCGTTCATCATCGTGTTCATACCCGTCGGTATTACGATTTCACTGAACGCCTGCTTCCTCATAATCTTTTAAACACTGAAGACCCTAACCCCACTGATGAACAATTTCATGATTGGTATGTGCTGCGTAGAATAGGTAGCATCGGACTGTTATGGAATAAATCTGGCGACGGATGGCTTGGAATTTCTGATCTAAAGAGCAAGGAACGTACTGAAGCGATTCAAAGACTGTTAATGGCAGACAGTCTCAGAGAAGTTCTAGTGGAGGGTATTAAGCTTCCACTCTACATCCGTAGCATGGACGCTCTAACTTTAGAAGCTATAATACAGCAGGAGTCTGAAGATGCTGAGAGTCATTCAAGTCATTCAAGTTATTCGTTTGCGGCTGTCTTGGCTCCACTCGATAACTTGATATGGGATCGAGAGCTGATCCGACAATTATTTGGATTTCATTACCGCTGGGAAGTCTATAAGCCAGCCTTGGAACGGGAGTATGGTTATTATGTACTGCCTTTATTATATAATGATCGTTTTATTGCGAGATTTGAACCGGTGATGGATAAGAAGAGCCAAACATTGAACATTATGAATTGGTGGTGGGAACCGGGTGAACACCTAACGCCAGAGATGCTTCCGGCATTAGGCGAAGCTCTATCTGCACTGTCATGCTGCGTTAGAGCTTCTAAGATTCATTTTAGACCCGAGGTTGTTGAGGAGTGTGGATTAGAAGGGTTATTAGTGTAAAGTCTCCTCTTCTAACCCCAGTTTCGTGAACATTTCTGTACAATAGCCTTGTAATTTGATCTCTAGCCTTCTTGCTTTATTTTTGAATCGTTTTAACTCCTCAATCATTTTCGCCCTTCCAGCGGGGGTGAACGTTTCTTGTATCCGTTCCTTGAAATAATCATGAACGATATGGTTACGCTGCTTCCACACTTCTTCTAGCTGAGCGGTTTCTTGCTCTGAGAAAGGAAAGTGATGCTGGATTTCTTTGATGAGTTGACCGAGTGAATTGCTGAGTTTTCGCTGATACAAATCAGTCAGATCTGCTTCAGTGGGCGTCTTCCCTTGTGATAATTTGGTGAGCAATAACAAATTGGTCAACTGCTGTTCTAGAGCTTGACCATAATAAACTGCTAGTCCAAAATACGCAAATAACTCCTTGGATTGTTCACTCTCTGGTACTTGTGTATGCTTCATCTTTCCCCTCCACTTCTGTTCGGCCTGCCAGAGCTATAATAAACTGATATCATCCAGGTGATTCGGAGAAGTTTATGTTCGCTTCATATCTACTGTTAATTCTCCAGTTCCCTACATATTTCCTCTTCTAGAAACGAAATTTAATCTAGCCTTGTGCTAAAAAGAAAAACAGACCATGCTGTACATCCACAGCAATGGTCTGGTCATTTGCTTATTATATAGTTAGGTTGGGTATACAACCTTACGCGTATACTTCAACCGCATCGCTAATCAAACGGCATGCCTCAGCACATCTACGGCAGGCATCAATACATTCCTGACAATGTGTATGTATATGCTTGCTGCTTTCATCTGCACAGGCTTCACAAATTTCGGCACACAGACGGAGAATTCCGGCTACAAACGGACTTTGGCGAGTCATCGCTTGTACGGCATATGAACAAATATCCGCACATTCACGATCTAGCCGCATGCTTTCACGCAGAGAAGCAAGATCATATTCTTTTAGGCTTGAGACATAGCTATAATTACAGGCATTCATACTTTCTAAACAAGCGTCAATGCACTCCTGATATTGAATTCGGGTCATAGCCTTAAACCTCCTGTATTTTTATAGGGTATGCGATACTATTAACCTACAAGATTAGGAATGAACCATTACAACTTCTGACAAGGAGATCTGATTATAGACTTCTCTTAACTGTACTAGGACGAACGAAGGTACGTCCCTCCATCTCCAGTAACCTAGTGCGCAGTTCATTTGATGAGAAATGTTCGCCGATAAATACGGCAACGTCAGGCACTTCGCCTTGTGGTGTGATTTTCATAAAATCAGCTTCACGATAGGCATATTGGAAAAGAAACCGGCTGGAGGTGTCATTAAAGGTCACAATACCTTTAGCTCTATAAACATCTCGCGGCAATTCCTTAACGAACTGTTCGAATTCTTCACTGTTTACTGAACGTTTAAAATAATGTGTGTACGCCATCACATGATCGTGGCTAGTATGTGTGCCACCAGTAGTGTGTTCATCTTCATCATGCATGAAGCTTTCGCTTGCGTCCTCAACCTCTTCCAGCTGTTTATCCGTAAGAACTCCACCTGCATCACGCAGCAGTTCCTCCGGTTCCACCTCACAACGCACAGTTGGCAGAATGGGTGCATAAGCGTTCCATTTCCGCAGTACAGCGTTGACCTCTTCCGCCTCTTCAGCGGTTACACGGTCAATTTTATTCAATAGCAAGACAGAAGCGCAGCGAATCTGCTCCTGCATCAAACGATAAGTTGCCCCCTGCTGTGCGCGATACAGTTCAAGAAGATGCGCGGCGTCAACGACGGTGATCAAGCTTTTCAGTTCTACTTTTTGATACAACGAAATCTCGGTTACGCCATCCACAATTTCCAGCGGATTGGCAGCGCCTGTTGCCTCGATCACTACGACATCCGGAGTCTCTTTCTTGATCAGTGTTGCGAGTTCTGTGCTAAGATCACTTCGGATAGAACAGCATATGCATCCACCAAGTAGTTCTGCCATAGGGACAGTTTGCTCAACTAGCAATCCATCTAAATTCACTTCACCCAGCTCATTCATCACTACTGCAGGACGTAAACCCTGATTTTTCCAATGATCTAGTAGGCGCTGTAGCAGTGTTGTTTTGCCGCTCCCCAGAAATCCTGACAATATATACACAGGTACGACCTGTTCCATGTTTCATCGCTCCCCAGCAAATTACAGTTATGTGTAGCGAGTGTACTACATGCGCGCGAAGCACGCAAGCGGCACCCCAAATTCCTGCTGAATTTTGTGAGTACAAGTAAGCTTGTCTTTACTTCTGCCATACCCTATCATGATAACATCTCTAATCTAGGAGTTGAGCCATTTGTCATCTGTTGAAGAACATCGGAAAGAAGCGCCTCAAACCGTTTCCTGCTATATCATTACTGTCTCGGACACCAGAACTATTGAAACAGATACCGGAGGAGCTTTGATTAAATCTATGCTCGAAGAAGCCGGGTATGAAGTGATAGGCAGCACCATTACGAAAGATAATTATCAGGATATTCGTGAGCTATTGTATAAATGTGTTGACCACGCTGGAATAGAAGCTGTACTCCTGACAGGTGGAACAGGGATTTCTCCACGGGATACGACGTATGAAGCTGTTGCCTCTTTGCTAGATAAAACATTACCTGGCTTCGGTGAAATTTTTCGGATGCTAAGCTTCACAGAGGACATCGGTTCGGCAGCTATTCTTAGTCGAGCCATTGCAGGCACCATGGGAAAGACCGCTATCTTTTCTATGCCTGGCTCTACTGGAGCCGTAAAACTGGCTATGGAACGGTTAATTATCCCGGAACTTCGCCATGTTATGCGTGAAATTTACAAGCGTTAAGCAAATACCCATTTTTAAATACAATAGACAAACAACCAAGCAGGCTTTTGTTCTGTGCGTATAATACGGTAAGTCCACACACAAAAGGAGCTGAAGGAAATGTCTGAATGTCCAAAATGCCCAGCCCAAACGGTTACTGACCCACCTAAGGTGGTTTATCAAGATCACTTCCACCCACAAGTAGTAAATGTGATTCATCCAATTGAAATCGTAAGACGTCACCACTGTGTACCCGTACCTCGCCATTGCTACACCTATTCTGTTAAAGATGTATTTGTGGATAACTCCATGATGCCTAGAGGCGGAAGATAACTCTACTTCACAACACTATTAAAAGTCCCCTATATGTGAGAGACAGACTCGTGCTAAATGCATTGGGTCTTCTCTCGCTTTTTTCTGTCAAAAAACAATTCAAATTCATACTCTAAACTAAATTCGATATTGAGGCTACGGTTTCCCAAAAAGAGGAAATCGATAGTTTAATGGATGAGTTATTCGAGGAATAGTAGTTATGCCCCGGGGAAAGTTTCCGGGGCGTTTTTTATGTAGTTACCTTAACCACATCATCGATCTTAATCCAATCATAGTCATATTCTATTTGCAGTTTGATCCGCCGTAGTTGCCTGTCTATTGCGATCACAACACTCCCCTGTTCTTAATATCTTGAACTGGTTCAAATTGAGTGATTGTTATCTGCTCCCGATACTGTTTCGAGTAAGCGAGCACTTGATTAATGTGGACAAATCATAGTGACGTAATCATCAAGATGATTTACGCCTTTTCTTATGCATTCCAGCTCTATAGGCCAGTATTTCTTCATATAGTCCATCTTTATCTCCCCCTTTTCATGTTTTTGGACATAAAAAAAGCCTTGAAATGAAAAAAAGGCATAACCAAAAAATGGCCACACTTTTTCAACCTCAAGGCATATTCTATAAGTTGTCAATTAAGACAACAGCTCCTTCTCCAGCTGAACATAAGACAGCGGAGAAAATGAATGTGTTTCGTAATGAGGTGATTATATCCTAATCATTGTAAAGGGGCAATAGCGTAGGCAGATTCTTTCAATCCCCTTCTATTGCCCCATATTTACATTCATTTTTAAGCTTTTTCTAAAAAAAATTGTTGCTATTTAAGGAAAGGGAAAGTAAAGGTTTAGATCGACCAAATAATAAAATACGGAAACCATAGATTATAGCCTGTCGATATTTTATTGAACAATAGTGTCCCATCCCTCACGAATAGAATGTGCTAAGCGCTAAGGTAGTGAAAAATAAAACTGGAAAGAAACAACAAGTTAGTCATGGTTGGAGATTCCGTAACGGCGCGAATGCGGCTGTAACGGCCGATAAGCGATTAAGGAACAAATAGAATCTTGTCAATGAAATAGGAGGCTTCTTGGCGAAGCAAAGGTTCTTTGGAGTGGAAATCGACTGAACCGTCAGAATTGATTATTGTGACCGGATCCGTAACTCCGGCAGCAACAAGCTTGCTTACGGCCTTGATAGCCGAATCATCGGTTTTACCTGCCAATCGGACCTCATCGCCAAGCGGCCATGGAAGAGGAATGCGCGTTAAGATGACGGCCATTTCTTCCCGAGTTATCGTGCGATCCGGTTCAAATCGGTCTCCGGTCTCCTCCTCCAACCAATGCTGCTCGACCGCTGCCTGTATCTCTTTGAAGGCAAAATGGTATTCGATATCCGTATAACCGGATTTCGATTTGGAGGGCGGATAGCCGAAAGCATGCAGCAGCATTGTGATGAATTCCGCACGGGTCACGGACGCCTTCGGGTCAAAGCTGCGCCCATCTCTTCCATTAATGATATCAAGCGAATGGAGCTTTTCTATAGACGGTTGGTAGGGGCTTTCTTTCGAGACATCGGAAAACAACGCTTTTTCCTGTATTTTGGGCGAATAGGCTATCGGGGACTTGGAGGGTCTATACATATAAGCAATACCTCCATCCTTTTGTTCAAGAAATGCTATTTTCTTCCCGTGGTCATCCATAAACAACAAGGGATCTATCTTTTTCAAAGTAGTCTTGCCATTCCCCAATTTGTATCTGTCTTCCGCTACAAGTTGTCCGTTATTGTACGTAATTCTAGTCACAAATGACGGGGTATGCAGGTCTTTGTATAATCCGATATAACGCGCGGCTTGCTGTTCTGTAAGAGGTGATACCGATTCAGGCATCTCAGTGCTCTTCGGATAATAATGGTCCATAAAAGCAGCATACAAATCCGAGCGCAATTCGGAATCATTATTATAAATGACGAACATCCCCGTTTTGCGCTCAGGCAGTAGCCATGTAAAAGAGGCATGTCCGGGGATGTTCCCACCTTTGCTGACGACATACTGACCATTCGACAGTTCATTAAAAATGCTTTCAAATCCATAGCTTGTTATAGGTATGGCCGGATGAGCGAAAACGGAAAACTTGCTCATTCGTTGAACACTTTGTTCACTTAACATTTGCCGATCTCCGGCCTTTCCTTTTTGTAGAAGCATGATCATGAATTTAGCCATATCGCTTCCGGTGGACAACATTCCGCCCTGAGGCATGTCCGTAGGATAAAGGCCATACTCCGGATATGGCGTGCCTTCCGGATCGTAAGCTGCAGCCATTCGGGCTTTAAGCTCTGGGGTTACAAGATCATGGGAAGAATTCATGCCGAGTGGTTGAAAGATGTTTTTATCCATGTATTCATGAAAAGGGAGCCCAGTAACTTGTTCCACGGCATATCCCGCCAAAGCAAAAGCATAATCGTCATACTGGTAGGCTTCCCCCGGCGTCCGGACGATGGTTGGCATTCGATCCATTAAGAAATCTCGAAGAGAATTCTCTTGATTGAGAAGATCGGGCGAGGCGTCATCGTCTTTTTCATATGGGAAATCGAACCCAGTCATGTGGGTCAGCATATTTTCCAAAGTTAGCTGTTTACCTGTCGAATTTGGTATTGTGATACCTCCGAGATATGATTGGATGTCCTGATCCAGTTTGATCTTCCCTTTGTCTGCAAGCTGCAGCACAGCCGCAGCTGTAAGCGTCTTAGAAATGGAACCGATGCGAAAAACGGTATTGGAATCTACTGGGGTTTTGCTTTCTTTGTTTGCATACCCGTATCCTTTGGATAAAACCACTTGTCCGTCCTGAACGACGACGAACATGGCACCCGGAACATTGAACTTCTTCAGGCTTTTCCCAAAGTAATTGTCCGCGAAGGCCTCCACTTCTTTGGGGTCAACCGGACCGCTTGGAGCAGCAGGAACAGCTGCAGTCTGAATCGCTGTGATTGTTTGTCCCTTAAGAGGGAGCTGTTCCGCACTGACACTATACCCTCCGACCAAAGCAATTAAGTAAGTCACAGCTAGAGACGTGCTTAGCGTTACAGCAAGCACTTTTGAAACTCTTTTTTTACGCATTAGAAAATCCTCCGTCAATGAAATTAGTATAGGCTGGAAGTACCCTCTCAGTGTAATATGATGAATTATTTCCCCGCACAGTCTTCCGAATAGTTCATCACCTAGCCTAAGGTCAAGCAAAAAAAGGTCAGACCTCTGCAGCTAACTCCGATGGCTACGGTGTGCCTTTCGATTGTTTCGATTGCGATTGACGATATATGCCTACAAAAAAATAGGCCAGCCAGAAATCGGGGTACGGTTGGTCTATGAATGACCGTCGCGCCCGGTTCATTATATTAATTTCTTTTTCTGACTAATTGCCTGAATATATTTAATAGTAAGCTTCCATAAGACTTTCCCAAACCAAAACATTAACACTCCAATCACAATAGAAATTGGCAAGGAATACATTGGGCTTGGTGTAAATGCTCCCATTTCGATTGTTATTCCCCCAATATCAAATCCCATATGTTGTCCGACAAATTTAAGAATTCCGCCTATCGGCGTAATAACTCCACCAATCATTAAAGCAATGGAAAGAGTACTGATGAACGGCAAGAGTAAGATACCACTGACACCTACAAAACTGTTACAAAGAGCAAATATTGCACCAAATTTACGCCAACTAAATTTACTGTTCATTGAAATGGCTTTACCTAAGTATACTTTCGCTAATTCTTTTGGGTTTCCTAACCGTTCGATGATTTGCTCAGTAGATACACCATTATTTTGCAATTCAAGTATTACACTTTTGATTTCTTTTAAAATGTCAATACGCTCGGAATCGGTCATCGATTTCAAATGATTGTCAATTTTCATTAGATAATCATTCATAATTTTATCCATAATTTAACTCTCCTTTGATTACTGATATAGCTGTTAATAAATTATCATAATCTTCAAATAAGGGACCAACCCCTTGTATTGCGCAGATTTCCTGATTTATCCGTATTTTTCATTTTCCATTTTTTCCTACTTGCTAAATTCAGCAAGTAAAATACTTTTAAACGGATTAGGACTGTTATCTCTACCCAAACTGTTCAAACTGACGACCAACGTATGATTGCCTCCAAGTGTACCTCCAGCAATCGTAGAAAACCCTAGAATGCCACCTGTGTGTCCCCATATCGAGACACCGTTTGGAAGCTTAGTTTCAAAGATTCCAAGACCATATCCATCGATTCCTGCTCTTCCTGTATGAACTGTAGTAAGCATTTGTTTTAGTTGCTGTTTCTTGAGTAATTTGCCACCAAGCAAGGAAGAGAAGAATTTATTTAAGTTATCAGCAGTAGAAATCATATCTCCAGCCGAGCTACCTGCACTTGGATTATAATAAGTAACGTCTTTTATCTCACTTGCTTCGTCTGGTTGGGAATATCCCCGAGCATGCTTGGTGCCTGGAATAACGCTTGAATTGCCAGGTAGGAATGTATCCGATAATTCAAGCGGTTCAATAATCCGATTCTCAATCTCTTCCGCGTAGCTGTTTCCGGTTACTTTTTCAATAAGAATACCCAGTAATACGTATCCTGTGTTTGAATAAGACCATCCCTTTCCTGGGACAAAGTCTGGGGGCAGAGAAATCCCCATCTTCACTATTTCTTCAGCCGTATACGATTTTTTCGTATCCATAAAATCTGCGCCTTTGAATCTTGAGTATTCAGCGATACCACTTGTATGGTTCAATATCTGCCGGATGGTAATTTGTTTACCATTATATCCGTTTCCTTGAATGAAACCAGGCAACCATTTTTCGATGGAGTCATCTAGATTCAAGCGGTTCTCTCCAGCTAATTGAAGTACAACCGTTGCGGTGAACGTCTTCGTCACGCTGCCAATGCGAAATCGAAAATCTGTTTCCATTGGTTTCTTGGTGCTCAGATTCGCTACCCCAGCGGCATAACCCCACGTTTTTCCACCCTCAGAAGTTTTAGCAAGTATCCCTGGGAATCCAAGTAGCAATGTATCCCGCATTGCTTGCTTGACGGAATTATGATCTCGTTGAGTGGTTGTTTGTAACGAACTAGATACATTTTGAGTGGGTTCTGCTTTTACAATTGAGCTTGGCGATGTGTATAGCAGGGAACTTCCAGTTATTAAAAGGGCCAGACTTGCAAATGTAATTTGACTACGTATTTTCATAAGGCATTCCTCTTCTCAATTAATATTGTAAGTTTGTAATCATCTTCCTAATTGTTGTTTTACAAAGTTGAGTCGTCTATTTATTCATCAAATTAATTTTAAATATATTGCCCTCATTACCACCAAAAACGATCATCCCACCTTCAGGTAGAACTACCGAATGAGTGCTCGTTGCCTTTGAAAAGTTCACAACGATTCCATCTGCGTCATAAACGGCAAACCCTCCACTCACTGGAGTTTCAACGTTCATGACTCGATTGGCTGATTGATCATCAATTTTATACCATACAGCCTGACCACCCGATGGTATGATGCAAAACGAGTCGTTCCCTTCATAAATGGGTTGAATAGCATCTTCACTTATATAGGATTGTCCGTCGATCTTTAAATACTCTTTATGGTTCTCATTATAGAAATTCAAATCGAAAGCATCTCTTCCGTTCAAAGTAGGAATCTCAATTACATTTACTGCTTTATTCTCGTCAACAATTTTAGTGCCGGATGCGTATCCATGGTTGATATCAACGGATATATTTTTTGCCAAAAGCGATTTGCTCAAATACAACATTGAAGTTATCTTTTCATCCAAAGAGTAGTAGTTTTTTTCATTTCTATGTTCCCATATCGTTTTAGTTGACTGACTTAGAGGATTGGAATCTAATTTTTGATATTCGTAGGTTACCGCAACTGTTTGACCTAATCCTGGAGTATCCGTATAAGCGTTAAGTTTTAAATAGGTTGTTCCATTCTTCTGGTGGTCAAAGCTTATGGTTGCATTCCCATCGTTGTTTTTAAATTGTCCATTGCCCGTATATACATATTTTTGAGGCGGTATCGATCCAAATCCTAGATCGGGTAAATCAATCTCTCCGTTCTTTATCTCCAGATTTACCGTTTTACCTACGGTACCGTATAATCCAGAGTAAGCAAGCAAATCGGATGGCATTTCCACTTTCAATGGAGGTTCAAATGTTTTTTTAGGTAGGATTTCTTTAATGATGCCTTTGGCGCTTATATATTCTAATAAAATATTAGATGCAAATATACTATTGTAAATACCACTACCTCCCGATGAAAGTACAGCTATAGAAATGTCATGTTCGGGTAGGGTAGTCAAAGCAGCATGATACATATACGTATCTCCACCTTTGAATAATGCGGTTATTCCGTAATCACTAAATGGTGCTAAACGGACGGCATCCCAACCCAGGCCATAATTAATGGTGTTTGTCTCTTCAGAAACCCACACACCCTTTCTATACTCATGACTTTGCATAGCCATTGCTGACTTCTCAGATAAAATATCCGTTCGATTCCCGATTAATACTTCAGCAAACTTACTTACTTCTTCGGCCGTGGAGTAGATGCCTCCTGTCCCAATGAGATTGGCATTCTCGGTGGGTAAAGCTTGATCGATCCCGGGAAAATAAGTTTTTGTGAGTCTGTCTCTATCAAACGAATCACGTGGTGTTTGGGTAGAGGTTAATTGAAGAGGCTTGCTAATATGGGTTTCAAGAAATTCGCTGTAACTTAAACCGCTCACTCTTTCAACCAAGATTTCAAGCAGTTGAAAACCATCATTACAATATACCGAAAATTCGCCGGGGTTTGACTTTAAGTTATCTGATTGTAATTTGACCAATAATTCATCATGATTTTTCGTATCATTATCATCAAACAAAAAACTATTCCCATAGTGACTACCGTAAATTCCTGAAGAATGATTCATCAACATGCGTGGCGTAATCTCTTTATATCGTTCATCTGCCATTTTAAAGTCCTTAATGTACGTGGTTAGTGGTTGATCAATATCAATTTGATTAAAATCAGCTAGCATCATCGTTGCAGCAGACACATACGTTTTACTTACTGAGCCTATTCCAAACATCGTCTCTTTGGTTATCGGACTCTTGGTCGCTTTATCGTAGACACCAGCGCTATCCGATAAAACAATGGATCCATGATCCATAATTGCATACTGTAATCCACTTGCACCATAATCGGACACAATCTTCGCAGCCAGCTCCTGTGCCTTTTCTTTTACAGTATCATTATTCGTTAGAGCAAAAGCAGGGGTGACTGGTATTGCAAAAAGTATTGCAGTCATTACTACGGAAACCATCTTCTTCATTATTAATCCCTCCTCGTATTCCTTCTAGATGTGACTTACTGAAATCATCATACAAGGAAGAACGCCGTTAGAATGAAAATCGCCCTGAAACGCAAAAAACAATCCCTAAACAACAGGTTGTTTAGGGATTGTTGGTATATAATGGTATTAGTGCCATATTATTAAATACTTTATGTTTCGTTTCAATGGTCATATGACCACCGTACTTGTCGCAGATTCTAGCTATGTTCGTTAATCCGATACCATGAAATTCCGGGTTTGATTTTTGGCTGTTTAAGTGGGTAACTTCATTCTCCATATGATTCATGATGTGAATGAGAAGGGTAGACTCGGTAGAATGTATTTTTATAAGAATGTACCTATCTTCTGCGATCTTCAACTTTTTAGAAGCCTCTATTGCGTTATCTAGCATATTTCCAATGACAACACATAAGTCATAACGGTCAATATGGACTTTTTGTGAACATAAGCTAAGCTTTGTATCTATTCTTATGCCATTGGCTTGTCCAATATTAAGTGTATTTGTGACAAGGGCATCTATAACTAGATTCCCTGTGTTTACCCGTTGATAAGCCCCTTCAACTTTATTTAATGTAGTCTTAATATGTTCCCTTGCTGCTGCTAACTCATTTCGCTCAATACACTCTTCAATATACAAAAACTGTTGATTCGTATCATGAATGATTCTTTTAATGGATTTAAAGCTGTGAACGACTTTTTCGTAATTCGCATCCTGATGGTCCATCTGCTGTTGCAGCTGAGCATTCTCATGCATGAATTGAAATTTATCAATGATATTATCAAAAACATAGAAAATCATAACGTTTAAGAATAGTAATACAATGACGGATATGAAAGAATAGGCGTCCTTATAAGTTAGAATATTCAGTTGGTTTATACTTACGATAGGAATAACCGAAAAAAATATGTAGTAACGATAATCCAAAGAGTAACTTCTACGTTTTGCAAGTAGACGTATGATCTGAATGATAGCAAACATGATCATGCAACTGAGTAAAATAGCTTTTGTGTAGGCTATTTGATCATATTCATTTACAGGGTCAAAGCTAAACTCAATTGAATATAGGGTATAAAAAATATAAAGGGATATAAAATTAACGAGAGATATTAAAACACCGTAAAACATAGAAAAAATGATCTTGTCTTTAATTTTTACTTGATAAGATTGTGCAAAACTAAATATCATGAGCAAAGGTAGAATCAAAGATAAAATAGGAGAGATGGGAATAACCAGATACATGTAATCAAGCAACCCAAACATAATGAAATAAATAAATCGGTTATGTTTTTTAGCTGATTTATCAAACACCGAGTTGAAGAAAAAATTAATTTGAACACCCATCACAAGTACAATGCTAAAGACAATAGGAAAATTATTTTGAATCATATCAATCGACCTTCATAATCATAAATTTGGTGTAAGTATCTTTAACCTCATTAATTTTAGAACGACCTATGGGTAATTCCAACCCATTGGACATTAGAACAACTCCGCTAGAAAATTTCTTCACATGAAGCAGATTAATAATAATAGAACGATGGATTTGCAAGAAGTTACAGTCTTTTAAGGCCAAAGCATAATCTGAAATGATGCCTTTGCTTTCATAGGTTTGATTAGTGGTCGTAAAATGTAGTTTGCTTTTTATAGTTAAGCTTTTGGCAGCTTGAATACTAATGAGGTCATCATATTTTAAAACGATTTCTTCATAGGTTGACTTGATAACCATAAACTTTTTATCAAGTGCTTGAAAGTATTGGCATATCTTGATCATTTTCTCCTCCAAGATCGAAGGAGCAATGGGTTTTATCAAATACTGAAATGTCATGACATCAAAACTTTCCACCATATATTCAGGATAGCTTGTCAGAAAAATAATTTGTTCATCTAGGTTATTTAACTCTCTTATTTTTCGGGCTGTTTGAATCCCGTTTATCCCCCCCATTTCAATATCCAAAATTAAAATATGGAATGGAGTTTCAAAGCGCTCATAATGGGATACCAATTGCTCTCCCGAGCCGAATAATTCAATTTCAAAATCTATATTAGTCTTTATCGACAAAGTAATCAGGATACTTTTGACAAGCTCTCTTTGTTTTTCCTCATCATCACAAATAGCCACTCTATACAAAAATAATACACCTCTCATTTTCTATACCTTTATTCTAAAACTCCATATAAACATGATACAACCTTTTGACTTTGTATAGATAGCTTTTGGATGAAATGCAAATTAAAATCCCTCAACACCACATGAACGAATATTTCCTTGACTGCATCTTACCCATGTTCAGAGGTATTGTGAATTTCTTTTTTATAACATCCATATGGAGTTAAGCTGCAATTCCAAGCTGTTTTAGATCAGGTATTTCCTGAATATAAGGGTGTATTTTAGGGTTTACAATCTGTTGTATCTTTAAAAACATTGTTGACGTTCCCTACCTCAGATGAAGTTCTGAGCGCTGGAGAGGAAAAATTAACAGAGATGATGGCATCTTTATGTGTACGAAGATCCTGTCCGTTTTCATTGAGTCCTTATGGCAAATCGAGAGACCGTTGTTAAGCGGCTTATAAGCGCAGTTAATCAAATCCACCGCTGGGTCGACTAATCGCTCACTGTAAATGACGAAATGTCGAATAAACCTGCAAAAGTACATCTTTAAATGATACGTGGCGGACTAAAGTATAGATTCCTGCAAATTTACAGTAATTATTGCTTAAGAATAAGTCTTCGTGTCATAAGTATGGATATTCCTGTATATTCGCAGGTTTCGACCTAATAAAAGAAAAAATCTGCGCAAAAAGATGCACATTTGCAGTTTTCTTTTGTCTAGCGAAAGGTTTGTATGACTATGAGAAATAAATTCCATTCTAGGTTGTGAGTCGGTGCTCACGATTTATCTTTGTTAAACTCAGAATCAGGGTATCATCGGAGTCCATGTTTTAAGGCGGTCAAACTCATAGATCGTTCGGAGATGATAGGGTTCTTTTTCATGCTCTCTTTCAAAAACACCCATGTACCCAACCTCATTAAATACAACATATTCAAGAGTAACCAATGGATCGGGACGATTAATTTGCCAATAATAATGTAATTCTAACGGCGCCTTGTACCATAACCAATCTAAATCTTGAAGAGCTACATTTCTGTGTTGGAGAACCCATATACTGAAGACTACATGAGGATCGTCTACAGGTATTTCTGAGTTTGGATTTTTATCTTTTAAATGATTTGCTGCCTTCTGAAGTACATTGTTAATATCTGATTCAATTTTAAAATTAGAAACGGCTTTAACCTGATTAAATTGCTCCGTATATTTGTTACTCTCCGAAAGCGCTTTGATTTGTTGAAAACTAATCTTAGGGGTATAGAAAATGACGAAGACGGTAATCAACCCAAACATTAGCGCCTTTGCGTAAAGAAACTTTTTCTTTTTATTCATATAAATCAAGCCCATGATAAAACCCACAGGAATCAGTAATCCAAATAAATCGACATACAATTCACAAAGTAAAAAAGCTGCAATTATGATCACCCAGTCTTTTAACTTTAATATCTTTCGCTGATCCAAATAAGACAACAGTAATGAAACAAAAAAACAGATCCATAAAATCCAGCTCAATAGTATCAGTCCTCCCTTCTTTCATTATATACAAAACACCCGACAGACGAATCTGCCGGGTGTTTTATCATTTATATTTTACAAATCAGGATGCTCATGTTTCGCTTTCAGACGATTCCAGCGACGCTCCACTTCTGCCTCGAAGCTGCGTAAAGCTGGCTCATTCTCAGGCTTCAGTAAATGACGGGTTTTGCCCATTGTCTTCAACCAAGCGGAGAGCTCAACGCGTTTGCCCTTATCCTCTGGATTGTACGTAATATTCGTAGAACCGTGCTCCACTTCATATAGAGGGAAGAAGCAAGATTCAACAGCCAGCGAAACGATGTTGGTACCCTCTTTATCCTCAGACATCCAGTTCAGTGGGCATGCGATCAGGATTTTACCGTACACAAGTCCTTCGTTCTGAGCGTACCATTGTGCTTTTGCCGCTTTCTTCACAAGATCCTGCGGGTAAGCTTCGGAACCTGTGAAGACATATGGAATGTTAGTAGCTGCCATGATTTGCGCAGTATCCTTATGCTGTGTAACTTTACCTTGCTGATTCTTACCAATGCTGGATGTAGATGTACGGTGACCCAGTGGTGTGGAATAGGACTGCTGAGCACCTGTGTTCATGTAACCTTCGTTATCGTACTCTACGATAATCATTTTGTGACCGCGTAGTGCAGCCCCAATTGCAGGTCCCATTCCGATGTCCATACCGCCATCACCAGTTACCATTACAAATGTGAAGTCGTCTTGAAGCCCAAGTCCGTCCAATTCACCACGGCGTTTGCGTTCCCAGAACATTTCTACGACACCGGATAAGGTAGCTGCACCATTTTGGAACAGGTTATGAATAAACGTAGATTTATGAGAAGAATATGGATAACCCGTAGTTGTTACCATCGCACAACCCGTGTGATAAAGCGCTACGATATCCCCTTCGATGCCTTTGAAGAACGTCTCCAGTCCTGAGAAAATCCCACAGCCTGGACAAGCGCCATGACCTGGTGCAAGCCGTTTAGGTTTCTTCGTCAAGCTGCGCAGTGGGGGTATCCGCACACTTAATTTCCCTGTTGCTTCATCCTGTTTAACCGTAATTAATCCTGTCTTCAGCGAATCAAAGTCCATCGGCTTCAATAGACGCTGTGGCGCTTTGTCCGGTGCACCTGGATTGTGACCATAGTAGTCAAATGGAACTTCAACACGGTCTGCAGCAACGGCATCCAATGCTAATTGGAAGAATGCATGACCATCTTCTGCGTAGAAGTCCTTACCGCCCAACCCGTAAATACGGCTAATTACCTTTGTAGTAGTGTTACCATAGGTGAACAAGGCTGCCTTGATCTCATTTACCATATTACCGCCGTGACCACCAACCGAATCCGCACGGTCGCCTACGGTGATTGCCTTAACATTTTCCAGCGCTTCAGCCATTTGCTTCTGTGGGAAAGGACGAATCATATTCGGCGAAATTGCACCTGCTTTGATCCCTTGCAAACGAAGCTGATCCACAACATCTTTAATAATCTCTGAGGCAGAGTTCATCAAGAATACGGCTACTTCCGCATCTTCCATCCGATACTCTTCGATCATTGGATAGTGGCGTCCAGTCAATTCAGCGAATTCCTTAGCAATTTCTTCGAAGACTTCACCCGCATTATACATCGCTACCGACTGCTGATAACGGTTGTTGATATAATCAGGTTCGTTCATGTAAGGACCTACGGTAACTGGATTATTGCGGTCTAGTGTGTCTGTGAAGCCTACCGGTGGTTGTGGGCCAACGAATTTATGAACATCCTCACGGTGAGTAAATGCCTGTACGCGACGTTTCTGGTGAGAAGTAAAATACCCATCTGATGCTACCATTACTGGAAGACGAACTTTGGCGTGCTCAGCAAGCTTAAGTGCCATCAGATTCATATCATAAACGGATTGTGGATCACGGCACATCAGAATCGGCCAGCCCGTATTTAGCGCAAAATACAAATCAGAATGGTCACCATGAATATTAAGCGGACCGGAAATCGAGCGGCAGATCAAATTCATTACCATAGGCATCCGTGTACCAGCTTGTACCGGCAATTGCTCTAGCATGAACATATAACCTTGAGCACTGGTAGCATTAAATACACGTCCACCAGCCGTCGAAGCTCCATAACAGATTCCTGCAGAACTGTGTTCGCCGTCTGATGGAATAAGCATAATATCATGCTGACCGTTCGCTTTCATGGTATCAAGAAATTGAGCGACTTCTGTCGATGGGGAGATCGGAAAATAACCCATGACATGATAATTTATTTGATGGGCAGCATAAGCCGCCATCTCATTGCCGGATTCATATAGGAATTTCTGCTCTACCTTCGTAGAGCTTACTTCTTTTTCATAATCAATAGCCACGTGTGTTCCACCTTTCCTCCGTTAATTAAGCCTCAGTAACAAGATCAAAAATATGCCGGACCGTATGGCTCTCAGCGTAGCCATCTTCCTCGCGTTCGCCAGACAAAGCCGTTGTAGGACAAGCTTCTACGCATTTTAAGCAGCCTTTGCAGTATTGATAATCAATGCCTTGCAGGAACATTTGCGGACGTCCCTTCTTATCAGGCTGCTCATTCCAAACAAAACATAAATCAGGACATACCGTATCGCACTGCGCACAATGAATACAATCCTCTAATTTAAAATGAGGCAATAAACCGGATCTTGAAATGCTAAGATTCTTTAAAAAGCTGCTGCCAGGATTCGTAATGGTACCACCAATAGGCTGAGTTTCATAACCTAAGGCCGAAATATCGGACCGAACGAACTCAGGCATAATCGCACCTTCAGGCAAAGGGAAATGCATGAAAGTAACTTCATTAAATCCACGTTCGAAAGTAGTTAGTGCGGATTGAACAGCCTGCGGATATTTTTTGCCAAGTGATTTCTCGATAACCCCCTTCATAATTTCAGGATCCAAGAAATCACACATCCGGAACAACGCACCTAACATTGCCATGTTTACGCGGTTCTTCTCATCTAATGCGATCGATGTAGCATCAACGACAGCTATAGTTCCTGCCATCATGTTCAGGGAGGACTTCAATTCTTCTGGCGACTTAGCCGAGTTCACTAGCACCGTGCTATGATCATAAATTCCGCTAGTCACGTTGACGGTCTTTGCCAACGCTTCATGGAATATGCCTACGACGTGAGGTCGTTCTACCGGTGAAGTGTCACGAATATGTGTGTTCAAATCACAAAAACGGATATGTGCCTTTACCGCTGATCCCTTTTTCTCAGAACCATAGGATGAAAAGCTCACTCCATTCATTCCAGCACCGACAACGCCTGCTTCTGCAAGCATTTTACCAGCTAAGTTCGCGCCTAGCCCTCCAATTGATTCCAGACGAATCTCAAAAAATCCGAGTTCGTTCACTTTTGGTAACTGTACCACCGACATAGCCCCTTTCAGAATGTCATCAGTATAATATCCTTTTGACTTTTTCAACGATTGTATCTTGATTTTGCAAGTCGCGAAGTGACAAATCTTGCATTTTCCATGTGTTACCTAAGCTTATTTAGCTACTTTTATTTAGCAATAAAATTAAAAATTAAGATGTTAAATTCATCACATTCTGCATGATAAATATCACACTCCAGTGAAAAGTCGCGCCTCTTCATAAAAATGTGTGTTATTTTTACTTTTCAACTAGTCCGTTTCAGGATAAACTGATGCTTGGTGTAATTTTTCGAAGACAGCTTAGGAGGCATTAATTGTGAAGTCAAACGAAGCATCATTACAGAAGAAATTGCTTCCTCGGCATATCAGCTTTATGGCGATGGGCGGAGTAATCGGTACGGGGATTTTTAAAGGAAGTTCTGAGACCATAAGCATTGCCGGACCTGCGGTTATTCTTACTTATGTATTAGCAGGCCTGCTACTCTTAGTGGTCATGGGGGCAATAGCCGAAATGGCTACGGTGTACCCGAATAGGAATATGAAGGACTTCATACGTGAGGCTTTTGGAGAACGACTCTCCTTTATCGTGGGCTGGTTATATTGCTTCATGTGGTTGACCGTTTGTGTGATTGAAGTGCTGGCAGCAGGCAGCTTCTTGCAATACTGGTTACCGGATGTTCCTTTATGGCTGCTCAGTCTTGCAAGTGGAGCTTTAATTATCGGCATCAACATGATGAGTGTAGGTGGTTATGGAGAAACGGAGTTTTGGTTAGCCGGGATCAAAATTGCTATGATCATCATCTTCATTATCTTAGGAAGCTCATTAATTTTCGGGCTGTTGCCAATGACTGAAGCTACGCCTTACTTACACAACTTTACAGACTATGGTGGATTTCTCCCACGAGGCTGGACCCCCATCTTCTCTGCCCTTCTTGTCGTTATGTTCTCCTACGGTGGGTCAGAGTTGATTGGACTTACCTTGACGGAGACACAGGATGCAGAGAAGGTCTTACCTAAGGTTGTCAAAAGCTTCATTCTGCGCGTTATTCTGTTCTATACCTTGCCGATCCTAATCATCTGTGGATTAATACCATGGAATCAACTGAATGAGCATACAAGCCCGTTTGTTCAGGTATTAGCCGCAACAGGACTTAAGGGTGCCGATCATATCATGAACTTTATTCTGATTACAGCGGTGCTCTCTGCTGCCAATTCTGGTATTTATGGCGCCACTCGGATGCTGCACTCTATGGCGTCACAGGGCGAAGCACCACGCAGCTTGGCAAAAACCTCTGCAAAAGGTGTACCCATCAACAGTCTGAAGCTCTGTGCCGTTGTTCTTGTTATTGGTTCCTTATTAGCGTACTTCGCCCAGGATGGATTGTTCCGTTTGCTAATGGCGGTTCCAGGCTTTGTGGTTATTCTCGTATGGATCAGCATTTGTATGTCACAACTTAAACTGAGAAAATCTTATCCGAAAGAACCAACCTTTAAGGTATGGGGATTCCCTTATATAACCGTTGTTACACTGGTTTGTTTAACTGTTATCGCGGTTTCTTTTCTCTTCGATGTTCAGAACCGTATCAGCATAGGAACATGCTTAGCAGTTCTGTTGATGCTTACGATTTGGTCGTTCGTAAAATTCAAGAAAAAGAATTAAAGGTTCTAGCTCGGACCGATTTATCAAAAAGAGGTGTATCCCTTGTTCTTCACATTAGCGAAGAGAGGGACACGCCTCTTTTTAATTATTGCCACTCTAAACCGATTGTCTTTATCGTGGAAGATTAATTACCATAGCGGGACGGACGCCGTCACGGGCTACACTGACATTCGCATAGCTGCGAATACTGTAACTCGGTCCGACAAAAAACGCACGCGAAGGTTTGTTTCCCTGTGTTCGCAGCCACCACCAAGAGCAGCCAACTTCTTCGCCGTCTTTAATTATATAGTTATCTTTATCCGTTTTATCGTAAATGTATAGGCTGCATCCATCGTGCTTTTTCATTTTAGCAAATTCCGTGCCAACCGCACGCCGTAGTTCTTTTCCGTGTATCTCTGAGAATGCCTTTATCTCATCAACGCTAAGCAAAAAAACGTTATCCTCTGTATCTGGGGTACCCTCTCCGTTATCTGAGCAACGGGTCGTTTTTATTAATACCTTCTCGGCAGCATTGAATGCGCTGTTATAGAATTCATCGTTCAGCCACTCACGCAAATCACAGTCGTGCCACGTAATATCCACGCAATCACGCCATTTAATATCTGCGCTCTTGCCGTGATACCTCTTGCATTCCAAAATGTCTTCGCTCAAAACGAACAGTTCGCTACCTGAGTTATGGAGAACACGCCATTCAATCGGCAGCTCTTTACCATCCTTCGATTGTGAATACGTGCCGAAAGTAATGATTTCGCCCAGTTTAACGTTTCTGTTCAGCGCTAAAGCAAGCTTCCCCTTTTCCATTAAGTTCTCCTCCTTATTTACAAGCCTCTGAAAAAACAAAAAAAACGCGGGTATATCACTCTCCCGCGTTAACACTGTTGACAGAATTAATCCTGCAAAATCTATTCAATATCCGGTCGTATATGCTCAGCGATTAATTGCTGCTTGCTAGTCCAGACCTTTTCACTCAAATTCACCCGATATACTTCGGGATTCAGCTTACGTTGATACTCCGGCCAGAATAGATCCTTTTGCTCCCGATGATAACGTCGAACCTCATTCAAATCCGGCAAAGTATACACTTGAAATCCGTTAACGTATATCGGTTCTAGCATAGGCAATGCCTCGTAACGCTCGACATACTTATGCATGTATGGATGCAGCGGATTAAACAGCTTCAACCGCGCACCGTTACGTGGAGCTTCCTCTTCTGGAAAGCAGATATAATCCGCAAGCGCTTTGCCATTTTTACCGATAATCCGGAATACGTCCTTCTTGCCAGGCGTAGATACTTTCTCAGGATTGGAAGAAATCTTGATCGTCGGGATCATTTCTCCAGTAGCGGACTCAATTTCCACCAGCTTATAGACGCCACCCAGAGAGGGCTGGTCAGAGGCGGTGATTAGTTGTGTACCCACACCCCACGTATCAATCGCTGCGCCTTGCAGCTTCAGATCCATGATCGTGTTCTCATCCAAATCGTTGGAAGCGACTATCTTCACATAATCCAGGCCAGCATCATCCAACATCTTACGCGCTTGACGGGATAGATAAGCCAAGTCACCGCTATCCAAACGGATACCGACCATTTTTTTACCTTGTGCCTCAAGCTTCTTAGCTGTATTGATTGCATTAGGCACACCACTACGGAGTGTATCAAAGGTGTCTACCAATAGCGTAACTTCGTCCGGCATCACCTTAGCGTAGGCATCAAAAGCCTCCTGCTCGCTGCCAAAGCTCTGAACCCAGGAATGTGCATGTGTTCCCTTGGTCGGAATACTAAACATTTTGCCTGCGAGCATGTTAGAAGTAGCATCAAAGCCGCCAATATAGGCTGCTCTAGCCCCCCACACCGCTGCATCTGCTTCTTGCGCACGCCGGGTACCAAACTCCAGCAAGATGTCATTCGGAGCCACCTGCTTAATTCGTGAAGCCTTAGTAGCGATCAACGTCTGGTAGTTCATGAAGTTCAGAATGGCTGTCTCCACCAGCTGAGCCTCCATAATTGTCCCTTCCACACGGATTAATGGCTCATCTGGAAAAATCAAAGCGCCTTCTTTCATCGAATGAACGGTTCCCTGAAAATGAAACTGCAACAGTTCCTCCAAAAAAGCGGGTGCATAGTTCTCTTCTTGCTCAGACAAATAACGGATATCATCTTCGGTAAACCGCAAGCCGCCGATATAACCAACAATACGCTCTAACCCTGCGAACACAGCATAGCCGTTACCGAAAGGTAGCTTACGGAAATAAGCCTCAAATACAGCCTTCCGTTTATGAGTTCCATTCACCCAGTGAGCGTACATCATATTGATCTGATATTTATCCGTATGTAGCGCAAGTTCTCTTCTCAAGTCCTCATCTCCTAATATCTACGCTGCTATATGTGTATGTTCTGTTCTGTTCTAGTATTATGCCTTAACAACGTCTGCTCCTAAACTTCCCCGGAAATGTTCTAACGCCCAAGTATGTCCATTTGGATTAAAGCTGGCAACTGCATCTTCGTGCACAATAATTGCAAACCCTTTGTTATATGCATCCACTGCTGTGTGCAGTACACAAATATCGGTGCAGACCCCAATTAAATGAAGTTCAGTAATGCCACGCTCCCGCAGCTTGATTTCCAGATCAGTTCCACAAAAAGCGCTATAACGCGTTTTGTCCATCCAATAGATGGAATCGCGGTTATGCTCATACACAGATTTCAAACTTCCGAACAACTCACGTCCTTCACTCCCGCGTATATTATGAGGAGGAAAAAGTTTGCTCTCCGGGTGGTAAGGGTCATTCTCTTCATGTAAATCCACGGCCATAACGACAAAATCGCCACTTTGGACAAACTCCGACGTTAATTGGCTGATTCTAGGCTCGATATCTACGGCTGGCTGGCCAACCGGCAGATTTCCGTTAACAAAATCATTCGTAAAGTCGATCACTATTAGTGCTCTCATGAGATTAATCCCCTCTCCTGATTTAAGCCACTACGTGTAGATGGATAACAAAGGCTCATGATCTGTGAACATATAGAGCTGTGCGGGACGCTGGGAGTATTGATTTGAACTAAGCGCATTCCCCTCTTCATCTCTTACTTCTTTTAATATACCCTGACGACTACGTGTTGAAGTGATTTTACGAATAAAATTCGGTTCCTTAAATTCCGGCACTACCGTTTGAATGACTTGATAGAGCTCACTAAGGGTAAAATGTCTAGGTAAAAACTGTCTTGCGATCGTAGTCTGAAGCATTTGTTGTTGAATACGCAAGTATGCATCCTTGATGATATCATGGTGGTCAAAAGCGAGCTCCAGCTCTTCAAGTGCTTCCTGCAACGTAAATAAACCTACCTCGCCAGCATCATCCGAAGCTTGTCTTTGCTCCAACATCCATTCTTCTACAAGGGCAAAAAAAGCATGACTGATAATCCATCCGCGAGGGTCGCGACCTGGTGTACTGTAAACGCCCAGATATTCCAAATGACCACCATCTACACCAGTCTCTTCTTTGAGTTCACGTGTAGCCGCAGCATAAATGGACTCATCCTCCTGACAGAATCCGCCTGGGAGAGCCCACATTCCAGCACATGGCCATTTCTTTCGTCTAATTAACATTACCTTAAGCTCACGTAAGGGAAGCGTCTTCGTGACCGTCTTACGTTCGCGTTTGGTCAGTGTAAACATTACGATGTCGGCCGGAACTCCGTCCGGTGTACGATATTTTTTGGCGTTATAGGTTTGTTCCCCATTTTCGCTCATATTTGCCCCATCCTTTTCCGAAGCTATAATTTTACTAAATCGTATCTTTAAATGTACCAAACCTTAACTTCTAAAATCAACAACTGGACATAGAAAGATTAGGATTATGTATAGTGTGAAACTTAAAGGGGCGGATCTGCATCCGCCCCCTAAACTGAGTGTGGGTTATCCGCATGTGGTCGGAGGCGCCTCGGTGCCGGCTTCCACATTTATTTTTTCCGAAACGGTATCTCTAATCACGGAAATGACAAGCTGGAGTAGATAATTGATGTCACTCTGGCTCTGCTGAAATTCGTTCACGACTGGAATGCCGTCAATTTCATCCTGCAACACTTCAATTTCACGCTCGATCTTGGCTACCATATCTTTATTTTTAAAGCTTTCGAAGGCGACAATCTCCTTCTGCTTTTTCTTAATCGTTGCAATCAGACCTTGTACACGCTCGTGGTTCAGGATTTTTTGCTCAGCCTGCTGAAAATGCTTTACTTCTTCACTTGTCGAGATCAATGTAGCCAGTTCTTTGGCTTTACCCATAATATCCTCGCGTACGATCAAGTCACGGGTATTATAAGTCTTCATTCCATATTTATTCAAACGTTGTTCCTCTGTACTCACAAGCCATCTCCCCATTCGTATGTGATGATTAATGAACAGCAGCAGCTTCTGCCACAATATCCCCTTTGATGTACCATGTTTTGGTATCTGTAATTCTCACTTTTACAAATGTGCCAATAAGCTCCTTCGAACCTTCAAAATGGACCAGCTTGTTCGCACGGGAACGGCCAGAAAGGACTTCCGAGTTATTCTTACTCTCGCCTTCTACCAGTACCTCGACGACTTCACCTAGCATACGGTCATTAATGATCCGGCTATTCTCTTTAATGAGATCATTGAGTCTTTGCAGACGTTCGCTCTTCACTGACATCGGTACATTGTCCTCCATAGCAGCTGCAGGGGTACCTTCACGAGGTGAATAAATGAACGTATATGCCATATCATACCCAACCTCGCGCACTAGCGAAAGAGTATCTTCGAATTGCTCATCCGTCTCACCAGGGAAACCAACGATAATATCGGTACTTAATACCGCATTAGGCACACTTATCTTGATCTTACGAACTAACTCCAGATAAGCTTCACGAGTATATTTACGACTCATTTTCTTAAGTACGGCAGTACTTCCCGATTGAACCGGCAGATGGATATGCTCCACCAGGTTGCCGCCTTTGCCGAGTACTTCAATCAATTTATCGTCAAAATCACGTGGATGCGATGTCATGAAGCGGATGCGCGGGATATCAATTAAACGCATATCATCCATTAGGTCACCAAAGGTGTAATCGATGTCTGTAAAATCCTTACCGTATGCGTTTACGTTCTGCCCCAGCAAAGTCACTTCCTTGAATCCTTGACGCGCTAGCTCTCTTACTTCAGCAATGACGTCCTCCGGACGGCGGCTGCGTTCTTTTCCTCGTGTAAAAGGTACGATACAGTACGTACAGAACTTATCACAGCCATACATAATGTTTACCCAAGCCCGCATACCTTCACGTTTTTTCGGTAAGTTCTCAATAATATCGCCCTCTTTAGACCATACCTCCACCACAAGCTCTTTACTGAATACAGCTTCTTTAATGAGGTGTGGCAGACGGTGAATATTATGCGTACCGAAGATCATATCCACGAATCCATGCTTAGACATAATTCGATTAACTACGCCTTCCTCCTGCGACATGCAGCCACACACGCCCAGCAAAAGACCTGGCTTCTCAATCTTCAAGTTCTTAAGGTGACCAAGCTCTCCAAACACCTTATCCTCGGCATTCTCGCGAATCGCACAAGTATTGAGCAGAATGAGATCCGCATGATTCCGATCATCGACGCTTTTGTAGCCCATCTGTTCCAACAGGCCCTTCATCGTTTCCGTGTCATGCTCATTCATTTGGCAGCCATAAGTCGTTATATGATAATATTTGTCTACTCCGAAATTCTGCATCTCTTCAGGAATCTCGAAATCATAATGCACTTCTATTTCTTCCTTGCCACGCCGTTTTCCTTCTTTATAATCAGGCTGGCTATTAATTTGAACGTTTCTTCCTTTAATCCGATAAGTAATCTTACCTTCTTCTTCACTAATTACCTTCGCATCGCTAAAATCAAAATATTTCGAATAATCTTTCGAACCCTTGCCGGATTTTAAGTCCGGTGAGTTATGGTTCCCCTTAGTCATGCTGTTTTCACGTCCTCTATCTAAAATGTAGCTTATTGATGTTTTAACCTAATATAAAATTATAGCACATTCTATAACATTACATCCATCTTAGATGTCAATCCCATTATGCACTGATTTAGGCTTATCAAGCAAAAACTTAACTTGCGTATTTTTTTGAAAAATCAGGTCTATTTTACCACAGCGTGAGAGCAGAGCATACTCTAAATGAAAATTTTAATAGGTCAGGATAATTGCTTTTCTAAAGACTTTCATAAAAAAAATACCCTGCCGACGAGCGACAGGGCCAAATTATATTCTATAAAGGGGGGTATGATATTTATATACGCCACAAAAACTGTAATGAATCACAGTTCTTGTCTGAATATCGCTTTTAATGAAACTTGTAATAGCACGACTCTTGTTAAATCCCTTTTGTACCAAGTTTCTTTGCTAATTCAGTAAGATCCTGTCCTTTTAGTGCACCTTCTACTAACTGTGGCAGCAGTGCAGGTGTACACGCAAAACAGGGTGTTCCATCGCGAGTCAAAGATCTCGCCACATGCTCATCATAGAAAGGTTTGCCTTCATCAGATAAAGCCAGCAAGCACATCGTTCTAACTCCAGATTCCTTCAGATGACGCATACGACGGATTAAGCCTGCCTGGTTCCCACCTTCATAAAGATCCGAAATCACGATAAATAATGTCTTCTTCGGTTGATCAATAAACTGTTCGCAATAAGCAACAGACTTTTGTATATCTGTACCGCCACCTAACTGAATCCCGAATAACATGTCAACAGGATCGTTCGCACATTGCTCTGTCAGATCAACGACCTCTGTATCAAATACAACTACTCGGGTACTAAGCGATGGGATGCTTGCAAAAATAGAACCAACTACTGAAGCCCAAATAATTGATTCTGCCATAGAACCACTCTGATCGATATCCACAATGACTGTCCATTCCTTACTGCGTCTTGCCCGATCATAAAAGTAGAATCTCTCAGGGATAATCTGTTGTCGCTCTGCATCATAATGCTTCAGATTGCGTTTTATCGTCCGTGTCCAGTCTATACCACTAAGTGACGGTAATGGAGAATGCTCTCTGCGATTCAGTGCACCCGTCACCGCCCGACGCAGATCTTCCTCCATACGCTTTACAAGATCATCCACAACTGCCTTCACTAACAGGCGAGCCGTATCTTTTGTCTTCTCAGGAATTTTCCCTTTTAGCGAAAGTAGTGTACCTACTAGCTGTATATCAGGCTTCACTGTTGCCAGAACTTCCGGCTCAAACAATAATTGCTTCCAGCCCTTCCGCTCCATCGCATCATGTTGAATAACCGATACGATATCCTCTGGGAAGAAATTGCGAACATCTCCTAACCATTTTGCCAACCGGGGTGCAGATTTACCTGATCCCGCTCCTCTTTGTCCCGTAGCCGAAGAGTTAGCAGCACCACTATTTACGATATCGCTCGTCTCATCATAGATAGCAGCCAGTGCTTGGTCCATGATGAGTTCATCTTCAGACAGGTGAATACTTGCGTTTCCGCTAGAAACCGTCAATTGCGCTTCTGCAGACTGACCAAGAATAAGGCGCCACCGAGCTACAACACTTGAATCCACGGATGTACTCATCGTCATATATCTCCAAAGTCAAATTCATTCAAATCCTCAATCATCTTCGCTTCGGCCTCCTTCAGCTCACCCGTCAGAATCTCAGCAGCCTGCTCGGTGTTCACACCCCACAACTCCCCTAGAAGTTCGGCAATCATCGTCTTTTCTCTTCGTTCAAAGGTGCTGAAAGCACGCCGTAAAAATACTAATGCACGTACAAATTCTTCATCATCTAATGAATTAATATACTCATTCAATTGTTCCCACAGACTTAATCGAGACAACAGTACATATCGATTACGCATAGACATCCCTTCGAACCAGCCTGCTCCAAGTTCTGCGGGTATACCTGGCGACAGGCGCCTCGATACTTCTTCTGAACATTGCTGTGCAGTCATCGCATTACGCTCCAATAAAATGGAACACGCCACTCCAGATAAACGCGGATTGCAGTCATCCCTCTCTGACAAGTGTTTCAGCTCTTGTATCCACAACAGCTCATCTAATTCCTCACTATGCGCAATAGCTGCCTGATTCAGTATGTTCATAGCTTTAAGCATCTCACCTGAAGCCTCATCGTTACATTGGCTCGCATCCAGCAAGAACAGACAGGCTCGTCTGAACAGTTGTTCAAGCAAAGGAATGAGCGGCTTGGTATCGATCCGTCGAACATCGCCATATTGAATCAGAAGAGATAACTCATGAATGGAAGCAGCAATCTGCACCACATCTCGAGTATCAACAGCTAGACGCTGAAGCGTCTGCCGTCCCGCTTCCATCTGGTGTATCATTCCACACTCATAAGCCGTTCGAATAAGTGCTGACGCTTCCGCAATGGTACTGCTGCCATCTAATTTTTGTTGCAATACATAAGCTGAAGCAATCTCAATTGTTTCCCCAAGTAGCGTAGATTCAACGACCTGGATCTCAACTTCAGGAGACCACTTCATTACCCAATGCTCTGCCCACGTTGCGCCAGTCTGACCACTTGCTCTTATGTTCACTAGATCGATCCCAAGTAATCTGAGCCTATGAAAAAGAAAGGAACGATTTAAGTCTAAATAAGCTGCTTCCTCAGAAGACACTCTTCGGTTCTCTCGGAGATCTAGTTCAAGATCATTTGCCACTGGGGTTTTATATTTCTCAAGCTTCAAGCGCTTTAATTGCCGATTCAGATCATCTTGAATCGGCGTCTGACTAATCCCCTCTGCCAACTCACCAATAGCAGTACCGATATCTGTACGAGCAAGCGCTTCTGCGATCACACTTAGCTCTCCACGCCCCAGTAAAGTCAGCGCAGCATCTCTTAGATCTCTTAACGTCGGAGCACTTCCACCGTGAAGGGCAGCTAATGATTCAGCTAAGCGAACGGCTTCGATAATTTCCGCTGTGGAACGGTGTGTCCCTGTATTACGCAAGTATCTGGCTACGGTAGACAGATAATGATTCGGCAAGTCTTCAAGTGAGCCATTCATCATACGTTCCCACATCATTTGATAATAATGAGGAGCGAGGTTACCTGCTCCGTAGCCAGACAAAGAAGATAACTTATAGTACGTGTAGGGCATAAGTGTTAGCTTCGAATTTAGAGAAGGAAGAGCATCTATTTCCTCATCTGACATACCAGATGCCAGATCAGCAAGCGCCGCTGCATGGTATGCTCCACATACAACAACGATCTTATTTGGTTGATGGCCAGCAGCGATTGTATCCTGAACCTGACGACGCATATAAGCTTCACGTATAGTATTGTGTGCATATTCTATTACGTTGTTATGTCTCTCATTTTCTTCAGAAATCTGACGCATTTGGGATGAGAAGGAAATAATTGCTTCCTGATATGCACCCTTGTTAGTGTTGTGTTCGAAATTGCGCTCCCAATACATATCATAATCAAGCTCACCAGCCAGCTCAGCTACTCTATCATATAGAGATACTTCTTCAGGAGCCTTCTCACCTGTATTATTAACTTCAGATTCATCGCTCTGTTCAACAGAATCTCTACTTTTGGTTCGTATATCCTGTAACGCGATGACCACTGATGAAGGTAAATCTATAAAAGCTGTATAAGCCCCTTGCTGCTCCGCCCATCTCATCGCTTGATATTCGGGGGAATATAGCGCAAGCGGCCAAAGGGCTGTACGCACAGGAACTTCCTCCGTAAAAGCTAGAATGGCAATAGGAGGTTTGGTTGTCATGTTGATGACATGGCGAATCTCAGGTGTGGCATCCGATGGACCCTCAATTAACACAGCTGTGGGCTCTATTTCATGAAGGAAGCTCAATAGATGCTGCGCACCACCAGGAGACAAATGCCGCACCCCAAAAATATGCACGCCTGCTCCAGTAGTTACGCTCTCCACTAGTTCATCTCCTTACAAGCCGTATATAACCCCCGCCAATCTGCGCCACGTTTCTTCATAATATTGTCGAGATACTCTCTCCAGACAAGTTGATCCTTATCATCATCTTTCACAATGGCACCTTGCAGCCCTGCGGCCAGATCTTCGTCCGTCAGTTCTCCATTACCAAAGCTTGCGGCCAGCGCCATACTATTCGTTAAGAGCGAGATCGCTTCAGCTGTGGAAATCACACCTCCTGGAGACTTCACTTTCTCCTTCTTATCCAATGTCATCCCGCTACGTAACTCACGGAAGATGGTCACGACCTTATGTAAAGCTTCGTCTGCAGGGAGCGCCGCTTGCAAATCGTAGGAAGAGGCAATTTCACGAACCCGTTTCTTCACAATCTCAACTTCAGTATACAAATCTGCAGGGGCTGGAAGGACGATAATATTAAACCGTCTCTTCAAGGCAGTTGACATGTCATTTACACCACGGTCTCTCGTATTAGCTGTTGCAATGATCGAGAAGCCTTTGCGCGCACTCATCTCCTTACCTAGCTCAGGAACGGATATCGTCTTCTCCGATAAGATGGATATCAACGCATCCTGTACCTCAGATGCACAACGAGATATCTCCTCAAAACGTGCAATGCCCCCATCCTCCATCGCTCGCATAATGGGGCTTTTCACTAGCGCTTCCGCCGTAGGGCCTTGTGCAAGCAGCATTGCGTAGTTCCACGAATAGCGCACCTGCTCTTCACTCGTACCCGCAGTACCTTGTACGACAAGTCCTGATTGTCCATATATAGCAGCTGATAAATTCTCAGATAACCATGACTTTGCTGTACCCGGCTCACCGATTAATAGCAGTGCACGATCAGTTACCAGTGTGGCTATCGCCATCTCTATTAATCGTTTATTACCAATGTACTTAGGTGTAATCTCGGTACTCCCTGCTTTACCACCAACGATAAACTTCAGTACTGATTGGGGCGACATCTGCCATCCTGCTGGAACCTTACCAGTGTCCGCTTTACGAAGCGCTTCCAACTCATGCTCATACAGTCTTTCTGCTGGAAGCCTCATAATATCTTGTAATAGTTCTTGACTCATCGTTAGCTACACCTCTTCTTTTGGGTTTGATGGTCCTTGCATGAGACGAATGACATACTCAAGTTGTTCTTCTGCAACCTCACTAAATCGAGGTAGAACAGTTATTATTCGACTCGCAAAACTCGCTGGAAGCTGACATAGCTGTTCAAATGTATACGGTTCAATTAATCGACATTCTGTATTTCTATCATCTTCCAAAGCCACTAGGAGAGCTTCTTGCAAACGTTGTTTATTTATCCCTGTACGTGCTAAGCCCATCAAGAGAATATTGGAAAACCGATGGCGGAATTCAGGATTATCGGTCAATTTACGAAGCAAATACTGCATTGCTTCGGCATGTCCCGGCCTTGCAAAGGCACTTACCAGTTCGTATTGATCCAGCTCTATAAAAGCATCAAGCCACCGTGAATCCCATTGAACAGCCAGTACCTCGGGCGGCTGCATTTCGACCTTATACATATATTGAATCTGGTCTACAGGTGAATTCCAAACTGCATCATAAGTCCCATGATATCGTTGAACTACAACTTCAGATATGGTGCGTAGCAGTTGCTGCGCCATTGAAGAAGCATGGCTAGTTGAAGATGGCGCATAATGCTTTAGAACTTCAACATATTGTTCATACACACGCTCTGGTGACAAGTAGAGATACGCATCTTTAAAAACATCATTCACATATCTTCTATTGTTTCTATAGTAGACAAGATCACGCTCAAGTGTTTGCTGTAATATACGTCTCGCTTCGATAGAATCTATCTGTCTAAAATAGGAGTTTGCTTCCTCGATCAATGAATTCCACTTTAGCTGATTCATATATAATGGATACTGCTCGAGAACATTAAAATATAGTTTCTCTAGTTCAGGACTGCGTTTGTAAGATAAAACCCGAAGATACTGGACTACCTTATTCCATAATCCGTCTTTTTTCTTCGTATCGCCCATAATCTCTGAGACAGTTTGAAGCATATCTGATAACTCTACAACAAGTCGTTTTGTGAGCTCTTGGGCTTGACATTGTCTCAATGCAGGAACTACAAGTTCACTATCTTTTCCCGTAAACGCCTCATGCAGCCGATTCACCACATTTACCGAGTCGCTCTTAGCCAGCGCATTATAGGCAGCTTCGCGAATCTTTTTCTTCTTATCTGTACTCCAAGCCAGTAATTCGATTTCATATTGTCCCTGACCTGCGAGCAGAGAAATAGCCATGGCTCGAACATCTTCTGATCCTGAATCTGCAGCTTGATAGATCAGATCCTGAACGCTATCACCACCTAATACTGCGATCACGTACAGCTTTCTCGTCTCTACTATTCCTCCAGCAGGATCAAATTGATCGATAAGGATCGGAATAATCTGAGGCCCATAAGCTGGCAGGATCTGCTTCATCACAAGCTCGGCGATCTCAACATATGGATCTTGGAGGGCTGCTAACGCGGGATGAATCATTCGAAGATCTTGAAACAATCCTGTCTCAAAAGCTTCCTTGATAATCTCATATCGTCCTCCCCCACGAGTCTTTAATGCCGTCTGTACCGCTGACAGCTTACGATATGAGAACTGAGTAGGCAATCTCACCGGATGGACTTCCACCTCAAGCAGTTCACCATCAGGCGAAGTCGCCCCCTGTGTATATAGCACCGAGCTAAGCAGCACGCTGAGCTCCTGTAGGTTCTGAGCAGAGGAAGATCCCTCGGAATGATCTGGTTCAATGACCGCAACGATTCCCTCTCCTAACCTTTTGAATATGGGCGCACGTTCACCTAACTGTTGAAACTGTGGCAATAGCCGCTTTAAGCGGAAATCCTCAGCAGCGAGCTCACTTCCAGCTATATACAGCCGGTTTACTTCTTGATGAAGCTCTTGTAGTAAAGCTGTACTCATGGATATTCCTCCCAAAGTTTATGTGAATCTTATGTTTTCTTAATTTTTTTAATATAAGAGACGGATCATCTCCATCCCTTTGATAAGGGTTAACGGTTGTGCTTTCAATCGTCCTGTATCGAGTTGATGTTCAAACATAAGCAGCATCGTAGTATCCGATAATTCTTCGAGTGTAAAGTATTGTAACAGTGCAAGTGTATCCTGCTCGAGTGCTACTATTTGGTCTAACACCAAATGCTGGCCCGATTCGTCCATAATGACGAACTGATCTTGCTGAGATTTGCTAATCTTATTCACATGCAGCAGCAACACAGGATTCTTGTCCGCTAGCGGATTCTTCAACTGATTTTTTATCTGCTTGAAGCTGTCGGAATAAGAATGAACTGCCTTAGAAGCGATCCACTCTACATCCTGATTAGTCAGAGGCCGTGTTGACATATTCTCGAAACGAACTCTCCGGTTCCAGTCACCAGGATAACGATAGAAGGAAGGAATAAGTGCAACATCAGTGAAGCTATCTTCTTCATGAATATATTTAGCTGCTTTATAAGGACGATATTGGAGCGTACGATGTATATCACCTGTAGATTTTTCTATCCAGTAGCCGAGGTCTACATATTCCTGTCTAGCTTCATCATCATAGCTGAGGAATGAAAGCTGGATCAGCTCTACATCCGAGCTCATCAGACCGCATTCCTTAAGCTCCGTTAGCTGCCAAGCATGACCAAGCCATTCTTCAATCGTAGATTCATGATTCAAAGACATATCCGGATCTTCCAGCTTCATTGTTAGATGAGCGCGCCCTTTCTTAATGAACGCATGAATTCGGGTTAGCTGCTCTATTGCTAATGAATAAGTTTTCTCACGATTGTCAGAAGAAGAGAGCAATAAAGCTAATCGTCTTAATTCAATTTGTGCACCAGTTAAATAATAATTGCCCATCATCTTCACGTGCATCTGAATATCCTTTACACCTTTGGCGTCTATTGTTCCAAGTCCTGCACGTATAAGCGATTGGGTCAATTTCTCCAGTACAGCCAAGCCCTCCAGTTGAGCTCCAATCTTTTTCTTAAGTGCGGACTTGTTCACTTTCTTGGGCTTAACATTAGCCCCTTCCGCAGCAAGCTCAGATTTTCGTTCTTCACGCTTACTCATCTTCTCTCGTTTAACAGCAAGATCTTCAGGTATCGTTGCAGATACGAAAGTCTCCTTGCCTACATAGGCATATAGCAATCCGAGGACATGCTTGCAAGGAATCTGCCTACTTGGACAAGTACAACGCATCACCGGTTTGTCAGAAACAACAAAATCAGCAGAAGGATAATAGTTGCTGCTACCGCTACCACCACATTCACCAAACAGAACCACGCCGTCTTCCGACTGATTCAAATGTACGAATCGTCTCTTCTTAACTAGTCCTTGCCCGTTCTTAATTGCTGCACTGTTCGGTGCTAGAGTATCTATGAAGACTTCTGTGATATCTATCAACCCATATCCTCCTTACCTATTACGCTTTTTAATATCTATGATAATATTAGCCCTTAATGAAAAATATTCTAAAAACAGAGCTGTCCATAACCCGCTGTTCTTTCCCTTTAGTATAGAGTTTTTGTCGATTCAGCCGTGAATGGAATGATCTCGTCTATTGCTCCACTTTGAACTTTGGCAGGCCAAGCCGGATCGCTAATTAATGCTCTGCCAACAGCAACCAAATCAAATTCCTCACGGTCCATTCTTTCTAGTAATTCATTAATGTTATCTTCTGTCTTCTGAGCTGAGTCTTCTGCAAAAAAATCACTGTGAAGACCGATAGAACCCACCGTAATTGATGGTTTCCCCGTGATTTTCTTGGTCCACCCTGCGAGATTAAGCTCAGATCCCTCAAATTCAGGTTGGCTGAAGCGACGAGTGGAGCAGTGGAAAATATCAACGCCAGCATCGCTAAGTGGAGTAAGGAATCTTTCGAGCTCATCTGCATTTTTTGCCAGCTTCTCATCATAGGCACCCAATTTCCATTGAGAGAAGCGTAGCACGATCGGAAAATCTGGCCCAACCGCTTTACGGCACGCTTCAATAACCTCTACTGCAAATGTAGTTCTACCAACCAAATCGCCACCGTAACGATCGGTACGTTTGTTCGTTCCTTCCCAGAAGAACTGGTCTATCAGATAACCATGTGCACCATGAATCTCGATACCATCAAAACCCACTTTTTTCGCGTTCGCTGCTGCTTGAGCAAATGCTGAGACTAAGCTTTCAACTTCAGCTGTAGTAAGTGGCTCTGTCACAGGTTCTCCTGCTAAATTCAGACCAGAAGGGCCAATAGGAAGGGCTTCAACATTTGGACCTTCCCCTATAGTTCGCGCCATTCCCACATGCCATAATTGGGGTATGATCTTACCTCCAGCTGCGTGAACTTCTTCTACTACCTGCTTCCAGCCCTCTAAAGCTGCTTCTTCATGTATATTGGGAATATTGGCGTGGCTGACTGCCGAAGGATGATTAATAGCTGTACCCTCGGTAACGATCAATCCTACTCCACCTTCTGCCCGTCTACGGTAATATGCGGCAACATTACTTCCTGGTACACCATCCGGTGAGTATACACGAGTCATCGGCGCCATGACGATTCGGTTTGACAGCGAAAGATTTCCCACTTGAATAGGTGAAAATAATAGCTCTGTGTTCATACATATTACCTCCAATTGATTATTTGATTACTTTAAGTAAGGCTAATTATCTCCCCAGAAGATGGAAAATGCAAATTTTTAAGATCTTTATGTAGGGAAAATCATAGAAAACCGGACCCCGCAAAATCTGCGAACGCCCGGTTTTCATCCCATTACGAACTTCCTAAACCTTAAGAATACCAGCCTTTGGAGTTACTCCGAACGCCTTAGCTAAATCCCACAGTTGCTGATCTGTGATCTTTTGCTTAATTTCTCTTCCACCAATTAGGTTGTAGATCGTAGCAGCCTTTTCTACAGTTTCTACTAGACCAAAGGTGGCATCCATAGTGGAGCCAGTGCCGAATATCCCGTGCTGCGGCCAGATCACTAGGCGGTGATCCTTCATTTTCTTCGCGGTTTCGCGGCCAATTTCGCTGCTGCCAGGAACAATCCATGGAATGACACTAACACCATCTGGGAAAACAACAAGGCACTCTGTGCACATTTCCCAAAGCGTCTTCGTAAACTTCAATTCATCCAGATCATGCGTGAAGGTCATCGCGATAACATTCGTAGCATGTGTATGCAGTACGATACGGTGCGTAGGGTCCACCTTCAGTCGCTCAATATGGCTCATGAAATGGGAAGCCAATTCACTAGTAGGTACAGCGCCGTTCCGTAATCCCCATAACACTTCTACGCTTTCACCATTGGCACTAACACGAAGCACACCGAGATTGGCTTCCGGGTCTTTGATCACATTTCTAAAATACTTGCCAGAACCTGTCACGATGAAGTATTTGCCGGCTAATTCTTTTACAGGGAAGGTAAGTTTAATGGTGCGTAGTGGCTCTAGAACGTTAATATATTTAGCAACCTCATTCTCATCCAGCAGATAGCTGACATTACCGCCATTCAGCTCATCCCAGCCAAGCTCCCACATATGACGGGTAATCTCTGACATTTCCTGAATAAATGGAGCCTCACTACTGGCAATATACCCTTTGGATTCTAATACAGATGTACTCATTGTCAATCTCTCCTTTGTATATGTTGCTCTCCACATCCACTCTAACACTCTATCTTGCAGACAAAACTTCCTGCTCATAACGCTTTACTTCAGCCAGCCATTGCTCCCTAACGGGTGTATCTTGTGATGCACAATAGTAATCCCACACGGCTCCAAACGGATACGATTTGAATTCTTCCACCAACGCTAGTCGTGAAGTGTAATCACCTATCCGCTCGATTTGCTTCAATTCTTCCACCGGTTCGAGCATTGCGCGAAGTAACGCCTTAATGGTATTGCGTGTACCAATCACCCAAGCAGCGATATGATTAATACTGCCATCAAAGAAATCAAGTCCGATATTCGTTCGGGAGAGTAAATCCCCGCGTACCAATTCACGGGCGATTTCCAGCAGCTCGTCGTCCATAGTTACAACGTGGTCACTGTCCCAACGGACGGGTCTGCTTACATGCAGCAGCAGCTGCTCACTAAACATAAGAATCGAAGATAGCTTATTTGAGATCATCTCAGTAGGATGGAAATGTCCGGCATCCAAACAGATGGCTTTGCCGCGAGTTAAACCATAGCCCATATAGAACTCATGTGAACCAACCACATAACTCTCAGAACCGATTCCGAACAATTTACTTTCTACAGCATCAATATTATAGAGAGGATCTATTTCCACACTAAAAATCTCATCCAGTGACTCTTTTAACCGCACTCTTGGAGCTAAACGATCGACTGGTGTATCTTTATATCCGTCTGGTACCCAAAAGTTAGTCACGCACGGTTGACCCAGTTCTTTACCAAAATACTCGGCAATCGTCCGAGAAGCCTTACAATGCTTAATCCAGAAGTTACGAACTTCCTCGTCCGAGTGACTTAGCGTAAAACCGTCCGCAGCTTTAGGATGTGAGAAACAAGTAGGGTTAAAATCAAGTCCCAGCCTCTGCTCCTTCGCCCAGTCTACCCAAGATTGGAAATGGCGCGGCTCCAATTCATCTAAATCAACTTTTTCATCTGTATCCGCATAGATCGCATGTAAATTTACTTTGTGCTTGCCTGGTATGAGGGATAATGCCTTTTCTAAATCTTGGCGCAATTGATCTGGCGTGCCAGCTCGGCCGTGATAACTTCCTGTTACTGCTATTCCCCCGCTTAGTTCTTTATCTTTAAAAAGAAACCCTTGTACATCATCGCCCTGCCAGCAATGGATGGAAATCTTAATTTGCGCGAGCCGCTCCAGCACTTTCTCCACATCAATCCCATGGGCTGCGTATAATTTTTTGGCTTCATTATAGCTAGTGATAATACTCTGATCCATGCTGTAGTTCCTCCTAAAATCATATAGCGTAAGTTTAATTAGATTTGATGTTGTATTTTGGACAACTGAAGCTCTTTCCAGCGAATTAGAATGTCTTCAAGATGGGCGGTCGGGCGCGGTGTATACGCCTTTATCTCAAATGATTCGGCGATAATATCTCTTGCTTCATTAATATCAGTTATGCTTCCCGTGCTAATCATCTGCACCACTATATTACCAAGTGCTGTGGATTCCGTTGGGCCAGCCTTAACTTCTCTGCCTATAACATCAGCAGTCAGTTGGCATAACAGGCTGTTGTTAGCACCTCCACCCACAATTTGCAGAACCTCGATTCGGCTTTCTAATAGTTCTTCTAGTTCTTCCAAGTAAGTAAGGTACGATAATGCTAAGCTGTCAAAAATACAGCGAGCCAACTGACCTGGCATCTCAGGAACAGGCTGCCCGCTCTCTGTGCAGGCATTACGAATCTCTTCTATCATATTTGAAGGATTGAGAAATCTTGGATCATTACAGGAGATCAGGCTCCGGAAGCCTTCTTCTCCATCTGCAAGCTCTGCTAGTTCCGCAAAGCTATAACGATCGTCCATTAGCCTGCGAACCTCTTGGATGAGCCAAAGGCCCATAATATTTTTGAGGAATCTATAGGTTCCGTATGCACCCCATTCATTGGTGTAATTGGCCTTCATGGCCATCATAGAATTGAGTGGCTGAGTTCGTTCAACGCCGAGCAATGACCATGTTCCACTGCTGATATACGTGGAGTCTCTTTGAAGAGGAGCACCCAGCACTGCAGAAGCTGTATCATGTGTGGCTACACAGATCAGTTGGCAATCCGGAAGATCATATTCCTGAAATAGTGCTTCATCGAGGGGGCCAATAATTACTCCAGGTTCAGTCAATGTAGCGAATTGATCTCTTTTAATATTCAGAAAATCCAACAGGTCATTGTCGAAATCTCGACTCTCTAGATTCAATAGCTGAGTTGAAGATGCGTTAGTAACCTCATTGATCTTGCGACCCGTTAATCTGTAATACAGATAATCAGGCACGAGTAAGATTTGATCCGCTTTGGCTATTTCTTCTTCACTGTGAACATAAAGCTGATACAATGTATTAAATGATAACTGTTGAATACCAGTCTTTTCATATATAGTTTGAGGAGAAATATGCTTAGCTACCTCATCCATAGCCTTATCAGTTCTAGGATCACGATAAGCGTAAACCTCTTGAATACGGGTTCCCTCTGCATCCACAAGAACATAATCTACAGCCCATGTATCTATACCCAGCGTACACGCTGTAATGCCTTGCCCCTTGGCTTTCTGAAGCCCTATAATGATCTGATCGAATAAATAATCTATGTCCCAAAAACAAGAATCCTCTTGTGCTATAAAACGATTGCTAAACCGATGAAGCTCCTCTAAAATGAGGACGCCCTCTCGCAATATTCCGCGTACTAACCGCCCACTAGAGGCACCAATATCAACGGCGATATGATTATTCATAAAGAATCTCCTAAAGTAAGGGATGAGTTATAGTATTTTTTTGAATAGTGCAATGACTTCTTCCTTCGTTGGAATAAAAGGGTTACCCGGTGCACAAGCGTCCTTCATGGAGTTCTCTGCTAAAAGATCAAGATCGACCTCATCTACTCCAAGCTCGGATAGTTTAGATGGAATGCCTACTTCTTTAGACAACGCCTTGATCGACTCAATTACGAAGTCCGCGCATTCCTTATCAGTTTGACTCTCAACGTTTAACCCCATCGCTTTAGCAATAGCCCTGAATTTCTCAGGCACATATTTGGCATTCTGTTCTTCCACATATGGGAGTAGCATTGCGTTACATACGCCATGTGGCAGATCATATACACCGCCAAGCTGATGCGCCATCGCGTGCACATAACCAAGCCCTGCATTATTGAAAGCAAGTCCGCCTAGGAAAATCGCATACACCATTTGCTCACGAGCCTCAATATCATGGCCATTCTTCACGGTACGGGCCAAGTTAGCGAAAATAATCTCCACTGCGGCTAGTGCCGTAGCGTCAGTTACCGGATAAGCCCCTGGCGTTACGAGTGCCTCAATTGCATGCGTCAAAGCGTCCATTCCTGTTGCTGCCGTAAGTGCAGCGGGTTTATCAACCATAAGCTCTGGATCGTTAACTGAGATTGTAGCAATACTGTTCTTATCCACCATTACCATCTTCACTTTGCGTTCTTCGTCTGTGATTACATAGTTAATAGTGACTTCAGCTGAAGTCCCTGCGGTGGTATTCACAGCAACGATCGGCAGCGATTTATGTTTCGACTTGTGTACGCCCTCATATTCTTTGATGTGACCGCCATTTGTGGCAAGGATACCAATGGCTTTGGCAGTATCCTGTGGTGATCCACCGCCGATGGAAATCAGATAATCACAATTCTGCGCTTTGAGATAATCTACGCCATCGTGGACATTTTTACAGGTCGGATTGGGCTTCACTTCATCATAAATGGCATATTCAATCCCCGCTTCGTCCAATACCGCCAGCAATTTACCGGCAATGCCGCTCTTCATAAGAAATTTGTCTGTAACTACAAGTGCCTTCTTCAAATTAAGTTCTTGAATGTAAGGACCAATCTCCTGTAAGCATCCCTTGCCCATAATATTGATCGATGGAACGTAATACACATGCGTGCTCATTGCTTGACCAGCCTCCTAATGAGTTCAATAATCGTTGTATTCCGTCTGCTGCGCCTCAGGCTGGCCTCTGAATAGCAGCTGGGCCGGCCTTGCATCACACTAACTCGATTAATCTCTAAGGGAATTATTCCCTTCTTCATCGTATGCCTCTAAATCTTTATTGTCAACATCTTAAATATTATTTATGTTGTTTTTGTTTGTTTTATATCTGTTTTGTGAATGTTATTGGAAAGTACAGATGTTTTTAAGTTGTTTTTATTGTAAAACACAGATATTAAGCGCTATGATTGTAAAATATAGCTTTGGAAAGGTGATTCCTATGCTTGCAGCCGAAAGACGCAAAAAAATAATAGATCTCGTCCATCAAGATAAACGCGTTCTAGTCTCCGATCTAAGTAAAATGTTTGAGGTCACTGAAGAAACGATACGCAGAGATTTGGAGAAGCTAGAGAAGGATGGCATCCTTAGTCGTACCTATGGCGGTGCTATGCTGAATCGCCATACGAATGAGGATCTGCCTTTTGTTACACGTAATGCCTTGAATACAGATATTAAACGGGGAATCGCCTTGAAGGCGCTCGATTTAATCAATGATGGAGATACATTAATGGTAGATCCAAGCTCTACAGCCTTTGAGTTTCTAAAATTGCTGGGAAACAAAAACAATCTAACCATCATCACAAATTCTATTAATATTTTGCATGAGTTCTCGAATTCAGGGATGGATATCATCTCTACTGGCGGTTCACTTCGTTACCGATCGTTGTCGCTGGTGGGACCGGTAGCTCATGACACCATTCAAAGATACAATGTGGATACAGCTGTAATCAGTTGCAAAGGAATGGATATGGAACGAGGCATCACAGATTCCAACGAACCGGAGTGTGAGCTCAAGAAGTACATGCTACGACAAGCCAATAAGGTCATACTCCTGGCGGATCACACCAAATTCGATAAAACTGCTTTTACAAAGCTGGTTGAGCTTGGCCATATTGATTTCTTGATCACTGACCGTAAGCCTTCTGAAGCTTGGCTAAAACGTCTGAACGAGGACAATATTGAGGTTCTCTATTGACAGAGGTAATAACATACTGAGCCTAATTTAAAAAATGCCGTTCCCCAGTGAGCTATGGGTGACGGCATTTGTTGTATTTTTCATCCTTATCTTTCCGTAGAAACCCGAGTAATTGATTTTACATCTATGGAAGAATGAATATGATCTGCCTGCTTTACTTGTGTAGAAGCCTTCTTCCTACAAATATAAACAAGCGCTGGCGGGAAATTTAACAGCACCCATTTAACACTCACAATATCAAAATGCTGCATTAATTCCTTCTTCATTTGAGGAAAATATTCAAAAGTGATGAACCAGCCGCCCTCTTTTAAAGAAGATATGATTTGCTCAATGTAAAGCGTCCGATCTGAGGCTGAGAAATTCCTAAAAGACAAACTGCTTACAATGCAATCTAACTTCTCCAAACTTCTATTATGAAGCGCAAGTCGTAGCCGCAGGCAATCGTTAAAAAAAATACGGTCAGGGAAATTAAGTCTTAGTTGATGACGAAAATCAGAATCCTTCTCAAACAGGAGCACATTCATCCCGGTCTCTTTCCCGCTTGGAATAAATCTTGTGATGGCTCCAGTACCAGCACCCAGCTCAGCTATATTATGCATTTGTTGCCACGGAATGATGTCGAGCATCGTTTTTGCCAGCCAGCGCGAACTGGGAGTAACGCTTCCTAGTTGTCGGGGCGCATGCAGAAATTTATACAGAAAATGAAGTCTTTCTCGAATTCCGCTTCGCATGTCAACTCCCCCTTATCGTAATTTCCCCATCTAACTCTAAAATATGTTAAAAAGGTTAAAGTCGTACTCGATCTATTCTCTCCATTTATTAATTTTTGCAAAACAAAAGCCCAAATCTCACCTCAGAATGAATTGCGAGGAAATTCGGGCTAATGATTAACATTAATTACTTCGTTTCAACGGCATGTCCACCAAATTCATTCCGAAGCGCAGCCACTACTTTACCAGTGAAGGTATCAGTCTCAAGTGAACGGTAGCGCATTAATAACGCCATCGCGATGACCGGTGTTGCTGCTTGCAGATCAAATGCAGTTTCGAGCGTCCATCTGCCTTCTCCGGAGGAGTGCATAATCCCTTTGATCTCATCCAATTTAGCATCTTTCGAGAACGCACGTTCAACCAGTTCCATCAGCCAAGAACGGATGACAGATCCATGATTCCACACCCGAGCGACTTCCTCAAAGTTGTAATCAAACTCACTCTTTTCCAGCACCTCAAAGCCTTCACCGATGGCAGCCATCATGCCGTATTCGATACCGTTATGAACCATTTTTAGAAAATGGCCACTACCAGCTTTGCCGGCATATAAAAAGCCGCTTTCCACAGCTGTATCACGGAAGATGGGCTCAACAACCTCCCAAGCTTCAGGATCTCCACCAACCATGTAACAAGCGCCGTTACGCGCTCCTTCCATCCCTCCGGATGTACCTGCGTCCATAAAGCTGATTCCATGTTCCTTCAATTGCTCATATCGGCGAATGGATTCCTTATAATGTGAATTGCCCGCTTCAATAACGATATCTCCTTTTGATAACAAAGGTGTGATCTCAGCAATGACAGAGTCCACAACCTGATGTGGAACCATAATCCAAATGATTCTAGGCGTTTCCAATTGTTGTACCAACTCAGGGAGCGTTACTGCTCCACTGGCACCTTTAGCTTTCATTTCCTCTACAGCAGGTGCATTCAAATCAAATGCAACAACCTCATGTCCATGATCCAGCAAATTCTGGCCCAAATTGAAGCCCATTTTTCCTAATCCAACTAATCCTACTTTCATGTAATTCCCCTCCGATATATAGATTCTTATGATGTAATTTCTCCAAAATTGGTAAAAAAAACAGGCAGGGGCTTACGCCCCTGGCCGTATAGATTCCTCTGTTGCTGCAACTTCTGCCTGAGCAGAGAGAACTTCTGTCTCCTGATCTGCCTCATCGAACCACCAGCGATCTTCACCCAATAGCTCCATAGCTGCATCTGGACCATATGAACCTGAAGCATAAGTGTGAAGTGGCATAAGCCCCTCTTCCATCGCTTCCTGGATAGGTGTAACCCACTGCCATGACAGTTCTACTTCTCTCCAGTGAGCGAAGAAGGTAGCATCTCCACGAAGTGCATCGAAGATTAGATTCTCGTAGGCTTCCGGAACATCTGAAGTACCCGCTTCATAAGTAGCGCGGACAGGCTCAAGCTTTCCTTTTTGCAGCTGATCTTTCGTGTTAAGTTGTAGCGTTATGGCTTCATTCGGTCCAATCTCGATAATCAGCAAATTCGGTACGTCATTTCCTTTGTTCAAGTTATTACTATCATTAAACGGTTCTTTAAACTCAATAACAATACGTGTGGATTTCTCCTTCATTCTCTTACCTGTACGAACGTAGAAAGGTACATCATTCCAGAGCGGATCATCTATAAATAAACGCGCTGCGATAAACGTCTCATTTTGCGAGGATTGGTTAATGCCTGGCTCATTCAAATAACCTGCAACAGGGTTCCCTTTGATTTCACCTTCTGTATATTGTCCACGGACAACATGTTTATTAACCTCATCTTTGCTAATTGGAATAAGATGCTCCATGACGTATATTTTCTTCCCACGGATTTCTTCAGGTGTACTGCCTTTAGGAAGCTGCATTGCCATCATCATCATCAACTGCAGCATATGGTTCTGGAACATATCACGAAGTGCGCCAGCTTTATCATAATAGCCTGCCCGCTCTTCAACGCCGACAGTCTCACTCGCCGTAATTTGAACATTCGCGATATATCTATTTTTCCACAGCGCTCTTAGCACTGGATTAGAATACTTCAGAACTTCTAAATTTTGCACCATCGGTTTACCTAGGAAGTGGTCAATCCGGAAGATTTCTTCTTCAGTAAATACGGCATTCAAGCTATCATTCAGCTCTCTTGCTGATTTCAAATCTGTGCCAAAAGGCTTCTCAATAATCAGACGCTTCCAGCCTTTCGTGGAACCCAGACCGCTTGAGTGAATATTAGCTGCGATTTCCTTGAAGAACTCAGGACCCACAGACAAATAGAACATCCGATTCTCCGGAATATTGAACAACTGCTCGCGACGTTTAACATGCTCCAGCAGCTTGGAGTAATCTTCGGTATTCCCTACGTCTAGTACGCTATATTCAAAAGCCTCCAAGAACACCTGCAATTGCGGTGAGTCAACGGCTGGTTGTCTAGAAAAAGTCTGTAAGGATTGCAGTACTTGCTTACGGAAGGCTTCGTTCGAAACTTCTCTTCTTCCTAATCCAATCACAGAAAGAGGACCTGAAATTTGACCATCTAAAAAGAGGTTATATAGTGCAGGATAGATTTTACGTTTTGCCAAATCTCCTGTAGCGCCGAATAGCACAAATGTTGATGATTCCACTTTCATTCCTCCTGTTGTTATACATTATTTATATACTTACTTTTAATTACTAACATACTCAGTAGAATCAATCATACGACTGATATTTTCATACGTCAACCTCATTTCGACATTTACGAAAAGTTATTATTTTCACAAAGCTATGAATTGGTAATTATGATTAATGTCACAAAGAAAATAGTATTGGATCATTCGCATTAAATTACTCGGATATTCATGTTGATTAAAGAAAAATCTCAATCCCAGTGCGGCTTTAGCCAATTTCGATCCACCCCCTCCAATTAGAAAATCATCACACCAGCCACTTTGTAACAAGAATAAAATTTCCAGTCGCCACCTTTACTCGTGTTCGCTCGTATCTTCAAACTAACTTCAAGTAATTGATCATTTTGAAATGGACGACGTCCATAAAATATTACAAATCGATCTTGCTTTTAATCTCAACTTAGATTTTTAAGCATAAAAAAGGTCATCTTCGAGGAAGATTATCAGAGTACGCTTCGGAGAGATGATAAGAGCTATACAGTCCGATTTCTCTCAAAAATGCGCCAACTAAACAAATAGCTGCAATGCAGTCCTTTACGTCAACTCGCGCTGATCTCCTTGGTTGAATCGGACTCAGAAGTCCTTAATTCTTTGGTTGCTACCAACTCATGTTGGACGGTTACCTCCTTGTTCACCCTGCCTCTTGTTTAAGGCCAGTATTTTAAGTGTTATAATTAAAGAACGCATGAATTTCCATTCAGTTTACGAAAGGAAGGAGATTTTTTCATGAATATGAAGCAATGGGATCGAATTCGGACGGGACAGGGATTTATAGCTGCCTTGGACCAAAGTGGTGGAAGTACACCTAAAGCGCTGCTGCAATATGGCATTAAAGAGGACAGCTACTCCAATGAAGATCAAATGTATGCAATGGTTCACGAGATGCGAACGCGCATTATCAAGAGCCCTGCATTTGATTCGAAGAATATACTGGGTGCAATCTTATTTGAGAACACAATGGACCGTCTCATCGACGGAAAATATACTGCTGATTATCTGTGGGAGGAAAAAGGCATTGTCCCATTTCTGAAAATCGATAAAGGACTTGCCGAGCCAGAAAACGGGGTACAGCTCATGAAGCCAATTCCCGGCTTAAGTGATCTTCTGAAGCGGGCCAACGAACGGAATATCTTTGGAACGAAAATGCGCTCGGTGATTAAAGAAGCCAATCCTTCCGGCATCAAAAAAGTAGTTGAACAGCAGTTTGAAGTCGGCAAGCAAATTTTAGAAGCGGGACTGGTTCCGATTATCGAGCCTGAGGTTGATATCCATTCTGCTGATAAAACAGCGTCGGAAAAGCTGTTAAAAGAAGAACTTTCAGCTCAATTGTCTAAGCTGGGCCAAGACGTAAAGGTCATGCTTAAGCTCTCCATACCCACGGAGAATAACTTCTACCGCGAGTTAATGGACGATCCTCACGTTTTAAGAATTGTCGCTTTGTCCGGCGGTTACACTCAAGCTGAGGCCAACGATAAGCTCGCCCATAATCAAGGATTAATCGCCAGCTTCTCACGTGCTTTATCGCAAGGACTAAGTGCCGGGCAGTCAGACGAAGAGTTTAACGCACTCCTCTCCAAATCTGTCGAAGCGATTTATGCTGCATCTATTCAATAAGTAGCCCTTCCCCTCGTGAAGACGTAAGACATAAAAAGGCTGTTTCCCTGACAGGATATTACCTGCTGGGAAACAGCCCTTTTTTTTAATTTGGATTAACTTTTTTAAGGGTATTGCTAGCAAACAGTTAGTTGCCGCTTCTGCTTAAGTCACAGGAAAATAAGTCGAAACTACTAGTATTAAAGCGATGAAAGCTGGAAGGCCTTGCATAAACAAAATAGATTTTTTCACCGTCAGTGCACCATAAATCGCCGCCACTATAACAGTGCAGAGGAAAAAGATTACAACTTGGTGGCCGAAATTCACATTCGGATGAACCAGTCCCCAAATTAAACCAGCAGCTAAAAATCCATTATACAACCCTTGATTCGCTGCTAGAGTTTTAGAAGCATCCGCAACTTCCTGCGTCATTCCAAAAACTCGAAGCCCTTTGGGCTTTGACCAAGCGAACATTTCCAGATAGACAATATAAATATGTATTAACGCAACGAGACCGACCATGATATTACCTGCTATGATCATTTGATTAACTCCTCTTAATTTAGTTTGTGTGCAATTTAATTGTATCACATATTAATTAAAAGATGTACATTCCATCATCATTTTCATATTAAAGCCACTCAAATCCCCTTCTTAGTAATCAACAAAAGAATGCGGAAATCAAGCTACTGATTTATGAAGTTTTTAAAGTCCTATTCGTCTGGTCAACTAATAGAATCTTAACTATAATTAAATGTACGAGACGAAGAACGTCCCGATTCATTCCTTTTTGAATGGATCGGGACGTTCTTTTGTTGATTAAGGGGGAATGATTAAAGATGAACTTCGAAACGGCGCATGCTTCATTTATTCAATACCATTTACAAAAAAGATCAGGGGAACGCAAAGGTCGCTTGGAACGTGGACATCGGGAAGCGGAGAAGCTATTTTGCCGCAACGTTTGGTGGTCTCTTCGATTGAATTTTGACGATCTACATCCAGAATTCGAAGTGCTCGATTGGCGGGGTCAATCCTATTTCTGTGACTTTGCATACATCACTCGGTATGTGAAGCTAGTCATCGAAATCAAAGGTTTTGGTCCACATGTTCGAGATATGGATAGAAATAAATACTGTAATGAATTGAACAGAGAAACCTTCTTATCTGCAATGGGATTTCAAGTTATTTCATTTGCATACGACGACGTCGCTAGTCGTCCCGAGATTTGCATGACACTGTTGCGAATGCTGCTTAGCCGATATCAGTCAAAATCTTCTCCAGTTAGTCTGGAGAGTGTGGCGGAACGGGAAATCATCCGACTTGCCTATACGCTTGCTCGCCCATTACGCCCAATTGATGTAGAGATTCATTTAAATATCAATCATCGATCAGCCGTTCGAATGCTGCATTCCCTCTGCACCAAAGGGGCGCTCTCACCTGTAACCGGACCAGAAGGCAAATATGTTGTAAAGTATGAACTCCAGCCCAACGCGATGAACCGCTTGTAGAAATCCTGCAATTTTACATCTTTTAAGTCCTTTATTCATCCACGGAGGAGTTTTCCTGCATAAATACAGTTTTTCACTAATTTTATAGATAACCAAGGTTAATTTAGAGTCATATTCCTGTATATTTGCAGCAATATCCTTAACCAACACCTAATTAACTGATAAAAACTGCACTTTTGCAGTTTTTAAGTCGAGTTCAGCTTTAAGATTTTGAATTCTGGATTCTGGCCTTCTGTTTATGTAATCTAACATGGCGACCTGTCTCCCGATAGAATTACTCAATTCATTTTATTGTATCGCTTTCATAACCCTTAAAGTTATAATGGAATAAAAAAATGTTTGTATTTTGTCATCTTGGAGGGCCTATGAAGCAGCTATTCGAACCCGTTGTTTTTGTAGAACATAAGCCCTTAGTTTGGGATTACAAAATATATACAGACGACTATTACAAAGGTTATTATCACTGGCATCAATGCTGTGAAATCATGTTCGTGCATGGCGGGCAGGGAAATGTTGTTGTCAATCAGCAGATGTACGATATCCGCAGGGGGATGTTATTCTTTTTCCAGCCCTATCAGCTGCACCGGATCTATTCTGAGGTCTCTCCCGCTTGTCCTTTTGAAAGATCCATCTTCTATATTGATCCACATGTTGCGGAGAACCTGCCAACATTTTCACCATCCTCCAACCCTTTATCATGACAATATTCAAACATTTCATTGTAGCAAAACAAAACTTTTCAGCCGCTAGGAAAGCTATACTCATAATATCTTAACCACCACACTGGAGGCAGTAATTATGACATCATCCTATTGGCAAGAGCTTATGTGCAGACTCGACACAAAAGTAGAACAGATGGTAGAGCAGATTGGTGACAAATGCCCACATTTTGCAGGGAAAGATGGAAAATTTGATGTTATGGTTCAGACTGGTGGACCACAGGCTTCTGGCCTGGGCTCCTCTGGATCATGCATAATATGACTGGAAAAGACTTATACAAGGAAGCCGCTTGGCATTGGGACGGAACCTTGGAAGAATGGTTTATCAAACCAACGGTTGAGATGCATCACGATGTAGGATTTCAATTCCTTCCGACGGCTGTAATCAAACATACGATTACGGGTGACGAAGATGCCCTGCGTAGGGGGATTGAAGCGGCGAATTTCCTCGCTGCCCGCTATAATCCTGTAGGCAAATTCATCCGCGCATGGAATGAAGATAAATATGGCTGGGCAATTATCGACTACATGTTGAATATCTCTCTACTGTTCTGGGCGAGCAAAGTAACTGGTGATCCACGGTATAAGCATATTGCTAGTAGCCATGCAGAGACGACGATGCAACATGGTATTCGCGAGGATGGATCAACCAAACATATTCTATCTTTCGATGCGGAGACCGGGGCATATATTGAGAATTTTGGCGGTCAAGGTTATTCAGCTGAATCCTCATGGAGCCGCGGAACGGCTTGGGGGCTGTACGGCTTCATCAATACCTATCGCCACAGTGGAGATGAACGGTTCTTGAACACCGCTAAGCGGATTGCCCATTATTTCATCTCGGCTTTACCTGAGGATCAAGTTCCTTATTGGGATTTCCGTCTAGCGGATGACGAACGGATGTTCAAAGATAGCTCTGCGGCATCTATCGCCGCTTCAGGTTTGTTAGAGCTTGCAGCAATCGTACCTGTAGGCGAAAAAAGCCTCTACGCTAATGCAGCGGAGCGAATTCTCCGCTCACTGACCGAAAATTACGCGACTTGGGAGCAGCCAGAGTATGAAGCGATTTTATTGCATGGAACGGGCAGCGGCACTTCCTTTATCGATGTATCGCTGATCTATGGAGACTACTATTATATTGAAGCTGTCGCTAAATTGAATGGTTGGAAACATCGGATTTTCTAACAGATAAACGATTAATTTAAAATAACAAAAAAGAAGCCTCTCTTTTTTAAATGGAAGAACAATGCACCATTTCAAAAGAGAAGCTTCTTTATACGACTTTAAGTTACTTCTCCATGAGTACAGCGGCCCCTTCCAGCAACATCAAGCCACTGAGTTGAATGCTCAGTTGAACCGGAAGCTCCGGTTTCAATTCCCACGATGGACTACAAAGACCCAGCTGTTTATCCAGACCTTTTTCCCATAACTGCTGAGCATTGGCCATGATTACCTCACGAATCCCGCTAGCCTCAGGAACCTCTCCACAAAGTTGAACCAGATAACGAATCAGAATCCCTTTGAATAATCCAGTATCATCGATGCCTTCATCAGGCAACATCATATTCATCGGATCGCATAGACGATCAATACATGTACTAGCAGTTCGATTCGCATCTTCTAAGTAATGGACATCCCCTGTATTCTTATACAGCTCTAAGCCCGCACCTAGAAACACTCCCTGACAATAAGTAAATTCCCAATCGAAATCAATCTGGCCATCCCCAAGTCTGTTCATTCCATCCCACACAAAACCAGTCGCAGGATCCACTAAATATGTTTTGTTCCATTCATAGATACGGAGTGCCCACTCCAGATCCTCCTGCTTTTGAAAAAGTTCATATAACCTAGCTGCTAGAATGACGGCTGGTGCATTGGCAGGTGTGTTTTTATAATCGAGCTGATCCTTCTTCCAGGCCAAACCGCCTCCAAAATGTTCATTCCAAGCTGATTTTATATCCTCCCATAGATCTAGCACAGCGTCTAAGTAGGCTTCATATCCAGTTACCCGATAAGCTCGTAGCAGCGCCAATGCCGTCCATTCCATATCATCATAGTAATTATGCCTGAAAGTCCCACCGTTATAAGCTTGGAGATGTTCACTCAATTCCTTGATTCTCAGTAAATATGCAGGATCTCCGCTACGCTCGTAGCCATCCACTAGAATATCAATGACATGAGCCTGCCACCAGTAATAAAAATTCTCACCTGGAACGTTATACTCTCTGGGATACCATTGATTCATGATCCCCGTCTCCGCATTATAATAATTACGTTCTAGACATTGTTGGAACCACTCCGACCTTTCCTGCCAGTTAAGCGCTTCTAGGGCTTCTTTAGCTTGTGTCATTAAAAGTTCACCTCAAATCTGATCCTTAGTTAATTCAGCCATCTTCTCCAATAACTTCATTGCACTAAGTTGGGAGCTGAGCTGAATTACACCAGTAGATGACAAAGTCCAATCTGTGCCAAACAAAGCTTCGTCCTCTGACTTTCCTTGCTCCCAGAGAGATTCAGCATTCCTACGCAGAAAATCGACAGCTTCAACAGCTGCGACATCAGCTTTGACCCATTCTGCCGTATACCGAATCAGGATTCCTTTGAACAATCCAGCATCTCCATTTCCTTCGTCTGGAAGTACACCGCCCTTAGCCTCAGCAAGCTCATGAGCAGCAGCGGAAAAAGTTAATCGAGCATCCTCCAAATAGGATGGGTCCTTAGTGATACGATAGAGTTCTACAGCTACGCCAATATAGATACCTTGGTTATAGGAGTATCTCCAATCCTTATCGATCTGGCCATTGCCCGTGCGATTCATGCCATCCCATACAAAACCCGTCGTCGGGTCTACCAGATGCTCTTTTTGCCATCTATAAATTTTTAGCGCCCATTCTAGATTCTCAGCTTCACCGAAGGCTTGATACAAACGAGCCGCCAGTATAGCTGCTGGTGCATTGGCAGGTGTGTTTTTATAATCCAACTGTGACTTCTGCCAAGCGATCCCACCACCCATATGCTCGTTCCAGCCTGTCTGAATGTCTTCCCATAAAAGAAGGGCTGTATCTTTATAAACTTCCTCTCCTGTTGCTTGATAAGCACGAAGCCACGCGAGAGCCATCCATTCCATATCATCATACAATTCGTTGGGCCATACTCCCCCATTTCGCTGAAGAAGACCTTCATGAAGGGCGGAAAGCCGTTCGGCATACCATTCCTCTCTAGTTCGCTGTATTCCATCTACCAATACATCCACAGCATGAGCCATCCACCAATAATGAAAAATGGTATTACATTCTCCGTTTGGACAAGGTGTTTCTATATTGTACATTTTGATCGCGTCATTCCAGAATAATGAATCTAGCGCAGCTTGTGCTTGATTCGCCCGTTCCTCCCAAATCCCGATCTCCAATTGGTTCATATAAACTCTCTCCCTGATTCGATTTTTATAGAATTAACCTTTTATACCACTGAATGCAATCCCCTGCACAAAATAACGCTGTAGTGCCAGAAAGAGCACCAATATCGGCAGAATCGCAACAAGCGCACCAGCCATCATTGGACCGTAATCCGTTTGGAAATTATAGGAGAAGGCTTGAAGTCCCATCTGGATCGTTGCTTTATCCGGGTCATTTAGTACAATCATGGGCCATAGGAAGCTATTCCAGCCCGCTTGAAAAGTAAAGATGCTTAAAGTCGCCAGCGCTGGTTTGGTCAGCGGCAAATAAATACGCCAAAATATCTTAAACTCTCCACAGCCTTCGATCCGGGCCATTTCCATCATGTCACTAGGTAGGGTAAGAAAGAATTGCCGCATAAAGAACACAGCAAAAGTTCCTGAAGCTCCCGGAAGAATAATTCCCCAGAAGGAGTTCATCAACCCGTTCCCCCCACTGCCAAAAATATCGTTACCTCCGAAAAATGGAATATGACGCATGACATAAACTGTAGGAATCATCGTCACAATGCCCGGTATCATCATCGCCGCTAGCAGCACGCGGAATATTGGCTTATTGAGCTTAAAATTCAACTTTGCGAATGCGTAGCCACTGATCGAACCAAAAAACAGATTCGCCAGTACACCCGCTACAGCAAGCACAAGTGAATTCCAGAAAAAGAGGGCAAATGGAACCGTTGTAAACGCCTTACGATAGTGCTCTAAGGTCAAATGTGAAGGAAACCACCGAATGGGCATGGCGAATATCTCTTCGTCAGGCTTCAAAGATGTAAGAACACTCCAATAGAAAGGTAGAAACATTACGATTGCAATAACAATGCACACTATATAATAAATAGATTTACTTAAGCGTCTTTTTAATAACGAACTTCCACTAGTATCCATACCTCTATCCCCTTTCTGCATGACAAGCCCGCTTATACAATGGACTCCTCCGCCTTTGTGATCCGCATGTTTATAAGTGAGAATATGAGAATCGCCACAGCAAGCACAAAAGCTTGTGCAGACGCATACCCCATTTGCAATTGATTAAAGCCCTGTTGATAGATCAGATAAACTGGAGTTTTCGTCATATTCGCTGGACCACCCTGCGTCAGCACAAAAGCTTGGTCGAACAACTGTAACGCACCAATGATTGCCATCGTGCTGACTAGAAAGGTCGTAGGACGTAGTTGCGGCCAAGTAATATACCGGAAACAATCCAGTTTATTGGCACCGTCCAGCCTTGCGGATTCATACAAATAGTCAGGCACACCTTGCAGACCTGCCAAGTAGATAATCATATTAGAACCTACCGACTGCCAGAGGGTAAGCATAATAATGGACAACATCGCCGTTCGGGTCTCGGATAACCAAGCTGGACCTGTAATCCCAACATAGGACAACAATCCGTTAACCAAACCAAATTCAGGATACAAAAGCCAGATCCAAACGGTAGCAGCAGCAACGGCGGATGTAAGAGTTGGCAGATAATTCAGAGTGCGGAACAGCTTCACCCCACGCCAGCTTCGACAAAGTAGAATCGCGAGGAGCAGCGAAATCAGGATATTTAGCGGAACGAAAATGATCGAATAAAAAAATACATTTCGGAATGTTTTCCATAACAAACTATCTTCTATCAAACGGCGATAGTTATCAAAACCGATCCAATCATTTCTACTAAGTACATCGTAATTGGTAAAGCTTAAATACAACGCCATTACCACGGGGATGACCGTGAATACTGTAAACAACAATATCGTGGGTGTAATAAACAGATAAGCCGTCCGCGCCTGATGTTTCTCTAGCTTTCTGATGGAAGCCATTTCAGCTACCCCCTCCTAAGCAAAAGGGAGGCAAGACCTCCCCCTTACTTCAAATGTCTTACTTATTACTTCACGACCTCATTATCCTTAAGCATTTTGTCGCCTTCTTCTTGTGATTTCTTCAAGGTTTCGTCAATACTCAGCTTGTTCTGCTGGTTTAGCTGCAAATTGGGTGCCAACGCGTCGGTTTCCATCACGGAATAACCAGGGTGGTTTGGACGAACCTTAGCGAACTCCAGTGTTTCTAGAAACGGCTGCCACTTGGGATCATCTTTGAAGAATGGATCTTCCATAGACGGCTTATAGCCAGGCAGATTCAGACTGGTCTTGGCCCAGAGCAATGCGTTATCCTTGTTCGCTGTCCACCATTTAATGAACTCCCACGCCTCTTCCTTATGTTTGGAGCCTTCTGGAATCACCAGACCAAATCCACCCATAACACTGCCTTTATCCCCGTTTGGTCCAGCTGGAGGGGGAACGATTCCATAATCTAGATCTTTACCATATTTGTTATAAGTGCTGAGCATCCACGGACCGGAATACAACATAGCAACTTTGCCTGTGACAAAAGCATCTTGCCCTTCCCCAAGTCCAAGCTCAAACCCTACTTTATACACCTTATCTTTGTTCATCAGGCGATCCCAGAACTCTAGCACCTGTTTGCCTTTATCATTATTAAAATTGGTCTTTCCATCCTCCGTAAGCATGGTACCGCCAGCCTGTTGAAGATACATATTAAAAAGCCCCAAATCCCCCATTGAAAAACCTGCAATTTCCAATTTATTGCCGTTCCATTTGGTGAGCTTCGTAGCAGCCGCCTCTAGCTCATCCCATGTTGTTGGAGGCTGAAGTCCTGCATCTGCGAGCAGCTTCTTATTATAGAAAAGAGCACGAGCATCTACGGTAAGCGGCAGCCCATATAATTTGTCATCGTATGAAAGCTCACGAAGGGATTCGCTGTAGAAGTCATCTTTGGAGATACCGTCACGCGTTAAGTATTCGTCAACAGGATGCAGGACGTTTTTTGGAGCATACAATGAAGTTCTCCAGCGATCCCAAAACAGCACATCAGGAGTGCCGCCATTGGTTGCGGAAGTCAGGAACTTCGTGATCATATCCTGCTGCAGCACATACTTTACATGAATCTTATCCTGAGATTTATTAAAGGCATCGACCATAGTCTCAAATTGTTTCTGTCCCTCACCGCCCCAATCCCCCCAGAAGGTAAGCTCCGTCTTTTTTCCATCACCGCTCCCTGATTTACTTGCAGTTCCGGACTCTTTACCGGTAGACCCATTACTGCCACCGCAGCCCGTAGCAAGTGAAGCTGTCATAACCAAAGCAAGTGTGGTAACAAGCCATTTTTTCATGTTCTCTATCCCCTTTAGAGTCGATTGAAAAACTTGTAGACATTAACCCCGCTTAACTTGTAACCCGCAGCGCATAAGCACCAGCTCGCAGAACATCATATTTGCCCATGAGAACCATGGACGTGTAAATTCGTCAGGATTATCCACATGAAACCCTTCATGCATAAATCCGGTGCCCGCATCCGTCTTCTCCAGAAGATTAAGTAAGGATTCCTGTTCCTCATTGCTGGTAGATGTCATTCCCTGGATCGCTAAAGCTATAGGCCAGATATAACGACTAGGCGTATGTGGACTTCCAATACCTGAAGCCTCCTTTCCAGCGAAGAAATAAGGATTATTGCTACTTAGAATAAGCTTTCGGGTATTTTTGTAGATAGGATCATCGGCACTCACATAAGACAAATAAGGGATTGAGAGCAGACTCGGCACATTTGCATCATCCATCAAATTCACCTGTCCACGGCCATCTACTTCATATGCATAGACTGTCCCAAACTCTGGGTGGTCTACGATTCCATACTGGCGTATTCCCTCATTAATCTGTTCAGAAAGTCTTCTAGCTTTCAATTCCAGTTCCTGATCCCTTAGGATCTCTCGGGCAATTTCACACACATACTCTAAAACAACCACAGCGAACATATTGGCAGGAACCAAATACCCGTATTCACAGGCATCATCGCTAGGACGAAATCCAGACCAAGTCATTCCTGTATATGCTGTCAACGTTCCTTTGCCTTCACGCACTAATGTATCCGTAGGTGGACAGTTCATCCGTTGAAAAAGATAATTGGAATCGCTCTCATGTTTCTGTTCAGTAGTCCACAATGCAATAATTCTTTCTACACCCTTAACAAATGAATCATTAAACTGACTAGTTCGGCCCGAATTCTTCCAGAGCAGATAACCCAGTTGGATCGGATAGCATAATGAATCAATCTCATATTTTCTTTCCCATACTCCTGGGCTCATCTCTGTAAGATCCTCCTGATGGCCATTTCCATTAACTTCTTCATTGAACGCATTGGCATAAGGGTCAAGCTGGATGCAGGCGAATTGTCTTTGTACAAGTCCCTCAATCATGTCCGCAATTTCTTCATCCTCGGAGGCAAGGATCAGAAAGGGTCTAACCTGAGCTGCCGAGTCCCGCAGCCACATCGCTGGAATATCTCCGGTAATGACAAAAGTAGTGCCATTCGTCATTCTTTTTAAGGTTGTATTCCAGGTGTTAGCCATACATTTCTCGAACATTTCGGCTAATTTTGGACGATCACTCAGCTGTGCTTTTACATTAGATGCCAGTATCTTCATTGATTCAGGGATTTCTCTGGTTGCTTTCAGTTATAATACCCCCTTTTTCTTTTTCCTTTGAAGCGCTTTCACAAATTAGTATATTGTCATGCGGTTAGTATGTCAATATGTTTATTTATTGATAATGATATATCAATACTTCTATAATGATAAACATCTATCTAAAACAAACAAAAAAACCCATCCAAAGAGATAGGTTTTTATAACAACTAATTTATGGATAATCGCATAAAATTAATTAGAATTAGATAGTTTAGCAGAACCCGTAGATTCACCAGAAATCAACTCAGCTTCCAATATTATCTTATTCGATACAGTCTGTCCGTTCATAATTTGCAGGACATTCTCAACTGCCAGTCGCCCCATTTCTTCTTCATTCTGCCGCAAATGAGTGAACGCATAACCCGATCCGAGTGGAGTTGGTGGACTATCAAAGCAAATGATCGAAATATCCTCTGGAATCCGCAGCCCAAGTCGTTCAACCGCAGTTCTTGCCAGCAGGGCAATATTATATTCCACGGCAAAAAGCGCCGTTATTGTTGGATTCTCTTGTAAATGAGAAACTAGCCGTGAGATATCGTGTTCAATATTCTCATCATTAAAGGAATTTGGTAATGTTGAGGTTAAATCACTAACCCACAACCCCTTATCTACAGCTATCCCCCGCTCCGCATGTGCTTGTATAAACCCCTCCACCCGCTCCTCAAGAGCGGTCGTATCCGCTGGAGGTGGAGAGAGGAAAGAGATATGAGTATGCCCGAGATCAAATAAGTACTCCGTCCCTTTAAGTGCAGCTTTTATGTTATCCGTGCCGATCGAAGCAGCCGCTACTCCTTTCAGATGGCGATCTACCAGAACTAAAGGGAAACGGCCGATCACCAATTTTAGAATCTCAGCATTAAAAAATTCGCCTTGAGCCGGAAAAACAATCAGACCATCCACACCCAAGCTAAGCAACTTCTGAATAGACTGTTCTTCGTTCTCTGGTACGCCAAATGTTCTTCGTAGAACGAGGAAGCAATCATTATCACGGGAAGCCTGTTCCATCCCATAAATCAAGCCTGTTCCATAACTGTTGCCAAAGTCGGTAATAATCAGACCAATCGTTTTCTCTTCGTGGTTAAAGGAATTAAAGGGAGTATCGTCGGAAATCGTCTCAGGAGACATAGCTGATTCTATGTAATCGATTGCTGGATCAGCCACAAACGAACCTCTTCCCGGTTTTCTCACAATCAAATGCTCGGCCGCTAGCATTTCCAGAGCTTTTTTACTCGTAATCCGACTTACATTATAGGTTTCGGCCAGTTCTTTTTCTGAAGGAACTCGCTCCCCTTGTCCATAGGATTTATTAACAATAAGCTGCTTCACTTCATCAAATATTTTTTCATACATCGGTTTGGATGACGTTGTCTCATTCATAACTTTCGTTATCTCCTGACTCTAATTTTTTCATCTTTATACATAATAATATATCATGATATATTAAGTTTGTCGACATTTGTACTGAAGCAGTTGAAAAAAGAGGGAGGAAGGGTTCAGAGTGTAAAGCGAAAAAATTCTAAGATTCGTATAGAAACAGAGATAAACCGTATTCTGAGAATACGGTTTAAGAGAGGCTAAGTAACAAAGCTCTGAATAGACTCCTTTAATTCTCGAGCTCCCAGTCTGGATTCCATGCGACTTCCCACAAATGCCCATCGGGGTCCATAAAGTGACCGGAATACCCTCCCCAAAAGGTATCATGTAAAGGGTCAACGATCTTCGCACCAGCCTTTTGAGCTAGCTCCATAACCTGATCTGCTTCTTTTTTACTTCCTACATTGTGGCCAATCGTTATTTCTGTTGAACTGGCTGGGGATAATGGAACCTTTGCCTCATAGGCCATATCTTTCCGATTCCAAAGTGCCAGCTTCAAGCCTGCCTGCAAATCAAAAAAGGCAACCGCTCCATGTTCAAATTCTTTGCCAATGATCCCTTCGGTCGGAAATCCTAATCCATCCCTGTAAAAAACCAAAGCTCTCTCCAAATCATCCACGCCTAGTGTTATTACTGTAATTCGGGGTTTCATCTATATCAAGCCTCCTATTTTCGCTTCGTTAAATTGTACGAGTGCGCTCATTAATTGTGTTCAGTACTTCTTCCCAATGCATCTTCATCTGCTCTCGCATAACTGGATGGACCATTTTTTCTTGATAAGATCTACTATATTCATAGATAATATCAAACCACATTCCGCTTAACAAGTTTTTACACTTTTGTACATTTGTTCTTTTTTCGACCATAAAAAGCTTACACAGGTCTATCGTAAATGGCTGTTCAGATTATATAATAGAGACTATCTGGTATAGAAAGGAAGTTGATTTTTTTATGAAATTTGATGATTACCGCTATGAGCGACCGGATGTAGAGAAATTCAAGCAAGACTTTAACGCCCTGCTGAAAGATCTCAACGACACATCACCACTAGAGGTGCAAAAAGCTTCCGTCACTGCCATTAACAAGCTTCGCAATGAGTTTGACACGATGCAGACATTGGTTAGCGTTCGTCATTCTATCAACACGACAGATGAATTTTACAAAGCCGAACAAGAATTCATGGACGAAATCGGGCCTGTCGTTCAGGAATACATAACTGACTACTACAAAGCACTCGTACATTCCAAATATAGAGCCGAGTTTGAAAAGGAATGGGGTGCGCAGTTACTCCAGCTTGCTGAAGTATCGCTGCGGACGTTTAGTCCGGAAATCATTGAAGATTTACAATTGGAGAACAAACTATCAACTGAATACTCCCAGCTTATCGCATCTGCCAAGATTCTTTTTGAAGGTGAAGAGCGTACACTGCCTCAACTCGCACCTTTCGAATTGTCTACAGACCGTGATATGCGTAAAAGCGCTTCTGAAGCTCGGTTTGGTTTTATGTCCGAACACGAGGCTGAATTTGACCGCATCTATGACGAGCTCGTCAAGGTCCGTGACCGCATAGCTAAAAAGCTTGGGTACAGCAACTTTGTTCAGCTAGGTTATGACCGTATGATGCGTACCGACTATAATGCTGAAATGGTTGCTAATTTCCGCAAACAAGTTCTTGAATATATCGTACCTGTCTCCCAGCAGTTAAAGAAACGTCAGACTGAACGACTGGGTCTAGATGAATTGAAATATTACGACGAGAACTTTAGCTTTAAGACCGGGAACGCTACCCCTAAAGGGGATCCAAACTGGATTGTAGCTAACGGTAAGAAGATGTACAAAGAACTCTCCCCTGAAACGGATGAATTTTTCACCTTCATGCTGGACAATAATCTGGTGGATTTAGTAAGCAAAAAAGGAAAACAAGGCGGCGGATATTGCACCTATTTCAGCCAATACCAAGCCCCTTTTATTTTCTCAAATTTCAACGGAACCTCTGGGGATATTGATGTCTTAACTCACGAAGTGGGTCATGCGTTCCAGGTTTATGAAAGCCGCAATATTAATGTGCCAGAATATGCTTTTCCAACCTATGAAGCATGTGAGATTCATTCCATGAGTATGGAATTTTTCGCTTGGCCTTGGATGAATTTGTTCTTTGAAGAAGATGCAGATAAATACCGCTTTAATCACTTATCTGATAGCCTTCAGTTTATTCCTTACGGGGTATCTGTCGATGAATTCCAACATTTTGTTTATAGCAACCCTGAAGCAACTCCTGCTGAACGCAAGCAAGCTTGGAGAGACATCGAGAAGAAATACTTACCACATCGTAATTATGAAGGTAACACTTATCTGGAACAAGGGGGCTTCTGGCATAAACAAGGCCACATCTTTGCCTCACCGTTCTACTACATTGACTACACACTAGCACAGCTATGTGCCTTCCAATTCTGGAAACGTTCGAACGAAGATTTCAAATCTGCTTGGAGCGATTATTTGGAGCTATGCCAAGCTGGTGGAAGCAAGTCCTTTATTAAACTGGTTGAACTAGCGGGTCTGACTTCACCATTTGAAGATGGCTGCATTAGCTCCGTTATTGGGGATATTGAAGGTTGGCTGAACAGCATTAATGATAAAGAGCTTTAATCCATACTCTGATAAGCTCATCACAAAAAAAGCAATCCTTGCCTTATGGCTTGGATTGCTTTTTAAAATTGAATGATCCAACTTCACCCATGTATGTTATCGATAACGAATCAATAAATCTATAGGGTAACGACCCGCATTGCGACCATATAAGGCTAAGCCTCCACCCTCTGCTTGAAGCTCCAAACGGAAAGTACGATTGCGATCTAGTTTAGCTGCTAACTGCCCCGGTACACTTACTTTACACAGATAGCCGTAAGAGCCCGCCTCATCCAACTTATTCGCTAATGGCTGATAATGCCAAGATAATACACCTCGGCTGTCGGCCGGATCATCTGGCAAATAGAAGGAGCCAATCCGTTGACCTTCTATCAGAACATTCACACGTGAAGGATGACGTTCTTCGTCGGTCATATAATACGTATTCGGATTATACTCCACCCTAGCATCTGCACCATGCATGAGATCAAGTCCCATTTCATTTTGCTTTGCGCCTTCAACATTTCGAGCCAATACTCGCTTTGCGCTGGCTTCGAACATGATTTCGATCTCGCCAATCATCTTTTTCTCCATACCATCTGGAAGAGTTACATCATATGCATAACGGCCTTGCCCAGCTCCATTGATTTTTGCGCATTGAATAGCTTCCCATTGTTGATTAAAGTTGTGTTCTTTATACGCACCAACAGGGATACTAATACAATCTCCATCCCCTTCAAACCTTTCGCCTTGATTACCGCTTCTTACATCAAACGTAATGAAGTTGCGAGTGATTACCTCTCCCTTATTATTTATCAAAGAAACTGCTAGCACTGCAACTGCATCCTGATCGGGCATAATAATAAATAGTGGTGGTAAATCTGCTACTCCATATCCGTCCCAATTCACTGACATATGCTCACTTTGTGCAACAACTCTTGTTCCCAAATTGTCGTACCAAAGCTCCCACTTCATCTGCACATGCTGTCCATGATATTTATCTGAGAAGCTGGAACGAAGGAGCGGAACTTTAACTTCATCCTTTGCGTTTACGGTCTGACACGGCGGTGCATCGATCACGATGAAGTCCGGAGAATGCAGATCAGAAATCGTCATCCCGGGAACAAAGTCATCATAACCAAAATCTTTATCGCTGCCATCTAACCGATAATAACCATTGAACTCGTTCGTAACATCGCGAAATTCGGTAAACACAAAACCACATAACTTATCATGCCGCCGGAATTCATTCATCATATAGCGGTAATGCCACGCTAAATCACTATCCCCTGCGCCGCCTTCGATTCCCCACACGTTACCACATTCACTGTTCATAAGCGGGGCATCAGATTGTACATTACCTCCGATACAGTTAAAGTCTGAACCTGGGAAAGTTTTGTCTACAACCTCATTCAAATGAGCTCTAAGCTGATCATAACCATTAATGTAGAAATGCCAAGTATTGATATCAGATTCCACATGATCATAGTTACAAGGCGAGTTATCTTCAACGATTCTAGATGGATCTAGTCGTTTTGCCCAGCGATATTGTTCCCGAACCCATTCCTGTGTTACTTTGAGATAACTGTACTGCTGTTGTACATCACTCGTCAGACTAGTGTCCTGAGCGTTCGTCTTCAAGCCCCAAGTCTCGTTAAACATTACCCATGAGAAAATCGATGGATGATTATAGTCTCGTTCAATAATCTCAAGTGCTTCACGTTCATACGCGTTACGTGCTTTTTCATCGGGATTTCCCCAAAAGCAAGGCATGTCTTCCATCACCAAAATACCCAGTCTATCCGCCCAATATAGCTTGCGTGGTTCTTCTGGCTTGATATGAATACGCACAAAGTTCAGTCCCAAACGTTTCATTAGATAGATTTCATCCCGCATATCTTCATCAGACGGATAAGTGAAATATCCCATTTTGTGATAAGACTGGTCAAGGGTACCATTTAAATAAATCGGCTTACCATTGAGGGTAATCCAGCGATAACCACGCTCATCAAAACGCACAGTTTGGATTTCTCGAACTCCGAAATAGGTACTGACTGTGTCTGTGCCAAAAGATCCGTTAAGTTGTAGTTCGCCTTCGTACAAATAAGGTGTATCTGGACTCCACAAAATTGGATCTGTTATATGAATAGAGAGCTTAAATTCATTCTCCCCTGCGATAAGATCTATTTTCTCAGTATGCAATATAGAATTCTCTGCGAATTTCAGCGTGAAATCTGCCGATCCATTTTCTTGTGCAAAGATTCTTGTGGTCACGTTCACTTGCCCATCAATAGTGGTCACAAACTTAGCATCTTTCATATAAGTCTGAGGCCGAGATTCTAGCCATACGGGCTGCCAGATTCCGCGAATTTCTCCATAACCTTGTTTGCCACGCGTTTGGTAATCATGATCGAAGTCCTCTACTCTAACGACAATTGTATTGTCTAAATCTTCAACCCAGTACTGAGTAACTTCGAACTCAAATGAACCATATCCACCTTGGTGTGAACCAACATGCACTCCGTTAATCCAAACGTCACATGAATAATCTACTGCCCCGAATCGCAAAAATAGTCGTGTCTGTGAGTCGGTAGTCTGCCATTTCAAAGTCCGCCGATACCATCCTATCCCTTTATGATCACTGCCAATACCTGATAATGGACTTACCCAAGAAAAAGGAACAGTAATCATCGAACTGTAAGCGATTTCGGAATTGGAATACCAATGTTCGCTAATTCCTTCATTGCTCGGATCAAAGCTAAATGACCATTCCCCATTCAAATTCATCCATTCGTTGCGCTGCCAATGTGGATGCGGATGTTCGGGACGAGGAATCGGAAGACTCTCAACATTCAGTACGGAAGTTGTCATGATATGAGCACAGCCTTTCAAAATAAGAAGTTGAGCTCATTTTAGCACCAGTATATAAAATTCGCAATGTATATTATAATTTTACAATATAGAATCTTCAGTGTACAATATCCTCAACCTATCCTAACGAAAAGGAATACAACCAATGAATGATATTTCGCAAGAAACGATACGGTACCCCGCATCACGCATCTTAGATGTTGCTAAAGCACTTTCTGGAGATGTCAGAGTCCGTATTCTTGAAGCCCTTGGTGACAAGCCCATGAGTGTCAGTCAATTGGCCGAGACACTTGGCGTAGCTCAACCAACAATTTCAATCAATGTACAGACCCTTGAGCAAGTTAACTTAATCTCATCTACACAGGGTGCAAATCGCGAGAAAATATGTGCGGTCACCTGCCGATCCATCCATCTCGATCTTCCTTCGAAGCTAGGCGATGGTCTGCATCAAACGGAAGAAATACATATGCCCATCGGGATGTTCTCCCACTGTTCTATTCAACCCTCTTGTGGTATGACTGGAAAAGACGGCGGAGTCATCGGTTCTCAGGATGATCCACGGGTATTCTACATGCCGGAACGAGTTGATGCATCTCTCTTATGGTTCGCTGACTCTGGCTATGTCGAATACTATTTTGCCAATCCACTACCCCCTGGTGTCGAGCTTGATGAGATTCGGATTTCGGCTGAGGTTTGTTCTGAAGCACCTGCATTTCGGGAAGATTGGGCAAGTGACATCACATTAACTATAAATGACCTACATGTCGGTACTTGGACTTGTCCATCAGATTTCGGTAACCGGAAAGGAAAGTTAACACCCGAACGATGGAAGGGGGGTACAGAATATGGAATGCTGACAGAGTGGAGTATCTCAGAACAGGGTAGCAAAATAAATGGAACTGCTTCTTCCCCTACTACAATTAGCTCACTGAAGCTGGCATTTAATGAGCCCATTCGAGTACGATTTGAGATTCGCGAGGATGCCCTCAATAGACGAGGACTTAATCTATTCGGAAGTGGTTTCGGAGACTACTCACAGGATATTATCCTGTCGTTTGTGCGTCGTTCAGTATCGAGTACATGATAACACGTAAGAATTGCACACCTGAAACCAGTGTAGATCGAAAGCTTCAGATGTGCCAGTGGACAATGTTTTCTTTACACACCAATTACTTACGCTTATCTTCAACTTTTTTGATATTCTCAGCCACTCTAAATTTCACGATCTTACTAATTAATTCATAGGGCATCGGCTGATTAAGAGGGAATTGAATGGATCCTTTTGCTCCTTTATAGACTGATAATTCTTCTTTGAAAGCGTCAATACCATTAGGCGTTGGATAAAATCCAATATGGTTTTTGAAAGCCGCAAAATGCACTAAATTTCCGTGCAGTGTAAAAGTAGGCATCTGATAGCTAATCTTTTCAATCGCATCAGGTGCCGTTTCTTTTATTACTTTTCTTATTGTACTAAGGATTTCCTGAATCTCAGATGGAAACTTGGAAATATAGTCATCGATCGATTCATACGTGATTTTAGCCTCCACAATAAGTCCCCTCTCTGTTTCAAGTTCACATTTAACTTTGATGAAGTGCTGCCAATGCCTCGTCTTCTGTACTCTTGAACAATATTTTATTCCCCTGATTACATTCGTAAATAAAATCATTCAGACTTTTACTATTATAGCCAGTAAATTCTCCCACAATAGCAACTCGCATCTGATAGTTTGTATACTTTTGAAGAATCTCTCCGGCAAGGCCCGTCTTTAACTCAAAAAAATCATCTGTGATTTGCTCTTTTCTTAGAATCATTTTATCGCATTCTTGATATCTCACGTTTGCCATTAGATCGAGTGCATCATTTACATTATTAATTACAATACCTTCGCTGGAAATCAAAGCTACTGTTGAATTGTCTTTACGGTTTAATGTGATTTGCATTCTAAATTGCTCCTTTTTCAATAAGAAAGTCTTTTACGTTGTGGTTTCCTTGTTGGATAGCTATAGCTAATACTGATTCACCACCTTCAATTTTAGCATGGATGTCAGCTCCGTGTTCGATTAACAAGCATATCAGCTCCACATTATCCGAATGAAAAGCTGCAGAATGCAAGGCAGTGTGCCCATCGCTATCAAAAATATGTGTCTGAGCACCCTTGTTCAATAGCAGTTGGATAACACCCATATTCCGCTCCCCAGCAATTGCAGCATGAAGTGCAGTATTAGAAGGAATGAAATTAATCTTGGAATGGGATACTGCATCAACCTCAGCACCATGGTCTATCAATACCTGCACCGCTGCTTCTTTACCGAAATGTGCTGCATATCCCAAAGGTGTGAGGCCCTCGTTATTTTCCGTATTTGCAAGAGCCGGATGGAATTCTAAAATTTCTGTTAGCCGTGCAGCATCGCCATGTTGTGCCGACTGAAAAACTTCATTAATACTTTGCCGTAGTTCCATTAGATTTCGCCTCTTTTCAATTGATGAAGAAATGATTTAGCTTATTTTTTCTGGATAGTGAAGCCATTCTCCTGCTAACAAGAAGAAATGATGTTGTCGTCTTTTAAAGACGATAACCATTTCTCGTAAAATAACAAACACAAAAAACAATACAAATTTATTGTAAATCAATAAATTAAATGCTAAAATCATGAAGTCATTAAATAATTGAGGTGTTTTAAATGAATGTTAAACGAGGTTCAACCACTTTTTTAAAAGTAATTATTTTTCTGGTTGGAATTGCAGTGCTTGCTTTGTGTATCTGGTTGCCTGAGATAGCGGTAAGAGATGCAAAAGTACATCCAGATACGGCTTACTTCCTGATTCCCTTTTTAGTATGTGCTTACGGATTCTGTATTGCGTTTTCTGTTGCGCTGTACCAAGCATATAAACTATTAAACAACATCGAAAAGAACAATGCTTTCTCTGAATTATCCCTTAACTCTTTGAAGATTATAAAGAAATGTGCTTTTACTGTCATTTTCCTCATTTTGTTAGGACTAGTAAGCTTAAGGGTGCTTGCTAAAGTTACAGATAGTGATGATCCAGCGGGTCCTACATCATTATGTCTAATGGGTCTTTTAGCAACAAGCATCATCGCAGCCATTGTGGACGCACTTCAAAAGCCATTAAAAAACGCCCCAGATATAAAGCCAAAAAATGTATGATTAACAGTCAAATATCAACATTAGAATTTAATAAAGCCAAAAGAAAAGAGTATTCATTCGAAGGTTATCGAATGAATACTCTTTCTTTTCAATGTATATTGTGAGCCAATTTTTAAATTAAATCAGACTTTTGAAGAAGCCGCTTAACGATCGCTGCAACCTCAGCTCTGGTCATATCATCCTTGGGAGCAAGTACATTGCTGCTTCGTCCCATGATTACGCCTGCCTGCAAGCAGTCAGCAATTGCGCTAATCGCCCAGTCAGATGCTTTGCCGGCATCGGTATATGGGTTCAAGAATCCTTCAGCGGATTGATTAGGAAGGTTAGCCTTTAGCGCTGTAATTTTCATCGCTTTGGCGATAATCAACATCGCTTGTTCACGGGTAATTTGGTCATCAGGGCGGAACATGCCATCTTCAAAACCATTGATTAATTGATATGCATATGCAGTATTGATCGCACTGTTATACCAATCCGTAGTTTTAACATCCGAAAATGGTGTTGCTGTTTGACTCAATTCTATTCCGAGACCGCGAACGACAATCGCCGCAAACTCTGCGCGGGTAATCGCTTGATCAGGTGTAAATTGACCATTGCCAGTCCCTTCGATAACTAAACGGGAACCCATATCATTCACTGCATCTTTTGCCCAGTGATTAGCAACATCACTGAATTCAAGTGGATGCCAGATTACAGAGTAAGTGCCGCCACTAAGGCTGTTGATTGTAGCAAAATATTTGCCTTCAATGACTATCACTTTAGTAGGTACATGATGCACTGAGCCATCAGCATCAATATACACTCCGGTTGTAATCTTCTTCGGGTCCATCCCCTCCGGAATAGCAATCGTACGTTTCACATACGTATTGAATTGAGAAAGTTCAATACTCTTATCTCCGTACATGCCTCTAGCAGTAAAGTTTACTGGTGCGCCGACTAATGAAAATGATCCGTTTTGTGCAGCAGCTCCTAATGCCTTAACTTGATCGGCAGTTGGTGCGCTGATTTCAATCTGTATTTTAATATCTTGTAAAGCTACAGACTTACCAATCTGCGCGGATAAGGCCTCAATATCAATCTGCCCAGCAGGCAGTGTAAATGTCGCATTTCCCGTTCTGATTTCAAGTACAGCTTGATTTCCCTGCATATTTTTAACCATTTGTCCGTTTAGTTCGCCAACGATAATATCAGATTTACTAGTGGCAGTGATAGAAACCACAGCACCTTTACCTTCAGCGGCGAGTTTGTCTTCCAGCTTCTTCTGGTCTAAAGCAATGGTGGTTAGCGTTTGATCATTCCGTTTACCATTCGTTGCAGTTCCCACGGTTTCCGCTTTACCATTGATTAAAATGGAAGCATCATTTGCCACAGGTGCCGGCGTTGCTGATGGAGTTGGTTGAGAAGGAACATCAACACTGGATGGTGCGCTCGGGATGACTGTATTAGATTCAGCAGATGATTCGCTAAAGCCAGCCTTATTGATGGCCTGTACCGTGAAGGTGTAGCTTGTACCATTCGTAAGACCACTGATTGTAAGCGGACTTCCATTACCCGTAACCGTCAGCCCTCCCGGATGAGCCGTTACAATATATCCTGTGATTTCACTTCCACCATCGTTTACCGGCGGTGTAAAGGTGATGATCGCTTGACCATTTTCTGCAGTTGCAGTTACGGATGTTGGAATACCCGGTGCTGTAATTGGCTTAGCAGGAGCCTTCACAGTAACGGTTGTTGAAGCTTTATAACTTCCTTCTTTCGTTGTAACTGTAATGATGGCTGGTCCCTCACCAACTGGAGTTACTTCTCCATTCACAACCTTGGCTACAGTCTCATCGCTGGAGCTCCAGATCAGGTCTGGATCTGTTGCATTTGCAGGCTCTATTGTCGCTTTTAGTATTCCCACAGTTTCACCAGCTGTTAAAACGAGCGTCTCCTGATCTAGCCTCACCCCAGTTACATTCACAACTGGTGGAATTGGTTCACTTACATGTACTGTTGTTGAAGCAGTAAAACTTCCATCTTTAGTCGTAACCGTAATGGTGGCTGTTCCAACACCAACCGGGGTTACTACTCCGTAAACAACCTTAGCTACTGTTTCATCACTGGAGCTCCAGATTACCCCCTTATTGGTTGCATCGGCAGGTGCGACTGTCGCTTGTAGCGTTTTATCACCTTCTCCAACTGTTAAATCAAGTGTTGGCTGGTCTAAGGTTACTCCGGTTACTATAACAATTGGTGGCTTAGGTGCTGCCACATTCACAGTTGTTGAAGCCTTAAAACTTCCATCCTTAGTCGTTACAGTAATAATTGCTATACCCTCACCAACTGGTGTAACCACTCCATCCACGACTGTTGCAACAGTTTCATCGCTGGAGCTCCAGATCACATCTGTATCTGTCGCATTTGCAGGTTCTATTGTCGCCTTTAGTAAGGCATCTGCTTCACCAGCAGTTAAGTCGAGCGTCTCCTGATCAAGCTTCACTCCGGTTACGTTCACAATTGGAGCACTCACAGTTACGGTGGATGTCGCAGTATAACTTCCGTCTGTTGTTGTTGCTGTTATCGTTGCCGTTCCAACGCCAACTGGGGTGACCACTCCATTCACAACTGTCGCCACAGTTGCATCACTGGAGCTCCAGATCACGGTTTTGTTCGTGGCATTAGCAGGTTCTATTACAGCATTTAGTGTATCTCCTGCTTCTCCCTCTGTTAAACTAAGTGATGTTTTATTCAAAGTCACTCCAGTTACGAGGACATCTCCCACATCGTTTACCTGCACATTGAAGGTGTATAAACTACTTAAAATGCCATCATTTACAGTAACAGTAATCACACTGTTTCCGTAGGCATTCTTCGCTGGTGTTATTTCTAACGTCCGCACATCCCCACTTCCACTTACTTTCAGTCCATTATTCGGAATTAGGGAAGTATTAGAAGATGTAGCTGATACATTTAGGTCATCCCCATCCACATCAATGACCTTAAAGGAGCGTGATACAGATTTATTTTTTTCCGTTGTAGTACTTCCCATGAAGCCTGTGTCCTGCTTCCAGCTAGCACCAGTGATTGAACCGTTCTTAAGTGGGGTGATTGTATTGACAGCAACATTACCATCTTTACTATTTGCTAATTTATAGCTTAAGGCCAGATTAGGCTCTGAACCCGTCAAATCTACATTCATTTCACGAACAATATCGCTCTGGGTTTTAGCTTTACTCCAAAACCTTACGTCTCTCATCCCACCGCTGTAATCTCCGTCCTGTCTCCAGGTGCTTTTACCAAGCCAGTTGTTCGGACGTGCCATATTTCCAACTGTACTTAAATCCATAGCCCCTTCTGCCTTAAGAACACCATCCCAATAAATACGCCCCTTCTTCTGACTGTGATCGTAAACAATCGAGACATGTACCCACTTGGATATCGGGAAATCGTCTGTGACATTAATATCTCCTTTATTGGTGTAAGCGATGAAATGCATTTTTTTGCCGTTAAAACCCACAAAAATATTGTGGTTCTGCTCTGCGATCGAAGATTCGAAGAATCTCATCCAGGTATTAAAACCATTGACTTTTAAATTACCTTCAATTGTAAAAGAATTCTTGTATAACAGTTGATCTGGGAACGTCACATAATCCCCATTGCCGTCAAAACTAAGATAGTCCCCACCATTCAGTTCTGTCAGATAAGGTGCATCGTTCACTGGATTTACAGTAATTGTAGCAGTACCTAGATCTGGGTTGAATGCTGCAGAAACAGTGGTATTCGCATTTTTTTGATAATTTTGATAGCCGACTGCTGTTGTGTCCCATAGCTTAAAGTCAATGGAAGCTGTTCCGTTCCAGTCTTTAGCGGGGACAAAACGAATTTTCTCCGATTTCAGCAGCAGAAAAGCTTTAGTGTCAGACACTGGCTCGATATTATACCAAATATTTGCTTGCGTGTTGTAATATTGCCAGGCCCCATTGGTATTATCAAATGACACCACAGCAATTCCTGTTGAAGCTGGGTCAGTTACCTTACCCGACAAAAGACTAGACACAACAACGCCTGCGTTGGAAGAATCGTCTTCATTGATGGACGGTATCACAGCTGGGCTATTCACGATCCAACCAAAGTCCGATTTTGCACTCACTATTTGAGTGTGGATCGGCCCCACACCTTGCACCACAACTCCAGTGGCTAACGAAATACTAATGCCTATTTTCATAAATGATGGCTTCAAACTCTTTTTCCCCCTCTAGCTTAAATCATGTCATCATTTCGACAATAATCGAGAGTATTATACAAAATTATGATAAACGAAAAATAAACAAAAAAAGAACCTTCGAATTCTAATCGATTCGTCGGTTCTCTTTTTCTTTATACTAGTTCATCATCTTCTTAATCAGAGCTTTGAGCTTAGGATCAGGTGAAGTTCCAAGCTCCTGTTGAAGAGTCTCTTCTAATTGCCCATATCGCCGATAAGCTTCATTCATACGTCCTAGTTCAATATACAAATGAATGATTTCCTGATGGATATCTTCTCTCAAGGGATCCAATTTCAATATTCTCTCAAAGTAGTGCAGCGATTGTTGACGCTCGTTCTGCTCCATATGAAATCTAGCAGCTAGTTCCAGCAGTCCAATAAAATCCTGTTCAAGTCGGCGTGTCTTCCCACTAGCCCAATCGTATGCTTTACCTTTGAGAAAGGACCCCGTATACAATGTTTCTACTTGATTGAACCATTCAGAATCTTTTTTCGAGACCTGCCTAATTTGCTTCAGCTGTCGCTTAAACTCATACAAATCACAATAAATACTGCGTTCCTCTATACTAATTTCGATTCTGCTGGCTTTAATAAAGCTAGTTCCGATTGCTTTTCGAATATAGTACAGGGTTGAGTTCAGATTCTTCAACGCTTTATCAGGTTCCAGCCCGCTCCATAAGGTATCGATAATTTCATCTCGGCTAACCGTCCCTTTACTAATCAAAAAGGCAAACAATTCTTCGGTTTTTGGGCTCCTTAGCTTGATGGGCTCTCTGTCTTGCGTACGGCGGTATATCTTTAGTCCATTAAATAAGAGAACTTCTATGACGGGCTGAACCGTCACACCTCTATTCATTTTTTTGATCTTATCCAAAGTTTTAGTTAAACGCTGTGCAGTTACAGGCTTCAGCAAATAATCCACAGCACTCAGTTCGAAGGCTTGCAGTGCGTATTCGTCATACCCTGTAACAAAAACCACATTAATCGATTCATCTAGTTCATGCAAAAGGGTGGAAAGCTTCATTCCATTTGTGTCAGGCATAGAAATGTCCAAAAAAGCTACATCAATCGAATTCCCCTTCACAAATTCATAGGCTTCCGTCGGATCCAGAAAAGTATCGTATACTTCAATCTCTCCACTCTGAGATAATATCCTTTTTAAGCGCTTTACTGATAATTCTTCATCATCCACGATAATGGCTCGCAGCATACTTCAACCTCCTATCCGCTTCATGTGTTGTTTGGGGATATCAAAAGAAACCCGTGTGCCTTTTCCTTCAACACTTTGAATACGAATGTTCTTTCCATAGAGAAGTTTGATGCGTTGACTAATATTCCAAAGCCCTACGCCTCTTTTATCTACATCTGATTTCATGATTTCCTCCAGCTTGTGCTCACTCATTCCGCGTCCATTATCTTCTACAACAAAGCTGACTACAGAAGGATCCGACTCTTTCACAGATATAGTTACCTTTCCTCCCCGTAAATTGGACATCAGTCCGTGTCTTATAGCATTTTCTACTAATGGTTGTAGGATAAGTGGGGGAATCCGGCTATCCGTATTTGCGGTTATATCATATTCCACTTGTAATCTAGCACCAAAGCGCACTTTTTCAATATTAATATATGCTTTAACTAGCTCTAGCTCACCCTCCAAGGTAGTTAACGAATCCAACTGTTTGAAGTCAAAGCTGCTTCTCAAATACTGTGACAGCTCCAGCGTTAATTCTTCCGCCTGCTCAGGTTCTTCCACACATAATGCAGCAATTGAATTCAGGGCATTGTACAAGAAATGAGGTTTGATCTGAGAACGTAAAAAGGCAATTTCGGCATCTTTAGCTTTCTTCACAGAAGCTCTCAATCGGGTCAGACTTTTCACACGCGCCATTAGTTCTTCCGCTTCAAACGGCTTCCCCACATAATCATTTGCCCCATTATCCATGGACATTTTCATATCGCTAACTCTATTCTTCGCCGTTAGCATTAACACAGGCAGCTCAAAGGGTGTGAATCTCTCTCTAATCCTTTGCAGAACCTCATAGCCAGAAATATCCGGCATTGTAATGTCCAGTACAACGAGAAAGAAGTCTGAATTCTTCGATAACTCATCAAGTGCCAGCTGCCCGCGGTTCACAACAACAATGGAATATCCCTCAAGCTTGAACAAGTTGATCATAGATTGCAGGTTGGCAAAATCATCGTCCACGACCAAAATCGGCTCATTGATTTTACCTTTGATATATATAGGATACTCCTGGCGCGGAAAGAAAACTTCTCTATAAGGAAGAGTCTTATCCACGATTGGACCCGTGACTTGATTAGATGTTCGATCCCATCGTGAAATAGTAAATATAAAGACCGAACCTTTACCTGCAACAGAGTCCACTCTAATGTTCCCGCCATGTAACTCAACCAGCTTCTTGGTAATGCTTAGTCCGAGACCTGTCCCACCATGACTGTGAATTTCAGCTTCGTCCACTTGCTCAAAGGCCATAAAAATACGTTTCTGCATATCCGGTGCAATTCCGATTCCCGAGTCTGCCACACGGACCTCAACCCATTCATGAGTAAATCTGGCACTAATATTTATTTCACCCTGCTCCGTGAATTTAATCGCATTATCTACCAAGTTGTGCAAAATCTGAATCAAACGGTTGCCATCTGCATGTACAGGTGGAAACTCTGGAGCAACATTGTTTACGAGAAAGATCGACTTTTCTCCGAGCAGAAACGAATGTATACCGATAACAGAATCTACAACAGCTTTCAGATCTAGGGTGCTTTTATATAAGGTGATATCTCCATGCTTCATTTTGGAATAATCGAGTAATTCGTTTACCATATAAGTTAATCTTCTTCCACTTCCCATTACGATCGCTAGATTCTGCGCTTGCCTTTCGGTAACTGGACCTTCAACCCCATTAAGTAGTGTAGCAGTAATGTTCACTATGGCATTTAGTGGTGTCTTCAGCTCATGAGAGGTATTGGAGAGAAATTCGTCCTTAATTTTGTCCAGACCGATCAGTTGGTTTTTCATTTCATCTATCGTATGATAAGCCTCGAAAAAACGGAGAACAATCAGAACGATCATAATGATATTAAAGGCTACAATGTAAAACTGTCCTAGCCAAAGGTTTTCTTTCATCGAAAGAGCAAACAGAATGATGTCTATCGAGTACAGATTGATAGCAAGAATCGCCAAGAACAGCAGCAACGATTTGATCCGATTTACTTCTGTGCTTCTGATATACAAGATAGCCACTCTAAACAACATCCAAATTAACATCAATTCATATACAATGATCACATAGGTAGAGAAAAGCGTGTAAGTACGAATAGGCAGGATTGCTACCAATATTATAAAGCTGCCTAGTATAATCGTTACGACTTGCGTAAGTTTTAAAGAGATTATGCTTTTGTGCATTTGGTAAAAAAATATAGCCAGAACAATAAAACACGATATGGAGCTAATATCCTTCACTTTGTATAACACAATGAACGAAAGGTTTGGGAAAAACAGTAACAGCGAACGTTCTCCAATCAAGCCATGATAGATCGCAAGCAGTAAACAAATAATAGCAAATACAAGTAAGGAGTAATCCTTCTTACGGTATAAAGCAGCCGCCACAAAGCAGATGACAAAAATAAGTGATAATGTTCCCAATATTGCAACTGTACTAAATTCACGAGCCGTACTCTTCTGCTGGTTCTCTAGCATAGCGGCTTCCTCGCCAAAAGTAAGAGATACCGGAATACCTGCATTTACATATTCATAGTTAGAAACTTGAATGATAATCTCTACATCACCTTTTTCAGACGAAAAAAGCCCAATCTGCGGAATATTCCCTGACTGGTAATCGGCAGTACTCATAGTGGGGTTTCCATCCTTAATGAGTAAATGCCCATTCACATAAATCGCACTCGAAAAGCGGATATTCGTTTTTTTCAAAGCGAATACACCGTTTACAGGTAAGTTTTTCAGCACCATCCGATAAGTAGCAGAACCGAATGCAGGTAAAGGTTGTCCATCAACCACTTTGCCATTCCATCGTGAGGGGACCTCCATTAATGCTGTAGGAGCAGGTTTGTCTGTGCTTGATTCTATAAAATGCTCAGGCATTAGCAGCTGGTTCCAATAAAATTCCCACTCACCATCTAACTTGATGATCTTTTGTTGCCCATAATCCCAAGTTGAAAGATCCATGCTCCCCTTCTGAACTTGCAGATAATTCTCATGTTGATCATTATCTATAAAAATGGATAGTGGGATTGTTGCTAATGAGATGAAAGCAATTAAATAAATAAGTAACGTCCTTTTGAGCATCGTAGGCCCCTTTTCTATGGTGATGTTAAGCTGCGCAAACGCTTGGGGCATCGTGCAACACTTGGATTATATAGGATAGATAACGATAGATAACGATAGATAATTCTATAAAATTTTCTGTTTTCCTTCATGTTTCGACAAATTAATGGAATGGCGATAAGCGATTACACGAAACTGAGATCCACGCTTGACCTTAGGTCAGACCTAAGGTTTATAGTTAAATCAACAAATACCAATATAGTTAGGAGCACCTCCATTGAATCATTACATTACGATTGGTGAACTTTCAAAACTTATGAATGTATCCGTACATCAAATCCGATATTTTGAAGAGAAAGAGATTTTATTTCCAGCCTATACTGATAGCAATCAATACCGGATGTACGGAATTAATGAGATTTATCAGTTGGCCCAGATCCTATTACTCCGCAAATTGAACGTGCCTGTCAGTACGATTAACAAAAGCATGAATAACTTCACCAAAAATGACTACTATCAACTTTTGGAGCAGTCTCTAAGTAAAATAAACTCTGAAATAAACCAGCTAATGTTGTTGCAGCAGTTTTTACAAAAAGTACTTAAGGAATACGAGCACTCCGACATTCTAGAAGACAAATATCACATTAAACAATTGGATACTCGTCATTTAAAAAAATGGATGGAAATAGAACAAGATGAATCACTCACCGCTCGAAGTCTGTATGAAAAAAAGCCGCAACCAACTCATTTATTTGAAACAGATCTGCATTATTTATACGGTACTGAACAAGTAACCTTATGTTTTGAAAGCACTCACTTCCCGGACATCATCCTAGAAAAAGGCAGCTACTTATATAAAGCATTTTTCGTGACGGATGATCATGATATTGAACTTGAGATTGCTCAACTGGAACACTATATAACACAACATCACTATACAATTCAGGGACCATTGATCCTTTTGGAAAAATCATATCTATCCCTATTCAACAATGACAAGCTTCATTATGAAATCCAAATTAATATTAAGCATGACCCTGACGGTGTAGCATGATAAGTCCGAACAAGATAACAATCGCTCACTACCAAGAACAAGATCATAGAGCAGTGTGCAATCTTTTAGTGGATGCGTTCCACGGTAAGTTCCACTCCCTCACCTCACTAGAGGACGATGATATTGCTGAACTACTTTTTGGGCTCTGGGAGCATGACCAACCGTCCGCATCATCACAACAAATCGTAGCTAAAGAAAATGGAGAGGTTGTCGGTACGCTCAGCATTAAGTGGAAGGACAGCCGAGCCTCAGACAGAAGTAAATTAATATCACCTCACCATAGTTCCTTTTCACAATTATTTAAGCAATTTGGATATCTAAATGTGTGTAAGTTAATGGTTGGGTTACATTTTTTGAATTATCAGCCTCGCGCAAAAGAATGTTATGTCGATCATTTGGCCGTTCGATCTAGCCACCGTAATAAAGGAATCGGTAAGCAGTTGCTTAGTTGGGCAATAGATTTTGTAAACAGTCACTCAGAAGTGGACAAATTAACGCTACATGTTGCTAAAAATAATAAACGAGCTATTCATATGTACCAACAGATGGACTTTGCTATCGATCAATCAAACTATAGCGGGATTAGACACCTTCTTTTTAAAGAGGCTAATTGGCATTACATGACGAGGCGTTTACCACTACATCCTAGGAGCTCAATAAATGAAAAAAAATATTAAATTAACCGCATGCTTGATCATTGGCTTAATGGCAGCTTCAGTCTTATTCGTATTAAATCAGCATTCCTATGCAATGAATGAGCAAAAGATAGAAATCGAAACCCCTCAGGGTAAACTAACAGGAACTTTAATTCTACCCCAGCACTATTCTGGAAACGTAGGGCTAATAGTTTTTGTTCATGGTGATGGTCCCATAAATGACACATACGATGACGGATATAAACCTTTATGGGAGAAATTCGCATCTGCCGGATATGCGTCTTTGTCTCTTAACAAGCCTGGTATTGGTGGTTCCTCTGGTAACTGGTTGGAGCAAAGCATGGAAGATCGTGCTCAGGAAACGATATCTGCGATTAACTGGGCGAAGAACTTACCAATGATTGATAAGAAGTCTATTGGTTTGTGGGGAGCAAGTCAGGCCGGTTGGGTGATTCCCAAGATTGTAAAAGAAGTTCCTGATCTCGCGTTCAGTATTCTTGTATCGCCTGCGGTGAACTGGATTTCTCAAGGTAAATACAATACAAGATTAGAAATGAAACAAGAAGGCTTCTCGGAAAATGAGATCCAAGCGAAAGAATATTATAATGCTCAAGTATTACAATTACTTAACGAACGAGCATCTTACGAGGATTACTTGCGTATTGCACAATCCGAGGACTTGATTTCTAAGGAACGCTGGGGATTTATTGCCAAAAACTATCAGTCTGATGCCACAGAAGACCTTAGTTACTTCAATGCTCCTGTCCATTTAGTACTCGGCGGTCAAGATATCAATGTAGATATTGAGGAAACCGAACGTATTTATCGTGAAAAAATACCTACCAGCTTGCTCTCAGTCTCTTATTTTCCCAACGCTGACCACTCTATGCTGTCAAAGAAGAATGCCGCATCCCCCTTAAGGACTTATTTAACCGCTGTTTTCTTTCCACGACAATTGGTGGAAGATCAATATTTAAATGATCTAAACCGATTTGTGAAGACACAACATTAAACCTATTTCCAGATAAGAAGTCTGGCTATTGACTTTACCCTTAGGGGAAGGTGCATAGTGGAATTGAACAAACCACCGAAATTCAAAGTTTATATATCATTAAATATCGAAGAAATGGAGATGAGATTGTTGCTGTCCATAGGAGAATTCTCGAAGATATGCGAAGTGTCAACCAAAACGCTGCGGTATTATGATGAAATTGGACTAATTCATCCCGATGAGATTAATCCCGAGAACGGTTATAGGTATTATTCCATCAAACAACTAACAAAAATACTCTTTATCAATCGTTTGAAATCTTATCATTTCTCACTAGAAGAAATCAAAGATATTCTGGAATGGGAGCAGGATCATTTTGAAGAGAAGCTTAGTACAGCCCTAAATCTCAAAAAAAGAAAACTACAAGAGAAACTACGAACTTACGAATATACATTAAAGCAACTTAATAGTGATGTTCTAAATTTAGAGAAAGGAATATCGATGATGTCCTACCTAAATAAGATAGAAGTGCAACTTGTTGAAACCAAACCAATGAATATCCTATATACACGTCAAATGTTGAGCAGTGATGATTATACGTTTGGATATGGTAAGTATTTTAGCAAACTGTATGAAACTATTGCCACTGAAAAGCTGACCTTGCTGGGCACGCCAATAACAATTTATCACAGTGAGGAATATAATCCTGCCGGGAATGATACAGAGTTTGCCCTACCTATTGAGGAGATCGTAAATGGAACGAGAGAATTACGTGAAGGGCTGTGTGCGAAGTCTGTTTATAAGGGCCCTTATTCAGAATTAACATCGGTTTATGCGAAGCTCACAGAATGGATTGAAAATGAAGGTTATGAAATGGTGAACTCACCCTATGAAAAATATATAACAGACCCCACGCAAACTACTCATCCTGAGGATCTTGTTACTGAGGTGTATTTTCCAGTTAAGAAAAGATCGTAGCCACACTCATATTCACACAAAAATTTAATTAAAGGAGTTATCGATATGCACAGAAACTACTGGCCTACAAAAGACTGGCAAACTTCAGATCCGGCTACCTTAGGAATGGATGCTGAACAACTTTCAGAACTAGAAGCTAAGATTAAAACCGACTATAGTAATATAAACGGAATTGTAGTGGTGAGAAATGGATATATTGCCTATGAACAATACTTCAATGACTATGGCCCGGATGATCTGCATCATGTGGCTTCTGTAACGAAAAGCATCTTATCCGCCCTCATTGGTATTGCCATTGAAGCCGGATTTATCAAGCATGTTGATCAGGAGGTGCTGGATTTTTTCCCCGACTATGTTCCCGACGATGCTGCTGCCAATCTACAAAAACGAGAAATCACTATACGCCATTTGCTCACCATGACAGCTCCCTATGCTTTTGAAGACTGGCACGAGCCACTGGAGCAACTCTGTAAATCGTCCGACTGGGTCAAATACACACTTGATATCCTTGGCCACCAAGGGAATGTCGGTGATTTTAAATATTCCAGCGCAGGGGCGCACTTACTGTCAGCTGTCATCACTCGTTCCACAGGAAAAAGTGCCCGTGAGTTTGCTAACGAGCGATTATTCAGCCCTATCGGCATGACGGAAATCCCGGATTATGAGATGAAATCATTTGGGTTTGATGATTTATTTGGGGTAAATGTGAAGGGATGGGTGGAAGACCCCAATCGTATCACCACAGGAGGATGGGGACTTACGTTGTCTCCACGTGATATGGCGCGTTTTGGTTTATTATATTTGAACCGTGGAAAATGGGAGAATAATCAGATTATTTCGGAGACATGGATTGAAGAATCAACAGCGATGAACCCTAATCATTACGGTTATTTGTGGTGGCTACGCGAAGAAGATGGGACTTACACTTACTCAGCGTTAGGGGATGGTGGTAATGTCATTTGCTGCATTCCAGAAAAAAAACTTGTCGTAGCTATCGCCTCAGAATACACACTTCAGCCTCGTGACCGGTGGCCTCTGATTAAGGATTGTATTATTCCGTCTGTAGTAGAGTAAAGAAGATAGAAAACATGCTGGTTGCCACTACTTCATTAACAACTAGGAGTGCAACCAGCTGTCTACAATCTAAATCATTTTGCTTCAAGGAAAAATAATATCGCCTTCGTTGCTGCTCACATCAAAAAATCCTACTTTGTGTTTTATAGCCAACTCCCGCATCGCCGTATAAGCTTCCTCAGCTACAGAATAAGCGAAAGCTGCATAGATGACGGATGAGCCAAGCGAGTAGTCAGTCAACCGGTTATCCGTTCCTGCTTCCTCCATCGCCTCAAAAATCTCATCCTCTACATTCATATTAGGAAATTGCTCGGACAACTCACTATAAAAACGTTGCAGCGCCTCCGATAAAACTGATGGATCATTATAGGCATGGTCTTCCGACCACTGCACTTGCTGCTCATACCACTTCATAAACGCTGCTCTCTCTTGCGGTGCTTTAGACGTCTCGAACGCCATCAAATCATAACTCATTAGCAATCCTCCTCTAAACCACCCTAATCGTGCATTTTCAGTTCCTATAAATTGTTGGGCTGTTTTGATTATATATTAAAAATCATCAGACCCATACTATAGAATTATGATACTTACTCACCCATTAAATATTTAAATATCATGTGAGCTCAGGTGTATCTACCAAAGTAACCACTGGCTCCATTACGCCATGTAATTCAAACAAGATAAGTTCGTTCCCGCCTTGACGCAAAAGCGGTGCCGGTATGTAAAGCGTTTTTGTCGGACCCTCCTCCCAGTAACGACCTAGATTAAAGCCGTTTATAAAAACTTGACCTTTACTCCATCCGTCCAGCCGCAAAAAAGTATCCTCAGGCTTACTGACTTGAAAGCTCCCCCGGTAGAAAGTGGGCCGCTGACGTTCTTCGCAATTTATCGGTGTGAATGATAATCCTTTAAGATCTGTTAATGGCAAGGAACGAATGGTCCAATCATGCAAAAATTGATAGCCGAGTCTAACGCCACAGGTTATGCCCTTCGGATCACGAAGCAGAGGGCCATAATTTACGCGTCCCATGTTCTCCACAAGAATGTCGATTTGCAGTCCCTCAATCGGGATCTCTAATGAAATTCCTCGCGGATCCCAGCGTTCAACTGTACCGACAAAGGCCCCATTCGCGAATACAAGCGCACGATCGCGAACTTCTTGAAGAACGAGCTCCGTACTGCTGCGGGGTCCACTGATCTTCGTTGAATACAAGATAAATCCATAATCTTGACCCAGTTTCTCCATTGGCTCGGGACATGCTCTACGTTCTGGACGAGACAAAACGTCTAACTGAGTGAACAGTGGTGCTGCTTCTGTCATCAACACTTTACCATAAGCTTGTGACTTTATTAACGGCGGTAATTCCAGTGGCGGCAACGTTACGTATTTCTCAATAATTTTTCGAGCTTCATAAAATTTTGCAGTTGGCTTACCCGATTCGTCCAGCAGTGTATCATAATCGTAGCTGGTTACGATGGGCTCATATTTGTCAAAAAGATTTGCCCCATTCATAAATCCAAAATTCGTCCCCCCATGAAACATGTAGAAGTTAACAGAGGCTCCTAGAGCCAGCATTTCATCCAAAGTCTCCGCTACTTCGGATTCGGGGCGGGTATTATGCGGTTTCATCCAGTGGTCAAACCATCCATTCCAGAATTCCATGCACATCAACGGTCCCGTAGGCTGATATTCACGTAATTTAGCAAAGGCTTCCTTTGCCCGTGAACCGAAATTTACGGTGGCGAACACTCCGTCGATCATACCGCCTTGAAGCATATGATCTTCAGCTCCATCTGAAGTAAACAGCAGAACGTCCATGCCGCGGGCGATCATTCCTGCTTTTAGATCATGCAGGTAAGTCTTATCACTCCCAAAGCTTCCATATTCGTTCTCTACCTGAAGGGCAAGCACAGGCCCACCGTTAGTGCTTAACAAAGGCCGCAGACGTGGAAGCAACTCATCGAAATAGGCATCCAACTTAGATAAATAGACGTTATCATTACAACGCAGCTGGATGTTATCGTCCGCAAGTAACCAAGCTGGCAATCCACCGAATTCCCATTCCGCACAAATATAAGGACTTGGCCGCAAAATCACGTGCAAACCAAGCTCTCCAGCAAGTCTAACGAAAGCCTCGATGTCAGCAAATCCATCAAAATTGAAGTTCCCCTCCTCTGGTTCGTGTAAATTCCAAGGAATATAGGTTTCAACAGTATTTAATCCGCAAGCCTGCAGCTTCAGCAAACGATCCTGCCAATATTCCGGAACGATCCGGAAGTAATGAAGCGCACCAGAAAGCAACCGGATGGGTTGTTCGTCTAATATAAAATGATCCCCTGATATGGATAACTTCCGCATATAATTTCTCCTCCAACATTGAGATAGACTATTCAATTATAGGTAATAAAAATATCAACCCATATGGACAATTCTAATGAAATATATGGAGAATTCATTGGTTGCTAGAGGCTTTTGTGATGCTATAAACTATATTCATAGGAGGTTTTACGGATGTCAAAAAGAACTCATATTTGGTTAATTACCACAGATCAAATGCGTGCGGATGCACTAGGTATCGAGAACGCTTCCGTACTGACACCTGAGCTTGACAAGCTTGCTTCAGAAGGCACGCTCTTCACTGGAGCTTACTGCGCTAGTCCCGTTTGCACGCCCTCACGTTCCTCCATTTTTACTGGAAGGTACCCTCATGTCCATGGTGCTTGGAACATCGGTACTGCGCTTAGAGAAGACGAACTTACCTTGTGCGATCATTTAAAGACAGCGAATTATAAAACCATCGGTATAGGAAAGATGCACTTCCGTCCACAAATGAAGGGGGACTTTTCACAAGAATATGAAGATCCTGATTATCGTGACCGCGGAAGAGCTTCCGATGGAACGTACTACGGATTTGATGAGCATCATATTACTGAAGACAATTGTATCGGGGAATATATGGAGTGGCTTAGGGAACGCAACCCGGAAGTAGCAGAACGATTCAGTAAAGACCGTTTCAGAGCCTCCGATGCTCAACACGATGTGTGGGAGAGCGAAATTCCTCCGGAGCTGCATCAGACTTACTGGATTGCTGAACGGAGTATCGATGTTATCCTCGCCCACAAAACCGAGCAACCGTTATTCTTATGGTCCAGTTTCGTTGATCCGCATCATCCCTTTGACCCTCCAGAAGTTTATACGGATATGTACGCGGACATTGACATTCCATCACCAACCAGAGAAGCTGACGACGTTCATCTTCGTCCTCCACATTTGCTGCGTCAGAGTCAGGGAGGATATTGGCCTGGTGGCGGTGAGGAGCATTCTCTTGATGAAGCGCATATGAAACGGCTCACTCGAAATTATTATGCGATGATTACCTTCATTGATGAGCAGATCGGACGTATTATAAAAGCTTGGCGTCAAAAAGAAATGTACGATGATGTTGTCATCCTCTTTACCAGCGATCATGGAGAACTGCTCGGTGACCATGGACTAATTTACAAGGGACCGTGGTTTTATGAAGGGTTAACACGGATCCCGATGATCGTACGTGGTCCTGGGATTGCTTCCGGGCAACGGGTCTCTGCTTTGATGGAACATGTTGATATTGTCCCCACACTGCTTGAAGCCGCAGGTCTCAAATTCCCCTACGGAATTCAAGGCGTGTCACAGATGGAAGTGCTAGCTGGCAGGGAGTCCCATGTACGTAATTCTGCCCTAACCGCTTATATTGCTCATGATCGAGGCATAAACGCTAAGTGTTTGCGAACTACACGTTATAAGCTAGTTATCTTTGCAGGAGAGACCTACGGTGAATTATATGATCTGAAAGAGGATCCTCATGAAAACTACAATCGTTTTGAAGATCCCGATTATAGTGAAATTCGCAGTTCGATGGTAGAATTGCTCGTCCATCGAATGATTCAAGATCAGGACCCATTGCCTCAGCGCCGGAGTAGCTGGTAAATCAAAACACATGCTAAACTCCTTAATCTTTCCGTAACAGACGAAGGACAACCTGAATGTTCAGGTTGTCCTTCGTTAAGATCATTTCCCCAATTCGGATGCCTTTAGAATATGAGAAATTGGACGTCCGGCAATCAATTCGCCGTTGTTTACAAACCCTTCCTCTCGTCCCTCCAGCTCGTGAATAAGACGCTCTCTCCATTCACGTATACGCTCTAAATTATCGGTACATCCGATTGCATTAACCTTCTCTAAGGGATCGGTCACTAGGTTAAAGTACTGCTCTTCGCCTGTCTGAGAATACCATATGAATTTCTCTCTTCCATCCGTTAAAAAGTGGTGAGACTTTTCTCCATAGGCTTGCTCCCCATGAATATAAGACCGCCACACTATCTGTTCTCCCTTACACAGCGACAACACACTTTGCCCTTCTACTGTAACTGGTATTTGGACGCCAGCAGCTTCAAGAAACGTCGGCATAATATCGCGAAGCTCTATAATGGAATCAAGCCGGGAGCCTGCAAGAAGTCCAAGCGTTTCTCCCGGATCAAACACTATGAAAGGAATCTTAGCACTTCCTTCATAAGGAAGAGATTTGCGGAAGTAATGATGATCCCCCATCATTTCACCATGATCAGAAGTAAATAGAATCAAAGTTTCATTTAAAACTCCATATTCCTGCAGCCCATTGATCAACCTCCCAATTTGGTCGTCAAGATGCGTTATTAGTGCATAATATGCGGCACGGGCACGATCCAATCTGCGCTTTGGCAAATGAGTGAACGAAGATGTTGGATCCTTAGCACTGTTTAAAGCTGCATTCTCGTCCACCCAATCTCCGACTGGAGGATCAGGAATTTCCAAATCCATGTACATATCTAGATAACATTGCGGCGGATCCAAGGGGGAATGAGGGCGAACGAAGGAGGACCATAGGAAAAATGGTTTTCCAGGATCTCTTCTTCGTAAGAAGTCTAGCGATTCGGTTACGCACCAATTCGTTGGATGCATCGATTCCGGCAAATGCCAGGGGCGGGCAACCGTTGAGGCATTGCAATCAAGTCCTAAGTCAGTGATATCCGAATTGGCATTGGTTTGTCTTCGCAGCCACTGTAAATAATCGTCCACTTGATCATAGTGTTCATCATATATGGCTTGGCTCTTGTCCCGATTGTAGTGAAGATATCCATCATGAAGCACAACATTATGGAATCCACATAGATTACGTGCAGGATACACATGCATCTTGCCAACACACTGCGTATGATAACCAGCTTGAGCAAGCTCTCCGGCAATCGTATGGGCGTAATTCCATTCGACCTTATCCTGATACCCCACCCGCCCATGTGATCGTTGGCCCATTCCTGTCATGATAGCAGCCCTCGCGGGAATACAACTCGGGGTAGCTGAGTAAGCGTGTTCAAATAATATCCCTCTTGATGCAAGAGAATCCAGGTTGGGTGTCTCAACGACGGGATGTCCCATGATGCTCAGGCAATCAAAACGCATCTGATCCACTGTGATAAGCATAAGGTTGGGCCGCTTTGAGCCATTTTGATGGTCCAGATTTGTGTCAATCATAACCTCACTCCCTTCTTATACTCCTGCGATGACGGACGGTGTTGCGATCGTGTGCCACAAATTCGCACTTATCGCCCTTGGGCCGTCATCGTCAACGAGACCGTCGAACGTAAGTAGCTCCTCTTCTAATTCAGCTATCTGTTCCACTTTCCCTTCGACATAACTATTGATTCGATGAATAGCCGTCCTAATCCTCTGAAGCATACCTCCCATACGAAGATCAAAAACATCAAGACCAAACACCTTATTTTCCAGCTCCCATTGCACCCGATAGTCATCCATAAATCGAACGGCTAAATCTGATAGTTCTGGCAGAGTCACCTTGGCAAGATGAGCCAATTCCTCAACATTCCCTCGATGATAAGCATCACGTATGGAAATCCCGATTTCGCTCTTTATCGCAAGCAAGCGACACAAGCTGGCTTGTACAGAGAATAAGGATTGCCAAGGCGAATTCCGAGTAATCGCCTGTTCGAGCATTTTCGCACTTTGCTGATAATGCTTCGAATACACGCTAGGAATAACATGTCGATCGAACAAACCACACAAAATGTCTTGATAAAGCAAGTATTTAGCCGGATTGATGGAACACCCCCCCGGAACCGAATTACCTGGAACCAGGTTAGCCGCATCGAGTGCCATAAAGTCATCATAATGGCCTTGCACGCAGCTAATGAATCTTTCTTTGACATGATTCTCCACGAAACATCCCGTGTAGCACAGCTCCGCCCAAAGTTGAAGGGTAGGAAGAACCGAGAAGACGGAAGCTTCAGCACCATTATCTCCCCATGCGGTAATCAGCACTTCTTGAATTCCATGCTTAACACAGCTATCATGAGCCAGCAGACTGACTTTGCAGCTGAATTCATTGTTTGGAGCGAAGCCCATCCATTTCCAAGCACCACCTGCAAATTCAATATGATCATTCAGCTGCTTATGTTTGCGTAACATTCCGTCGTATTTCTCCTGCGTTTCCGAATAGTAATCCCAATAGATCAAGGTAACATCTTCAGGAATCAGCTTAACAATATCGGGGCTGATTGGACTTTCAGCATCGTAATATTCTCCGGAACTGACCAGACGGAAAAACATGTCGCTCCACATCATCGTACGGAAACCATATTTCCTGGCGATTTCCATAACAGTACTAAAGTGTTTTAACATCAAGGAGGATCGATCTTGATACCCATGCTTGTCTAGATATTTACCAAGTCCCATCATATGCGCTTCGTCCATCCCAATATTTATGCGACGACTGCTTACATGGGTCGCCATGAAAGCGAACATTCGATCAATTAACTCGTAAGTTCTCGGATCATCAATGAGGAGAATGTCTTGGAAATCCACTAGCGGTGCATGTGCTTGCCATTTCAATGCTTGGCCCAGATGAGCCAGCGTCTGGATACAAGGAACTAATTCTATACCAAATAACGCGGCATAATGGTCCATCTCCCGAATTTTCTCCCCTGTATATCGACCTCTTAAATAACCGAAATAAGGATACCCCTCAAGTTCGTAGGTGTCTTCCGTATACAGTTGAACCGTTGAATATCCCATAAGCGCTAAGCGCCGAATCAATTCCTTATATCCTTCATGGTTAAGAACAGCATTTCGCGAGCAGTCTACCATGAAACCTAGCTGTTCATAAACCGGCATTTCATTAATTTCAACTCTCTCACCACGACGTATATTCTCGAGAAATCGGCTGAGCGCCCGGATCAATTGATGTTCCTGTTCATACTCAATAGTGACCTGAACCTCATCGTAAGATATTCGAATGCCCTTCCCTTGTTTCTTACAATTTACTGGAATCCCTGACCGTTCTATTCGAATACTCAATATTCCCGCTACTTCTGAAACAGCTGCTAACTGTTTCTCGGTTAACCCTGTCAAGTGAATGCTATGTATCATAGACTTTACCCTCCTAATCTTATTATAAGTATGCGATCAGTAGCGCCGCACATTCTTGGTTCTTCTTCAAAATCATTAAACGGAAGATCCGGGCTGCTTCAGCCCGGATCTTCTCTATTCATCGATTATTCAATACCTTGTTCTTTGGCCTTCGCATTTACTTCTTCTATCATTTTATCAAGACCTTTAGCCTTATAATCGTTCACAATGTTATTCCAGTAACTCTCAACGGGTTCTTTGGAAAGCATGATCTTAAGCAGATCATCATGGTCCAGCACAGTAAATTTATCCTTTGTTGGGGTAGACAAATACGTTAACCGAATGTCGTATTCTGGAACCTTCGTATTGTTCTGAATCCAATCGATATAATCGACAGCTTCTTTGCGGATCCCTTCGTTAGCGATCGTCGGGTTATCCATGTTATAGCTATCTGAAGTTTCATAAGCCACCAAATTTTTTAGAAATCTGCTAGCAGGATACTTCTCATTTAATGAACCCTTTTCAATGACAACCTTCTGCCCATTTTCGATCTTGTAATCGACACCTTCAATGCCATAAGTCAACAGGTCCTTACCTTCAGGAGACAACACATAATCATAGAGTGCCATGATGCGATCCATCTTTTTATCGTCAACCTTATTGCTGAAATAACTTTCCGACCAGTACGTTTTAAAAATAGCATGTGAGCGTTCACCATCAGGTCCAATAAGTGGCTTGAGTGCCTTTACGCTCTCCATGATATCCTTATCCGGATAAGCTGTTTTCCAGCGTTTTTCATACATATCGCTATTTAAATTTATAAAACCGCCACCGCTTAGAAGAGCAGCTGCTTTACCTGCTACGAAATTATCATAAGACTCTGCAGGCTTTACAAGCGCGATGTCTGGATCGATCAAACCTTTTTCGTACATATTCTTCATGTTTTCTAACGCCGGAAGCGCATTTTTCGAAAATACAGCAGGTATAAACTTACCGTCCTCTTTGATCCATTTAAAGTCACTGCCGCTTCCATCACTCGTGGCGACCGGGTTACCGTACAACCAGAAGAATCCGCCCAGCATCTTGGTAGTTGTCGTCGTAAGACCGGTAATATGCTTACCTTCCGGATCCAACTTGACGATTGCATCAAGCATAGCTTCAAACTCTTCCCAGGTCTCGGGTTCTTTTGTGATTCCAGCTTTTTGAGCAAGATCCCATCGATAGAACACCATACGATCCAGCGCGCTCCAATCGACACTCGGGAACATCCGGCGAGGAACGGTATAATACTTTCCGTCTACACCTAAACCTTTAATGTCCGGCGATTCGAAGTATTTTGCAAGGTTAGGATACTTAGAAAGATCCGGAAGTGCTTTGACAACACCTTGTTCAACCCATTTACGCTGATATTGCGTACCGACAGCGTCGATCGCGAAAATATCAGGCAATTGACCGGAAGCAGCCCACATTTGAATCTTCTGGGTATAGTCATCCCAGGTCATATTGACAGGTTTTAATGTAATGTTGAATTTTTCTAATACTTGTTTGGCGATCGGGTCTTTTTCGATGTTAGCAATTTCAGCATCCGCGTCCCAGAAACCAAGAGAAATGGTCATTGGATCCTTGTAAGGGTTGTCCGTGGAATTAGAAGAATCCGGAGATACTTCACCGTTTGATGCCGCCTGCCCTTTGTCGTTATTGCCTCCGCCACAAGCCGTGAGCACCGAAGCCAATAAAGTTATGCATAATGCCAGTGTCATCATTTTCTTTCTAAGCATGCTTGAAACCTCCCTTTATACTATTTTAGGATAGAATCAATCTATTTAAAATCTTTCTTATCCTTTTATCGAACCAACCATAATGCCTTTATTAAAATGCTTCTGCAGGAACGGATAAACAACAATAATCGGAATACTCGAAACTACAATTGCTGCCATTTGAAGTGCAGGTGTGTAGACCTTCCCCGTCTGCTCCTGCTCGGCCATCGTCTGTGCCATTTGACTTAGCAAGGAATTCGAAGTAATGAGTGTCTCACGTAAATAAATCTGAAGCGGGGCCTTTGAAGCGTCACTGATAAAGATCAACGCGTACCACCATTCATTCCATCTTTCCACGGCATAGAACAAAGCAAAGGTCGCCATGAATGGGGCAGAGATCGGAATAATGATTTTGTAAAGGATGTACAGATCATTTGCCCCATCCAGCTTAGCTGACTCTTCCAGACTTTCTGGAATCGTGTTGAAATAGTTTTTCATAATGATCAGGTAAAACGTATTGAGACCGGCGGGTATGATCATGACGAGTATATTGTTTACGAATCCTAGATCTTTAACGACTAGATAAAAGGGAATTAAACCGCCATTGAAAAACATAGTGAACAAGATCAAACTAAGCATTATGTTTCTTCCCGGCATGCCCCGCTTGGATAATGCGTATGCTCCCGCTACAGAGATCGTCATGCTGAACAACACGCCAACCGCCGTTACGATGACAGAATTTAAAATCGAAGTCCAAAACTTCATATCCTGAAGCAACAGCTTGTATGCCGACAGGTCAAACGAAAGCGGAAAAATATAAAAGTCGCTTTTACTAATCGCTTCGAACTTTGCAACTGAGATAATAAGAACATTATAGAAGGGAAAAAATGTTACTAGTGCTAGAAGCCCCAGAACCACGAATGCGACGATATCGAAGACACTCCATTTTTTTCTCTTTTTAACCGTTGTGTCGGTCACTTGCTTCTCCCCTTTTCCTGCAAATTAATACAGTCCTTCCTCACCCATTTTCTTAGCGAACGAATTGGCCGCCCATAAAAGGATTAGGCTGATAATGGACTTGACGACACCCACGGCGGTCATATATCCAAAGTCGCCTCCAATCGTGAATGAAGTCCGATAAATGTATGTATCGATCGTGTCGGCAACCGAATATACCGGTGAACTATACAGATTGAATATTTGCTCGAAGCTCGAACCTTGCGTCAATAATTGTCCAACTTGAAGAATTAACAAAACTGCGACGGTACTCTTCAAGCCCGGCCATGCGATGTTTAGCAGACGGCGAAACCGGTTCGCTCCGTCCACTTCCGCCGCTTCAAACAGCTCAGGATTGATCCCTGCAAGCGCCGCTAAGTAAATGATTGAATCCCAACCGATCTCTCGCCACACATGTGTGATATACAGAACGGGTCTAAATGCACTTTCATCTACAAGCGGAGAATTTGGATCCCCGCCAAACAACATGATGATCTGGTTATAAATCCCGTCCTTGCTTAAAATATTGATGATAATCCCTGACAGCACAACCCACGAAATAAAATGTGGAAACGTCAGGATCGTCTGAAAAAACCGCTTCATTTTTGTCCTGGAAAACTCATATAAAACAATCGCCAGGATAATGGGCATCGGAAAATGAGTGATCAGCTTCATCAAGCTGATAATGACCGTATTCCAAAATGCCCTGCGAAAATCGGGGTCGGTCAACAGCGTTTGAAAATTCTCTAAGCCAATCCAGGGACTTCCCAGGATCCCCTTACTGTAATCAAATGATTTGAATGCTAACGTTACACCGTACATGGGAGCATAGCTGAAGAGGACGTACCAGATTAACACCGGTAGAACCATGAGGTAAAAATACTTGTACTGTAAAATCGTTTTTCCTAGGCTTTGCTTAGGAGCACGAGTCTTTAAGCTTCGCTTAGGCGTACGAGCGGTTACAGAATCAGCCAATCTTCTCCCCACCTTTCTGTATGAGATTGTTTATGCTTGTAAGCGGTTTATATGGTAAATTATATCGGGAGTGTAAATTCTCTTGTATAGAGGATACAACTCCGGTCATGTGGATTTTTCACACCTTTGTGGGTGACCTTCCTGTGACACGTAATATCGGACATAGTGAGCGTAAGATAGTCCATACCCCCCTTGATCCACAATCGCTAGGATAAATCTAAGAGCTCCATATAGAAAGGGGGATTCACTTATGCGTTCAGTGATTATTGCAGATGATGAGAAGTGGATTGTAGAGGGAATTAAAGCAGGAGTGAATTGGAAGAAATACGGCTTTGAAGTGATCGACGATGCCGAAAACGGGCAAGAAGCCCTGCAATTAATTCAATCGCTTCGCCCCACCCTTGTTCTAACAGATATTAAAATGCCTGTAATGAATGGGCTAGAGCTCATTCAACGTGGCAAAGCCATCGCACCTGATACAATTTTCATCGTACTCAGCGGACATGCAGAGTTCGCTTATGCACAAAAAGCGATGAATTATGGTACGTTCGGATACTGCCTGAAACCTTTTGAAATCGAAGAAATTGAAGGAATGCTTAACCGAATAGCCCAGCAACACGAATCGAAGGTGGTTAAAGAAATCCCTGTCCATGACTTCGAACTATATGAAGCGGTTTGTTCCGGAGATCTTGAACGAATTAGCTTATGGTTGGACGAGAAGCGAATACCCTTGTCGGAAGATCGCCCTCATATCCCCATTGTTATCCAAGGGTTAAGTTCGCCCGCAGATGTCGGGCAATTCTCTTCCTTGGTCTTCCCGATGAGCCGCCGACGTTATGGTTACTTATTGGAAGAGTGCCAATACGAAGTCTTCCTTCGGGGTCTTGAACATACAGAGGTTGTACAAGAATGCGGGGTCGGGATCGGTCCTCCTATTTCGGATATACATCAACTGGATGCGGCTTTAGAATCCGCTTCTCATGCTGCTTTCAGTATGTTCGCAACGGGGATGCCTGGATGTTATAGGGTGAATCCACAACAGGAAATACCGATCGACGGGAAGCTCAAAGAGATCTCCCGGATTCTTCATAATAAAGACCGGCTCGGTTTTATAGCAGTCATGGAATCTATAAAGAAATTATTCAAAGAGGGAACGTTCACCATTAAAGAAGCCTATTTGCTCTACACATCGATCCTCTACTTATTTCCTCGGGAAGGGACTCGGGTTAACGGCCGTTTTTTTGAAGGATATGAACAGCTCTATTATCGATACGGTACGGCTGAAGCTATGATCGATGATTTGATTCTTATGACACTTGATATTTTTATGAACAGAAACGAAACTGATATTTCACGAATTTCAAACCACAAAGTCAAAGAAATCATGTTGTACATCCGCAACCACTTCAATCAAGAAATTTCGATTCAGCATTTAGCCAATCAGTTCTTCTTAAGTCCAAATTACTTATGCCAACTATTCAAGAAAGAAGTCGGCGAGACCATCATCGAACATATCAGTCGTTTAAGAATTGAATACGCTTGTAAAATGCTGGTCGAGACCGACCTTTCCATTTACCAAATCGGTGAGAAATGCGGTTTTCAGGATTATTTCTACTTCACACGAATTTTTAAGCGGCATCTCAAAATGACACCTACGCAATATAGGGAACAAAGCAATGAAGACATTTAAGAGATTATCCATCCGTACTCAGGTTCTGTTATTTGGTTTATTTATTGTTGCCATTATCCCAATCATCGTTTCACGAGTCTACCAACTATCAAGCGAGACCATCATTAATCAAAATACGCAATACAATACGGAGCTGGTCTCCCTTCTCAAGCAACGGATTTCTAACAACTATGCCAACGTTTCTTCCATGATGATGAATGTAGGATACGATTCGACCGTCCAAAAGTTCCTAGTCGAGAATGATAAGCTTCGTGGCTACGACCTATCCCAAAAGGTAGAGGGGCTATTGAGTATCGCGCGAAATATGAATACGGACATTTTAGATATTATTGTTATTGGTAGCTCTAACACACGTATTTCATTAGCGGGAAGAACCAAATATGCCGTCGATCTTATGAAGACGGCTGGGGATGATGGAATCGTTCATTATCGCGGATACAGTCCTCCAGACAAGGTCATCGACAAGAGAAAATTACTGTTCGGGATGAACATCTTTGCTTCAGGTGACACGTCCCTATATGGCGAAAAAATCGGCTACATCGCAGTTATTGTGGATATGAAGGCTATTCAAACTGAAATTTCAGAGTACCCTCGATTAGTCGGAACCAGCTTTTTTATGATGGATGATAAAGGGCTGATCTACTCAAATAGTGATGAGCCGGAGGACATGCTCCAGCAGTTTCAAACTCGGGCAACTGGAAGGGATGGAGAGTCAATCGTCGAAACAGTTAACGGAAAGAAATATGCAATTCAGTCCTTTATCTTACCGGAGATCTCCGGAAAAATTATAACCGCTGTTCCTGTCCATAATTTAATGAAAGAACTGGAGAAATTAAAGAAGGTCAGCTATGCTCTTCTAGCATTAATCTTATTGGTCGTCTCTATTCCCTACTCTGTACTCATGATGAATCTCTTAAGACCGTTGTCTAGGCTTATGCGCTATATGAATCAATTAAAAGGCGGAAGTCTAGGAATATTGAACAATAAGGTCGATTTAAAAGGCTATGCTGAAATTGAAATCATCTCTCGACAGTTCAATGATATGACAACGCGGATTCACGATTTGACGGACCAATTAATCGATGCAAACACCCAGCTTTACCAGACAGATCTGGAAAAGCAACGTGCCGAATACTCGTATTTGCAAAGTCAAATTAATCCCCATTTCTTAAGCAATACTTTAGATACAATCAAAGGCGTTGCGATCGTAAAAGGAAATCGGGAAATCTACGAAATGACTACCGCCTTAAGTACAATGCTCAAGTACAGCATCAAAGGCAAGGAGGAGGTAACTCTTGGGGAAGAGCTGAAAATCGCAGAATCTTGTGTGAGGATTTACCAAGGCCGTTTCCCTGACAAATTCAGTTACAAGCTGTTCTGTCCACAGGAATGGTTACACATTCCCGTACCTAAAATGATCCTTCAACCTATTGTCGAAAATGCGCTTGGTCATGGACTTGAGGCTCAAGGTCAGGGAGTCTTGCTGATCACAGTAGAGAAAAGCAAAGCGGGACTGCTTGAAATCGCTGTAGAAGATAATGGTGTAGGCATCGTTGCTGCGAGACTGGAACAGCTAACCGAGCTGCTGGCTGGTAAGAACATAGAATCCGGTGATCATATCGGGCTCCTAAACGTCAACAACCGTCTAAATCTTAAGTACGGTGATCCCTGCGGCGTTCTGCTGTACAGTAAGGAAGGTAGCGGGACGAAAACCGTTTTGAGGCTTCCCGGGGCTTTAATTGATCAGCAAGAAGCCAGAAAATAAAAAAGGAGGTTGCCCTTTCAGGGGCAGCCTCCTTCTCAGTTGTCTTTCTTTCCTCATTCAAAGGGACAACGCTAAGCATCCTTTGAGGATGAGCTCGCATACTCTTTCGCATGATAGGGTCCACCTTCCATAAGTACCGTCCATAATGGATCGATATCACAGTCCATGGAGCTCATCATGTTGTCATGCCATTCATTCAACAGATAGACAGCCTTCATACAAATGTCTTTACGCACTTCGGCGAGATTATGTTGTTCGTAAGGATCATGCTTCAAATCAAACAACATTTCTTTCGGAAATCCATGGTGTCCGTCATGATAGGTGCGTATATATAACCAATCCTCAAATCGGATGCTGCGTTGACACACATGCGCGCATTGTGAGATTACGAGATACTCACGCCCTCCTGATTGTCCCTCCAGAATGGTATCAGCATAACTTTCACCATCCCAAGAAGGAGCCCCTTTCAAATTCAGAAGGCTTGCTAATGTCGGTCCGAGATCAAGGTGATAATGTAGCCCATCCTCCACTATTCCCTTCTTGCCGCCTGGCCAGCGAAAAATCATCGGAATGCGGCAAGTCGCCTCGTCTGCCGTGCCGTGCTCGGAGTAAATCCCTAGCTCGCCCAGGCTCTCTCCGTGATCCGCTGAGATCAAGATAGCCGTATCTTCCATCACGCCAAGTTCTCTCAGCTTAGAAAATACTTTCCCGAGATGCTCGTCCAGATACTTAACTCCAGCATCATAGTTGTCAAAGATAACTCGCAGGTGATCACGATTCTCTATCTCCTGCTGATGCCTAAAATGCTGATGATAATGCGATTTCGCGAGTGCATTCATATCTTCAATACTATGCTGCCCCTTTTTACTCCGGTGAAGCTCAAACACGTCTTCCGTGATCCAATCAGGTAACGGCTCCTTCTCGAACGGATTACCGTAGCTCTCGGGTGTACGATAAGGCGTATGAGGATCCCAGAAATTCAGGTGCAGAAACCAATTTTCGGACTCCCCATTATCCTCAAGCCATTTAAGTGCCACAGGAAGCACCTGCTCTGCCGTCTCATGCCCCCTTCCACCAACATTGAACACTTCTTGAAAACCGGCATTAAAGGTCCAGGCCGAGTGCCGTTCGGCGAAGGTGCTAATCGACGCGGTTTTCATGGCTGCTTGTCTTAATATAGCGGGAAGACTCTCCATTCCCAGCCGGTCATTAAATTCTCGTTTCGCCCCTTCTCTACGCATATCAGCAGCGGTCCCGCCATGTCCTACAATCCCATTATGAATGCCAAATCGTCCCGACATTAAAGCAGAACGGGACGGTAGACACGGCGCATCTGAACAATAGTAGTTGGTAAAGGTGACACCTTCTTTAGCGATTGAATCGATATTCGGGGATGTATTCCGATGATAGCCATAACATCCCAGATGGTCCGGGCGAAGCGAATCCAAATCCAAATACAAGATTCTCATGAGTTATACCCTGCCTTTCCTTTTAATCGAAATGGTTACGCATCGATTCGGGCAGTTCAGAATGATCTGCTCATGCTTATAGAGTAAATGAATATGGAAAGCTCCGCTATGGAGTAGCGATGTTTGTTTTTGTATATTCGATACTTTTTCGGTACTCTGCCGGACCCCTGCCGTATTCGCCACGAAATACCTTACTGAAATGCGAAGCATCATAATAACCACATCTCTGGGAGATATGCTCGATGGTATAATCCGTATACTCCAACATTTGTTTAGCTTGCTGCAGCCGTAATTTTCGTAACATTTGCATAGGTGTCAATTTATATATTTTCTGAAACGCCCGGCTAAAATAAACAGGATTCATATGATAGAGCTTGGAAAGCTCCTCTCTACTAATCTCCTGATCAAGTCTCTCCTCCATATATTGCAACGCCTCGTTAAAGCGGTCCGTGACATAGGGATCTCGTGATGAGCGGCGCCCGCCAAGCTTGGTGCTCTCCATAATTTCATAAAGGAGAAAAAATGCCAATGAACCGACCTGAACATTTCTGAAATCATCCTCCTCCTGCAACCACAGGCTTCGCAGCTCGTCAAACCTTCGCTCATATTCGCTTTGATCCCGAATCCGAATCACCTTGCCTAGCGGGAATAACTTGAAGAAGTCATCTCCGTCTCGCACCTTTGCGTTAATATTAAACAGATAATGTACGCCTTCCATTTTGGAGATCACATTAAATGGCTCGTTAGGACGGTGGATCATCACGTCTCCGGCAGAAGCAACATATTCCCCCTCGGAGGATGTCGTCAATACCTCACCTTTTTGGATGTAAGAGACGGTATAACAAGACTGGACGTAATCGAATAAGACCCGCTTCTGATATTGAATTTTTATGACGTCCAGCACGGTGATATCAAACTGACTATGAATGATAGAGGACAAAGAAGTTCCTCCTTCTAATGTAGTAGTCTTTATGTATTCTCAACCGGTATAATCAGCCGCACATCGAAAGCCAATATTTCCTGCAGAGCTGTCTGGTGTATTTTCGCTCCTGGCCGCCACCCGATAACGGTTACAATAAGATTTATGGCACAAATACGATCCTCCGCGCATCGACCTTGCTACACCACTTACCGGGCCTCTAGGATTCACGGATTCGGAAGTTAAATGATAGGCCTTAGTAAACCAATCCTCGCACCATTCCCACACGTTTCCTGACATATTATAAAGACCATATCCGTTAGGTAGATAGGATTTTACAGGTGCCGTACCTGCATAACCGTCGCTGGCATGATTTTTATCAGGAAACTTTCCTTGCCAAATATTGCAGCGATGCTCACCGCCCGGTTTTAATTCGTCCCCCCAAGGATATCGTTTCTGAACTAGCCCCCCTCGTGCGGCATACTCCCACTCCGCTTCCGTAGGCAGACGTTTGCCGGCCCAGCTGCAATATGCATCAGCATCATGCCAAGATATGTGGATCACCGGATGATCAAGGCGTTCATCTACATGGGAATCCGGACCTTCCGGATGACACCAATTCGCTCCCTCTACCACCCACCACCAGGGAGTTTGAGTAGCTACTTGGGTCACCTTTTTCCCTGTCTCCATGGAAACAAAAGAATGAAACACATAAGACCAACCGAAACGCTCCGCATCTGTAACGTAGTTTGTTTCCTTGATAAAAGCAGCAAACTGCTTATTCGTAACTGCCGTTGCATCAATCAAAAAGGGAGATAAGGTAACATTCCTAGCAGGCCCTTCTCCGTCTGCGGGAAACCCTTCTTTGTCATCCGTCCCCATAAGAAAAGTGCCTCCAGGAATAAGGATCATGTCCGAGAAATCTTTATCCCCTTCTGGTCTTTGGATAGTTGTGTTCTCCTTACAAACATCGATGGAACCTTGTTTCTCGACTTGATTTCGACTAGCTGAACAGCAAGCCCGTATATTCTCTGACATGTACTTACCTCCAATCTGGGATCGTCCCGGCTCTGTCTAAAAAAAGGCTACACCAAGAATGCCCGAGGCAACGATAATGGTGAGTGGATGCAGCTTATATTTCATTAAACCATAAAGTGCAGCGAATACAATGATCAACGTGCCAATGGTCTGCCAACTAATGAAAGCGTGTTCCATGCTATTTAATCCAAATCGAATCGCAGCATAGGCAATCAAGCCTGTAATCACTGGTCGCAAACCATAAAATAACGTTTTAATCCATTGACTGTCCCTCACCCGATAAAAAAAGATGGAAATAACAATGATGATGATTAATGAAGGCAGAACCATGCCTAATGTGGACACAATCGCTCCTTCTATTCCAGCTACACGATATCCAATCAAGGTTGCACTGTTCGTTGCAACAGGGCCCGGTGACATCCCTGCGATGGAAACTACCTCTTGAAATTCCCTTTCAGATAACCAACCACCAGCCATAGCTTCATGCTGAATCATCGGAATGATGGCGTACCCTCCTCCAAAGGAGAGCAGTCCAATTTTTATAAAGATAAAAAATAAATTCCAAATCACATCGCTTCCCCCTAGATGTAATACTCCGGATAATTCGATTCTTCATCAGAAGCTTTCAAGGAATCCTTCTCTGTCCGAACTCGGAGCCCTAAGAGCTGTTTGATTGGCATATATACAAAACCGATAATCAATCCAACTGCGATCACGTAAATGGGATTGATTCCGGAAACTAATAAAACAATCGGTATAAGCAACGCCGTAACAGCCGTAGTCTTGTCAAATATAGCGTTCTTGGCCATTCGATATGCTGCTACTAGGATCAAAGCAATAACAGCACCATGTATCCCCTTCATAGCGGCAATAACTTTTGGTTGGTCGGCCAGTTGTGAGTAAACGGCGCTAAGCAAACAAACAATGATAAAGGTTGGAATCGTAATCCCAGCGATTGCAGCAATCGCACCCTTCACTCCAGCAAGACGATAACCAATGAATGCCGCCGCATTTACACCTACCCCACCTGGTGCTGCGCCAGCTAAAGATAGAATTTCATCCATCTCCTCTTCAGCCAGCCATTTCCGGTTAGTGGAAATTTCCCGTTCGATCATAGGGATCATCGCATAACCTCCCCCGAAAGTTACGGGACCGATTCGAACAAATACCCAAAACAACTGGAACAATAGACTTATCCTTAGGTCTGTATTCGTCGTCGCATTTGTTTTCATAGTTGTTCTCATGGATTCCACCCTTATATTTTCTGTCGTAATTTCATTATATCACTTTTTCCCAAAATGGAATTAAGTTTTTTGAACGGTAAAATACAATCTATGGTTTATGCGTTATACTATATTAATGTTAATAAATACAAACTTTATAAAAAACGATCTTACTAGTTCATCCTATATATAGCTTGGAGGTATATCGTGGAAAAGCGCTCGACACACATTCCATCCCCAAAGAAACTCCTATACGACCGAATCGCCGAACAAGGCACAGTTTCCAAGTTAGATCTTCTACAAACATTTTCACTTACCAAAAGCACAATGACCCGAATATTAGATGAAATGACGGAAGAAGGCTTGCTGATAGAATGCGGATTCGGGGAATCAAGCGGAGGCAGAAGACCTATTTTATACCAGATCAATCCTTCCTACGGCTACATCATCGGTTTAGAGATTTCCAGGCTGTATTCTTCCCTTGGTTTATTTGATATGCAAATGAACCCAAAATCAATTGTTCACTGGCGAATGGATCAGGCATTCACACCTGAAAGATTTATGGATCACATAAGTAATCAAATACGCGCTTTCCTTAGAGACCATCAGCTGAAGGACAGTCAAATTATCGGGATAGGAATAGGAGCCGTGGGACCGCTTGACCGGGAAAATGGTTTAATCTTAAAACCGCTACACTTCCCTTCTTCTGGCTGGAACAATCTCCCTATTTGCAAACTGGTGGAGGAACGAACGGGCTTCAAAGCTTTACTCGACAACGGTGCCAATTCCGCACTCCTTGGAGAACGATGGTCCATCCGTCACGCTAACATTCAACATATGCTCTATGTTCATGCTGGAGCAGGACTCCGCTATGCGATGATGTCGCATGGAAGTATTGTTCATGGCACGATGGATATGGAAGATGCCATTGGTCAAATGATCATCCAGACAGATGGACCCCGATTAAATAATGACGGGAACTACGGGGCTCTGGAAGCATTCGTATCTGTGCAGGCGCTAGAACAAAGTGCGCGCTCAGAGGCGAAAATAGACAACGATCTGATCTTCCAAAGATATAAAGTGGCGCCTGAGAAACTAACTTATGATGTATTGGTACAAGCCTTTAGAGACGGTAATCCACATGCGCGTGAATTATTTACTCAAGCCGCCATTCACTTCGGTATTGGCCTCGCCAACGTTATCAACCTGTTTCATCCTGGGACCATCATTCTAGGTGGTGCGCTCATCCACTCTCACGAGTTGTTTTTCCAAACGGCGGTTGAAGTGGCACAGCGAAACACTTACCGTTATCCTGAATACCAACCTCACTTCTCCCTAGGTACATTAAAAGAAGAAGCTGTGGTGACTGGTGCGGCTATTATGGTGAGAAATCAAATGGTTCTTTAACATAATAAAAAGGTTGTCCCACAACCATTTGCATGATTGTTGGGACAGCCTTTTTTTAATTTGAGCTATAGTGGTTGACAGCAACTCTTAAATTTTTTCCCGCTTCCGCAGAGACATGGATCATTTCTACCTGGAAGTGGTTTGGCACTTTTCCTGAACTCCAGCATCTGCTCCGATTTAAGTCGGTTTGCTAGCAGTATCATCCGTTCATAGGCATATGAGTAGAACATTTTATAACTACGGCAGAAATAATCAACCTCAGTACGATCATGAACATCAAGCCAATTCCGGTTGCGCGGACATCCCCCATTGCAAAAGCTAAGGTACTCACACTTATAGCATGATTCATTCATATTGGGCTTCATTAACAAAAAATCATCATATACTGGGCTGGTTAGCAGTGTTTCCAGGTCAGTTTTGCCGATATTTCCTAGCCTATGCTCTTCATCAATAAAGAAATCGCAAGGGTAGGCATCCCCGTTCGTTTCAAGCACCATCATCTTCGGGCAACATGAGTTGTGAACGCATAACTCTGCCTCATGATGCATGAATACTAGAAGCATATTCTCAAAAATACGAATGGGAAGCTCCGGATACCCCTCGTTGTACCACAGATCAAATGTACGGCATAGAAACGCTCCGTATTGTTCAGGTGTAATTCGAAAGCGGCCAGGCATATCACTCTTCTGTGAAACAAAATCCATGCAAGGGATAAACTGAATATAAGGAAATTGTTGTTCCTGGTAGAATGCCATCAATTCGTCTGGTTTCATCACATTATCTTCATGAATCACCGTCAGAATACTATAGTCCACACCCTCATTCTGTAGATGGCGAATCCCACGCATAACTAGATCATAACTACCTTTCCCCGAACCCGTTACACGATGAGCATCATGAATAGGCTCTGGGCCATCCAGACTAATCCCAACCAAAAAGTTATACCGTTTAAAAAATTTCGCCCATTTCTCATGGATAAGCGTTCCATTCGTCTGCAGTGCATTACTGATCATCGTATGAGGTGGAGCGTACTTAGCTTGGAGTGAAATCACGCGTTCAAAATATGGAAGTCCGGCTAATAGCGGCTCCCCTCCTTGCCAAGAGAAAGTCGCTATACCAGATGATCTTTTCATGTACTGAGCGATAAACCGCTCCAGAAGATCCGTATCCATCACTCGGATCGGATGATGAGGATGTCCCCCTGCTGTGCTGTAATAGCAATAATCACAGGTTAAATTACAATCCTCCGAGACGGTTTTCCACATGACATGAAGAGTCTCAGGCCTCGAGGTCTGTATGCAAGTTGTCATACGATTCTGCCCCTCCTATATAAATACAACCTTTATGAAACCTATTTCCTATTTCTTCAATTAAATCATAGGTATGTGCATCAACGATGAGTAAAACATCATAGTTTGTCGAATATCTAGAGATAAAAAAATACACTCCCCATTGTCTGTTAAAACAATGCGGAGTGTATTTTCTTTGAAGATAAATAGAGCATTACCAGACACTGTTTCTTTAATTACGGACGTATTCCTTATTCGCTGTTTCAAACATTGATTTCCAATCCGCAAATTTAGTTTCTCTAACTACATGACGATCAAAAAGTTCATCAGGTATGTCAGCAACATCTTCTTCTGTCTTTACTTGAAAGTTTCCTTTGGTTACAAACTCATCGAAACTTTTGTAATTGGAATACTTACTCATAAACGCTTCATTAAACAATTTCTCGAAAGAGATGTGATTGGGATCTTCTTGATACGTTTTCTGTCCTTGTAACTCATTCATCAATTCTTCCATGGTCATTGGTTTTTGTCTTCTCAAATTACCACTCCTAATTTTCTGTTATAGTTGTAGAATATCATGTTAATCCATAAATCACACGAATCCTAAGCTTACCATAATTTTCGCTATTTCACCTTTCAAATTTCACTTAATATGCAAATGATCCGCCTCTATACTTAAAATACAACAAAAAACCTCCCTTATTCATAAGGAAGGCTCTTATTTTTAGGACAATTTCACCAAGCTGTAGTTTTTCTTACCCTTACGGATAATGATAAACCGGCCGCCGATAGCTTCGCTAGCTGTAACTTCCAGTGCTACGTCGCTAACTTTCTCACCATTCATGGTGATTGCTCCTTTGGTGATATCCTCACGTGCTTGACGCTTAGACGGCTCGATACCGAGATCAACCAACCACTCTACGATATTTTTAGATTCCAGTGTAGTTTCGTAGGTCGGCATTTCCTTGAAGCCTTGCTCGATCTCATCAGCAGTTAGGGATTTGATATCTCCACTGAACAGAGCAGCAGTAATACGTTTAGCCTGCTCCAGCAATTCTTCACCATGCACGAATCTGGTCATTTCTTCAGCAAGTGTTTTTTGTGCTTCGCGTTTATGCGGTTCAGTCTGAACTTTTTCCGCAAGTGCATCAATTTGCTCTTTAGATAGGAATGTAAAGTACTTCAAGTATTTCACAACATCACGGTCATCAGTGTTCGCCCAGAACTGGTAGAACTCAAACGCAGTCGTTTTGTTTGGATCGAGCCAGATTGCTCCTCCAGCTGATTTACCGAATTTTGTTCCATCAGCTTTCAACATAAGCGGGATCGTTAGACCGAATGCTTTTGCTTCAGGTCCTTCTTTTCTACGGATCAGATCCAGACCACTTGTAATGTTGCCCCATTGATCGGAGCCACCAATTTGCAGCTGCACATCTTCATGCTGGTACAGATGCAGGTAATCTAGGGATTGCAGGATTTGGTAAGAGAATTCAGTAAAGGAAATTCCGCTGTCCAATCTGCTCGCTACAACATCTTTGGCAAGCATCGAATTGATGCTGAAGTTCTTACCATAGTCACGCAAAAATTCGATCACATTGATTTTATGCGTCCAATCATAGTTATTCACCATACGAATTTGATTGTCGCCATCAGTAACGAACAGTTTTTTCATTTGTGCGGTAAGCGCATCTACGTTAGCTTGGATTTGCTCCAGTGTCTGCAATGAACGCTCGGATTGTCGTCCACTTGGATCACCTATCGTACCTGTAGCACCGCCAATTAGCATAACCGGACGATGTCCTGCAAGCTGGAATCTTTTGAGTACCATGAACGGAATCAAGTGACCAATATGCATACTGTCACCCGTCGGGTCTACACCGCAGTACACCGAAACGGATTTCTGGTTGGTCAATTCTCTAAGCCCTTCGGCATCGGTTTGTTGATTGATGGCATCGCGCCATTCTAGTTCATCGATAATATTCATTGCCTAACACCCCTTAAATTAGTAGATATCCTATAACGAATCATCAGTCCGCCAAGCGAATATAAGGATAGTTGATGAAGAGAAACTTATAAATCCTTATATTTAAAAACAAAAAAATCGTCCCCTTGTCTATTGTAGACATAGGGACGATTGAATAACCGTGTTACCACCCAGATTGCACCAATGAAACGCTAATGCTAAAACACAGCATTGATGCCACTCGTGACGAGATATCGTTCGCCATTCCGCTCGGTGTTAGCCGAGATACTCCAAAGTGTAATTCGTACTCTTAGTGTGTACCGGGTTTCATCAACCCCCGGCTTTCTGAAACAGGGACTAAGCTACTACTGGGCTTCTTCAACGTATATCGTATATAAGATTACAGCCAGTATAGTGAAATAATTCTTCAATGTCAACATCTTAAGCTGAGAATGCTGAGACACACTCCTGCTGTGACGCACTACTAGGCATTGCCTATTTTTTTCTGTTACAATTACGAAAAAAGAGGTGAACGACTCCGTATGCTTGATCCAATCGATAATCATATTTTAGAACGCCTAACTCAAAACAGCAGAATTTCCTACACCGATCTAGCTAAAGAAGTTAATTTATCAAGTGTCGCGGTTAAGGATCGTATTGATCGGCTCGTCAATCAAGGAATTATTGAGCAATTCTCAATCGTCATCAACGCAGAAAAATTAGGAAAGAAAATTTCGGCGTATCTAGAGCTTGAAGTGGAGCCTGCCCATTTAAATCATATTGTCAGAGTCCTAAAAGAAAATGAACGCGTAGCTGTACTTTATGAAATGACAGGGCCGTGCATTCTTCACATTCACATTCTAGTTGAGAACCTTGAAGAGATGGAACGGTTTATGCATGAATCCATCTACTGTCTGGATGGTCTAGTCCGTGTAGAAAACCAAATCTTATTAAAACGCCACAAAAATCAGGATGGTCTAAATATATAAAAAAAAGAACCGACTTTAAGACGGTTCTTCTCTGGTTTGGATCTTATTATGTTTATGAAATGATTGCTAATTCGACCTACTCTGTTTTAGATAACTTAGCTTTATAAAATTTCGCGAAATATTCGCTGACCTGAACCTTCTCTTTTACAACTTCTATTGGAGCAACGAGCTTAACGATCTCTCCATTGTACATTCCTGTCGTCGCCCCGACTTTCATCTCTAGAACATTATTATTGTAGCTTATAGTTACTGTCTGAGTAGTCGGCTTCCAGCTCACCTTCGCACCAAAGCTTTCAAAGTTGCTACGTAATCCCACTGCCTTGCGCTCCGAATCACCGAATTGGCCTTTATCGATCAAAGCATGCACACCCCAGTTTCCATCCACCACCTGTGTAATTCCAAAATCCGCGGACACAGACATCAATGAGTACGCTTCATCCTCGCTCAATTCCATTCCAGCCATTAAAAAATCTTTTGTTTTATGAGCGGCATCCTTCATTGCTTTGTCGATGGACGAGTTTTTGAAAATATCCGTCTGAGCACTAGTCCCCAGCTCCTCCAAATAATTGGCGTAGCTGAAGCCATGCACAACCCATTCGTATTCATTTTCAAGTAATGGGAAACTTAACCCACTCAGTTTTTGGTTAAGCGTTGCTTTTTTATGAAGAATGACTTGTATATCACCAGTAACTGATGTCTCGATCGCAGTTCCGTTAATCTCGGAATCCCCTTGGCCGGCATGCGGGTCACCAATCGACAGTAGCGCACCCGGTACGGATACAGGATAATACATCGTTGCACCTTCAGTAATCCGCCAATCATCAACGTTGCCACCATTGTATGAAGGAGGTACTGAATCTACAATATCCGCTTCTTTAGGCGCCACACCCATCGTGCCGAAGTGAAGACGTACTGGAATCTTTATACCTTTCAATACATCAAAGTTCTTATCAATCGTATTATGGTCTACAATTACACCTGGGTAGTCGATTGTCGGGTGCACTTGACCATCCGGATCGGTTTGCACTGTCCATTTGTAGTTATAAACAGCTGTTGCATAATCCGTCCCACCTTCAGTATCCATCTCATAGATGGTGACCACTTCACGTTTTTTCGGCTCCTCCACCATATCTCCGTATAGATAACCCCAGTTCGCCGCGGCATTCACGCCATAGGTTTTGCCTGCATATTTGTCATTTCCATTAGGTCTCAGCTTCATGTCCAGAATCTTCACTTCCAGAACATCCCCTGGCTCAGCGCCTTCTACTGCGATAGGTCCCGTCATAATATGTACGCCTGGTCCACGAAGCGCTTCGTTCTTCTCCCCTTCTATCCAGTGAAAAATATCTTCAACACCCGCATCCCCTTTAATCATCCGATCGTAATCATCACCGGAATGATGCGTGATGGCCTCGACCGTCACAATATCTCCCGATTGTACTGTTAAAGCTGGATCACCTTTACCAATATTCCCCCAGCGAACGGTCTCCGAATTCGCTTTTAGAACATGCGTTTTCGGTTTATACGCGCTTTCCATCGTGTCAGCAAAAATAACACCCGTTGACGATCCTGCTAGCAAAACCGCTGATAAAATGACACCAACCTTCAGAAATGTTTGTCTTTTCATAGTCAAATCCTCCTCAACTCAATTCAATGTTAGATTTTATAACATTTTGTGTTTTTGAGTATAACAGATGGATTCCAGATTAACAATATAAATATTTATACGCTTCTAGGTTTAAATAATAAATCAGAACTATTAGATATCTTTAATTATCCAAGCCTCCTTCTTCGGTACAATAAAAAAACGCCAACACTTATTAGCTAATTAGCCATAGTGTTTGACGTTTATCATCCATTCTAAAGCGACAATTCATTTTCAACGTAGATCAGTAATACTCCTAGTTGCCCGTGTTACAATCCGTTTCGTTTCCTTGGAATCCGAAGAAATTAACCACTTCTCACTAAGCTGTTGCACCCAGTCTGGATTGCTTTTACTCGCATCGTTCAACCAATTACTTACAGAATCCTGAACGTATTTTGCCGGATCTGACTTAAGTGGTTCTAATAATGGAAGTGCTATTGCTGGGTTTTCTTTTAGCGCAGTAATATGCTTCGCCCATACCCCATGTGGCCGCGTCAATTCGATTGCATATCTCCTTATGTTCGTATCTTGATCATGAACCCAGCTCTCTAAGAACTTAATGGATTCATCCAATTCTGCAATGACCGATTCCCTTAAAGCCATCCATGAAATCTCACGTACCCCAAAATGATCATCCGCTGCAAAGGGACGGATATCCATTAGCTTTTGCGATAGACTTAAAGATTGATTTAGACCGATCATATAGGCAGCCCAACAGCGGACACTATCGGAACGATGCTGCGCTAAAGCTGAGAATACTCGGACTTGTTCCACCTCTGATTTGCACTCCAATACCTGTTGCCACTCCCGCGCGATAGCCGGTATGAGCTTCATGATTTTCTTTTCCGATGAATCGCGAAGCCTTTGTAAAATTGGTTCGGATTCCTGTCCAAAACCTAGCTCGTCCAGCACATTTTTCAACAAAACCATATGGTCGACAGCAAGCCATTCCGTTAGATTTACAGTCTGTAATTGTCCTTTATGCAATAGTCCTACAACATCAGCAGGAATATCGCTAACTTTTCGAGCTCCCTTCCTATGCTCCATAGAAATCTTCCCTTCACCTATGATTTTAAAGGCTTGGATAACCTTCTTCTTATATCTAGGATACGGGTATTTCTAACCATAAAGATGTAATCTCATTTACAACTCATAATCTTTATAAATTTCTTTCCAAAATCTTATCATGATGGATACGTATAGTTTTGAACCCAGTCTGAAGCACCTCAGCTTTTACCAATTCTTGCAATGCCACAGTAACCGCTTCTCTGCTCGCACCAATCAAATTGGCGATTTCTTGATGTGACAGTGGAACATTGATTTTATAATAATTATCCTCACTTTTAACGCCTAGTTGATCCGATAGCTTTAAAAGAACGCACAATATTTTATCATGCAGATTTCCGATGGCTAGGTTTTGAGTTAACTGACTCATACTTTTTATACGATCACTCAATACTTGCATTAATGACATCAAAAATCTAGGTCGAGTAGCTACGAATTCTTCAAATCTTACAGGATCAATTGTACAGATATGACACTCTTCCATGGCTTCAATGTAATGATCTTTGGTTCCAAACGAAATCACGTTCATTTCACCAAAAACATTACCCTCACTCAGAATATCCGAAGTAAACTGCTTCCCATCCGCATTCAATCGGTATAAACGCACCTTCCCTTTTTTCACAAAAAATAATCCTTCAGAGAAGGTTGTCGGTGTCTGGATATATGTATTTTTCGGAACTACTGTTATTCGAGTTAACTCTTCCATTTCCATTAGATCTTCCAGCGCTAACGATTGAAGCAAATTGAATTGAGATAAATAATGAATAGTCTCCATTGCCCCTCCCTTATATAACGTTATTCGTTATTTTAGTATACCGCACAAAAAAAGCCACGTCCTAAGGACGCAGCTTATTCGTTAACGATTACTTGCTTCCCAGCGCGCTACTTCTTCACGAACACGAGGAGCTACTTCCGTTCCCAGCAGTCTAATCGCCTGCATAACATCCTCATGAGGCATTGTACCGTGGGGCATATGTAAAAAGAATCGCGTAATTCCCACATGCTTGCGAAGATGAATGATTTTGTTCGCAACGGTTTCTGGATCACCTACGTACAGAGCGCCATCAAAGCTGCATGCTGCATCGTAATCGGACCGATGGTATGGGGGTGTCCCTTTTTCCTTCGCCCGCACATTGGTCCGAGCATGCGTTGAAGGGAAAAATTTCTCCAGTGCTAACTCATTAGTCTCAGCAATAAACCCGTGTGAGTGCGAGGCAATAGGCAGGCTTGAAAGATCATATCCGGCTTCAGCCGCTGCTTTTTTGTAGAGCTGCACATGCTTCGCATAATCAAGCGGTTGAACATTTCCAATAATAGCTAATACAAAAGGTAAACCTAATGCTCCAGTGCGGATCGCAGACTCTGGACTACCTGCACTCCCAATCCAAATCGGTAACGGATCTTGAACCGGACGCGGGTAAATCCCCAGATTGTTTATGGCTGCTCGATGTTTGCCACTCCAGGTTACTTTTTCTGACTTTTGGATGGCTAATAACAATTCCAGCTTCTCATTAAAGAGTTCTTCATAATCTTTCAGATCATAGCCGAATAATGGAAAAGACTCTGTAAACGAGCCGCGGCCGATCATAATTTCTGCACGTCCATTCGAAATGCCATCTAGCGTTGCAAAATCTTGAAATACACGTACGGGATCTGCTGAAGACAGGATCATTACGGCACTGGTCAAACGAATTTTCGAAGTCAACGATGCAGCTGCAGCTAACACAACCGCAGGTGATGAAGCCGCATAATCATTACGATGATGCTCGCCCACTCCGTATACATCTAGTCCCACCTCTTCGGCAAGTACAATTTCCTCCACTACTTCACGTAGTCGTTCTGCATGACTTATTGTCTCACCCGTTTGGACATCGGGCGTTGTCTCGACAAAGGTACTTATTCCAAGTTCCACTTTCGTTTCCTCCTAAAGTTCTGCACGATGCATTATTCTCTGGATGTAAATGTTTGAATATTCATAATTACATTTAATCAAGAAACCCATTATAATAGGATTCACCGATAATTCCAACTATTTCAGATCCCCTCGATTATTGATCGGTCTGAGGTGCCCTTATTTTAATGGTTTTGTCCATTTTGCGAGATTATTGGACTCAGATGCTGCTTTTTGCTCAAAACCAATACCAAAATGTGTGTTTTTATAGAAATAACAACTATACGGTCCGAAACTAGTGCGATGTAAGAGCCAAGACAATATTAAAAGACCACTAATCACCTGAAAAACGGAAGTTTAGTGGTCTATTTTTAGCTAGTTCATGTTCCCTATACTCGAGCTTATGGGCTTATCCAGCGGTTTCGGGGGTTTTCTCTGATTGATTCCAATCCCGACTCGACCGAACACAAAGGCTCCGCCTGGAATACGATTCGCTATGTTCATGATGATCGCCGATCCTACCACACATCCAACAAATTGGAGAAGCACACTGAATAGTCCAAGGTTTTGCAACCCGAACGAAGAAGGAAGTTTGACGAATAAAGCCAACAACAACGGGTGGAGCAAATATATGCCGAAGGAGTATCTACTGCTCCACTCCAGCACACGCGGCACTTTTTTCAATGAAGAAGCCACTGTGAATAGTAGTAGAATCATGCTCATGGCGAAAAGTAACATATCAATTCTCTTGGAACTATGTGCCGTAATCCAGCCTTGCCCATTCACGAATAGCACAAACGCGCCTGTTACAACTGGAAGCACGTAGACAGCTAAACGGAACTGTTTTAATTTTTCCCGGAACCAAGCCTCATTTCGCCCCAAGTAATAAGCCACAGTAAAGTAGAAAATCCACCCCGGAGAGAAAACCCAATACAATTTATCCCAAATATATTGAGCAGCTACCGTATCTACGGGTTTGGTGAAATTGAAAAAACCTAAGTAAGCCACATTAATAACGAATGTCGCAATCAGTATAGAGCGTGGAGTGAATTTTTTGGCATGCTTTTGAAATAAGAGGAACAAGGCATAAAACTGAAAGATAATTAGGATAAAGTAGCCATGAAAATCGCCAAGTAACCAATGACGCCAGAGAAAGTACCAAAAAGCTTGAAGAAGCGGAATCCCCTCACTGCCCGCCATATCCAATCCTTTTAACCCTGCGTACAAAGCTCCGAAAAAAAAGTAAGGAAGCAAAATATACTTGATCCGTTTCTCCCAAAATTTCGCGGGAATTCCGCCCGGGTATGCAAAAGACAATACGAATTGCGAGATAAATACGAATACCGGTGTGCCAAATGTAAGCAGTAGACCCACTGACTCTACCCAAGGCGTGTTCCCATCGTCATAGACTCGATATAAAGCATGTAACAGCGCTATACTTAAGCAGGCAATACTTCGTAGAACAAACATTTCCGAATTTAATTTTCGTTCCATGGGGATAACCCCTTTCGATATTTGCGATTAATGGTCCACAGCACTGCCTACAGTCAATCGGGCTGCAATTGTCTTCTTGAGTCCCTGGTGAAGATCATGGTGAGGTGACCAGGACATCAACTCGTTTGCTTTACTATTGTTTAAGTAGCTGTGAAGAATATCTCCCGGTCGAGCCTGTTCATAGGTTGTCTGGGATTCCCGACCTGTAATACCGCCTATCATTTCTACAATCGTATTAATGGAGGTCGCCACCCCGCAGCTAATATTTATGATCTGATTATCCGCATTCTCATCTGTACAAGCCGCATTTACAAACGCCTGTGCAACATCCTCAACATAGACAAAATCCCTGGTCTGTTCTCCATCCCCATAAATCACAAGTTCCTTGCCTTGCTTTATGCGATCCAGAAAAATCGAAACGACACCAGCTTCACCATGCGAGCTTTGTCGAGGTCCATATACATTTGCAAGACGAAGAATGGTGTACTTTAGCCCATGCATGCTGGCAAACATCCGAATATAAGACTCAGGAACACTTTTTGATACCCCATAACAAGATTCAGGATTTAAGGGATGTTTCTCGTCAATGCTCAAATATTCAGGATTACCGTATACAGCGGCCGACGAGGCGTACACGATCTTTTCAACCTGATGGGCCTCACACATCCGCAGGACGTTTAGTGTGCCAACAATATTCACATTCGCGTCAAACAATGGATTGCGCTGAGATTCTCTTACGTCAATCTGTGCAGCCAGATGAATGACCACATCCGGCTTCTCACGGCTAAAGACTTCACCCAGTGTCTCGTCCCGAATGTCGTACGGATATAAAACAGCGGAAGGATTTCTATAGAATGAGCCGGAAGCACCCGATACATTATCTACAATTACAGTTTCGATCCCCTCTCTGATAAGCCGATCAACAACATGTGACCCAATAAAACCAAGCCCCCCAGTTACTAATACCTTCAAATAAAAAACTCCTTTCGCCCTTTAAGAGTGCTCTTTGTACCGTGCATCTGTAGAAAAGTTCACATAAAATACTTAAGAAGAAACGATGTTGCCATCCTTTTTTGGACGACAACCGTTACTCGTAGAAGTATAGGGATGATATACAACGTGAAACTTAGCCTTATATTTCAAATTAAAAAATAAAGGAGTGAAGTATATGGCAACTGCACCTATTCCAGATAATTCTGTAACAACGTCCGTTATTTCAGACGGCGCGGTCACTTCTATTAAATTAGATCCTGAGACTAACGGTTACGTGAATGTTCGATCCTATGGAGCTACAGGGAATGGTATCAAAGATGACACCGTCGCGATTCAAAATGCAATCAATGCTGGAAATACCAAACGCAAGGTTGTTATTTTCCCGCCTGGTGTATATAAAGTATCTTCAGGTCGCATGCGTAATCCTTCCAGCCTTGAATGGTGGTGTCTTCGCATTCCAACCGGAACTAACCTGAGCTTTGAAGCGGGGTCTAAGCTGTCACTGGCTTCGAACCCTCCATCAGATACAAGAGTACTTGTCATCTTAAACGCCTCTAATATCACGATAACGGGCGCTCTCGAAATTGATGGAAGTGCTTCGACAGTGAAATCAAACGTCAACGATCAGCTTCACGGCTTGTTCATTTCTTCTGCGCAAAATATATCCATCGAATCGGTGTACTCCCATGATTGCTACGGTGATAATATTTTTATTGGAGGTACGGAAGAAATTCCATCCGTTAATGTGCAGATTGGGTATGCGCGCTGTGAAACGGCTGGCCGAAAGAACTTCGTCATCCATTTTGTAGATCAACTTCATGTCAACAGAGCCGTCCTAAACAACAATCGCGGTGGAGCACCTAGCTTCACTGGAGCCAACTCTCTAGACTTGGAACCCGATGAATTCAAAGGAACTCGCAGCTTCTATCAACGCTTCGATTCCTTGACTACCATTGGTTTTGGGAATGATCTGTCTGCAGGGCTTACAGATGAAATCGCTAGACTTTGGACCCTCGACATCGGTTCACTTGATATGCGTGTTAGTGGATCAGTGAGTCCTGCTATACTGTCTTATGGACTAACGCTGAAAATCAGTAACTTATTTATTCGTTCCACCGATCATAAAGCTAGTTACGGTCTACAGACGATCTATTCACAATTTATTGATATCGCTAGTGCGAGCTTCGATGGCATCGGAGGTCCTGCGATCTTTGCTGCGTTTAATGCTGCTGGAGGAAAACCAAGATTGCATATCGGCTCGTTAGGGATGTACGGCTCGGGTTCCACCTTAGCAAGCGGAGTCCGAATCGACGGAGGAGATCTTTATGTGGGGACGATAGATGCACAGGACTTAACGGGCAGTACCTTACAATTATTCACAACAGAGTCTGACGCGATGGTTACTGTCGACAATATGATTGTCCGTAACAGCGGGACCAATCAAGTCGTGCTAGCGTCTTCTTATGGTGCAGCTAAGCCCTTCCTGCACCTGAACAATGTAGCAGTGTTCGATACCCGTTCTGTAAAGGTAAAACGCATTCTAGAATTCGAAACATTGGTTGCCATGCAGGGTACTTCTCTTGGTACTTTGTATAATCCGTATGCTTTAACTGAATGGTTCTCTACCTATGGTAACTTCAAACGGGCAGTCCGACTCGTTGGTGGAACATTACTTCCTGCAGTATTTATCGTGGAAGGAACGCCTGAGGGAACCATTACCGCTCCGATTGGAAGTCTGGCTATGCGAACAGATGGTGTAGCGAAAGCCACTTTTTATGTGAAGGAAAGCGGAACCGGTGCTAACGGATGGATTGCTAAGTAATTTTTCAGCGGTTCTGAATACAAGACTCTATCGCATCCATTACGCGTACCAGATCATCATCCGATAAAGAGCTACCGGAAGGTAGACATACACCTTTTGTGAACAATTGATCAGATACACTATGTCCCTCCATGTATGGATAATAGAAGGCGTTCTCGAACAGAGGTTGCAAATGTAGAGGTTTCCATACAGGTCTAGCTTCTATATTGTTGAATTCCAGGCACTTTAAGAGTTGATTAGCGGAGAAGCCTGCGATTTCTTCATCAATCGTTAGCGCACTTAACCAGCGTGTACTGCGACAATTTGGCGCTTCCGGCATGAAATGAAGACCCGGAATGGATCCCAATCGATCTGAGTACACTTGAGAAATATATCTACGTCGTTCGACCTTTTCCTCAAGTAGCTCCAGTTGCCCTCGTCCTATGGCTGCCAACAGGTTACTTAGCCTGTAGTTATAACCCATTTCGGAATGCTGATAGTGTGGAGCAGTGTCACGTGCTTGGGTAGACCAGAAACGGGCTTGATCTAATGCATCGGTATCATCCGATACAAGCATACCTCCACCTGAGGTTGTAATAATTTTATTCCCGTTGAAAGAATAGATTCCGAAGCGGCCCCAAGTACCGCTAGCCTTTCCGTGATAAAAGGCACCGAGGGATTCCGCAGCATCTTCTATTAAAACAATACCGTAACGATTCGCGATTTCTACAATTGGTTCCATGTCTGCGCTCTGCCCGTACAAATTGACAACAACAGCTGCTTTAGGCAGTATCCCTCTATCATTCAAATCCAGGCAGGCCCGCTGAAAGGCTAGTGGACACATATTCCATGTCTCTAGTTCTGAGTCTACGAATACAGGTGTAGCCCCCAAATATAAAATAGGATTGGCACTAGCTACGAACGTGAGCGTCGAACAAATCACGTAATCTCCTTGAGAAACGCCAGCTAGACGTAGTGCGAGATGAATTGCCGCTGTTCCAGAGCTTAATGCAAGTGCACCCTTTGAACCTGTATAGTCGGCCATCTCCCGCTCGAAAGCATCGACTTGTGGTCCGATGGGAGCGATCCAGCCAGAGTGAATTGCATCCTCCAAATAAGCCTGTTCACGTCCACTTACATGCGGTGGGGATAACAAGATTCGTGGTAGAATGCGTGGTTGACGAATACTCATGCCTTGCTCCTTTCTCCATTTGGATGCTTTAATCCAAATGGAATACATATCTTATTGTCTTACTTCAGAGCGTGGTCCATGATATTTTGATTCAACAGAGATGGATGCCGGTAGAGCGGAAAATAATTTCCCGCAACCCCAGTGTCACAGAGTGCAATCATTCGTTCATACACCTCGGGGAAAAATATTCGCTTACCTAAGTAATAGTCTAGTGGTTCTAGTTGAGTAGCGAATCTTAGCTTGAACTGAAACAACTCGTCATTCCCCTTATATCCCCCACCGAGATGGAATTTGTCGTATCCATTCTCCATCCCCCACACGGCTGCTGCGTGGATGAGAAATTTGGTGGGTGACCACTGCAGATAAGCTCGATCCCAACCGCATAAGTGATAATGCATCCATGGTCGATCAAGGAGTACAATACTTGCCCCTACACTCCTCTCCCCATCCATCGCCTCAAACAGCGCTACCCGTCCTTCTGGCATAAGGCTTGTATCTTCTATAAATTTTCGAGGGAAATAATAAAAGGGATCTGCTTGTAAATCATTTAACGTCCCGTAATATAACTCGATGAAAGGCTCGATCCGATCCTTAAGATCCGACTTTCGAATGGTGAATGGAGCTGACTTTAATTTACGGATATTTCTTTTATGATTGCTGCCATAGTTCTGGATTAGCACTGACTCTGAGCCAACTGTCAAATCCATGTATACTGTATTCCGATTGAGCTCCGTAGTAAGCCCTTTTTGGTATTCAGCGGCATTGCCTATGAAAGGATGGAATCTTACAAACTCGGTCATGATCTTTTTCTCTCTGCAGTAATCTGTAAACGTATCACTGAATTGTCGGTACAATTCCGTTCGTTCCGCTCCTATAGGCACATTAGATATTGGGCCCCCGTATCCATAAGGTGTGCTGATGTCATACCATTCTCCTTCAAGTCCCAGCTGGATGACTGCGGGAAGATGGCTAATGGAGCGAAGTAAGTAAGGATAAATGATGAGCTTCTCACCCTGCTTAAAAACAAACAGCTCTGCCTGTTGATGATCATCATCCTCAAACAGCCGAAAAAAATCTGCAGAAAAATAGATATCCTTACTATCCATCTGATTCAAATAAGCATCCCATTCTTCAGATTGCGAGCTATTAAGCACAATAAAATCACTCATACGTCACCTCCTAAAAGTTATGTTAGCGTACGCTTCCTTGAGATACTTCGACAAAACTTACTTCGGATGCATTCGCTGCTAATCCAATATCTTGATCATACGTATACTTTCAGTGCTTAAGCTTAGCGCTGGGTCTCTCTCACGTAAGAATGCATCGGATGAAAGCAATAACAGCTTTCTCTCCCGGTCAAGGTCGAGTAACACATCGGTTAGTGGATATCCGCCGTCCCACTCCCCACTTTGCAGTTGGATGCGAAAATACTGCTCGCCGAGCCGGCCCACAACTGAAGTCTTCTGCTTCGTTCTAATCCTAAATGAAGAAAATCCGTATTTTAGATGATGAGCCTCTGCCATTGGGTAATCATCAATAATGTAAGTCACTTCTTCATCATCTATATCCGCTCCAGAAGCAATAACATCTGCGCTAGCCGTTAATGAACGATCCAGATCCCTCACATACCAATAAGTACGTCCTTCTTCTAAAAAGCCAAGGCGAAGGTACCAAGCATGCGCCTGTTCATTCCACGAGAACACATCCAGTACCAACTTCTTAATATCGTCCTTCTTGGCTAATTTCTCTCCGTACGCCATGAGCATTCCGCCAATACCGTCCTTGCGAAACGCCGCATCCACATTTAAATTATTCAGAACCAATATTTGTTCCATTCTTCGCCATTCCGCGAATCCAATGAGCACTTCTCCAATATAGGCTCCAATCAACAATGTGGCCGAATGACCTCCACACTTACAAGCCGCTTGTAGATATGCTGGATAACCCGTACAAGCAAATATCGTTTGATTGTACACATGCTCCGGTAAATTGCTCTTCAAGAGCCGGCATGCATGATGTATATCGTCTTCATGCAGCGGTCTAAACTGCACACTCATGCCTGGCCCTCCTTTTTATTCAGCCTATACTCATCCAGAGGCAGGCTATGCCGACCTGGATTGGCTACAACATCATCCTGGCGAATCACCTTCAAGACGGTCTTACATAATATCAGCGCATCAAGTCTGAAACTTAAATTCTCGACATAGGTGACATCATACGAAAGCCGGTCTTTCCACGACGAAGTATTACGTCCTGACACCTGTGCTAATCCCGTAATTCCTGGTCTTACTGAGAAACGCAGCCTCTCCTGTTCGGAATAGTATGGGCTATAACGCATGAGTAAGGGTCTTGGACCAATCAGACTCATTTCTCCCTTCACAACATTCACCAATTGTGGTAGTTCATCCAGACTTAGCTTCCGGATGATTCCGCCAAATTTGATATATCGTCGCTCATCTGGTAACGGCTGACCCTGCGTGTCATACAGTTCAGCCATGGTCCGAAATTTGTAGATAAAGAAGGGTTTCTCTCCCCGCCCTGGTCGTTGCTGCTTGAACAAGATTGGGCTTCCAAGCTTCATTCGAATCAACAACGCCACCACAGCCATGACTGGACTAAATATACATAACATAACGATCGCTCCCACAAGATCGAAGCCTCGTTTCATATGGCGATACATGTTAGTACTCCTCCCGCCTTTCTCTTAATCCGTAAAAAGACGTTCCTTCAGTGAGTTCACCTGTTTTAAATCAGCACTCCAGTAGTACACCTTAGTTCTGACTAGCGGATCAGAACCAAAACTGTTGTTGCCTGGAATCTGCTCGTATTTAAAGTCCTCGGAAGTTATTCCCTTGAATAACCAAGCTAAGCTGAGCAAATCACTGTCACTGAAGCTTGTATCGATAATGTCTTTCTTTTCATGGAGCAATAATCCCGCCAGATCCGGAAGATGCTCAGGGCTCAACAGCTTATTGGCCACAGCTCTAACGATATTGAATTGCTCCTCTTGACGACTAAAGTCACCGTTCGGAGTAGAGTAACGCGCCCTAGCAAGGTAGAGAGCATGCACACCATCCAAATGCTGTTCGCCTTTTTTGATGGTAATCTCTGGGGTTATTGTGACATCCTGATCGATTACCATGTCGATCCCACCGATTGAATCGATGAAATCACGAACTCCAGAGAAATTCGTCTTGATGTAATGATGAATGGGAATATTCATAAAGTCGCTCACCGCTTGAATGAGCGTCAACGTTCCTTGCTCATTCCCACCTTTGGATTCACCAACAATATGAGCATGATTAATTTTGGTGTATCCAACATTTTGTACATAAACCCTTGTATCGCGCGGTACAGAGACGATGTTCACCTTCCGCTGTTCCGGCATTACATGCACAACCATTATCGTGTCTGCACGCGAGATTTCCCCACCCCACGTATCTGTTCCAATTAATACAACATTAAAGGATGAAGTTTTTTTATCGGTTGCTTCTGGCGATGCTGCTGGTTCAGTCGATGGTAGTACCACGCCATCCGAATTTGCTGGACTTTTCGTAGTCCCATCCGACTGCGTCTTCCCCACAGGTACTGCAGAAATTTTAGAGTTAGGTATCGTTAATGGATTTAGGGCAGCCTTTTGAAATCGCTGCTCAGCATTTAATACCCCTCTAATCCAAATGCCACCAATTACAATCACAATCAGAAAACCAATCAGGGCGAATCTTCCAATTCGCCGCATGACTATTTGCTTTCTTGTGAATTTCTTGTCACTCTTGCCACGCAAACGCAATTTCTTGTTCCATCTACTCATAAACGACTTCATCACTTAGATCCCCGCATGAACTTCGGATTTGATCCGTTCAAGCTCATGAGTAGCCACCTGTGGTTCTTCCTGAAAGCCCGAATAGCTTGGAATAAGCTGCTTTAATAATTTCTTAATCTGATAACTGCTTGGCACAAATTCGTACCGTTTGCACAAATTCTCCAGCACACCAAGGACCAAATTCAATTCGGATCTCGAAACACTTTGAGGCCGACTGATCATGATGCGATAGTTATTGGTGACCATCAATCCCTCTTCTTCTGTCAGGAGTTCCTCAAATAATTTCTCTCCGGGACGAATGCCCGTGACCACGATAGGGATATCTTTATCGGGTTCTAAGCCGGACAGACGTATTAAATCTCTTGCTAGATCGTATATCCGAACCGGCTTACCCATATCAAGCACGAACACCTCGCCACCTTGTGCCAGTACGCTCGCCTGGATAACCAATTGCACTGCTTCAGGGATCGTCATGAAATACCGCACCATATCCATATGGGTAACCGTAACCGGGCCACCACTCTCGATCTGTCTTTTGAATAACGGAATAACACTTCCCCGACTACCGAGAACATTACCGAAACGGACAGCAGCAAAAACCGTCTTGCTAGATGAATTCTGATCATTAATAATCATTTCTGCCGCTCGCTTTGTAGCTCCCATGACACTTGTTGGATTAACCGCTTTGTCCGAAGAGATCAGAATGAACCGCTTAGCACCATATTTGGCACTCGCTTCCGCTACATTCCTTGTTCCGATAACGTTGTTCTTTACCGCCTCCACCGGATTCATCTCCATAAGGGGCACATGTTTATGCGCAGCGGCGTGATACACAATCGTAGGTCGGAAATTCTGAAAAACACTATCGATCCGCGACACATCCTGAATATCAGCTATGATAGGTTGAATCTTCTGATCGGGATATAACTGGCGTAGCTCTTGTTCAATCAGGTAAATGCTGTTCTCACCATGACCAAGCAGCAACATTTCCTTCGGACGATACGCAGCTAGCTGACGGCACAGTTCTGAGCCAATGGAGCCTCCTGCACCCGTGATGAGAATACACTCACTCCCTAAATTCTCACGAATCTCTTCAGTATTAATCTCAACAGGAGTTCTACCCAGCAAATCATTTACGGACACTTCACGAATTCGATTGACTGCCATTTTCCCGTCCAAAATTTCTGTCATACTAGGCATTAGCTTAATCTGTGCTTTTGTTGATTTGCAGATCTCGATAATCTCCATTAAATCGTTATGTGGCGCTGTCGGGAGGGCAATAATAATGAACGCAATGTCCAGCTGTTTCACAGCCTCGGGAATGAAATTTCTATTACCCACAATCGGCAGCCCCATTACTTCCAGCTTTTGTTTGGATGCATCATCATCAATGAAAGCGACCGGATGCATAAATTTGAACCTTGAATGCTTGATATCTTTAGTAACGAGGATTCCTGCTTTACCAGCCCCAATGATTAGAAGATTACCTTCGAAGGCATCCTTCACACCCGTTGTCTCAAATCCATCATTTAGAAGACGTTTAACCATTCGTAACCCAACAATGCCCAGAAACACATAACCCGCTGCAAAATAGATAGAAATCGGTAGTCGATAGGAAGGAATTACTGCATGGGTGGATAGGTTGACAGCAATCACTCCAACGAGGGTTAATACACTCACTTTTAGAAGCTGCAGTAACTCTCTCATTCCGGTGTATCGCCAGATATTGTTATACACTTTGAATCCAAATGAGAAGGCCGCATACACCGCAATGTGAATCAATATTGCCCACGGAAGCATCCACACGTACATCTCAGGGATTTGAAAATCAAACCGAAGTAAAAACACAAGCCACACTGAAGCCGCAATAATCCCTGCATCCAACATGACCAAACGGACGATCCGCATTTTCATCACTTCTTTCTCCCTAATTAACTAAAAATTCATTTACTCGCCTTTTAAGTGAGAGTGAATATTCAATCCCCCGATAGGCTGGCATGCATTTCAGACGGAACCCGCTTTCTTTCCTCCTTGTTTAGCGCTTCTATATAGATCGAGTCCATTTCACGGAGCACCGCAGGCAACCCGTAACGAATGATCCTCTCCTTGTTTGCTTCTCCCATTGCCCTAGTTAATGCTGGATTATCACGTAATTGAGTAAAAGCCTTAGCGGTAGCGGTAATATCACCAACAGGAACCAACATGCCTGTTGACTCATGTTCGATCAAATCATGAATCCCCCGAATATGAGTACCTATAACGGGTTTCCCTATTGCCATCGCCTCCATAATCGCCCGAGGTAGTCCCTCGCGATAAGACACAAGTGCAGCAACATCACATGCTCTGAGTAGATCCGGAATATCTCTACGGTACCCAAGCATATGCACCCGATCGCTGACAACCAGCCGATTAGCAAGTTCCAATAGAGTCTGCTCGAACGGTCCTGTACCCGCAAAAGCCAGATGGATGTTGCCTGCTTGAGACCCCAACTGACCCAGCGCTTCGATCAACTGCTTCTGGTTCTTGTTGGCGTTCAATTCAGCAACACATAGGATGACGAAGGGAGGTTCATCATGCTCACTCTTCAGCAGATCAAACAGTTGGCGTCGCCTATCTGCCTTCTCCGACGCAGTTTCAGGATGACCCTGTTCACTGCCGTAAACCTGGAGATCAAGTCCTACACCACTCACATAAGTCACCTTTTTCCGTATAGAAAATTTCTGGGCGCGTTCATAATCTTCTCTATTTATGGTGATTAGCACATCTGTCCAGCGGGCCATTAACCTCTCGAGCGGATAATAAAGCATCCAGTTCAGAAAAGGAGCTCCCTTGAAAAAATGAAAACCATGCGCTGTATACAATGTGCAAGGTACACCTGCTTTATGGGCCGCAATCCGTCCGAGAATCGAAGCGACTGGCGTATGTACATGGATGAACTGGAACCCCTCCTCCTTGAAGCTTTCCGTTAGTATCCCTAGCGCTGCCCAGTTCTGCATCTGTAAAGGGCTACGCTGAATGGGCACATCATGGCACACGATCCCCTTCTCTTCTAATCGCAATCTCGCTTCCCCGGGCTGCGCGTAAGCATGCACTTCACAACCTTTTTGCTGCAATAACGCCATGTAAGGTAGATGGAAACTCTCAAAATGCCCAAAAATGGAGGCTACAAAAGCAACTCTTACCGGCCCACAGTCTTCAGCAGGTATGCTCCCGAACCTCTTATTATTGCGCTTGTTGCGCTTGTTGCGCTTGTTCTGTTTGTTGTCGTAGGTTACGACCCGTTGACTTTTCAGTGCCCTTGGTTCGATATCGCTTCACTCCTTTCCATCCCGTATTCGTTAATCGGATGCAAGCTGCGTTCATAGCCATCATGAACCACCAATACCGCTGGAATAAGGCTTCAATACCCATCGAAAGTCCAATCATCGCTGCGTGAGACAGCAATAATGCCATAATGATCGGTCTGTTCACCCTATCTGCCGCGCGATAAGAACGGATCCCAACGATGAAGAACCAGATCATGAATCCGCCGTACACAATCAAGCCCAACAAGCCAAATTCTGTCATAAACCAGATCGGAGTATTATGGATAATAATCCGCAGTTCATAGTTATAGCTACCGAGTCCAATCCCTAATAATGGACTTTGAGCGATCCACTCCACAGCCTTCCCAATGATGTCTAGACGCGACTGAATCTGCGAGGGTCTGCTGGCCATATTCCCAAGCACATCCAGATAAGCTGTACCTTTATACAACAGCAATGCTCCAAACGCGACGCTAAACCCCATGCCGATCTTGAGAAGTCGAGAAGGATTAGTCAGCAGTAATGTAAGCAGAACAAGGAACAAACCTATCCATGACGAACGCGAAAAAGTCATTATTATGCCCCCGGCTAAGGTGATCGTCGCTAGCGTACTCACCCATCCCCTTAGCATCTTCACCCCGTCTCCACTCGTCATGATATGAATGGCAAAAGCCGTAACTAGTAATCCGCCGTATGCATTCGGATCAATTAGCATCCCGGAGAGGCGACCGTCTTGCACCATAAACGGAACCTTCACTCCACTAAAAAAATCGAACAAAGCGACGCCATTGAAGATCAGCACACTGATCAAAAAAGCTCGTAGCATTTTATATAACCGATCCCAGCTGTCTACAGCCTGAACAAGCATGATGTAAGTGAGCAGTAGGAGTATAAACCCAAAATCTTTTTGCAATAGAGCGTATTGCGTAATGAATCCATTGCGCCAAATGGATACAAACGAAGCAAGGACGAAAATAAACAACATCCCCCAATGCCATGAACTGAACTGCCTCGGGTCCAATTTGAGGTGTAAACCTGCTGCAAACAAACCAAGCATTAAGAAAAGGTCAGAGGGTGCGATTCGAAATGCGCCACCGAAATCAATTTGAGCCGGAAGGCAGATGATGTAACCCATAACCGCAAACAGAAATAAATTACGCATGGTGTAGGGTTTCCCTACAACGAGTACAGATGTCATACAAGCCCCTACTTTCCTATGAGAAATTGCCTCTATGCGGCCAATTCCCGTTGTACCTGCTTCCTTGCCTGACGGATTACCAAGAAAAGTACGATCACACTGCCTATCATCTGAACGAATAAGGCCAAGCTAGCCCCCACCGCAGCACCTATCACCCCGAAAATAGGCACGAATATTAGACAAGAAAGCCCATTAGTGATCACGGAACACAGAAACAAGGGAATCTGCGCTTTGTACTTCCCGGTAGCCGTTATGGCATACCACAGGTAAGACGTTACAAATACCAATAGGGTAGAAACGAGCAACCAATGAAATAAATCTATTTCAGCAGCCACATCTGGACTGAATAGAAGAGATAGTAGCTGATGACCAAAGATCCACCCGATCAAACAAGCGATCGCACTAATTCCTATACCCATTACAATCATTCGACTGAGTAAAGAGATGAACTCCTTATGTCGTCCGCTAGCGTGCCAACGGGCAAGACGTGGTGTTATCGCTTCACCGAGTGCAGTCACAACAACATTGCAGGCAACGATCATGTATGAGAGCGTAGCGTATATGCCTAAGTCATGTTCTCCTTTAAAATATGAAATCGCGTATAGTGGGATATTTGTATTTAGTGACATCAACGCCAGCACCACGCCAAGGGGTGAGCTTACGAGCAGCAAGCCCCATAATCGTCTTTTGTTAAAAAGTGGCCTGAGCGACGTATGCATTCTCGCTTTGCGAGCATCATATCCAATGGTTATTGCTAACCATCCGATAATCATGACTAACAACGCTAGAATGAGACTCTGAGTAGGGATAAATACGAGGGCGAAGACAAGTATGGAGAACAATCCTTTAGCAGCTCTCGAGAAAGAGATTTGATCTAGCCTTTCCTGCTTCTGAACGATACCCAATAAAATATCGCTGACCGACTCAACAATTCTATACAATCCTATGAAAAATATGACTAAAGCTGTATTCCAATCAGCACCACTAAGGATGCAACAACCTGCTGTAACCGTGAATGCAACTGCGGTTGTCACGAGACGAAGGCCAAAAAAATCTCCAAAAAGATATTTTCCAGATGTATCAACGATCAAGACCGAACGCAGATGCAGATGCGACAGCATGAAGATGGGAGCAGTCACCGCAAGCCCTAACGAATATTGCCCAACGATTTCGGATGAGCCAAATTTATTAAGCAAAATTACAATCACGAATTGAGCGCCAGCGTATGTGATATTTCCGAATAAATAACGAAGAGAAGCAAGTGTCATAATGCGTTAGACCAACCCTGAAGTTGAGGCCCAATCGGCAAAATCTTCACCGCGAATCTTGTAACGTTTGCTACTTTTTCGATAATTCAAAACCGCTCCCAAAATATGTGCTCCTTGCTGCTCAAGGATCTGTTTTGCAGAGTTGGTATGCTTTAAGAGCACTTTCCCGGATTTTACGACTAACAGTACCCCTTCGGTCATCTTTGCCAAGATAAGGGCATCCGAAAAAGGCATTAACACCGAAGAAGAATCGATGACAATCGTATCAAATCTCTCACTAAGCTCTGCAAATAACCTTTTCATTCCTGTTGATCCTAGTAAGTCGGCTGGATTTGGGGAGATCGGACCCGATGTCATTACAGAAAGTCCTTCTGATCCCTCAATAGGGAAAATACAATCATCCACACGGGTTTGATCCACTAGGATACTACTTAATCCGATCCAATTGGGTAGATCGAATGCCTTATGCACCGTTGGTGTACGCAAATCCCCATCGATCAGCAGCACAGTTTTTCCCGTTTCTGCCATCGCTATGGCCAAGTTCATCGCCACTGTTGATTTACCTTCATTCGGAAGTGAGCTTGTAACTAATAAAGATCGAATTTCTCCACCAACTCGGGTATAACGAATATTAGATCGTATCGTTCGGAATTGGTCACCATTAGATGATTTCGGTTGTTCCAGGCAATACAATCTTGGCGTTTTCTTCTTCATGTCTGCTGGCTCCTTCTACTGAATTGGATTTCGTCTTCTCCCGCCGTTTCCGCGGCTTCAATTTTCCCACCGTCCCCAGAAGAGGAAGCTGCAAATCCAACTGAATATTCTTGGCGCTTTTCACAGGTTTCTCCGCCAATTCCCGTAGAATGGAAAATGCGATCCCAGCAATCAATGCAAGTCCGAAAGCAACGACCATATTGAATACTGGCTTGGGTGAGATCGCCTCGAAAGGAACCTTGGCTCGGTCAAGAAGCACAACATTCTCTACCCCCATAATCGCTTGGATGTTCTCATTAAAGGCCTCACCAAAGCCATTCGCGATATTCGTTGCCCGCTGAGCATTAGAATCCGATACAATTACCGTCGTCACGAGTGACTCGCTACTTGTTCTTGTCTTCACTTTTTCTAATAGTTTTTCAGGGGTCATGTTTAATTGCAGTCTTCTAACGACCTCTTCAGCGATTCTACTGCTTCGGATAATTTCTCCGTAAGTGGTTACTAGTTTTTGCCCAGCCATAATGTCATTGATTGCTTTCTGTTGCCTATCCCCTTGAATAAGAATAGAAGCCGTCGCCTCGTATTTCGGTTTCAAGACATAGTAGCTAACGAAGCTAGCAATTCCGACCGCAACAATACATAATACAATGATGAACAGCAGCCTACGTTTCACTAGTTTCAAAATGCTGCCTAGTTCGAATTCCATCGTTCATTTCTCCTAACCGTTAATGTATTTTCCTCTTCTTCAACAAGTGTTTTATTGTATAGTTATATTCTCGTTAGCCCAATATATGTCCAAAAAAAGTTGGGAATTTATAAGTCTTCTTTTAAAAAAATCCACCCGACTCCCTATTAAATCCCAACAAAAATAGGCCGTTTACTAGTAAGATTCTACTGGTAGACAGCCTTATATATTCACTTCTTTACTACTACCTAATAATACGTCGTGCTAGTTGACGCGCTTATGTAGCACTTTTTTTGATAACATTTCTATAATCCAATTATATGGTTTATCTTCGTATTGAATCTTAATGAAATCTTAACGGATAAATGAGATTTATTATGCATTCAAATCCGCCATTGCTGGAATATGAATTTCTTTGACACAGGAAGCGCTAGAGAGGTTAACGATACATTTCACAATGGAGACAATGTCCTGAACAGGAATTCTTGTGCCGCTATATTCTGCAATCGCTTTTTCCGCGCCATCCTCATATGGAATTTCTGCTGCCAGCTCACCCGGATTTACACAAGTTACTGCAATGCCATCCTTACGAACATGTTCACGTAATGCATGTGTAATGCCACGCAGACCGAACTTGGAAGCTACAAATGATACCTGGGCGTTATTGGTATGATCCAGTCCTGCTGTGGAGCCAATTAGAATAATTTTTCCTGCTTCCGATTGGCGAAGATTAGGCAGTACAGCCTGTATGCAGGTAATTGTTGAAGTTATATTCACATTAATAATGTTGGCAATGTCACTCGTCTCATCCTTGTCAAAAGTATAGTGATCCTCAAAACCTTCTTTCTCCCAAATACCCACGTTATAAACTAAAACATCAATCTTCTCCGTTTGAATTCCCTTTGATAAGACTTGTGCGGCATCTGGCTGCGATAGATCTACTGCAATCCATACCCGCTGTATGCCATCATTAAGATCCAGACTGCCCGGTCTGCTTCTGGAGACGATCCACACTCGATCACCATACTCAGGTAAACCTTTCACAAATGCATCTCCCAAACCTTTACTTGCCCCCAAAATTAGATAGTTTCTCATACTGTCGTCCTTTCTATATGCATCATTCTATTTTTATATCATAGTACCATCGAAGGACATGAAGAAGTAGGGTTAAAATTCGGAGTTAGGCAATTAACTTTTGAAAAAAGCCGCTATCATGAAGTAATCCATAGATAACGGCTCTTTATTTTACATCATCGAAGCAAAATGTTGACTTATTAATGTCTAGTACGGAGCATACGTCCAACTAAATAAAGCATTTGTTTACGTGTGAAAAACCGTGACATTTGAGCTGAAATATAGTTTGAAAATCCTGGGACAACAAATGTTTTCTTTGCCTGAAGCGACCGAAGAGCCACTTGAACCACATTTTCTGGAGTATCTCGCTTCCCTACTGATGCTTCATCGGCTCCCACAACATTAAAAAATTCTGTTTCCGTAGACCCCGGACATAACGCAAGAAATTGTACGCCCCGTTTCCGATTTTCCTCCCATAGTGCTTGTGTAAATGATAATACAAAAGCTTTTGTCGCTCCATATACAGCCATATTAGGGAGAGGTTGAAATGCTGCTGTTGATGCAACGTTTATAATCACACCACTTTTTCTTTTTAACATACCTGGCAAAAATAAATGGGTCAGATCTACAACCGCCAAAACATTTAGCATCACCTCTTCATGTTGTCTTGGACCAGACAGTTGTTCAAAAAGCCCATACGTAGCAAAACCTGCATTATTAATCAGAATATCAACGTTCAGACCACGTTCCATACATTGTTGATAGAGCCTGCTAGGAGAACCTTCTTGCGATAAATCAGCAACGATAACCTCCGCTTGAATATGAAATTCTCTTTGTAATTTTTCCGCTAAAGCAATCAATTTATCTTCGGAACGGGCGACTAATATCAAATGACTTCCTTTGGCTGCAAGTTCTCGAGCAAACGCTTCACCTATTCCTGAAGAAGCACCTGTAATCAACGTCCATTTATTTTGAATTGTAATCATTGCTATCATCTCTCCCTTTAATGACCATCTAGAAACAGTGTTTCAATATGAATCATTGTATCCAAGTGAGGTTGCGTTGTCAAATAAAATTCTACATTTAATTATTGGCTATTTCTCTTCTACATCAGTAAAATAAGGTTTAGAAATAACGGCTATTTGAAAAAGCTAAAGTAAAGTTCTAAGGAAGTGAAACTACATGCAAAAATCGTCCAAAATATCTTCTATAGATGCTCAATCCGTTACAACCTACCCAAAAGCAAAACTACAGCATGCAGAAATATTAAGACTGAATATTATCGAAGCCGCTGCGGCCATTATGCATGAATCCGGACCTGAAGGTGTAACCATTCGCAAGGTTGCTGAAAAAATGGAATGTCCCACAAAAATCATTTATAACTTGTTTGGAAACAAGGAAGGTTTAGCGAAGGAGCTTTTTCTGCAAGGGTGTAAATTGTTGGCCGCTGCCTTTCAAGCGGTTCCAAAACAAGACAATCTAAATTTATATCTTCGCGATCTTGGACAAGCTTATTGGGATTTCTCACGGAATCATACCAGCTATTATATGGTTATGTTTGGAGGGGCTTTTAGCGAGTTCAAACCGGAGGAAGAAAGTTTACATGCTATCTTCACGGCACTTCAACAAGTAATAGCCCTTATTACAGAAGCCATCGAACAAGGGTTTATTGAGGAGAAAGATCCCCTCCTTGTTGTGAATCTGGTGTGGGCATCGTTGCATGGCGTCATTCATCTGCATTTGGGGGGACATATTCAAAATGAGGAAGCTGCTAAAACATTGTATGATAGATCAGTATCCAATTTAATCCATACGTTCTTTAGAAGCGATAATTAAAAAAGAAGCTTTTTTGCGGCTAATACAAAAAAACGGCATTTCTGCCGTTTTTTCATTTCATATTATGTCCGGCGCATATAAGCACGAACTGTAATTGGTGCAAAAATCGCAACGATGACAGCTGCTCCGATCAAAGAGATTACGAAATCCCAGCCTACGGTACCATTGTTAGTAAGCTCCCGCACCGCGGTCACCAAATGTGAGATCGGATTGACTTTAACAAACCATTGAAGCCAGCTAGGCATTGTATCTACCGGTACGAATGCGTTAGACAGAAACGTAAGCGGGAACAGCACAATCATCGAGATCCCTTGTACACTTGAGGCTGTTCTTGCAATGACACCAAAGAAAGCAAAGATCCAGCTAATCGACCAAGCACAGACAATAACAAGAAGTGCCGCTACAGCAACATGCCCCAGCCCTCCCTCGGGCCGTAATCCCATAATATAACCCATGGTGAAAGTGAGCACAGTCGCTATCGTATACCGAATCGTATCTGCTAATAGAGCACCTGCTAACGGAGCTATCCTTGCAATTGGCAGTGATTTAAATCGGTCAAACACACCTTTATCCATATCCTCACGTAATTGAACTCCAGTAACGATCGAAGTAGTAATTACGGTCTGAACGAGAATACCAGGAATGATAACAGGCAAATAGCTAGCAATGTCACCAGAGATGGCTCCACCAAAAATATAGGTAAACATCAGAGTAAAAATAATAGGCTGAAGCGTAACATCGAATAATTGCTCAGGTGTTCGCCGTATTTTTAGTATACCTCTATACGCCATTGTGAATGAATTTCGTATACTCTGTCTGAGACTCGTATGGTTTTTCAATTGTCTTGTAGTTCCTGAGTTTATTGCAGAAGTTCTTGTACTCATACTCTTACTGCCTCCTTCTTGTTTGACTGCCCAGACGCATTTGAAGCGTTATCTGTTACACCCTGACCCGTGATTGTTAAGAATACTTCATCAAGTGTTGGTTTCTGCACACTCACCTCTGCAAGTGGAATGCCTGCTTCGCGCAGAGCAATAAGTAGGTCAGTCACTAAATCCGCGTTCGCCATCGGTGCAGAAATCTGCCCTTCCTCCAACGAAGACACATTGGATTGGACATGCAGAACATGTTCTACAAGCTGACGAGCTTGTTTAAAATCCTTTAGCTCTCGGACCTTCAATAGTAAAGATGTGGTACCCACGGATGATTTCAGCTCATCCACAGTGCCCTCGGCGACGACTTGCCCACGGTCAATAACTGCCACCCGGTCTGCAAGTTGATCTGCTTCTTCAAGGTACTGCGTCGTTAAAAGAACTGTTGATCCCGTATTCACCAATCGACGAATGGTATCCCACATCTGTGAACGAGTGCGAGGATCAAGCCCTGTAGTCGGTTCATCCAGGAAAATTAAAGGTGGTTGTGCAATAAGGCTAGCTGCCAAATCCAGACGGCGACGCATACCGCCAGAAAAATTTCGAAGAGGCCGTTTAGCCGCCTCAGTCAGACCAAACTCTTCCAGTAATTCTGTTGCTTTTTTCCGCGACTCTGCGCGCCCAAGCCCTAATAGCCGAGAGAAGATAATAAGATTCTCTGTAGCACTTAATGACTCATCGACTGAGGCATATTGTCCTGTCACACCAATTAATTGCCTAACAATCTGCGACTCCTTCACCACATCATGCCCGAAGATACGCCCAGTACCTGCATCGGGACGAAGTAAGGTTGCCAGCATCCGAATGACGGTAGTCTTTCCTGCCCCATTCGGACCAAGTACGCCATAGATCGTACCTGCTTTCACGTTCAAATCCACCCCATCCACCGCGCGATTGTCACCAAAGGTTTTGACCAGTCCACGCGCCTCGACGGCCCAATCTCCAGGGTTAGGCTCAATTATTTTTTTGCGTTCATTAACCATTACAATTCCTCCAACGTTTTAGTTTGTATTGTGATGCTAACTCCCTTTTATAAACTGAATTTAAACGAAGGTTTAAACTGAGTTTATAAATGAGATATGCTTTCCGTTGAAAGCTATCCTGTAAATGCAGAAATAACGGTGTAGCTCAATGCTACGCCGTTTATTCTTTCAAAAATGCTTCTGCCTTGTCCTTATGTTCATCTGGAATGCTAACGGACTCCATGGAGCTTTATCGGACTGAAAGTACACAATATTGCCCCTGATAATGATGATTAAAGTCTCTCTAGTCCGCAACTCGCCCCAAATGCCTCAAAATGAGCAAATAGCAGTTCATATGTATATACGAATCCATTATATCTGTTTCATTTAAATATTTTTGCACAATGCATCAAAAAAAACGAGAAGCGCGATCTCACGCCTCTCGGTTTATCATTCATTGTTATGATCTGCTTCAACATATTCTTTAAGCGCAAACAGTTTATTAGCCCAGTATTGTTCAAAAAAGGTAAGCCAATCTTGAAGCTCCAGTAGAGGCTCTGGCTGAAGCTTGTACCGAGTCTCCCGACCGACTTTCTGACTGCTAACAAGCTGCGCATCGGACAATACTTGTAAATGCTTGTTAACAGCGGTTCGGCTGATCGGGTAGCAGTCCGAGATGGATGCTATGGACATTTCCTTATTAGCAAGCAGCTTTAGCAGACTGCGGCGGGTAGGATCTGCTATCGCTTGAAATACATCATGTCCAGATTCAGCGACTGGCATCTTAAACCTCGATATAAGCAGGAAGTTTTTCTTGGACGATTTTCTCCCAGCCGCCGTTCATAAAGCCACGAACGATTGGATGCGGTTGACCAAATTCAGTTACCTTTTCAGGGTCCCATCCAGAGTGAATCACGGTGAACTCCGTCTTCCCATCAATTTCTTTCAATTCAAAGGCAAGATGCCAATCCTTCCCCCAATTAAAACCAACACGGTTCGGCTCATCAATCTCGGTAACTTTACATGGGGAATCCCCGAATTGTCCAGCATGTAGAATGAACTCATGACCTACCACTGGCTCGAATGTACTTGGCATCCACCAGGCAGCTATTCCTTCAGCAGTGGAAACAGCTTTCCATACTTTTTCAATGGGCGCATTGAGTGTAATTGTTTGACGAATATCTTGTAGTGGTCCTTGAGTTTGCATAAATTTCCTCCAAAATTCATTTTAATGTAACACCTTCTGGTTTCATTTTTATTATAACACCATTTGGTGTTATGTCAATTTGCAGAAACCTTAAGGGAATAGCGGAGGAAAGCCTTAACTAGATCCAAGTATCATTGGCTGCTGTTAATTCGGACTCAGTACCGCCAGTGTTTACTACGCTTCTAGGCTCCACCAACATGATATGGCATTCCTTTTCGGCGGAAGGCTTCATCTCGACTCCCTTTGGGAGAATAAACATCTCACCCTTGGAGATTTTAACCTGACCATCACGAAAATCAATGATCATCTCCCCTTCGAGCGTGAAAAATACCTTATCGGTATTTTGATGAACATGCCATTCAAAATCCCCAGTGATCTTAATAAGTTTAAATTGATAGTCATTCATTTCACCAATGACTTTCGGAGACCAAAGGTCGTTAAATTTAGATAACTTATCTTTCAGATTAATAGCTTGATAATGGATAGTAATCACTCCTTATTTTCCTCAACTTATTAGAGCTTAAGCAAGGCTGATAATATATTTTGTAAAGCGTAATCAATAGCTAATGGTCCACCAGTAATAGCGGAATTATCCATTAAATAGACATTGCCTTTCTTTACGGCATTCATAGCATTCCACACATTACTTTGTTTTAAGTTATTCATTAATTCCTCCTTTTTTGTAATGTCACCTATAAGGAAAATATGGTCTGCTTGAACAGTTGATATTCCTTCAAACGAAGTAAACTCATTATTATTACCTGTATATGTATCATCCGGTGTAAGCCCCAGTCCCTTTTCTTTATCAAAAGCAAGTTTATAGACCGGATTCCCTTCACCTAGAACATTAAAAGTTTTTCCATCCCAAGACAATATAAGCGATACTGTCTCTCTTTCCATCGACTTTAATGTTTCACGCCCAGTTGTAATATCTTTCATCATTTTATCAATTACTTTTTCCGCTTCGTCTTCTTTTCCAATAATCATGGCTACTGTACGGAGTCCATATTGCCAATCTTCATAGATGTCCTTGTATTTTAATGTAATGACTGGTGCAATTTTATCTAGTGAATCATACACTGCTTCATGATGCTCTGTTGCTAAAATATAATCAGGATTAATAGATAGAATTTTCTCAATGCTAGGAGACACTTTATCTCCTAGTTCTTCAGCTGAATCCAGCTTTCCTTTTAAATAAGATAAAGAAGATAGATAAACTTTTTCTGTAGATGCAACAGGTGGCTCACCTAATGCAACTAATATTTCAGGATAAAAATACCATAGCGAGGCTATTTTTTCCGGTTTTTTCTCGATAACAATTTCTTTACCTAAGGCATCCTTAAATGTTCTTGGCCAATCAGCTGCATCTACATTAACTGCTGTTGAAGATACGCCTTCTTTAGTTGATTCTTTATTTTCAGCAGGTGTTTCAGTACAACCCGCTAGTATACCTGCTAATAATAGTGTTGCGACTAGCAGTCCTCTAATCTTTTTCATACGAAATTCCTCCAACATAATGGTTTCTTTGCTTAACCATTATTATAGTAAAGTACTTTTTAGATAAGAATGGATGCAGGTTGAATTTACCATGGATTATTGATGAACTTCTCTCGATATTCGGTAGGTGAAATGCCACATTGTTTTTTGAACACTCTACTAAAATAAAAGGGGTCAGCCATTCCAACGGTTTGCGCAATTTGTTGTACAGGCGCATCACTTGTAAATAGCATTTCTTGCGCTATATTTATACGATATTTTAATAAATATTCTGCTGGTCCCATACCGGCATGTGTTCTAAATACGTAAGAAAGTCGATTTCGATTAACGTTATTTTGTTCTGCAAGCGAAGCTATTGTAAGACTTTGATAATAGTTTTGATGAATATAATTAGATACCCGCTCGAATAAAGTATGTGATTCACAGCTATCTTCCCTATTAATAACACATAATAAGGCCTCATTCAGCACTTCGCGAAACAGCATTTCAGTCTGAAACATCGAAATGCCTCCACGCTGATTATACACATGCCAAAGACGCATAATTAATTCAATAAGACGAGGAGATTGACCTGTTAATAATTCAAAATGCTGATGAGAAAAGCTTGACTCTTTTAGTTCTGAGTTACATATCCGATATTGAACAAGAATATATTCCCAATTGGTTCTACCTAACATTTTTTGATCTAATTTCATTTTTGCACCCCCGTGCACAACTTTTCCAGGCGAAAAGATATAAGGCGTGCCATTAAATTTAAATTTAATCTTTCCTGTAAGTGGAAACACAAATCCAGGAAAAGAATCTGTATAGTCAGCGTAAGGCACACCTGGATTTTCAGCATATCGATATACTCCTTCTACTTGGAAAGGAGTGTGTGCAAAATGCTCTGCTAATTGATTAACATCTATTTTCACAATGCATACCTCATTTCAATAGTAGTCTCTTCTATGGATAATCATCAACAAAACTCAATCATAGTGCACCAGCTCAGAGGCATTGGCGTCGGTAAGGTGAGCATAAGGATTCACGCCTGTTTACACATTAATAATAATGATTATCATTGTCAATCAATATAGATAATAAAAATGTCGCAACTGGCTAATGCTCAAGCCATCAGGTATCCATAAAAAAAACGCTTGGAATCCCAAGCGTGTCAGTTTGTAAGCCAATTTAAAAGCCAATCCAATGCTCTAAACCTCAAAAGGTTTGGATCGCAATTTGAATAACATACTTATCCGGATCCCCTACAGCTAAATAACTAAGCAATTCATACTCATAAGCGTTTCCGGTTATGTGTAAATCACTTTCAGCAATATAAGACTTTATCTTCTCATAGGACGCAGGTAAGGTTTCATAAGATCCCTTGTGATTCATGATCAAATATTTACCCTTTGGCTTGATATAAAGTAATTCACCGTTATGCTTTTCATTGATTTTATTACAATAATAATCCGGGTCATAGTCGCCTTCTTCCAAACTGCTTCTACAAATAATCGAACCTATCGGAAAGTCATATTCAAGATGATGTTCATCGCAATAATCGAAGATTCGATATACTTTTCGTACATGATCCTTCTCACCCTTCTCCTTCGAGAGTCTAACCGCAATAAAATACTCTTCATCACATTCCTCGACCCAGGGTTCTCCACAATCAACGTAGAGCGCACGATTCGTATTATCTATAGCCCCTTGTAAAAGCCTCTGCATTCGCTCTAACTTTTTTTGTTCATCAACCAACTGCAGCTGTTTTTGCTTAAGCATGGATAAAAAATGCAATGTGTTTTGATCTTGTATATATTCTTTGATCTCATTCAACGGCGTTCCTGTCCCTTTTAGTACGGCAATAATATCGAAGGTATAAAACTGCTTATAGGAATAATAACGATATCCGTTTTCCTTCACGATCTCCGGTTTTAATATACCAATTTCATCATAATGGAATAACGTATGCTTCGTTACCCCACATACCTTTGCGAACTCACTCGTCGTAAAGTATTGATCATAATCAATAGACATTCAGATCACTCCTCTTGACTATCGGGTTACCCTATACCTCAAAGTACAATAACGGAACACCATTACCTTGTCAAGGTAACGTTATTAGCTACTATCATCTTAGGAGGATTACCCATGTTTTCATCAAATCTATCTAAATTTCAACGCTGGATCGTGCTGGCGATTGTGTCCAGCGCACTCTTTATGATCGTCATCGACATGACCGTACTTTATTCGGTTCTACCACGACTTACGCATGATCTTGCTGCTTCTGCATCGGAAAAACTATGGATCGTAAATATTTATCCACTTGCAATGGCAGGATTATTACTCGGTCTTGGCACACTAGGCGATCGTCTTGGGCATAAAAAACTCTTCGTTATGGGACTTACTATCTTTGGGTTGGCTTCATTAATCGCCGCCTACGCGCCGACACCTCTCGTGCTTATTGCTGCGCGTACCCTACTAGCTATTGGTGCAGCCATGATGATGCCCGCAACACTCTCCATTATTCGAACTACCTTTTCGGATGAGCGTGAGCGTTCACTAGCCGTAGGTATTTGGGCATCTGTCTCCTCTGTGGGAGCAGGAATGGGTCCACTCGTTGGTGGTTTTTTACTGGAACATTTCTGGTGGGGATCGGTGTTCCTCATCAATATTCCTATAGTTATTCTTGCACTGATCTTGGCCATCTTACTAATCCCAAACCTTAAAGGGAATAAGAATAAGAAATGGGATTTCATTGGTTCCGTTCAAATTATGATTGGTCTGGTTGCCCTTGTTTATGCAGTTAAGGAGATCAGCAGACGTGAAGGTTCAATTTCCATCGCTGTGTTATCTGCCGTGATTGGTGTCGTAGCTATGATCATATTTATGCGCCATCAACGTAAGAGCCAGAATCCATTAATAGATTTTGCACTATTTAGAGACTCCCACTTTACTACTGGAGTGGCTACAGCTCTATTGTCTTGTTTCGCACTTATTGGAATGGAATTGATCGTGACTCAACGGATCCAGCTTATTCTTGGATATACACCGTTGGAAGCAGGCTTGTACGTTGTATTCACTTCGATAGCGTCCTTCATCTCAGGGATACTCATCGGACTTGTGTTGCATCGAGTGGACAAAGTAAAAGTACAGTGGGTCTGTCTGTTAGTGTCAGGTATAGGAATGGGCACCCTTCTACTCTTCCATGACGGAAATATATTGTTACAATTCGCAGCCTTAATGATTCTGGGTGCAGGTCTTGGGGGAGCCATGACTGCCGCCTCAAATTCAATCATGCTAAATGTCCCCGTCGAAAAAGCTGGCATGGCCGCATCTATAGAGGAAGTATCGTTCGAACTCGGCAGCGCCCTAAGTATTACACTTCTGGGCAGTCTTTCGTCATTCATCTATACAGCATCATTAGTTCTCCCTGATGAACTAACAGTCCCGCCGATCGTTCGCGACAGCCTTGACGAAGCTCTTCTAGCCGCAGAAAATATGCCTACTGCTGCTGGATCCGCGCTCGTTGAAGCCGCACAATCAGCTTTTGATAAGTCGTTTATTGTTGTCCTTGCCACTGCCACAATCCTTCTTTTAGCTTCTGCGTTTATTATCCGTGCTGTGTCAAAACGTAAATCCTCAATCCTAGAACACTAATATTAGAAAAGACGAAGCTACTACTTCACCAAACAAGGGTGTCTCAACAGCTATGCGATAGCTGCTGGGACACCCTTGTTTATACCAAGCCTATATTATGTTCCTTATCGTTTCCTTGATGAATACTTCCTCACCCACACTGCCAATTCTAACCTGTGCGTATACACAAGGATCACAAAACTTCCAAACCATACCCATAAGATAGGAGCAGACCAATTACTAATGTACAAAAAAACGGAAAGAAGCAGCATTCCGCTAACTACTTGCACACCATCCGATACAGGTGAATTCCCTCTGCTTTTGAACCAACTGCTGAGCATTTTCAGCACTGCTAAAATGACTGCTAGCGCTAAAGAAGCTTTGAATCCTGTCAATGCACTCCATACCCCAAAGGTTACGGCAATTGCCTTACCACCTTTTCCTTTAAGAAAGGGAGATAAGGCATGACCCGCAATGGGAGCTAGGGCTAACGGAATAATGAAATACCCCTGACTATAATGACTTCCCATTACCCATAGAAGTGGTAGATACCCTTTTAAAAAATCCAATATAATCCCCAATATGCCGAATTTATAGCCTGACGACTTCCATAGATTCAAAGCCCCCGGATTACCGTCGCCAATGTCTTTCAGGTTCTTTTTACGCGCTAGACCAAGCCAATAGGAAAACATAAGAGATCCCGACAAAAATAAACCCGCGACCCACAATATGATCATTAGTCCCTATGGCCTCCCACCTGGATATGCCTTCCTTTCCAGCTTACATGCCTCAGAAAAACAACCTGATAAATCGAATACAGCATGATCAAGATAAAGAAAACAGTTGCCACCACGTGAAATACAGGAATAACGATGCCAAATACACCTACATATTTTATAAAATAAAAGAGCTGGAACATATAAAGGAGATAACCGATCAATAAAGGCATAAACCATGAAGTATTCGCAAAAATAAACACGGTTTCTGAGATGATGAGTCCGATCACCCAAAGCGCGATTGGAATAATTGTCCGCGGACTTATCGTTGAAGTGCTTAAGACAGCCCCTTTACTGAACCCTTCAATTTCACTTTTGATTCCCTTCGGATACATGCGAAACGATACTAAGCCATACCCGATATAATTGGTGATCGGAACACCTGCCGCAATAAATTTTTCTCCTAAAGACAAATCATCCAGCACTTCAGATCTAATGCTTTGATGGCCATTAACTTTTTCATAATCCTGCCTTAATACTAGAATACACGAGCCGTACAGCCCTTTTTTGGCATTATTCCTTTCAAAAACTGAGGTGAACGTGAAGATCCCCAGCATATTCATGATTAGGGCGAGCTTCTCAAACAGCTTTTCTGTATGATGAAAAGGAACTACCGAAATGACGCCTTTCGATAGCTCCCTTGCTTTTAATAATGAAGCCAGGGCGTTAGGCTTTAATCGAATATCCGCATCCAAAAAAGCAAAAATATCGCCCGAGGCCTGTAAATATCCATTCCATACTGCCCAGCTCTTACCCGTCCACCCCTCAGGGAGACTGCTGTTCGCAATAACCTTAACTCCATAGCTCTCAGCAATTTCTTTGGTCCGATCCTCCGAGAAGTCATCTACAACAATAATTTCATAGGGTGTAAGGGTCTGAGACTGAAGTGAATCGAGCAAAAAGCGCAAATTATATTCTTCATTCCTTGCGGGAATGATGATGGACAATTTCTCCGGTCCTTGAATAGGCTCGTGATAAGTGGTCAAAGTATTCTTTCTGAACAAAATAAAACCGGAGAGACATCCAACGCCTATAACCATTAACAACCACATTACGGTTCCCCCCCTTCTACATCTATATATATGAAGGGTTAGTCCGTAATATATTCAATTCAAATTTAACCTACATTTACTTTAGCTGAGTATTTATTAAGCTTTTCTGTACATAAGAGCATGACGATAGCGAAAAAAACGATCATCGCAGGGAATATACCCAGCGTAAAATTCGATGCAAGTAAGCCGATAAAAGGCGGCATCAGCGTGGTACCGGTATAAGCCGTTGCCATCTGAAAGCCCATAATCGACTGGGCGTGCTTCTTCCCGAAACGTACAGGAGTTTCATGTAGCATACATGGAAAAATGGGGGCTAACCCCAGACCTATAATCATAAATCCTACCAGTGAAACTATAGTGGGAAGTGGTAATATTAACAGCACTGTACCGATTAAAGCAATGAGCTGGCCATATCGTATTAGCTGTTTATTACTCATTCTAAACGTAATGAAGCCCGTCACCATTCTGCCGAAGGTAATCCCTAGATAAAATACCGATACCCATGTCGCTGCAGTGGATGCAGGGATGTCTTTGATATTTACTAGAAAGCTACTCCCCCATAACCCCATACTCGTTTCGATGGCAGAATAAAATAAGAAGGTTAACATCGCAAGCTTAACCCCTCTTAGTTTCCAAGGTTTTGTGTTCTCAGCAGCTTGCTCTAGCTCCGGATGATTGAGCTCATGTTCGCTATCAGCGTTCAGGTTGCTATTGTTTCCAGCCACTCTATCCCATAAAGGCAGCGTAACGAAGAGAATTACAACTAAGCTCAATTGAATATAAGCAACCGTAAGATAACCTTCTCGCCAAAGACCTTCACCAGAGATAAAAGAACCCATAATAATCGGACCCAGCGTCGCGCCCACTCCCCAGAAACAATGTAACCAACTCATATGATGGGCTTTATAGTGCGTAGCAACATAACTGTTTAATCCAGCATCTACAGATCCCGCACCTAAACCGAGTGGAATCGCAGCAACAATTAGCCATACTAACGAAGGTGACCATGCAAAACCAAATAAAGCTACAGCCGTCATAATACAGCTTACAAGGGTCACTTTCCCCGTACCAAAACGTTTAAGGATTGTACCACTCATCAAACTGGAGACAATTGTGCCTACTGCAATAACCATCGAAAGGATACCAGCAGTACCTAATGAGGCATTTAGATCTAATCTCATTACCGGCCATGCGGATCCAAGCAATGAATCTGGTAGTCCTAAACTAATAAATGCTAAATAAATAATAATAAGAAAAAAAGTAGCCATCGTTATCTCCTTAAGGGTTCTAATCTATTTGTTGTGAAACTAATAAACCTAATCCAAGACTTTGTAATCCATTCAGATAATCACGCTTCAAGTCACTTACCGCTAATTCCGGAAGATGTTCCTTAGGAACGTATGTAGCAGTTCGATCGGCGATTTGATTAAGCATAGCTGGAGCTAATTCATCCTCACAAAAAATAATATAATGCGGATTCAAAATAGAGGTCATAGTAGCCACTAACCGACTAATCGCATCTACTTTATGATCCGGCTGCATGCTTGATCCACCCTGATCTCCAGTTAATGCTTCTATGAAATTTCTATTGTCATACTGGGGCATGTATTGAACTTCCCCTGAAAAAAACGTCTTTCCCCGAACAATTTCACCATTAACGGCTATCCCAGCTCCCGGTCCGTTTTTCCCTAAATACAGATACATCAAAGAAATATTCTCCTTCAAATTTCTTTGCGCCATATAACCGATTACAGCGGCATTCATATCATTTTCCACGATTGTCGGGATAGAGAGCTGATCTTCTATACATCTTTTCAAATCTAGATTCTGATATTTCGCATAACCTGGGATCAGAAAAATCTTCCCCTGTTTCACCGCGCCTGGAACACCAATCGCTACAGATTGAATCTTAGGATTAGCCTTTTTTTCACCTTCGATAAGCGAGACCAGTGTACTAACGTCTTCCTCAAGAATACTAGGTAAATTCCCTTCTTTTACAACATCGCCAATGCAATTATAGATCGTATAGTTCGTTTCATTTTTTTCCAAAAAAATAGCCATTCCTAATCGGTAATTCGGATTATAGGCGTATCTTATTGCCCTTCTTCCGCCACTAGACTCATCAAGGCCAATGATCGTTACTTCCCCAGTCTCTTCCATCTGCATTAGAAATTTACTGATCGTTGGAAAACTGTATTGTAATCTTTGACTTAACTCCGCCTTCGTAGCCCTTCCTAATTCTAATAATGCTGTTCGAATATTTCGAATAATTTCAGATTTGAGTTGCTGTGAAGGAAGTCTTTTATCACTTGCCATGGCTCTCCCACCTATAGTCATACTGACTTATTAAATGCATTTAATAAGTCAGTATGACTATAGCAGGAATACTTCTTAACGACAACATAATTTTTGAATGCGGCCCCTTCTGAAGCTCCAACATGAATAAGGGGGCATGAAGTCCCCCTAATTATCAACAAATTCAAAGCCTTTGCAGGATTCGTTCCCATCTTCCAGGATGGCTTTCATCCAAGTACACAGGCTGAAATCCTAATTTCAAATAAATGCGGATGGCGGGCAGTCTGAAATCATCAGTTTCTAAACATGCCGCCGTTCCCCCTGAATCTCTTATTTTGTGCAAGACAGCTAGACTCACAGCATAGCCGAGACCTTTACCAGAATATTCTGGAAGCACTCCAACCATGTGCAAGTACCAGTTCTTATTGTCATCACTACCCGACTCCCAGGCCGTAGCAGTAGCTACAGGTTGATCCCCGCGGCAAATGAACAACAAGCGATCCGAATACAAGGGTACATGATCACTGATTTTATGAGCAAATTTAACTTCCCTTGTAAAAGAATGGCGTATAAGCTCTTCCCAGTTCCGTTCATCATCCGGCTCGAAATGACGAATTAGATACCCGGTAGGACAGTGAAAAACAGGCAAGTCGGACAGCATTTCTTTTTTCATCACAAGTTTGGAAAGGGCCTGATCCACCGTCAATTCCTCACTCTCGTTCTAAAATCAGGAAAGGCTATTGCTTTTCCACCATTCTCTACAGATTCCATAGACAATGTAAACACAGAGCTCCAAGTAACGGCATCATATACGTCCACCGAGGGGGTTCGATCCTCCTGAATGGCAGAAATAAATTCTTCAAGCACCATAAAATCGCCTCCGCCATGTTTCGTCCCAGCTGCATATTCGCCCCATTTCATCCATGTCGGGTGATCATAGAGTGGTTGATAACTGCTTAAAGGCTCCCACATTTCCTCTCCATCCGCTATATTTTTGGGCGAGAGATTCTTGAACCAGATCAAATCCTCTTCGTACTGATGGCGGCCCGTAATATACGCTCCCTCAGTTCCTTGCAGTAAATAATGAGTTTTATTATGCGGTCTAACGGAGGACCAGTCTACACGCAGTTCAATCAGTACACCCTTTTCCGTTTGAATGACCGCAACCGCGCTATCCCCTTGCCGCCAGAATCCCTCCCGTGCTGCTGGGTGATCTTTTCCATAATGCTCTCCGAAATAATATTGTAAGGATCTAGATTTGGAAATAAAAGACGAGATGCTTTTTAATCGATCACCCTCAGGCTTATTGAGGTTAATCCATTGCGCAACTGGACCAATAGAATGTGTCGGATAATTGATCCCGTTATACTGCTGATGTAATTGCCCCCGCCAAGTCAGAGAACCATCCGGATGATGAGTCAAATGACGTAAATCATGGATATATCCGCCTTCCATATAAGTAATTTCACCGAACATGCCTTGATCCGCCATATGTTTAATCGTCAGATTTGAGCGCGAGAAGCAGTAATTTTCAGACATCATATATTTAAGTCCAGTTTGTTCAACAGTTTCGATAAGCTCCCAAGCTTCCTCTAAAGATTGAATCGAAATCACTTCGCTTAGGACATGCTTACCCGCTTTTAAAGCATCAATAGATTGTCTGGCATGCAAATGCATGGGGCTTAAGATAAACACCGCATCTATCGCCGAATCTTTTAACATTTCATGATAATCCCGATACGTTCGGATTTCTGGGAATTTCTCTTTCCATTGGTTAAGCACCCACTCATTCAAGTCACAAGTGGCGGTCAGATGTATCCGATCCGATAGAGAGTACAGTGCATTCATAAAACTGGCTCCGCGATTTCCACCTACGATCGCTAATCTTACTGGCTGACGATTCATTGCTGGTCCACCTGCTTTCTATCCATTTGAAGTCGATTGATGATTAGCTCCTGATCTCTTGTCTCCCCTTCAGCCTGCGGATATTTTTCATAATCAAAAATGCTGAAGGTAAATAATGAAGACCATTTACTCAATTGCTCGCTTGCCAGATTCACCATCTCTAACCTGATTTCATCTTCAAGCACAGTAAGGATTCGAGCAGCAGGAATATCCAGGATGGAGGCTGTTTGAATGAAATGCCAGTTTTCTTTTCTAACGATAGAATGCACATGATTATGCCCGTTGAAATAGAAACCCACACCTTGCCATTGCTTCAATATCGGCCAAATGTCCAAGCTGGGATCCAGTGACATCATTGGCTCAGTTGATCTAGCCGTCGTATTATACAAGGGATGATGACCGAAGACGAATAAAGGCTTTTCCGATTTCCGCTTCATTTGTGCTTCGAGCCAAGTCAGCTGTTCATCATCAAGTGTTCCGCTCCAATCGTCACGATTTTCCCGTGCGGTATCCAGCAAAATAATGATTGCATTTGTCTCTTCAATCACACTGTATCGCTGCTGCCTGGTGACGGAAAGGATTTCTTCCTTAGGATAAGTGTACGTATCATGATTACCAAGAACATGTAGAAAACGTCTAGAATGCTTGCTGTCCTTAATCTTACCCATGATATAATTAAATTCGCTAAATTCTCCTGCGTGCACCATATCTCCCACGGAAATATGATAATCGGCTGGGATGGACAAGAATAGATTCATAAATTGCTCATAAAAAGCATCTCGTGCCTCTTTAATCAAAACCTTGTTGTTTAACAATTCGTCCGGGTAATGTAAGTCCCCAATAATCGCCAGCCTCATAAATGCCTCCTCCTAACCTTTAATGCCAGAGCTCATAAAACTACCTATCACTTGCCGCTGGAACAATAAAAATCCAATCATTAAGGGTGCCGAAACAATCAACGTAGCCGCGCAGACATCAGACCACTGTGCACCCGACTCTGTGGCTTTTGCGAACATCGCCAAGCCTACAGTTAATAAGCGATTCTCCTCCGAATTGGTTACAATAAGGGGCCACAAGAAATCATTCCAATGAAAGCTGACCGACACGATCGCAAAGGACACATAAATCGGGCGTGACAGTGGGACATAGATTCTTGAAAGAATATGCAGGCGTGAGGCGCCTTCCACCCGGGCAGCTTCATCCAGCTCATAGGGTAATTGCTTGAAGGATTGCCTTAACAGAAACACTCCAAAGGAGGAGGCAAAGTAAGGTAGCATAATCCCCAGCTTGGTATCCAGCAGACCCATTTCGTTCAACACCTGATAGTTGGAAAAGATAAGTACATCTGGCGGCACCATAATTTGCACCAAAAATAACATGAATAACAGATCTTTCAAGGCGAATCGTACCCGTGCGAACGCATAAGCAGCCATCGTCATTGTAACGAGTTGCACAGCAAGCACAACACCGCACACAAGCAATGTATTCATAAAAAATCGTCCAAAAGGTGCTCCATTCCAGACATGAATCAAATTCACAAACGTGAAGTCCCAAGACCATCCCGCATCGATAGCGACGTCTTTGGGTAGAAAAGCCGTTCTGACCACCCATAGGAAGGGAATGATCCAAGCCGCGGCAAACGTAAATCCAACCGCATGCCACAGTATCTGCCCGATTCGGCGCTTCGTTCTTTCGGAGTTCAGCATGCGCTCCTCTTCTAAAGCTTTGCGTGTATTCTGCCTTAATACTAAGGGTAGCTTTAGTGGATTATCCTCCATGGATTCCACCTCCTATTCATAATGGATTTTCCGATCCCAGCCAAAAAACTGCAAAGAGGAAATCAGGAGCAGCAGCACGATCATGACCACAGTCATCGATGCGGCCATCCCTTGATCGTAGAAATTAAAGGTGGACTCGTAGATATAATAAAGTAGCAGATTACTTGCATTATTAGGACCGCCCTTTGTCATAATCCAGAGATGGTCTACCAGCTTAAAAGAATTGGTTATCGCCACAACAGCCACGAACAACGTAGTCGGCATCGTGAGCGGAATTGTGATTCTGCGGATGGAAGTGAATGTACCGACTCCACTTACTGCAGCCGCTTCATATAAATCCTTGGGAATCTGCTGCATTCCTGCTAAATAAAAAATCATAAAATATCCGGCTTCTTTCCAAATCATCATAATGACTAATGCACCCATCACCGTATCAGGTGTTCCCAGCAAATTCACAGGCTGATCCGCGATCCATGAAGCCAGTCTGGCAAAGAGCCCAAAATGAGGGGTATACAGAAACAACCAGATGTTCGCCACAGCGATCATCGGGATCATATTCGGATAGAAAAATGAAAGACGTGCCAGTCCCCGCCCTTTTATCGCCTTGTCGGCAAACAGTGCCATCAAGAAAGCCAAAGCTAATGAAGTGGGTACTGTGCCAATGGCGAACCATATATTGTTACTGAACACCTTCATAAAGACATTGTCGTGCAATAGATTAGCGTAATTGTCAAAACCGACGAACAGAGGCTCAGGAGTCGCCAAATTTTTCTCATAAAAGCTAAGCCAGAACGATTTAAACATAGGGTAATAAGTAAACAAGCAAAGAAAGAGCAGCGAAGGCAACACTAGTCCCCAGCCGAATCCGTTTCGTCTAAGCCTCTCACTCCATCCGGCATTCATACCATTCAATCCTTCCATGATTAAGGTTTCTACGATTAATGAATAAAGTAATGACGCCAGAACAAGCTATCGAGCCGTCCTGGCGTATTCCATACCTCAAAGCTTACTTATTGAAGGGAGCAAGTGCCTGTTCTGCTTCTGCTTGAGCCTTTTTAAGTGCACCTGCTGCATCAATCTCTCCTGCCAATGCCGCTTGAATCTGGTTCGTAATTGCCGTCGATACTTTACCATGATTATGAGTGGACAATTCCCGAAACGCATATTCCAATTGATCTCTCGCTACCAATGCTTGCGGGAAATCCGCCGTATACTTCTTCATAGCATCTGTATCGTATGCGGATTTTCTTACGCCAACATAACCGGATGAGCTGCTAAAGAGGGCAGCTTGTTCTGAAGCCGTCATATATTTGGCAAATTCCCAAGCTGCAGCTTGTTTTTCAGGAGATGTGTCCTTGAAAATATACAGGTTACCTCCTCCAGTAGGTGATCCAAATTGCTTTTGTGCGGGTGGGAACGCTACGCCGAATTCGAACTTCGCGTTATTTTTTACATTGGTTAAGTTGCCGCTTGTATGCATCATCATGGCTGTTTTGCCTTGAATGAAATCTGTCGGAACGGTTGCCCAATCAATAACACCTTCCGGCATCACCTTATTTTTATGGGACAAATCTAACCAGAATTGCAATGCCTCCACATTCTCCGGCGTATCGAACATCGCTTTTTTGCCATCGGAGGACATTATGTTTTGCTTCGGATCGGAAGCATTTTGCCGTGCAAGCATTTGAAACATCCAATAGGAATCATCATTTCCCGGAATTTCCAGCCCCACGTGACCGTCTTTGTTCAGCTTCTTAGCATAGGTTACAAGCTCATCCCATGTAGTGGGTGGTTTCTCTGGATCAAGTCCTGCGGCTTTGAACATTTCTTTGTTGTAGTACATAACAATCGTGCTCCGCTGAAAAGGCAGACTGTAAGTTTTACCTTCAGACTGTGTATCCTCTACAAAGGCGGGATAAAAATCAGCCATCTGAATATCCGTGTCCTTTGCAATAAAATCATCCAGCGGAATGATTGCATTCATATCGAGCATACTGTACAGCTCTGTTGACATCATGACCGCGACATCCGGTGGCTGTTTGGCCTGCACACCTGCTTGAATTTTCACGGTATTGTCACCGTAATTACCTGTGTACACGGGATTAACCTTAATTTCCGGGTGCTGCTCCATGAATGCACTAGCCATCCCATCGATTACTTTTGTAAGGGGACCACCAACATTAACCGGATAATAAAATGTAATCTCCACCGGCTTAACGGCTGGAGTCTCTGTGGATTCCGGAGTTGCAGCGATTGCTGTGGGTTGAGCGGTATTTTCTTTGGCTTCAGCCGTACTGTTATTAGATTGTCCGCAGCCCGCTACTGCCAGCATTGAGACGGATAGCAGTGTTAGAATAGTTTTGGTTTGCTTTAGCATTTCTGTTAGCCCCTTTTTTCGCTTGGATTTGAATTAAAATGCATAATGGCGAAAGTTCACACTAATGCGATTCGAGCCTACATCAAGAATATGGAGCTGTGCACCATCAGCGGTAGGCAATACAGCAATTCCTTGGGCTTCAGTACCACTAGGCAGATTGCGATCAAAGGCAACAGATACGTTTCCAGTCTCCGGATCAATCTGATAAACCGTTTGGGTTGCGTTATCCGTAGAAGCATACAGAACACCGTTGTACATTTCGGCACCTTGAATTCGATCAATACTTTGGGAAAGTGGAATGGTTGTGATCACATGCATATCATCAAGACTTAGTACATTCAAGACGCTTGCATTACTCCACTGAGCTGTGTAGACCTGACCGCGAGCAGCATCAACGGCTACCCAAGGCACACCGCCAATATGCAGATTCAACGGTAAAGCATAGGATGTACCCGTATATTTCAAAGTGTTCACATCATAGAGGGCGATGTAAGGATGCTGATAGTTTTTGCCGTCTTCAATAGGAGCGTATATTTTACCGTTATAGTAGGAAATATCACCGATATGGTCTCCACCTTGGGAGGCAATCTCCAGTGGAATAGCCAATTCATTCCGTGCTTTTACGGATTTTCCATCAAGTCCAGTCCGTAAGAGCCCATACGAGGAATTAAAGATCCATGAATTCCCGTCTGTAGCCACCCCTTGTCCCCGTTCCAGGGCATCAAGTAACCAGAAGGTTTGCTTAGATACTTCATGCCAAGTTCCAGCAGTTGTAGCTGAAGTCGAAGTTGACTCTGCACTGATTTCTACCTCAGTGTTTACTAGGTTATCCGGTCCGACTGGTGTGGCAGATGCTACTAAAGATAAAGAACTGGTCGTAAGTACCCCCGCGCAAATCAGACTGAATAATCTCTTTAATCTCATGTTTTCTCTCCTCCTAATAAGGTTGTAGTTCGGCATTTGTGCGCCTTACTTCAACCTTATTATAGGAGCTGGCAACAGCTCTCTAATTGAACAAAACACTTCTTTCCTTGAACAAAACTCTCATTTGCAAGAATAAAATCAATAAATCATATGATTAGGTTTGGAGGAGCTTTGATTCGCATACAGCTTTGGGGTTAGGCCGGTTTCTCGTTTGAATAATCTAGTAAAATGACCTTGATCGGCAAAACCAACCTGAGATGCAATTTCCTTCAAACCAATTTTTCCGGAACGAATAAGAAATTTAGAACGTTCGATTCTCAGGCGAATTAAATAATTATGGGGAGTATATCCTGTCTGTTGTTTAAAAATCCGAATAAAATGCGACTGGCTCATATTAGCCATGCCAGCGAGATCAGTCAGTTGAATCTCATCTTCTAAACGCTCACGCATAAATTGAATGACCTGAAATATTTCTTGATTGGCTGGCGTTTTTCGGTTTGAATGCTGGGGAATCACTGAAGAATAGTGTTGTAACAAGTGAATAATTAACATGTTGGATAAAGAGTCGCTATATATTTTTCCTTTGGCACCGCCATTCTGTAATTCCTCCAGCATCCAAAGCCCTAATTGCAGTAGCTTGGAATCCTTGACATGAAATTTGCGGTCCAACTGGATATGGCCTTCCTTTAGATAACCAGATTCACGAGCAATCTCTTCGAGTACCGCTGGCGTAATTTCTATTTTCAAAAAATAGAGCGAGGTTCTGCCCCAAGGGCAAAGAAGGCTCTCATTACAGGGGGTAATATGAATGGTGTAGTAATTTTCGTAGTAGGCTGTGCAGTGAATTCCTATTAAATATTTAGACTCCGAGGATGGGGTGAAAGCTTGCTGTGGGCTATACCATTGCGAAACCTGAAGCTTATCCCAACCAAAAGTATCACTTGCAAGGACAGGCTGAGCAGCTGCAAAGGACGATTCTTCCATTTCTTTCATATTCATCCCCCTTTTCCCTTCAATATAGCAAGCCAGTATACGCTCCGCGTCAATGAGCTGTAAAAGCTATATTAATTTCCTCATAGTATTCAAAAGGTTATTTACGTCAGAACAGCAAAAAAGAGGGGTTAATTCCCCTCTTTAATATTTTACATATTCTATTTCTGTAACTCTAAGTCTGAACATCTATTCCAATTTAAACTGATTTACTAAAGCACGCATCTCATTTGAACCCTCTTGGAGCTTGCGAGCAGATGCGGCAATTTCCTCCATAGATGCAAGCTGCTCCAGAGTGGCAGCAGATACTGTCTGTGCAGCCGAAGCTGAGTGCAATGAAACCTGCTCGACCTCCATCACCGCAGCAGATATTTGTTCGGAGCCCGTGTACATCTGTTGTGCAGCGGTCGAGGATTGCTCCACCTGATCTACGATGGTCCGGGTGGCCTGCAAAATGCGTTCAAATGCTTTACCCGTATCATCAATCGCTTGAACCCCTGCTGCGACTTCATTTTGGCCTTTACTCATCGAATGATGGGCATGACCTATACTCGTAATAATTTCTTCAACCATGACTGAAACCCTTTCAGCTGCTTCACTTGTTTGTCCTGCCAGCTTACGGACTTCACTAGCTACCACTGCAAATCCTCTGCCTTGTTCTCCTGATCGAGCAGCTTCAATTGCCGCATTAAGCGCTAATAGATTCGTTTGCTCAGATATTCCTTTAATAGTACTGACGATGGTGCCTATTTGTTGAGACTGGTCATTTAAACTAGTAACGGTGATCCCTAAATCAACAACAGTATTACTTACTGCGTTCATTTGCTCGGAAGAGTTAATGATAAGGCTGTTTCCTTTATCAGCCTCTTCCAGTGTTTGCATCGACAGCTGATAGGCATGTGTAGAGGCTTCAGCTACTCGCTGAATCTCTTTTACCATCTCCTCCATCGATTGGGAAGTCTCCTGCGTTGAGGAAGCTTGTTTCTCACTATTGTTCGCCACTTCAGTCATTGAGGATGAAGTCTGAACAAGTGCCGCTGTGGTTTCACCTAACGTTGAAGACAACTGTTTGGAGGAAGAAGCTAATAACTCCGAGCTTATAGTTAAATTCCCAACTAATTCCCGAATATTACCCGATAATTGATTAAAGCTGATTCCAAGCTGTCCGATCTCATCCCGATTGCGCACAGTCAATGCTTTACCGCTTAGATCCCCTTGAGCGATCCGTTCAGCTTCACGGGCTATGCGTACAATCGGTCTTGAAATATGTTGTGCAAATATGTATATTACAGCGATTCCGATGACAACGCATACAATCAATGTAGTAATAATTCCCTTTAGAATGGTTTGTTGCCCGGTATTATAGTCTTGCATATAAGAGCCTGCTGCTACGACCCAGCCCCAAGAGGGCGATAGTTTAGCATAAGATATTTTCAACGCTTCTTCTCCTACAGCGTTTCCAGTACCATCCGATTTAGGTAGCGGCCATTTATAGTAAGTAGCTCCACCACCGTTCTGTGCTGCTTTAATCAAATCCTGTATGTAAAAAGTACCGTTTGAGGTTTGTTTATCCCAAATATTATCTCCCTCAAGTTTGGGATGAGCAAGCAATTCCCCTTTGTTATCTAAAATAAAAAAGTAGCCATTTGGACCCAAATCAATTGATTGATTAATAGGCCGAGTACCATCCTCATTTTTGTTTCCAAGTAGTAAGGTCCGTACTTGCTCTTGGGCTTCCACTTCAGTCAACTGCCCCGATTGAACGGAATTTTCCAAATTCTCAATTAAGGCGACAGCCAGGTTTACGCTTGAACTCAGTTTACTCTCAATGAGCTGATTCGTTTCTTTGACTGAAATCTGATAAATAACTGCTCCTAATATTCCGATGGGAAGAATTAGTAGCGTGAGTGACATCATGAGCAGTTTTTTCCGAATTGTTAGTCGCAACCTTGTACGTGTAACTTTTACCATATACACCGCTCCGCATCCTATTAGAATTAATTACAAATTAATACTATAGTACTAGTTTTGGGAATATAAATCAAAAAAAGAAATTCATAATTTAACAAAAAAAAGCAAACGCCCCCCCTAATAAGAGGTCCGTTTGCCATTTATTCAATGAAACTCCAAATCCCTACTTCTCATCCAACCACAATATCGCTGTTACTCCACGAGGATAATATTTACTGCCTGTAATCTCCCCGGAAATAATTTGATCACTCCAGCTGAAGATCGATAATTCTGGATGGGTAAGCCATGCCACATGAGCGCGATCTGCTGCCGCTCCGCGTTCATCCCATTCCAGTCCCAGAATGTTGCGGGCGATGAACTGCGAGAGATAGATTTTGCTAAGCCAGCTGTTATTGCTAGTGGATGAGATTTTCCAACCGCCGTCATCAAATAAACAAACGCCCGGCTTCAACACCGCATGAAGATGTTTGTCGAGTGCGCTGATATATGCGGCGAACCGTCCATTGCGATCAAGAGCTTCTTTACAACCCGTATAGTATGGGAATACAAGACCCTCGATAGCTGGAATGATCTTGGAGTCGTTACCTTCTCCAATAACAGCCGGGATATATCCATCTGCTGTAACGCTTGCCACCATCGTTGCGGCGCATTTCTCTGCTTGAACCCCTGCTGTTTTGGACAGCTCCACACGCTCATACTCTGCAAATATTTTCTCCATAGCTAAGTAAGCCGCCCAGCATTTTCCTGCCAAGTAAATATTGTTGCGAGCCTGACCTAAAGAGACATCCAGACTGTCATAGGTAGTAATCTCTGCTCCACCCATCGTACGTGAGCTATCTAGTGCCATAACACCGTTTCTTTGCTCAGGATCTGGATGATCCCGATTTAACATACTATCCAAGCACTTCTCCAAGATACTCAGATTACGTTCCATCCAGCTCCGATCACCTGTGTGCTCAAAATAAGTTGCCGCACTCAGCACCCAGTTCACCAATTGTTCATGTGTCATATGTGAGAAGCAACCATCAATGCCATATAACTCATAGGAGGAATAGCCCGGACGTGAAACTACGTTGGCTACACCCATATCATGTGTGAAGCTAATTCCACCTGGATACTCTGTATCATCCCCAGGGAAACGTACCGTATCTTCATAGCTGAATCTCTCTACGAACATATCCAGCTCATTACGAACCGTCCAAGGATTCAGACGCAGCTCGTAGAATAACTGATCGACGGTCAGATCAAAGGTATTCATCATCCGGTATTCGCCTTCGTTGACGATCCAGAACGGCTTATTTTTATTATCCAGTAATTGTGTGGAACCATAATAACTACGAATCGCATGCGCTAGCATAAAGGTTTGATCTTCGGATAGGTTTGCATGATTTAACATCTCGTTAGCTTTCTCCGCTGCTTGTTTAAGAACATCGAATTTAGCTAATGCATATTCGGCTACTGCCTCAACATTGTTGAAATAGCGATTATAGTAATAGGAAGAATCCATACCAGAGGTAACATAACCCGAACGGTGAAAACAAATCGCAAACCGGTACGTTTCTTTTACTCCGGCTGGAACATCCATGATTAAAGCACCCACGCGACCCAGTCCAAAGGTCCAATTTTCCTGAAGCTCCTCACTTAGAATATCCTCCATCGTGAAATGAAGTGCGGACTTTGTAGTGCCTTTCTCGGCAGCAATCGCAATAAATCTTCCTTGTCCAACGCCTGTAATTTCAGATGACACATCATCCAGTCTTCTCATTCCGCTATACACATCTGTTCCCTGAAAACCAAAGAACGCGCGACGTGAGGTAGCTGATGAGGTGTTATCCACTTCGAGCTCAACTAGTACTGCTGGCAACAACACTTCCTTCATTTCTTCCACAGACGCAGTTTCAGGATCTGGTACTGATCGAACTGGAGAGAGAATCCGGAAGGTCAGATCCCCCGCACTCCAGCTGTCTGTAGCTACTTGAAAATCTCTAGAAATCTCACGATCTTGAAAAGGGAACAGAATATTCTCCTTGTCTGGATTGGGGTCTGGATTCTCGATGTCATAGCGTTTGCTCTCGTCATCTCCGCCAATCTCGTGAAATGGTAGTGTGTCATACCCTTTCCCATCAGTGCGTTCTAATCCTATGAATATATTCTGTCTAGGAGGTTTGGCCATCTCCAAATCGAAACCACCACTAGCTCCTTTAAATCCTAAGGTAAAACTCGCAAATGCACCGATCGGTGAATGATGAGCATTAAAGAATTTATTATGTGACATAAATAAATGCACTCCCTCCAACATGATCCCGGATACCTCCGGGCTATATATCCATGTTATCGATATTTCTGGAAGTGCAACAGGGCTAAAGCCTTCTATTATTTGGGCAAATCAAACATCGATAACAACCTATGATATAATTAAGCCAAATTTTATTGTAAAAGAGGATTGAAATGATCTCGAATGATCCCGCCTTCCATAATTCTATTGACGGTCAGATGTCACCAGACATTCAAGCAGCCTTTCATATCTTCGCCGCACATTGGAGAAAAGTAAATTTGGATTGGCAATATCCTGTACACACTCATCCGATGTTTGAGATTAATATTGTCCTTCAAGGTGAGCAACAAATGACGGTAGGCAATAAGTCTTTTATACAGAAAAGCGGCGATATTTTATTCATTCGTCCCGGTGTTGAGCATAGTAGTATGGGTTCAAATACTGACTGTGACATGACTTATTACTGCCTGCATTTTGATATTGATGACCTGATTTTGCGGCGTGCCTTACTTACAGCAGATGCTGTTAGTCTCAGCGGGAACACCCCCGAACTGCTGGCCATCCGTTCCGCGCTAGATGTAATCATTAACTCTTCCATCTTGTCAGAGTCTAAAGACACACATAGAAATCGCTTGATCACACTGCATGCTTCACTGCAGCTTCTGACCGCGCTCAGCGGTTGGGTGCTTTCGGAAATGCCTCTCCCAGCAGATACAGAAGCTACAGAAAATACAGTTGCACTAGCTAACGCTATTGAAGGACTATTGCAGGAATCCGTCTCCACCGCTGCCAGCACAGGCGAAAGAGGTGGCGGTATTGAGGACATTGCTGCCAAGCTCGGATATAGCACTACTCACTGTAATCGTGCTTTTCATCAAATCTATGGGATGTCACCAAGGCAATATTTATCACGCTTAATCATTCGACACGCCAAACTGCTGCTGATGGATAATAGTCTATCTGTCGAATCGGTTGCTCAACGACTGGGGTACCGTGATGTGTCCCATTTCAGCAAACAATTCAAACGCTGGACAGGTCTCCCGCCAATGGGCTATCGCCGTTTAACTGCGAATCCAAGTACACTTTAAAGATCTTTACGCCTACGAAAAAAGGGGTGTATTCCGCTGTCCACTAAGTGGTTACAGGATACATCCCTCTTATGAATTACCCCTTCGTCGCTCCCGACGCAATCCCCTTCACAAAATACTTCTGCAAAGCGATAAACACAATCAACACAGGCACCACCGACATCGCTGTTCCCGCAAAAATCATATCCCAACGGGAAGAGAATTCTCCGATATAACGGTAAATTTCCACAACCATCGTCTTAGCCTGTCCTGAAGGTAATACCAGCATCGGCATCAAGAAATCATTCCAGATTCCAAGTCCGTTCAAGACAACCATACTTGCCGTAACAGGCCCTAATAGCGGGAAAACAATTCTCCAAAATATCCCGTACCGAGAACAGCCATCAATCTCTGCCGCTTCTTCAATTTCTTTAGGTATTCCTTTGACAAAACTGGTATACAGCAGACATCCAAAACCTACCGCACTGGCTACATAAATAAGAATGGGTCCCGCAAGGCTACCGTACAATCCTAGCATTCTAAGCTCTTTGAACAAAGGAATCATATACGCCTGAAAAGGAATCATCATTCCGGCCAAAAAATATACAAACATAAATCGAGTCCATCTAGTATTTCTACGTTCAATGGCATACCCTGCCATGGGAATGATCAAGACCTGTGCGGAGATAGACACCGCTGTCAGAATCAGACTGTTCAGAATCGCTCGTGGAAACTCTGTTTCTGTTAACAGGTATTTAAAGCTGTCCAGATAAAGGGTTTTCGGAAAAGCAATGGCATCCTTCATGATCTCTGCATTACTCTTAAAGGCCGACATCAAATTAAAGAAAATAGGAAAGAAAAATAGAATAGCCACTACTAAGGTAACCAAAAAAAGTGCGATTTGCCCAACTGGAAGACTGTAATGATCAGTATGATTAAGAACAAGACCATGGCCAGCGCCGTACCAAAACCTTGTCTTAATTCACCAAACCCAACTTTATAAATAATATAAGTTAACAATATGGCATACAAACTCCTCCAAAATTGAGTTATTTATAATATTCTTACACTAAAGAAGAATCTACATTGCTTTATCAAGCAAACCAGATCTCCGTTTCCGTTTCGTTTTGATTTATACTAATATTATATATATATATAAAGCACGCTTGTTCTCTATTCTTGTTTCCTGAGTTAAACTAACCTACCCGATCAATGAAACATCTTCAGTCTAATACTTTATTTTCTCAGTCTACAACTTTATTTCCTTTTGACAGCATTTAGACTGAATGTCTTTATTCCACGAGGCTTTTCGAACTATCATACCATCAGAATCCATAAAAATAAGTTTTAGACTGACCCTAGAAATTGAAACAGCGACAGCAAAGGACGATAAAATCCTCGACTGTCGCTGGTTCATTTAACTAACGTTTCCCGTTAGTTGAAGAAGCGGCCTTTCTACGTAGGTTCTATAACCTCGTGACATTCATTCCATTTGAATCATCGAGGGTAACTTCACAGACATCAGTCTTTATTGTTAGTTTATATGGATACGATTCTTTGTCTGACATAAACCAGACCCTGCCTTCCTTTACAACAATAAGCAACCCTTGCTCGTCACCGACAGCAGCAAATTTGCTATGATATTCCCGCCAAGGAAAGATCCTTGCATGTGATAGTTTGAGTACTGCATTTTCAACGTTGGGTACAGGCAAACCGATTTCACTTACGCATAATAAACTCGCTTGAGAAAATAATTGATCGGTTGAATTGTTCAAATTATGCCGTGCAATCAATTCTACAAGATTGCCTGCGGGATCACAGAAATAAATAGAATGGGCATTCCAGTCCTTGAAGTGCACTACTTGCTTGTCTTGATCGAGTATTATAGGGACCTTAGGAGTTATCCATCGCACCGCCTCGTCCATTTTGTTTTCAGGTATATTAAAAGCAAAATGATACATAGGTTTTACGCTTTGTTCAGACTCTTTAAAGGATAGGCTAGACTCCCCAACTTTTACACTAAATGAAGTTTGATTTTCTTTAATTACAGTTAGCCCAAAAGAATCCACATAAAACTCCTTCAATTCTTTAATGGAATGAGCAAGCATCTCTACTTCTCTTATCATTCATTTTCACCTCAGCATTTCTAATAAATATTTCACTTCCAATAATTTACTTAGTTAGAAATTCGGGATCATTGCTACATCATCCTGTCAGTTAGCTGAACAGGCACTAGTGAACGATGTGACGATTTCTTCGATAAATATATCTTGCTTAACTCCACTTCAACTTCCCAAAGCTGGCCCATGATAGATTGCGATATTTGTCTGTCGATTTTTCTCTCTCGTGCACCGAACAATCGAGTTTGTCGATCCCATAAGTTAAGAGGGAAAGAATGAGTCCCGTTGAAAGACCTGCTATTACAGGTGCATGGAAGTTCGCTATCGGTGCTATCCACACCTGGGCCATGAGAAACTTTTCGATTACTTCCTCCAGCAAAATACCGCCCGATGTGACGAGGATAGACATCCCCAACTTCATACACTGGTGATGGACCTCTTCCGGTAACATCTCCTCCGGTGGATTAAGAAGGAAGCGAATCATACTAACAAGGGACATAAGTCCTTCTTTGATGATCCGAACCATGCGTTTCATCGTGGTAATGAAGTTGTTGATCAGGAAGATGATTAGTTCTGATACGAATCCAGTAATTGCACCGTCTATAAACTGCTTAATGACTTCCTTCCATTTGTCCGTGATAAGGAGGGCAATGGATTTCAGGCGTCCTGGAAGCTCGTCCTTTAGTTTAATGGATTGTTTCTTCTTTTTGCTCAGCAAATCTTTCACACTGCACCATGACTTCCTTCCCGACTTTGTTGTATAGACGTTTGTTTCTTTCCCGGTGAGTTTGTGAATAAAGTTCTTTGGCCTGTTCTTAGTCTACTTTATAATACTGCGCGCGTTTGTCTTTGTTTCGTCATTTGTAGATGGAGTTTCCATCCATTTTATCAGGTCTTGGTCCTGTTTAGACTTATTTAAACTGGCATTCGTCCAAGTCTTATTGTTGTCGCTATTCGCTAAATCCTTGCGTTCATCTACGTCTAGATATAATCGAAGCCAATCGTCATCATGAAGTTCTTTTGCGGATATGACATGTTCGATATGTGATTGGCCATCTCGCTCTAAAGTTTGATTTGTGTAGCCATCTGTAATTGGCACTTCATCTTTGAACCGTTCCTTCCTTGCCCTTTGCATGTCTGCTTTTTACGCATAATGCTCACGCTCGTAAGCGCTCTGATAGTCCCGTTGCTTCTCACCGGACAAACGTTCGGAATAATCGGATCCTTTCTATTTGCGTTAAGTACGGTTGGAATAGCCCCACCATCGAAAGACCTCACCATGTTAAGGGAAAGCCCGAAGGGACCTATAAGACTTTGTAGCCCCACCTTTGGTTGGACTTTCACCAACTAGATAATGCTTGCCTCTGGGCACGCTATAATAGAAAAAGACAGCCGATCTACCGGCTGTCTCTATTGTTTTTTTATCTCGTGTCCTGTTCCGTGCTTATAAATCAAATCTTCTGCATCTTCGGTTCAGATACGTTCTTTACAGTACCAGCTGTGCGTGGCGAAACAAAAAGGGGTTCTTCGGTGTCGTGCCGACTCCTGATCCCCACTGCAAGAAACCATCGCGGGAATCGCCACTGGATCCCCGGTCATCGTCATTCACCAGGAACGAGATTCCAATGGTCTGCATCGGCGGTCCGCTAAACCCTAGCGAGGTCCACGGGACAGAGATGACGTAGTGCATGTTACTTCCGTCTTGAACGATGTTCGCTTTAGCGCCAGGGGTTGGTCCCGACTGCTGGCCGGCCGGCGCCGCGAAGGTGTAAACTGACGGTCCGCTGTCGAGAAGTGCAGCCCCGATTTCAACACGCTGTCCGCCAGCGTGTCCTGGCACTCGGTCATAGGTACTGAACTGGATGGAATCGGTCTGCCATAGTGTGCTTGGAGTGCGCGCGCCGAAATGTTTATCGTCTGTGACCATGGCGTCAATCACAAGTGCGTCGCTGTTGTAGTTGATGCGCAGATGCCCACTGAGATCGCTGTTGCCGCTTCGTGACCCGGAAATCGATACCCATGTCGCTTGCGTCGCCAAGTCGATTGCGGGCAACGATTGGTGGTCTGTGGGCTCGATGGGAGCGTAGGAAATCGATCCGGATAAAGTGTCCGAACCGTTCTCGCTATCGACGGTCACGCTATACCTCAGGGAATCGAACAACGGAATGTCGGAGAGCGGGAACCGCATCGATGCAGTTCCATTCGCAGAGACATTGGCCACATCCGGCACCTCCCCAGATGCCGGCCCAACTTGGTAGGTAACTTGGGTCGCCGTGAAGGCGCTGGTTCGATTATTCTTCAGATCGATGTCGAGAAAATAGCTTCGGGACGTCGCATCTGAGGTGATTGTTGGCTGGACGCTGATCTCGAACGGCTTGACGACATTTGTCGTTACCCTCAAGCCGGCAACAAGACTCGGCTCGTGCTTATTGTTGCCCCCTTTCCCCGGCTTCGCTTTCGTTACATCTACGGCTATAGTTCGCTGGCCAAGGAGCATGGTTGCAGGAACGCTGATAGTGGCGCTCGTTACCTTGCCTGGGGAAGTTCGAAGCTTTATAGGTTGTGCCCCGTTCGCAATGATCGTCAACTCATTGGGAAGATCCGTCCTGCGGTCCGAGCGATCTGCAGTCACCGTTACAAGAACCGCCTCTCCTTTGATCGACTGGTCGGCAACTTTCATCGTGATCGCTGACTGCGCTAAGCCTAAGTTGTCAACATTGCCTGTGACGTAGATCGGGCTGCCGTTGAGCGTCAGAATGACCGCGCCGTCTGTCGGATTCACCGTCTGAGCCGAGCCATATTCATCAGTGACGATCAGAGGCTGGGTAGTATGCAAAGCAATGTCCTCGGAGCCCGTGGACCACATCACCCGAGTCGTCGAGCCTCCTCCTGTGTACGGATACGAGTAGGCGGTAGCGGAGCCGAGGCTGTCGCGGGCACCAAGAGTCTTTCCGGTCACCGCGCGAATGAGCACAGCGTTTGCGACAGCTCCCGGTTTCGGAGCTACGCCGACTACGCCATCGACGGGTTGCCCGAACAGTCCAAAGTGATGTTCCCTATTATTGGGGTCCGTACCGTCATCCATAGCCGAGTACCAACTGAAGACATCCACGCCTGCTGCCTTTGCCAGCACCTGAGCACGCACCAGATTATCCGCTTGCTGGAGCTCCGTAGAGCCAGGGGCATACGTGGGCCAACCGTTCTCCGTAATCCACACGGGGACATGCCGATTTCCAGCCGCCTGCCTCACCTGCTGCACCAACGCAGGAAGCTTCGATACCAATAGGGTTTGCTCGGGCGGGGTGTTTGCCCCCTTGAGAGCGTAACCGTAGACATTCGTCGCGAACGTATCAATGTAGTTGATGCCGCCGGCAGCGAAAAAGGCATTATTCCAGTTATCGTCAATGGTAGATGGAATCGGGCCTATGACATTCGCGTCGGGGTTTCCTTCGTGAATGGGGCCGTACATAGCCTGAAGCATCTGTACATAGCAGGCTGCAGTAGTACCGCAAGCACCGTTGTTGAAGCCGGTGCCATTGAACTCGTTGTAGATGTTGAAATCGCTGACCTTCCCTTTGTAGTGCTCGGCGGCAGCTTTTCCGAACTGACCAAACGCGGCTAGGCCAGCCGCGGAGCTCGGCGTTTTCCCGTTGTCATAATTTGCATTGTTGTAGGCCAGAACACCCTGGGGAGTCATGCCGAGTTCAAGAGACTGTTGTGACTTGGCTTCAAAACCATACCCAGCCCAGTTGTACACGCCTGGCTGCTTTTCAATTAATGACCAGTTAATATCGCTGCGAATGTGGCCATAGCCGATTGTCGCCAGAGAATTCATGAGTCCGTCTTCAAGGGATTTGTAGTGACCAAAGTGTGTGTCGATCCCGAAGAAGGAATCAGGGCTTAAGGCGCCGGCTGGCGTCGGGGTCACAATGCCAAACGTTGTGGTGCGCGTTACCGTCTGGTCATCAATCAGGCTTGAGAAAGTGAGGTTGTAAAATCCCGGACCGAGGTCCTGCACCGATAGCGAAGCATGTCCGTCAGCCCCTACGGGTACAGATCCCGTGCGAAGACTCACGCCCTGATCATCCGTAATTTCATATGAAACCAAGTCACCCACTGTGCCAAAATCCAGGTTTGCGGAATTGGTTGTGAAGAGCAGACTCGGGTTCATCACGGATAGCGCTGGGGTCGTTGCAAAAGTCACCTGGACTCGCGCGAAACAGATTTCCGGCATGACGCCATTGATACTGTGAACGCGCAGACGGAAATCTGCACCGTTTGTGCCATTTGCGAACCTAATTCCGTTCAGTTCAAAAATCTGATTTTTCCAAGTCTGACTGCCGCTTGTAGGTATCCAAGGGGTGGCCTGGTATGCGTTGTTTTGACCGTCATACTCGATGGCCATGGTCGTCGCCGCTGCGTCAAAGTAGTCAACGGACACGATTGCGTACGTCGCGCCATCAGGTTTCGCGGAGCTCCCTACATCAATGTAGAGAAAGGGATTTAGCGGATCTTGTGACGTCGTCCAGCACTCCCTGCCGTTCCTGGTCGTCGCAGCGTGTGTCGGGTCTTTGTCTGCGTCACCAGGCCAAGCCTTGTTAACACCGCTGTATATTGGGGGTGAGCTCAAAATTACGTCGACCTGGGGCTGGGCAGCGACGGTATGGGGTGCTACCGCCCCAATAACACTGACTGACACAAGCAAGACAAGTACCAAACGGATCATCAACTTTTTCACGAACATGACGTTCACTCCCTTATCTTGAACTGGAACTCAATCACAAATGACTCCGTAAGCGTTATCAAAGATAATTAGAGTTTTTCCGTATTAATTTATCTCTTCCGCCCATGCAGAGCTTGCTGGCATTGGAATCCGCTCCACCTCTCCTTCTATAAATTGACCACGCAGCTGGAGAAGGAACCGGATGTGGGAAGTTTGAACCTTCCGGACATTCTGTAGCCCCTGGAATACATAGAGCGCAGCAGCTGTACCCGATGCTTCCCCGATGGCGCTTACCGAGGCCATGATCCGGTAGGAGCTGTGAGCTTCGTGGGTGCCGCTGATGCATCGGGAGCTGAGTAATAGATTGGTGCAGCCCTTGGGGATAAGCGAACGGTATGGAATATGGTAGTAGCCTGGCTCAGGGATGCTCTCAAGCCTACTGGCGCCTCCATCCGGACTATGAATATCCAAGGAATAAGCGCATGCTGCCACCATATCATCAAAGCGCCTGCTCTGCAGGCAGTCCTCTGCAGTCAGTTCGTATTCTCCGACAATTCGCCGCCCCTCTCGGATACCCAGCTTAGGGGCGATATATTCCAGCTGGGCATGATGGAAAGCGGGATGCTGCTTAATAGCCTCAAACAGCTCCTGCGCCTGCCGAATACCTTCTTCTTTCCCTCTAATAACTGTTTCCGGCCGGGTGGGGTCTACATCCAGCACCGAAGTAGAGTTGAACAGCAGGGCTTTTCCATCTGGATAAGGAAAACAAGTAATGCTCTGCCGGGTGTTGCCGGTGAGGCCTGCCGCTTTCATGTCGAGGTAATAAGGCAACAGCTCCCTTCGCAACGAATGAATGGCTGACCACTGCCGAATATCCGGCTCCTTCAGCCGGGAGCAGTCTATACCGCTGACCTTGAAGGTGGCAGTGGCGGACTGCAGCTTACCGTCGCCTTCTCTGCCCAGTTTGTACTCCAATCCCGCCAACGCGGAAAGATTGCCGTCGGCAGTGGCGTCGAGGTATATCTTAGCGGTAACCGCAGTTGTTCGGCTGCCCTGAATATGCAGACGGACAATTCGTCCATTCTTCATATCAACTTGGAAGACCTTACAGTCGGTCCACAGCGTAAGGGTCGGTTCGGAAGCCAATAGCCCCTCATATGCAGCCTTCAACTCCTGCTCATCATAGGTAGGAACGAGCTTCTCATTGTAATGCGTGTATGCGGCGGGGAACAACTCCCGGTGAATGCCGCTGGTAATCGGTTTTCCCCGTGAATCCCGGAAGTTGCATATTAAGGATACACTCGAGAATACACCTGTTCCCCCCACTTCCCCGGCTTGTTCGATCAGTAGCACCCTCATCTGCAATCTTGCAGCAGCAAGCGCCGCGCTAATACCTCCGACACCCGCACCCGCGATGATAATATCAAAATCAAAAGACTCTTTGTTCATATCGTTAGACCCCCTAAATCCGTAACTTCTCTCTCCTCTGCGGAAAAACGACCTACCCATACTCGTTGCGGAGCACCGCTATAAACGATGCTGCCATTGCATGAAATCTCGCAATATCCGGGGTTCATGCTGACGTCAATGCTTTGTCCCCTGAATAGGAAACCGGAAACGCGTACCGTACCTTCCTCCGGCGGGTTCGGACGTATCCATAAGCTGCCGTCCAATCCTGGTTCGATACCCGCCATACCGAACAGTAGAGCTTCCATCCCCGATAACCCCGCCACCACATTGGCCCGTTTATGTGCAGGTACAGCAGGCCTGTCACAATAATGCTCTTGCGGATAATAGGGCAGATGCCTTCCCATCCACAGTAAACGCTTCAGTACATTCCAAGCTGGTCCACTTTGGCCATTTTCCCATAAAGTCAAAGCCAGCATCGGTCCGTCTCCCGTGTATGATCCACTGCCGGACCAGTCCGGATCATTCAGTTCATAATGAAGTTCATCCCTGGCGGATACACTGCTTACTCCGTAAGCTCCGAGGAATGCATCGTCTGTTACCTGTCTGAGCATTCCGGCCATCATGGTCTCAGTACAAGCGCCAAAGCGCAAAGCGTCATAATATTGGATCGAGTAGATTATTTCCTCGTGGCCCCCGGGATAGAGTGCCTTGAACCAGCCAGCCTCATCATCCCACAGATGCTCCCGGATTGACTTTCGAATCCGCTCCGCCTTTTCCCGCCACTCCTTAACCGGCTCATGGTCTGCTCCTAAATGCAATGCCAACTCCGCCAGACGGTCGTAGCTCCAGGCCCGCTCGGCATTAGGGCTGGCTACAATGTGCTCATAGCCCGCCCCGCGCATTTCGAGCAAATTATGCTGCAAACCGTAATCCAGCAAATCATTCCATTCGGTAAGGCGCTGGTCATCATACAGTGTTAGCAGTCTCATCGCCGGGAACAGATCGCTCCCTTCCCCATGGAGCACAATAGCGGACCAAGCAAAATGGATAAAGGACCACAGGCTATAGGAGTAAGGGACGTCCGCTCCTCTGCCGGTTGGGGCAAACCGAGAGTGGCGGTCAATTCCACTTGCCACCATCAGTCTGGCCAACTCCAGGCTCTTCTCCTTGCCAAGCAGAAGAACCATCGTTTTGGCTGCGTAGCCGCCAACATCCCACGGATAGCAGCATATGCCCGCCCCCTCCATACCAGATACCGCAGGAAACGGCGTCATGACGAACTCAGGGTTTTCCCATAAACATACGAGACCGCTAATAAGCGAACGTTTATAATAATCCTCCAGCCCAGGAATATCGGATTGCAAGTAAGGCAGACGTTTGCCGGCATCCTCCAATCGCTTCTCCCAACCTACTGTCGTCCGCTGCTCCAGCTCTGCCAGCGTCTCATCCGGGCAAAATGGATTTCCAGACTCGGTCATGATGATGCCAAGACGTACCTCCAGATCTTCCCCGTCGGCCAGCTCCGCTTCCCAAACTCCTTCCCGCAGCAGAGTTACTCGGACCTGTTCATTCTCCCAAACACCGGACACTGCAAAGGTCAAGCCCCCAGATTCGCGTTCGCACAAGCCAGGCTCCAATTCCTGAGCTGGCGCTGCTGCCGCCTCTGGCCAGCCATAGTCCCACAAGTCATAAGCTACATAAGCCGGGCTGCCCGGTGTAACTCGGGGACGCAACCTAACTGGCACCGGGCTGCCGCTGCGGTTGCGGATGGTCACCTTCAGAACAAATCCATGGACGTTCAATAATGGAACCAGCTCACTGCAAACGCTTAAGGAAATCAGCCTTTCTCCGATAAAATGATGGTATGTGCCACGGCGGAAAATTCGATCGGGGCGCCAGCGCTCTTCGGCGTAAAGTACTCCGCAGTCTCCCTTGCCCAAGTTTCCTGTATCCTCAATATCGTGGTCGTTCACGATCATGTGAATCCCAGCATGCAGATCCTTAGCGGCAAAAGGGGGCGAGTAGCACCCCTTAACTCCCATTACCATATTTCGTTCCGGAGCTACGGTGCTATAACCGCTACATACCCAAATATGCTCCTTAGGCGCAAGACAAGCCCGCAGATCAAATGCAAAGTCCTCCAGCAAATAACTCATAACGCACCTCATTTTCTTTAAATAGCCACATTATTTCTTAGCCTGCTTCGCATACAGCTCCGTATAATCCTTGATCATCTGGTCCCCGCCCTGAGAGCGCCACTTCTCCACTTCTTTATTGAAGCCGTCTTCATCAAGAGTTCCCATAATAAATTTGACACGGGCGTCAGTTATGATCTTGTTCAGCTCCGTTCCCTTTTCCACAGCGGTCTGAGAGATCAGGGGCTCCACCGGGTTGGATACGGCAATGGCCTCGTTTTCTTTCATCATGGTACGGAATTTATTGTCCGTCTCCCCCTTCCCTTTCCAGATCATCAGCGCACCATCATAGGTAGGCAGCTGCTTTAGTGGAGATACCTCGTTGGCATACGCTGTTTGGTCAGTGATTTTCGGTTCTCCGTCCTCTCCTTTGGTGTAATGGACCCCCTCGATACCCCACGTCCAGGTATACAACATTTGGTCATCGACGATTTTGTCAAAGAAACCAAGAAGCTGTTTCAGCTCCGCCTCCGACTTGACTGTAGCCTTTGGGAACACGAACATTCCGTTATATCCAGTGGTCGCAAATACCTGTTCCCCCTTTGGTCCTTGAATTCTGCTGACAATATCAATTTTGGCGTCAGGATTGGCCTTCTTCAGCTCGTTTCCTCCTGTGATCACGAAGTCAAGGGTGGTGAACAGCATCCCGGCCTTACCTTGGAAGAATTGCTCTTGCTGTTTGTTGACTTTGGTAGCCGCAAAATCCTGATTAATCAGCTTTTCCTCATACAGCTTCCTATAGAACTTCATGGCTTCCATATTTTCTTTAGTCATAGACTCGGGAACTGCTTTGCCATCCTGAATATCCCATTGGTTGGGCGCTCCGAAGAAGGACGCGATGGTCTGGAATCCAAGGAGACCTGTGGACCCTGCGCCGCCGGAATCCTCGGCTTCCACCAGCCCGAATGTATCGTTTTTTCCATTTTTGTCCGGATCGTCTAGGGCAAATGCGCGGATAACATTATAGAGATCATCGATGGTCTTGGGTTGCTGCAAGCCTAGATTATCTAACCAATCCTGCCTGAAGGTTATGCCTTGGCGGGCCAAAGCTCTGGCGCGGTACAAACCGTAAACCTTGCTATCTACCGATATATTCTTCAGTACCTGTTCATTGGTGTTGTACTTGCTCAGATTAGGATAGTCCTTGATATAAGGTCCGATCTCCCAGAACATACCCGACCGCTCCGCATTGATGATAGATGAGGACTTGGTATCCCCAATCATCAGTACCTGGGGTAGATCATTGGAGGCGATAGAGACGTTGACCTTGTCATTGTAAGCAGACGCCGGAACCCAAGTGACATTGATTTTGGTATTCGTATACTCTTCGATTTGCTTGATAATCGAATTGTCGGCTTTGGGCGGCTCAGTCGAGGAATACTGGTTCATCATTGTAAATGAAAATTGTCCACCTGCCTGCGGGCTCTTCCCTTCCTGTTTGCTTCCACACGCCGACAAACTTGCGGCTGTCAGAATGACTAAGAGACCTGTCAGGAACATTTTGTAGCTTAACTGTTTCATGTCTTACTCCCCCTCATTATATTGAAGATATTGTATTAAAAGATGAATAGGGTCATCCTTTAACCGAACCTAGCAGCACTCCTTTGGCAAAGTGCTTTTGCAAAAATGGATAAATTGACAGAATCGGGACGGTGGAGAACACAATAACCGCCATATTGATAATCTTGGACGGCGGCGGAGGGGCCTCGCTCATATCAGACAACCCCTTCTCCGAGAGAATCACAATCTGTCTTAGCAGGACCTGGATCGGCCATTTATTCGAATCGTTGATATACAAAATAGCGCTCAGAAAGGTATTCCAATGAGTTACTGCGTAAAACAGTGAAAAGGTTGCCAGCGCAGGCAGAGATAGTGGGATGACTATACGGAATAAAATCCCAAGGTCATTGCAACCGTCAATCTTGGCCGATTCCTCCAGGCCGTCAGGCAACTGCTGGAAGAAATTTTTGATGATGATCATATTAAAAGCACTGATCGCGCTGGGAATAATAAGCGCCCAGTAGGTATTGGTAAGGTGCAGCTCTTTGACAATCAAAAAAGTAGGTACAATACCGGCGTTGAATAGCATTGTGAAGATAACCATGAGCATGACAACGCGCCGTCCGTAAAGATCTTTGCGGGCAAGTGGATACGCCATCAGCACAGTCAGCAGCAGGTTCACCAATGTCCCGATCACAGTCACCCCAATGGTAACTGCCAGGCTGCGCAGCAATATTGGAGTAGAGAAGATATATCGGTAGCCCTCTAACGAGAATTTCGTTGGAAATACGAGGAAGCTCTTGGACAGCACCTCCTGCTCTGTAGCGAAGGAAATCAATATGATGTAAATAAACGGGATGATCATCACAGCCGATACCAATAGCAGGATTGCGACATTGATCCCGTCAAACATACGGGTGCTCCAGCTTCGGTTTTGTTGATTCATAGATTAATACACTCCTTCCTCGCCGAATCTTTTGGCCAACCAGTTGGAACCGATGACCAGTACAAATCCAACCAGCGACTTAAAAAGGCCAACAGCGGTACTGAAACTGAACTGCCCTTGCGTAATCCCCGCCGTATATACATAAGTATCAAACACTTCTCCGACCTCACGGTTAATCGGATTTAGCATCAGGAAAATTTGCTCAAAGCCCGTATCCAAAAAGCTTCCCAACCGGAGGATGAAAAGAATAATAATGGTGGAGCGAATGGCCGGAAGTGTCACATGCCATAATTGTCGCAACCTTCCTGCACCATCCATTTTTGCCGCTTCATATATCTGGGGATCAACTCCTGCCAAGGCTGCAAGAAATATAATGGTTCCCCATCCCGTCTCCTTCCAAATCACCTCCAATGTAACCATGGTTCTAAACCAGCCTGAACTGGCGAGAAAATTGATCTTATCTCCACCCATTGCCATAATGGCTTCATTCACCAGTCCGCCGTCGATTGTAAAGAAGGTATAGGCGATGCCGACTACCACGACCCATGAGACAAAATGCGGGATGTAGATGACGGTCTGTATGGTTCTTTTTAATTTCTCACGGCGCACTTCATTAATCATAAGAGAGAGCAGGAACGGTGCAGGAAAGAAGAATAGAATATTGTATCCGGCCAGTACCAGGGTATTCCTCAGAAGCATCCAGAACGCGGGATCATGGAATAGCCGCTCGAAGTGTTTCATGCCAACCCACTGACTGCCGAAAAAGCCCAAGAAAGGCTGATAATCCTTGAAAGCCAAGAGAAGTCCCCACATCGGGGCGTATTTGAATAATAGGAAGTAAAGGACCCCGGGGGCCAGCATCCCGTACAACCATTTGTTTCTCCGTATCTGCCCCCAGAAATAGGGTCTCTTTCTCAACGGGGCAGATATTTCAATCGCAAGATTTCCTTTGGGTTGATTCATCTTCGACTCCACCTTCGTGTTATTTGTGCGTACCTTCAAGATAAGCGTCCGACAAGCCGACGTCTATAATCAAGGGATAATCATCAAGGAAGGTATTTGCCACTATTTAGGTTATAATCATGATCACGTGCGGAACAATCATGAGGATACGATCAGGAGTAACTTCTTGTTACTCTGTAACATCATAATGAAAAGACCCCCAACGACAGGCTGTGGACCTATCGCAGGGAGTCTTCGGCTGAAGCGTTCATTTTTTCTGATGGCAGTGCAAATCCCGGTATTGTCCGGGCGTCATGTTCTCCATCTTGCGAAAAAAGCGAATGAAGTTCTGGGGATTGGTGTAGGTTAATCGATCCGCAATATCTCCGATCTTCATATCAGTCTCTACCAGCCATTGCTTCGCCATCTGTAAACGGTAGTTTTGCAGGTACTCGCTGAAGCTGATCCCCTTTTCCCTGCTGAACAGCGGCCCCAAATGGTTGGGGTGATAATTCAATTGCTTTGCGCATGCTTCAAGCGTAAGCTCGGTGTCGAAGTTCTGATGGATCATATCAGTTAGCTGGTCCGATATTTTCTTGACATGAGACTTTCTCTGGTGCTCCAGCCTGCGCATGATTGGAGTAATGACTGTCTCACTAAACCAAAATCGGATTTCCTCCTGGGATTTTAGATCAAGCAATCTGTCAAAAAGCTGTTTTTCCTGATCGGGTGGAAATTCCGCGTCTGTATTCTTCTTTGTATCTGCTGTTATCTCGGACTGTCCAAGCTCGGTCAGTATCGTGTACAGCCTGACCAATGCCATCCGATATTGGCGCCAGTCGGCTTGCTCTTCAAAGATCAATCCAATGCAGCGCTCCAACAGTTCGTCAGCCCTTGTCCGCTCCGCGAGCTTAACTGCATCGTAGAGCTCTTTGGCTGCACGGTGCGGGAACACGCTGGATACTAAGTCTTCAGGCTGGACATCATCGATAAACAGAACTGATTCCGCGCCGAAACGGATCCTATAGCGAAGCGCCTCCAGTGCTTGCTTGGCAGAGATAGAAATATCGACGAGCTGATTTTGGGGACGGCTGATGCCGATGCTAATATGCAGCTTCAGGTATTGCAGTACTGTTCTCTGGATCAGTTCTGCTACAGCAAACAACCGGTTCTTGTACTCCACATCCGTAGTTACGGCACCTCCGACAACCGTGATCTGGGATTGTTCCAGCAACACAGAATCTAGCCGTTCCTCGGCGGGGATCAGCTCGCCGACGATATTGGCGATCGCGAAGAGCAGCAGATCACGGTCGTTTTCGCTATACCGGGACCGCTCCAGAAAATCGATCTGAATGGCGAGTACGGCATACCAGTTCCAATCGGCGTGATAGCCATATTCTTTCAATCTGGCCGGTAACTGAGATTCTTTCTCCTCGCCGCGAATCAGCTTCATGACAAAAAATTGCTTTAGTTCCCGTACTTGTCCTGTCAGCTGAGCCAGGAGGCGGGATTCCGTCTGCAGCATGGATTGCAACCGACAGCCGATCATGGTGAATTCGTCGGTACGGGCTTCATCTGGCGGATCTCCGAATCTGCTGGCAATCGTTGCGGCCAATTTCCGAACTGGCCGGTAGAAATTACGGGAACCAAGTAGTGCGAGTCCGCCGGTTATCAGAACCATGAGCAGGCATACAAACAGAGTAACCCAGCCTATAGAGCGGGAATCTCGGGTAATATCCTTGATGAATATGGCGGAAACATAAATCCAGTCATTATAACTTGACTTACGAACGATAACGGTTGTATTGTCCCCATCAAGCTCAACGTTGAATTGTCCTTCCGTTTCATTTCGCCTTTGCATCTCGGCAACAAGTTGCTCAAAACCGGATTGCTGTATTTTCCGATCGCTTCGGGACAAAAGCCGGTAATCTTTATCCATTACCATAATGCTACCGATTTGGTTGTCGGCCGCCAGAAGGCTCGCCAGCTGCGATTCGGCGATGGTCACGATGGCCAGTCCGTTGGCTTTCAGCGAATTCAACGGGATTTTCTTCACGAGACTAATACTTGGCGAGCTTTTGTCCTCGTCCGTTACCCAAAGAGAAAATGAAGGCAGCTTCTCATACCGGAGAAGATGATCCAGATTCCTTACATCGTCAAATGTAAAAATATTGTTGTTGTCGACGCCCCATTTACCTTTTAAATTTACTACAGTCATATTGTTTATCGTCAGCTCGAAGGTTTGGCTGCGCACCATGTTCTGGTACATCTCATTATAAACCTGATAATGGGCTGCAGAATAAGGGAGCGACATCGCATTCACCACAAGGGGCGAGCTAATATACTGCGTAACCGAATGATCGATCGTCTTGAGGGTTTGCTCCACACGAAGTTGGGTCTGCTGAAGTGTCGCCATGCTGCTCTGGTTTACCTTGTCCTGCACGATTGAGGAAGCTTTGAAATATGAGATGATTCCAACGATGATCACTGGAATAGAGCCAATCAGCAGACTGTACATTAAGAGACGGGTGAAATAGTTGCTGGAACGAATTTTCATGGCAACTCCCTTGTGAACGTTTTCAATAATGTTTCACCTATTATAGAGATGAGATTAAAGGAAGTCCATAATCAGGACATAATCATTAGAACGGATTATCTGGTTTGATTCGTTATCAGCTTAGCATAATGTTGAATACACTTTTTTAACATCAAGCGTGATCTTATATTCAACGGCATGAACATGAAGAGAAACGTACTTTTAGGCTTTTAGGGGACTATTTGGGGATTCAGTTATATTTTGATTTTTTACCTGATTAGGCTTTTTAATTAAGACAAATCGACCATCTACATGCTCCCTTGTCGGATAATCAAACTTAATAGACTATCGCATTGGCTAGGGTAGAGAACTTCGCTCGTCTTGATTCATCAGGTATGACAGACATTCTGTAACCCCCTAGAGTTCACATTAGTTTGGCTGCATTTCTTTAGTCATAATGCTAAGACTGCGTCTTTCAAGGGAATTCGGCGATTGTTGCGCTATCCTGCCCGTTGAGAATAAGACAGCTGATCTCCAGGCTGCCTCCCCAACTGTTTTTTTATCTCTCGTGTCCCTTCAAATATTAGACATACATCTAATCAGCTATGATTCAAAGTTCTTGTTCATTTCGGCTAACGATGTAAGTTCTTGTACTCAGCTCGGGACAAGAACTTGGTTAGTCTGAAGTTGAATTTCGGGGTTAGCGAGCACCGATCGTAACTGGCGGTCGGCTTGGCGTTTAGCTTTAACATCTAGAGTTCAGAGGGTGAGTTCCGGTCTGGATGCACGAGCGGGCTGTTGCCGTTGGCATTTGCAACTCAGAACCCCCCACTCTCTGCTTATTCCTCCAACTCCCATTAACAACAAAAAAAACTGCATTTCCGCCTTTTCTTCTGGATGGACTCTCAGGGACTCGAACCCTGGACCAATTGATTAAGTGTCAACGGCTCTACCAACTGAGCTAAGAGTCCATGTATAAAATTGTTGGTGGAGCCAAGGGGGATCGAACCCCTGACCTCATCGCTGCAGCGATGCGCTCTGGCGTGGTGGTCAGGGGCACTGCCCTATACTTCACCTCACAAAGCAATGATCAATTTCCAACTGTTTCATTTCCAAAAAAGAAAACCCGTCTCACGATGGACCCCTTTCATACTTTTGACTAGGGGTAAGCCGCTTGCCAAATCCCTTATAAACGCCCCACGATTCCTCATCCTCCCCGGTTTCAGTGCAAAATGGCGTATAATGAACAAAATATAAATTCACATAAGGGGATATTAAAGTCATGAAATTGAGCCTGAATTGGATTACGCTAAGGGTGCGCGATCTGGAGGCATCCCTTAATTTTTATCACAGGATTCTGGGACTTCCGATAGACCGCAGATTTGAGAGCAGAGGAAAACAGATTGTTTATGTTAGGCACGGAGGGACAGCCCAAGATCAAGCTTATACAGGGAACCGACCGGCTCTGAAGCCAGAATGCGGCGCTTCCGTTGGGTTCGAGGTGGAGTCACTGGATGAGGCAATAGATCATTTGAAAAATCAGGGCATCCCGGTAGCGCGCAGGCCGATCACGCCGAATCCCCGCTTGCGGTTCTTTTATGTTCTGGACCCGGACGGCTTTGAGGTACAGATAGCTTAGCACAGCTAGGCCAGTGTTTTTCAAATTAGCCTCTTGCTTCACTTACCAAACAGCACAAAAAACGGCGGAGACGCCGTTGGATCAGAGCATATCTCCCCCAGCGAAAATGCACGCTTCCCTTGTTACCGCATGTTCTCGGCAAATAGCACAATGTTTTGAAATCAATGATAAAAGCGTACCCATTTAACCTCATCGATCCGTCAGGCCTCCTAAGAATAAGAACGTCATCTTTACGGCTGCAGCCGCCTCAAAGTAGATTCGTCTGCCTTGGCCCGTACTTTTGCCTCCAACTTCCTTCAGATTCACCTCGCGGTAGATACCCTTGCCCTTCGCTAAAGGTAAACTTGCCAGCCCCCGTGGGAGACTTTCACCCTAGAGATGACGCCCATGCTGGGCGTACATCTCTAAACCATTATCCAATTTTAAGAGTCTAGTCGAAATTTCAGTTTTTGGAGGATCAGGCATTACAGCGGTGTTTAATCTGCGCTGTAATTCTTCAATTCCGTATTCCTTATTCTTAAAACGTTCGACTAAGATTTCGTAATGATGAATGACTATTGAAATCCAATTTATCGGTACATGGCTTGAGTTTTCTGCGCAATCTTTAGCTTCCTGCAATGAATCGTGCAGAGTGCCACCAATAACATTCCACTCTAGGTCACATGAGAATAGATTGTAACCTCTGGCACCGTCATATTTAGCTACCGCGAAAGCAGTGATAACCTCTTTTTTTGTTTTCACCCTCGAACAAAACATATCCGTTATTATTGAAATGCTCGTTTGCTGTATAAATCAAAACATTTGCTCCATCCAGCAATGGTGGCACTGTCAAGTTATTCACCTGCTTTCGAAATTGAAGTGTTCGTCTATAAACTCTGCAAACTAATACTCAAATCCTATTGGTTGACACTCAACTAAACTGCCCGTTAGCTTAATTCCGAAATCCCTCGGGCAGACCGAGAGGCGATAGCCCCAACGCTTGATATGGTGTTATCTGATGGATACGCCTACTAGGAAACACTAACATTTCTTTTACTTAATTTCTTAAATACCGAGTATTCCTTATTGGACTTAATAAAACTTAATATCTTTTCGGCACATTCTTTTGGATTCATCTCTTCAGTATTTACTTCGAGGTCATATTCATCAAAGTAATATACTTTGCTAAACTGTGAAGTTGCTAGTCCAATTTTTCTATCTCCTCTTGCTTGCTCTCTTCTTATGAGTTCTTCTTTCGAGCATATTACACCTATAAATAACGTAGGCTGATCGAAAAATTGATCAAGAAACTCATTAAACCTCTTGTCATTGTCGATTACGGTATCTACTATTACATTAAAACCCACTTCTGATAACAATTTAATTGTCGAATGGTACACTGAGAATATGGAATCATCAAGTATTTGTGAGACAACTTGATGATCTATTTCTCTTGGAGGTTCATCTGGAAATTTATTATTAATAAAATCATTGTAATTATTAAAAAAATCATCAATTGATAAATGATAAAAAGGAATCTCTTTCTGATTTATCAGTTCAGTCGATATGGAGGTCTTTCCAGAACTTGAAGTTCCATTTAGATAAACTAGTATCCCTTGCTTCAATTTAATCATCCCTTCAAAAAATTATCTTTGCGTATTTTTCAGATAACGTTATAATCACAAAGGTCATAAAATTATCCAACTCATAAAATATTCGAGAAACGATTGAACTATCCTGCCCGTTAGCTTAATCACTAATCGGATTCATTTACTTTAAAAGAAGTGATTCAATAAATACCTCTATGTCAAATGGTTCAGTCGTAGTTTCGTATCTACCATATATGTGACCGTTTCGATCGATTAAAAACTTTGAGAAATTCCACTTGATCCCGTCACCGGCATATATGTCCGGATACTTTTCCCGCAGAAAATCCTGCATCCATTGACCGCCTGATGTCTCAGTATCGAACCCTTGAAATGGTGCTTGCTGTGTTAAATATTGAAATAACGGATGAGCAGACGGTCCCCTAACCTCAACTTTCTCGAATAAAGGAAACTTAACTCCAAAGTTGCTCTCACAATATTCATGTACTTCCGAGTTACTCTCTGGCTCTTTCTCGTTGAATTGGTTACAAGGAAAACCTAGTATTTCAAACCCTTGCTCATGGTGTATTTCGTAAAGCCTTTGAAGATCAGGTAATTGGCGAGAATAGCTGCATCTACTGGCAGTGTTCAGAATAAGCAGAACTTTTCCACGATAAATTGACAATTCAACAGGCTCACCATTAATTGACTTCGCTTGAAAATCATAAATAGACATCAGACCACCATTCCTCCGCGTTATTATTATAAATAACATAATATCGCTACAGGCTTTTATTGGTCTAATATATAAAAGGAATAATATTTATAGAATGAACCTATAATCCAATATTACCTTAGTATATTGCCCATTTAATTTACTAGAAAAGAGGAGCTACCATATAGGAAGCTCCTCTACTTATTTCCCCCCAACAAAATCCGTTTCTAAATTCATCATGAAAATAGTACATCCTCTCAGCTCTGGGGCTTATCCTAACTCGCTGGAGAACTTTTTTTATTACCTATAGCCAATTGAACGATAATCTGAAGCACGATGATTACAGCCAAACCATAGAATGCTTGGACGAAGCTGCCCGTTGTATCGTGGAGCCAGCCAATGGCTAGCGGCCCAAGCGCTCCGAGAATGTAGCCACCTGATTGGGTCATTGCGGACCAGCTACTGGCTTCCTGAGCATTGCTTGTTTCATCAATGGGCAACATCAGTGCAATCGGGAACAGTCCACCTGCTCCAATACCGAGTGGAATCGCCGCGAGCCAGGGGCTTACGGATATGTTCAGCATCAGGACACCCATCAACTCTAATAACGCACACCCGACAAGCCAGAATACACGTCTTTGGTAACGGTGTACAAGCATGGGAATGAACAACGTAGAGGGCAGAGATATCAATGTAAATAAGGTTTGGATGTTGCCGGCCGTCTCTTGACTATACCCCTTGCTTTGGATTGCTGGCGCAAGCCAAGCGGTCAACGAGTAGAAGATCGCTGCCATCAGCCCGAAGAATAATGTCAGCATCCAGGCACGCTTGTTGTTCACCGGAAGTGGTGCATTAAGTACACTCGAGATTTTACCGGATTGTAGATCTATGCGCGCAGACCAGGCTAATCTCAACCAGATCGGCAATGCAATGGCTGCGAGAAATGCCCATACAGCCAACGAGCCCCTCCACGAACCACCCAGCGTATGCTGAAGCGGAACCGATAATCCCACACTAATGCTGGCCCCCATCACCATCGCTGTAGAGTAGATACCCACCATAGCTGCCACTCGGTCAGGGAAGTACTGCTTAATGAAGCTGGATAATAGCGGCCCTGCCAATGCTATTCCTATTCCGGACAGAAAAGAAGTGAACATCATCAATGGAGTTGTACCAACAAACCATCGTAATCCTGTACCTAACCCAATGAGGATTAAAGCCAGAACAATTGCGCCCTCATTTCCCCACTTTCTGCTTAATCTTACGGAGAACGGAGCAAATATGCCCATACATAATACCGGAAGTGTGGTTAACAGACTGGCGGTAATCCCGCTTATACCCAGATCATTCTGTACGGTGCTCATTAGCGGTGAAATGGATGTAATGGGTGGTCGTAAATTCAGTGAAGCCAGGATAAGCGCCAGGACGATATAAAAAAGTTTCATTATGAATCACCTCATGGTAGTAGTATCGTTACATTCACCCATCATCCTATTTGTTAACGAAAGATCGTTGGGTGGTGCACGATTAAGTATAGAATCATTAGAATGATTGAACAATACTATAGTTTCTATTAAAATGATTACTAAAACCAATGATTAGAGGGTATTCATATGGAGATTCGTCAGATGGAAAACTTCATTGCGGTGTGTGAGGAGCTTCATTTTACACGAGCAGCTGAGAAACTCGGCATATCTCAACCTACGTTGAGTCAACAAATACGCGCACTCGAGGATGAACTCGGTGTTCCCTTATTTGACCGAGTCGGCAAAAAGATTGTGATGACCCAGGCAGGAAATCTGTTTCTGGAGCACTGTGTACAGATGATTCGGCATTTACAGAATACCCAGGATGCGTTAGCTGAATTCCGCAATGATCAACGAGGTCGGTTGGTAATTGGTGTTCTCCCTTCCGATCTGGACTATCGGCTCACCCCATTGCTCGTGAATTTTCATGCACGATTTCCCAAGGTACAACTGAAGGTTATCTCTTCGATCTATGTCTTGAATCAAGTGCTGGATAATGAAGTAGACATCGGCATCGAGATCACGTCTGCTCCTGATGATCGGCTTGTACGCATTCCTTTGTGCAGTGAAGAATATGTACTCGTCGTTTCCGAGAATCATGATTGGGCTGAACGAAGCACGATTGGAATCCAGGAACTGCGAAATATCCAAACTGTGATGTTCCCCGAAGGATTTACAGGCAGAGAACTGGTTGATGGCTATTGCCGTAAATATGGATTCAGTTTAAATACGATCATGGAGACCAGTTCGGCTACTTCCATTATTAGCTTGGTTAAAGCCAACGTCGGAGGAACATTGCTGCCTTATCGTTTGATCCAAGCGATGAATGAACCAACTCTACGCTGCATCCGAATTACAGACGATCCGCCATACCGTCACTTTGAGATCATTCATAGGTCCGACCGTTTTCTGACAAAATCGGCCAAGGCATTTATTGAGAAAACTATCGAGTATTTCAATTAAGAGTGAGTTGCGATATAGAGAAGAGAAGTTACTAAGGAAACAGCATAATGCATGACAGAAATGTCATTCCGGATTCTTTTGTAAGATTCGCTTCTGCTGCCAGAACTAGAGTATAGTAAGAGTTGTTAAAAATATATTCCAGGAGGCTATAGCCATGCCACAGGAGATCTGGATTAACCTGCCGGTCAAAGATGTTGAGAGGTCAACTGCCTTTTTCAATGAGATTGGATTCCATGCAGTGAGCGTTGGTAACGAGCGAGCCAAGCTTGACATAGGCCAAACAACGATTTTGCTGTTCCCGGATGCAGCGTTTGAGAAATTCACAGGTTCTAAAACCGCAGATACTACCCATAGCGCTGAAGTAATATTCTCCATTGGCGCTGAAAGCAGAGAAGAAGTAGATGCCTTTATTCAAAAAGCAGAGTCTGCCGGAGGAAACATCTTTGGCAAGCCGAGTGAAATTGACGGCTGGATGTACGGCGCAGGATTTGCCGACCTGGACGGTCACCGATGGAACCTGCTGTACATGGATGAGAGCAAAATGCCTAAAAGCTAATATGAAAACGCCGGTCACCTGCTTAAGGTGACTGACGTTTTTTTACACCCACTATAATCTCATATCTGTAATTCAAATCAAAATCTTTGCTTAGAAGGAAAAATTCGAGGGCAAAAGGATGATTGTTTATGAAGCTTTCCGATCAATTCGCCTACACACTCGGCATCATTGACTGTTGGAACAAATTGTTTTTGTTCACCATCTACCCATTTTAACAATGTACAGTTTATGTCAGCTATCTTAGTAACATATTCACCAATGTTATTTTTTATAGGTGATGGCAACACCCAGATTTGTATCATTTGTTAATGATTCCAGCCAAATCATTTCTGAATGGATGACTTTTTCCTCAGACCAAATACTTTCCATCGAATCATTTTTTGATAGATGTATTCGCAAACTATAGCAGTTACTTTTCCTTATCTGTCACTTTATAGATGGTGTTTGCATTTTGGCCAATATGAGCTATTGATTGATAAGTAATTGAATAACAAGTTAATGCTTTTATTGCAACATCCTGAGTATTTAGCACGATATCTACCTTCCCTTGAAACAACCGAATAAGGACATCGTACCATAATATTTTCTAATAGTTTGGGAGAGAACACTTATATTTATATTTTATCCATTACTTTGCTTATTAAGTTAACCTGCTCATCAATATGTATTATTCAACTATCGTGTCCCGTTAGCCCAACGAATGACGTGCGGGTCCGACGAACTTCGCCATGCAGAATTGTCTGACTGATTTGCTCTTCCTAGAAATACTTCGAACAGAAATCAAGGAGTGAATGCGACTCAGCAGGAAAACAGTGTTACAGAATGTCAACGCCATCTTAGGGTTACTACTATATAAATCACAATAATAAAGTATCGATAATTTGATGAAATTTCATTCTATTCTCGTCTAATTCAGATATTCCATATCCTTTCATAAACTCAACTATTTCTTCTTTCCTATCTGTGTAATAAGTAAGACTTTTTACAAGATAATAAATATCATAGTATGGATCTGATATCCCTGATCCTCCTAAATCAATAAATGCTTCAATACGTCCATTATTTATCATAACGTTTCCAGATCCATAGTCACCATGGGTAAAAACTAGTTCCTCTGTCGACGCTTTATTCATCTCCAAAAAATCAATCAGTTGGTCAATAGTATGATTGGGAAATGAGTTATTAATAGCCTCTATGACTTCATGTTTTCTATCATTAATATTGTTTTTGACCATATCAATCAGTTTTTCTGGCAAAAAATCATTAAAAAAGCAATTATCAATGGGAACATTGTGTATTGTTCTTAAACCTTCTCCTAAAATATAGCCTAGACTTTTATCTCCCTCTTCCTGCTGGTATTCTTCCGCAGTACAACCTTCTATATAGGTCATAACTAAACATTCCTTTCCATTCTCCACCTGATAACTTATTACTTTAGGAGAAGGAATCACATCATTCACCCATTTCAGCCTTTCTGTTTCGTCCATTAAACTTCCAGAATCTTTAACGTTTTTTTCTTTCAGTACATATTTCACAGAATTATCAAACTCTAAAATGTACAAAGATTGATAATGTCTTCCTTTTTCAATGATTGTAGTTTTAAGTAATTCTGACTGATTTACTAATTTAATTGGCATTGAGAATCGGGTATTCATCATTTTGTACTCCTCATTTGTCTATCTTTACGTTATTTCCAATAACGTCTGATTCACGGACTCTATAAATAATTTCATATGTAGGGTATTCGCGAAACTTTTAAACTAACCTGCCCGTTAGTTGAATAAAAACAGCCAATCACGTTGACTGACCGGCTGCTTTATCGTGTTTATAGTGGTATCGTGCCCCGTTAGCTTAACGTATTTACAACCCTCATTTATTATCTAATGTTAACTTATATATAGGTTGGTTATCATTATTCATCCTATTTTTACTTATAAATCCTGCACTTTCGTATAAGCGAATAGCTTGTTCGTTTTCTTTTTCCACTGTTAAAGATATGATTTTGCATTTAGCATGTTTGATTTGTATAAAATCAATAATTTTATCTAGAGAACCTTTACCATAGCCTTTCCCTTGGTATTCCTTATCAATTTGAAATCCCCCAATCCAATAATTATCCTCACTATTTGGTGTATAAGAAATATAAAACGATCCAATTATCTTGTTATTATTATATAAAACATATGGGTCTAATGCCTCGTCCCAAGGTTTTATATAGGCAACCGCTAGTGATTCTGCAACAGTTGGAACAAATGTTTTTTGATCTTCATTAACTGAAAGTTTAAATGCTTCCTCCCAGTTTTCTTTTGTGATCTCTTTAATGAATATTTCAAACATCATCATCAATCCTTTCTCATTGATTAGCAACAAATAGCTACTCTTGTGTTTACATAATTCTACCATTATTTATGGTACTAATCTGTCCATTAGCTAAAAAGAGCAGGATACCAAATCACCTGCTAATCAATGTGTATTATTCAACTATCGTTTCCCGTGAGTTTACTTGTCTTTTAAGCTTTATGTTCACCTCTAAAACAAGCAATTAATGAAACTATCAAACCTAAAAATGAAACACCAAGTCCCAATACTGTTGCTGAACCACTTGATGTTAATATAAGTGCTATCCCAAAAAGTGATATTGAAATACCTAAAAGTGATAAACGCATAATTACAGTACCCCCAAACTTCCCAATTTTCATAAGAAAACTATACTATTTTCTTTTCAACTATCCTGCCCGTTAGCTTAATGAAAAGAGCAGGATACCGAAGCACCTGCTCATCAATGTATATTGTTTCAACTATCATTTCCCGTTACCTTAAAACCTAAATCGAACTGAATGCAAACATTATTTCAGATTCTCATACCAATTCATTATTTACAGTGGCGACTCCCTTTCCTTTGACGATTTGTCCCTTGATTCGAATTACATCAAATACAAGAAGGAGTTTGTGTCTCCTGGTTTTACTTGTCGTTTGAAACGACAACTATCAATACCAGTCAGTAAGCCTATTTTATGATTGTTGCTTTCAACGTTAGACATAGCGATTCCACCGACCTGTGCCAGTGCTTCTACAATTAAGACTCCCGGCATTACGGGATAGTCAGGGAAATGACCCAGAAAATAAGGTTCATTAATGGTTACATTTTTAATTCCAACAGCTCTCTTCCCCTCATTAATCTCCAATATTCTATCGACCAAGAGAAATGGATTCCGATGAGGAATAATTTCTTTAATTCTTTCAATATCAATCATGGATTTGCCTCCCTAATCGTTTTATTTCCCGAATAAAATAACATAACTCTTATTAAACTATCCTATCCGTTAGCGTAATAACTGCTCGAAATCAATAACCAAAGGGTACATACTCTCCATTGAAATGATAACGGTAGCCGTTATCTATTCGGACATATCCGAGTATACAATGATCTCTACCCCTGAATGAGACACTAGAGTAGTTTTTATTGTCTTTATTACCTTCAGCAATCAAAATTTCATTGTCTTCACAAGCTAAAACAATTCCGATATGATCGTGAGAATTATCGGAGAGAAGCTTATCGAAAATAACAATATCACCACGTGCCGGAATAAATTCTTCTTGTTTAGCGTCATAGAAAAATCTAGTTTCGTGCAGCTGAGCCCAATCCAACCACGCACCAACCCCAGCTAGACGATACATTCGGTTAGGATATCGAATTGGAAGAAGTATTCCAACCTGCATACAGCAGTAGTATACAAATGCAGCACACCAGTTACCTTCTAGTACTTTATAGATATCAGAGTCCGGCCAATACTTGCAAATTTCCCGATAACGTTCATCTTCCGGTACCCCGATTATGTTTTGCTCTGCGAGATTTTCCGCAAAATCAGCCAGCATAAGTCGTCTGTCTTTAGTTTCTCTATTTAATGCTTCCACATCTACGTTTAATTCTGTATCTACATTTCCCTCCTGAATCCCTAATTCAATAAATACATTTTGTAGTCTATGTATATCCGTCTTAAGTAAATGATTTCCTGTATTTTGAAAGTACCTCTGCAATAAAATAGCGTCTTTAATAACTTCCTCATCTGGTCCATGAACTCGATTTCTATCTTCTTGATAAAAGATTGATCTAAGAATTACTGAGATCTCTTCGTCGGTAAAGATTTGAGTGCTACGTATTATAGGTCTTACCGCGTCTGCGCTATTGTGACCAGGAAAGGTATTTATTCCAGTTTTATAGAAATAAAAATCGTGTAGCACCCCCGCGATCGCAGCTATTTCCGAATCTTGTCCTCTTCTCATAGCGAGCATCGAAGCGAAGGTAGACACTCCTGAAAGATGAGCCCAAGCTTTCTGATTCTTGAAGCTGCTCTGCATTTCATAAACAAGGGATCGAACAATTCCAAGACGCTTAGATTTCTTCTCACTTATCATAATTAATTCCCCAATTCCCGAACTAACACAGGCTTATGTCCGTATCCGTCAAATCCAATACAGACTTGTGACATCTATGACTCCGTTACCAACTCCTTTACTTTAGATGCAAAGGCCTCCCAGCTTGTATCATATCCTACATTAAACGTCCACCCGTTAGATCGAAGCTTCTCACCTAAATAGATGTAATCAGCGCGTTGCTTATCATTTAAGCTAACATCTAAAATCTCGTCACCCACCTTGAACTCATTTATATAATCGTGCAATCCCCAAAGGATATCTTCCTTATCCTTATCTCGTTCCATTCCACTGTGTAAGATAATTGAATCGATGGCATCATCTAGTTTCTGTGTAACAAGAGTTTCATTATTCCAATTATGATCTTGTTGATACTGTATAGTTGCTTCAAGTTGAGCTAGATCTCGGTGAATGCTAGCATTCAATAATTCATATTTCAATTCTTGATTTCTACTATCCTTTTTCTGATTCAAAAAAAAGACAACATTACCGAATAGCGATACTATTAGAATTACTTTAATCCAGTCTACCTTCTTCATACTTTCTCCAATCTCTCCTGATATCGAACACTTCTAATAATATTTTATGCCTATTCCACTATCGTTCTCCGTTAGCTTAGTTTCTAAAATACAAATTCTGTCTCGTTGTTTTCATTATCAAGATATATAACCCTACAGGAATCTTTCCAACTATCCCAATTTAATACGCTATCAACATCCACACGGAATAATTCATTATATGGTACATTCATAGGATTAGAAAAATCATAAAAAACAAGTTCATAGGGGCATGCCCAATAGCATCCATCAATCACTATTAGTTTTTTTTGTTGAAAATATATTATTTCCCCCCAGCAAAATCCATGCCCTTTATAAGCCTCTTCGGGAACATAATGATGGGTTTCTTTATTTGATAAATTAACAATTGAATACCCCTGATAATCTAACCCACACAACAGATATTCTGTGCCATTTACCTCCAACCAACTGAATAAGAATGGGTCATAATTTCTATATATTATGTCGATGATTTTATGCTCACTATCCGTAACAATCCCTTTTGTGTAATTATGTCTGTAAAAACCTTCAACATGGTTATAGTGATGGATTTCAAGTTTGAACTTTCCTGAAGTTGAATGAATAATTTCAGTTTTCTCAGAGATGTAAAATTCATCTTGAAAATAGTACATCATCTCAGCTCTTTCACTGAGAAACTGTGAGTCCTCAACAATATTCCTCAAATTCTTTCACCTCGCTTTAGTATTACAAATTGTACCATATTTTCAGACAGGCTATTACGCTATCTTGCCGTCTAGTTGAATAAAGGCGGACTCTAAGGGGGAATCTGCTAGGATCACCAAAAATCCCCTCGACCTGAGGGGATTTTTCCTATTGCAATGCATTACGTCTCTCCTAACATTTCCTACAAACGCTAATAATAGATGAAGATGACGGAGAGAACGGCTTTTTATCCCAGTCAGCATATTGATGTTCGACGCGAAAGCCGTGACGGATTAATAAAGATTGCAGCGTAGCCTGATCTGTGAATCGACAAGCAATTCGGGAAGTCGTTCGTTTATCTCCCCAATCACGAATCGTGACCCAATGCATGATATGCTGGCTAGCATCGTAACATTGTGTGCCTGATACCTTGACGTTTTGCCCATCCTTATCAATAAAGGACCCCCATCCTGTCTCCTCTTGATCGGATAAATCCGTTCCCTCCGGATTACGGGTCTCGAATGCAAAGATTCCATGGGGTTGTAAATGTTTGTGAACGGTAGTAAGTAAATCGCTTTGATCTTGATCACTTAAGAATGCCTGAAATGCATTGCCAGTCAAATAGATCATCGAAAATCGCTTGTCCGATTCGAAGGTACGGGCATCGCCTTCCATAAAAGTAACAGTCAACCCTTCCGCCTTCAGCCGCGCATATGCGAGCATCGCCGAAGAGATATCTACGCCGGTCATCGTTATGCCGGCTTTCGACAGGGGTATCGTTGTTAAGCCTGTACCACAAGCAAGTTCTAACACTTCGCCAGGACTCGATCTTGCAAGCTCAAGATAGAACTGATATTTGTCCATTTCACCGTCAAATTCAAGATCATAATTTACCGGATCCAGATATTCTTCAAGATTGCTATGTTCAATCAACGCTATCCCCTCTTTCATTTCAATGTTACATTGGAGAAAAAATAATTTTCATTAGGAAAAACATGTACTTATATAGACTCAGAAAGGATAATCAAAATAAAAGCCCTCTCGATAACCCTCGTACTTAACAGTATTATTTTACTATTTATTCGATAAACCGTTTGGTAATTCATAGTTATAATCAATTTTTATCGAACCTTACATAACTACTTTTTAAGTCGATAATCACTACTTTATCCTGACCGCAATAGAATAATTAGTGGCCGACCCACAAAATGGTCGTCTTTTTTTCGTATTCGGCATAGCATCTTTCTTTATTCGTTACAGGTGACCGTGTAAACGAAATCTCGTTCCCATCTTCAAGCCGAAACTGGTTCGCAGACACCGTGTCGGAACAAAACCGAGCCAGATGACGCAAAATTATTTCGACTGCGGTCCATTCCGTTAACCTGCTGTTAGCTTAAATGAAAAAGAAGAGCTACCATAAAGGAAGCTCCTCCACTAACGTTCTCCGTAAGCTCAATGACTTAACTAAAATCGGAGTAAAACGCTGCTAACGATACAAATATTAGAATAGGTGGGCTCCGCCTCTACCGGAAATTTTCTACACACTCATGTAGAAAGGCGTCTAGCGTGCGTGGCTCTCTGCCAAGCAAGCCCTTTACAGTGTTATTTGGACTTTCTGGCACCATCCTAGACATGGTTTGAATTTCCACAACGTGGTTCGCGAGCCAATGAGGCAGATTCCCGTGCTCGATAAGATTACGGAGTAGTTCTTGGGGTTCCAAGTTGATGTAACTTATTGGCCGATTAAGCAGGGCAGACAGTCGACTCGCGATCTGGGGATAACTGAAAATCTCCGAACCAGTAAGCGTATATATATGGCCTGATACCTCGTGGTTGGTCAGAACTTCTGCGGCAACGTCTGCAATATCGCGACAGTCTATAAAGTTACACGGTGAAACGCCCATGGAGCCGAAGAAAACATTTTGGGTTGTAATCGTTGGTGCAAAGCGTATTAAATTTTGCATGAACGCATAGGGGCGCAATACGGTGTGGGTGAGACCCGATTCTCTCAGCGTTTTCTCAATTTCTTGATGCCAGCCCGCTACTGCCACTGGAGAGCTATGCTCAAAGGCAGGACTGGATATTTTTACGATGTGTTTGATTCCAGATTCGGCGGCAATCTGAATGATAGAGGTTTCCAATTCGATTTGTCTTGGACTGTTGGACATGGCAAGGAAGAGCTGGCTAGCATCTGTAAACGCGCGGCGCACCGATGTCGGGTCAGAAGCATCGACAAAAGCGACCTCGATAATTGATCTACCTTTTTCTCCGATCTGATCACGCAACTTCTCTGGCTCTCTGCTTAGCGCCCTGACAGGTACGCCAAGATCAACCAACCGTTCCAAAAGCGCACTACCTATCGTACCTGTTGCTCCCATAATAACTATCATTTTTTATCTTCTCCTTTTAGATGAAAAATCAGTTGTGACGGCAAGTCGCCACCGCCATGTCACTATCGTGCTTGCTATGAATCCAGACAACGGGAAATCGATACATACACGATCGACCCAGGCCAAGTAATTAATCGGAATCATAAATTCTACTACAACAGATGTCACCCATGCAGCGTATAGTCCAAATGTGGACCCGGCCATTGCGAATACCCCTACTACAACCAGGTGAGGTGCACCGATGACCCATCGCAAATGGCCCACTCGGCTGCGCAACAATAGCCCAATCATCAAGGCCATCAAGGCCGATGCACCTCCAATTGTGGTCAATGCCGCTATTTGAAGCCCCCTATCTGCAGTAACCAATCCCCCGATACCTGCCATAATGGCAGGAGCAGCATAGGCCATTACAACTTCACGCCATAGTACAAAAGTCTTTTTCTTGGAACCAACAGCCTTGATGCCGTAAACATCATCTGTCTGATTCGGGTATTTCATCTGGTTCATTTAGTTGCTCCCTTCTTATTTGAAATAGTTCAACGATTGATTTCAGCGAATTATAATTAGGCGCCTAACTATATAAGAGTAAAAATAGGCTAGCTTCACTAGCCCATTCTACTCATTACTGATGTTTCCCTTTGGTTTCGAGCCTAATTCGCCCGTAAGTGCTGAGATGCCTTGTGTAACTCGACCTAGCAAGTCGAGAAATACGCTGCGTTCTTCGATGTTGAGCAAGCCCACCATTGCTTCCAACCGAGCGAAATGCTCAGGAGCCATTTCACGGAGCTTCTTCGCTCCTTCTTCCGTTAAGACGACTGATTTCTGACGGCCATCGTCTGAGCTTGATCGCCGAGACACTAGCCCATCTCGTTCAAGAATGTCGATAAGACCAGTCACTGTAGCACGTGTAACGCCTAGATGCTCCGCTAATTGCGAAGGCAACTCTTCTCCTTCGTTATCTTCAAGATCTGCCAATAAACGATAACGCCCTGTTGATAAACCGAATCTAGAGAAATGAATCTCTGAGGCGTGTCCAAGCATGGCTCCCGCTGCCATTAGCCTAGACGCGACGAGTATAGCCTGTGCGTCTATGTCTAGGTTATAGCGATCAATCTGACGCTTGGATTGTACAAGCGAGGGAATAGTCTCAATGTCATTTATTTTTTTATTATTGTTGTTCATATATATAGTATGGTCCCTAACTACTTTGGTGTCAACTCATTTTTATTACACAACTCGTTATTTCTCCCAAAGCTCGATCAGTCGACCTTCAGGATCTTCAATCCAAACAAACTTTCCAAATTCACTAATTTCTTCTTTCTTTGCAAGTGGTATACCAATATGCTCAAGATGTTTAATAGTCTCGTCTAGATTATGTACTTGGAAATTTAACATCACTTGTTGTTCTGTTGGAAAATAACTATCATCCTCGGTAAAGAAAGAAAAGATAGTCTCATTTCCTGATTGGGGCTTTATCACAGTCCCATTCCAATGATCTATTTCAATCTTCAAGACCTCACTGTACCATTTTTTTATAACTTCAAGATTCTTAGTTCTCCAAAAGATTCCTCCGAAACCTTTGATCATCGTATTTATCTCCTGTCTGTCATCAATTTTTTAGCTATCCGTTCTCAATAGATATTCGAGATTTAAATTTAAGTTCCTTTTTCAACTATCTTGCCCATTAATTGAACAAATAAAAAACTACTGCCGTAGCAACCGCTATTCCACTATCGTGTCCCGTTAGCGCAATGAGTCTACTAGATCCAATGGATGCTGTATGGAAGATTTTAGGTAGATGTATTCATAGAAAAATGGTACATTATTTTGGAATCAATAGCGCGCAAGTCAGGATATACATTTAGACTAATATTTTTATATTGGGGGATGGTACTGGCATGGACAAGAATTCTGTTTATAGAACAAATATTATAGGCGCTGGCGAGGTTGGTAGCGCTATCTCGGTCGATATGGACAAGAATGTTATTCATGAAACTAACAGCTTATTTTGGGATACAAAAGGAAATGATATTTTAGGAGCAACCGCACTTCCTTTATATGGAGCATTCGTCTCAGAAGAAAAATGCCAGCTTTTTGGCGATATTTCAGGAAAAAAGATGTTGGAGATAGGCTGTGGAAGCGGTCAATCATTGCAATATCTCGGGGAACGTAAAGCATCTGAACTATGGGGTATGGATATATCAGAAAACCAAATCGAAAAAACAAGAGAATATTTGTCAGATCACGGACTTTCAGCAAAATTAATCTGTTCTCCCATGGAAGAAAAATGTGGCCTACCTGAGGATTATTTTGACTTTGTTTATTCGATTTATGCTATAGGCTGGACAACCGATCTTGAGGGTACTTTTAGCAGGATTGCTTCTTACCTAAAAAAAGACGGCGTATTTATTTTCAGTTGGTCTCACCCTATACACAAATGTGTTGTTGCAGAAAATGATATGCTTGTTTTTAAAAAATGTTACTTCGATGAATCTTGGTATTCGGTGACTCTTGACGAAAGTACGCTAACATTAGCTGACCGTAAACTATCAACCTATGTGAATGCGCTCTCAAAAGCGGGATTTGTTATTGAAGAAATGATTGAGCAATCTGATGATGAAATTATTCAATTGCGGGACGATAACGACGATTTTGCAAAAAAAGCAAAGATGCTTCCTGTAACTTTCGTAATCAAAGCAAGAAAACTGTAATTTAGTAGTTGAAGATAAATGCCCGCTAATTGAACAAAGGCAGCCGATCATGTTGACTGATTGGCTGCCTTATCGCGTTTATTGAACTATCGTCTCCTGTCAGCTTAATTATGATTCCCGAAAGTCCATACATTTATCAAGTACGTCTCGATTCCTTCATTCCTCTAATATTTGCACATTCTTAGCTGTCCTGCGCTGAGAATCAATTATATTCGGAAACTCGAATAGGTCGAATTCAACTTTTTGACCCTCTTTAAGGAGCCGAAAGCCGTTCGGTAACCTAATAGGGTCTGGTAGTATTTCGCTGAAGTGTATAAAAACATGGTTACCTTCCTGGCCGTCTAGCATTATCCGTCCGTAACCTTTATCTTCTTTTTACCATTTGACAATACCCCATCTTCTTTCCGCCACCTAAGCACCTCCTCTGTAACTTTATGGTACAACTCATTATGTGCTCACATCGCGTTGAATGAGTTATCTCATTTGATTTTTTTCGGAAACCCATATACAAAAAGTATCATACCGAGAAACGCAAGGATTGGCACAAAGATATTATCGAAGAAGCTTGTAATATGAGTTTCAGGTAGGGCATTGAACATATTTGCTTCGTACAACGCTGCAATTTCATGGCTGCGAGCTATCAAAGAGCCTACTCGTTCGATTGCATAGATTACTCCAGCGGAAATTAGAAAGGATGCACCTAGTTTTCTGTAAAAGTCGTTGCCCATGAAATATTTGTCTCCTCCTCTATTTTTTATTGAGTACTTCTTCCATCATCCCACTTTACCACATTGTTCCAATTTTTTTGAGTATCAGAATATCATTACATAACCTAATGCTAATAATGTGACGCTATAGCGCCACAAATTGTAAGTATTCTGCCGGCTAATTGAACAATAAAAAACGGCTGCCGAAGCAGCCGCTATTCTACTGTCGTTCTTCGTGAGCTTAATGATTTACTTTGCTTCGGACGAATCCTATTCCTCTGAGAACTTCATGGATTATATTTGTTATGTCGTTAATTTTGCGGGAACAATATTTTAAAATAGGGTTAGCCCAATATTCGGGTCCAGTTTCTTCATCACCAATTTTCACTAAATTCAATGTATACGCACCCTCTGAACGCATAGCTGGATACCATCCTAAATCCAAAATCAAACCTGTCTTTTCATTTCTTAAATAGAATATATCCTCATGTAGCTCCCATACATAAGGAAATGAGTCGTCATGAAAGTCATCGGGATTAAATTCATAAAAATGATTCTATACAACAGTCCAATCTGAATGAATATTTAATGGCACCAATTGTAGACTCATTTTAATAACACATCCCTTAACAATCTTCATATTCAAATCTCCGTGACTTGTCCAAATTATCCTGCCCGTTACTTCAATGAAAAAAGCAGGCTACCGTAGCGCCTGCTCATTAATGTGTATCATTCAACTAAAGTTCTCCGTTAGTTCAATAGTCTTATGTTTTAATTAGAGTCGCTGCTTATACTTGTGAGGCTTGCCGAACACCTAATGCAGTGACGTCCCGACGGGCTTAGGGGGCTGGATGTGGTCACTCGCTTCTCAGAGTGACCCGGAGCGTCAATATGGTGTTAGCCGAAGGAAGTTCTGGAAGCAGCCATTGCATTTAAGGCGTTCTCAAAATAGCTATATACTTCATCTGCAATTCCCAGAAACTCTTCAACAAGTACATTACTATCCAAGTAACAAGCATACAGATATTCAACTAAAGCGGAGTCAATCTCACAATAGTTTAATATGGCATTCTTCATCTTAATAATGTCATCTTGCCATACACCTGTATCTTCTAAAACCAAAGAGTATAATGCACGAATTAATCTCTTAGAGTAACCTTTAATATATCTAGTTTTCATTGTGTTATCATTAGCATTAGAAAGTAAACTATGTATACGATCTACTTCCTCCTTGGTCTCTGTATTTAAGTCTAAAATGAACTCTGGAGAAATAATTATCGGTGGTACTTTTTCACCAACGTCATGACCATATATGCAAACACAAATTATCTTTACCCAAAAACCCCACTCATTTGGTTTACTTAATACATCGTCAATCGAGCAAATTATCGTATCAATCTTAGTTACTACTGGATATTCTTCCAAAAGCCTGTCTTTAATATTTGACAATCTTTCGTAATCAATATCTTTGGGATTTACACATACAATAGTAAAGTCTGCATCTGACTTAAAAGGTTTAGCAGTTCCTTTTGGAATCGAGCCACACATATAAATGCTATGAATCTTACCTTTAAATTCGGTAAGTATATTTTCTATATACTTATCAACAAAATCCTTATATTCACTTTGTATTACAATTCTATTTATAACTTTTTCTAATATCATATAGACTCCTCCTAAACTAAGAACTTCTTTCGGCTAACGTCTTTTTTGCGAACTTCGTAAATTCGTCATGACTTAAGTTATTCGCGAAATCATTCAACTATCCTGCCCGTTAGCTCAACGGCATCCACGATTTGACGCCTACTTCAATAAAAAAGAGAACAGGGCAAGAAAGGCATCGACAAAAACCAAGCAGACACCTATTATTTTAACGTGGAACAGTGCAAGCGTTGTCCGTTTAAAGAGGGTTGTTATAAAGAAGGATCGAAGAGCAAAACCTACTCTGTAACGATTAAATCTGAAGAACATTCGGAACAGATTGCGTTCCAGGAAACAGAGTACTTTAAAGAAAAATCTAAGGAACGCTACAAAATTGAAGCGAAGAATAACGAACTTAAACATGGGCACGGGTATGATGTAGCTACATCCTCGGGTCTGATTGGTATGGAATTACAAGGTGCGATGACGATATTCGCCGTGAACTTAAAGCGGATATTAAAGTTAACAGATTGAAAACATAGGGATAAATTGAATAAAATAGAGCTAAAAAAGAAGACATTCTTCCTAAAAATGGGGTTGAATGTCTTCTTTTTTGAAGTTTATACATACTCCTTAAGAAAATCGTAAGTTCTTCAGTGCCCTCTCCAATAGATTGATGCTTTTTGCAATGGTATGGAGCCGAGCTTAACCAGTTGAGAACCCTGCAGATCCCTTCGGATCGTCAGTTGATTTCTATGGTCAGGGAGCTTGTGAAATTCGCCCCCGGCTCCAGGGTGATTATTCCCTCTTTAGCTTGAAGTTCACCTTCGAAGACGTCCATATCCGCTACTCCTTGCCAAGGCTCGATGCATATGAAGGGAGCGTTCAAAGGCTGCCAGATGCCGAGGTCGGGAAAACCCTTATAGCTGACAACTACGCTTTTGGAGGAGTGCTTGCTTCTAAGCGAAATCTGCCGAGAGCTCACATTTCGGAAAATCAATGCGCCTTCGGCGAACATTTCATGGGATAAAGGCAGGATGGTCTCTTGTTTCAGAACGGGCTCCGATTTGCCGCTGATCAGCAGGCCGTCCGAATTCAAGAACAACCTTTCAAGGTTTTCCGATTCAGCGAACTCCAGATAGTAATCGTTCAGGCTACCGTTGTCATCAAGCGGACAATTGAACGCCGGGTGGGTTCCGAGCTGGAATAAGATATCCTGTTCATCGCTATTTTCCACCCGGTAACTAAGTTCCAGTGTGCTTGCATTCAGTTTATATGTAATATATAGGTTGAATTTAAAAGGATAACTGGCCAGGGTTTTCTCATCATAAGAGAGGCGGTAAACCGCGTGGGTGTCGCTTTCTTGGACCAGCGTAAATTCGCTGCGTCTGGCGAATCCGTGATTGCCGATCTTATAGGCTTTGCAGTCCACCTTAATCTCTCCGTTCCGGGCCGTACCAATAATGGGAAACAGCACCGGAGAACGGCCTGTCCAATACGTGGCGTCACCGCTCCAGATGTATTCAGCTTCCGGATCCAGCTTTCTGAAGCTGATCAGTTCCGCCCCAAGGGTATTAATCTCAGCTTCCGCCGAGCTGTTGCGCAAAATTTTATTCATTGTTGTACTCCCCTTTCATACTTATAGTCCAGATACCCATATTATATCAAAGTTCTTGAGGGAGTTGAGAAAAAGACAGCCAATTCATCAGCTGCCGTTTCTTCGTGCTTATTGAGCTATCGTTTCCCGTTAGTTCAGCGAACTGGTGTATTAAGATCTAAGTATATTTGTATTCCCGTTTAGCATATCTTCAAAGACTGGTCGTTGAACTTTGTTTATTTGATCCAGTGAGATATCGTTAATATCCCAAAACTGTAATTTCAACGATTCGCATAGATCGTCCTGATATCTTATCGTATCCCCATCCTCAGATAAATACTGATTATAATCAGTCCAGGCATTGAAAAGAAACATAACAAAAACAACCTTGTTGCCATCAGGATAGGAGTATTCCATCCTTGGACCGCTATATACAGCGTAAAATTCACAATCCGTAACAGTTAATCCTGTTTCCTCATTAACTTCCCGGATCATTGTCTCTTGGATAGTCTCACCTGGATTCATGCCTCCGCCTGGTAATCCCCAGTCTCCGTAATCGGATCTTTGCTGCAATAAAATTCTTCCTTTACTATCTCTTATAATTGCTCCGCCAGTTACAACAATCTGCATTTATAGTAGCTCCTTACTTGGTAGAAATACATAAGTTGATTATTCTAGGCTTTTAAGGTAAAGTCCTTTCAAGAATTGAATTGTTGAATTATTCTGCCCGTTACTTTAATAGGCTTCAGATAAAGCCGGCAGCAGTTGTTATTGTGCTATCGTGTCCCGTTAGCTAATTGATTACCTTTGAAAAGTGAGAAGTATTTGAAATGTATCCATAAATGAAAAATGTATTGTTTTCTTCTCTATACGGAATTCTTAATTCATGTAAAATCGAAAGAAATTCTTTACTTATGTCAATTAATTCAGGAGGAAGCAGATTCCCCTTGTGCTTCTGATACCTTGGTCTAACCCGTATCCATTCTACAGAAAAAAAAGGTGAAAGTCCTTCTATCCAATCCCCTAAATACCAGACGTCGGTTTCAAAGTTCTCTGGATAAAGTACATCATCTAATACATACTTAGCTTGATATGGCGGGGTAAAAGGGAGTTTATTTATTACATCACTTTGTAAGTTTCCCCACTTAGTGTCATTCATAACTGAACATAATTGTTTCTGTGTAATAACTTCATGTACCCTTTTTTTAAAATCCAGTTCATAACCCACAATAAAAAACCCTCCTGAATAAACAACATAAAGCGGCATCAGAGAAGGCGGATCGTACCTTATCGCGGCCTTTAAACTACAAAATGGTGCCGATAGCCATAGCCCCATAGCCGCAACGAAATAATGAGCCTAATCCGACAGTGCCCGCATGATGTTGGATTTCGCCTCTGCCGCAATCGCTTCATTCCCGTCATCGACCGCTTGCATTAAGATCAGTATGGGGATGTATACCGCGATCAGCCGCGCCAGCAGCTTCGTTTCCTCGTCCGCTCCTCCGTACGTTTCGAAAAACACGCCACGAGCGTAAGGTGGTAAAAAGCTA